>NZ_CP137852.1:3745000-5121490 GCF_033547095.1 Sediminicoccus rosea | reverse complement strand
GGCCTGGTGGTGAATGCCGGCGCGCTGGTGAACGGCACCACGATCCGCTTCGTTCCGCTGTCGGAGATGCCGGAGGTGTTCACCTGGTATCACATCGAGACGGAGGGCCATGAGGAGATCCTGGCGCATGGCGCACCGACGGAGACCTTCGTGGACTATGTGGGCCGCAGCCTGTTCGACAATCACCAGGAATATCTGGACCTTTACGGCGCCGAGCGGATCATCCCGGAGATGAAGCGCCCGCGTGTCTCGGCGCAGCGGATGCTGCCGGACCATCTGCGGGCGCGGCTGGGCCTGCCATCCTTCGGCATTGAGATCGCGGCCGAGGCGGAAGCCCTGATCCAGCGCTTCAAGGCCGCCTGAAACAGCAGGGCGCTGGCGGAGCCTCCGGCGCGGGTGCTGCGTCACCCTGACATGGCCCAGCCCCGGTTCGCCGCGGCACTGGTCGCCTGCTGCCGGCGTCCGCGACGCCTCGGATCGGCGGTCGCGGGTGGTCGTCGCCATCTTCGAGGCGGCCGACTTCGAGATTTTCGAATGTGCAGGCATATTGAACATTGCGTGAAACGGTGTCCACGTTCTAGGCTCCACCGCGTACGTCTTCCATCGGTGCGTGCCCAGGGGCGGGATGTTGGCCGGATCGGCGGTTGTCCTGCCAGCTTCCGGCCTTTGGTTTTTGATACGTGTTCCTCGCGGCAACGCGACCTGTACGGCGATACCAGAATGGCATCGCTCCGATAGTTGTCATGTGAACCCCCCTTTTTGACAAAGAGAGCGATTCATTATGAGTGGATACGACTCAAACATTCACTTGACCTATACAAATGGAGATCTGACTGGAAGTTTTCCAGGGAATTTGTGGACTTTGGAAAATCTCACAAATCCAGGAAGTTCCGTATTTGAAATTGGCGACCAGATTGGCGGCGCGGACACTGGCAGCTTCGTAGGTACCTTCGAACAGGATGGTTACGTCTTCGTCGTCGTGCAGAACGGCGCCAATGTCGATGTCTATGGTCAGCTCCCTGATCCCGATGCGTTCACCCCCCCGGATCCTCTGCCCTCCCTCGATGCGCTCCCCTTTACCGTCTGCTTCCTGGAAGGCACGCGGATCGCGACGCCCAACGGTGAGCGCGCGGTGGAAAGCCTCGCCATCGGGGATCTGATCCTGACGGCGGATGGGCGTGCGGTGCCGGTGAAGTGGATCGGCCGGCAGCGCATCCGCAATCACTCCATCGTCGCCTCGCCGAAGATGGAGCCGGTCTGCATCACGATGGGGGCGCTGGGTAACGGGCTGCCGCACGCGGATCTCTATGTGACCGCGGCCCATGGCATGATCTGGGAGGGCCTGGTGGTGAATGCCGGCGCGCTGGTGAACGGCACCACGATCCGCTTCGTTCCGCTGTCGGAGATGCCGGAGGTGTTCACCTGGTATCACATCGAGACGGAGGGCCATGAGGAGATCCTGGCGCATGGCGCACCGACGGAGACCTTCGTGGACTATGTGGGCCGCAGCCTGTTCGACAATCACCAGGAATATCTGGACCTTTACGGCGCTGAGCGGATCATCCCGGAGATGAAGCGCCCGCGTGTCTCGGCGCAGCGGATGCTGCCGGACCATCTGCGGGCGCGGCTGAGCCTGCCATCCTTCGGCGTCGAGATGGCGGCCGAGGCGGAAGCTCTGATCCAGCGCTTCAAGGCCGCCTGAGACCGGAGGGCGCGAACATCTGATCAGCCCGGCGCCCGAGGGGCTCCGGGCCGTGACCATTGCGTGGCCGGTATTGGGCGGCCGGCGGGCTCGCCTTGCACCTCAGGCCGCGTGCAGCGCCTTCCAGACCACCTCGGGCGTCGCCGGCATGTCGATGGTGGAAACGCCCGCATCGGCCAGCGCATCCACCAGCGCATTCACCACCGCGGGCGGCGAGCCCACGGCGCCGGCCTCGCCCGCGCCCTTCACGCCGAGCGGGTTGGTCTCGCAGACCACCTCGATCAGATCCACCTCGATCTCCGGCAGGTCGCCGGCGCGGGGCAGGGCGTAGTCCATGAAGCTGGCGGAGAGGAGCTGGCCGCTCTCCGGGTCATAGGCGGTGCGCTCATGGAAGGCCTGGCCGATGCCCTGCGCCACGCCGCCATGCACCTGGCCGCGCACGATCAGCGGGTTCAGCGCGTGACCCACATCATCCACCACGATGTAGCGCGGGATGCTGATCATGCCCGTCTCGGGGTCCACCTCCACCTCGGCCACGTGGCAGCCATTGGGGAAGGTGTGGAACTCGATCTTCGCCGTCTCCAGCGCGTCCAGCAGGATGGTGTCCTCGCCTGCCGCCACGCGCTGCCGCTGCCGCGCGGCAAGGCTCAGGATGTCCACGCCGCGATCGGTGCCGACCACGCCGAATCGCCCGGCCTTGGGGTTGAACTCGATGTCCACCACCGCGGCCTCCAGCATATCGGAGGCGGCCTGCTTGCCCTTCTCGATGACCGAGGCCGCGGTGACGAGGATGGCCTGGCCCTCGGAATAGAGGCTGCGCGCGCCGCCCGTGCCGCCGCCCGAGGGCAGGCTGTCGGAATCGCCCTGGCGAATGCGGATCTTGTCGATGGGAATGCCGAGCTCGTGGCTCGTCAGCATGGCATAGGCCGTCTCATGGCCCTGGCCGGTGCTCTGTGTGCCGACATAGACGTCCACGAAGCCGTCATCCGCGAATTTTACCGACGCATTCTCGGTCGGGCCGCCGCCGGTGGCTTCCAGGTAGTAGGCGAGGCCGATGCCCCGCTTCTTGCCGCGCTTGGCGGCCTCCGCCCGGCGGGCAGGGAAGCCGGCCCAGTCGATTTTCGCCAGCGCTGCATCCATCACGCGCGGGAAATCACCGCTATCGTAGCGCTGCGCCATGGCGGTGACGTAGGGCATCGCGGCCTGGCTCACCATGTTGCGGCGGCGCAGCTCGATGCGGTCGAGCTTGAGGTCGCGCGCCGCCTGATCAATCAGGCGCTCCACCAGGTAGTTGCTCTCGGGGCGGCCGGCGCCGCGATAGGCATCCACCGGGACCGTGTTGGTGGCCATGCCGAGCACGCGGGCATGGATCGCCTCGAAGCCATAGACGCTGGCCAGCACCTTGGTGCCCGCGCCGGTCGGGATGAAGGGCGCGAAGGTGGAGAGATAGGCGCCCATATTCGCCACGTTGCGCGTGCGCAGGGCCAGGAACTTGCCATTCGCATCCAGCGCGAGCTCACCGAGGGTGATGTTGTCGCGGCCATGCGTGTCGGAGAGGAAGGCCTCGGTGCGTTCCGCCGCCCATTTCACGGGCCGGCCCACGGCGCGGGCGCCGATCGCGCAGAGCGCATATTCGGCATAGAGGAACAGCTTCATGCCGAAGCCGCCGCCCACATCGGGCGTCACCACGCGCACGAGATCCGGGCTGACCTTCAGCACGGAGGAAGCCAGCAGGTTCTTCACCAGCCAGGAGCCCTGGGTGCCGGCATGCAGCGTGAAATGGCCAGTGGCGGCGTCATATTGCGCGGCGCAGGCGCGGCCTTCCATGGAGGCAACGACGACGCGGTTGTTCACCACCGTCAGCCGCGTCACATGCGCGGCCTGGGCGAAGAGGGCCTCAGTCTTCGCCTTGTCGCCCACCTCCCAGTCGAAGAGGGTGTTGTTGCTGGCGCCGGGCCAGATCTGCGGCTGCCCCGCCTCGCCCGCGACGGCGAGGTCGGTGACGGAGGGCAGCACCTCGTAATCCACTTCCACCGCCTCGGCCGCGTCGCGCGCCTGGCCCTGGGTCTCGGCGATGATGAAGGCGACGGGGTCGCCCACATGGCGCACCGCGTCGGTGGCCAGCGGCATGTGCAGCGTGTTCGCGCGGTCCGTGCCGTCGATGTTCTTCATGGGGATGGCGCAGGGCAGCTCACCCACACCCATCGCCAGCAGGTCGGCCCCGGTCAGCACGGCCAGCACGCCCGGCATGGCGCGGGCGGCGGTGGGATCCACCGAGGCGAGCCGGGCATGGGCATGCGGGCTGCGGAGCACATAGCCATGCGCCTGGCCTTCGAGGGCGATGTCGTCCGTGTAGCGCCCGGCACCCAGCAGCAGCCGGGGGTCCTCCACGCGCCGCACCGATTGGCTCAGGCCAAACTTCGCCATGGGTCGTCTCCCTCAAGATCTGTCCTCTGCATCATCTGACGATGCGGGGGGAAAGGGGAAGGGGGATGTGGCGAAGATCGCCTCAGGCAGGCCGGGTCCGCAGGATCAGGCATCCGGCGACCACCAGCCCCGCCAGCGTGCCGATCAGCCCCGCCGCGTTGAGCGACAGGCCAAGCCCGAGCGCCGCGGGCAGGGGGCCGGCCAGCAGCACGCCCGCCGCCCCCAGCCCGGCGCCCAGCCCGGCGCCGCCCACCACCTGCACGCGGTAGCGGTCGGTCATCAGCCGGAGCGCCACCGCGGGGCAGACGAGCATGGCCACCACCAGGATGCTGCCCACCGCTTCGAAGGCAGCGACGGCGGCGGCCGCGATCAGCAGGTTCAGCCCCATCTCCCACCGGCCGACACGCAGCCCGAGCGAGGCGGCGAAGGCCGGGTCGAAGGCGATGAGTTGCAGGGGGCGCCAAAACACCGCCACCGCCAGCCCCGCCACCAGCGCCACCGCCGCCAGCAGCCCCAATTGCCGCGGCAGCCCGGCCAGCGCGGCCGGGTCCAGCAGCGAGGCCCATCCCTGCGCCTCCAGCCAGACGAGCGTTTCGAGCTGGCCGAAGAGCACGCAGTCCACGTCGAGATCGGCACTGCGCGCGCCGGTCACCTCCAGCAGGACGAGGCCCATGGCGAAGAAGCCGGTGAAGACCAGGCCGGTCGCCGCGCCGCCTTCCAGCCGCGCGGCGCGCTTCACCCAGCCGATGGCGAGTGTCGCCAGCAGCGCCGCCGCCAGGGCGCCGAGCAGCATGGGCCCCGCGCTGCGCAGCCCGGTCAGCGCGAAGCCCACCACGATGCCGGGCAGCACGGCATGGGACAGTGCGTCACCCAGAAGGCTCTCCCGCCGCAGCACGAGGAAGGAGCCGAGCAGCCCGCAAGTGCCGCCGGCCAGCAAGGCGGCGAGCAAGGGCGGCAGGTCGAGCTGGAGGAACTCGGTCATCGGCGCTGGAACACCAACGCGGCGCCGAAGCCGAGCAGCCCCGCCAGCACCACCGCGGCCCCGGTCGGGATATGGTCGAAGCGGGTCGAGATCAGCGCGCCGCTGGCTCCGGCCGCCGCGCCCAATGTGCCCGCCAGCACCACCATGGCCGGCAGCCCACGCGTGACGAGCCGCGCGGCAGCGGCCGGCACGATGAGCAGCGCCACCACCAGCAGCAGCCCCACGGCCGGCAGCCCGGCGACGCAGACCGCCAGCAGCAGCGCCAGTAGCGCAAGGTCGAGCAGGCGCACCGGCAGGCCCTGGCTGCGCGCGAAGGCCTCGTCGAAGCACAACGCTCGCAGCGGCTGGAACAGCGCCGCGATCACGGCGATGCAGCCGAGCGCGAGCCCGCCGGCCAGCATCGCATCGCCCTCCGTCATCGTCGCCGCCTGGCCCAGGATGAAATGGGAGAGGCCGGCCTGCGCCGCCTCCGGCATCGCCTGGGCGATCGAGAGGCCGACCGTGCCCAGCGCATAGAAGGCGGAGAGCACCACGCCGATCGCGGCATCCTGCCGGATGCGACCGCTTGCCGTCAGCGCGCGCAGCGCCAGCAATCCGAGCCAGGCCGAAAGCGCGGCGCCGAGCAGGAGGGGCGCGAGGCTGCGCGCGGGCCCGCCGAGAGCGGCCATGAGCAGCGAGGCCGCGACCACGCCGGGCAGCGCCGCATGGCCGATCGCATCCGCCAGCAGTGCCCGGCCGCGCAGCAGCGCGAAGGCGCCCACCACGCCCGAGGCGGCGCCGAGCGCGGCGCAGCCCAGCAGCACGATCAGCGTGTTGTGGCCGATCATGCCGCCGGCCGTCCCGGCAGGCCGCCAAAGGCGCGGGCGATGGAGGCATCGGTGAAGGCCTCGCCCACCGGCCCGGCGGCGATGACCCCGCCGGCCAGGATCAGCACCTGGTCGAAATGCGCGGTGATGAGGGAGAGGTCGTGATGCACCATCAGCACGCTCTTTCCCTCGCGCGCGAGGTCGTGCAGCACGCCGAGGATGGTCTGTTCCGTCACCGCGTCCACCGCGGCCATGGGCTCGTCCATCAGGAAGAGGTCGGCGCCCTGGGCGAGGGCGCGGGCCAGGAAGACGCGCTGCTGCTGCCCGCCGGACAGGCGGCCGATCTGCCGGTCCGCGAAATCGGCAAGGCCGACGGAAGCGAGGGCCGCGCGCGCCATCTCCCGCTCGGCGCGCGGCACGCTGCCCCACCAGCGCATGCGCGGCAGCCGCGCCATGGCGACGATGTCGAGCGCGCTGGCCGGGAAATCCCAGTCCACGCTGGCCCGCTGCGGCAGGTAGGCGACGCGCGCGCGCGCCTGGTCGAGCGGCAGGCCGAAGAAGCGCGCCTCCCCCGAATCGGCCGGAATCAGGCCGAGCGCCGCCTTGAGCAGGGTGGATTTCCCCGCGCCATTGGGGCCGAGGATGGCGGTCAGCCCGGGTGCCGCCTCCCAGGTCACGTCGCGCAGCGCGGGGCGCCCGGCATAGCTGACACTGAGACCGGAGACGGAGAAGGGTGCTGTCACAGTCGCCCGTTCAGCCCGCGCTCGGGCGCGGAACCGCCCAGCGCGCGGGAAATGGTGGTGATGTTGTGGTCCATCATGCCCTCATAGGTGCCCCGGTAGGTGCCGGGCCGGCCCATGGAGTCGGAGAAGAGCGTGCCGCCCAGCCGGAGCTGGTGGCCGCGCGCCGCGACACCCTCGATCAGCGCGCGCACCGCGCGGTCGGGCACCGAGCTCTCGGTGAAGATGGCGGGGATGCGCCGGTCCACGATCAACCGGACCATGGCCTCGATGCGGCTGAGGCTCGCCTCGGCCTCGGTCGAGAGGCCCTGGATGGATTCGACCTGGAACTGGTAGCGCAGGCCGAAATAGGCGAAGGCGTCATGCGCCGTGACCAGCACGCGCCGCTCCGCCGGGATCGGCGCCAGCACGTCCCGCGCATAGGCGTCCAGGCGATGCAGCTGCGCGCGGGTGGTGGCGACGCCGGCCTGGAGGTCGCCGCCGAGCCTGGGCAGGCGGGACAGGGTGGCGGCGATGGCGGGCAGCGCTTCGGCCCAGAGCATGGGGTCCATCCAGACATGCGGGTCGGCCGCGTCGGGGTAGTCGTCATGCTGACGCAGGCGGGAGCGCGGGATGGCCTCGGCGACGGCGAGGGAGGGCTTTCCCTGGGCGGCCGCGCGGTCCAGCACGTCATGCATCCGCCCCTCCAGCCGGTGTCCGTTGAAGAAGAGGGCGTCGGCGCGCAGGATGCGGGCGATGTCATTGCGCGTGGGCCGGAACAGGTGCGGGTCCACGCCCTCGCCGATCAGCGTCTCCGTGGTGAGTGCGGAGCCGCCCACGCCGCGCACCAGGTCGGCCACCATGCCGGTGGTGGCCAGGGCCACCGGCCGGGCGGGCTGGGCCCGGCTGCCGCCGGGCAGAGCCAGGGCGAAGGCGGGCAGGGCGAGGGCCAAGATCGCCCGGCGAGGGATGGATGAATAGCTGTTCACCTGTTCATTCCTCAAATTAAATCAGAGACTTGTCTCCGAACCTTGTCCCGGCGTGCGGTCACGTCAAGGCTATTCGGCCGCGGAACATCTCTTGTGTTGCGGCGCGGGTGGGCCGAAGCTGCAACGATGGCAACGGGCGTGCGCATCAACGAGGACGAGGTGTTCGAGCTGGCGGAGATGTTCCGCCTGATGAGCGACCCCACGCGCCTCAAGATCATCCTGGCCTGCCTGGACCAGCCCGTTTCCGTCGGCGCCACGGCGGACATGCTGGCGATCTCGCCCAGCCTCGTCTCGCACCACCTGCGGCTTCTGCGTGCGGCCCGGCTGCTGACGGCCGACCGGCGCGGCCGGCAGGTCTTCTACATGGTGGGGGACCCGCACATCCGCTCGATGCTGACGGACATGGTGGACCACGTGGCCGAGGGCGGCGAGAGCGAGATCATCGAGGGCGGCTAGCGCACGCCCTGGTTTGGGCCGTGCGCGAAACGCTTTCGCCAGCCCCGGCCGGCCCAAAAAACCCCTTTGTTGCAGCGCCGCGAGGCTTGTCGGCCCGTCGCACGCCGCCTATGGTCCGCGCGCGGCGCCGGGCCGGCCCCTCGAAGAGGGCATGCCATGTTGCGCCCGCAGGTGGCCGATGTGGCCACCGGGCGATGGCCCCGGGCCGTCGCTTCAGGTTTTGGGGCAAGGTGCGGCGCGTGATCGGGCGTATCGGACGAATTCTCGGAATGGCAATCCTGGGGCTGGTGGCGGCGGGCGGCATGGCCTTCGCGCAAACCCAGGCGCCCATGGTGGGCGCCCCTGTGCCGTGGGGCATGGGGCTGCAGGAATCGGGCGGGCCGATCAAGGACGCCATCTCCAGCTTCAACGAGTTGGTCTTCTGGATCATCGTGGTCATCACGATCTTCGTGGCCATCCTGCTGGCCTGGGTGATGTGGCGCTACAACGAGAAGGCGAACCCCGTCCCCTCGCAGAACAGCCACAACACCCCGCTCGAGATCGCCTGGACGGTGATCCCGGTGCTGATCCTGCTGGTCATCGCGGTGCCCTCCTTCCGGCTGATCTACTACCAGGACCGCGCCCGCGACGCCGACCTCACGATCAACGTGACCGGCCATCAGTGGTACTGGAACTATCGCTTCCCGGACCATGGCAACTTCGCCTTCGACAGCCGCCCCATCCAGGACGAGGACATCCGCGCCGGCCAGTTCCGCAGCCTGGAAGTGGACGAGCCGCTGGTGGTGCCCGTGGGCCGCACCATCCGCGTCATGACGCAGGGCGTGGACGTGATCCACAGCTTCTTCGTGCCGAGCCTCGGCGTGCAGCGCTACACCATCCCCGGCCGTACGCTGGAGACCTGGATGCGCGCCGACCGCGTGGGCACCTTCTACGGCCAGTGCAACCAGATCTGCGGGGTGAACCACTGGTTCATGCCGATCGTGGTGAAGGCCGTGCCGCAGGCCGAGTTCGACGCCTGGGTGGCGAGCGCCCGCACGCGCTTCGCCCGCCAGGACGATCAGGCCGCTCCCGCCCTTGCGGATGCCGCGGGCGACACCATTCGAATCGCTGCGGCGCGTCAGTGACGCCGGCCGCGCAAGGTTAAGGAAAGGCACCGGGACATGGCACACGCGGATGCGCATGGGCATGACGACCACAAGCCGAGCTTCGTGAATCGCTGGCTGTTCAGCACGAATCACAAGGATATCGGCACCCTCTACATCATCTTCTCGCTGTTCGCCGCGATCATCGGCATCGGCCTCTCCGTGCTGATGCGCATGGAGCTGCAGCAGCCTGGCCTGCAGATCTTCGCCGATGGCCAGATGTGGAACGCCTATGTCTCGGCCCATGGCCTGATCATGGTGTTCTTCGTGATCATGCCGGCGCTGATCGGTGGCTTCGGCAACTGGTTCGTGCCGATCATGATCGGCGCGCCGGACATGGCATTCCCGCGCCTGAACAACATCTCCTTCTGGCTGCTGGTGCCGGCCTTCCTGCTGCTGGGCGGTTCGCTCTTCGTGGGCGGCGGTGCCGGCGCGGGCTGGACGATCTACCCGCCGCTCTCGGACGACACCTACCAGTCGGGCCCCGCCATGGACATGGCGCTCTTCGCCCTGCACCTGGCCGGCGCCTCCTCGATCCTCGGCGCGGCCAACTTCATCACCACCATCTTCAACATGCGTGCCCCGGGCATGACGCTGCACAAGATGCCGCTCTTCGTCTGGTCCATGCTCGTCACCGCCTTCCTGCTGCTGCTGGCGGTGCCGGTGCTGGGTGGCGCGATCACCATGCTGATCACGGACCGCAACTTCGGCACGGCCTTCTTCGACCCGGCCGGCGGTGGTGACCCGGTGCTGTTCCAGCACCTGTTCTGGTTCTTCGGCCACCCCGAAGTGTACATCATGATCCTGCCGGCCTTCGGCATCATCAGCCACGTGATCTCGACCTTCTCCAAGAAGCCGGTCTTCGGCTACCTGGGCATGGCCTACGCGATGGTCGCCATCGGCGTGGTCGGCTTCGTGGTCTGGGCGCACCACATGTACACCTCTGGCATGGACGTGGACACGCGCGCCTACTTCATGGCCGCCACCATGGTCATCGCCGTGCCGACGGGCGTGAAGATCTTCTCCTGGATCGCCACCATGTGGGGCGGCTCGATGAAGTTCGACACGCCGATGCTCTTCGCCATCGGCTTCATCTTCCTCTTCACCATGGGTGGCGTGACGGGCGTCGTGCTGGCCAATGCCGGCATCACGCAGATCCTGCACAACACCTATTACGTGGTGGCGCACTTCCACTACGTGCTGAGCCTGGGTGCGGTGTTCGGCATCTACGCCGGCATCTACTACTGGATCGGCAAGATGTCGGGCCGCCAGTATCCGGAGAAGCTGGGCAAGATCCACTTCTGGCTCACCTTCGTCGGCGTGAACCTGACCTTCTTCCCGATGCACTTCCTGGGCAACCAGGGCATGCCGCGCCGCTATCCGGACTACCCGGACGCCTTCTGGGGCTGGAACCTGGTCGCCTCGCTGGGCGCCTACATCTCGGTGGCCGGCTTCATCTTCTTCTTCTACGTGATGTACGTGACCTTCAAGCGCGGCGCGACCGTCCCCGCCAACTACTGGGGCGAGGGTGCGACCACGCTGGAGTGGCAGGTCAGCAGCCCGCCGCCCTTCCACAGCTTCGACGAGCTGCCGAAGATCCGGTGATCCGGGCGAGGGGGCCTCGGCCCTCTCGATCCCTCGGGCCTGAAACGAAAAACCCTGCCAGCACGCTGGCAGGGTTTCTTGTTTTCGGGGCTCGTCGGCGGCTCAGCCCTTGTCGCCGTAGCCGAAGGGCGCGGCGGGTTCCGCCGCCGTCTCGGTCCAGACGCTCTTGCTCTGGGTATAGGCCATCAGCGCCTCCCGCCCGGAGGAGCGGCCGAAGCCGCTCTGGCCGAAGCCGCCGAAGGGCGACATCACGCTGATCGTCTTGTAGCCATTGATCCAGAAGGTGCCGGCGCGCACCTGCGCGGCGACGCGATGCGCGCGCCCCACATCCCGCGTCCAGACCGCGCCCGCCAGGCCATAGGGCGTGGCATTGGCGAGCGCGATCGCCTCCTCCTCCGTCTCGAAGGTCAGCGCGGCGAGGACGGGGCCGAACACCTCCTCCTGCGCGATCTCCGCCGCGGGCGGGACGCCGTCCAGGATGGTGGGCGCGTAGTAGAAGCCGCCGGTCCCGCGCAGCGCCTCCGGGCAGCCGCCACCGGCCGCGAGCCGCGCGCCTGCCGCCTGCGCCGCGCCCACCATGCCGGTGATGCGCTCCAGCTGGCGGCGGTTGTTGATGGGGCCGATCTGCGTGGCGGGATCGGTCGGCGCCCCCACCGGGATGCGCCCGGCGGCGCGGGCCAGGCGCTCCAGGAAGCGATCCCGCACGCCGCGCTGCACCAGCAGGCGCGATCCCGCGACGCAGCTCTGCCCCGCGCCGCTGAACACGGCCGCCTGCGCGCCGAGCAGCGCGCGGTCGAGATCTGCGTCCTCGAAGACGATATTGGCCGACTTGCCGCCGAGCTCCAGGATGCAGGGCACGATGTTGCGCGCCGCCTGGGCCGCGATGGCGGCACCGCTCGCCGCCGAGCCGACGAAGACGACAAGGCGCGTATCGCGATGGCCGACCGCCGCCGCCCCCGTCGTGAGCCCCGCCCCGGCCAGCACCGAGACCAGGCCGCGCGGCAGCCCGGCCCGGTCACAGAGGGCGCCGAGCGCCAGCGAAGTGAGCGGCGTCAGCTCCGAGGGCTTCAGCACCGCGGCGTTGCCGGCGCAGATGGCGGGCGCGATCTGCCAGCCGGCGGTGAAGATCGGCGCATTCCAGGGCGTGATCTGCACCACGGTGCCGAAGGGCTCGGGCCGGGTGTAGTTCAGGTGGCTGGTGGGGACGGGGATGACTTCGCCATGCAGCTTGTCGCACCAGCCGGCGTAATACTCGAACATCTCCGCGACCTTGGTGACCTCGCCCGTCGTGTCGCGGATCGGCTTGCCGGCGGCGAGCGTTTCCAGCTCCGCGAGCAGCGCGGCCTCGGCGCGGACCAGCCGCGCCACCTCCCACATGGCGCGGCCGCGGGCGGAGGCGGTCATGCCCCACCAGGCGCGCTGGCCCTCGCGCGCGGCGGCCATGGCGGCATCCACCACCGCGGCGCCGCCATCCGCATAGGTGAGAAAGACCCGGCCATCCGCCGGGTTCACCAATTCCAGCGCGGCGCCGTTGCCGGGCAGGATCTCGCCCGCGACCAGGCTGCCGACCTGTCCGCCCGGCAGCAGGGCGGCCAGCAATTCCTCGATGCGCGTGGTGCTGTCGGCCATCTCAATATTCCCTCTCCATCCGGTGATCCGCCATGCGGGTGAAGTCGTCGGCATCGGCGATGCGCTCGCGCGTTTCGGCCCAGATGCGGGCCACCGCCTCCGAGAGCGGCAGGCGCGTTCCTGTGGCCTCGGCCAATGCGGCGGCGAGGCCGACATCCTTGCGCATCAGCCCGGCCGAGAAGCCGCTGTCGAAGCTTTCGGTCAGCACCCAGCGCGGCACCATCAGCTCGCTCACCGCGCTGCGGCCGGTGGCGGCGTTCACTACCTTCAGCGCCGCCTCGGCGGGCAGGCCGGCAGCCTCGGAGAGGCGCATCGCCTCGCCCGTCGTGATGAGGTGGGCCGCCACCAGCATGTTGTTCACGAGCTTGGCGATGTTCCCCGCGCCCGAAGGTCCGACATGCACCGCCGTGCCCGACATGGCCGAGATCACGGGCTGCGCCAGCGCGAGATCTTCCTCCGCGCCGCCGATCATCATGGTCATGGTCCCGGCCGCAGCCCCGGCCGGGCCGCCGCTGACGGGCGCGTCCAGCAGCCCATGCCCGGCTTTGGCCAAGCGCTCGGCCAGCCGGCGTGAGGTCACGGGGTCGGAGGTGGAGGTGTCGATCACCACCAGCTTGCGGTCCCGCCGTTCGAGCAGCCCGCCCGGCGCGGTCACCACCGCCTCCACGTCGCGCGCATAGGGCAGGGAGAAGACCAGCGCATCCGCGCCGTTCAGCACCGGCGCCAACTCTGCGTGGAAATGCACGCCGGCCGCCTCGGCCGGCGCGCGCCGCGCGGCGCTGAGGTCGGTGCCGAGCACGGTGAAGCCCTTGCGCGCCAGCGTCGCGGCCATGCCGAGCCCCATATTCCCGAGGCCGACCACGCCCACCGTCCTGATCTCCATGCGGCTGCTCCTCGCTGATGCCGGCGGGAGCATCGAGCCGGGCGAGCGTTGCCACAAGACGAGAGATCAGAACGGAATGTTCGTCCACCGGCAACGCAACGCCTCACGCCGGGCGAAACGCCTCCAACTCCGCTGCCAGCCGCTCGGCGATTCCCGCCACGGCCTCCGGCAGGCGCCGCCCCGCGCGCACCAGCAGATGGGTGGTGGCCTGGGCGAGCAGCGCATCGGCCAGGTGCACCGCCACCAGCTGGCCGGCCTTCACCTCGGTGGCGGCGGCGAAGCCGGGCAGGAAGGTCACGCCCATCCCGGCCAGGACGAAGCGCCGTTGCAGCTCGATCGAGGGGGTCTCCAGCCGCACGCGCAGGCGAAAGCCGCCATCCGCCTCGACCCGGCCAAGCAGGCGGCGCACGCCGTGGTCGGGCGGCAGCACCGCGCAGGGTGTCTCGGCGAAGGCGGCGAGGCCGGGCGGCGCGCGGCCCCGCGCCAGCGGATCCTCGGGGCGCAGCAGGGCGGCAAGCGGCTGTGCCGCGCTGGCCAGAGAGCGGAGATCCGGATGGGCGGGCGGGTTGTAGGCCAGGCCGATATCCGCCTCCCCCTCCGCCACGGCGGCCAGGATGCGGTCGGTGCCGCCCAGGGTCACCCGGTAGGTGACGCCGGGATGCGCCCGCGCGAAGCCCGCCAGCGCATTGTCCACGAGGTCGGTCAGGAAGCCGCCGCCGCAGCACAGGCGAACCTGGCCCGCCTGGACGCCGCGCAGCCGCCGCAGCCGCTCGGCCAGCAGGGCGCCGTCATCGGCCTGGCGCTGCGCGTGCTCGGCCACGATGCGGCCGGCCTCGGTCAGCGCCACGCCGCGCGGCAGGCGTTCCAGCAGCGCGGCGCCGCATCCCGCCTCCAGCTCCGCCACCTGGCGGCTGACCGCCGAGGCGGCGACGTTCAGCGCGCCGGCCGCGCCCCGGATGGAGCCGGCCCGCGCGACGGCGAGGAAATAGCGCAGGGCGCGGTCATTGATCATCCGACCCGATCCTACCAGGATTCCTGGCCCGGCACGCCCGGACCACATGCGCGTTCCCGCACAATCCGGGTTGACGCTGAGGCCTCTCCGGGCCATCGAACGCCCACGAAGCAGAGCGCGAAAAAAGGACCGGGGGGCAAGCCCCTCCATTGAGGAACCTCAATGAGTGACGTGACCACGACAGACATCGCCGGCGCCTCCGAGGTGCGTGACTGGATCACGCTCCTCAAGCCGCGCGTGCTCACGCTTGTGGTCTATACCGGCATCATCGGCCTGCTGGTGGCGCCCGGGACCATGCACCCGGTGCTCGCCGTCACCGCCATCCTCTGCATCACCGTCGCGGCCGGCGCCGCGGGGGCGATGAACATGTGGTACGACCGCGACATCGACAGCGTGATGCGCCGGACGATCAAGCGCCCCATCCCGACCGGGCGCATCAGCGCCGATGGCGCGCTGACCTATGGCGTGCTGCTGGCCGTGGGCTCGGTCGTGCTGATGGCGCTGGCCACCAACTGGCTGGCGGCCGGCGTTCTGGCCTTTTCGATCTTCTTCTACGTCGTGATCTACACCATGTGGCTGAAGCGCCGGACGCCGCAGAACATCGTGATCGGCGGCGCGGCCGGCGCCTTCCCGCCGCTGATCGGCTGGATCGCCGTGACCGGCAGCATCGAGGCGCTGCCGCTGGTGCTCTTTGCCATCATCTTCATGTGGACGCCGCCGCATTTCTGGGCCCTCTCGCTCTGGGCGCACCAGGATTACGAGCGCGCGGGCGTGCCGATGCTGCCCGTGACCCATGGCGCGCGCGAGACGCGCAAGCAGGTGGTGATCTACACCGTGCTGCTGGTTCCGCTGACGCTGGTGCCCTGGCTGATGGGCTTCAACACCTGGGTCTATGGCGCCGTGGCCGCCCTGCTGGGCGCGAATTTCCTGCGCCATGCCTGGCTCACCTGGCGCGACGAGCAGGATGAGGCGGGTGTCTCCCTCACCAAGGACATGCCGGCGAAGCGCTGTTTCAAGTACAGCATCTCCTACCTGTTCCTGCTCTTCGGCGCGCTGGCGCTGGACCGGCTGCTGCTCGCATGACGCCTGAGGAAAAGGCGATCTTCGAGCGCCGGCGCCGGGCGCGGAACTGGGCCATCCTCGCCGCGCTGGCGGGGCTTTCGGTGCTGTTCTACTTCATCTCGATCGCCCGGCTGCTGCGGGACTAAGTCCGCCCTCGGGCGCGAAGAAGCGCTCGCGCAGCGCCTCGCGCGCATCGCCGCGCGCCGCCTGCACCAGCACCAGTTCCAGCCGTGGCCCCGCCGCCACGCGGCAGAGATGCGTCCAGCCGCCATCGGCCCGGTGCAGCACCAGGTAGAACTCGGCCCAGGCGCTGCGGCCCGTGCGGTCCGTCCAGGCGCGGCCGCCCAGATGCATCGCCTCATCGCCCGGGGCGAGGCAGGGGGACAGGTCGTGCGGGGCGGTCAACATGCGCTTCTCCTCGTGTCGAGGGACGGCGCTTGTCGTGGAAGGCCCGCTTGGTTGCCGGGACGGCCACATCCCCTCCTTGCGGAGGGCGCCACCTTGCCCGGGAAGGCAGGTTGGCGTTGGGCGCCGGCCCAACTCTTGATGCCCCTCCCGATTAGCGGCGGCGGAACGACGCGGCAAGAGGCTTGCGCGCCCCGCCGGGAGGGGCCAATTCACCCGCATGACCCCGCAAGAGGCCCTCGCCCGGAAGAATCGCCGCCTTGGCTTCGCCGCCTTCGGCTTCGTCGCCTTCATGGTGGGCGTGAGCTTCGCGGCGGTGCCGCTCTATGACCTGTTCTGCCGCGTCACCGGCTTCGGTGGCACGCCGATGATCGGCCAGGCGGCGCCGGCCACGCCGGGCACCGCGAGCGTCACCGTGCGCTTCAACGCGCAGACCCACCCCAACCTGCCCTGGCGGTTCGAGGCGCAGCAGCCCGCCATGCAGATGCGCGTGGGCGAGGAGGCTCTGGCCTTCTATGTCGCGCGCAACACGGGGACGACCCCCGTCACCGGCATCTCGACCTACAATGTCACGCCCGACATCGCAGCCAAGTATTTCCACAAGACCGCCTGCTTCTGCTTCGAGGAGCAGACGCTGGAGCCCGGCCAGTCGGTGGACATGCCGCTGGCCTTCTGGGTGGATCCGCGAATCGCCGAAGATCCCGCCACGCGCGGCATCCGCACCATCAGCATCAACTACACCTTCTTCCGCAGCCTGAACGATGCGGAGCGCAGCGGCGCGCTGGCCAATGCCGGGCCGCATGTGGGCGCGCGCAGGTAAAGAATTTTCGCGCGGTGGAAGGCGGCAAATCCACCGCTTTCCTGCCTTCCCACCCTTGATCCGCGCCACGTTTTCCAGGATTGTGCGCCGCAACGCCCGGGGCCCTCTCGCATTCCGGGGGACAAGACGCAGGACGAGCGATGGCCAGCAACGCCGAGGGCGCGAGCCCCTACAAGCACCCCTACCATCTGGTGGAGCCTTCCTACTGGCCCATCCTCTCGGCCTTTTCGGCAGGCATCATGCTGTTCGGCATCATCGTGCTGGCGCATGGCGGCGGGCAGTGGGTGCTGGGCGTGGGCGCCGTGGCCGTGCTGGCCTGCATGTTCGGGTGGTGGCGCGACGTCCTGAAGGAGAGCCGCACGCCGGGCCTGCACTCCTCGGTCGTCCGCCTCGGCCTGCGCTATGGCATGATCCTGTTCATCGCCTCCGAGGTGATGTTCTTCGTGGCCTTCTTCTGGGCCTATTTCCACTTCGCCCTCTACCCCGAGCATGTCTCGGGCGCCGCCTCGGCGATCTGGCCGCCGGCCGGGATCAAGACCTTTGATCCCTGGAGCCTGCCCTTCCTGAACACGATGATCCTGCTGCTCTCGGGCTGCACGGTCACCTGGGCGCACCACGCCCTGATGGAGAATGACCGCAAGGGCCTGATCGTCGGCCTCGCGCTCACCGTGTTCCTGGGCATCGCCTTCACCGGCCTGCAGGCCTGGGAATACAGCATCGCGCCCTTCGCCTTCACCGGCGGCGTGTATCCTTCCGTGTTCTTCCTGGCGACGGGCTTCCACGGCTTCCACGTGATCGTCGGCACCATCTTCCTCGCGGTCTGCCTGTTCCGCGCCATGGCCGGCCACTTCACGCCGGAGAAGCATTTCGGCTTCGAGGCCGCCGCCTGGTACTGGCACTTCGTGGACGTGGTGTGGCTCTTCCTCTTCGTGTCCATCTACATCTTCGGCGCGGGCGAGATCGCCCACCACTGAGCGCGCCGGGCGGGGCCTTCGCGCCCCGCCGTGCTGGCGCGGTTGTGCAACCTCATGTATCGGAAGTGACATGTCGGGCCCGCCGCATTTCCGGCGGGCCTTCCTTTCGGAGTTGAGATGTCTCGCCCTGTCGCGCTGATCATCGGCATCACCGGTCAGGACGGTTCCTTCCTCGCCGAGCTTCTGCTGGGCAAGGGCTATGCGGTGCACGGGCTGCGCCGCCGCACCTCCCTCCCCAATCTCGGCAATCTCGCCGCCCTCGGGGCCGATCTCCACCTGCACCATGGCGACCTGACCGAGGGGGGCAGCCTGCTGCGCGTCCTGCAGCGGGTCCGGCCGGATGAGGTCTACAACCTGGTCGGGATGAGCCTCGCCGCCGGGCGCGCGCCGCAGAACGCCGCGGCCCTCCACGCGCTGGGGACGCAGCGCCTGCTGGATGCGCTGCGGCTGCATGATCCCGGCCGCGCCGTCCGGCTGTTCCAGGGCTCGAGCTACGAGATCTTCGGGCCCGGCGGCGCCGCCCCGGCCGATGAGACAGCGGGTTTCGCCCCGGATTCGCCGGCCGGCGTCGCCCGCCTCCAGGCCTATTGGCTCATCGCCGGCGCCCGCGAGCGGCACGGGATGCACGCCTCCAGCGGCATCGCCTTCCCGCATGCCAGCGCCCGCGCGGCGCCGGACGCGCTGCTGCGCCACATCGCGCGCGGCGCGGCCGCACTCGCGGTGGGCGCCGCGCCGCCGCTCACCCTCGGCGCGCTCGACCACGCGCAGCATTGGGGCCATGCGCGGGACCATGCCGAGGCGGCCTGGCGCATGCTGCAACAGCCGCAGCCGGGCGACTTCGTCCTGGCCGGCGGGCCCGTCCATCCGCTGCGCCTGGTGGTGGAGCGCGCCTTCGCCCTGGCCGGGGCGCCGCTCACCTGGCAGGGGGAGGGCTGGGCCGAGACCGGGCGCTGCGCCACCAGCGGGCGCGTGCTGGTCCGGCTGGACCCGGCGGGCCCCGCCTGCCGTGGCCCGCTGGGCGATGCCGCGCGGGCGCGCCGCCTGCTCGGCTGGGAGCCCGCCACCGAACTCGACGCCATGCTGGCCGAGATCCTGGAGGATGAGCGGATGGCCGTGGCCCGGCAAACGGCGTGACGGTGCCGCCATGAGGGGCAACTAGATGGCCTTGCGTGGACGCATCGACGGGGTCTTCGACGGCATGCTCCGCGGCTGGCTCTGGGACCCCGATGACCCGCTGCGCCGCTTCTCCGGCCAGATCCTGCTCGACGGCCAGCCCCTCGCCGAGGTGCGCGGGGACCTTCCCCGGTCCGACCTGGAGGCCATTGGCTTTGGCGAGGGCGGCGGTGGCTTCGCGTATCCGTTGCCCATCACCGCGCAGGATGGCGCGACGCATGAGCTGCGCCTCGTCGCCGAACAGCTCTGGATTCCGATCGAGGTGGATCGCCTCGCCCTGCCGCTGCCGCCCCGGCTGCATATGCTGCGCGGGCGTGTGCAGGGCATCTCGGGCGGGCATTGCGTCGGCTGGGCCTGGGATGCGGCGCGCCCGCTCGACCGGGTGACGGTGGAATTGTCGCAGGAGGGGCGGTTGCTGGCGCGGCAGCCTGCCGCCCTGCGCCGCGCGGAACTGGCTCGCGCCGGGATCGGCGATGGCGCGCACGGCTTCGCCTTCGACCTCGCCCGGCTGCAGCCGCCCCCGGCCGAGGGCGCCCGGCTGGAGCTGCGCGCGGTGGGCGCCCATGGGGAATGGATGCTGGGCGCGGTGACCGTCCTGGCCGGCCAGATCCGCCCGCCGGCCCCTTCGCCCTCGGCCGCGGCGGGCCTGAGCCGCAGGGACTATCTGGCGCTGGTCCGCAAGGCTGAGGCCGCGCAGGACCATGCGGCCGCGGCGCGGCTGCTGGAGGCCGCCCTGCTGGAGCATCCGGAGGATCCGGACCTGCTCTCGATCCGCGCCCGCATCCACCTCGCGCAGCAGGAGCTGGAGCCGGCCGAGCGCCTGGCCCGGACCGTGCTGCGGGAGCATCCGGGGCATGAGCGCGCCGCGCTGATCCTGGCGCGGGCTACCACCGCGCTGGGCCGGCACGAGGCCGCGATCGAGGCCTGGGCGGCCATCGGCCCGCGCGATGCGGCCTTTCGCGAACGGGTGGCGAAGCGGACGCGCGGCCTGATCGCCCTCAATCGCCGGGCCGAGGCGGTGCAGGAGGCGGCGGAGGCGGTGCGGCAGGTTCCCGCCGATCCGGAATTGCTGCGCCAATTGGCGCTGACGGCGGAGGCGGTGGGGGCGCCCCGCGCCGCGCTGGCGCATTGGCGCCGGCTGCTGGACGCCCTGCCCGGGGATCCGACGGGGCGCGAGCGTCTCCGTGCGCTGGAGCAGATGTTCGGCCCGCCCGTGGAGCAGGCCCTCGCCTCGCCCCTGGTCAATCCGGAATTGCGCGACTGGCAGGGCCCGCTGGAGGCCTGGGCCGGCGCGGAGCCCAGCTGGCCGGCGCCCGGCCTTCGCCTCTGCGCCCTCGGTGCACGGGCCATGGCCACGCCGGTCGAGCCCCGGCAGGTCCGCGCCGGAGACCTGCCGGATTACGGACTGCTGCTGCGCGGCGAGGGCGGAGCTGCGGAAATCGGCTTCGCCCTGGCGCGGCGGGATGGCCTGCGCATGGGTCTCGATCTGCGGGCCTGGGCGCCCGGCCCGGCCGTGGTGCTGGCGCTGCGCCGCACCGATGCCGAAGGCGCCGAGGCCGGGGAGCGGGTGCTCCGTCGCCTCGAGCCATCGCCGCGCCCGCGCCTGCACCGCTTCGACCTGGCTCCGGAAGGCGCCGAGCTGGACGCCGCCGGGCTGGAGCTGGTGCTGCGGCTGGAGGGGCCGGGTGCCGTCCTGCTGCGGCCGCCGCGCCCGCTCTCGCGCCTGCGTCTGGCCCAGCCTGCGATGCAGGGCTTCGAATGCCCCGATCTCGCCTTGCCCCCGCCCGCCATGCGGCGCGATGGCGGGCGTTCAGCCGATGCGCTGATGGAACTGGCGGCGCCCTTCACCTCGATCGTGATCGCGGCGCCGCCCGAGGCGCTCTCCTCGACCATCCAGCGGGTGCTGGGCGGCACCGCCGCGCCGTTCGAATGTCTGCTGACCTTGCAGCCGGACTGGCCCGAGGCGCTGGCGGCCGCGTTGCGGGCCTTGGCTGGCCTCGATCCCCGGCTGAGGCTGCTCCCGCCCGGTGCCGCCGCCCCGACGGGCTGGGTCGCGCTGGTGCAGGCGCCGCCGCCGGGCGGGGCGGACTGGCTGGCGGAACTGCACCGGGAGGCCGCGCGGGACGGCACTGCGCAGCGGCCCGGCGTGCGGCTCGCTCACGCCGGCTGAAACCGCGCCTCAGTTCAGGCCGCGGAGCCGTTCCTCGACGATGTTGCGCCAGGGTGCGTCGGCCGGCGCATCGGCCAGCAGTTGCGTCCAGATGGCACGCGCCGTGGTGTCCCGGCCGGCCCGCGCCTCGGCGAGGCCGCCCAGGAAGCGCAGCCGGGGATCCTGCGGTTGCAGCGCGAGGCCGCGCGTGATCCAGCGCAGCGCGTTCTCGGGCCGATTCAGCTCGATCTCGATCTCGGCCACGTCGCCGGCCAGGCCTACATCGAAGCCGCCGCCGAGCGCCTTTTCCCAGGCGGCGACGGCCTCGGCCAGGCGGCCGCGGTTGCGCTCGGCATTGCCGAGCAGGATGAAGCCCTGGCGGCCAAGCTGCGTGTTGGGATCGGCCGTGGCGAGGCGGGCCCGCAGCTGCGTGATCATCGCCTCGTCCTGCGCATCGGCCTCCTGCCGGACGGCGAGCGTGGCCGAGGGCATGTCGGGGAAGCCGCGCTCCACATAGAGCACCACGCCGGCGACCGGCACGAGGGCGAGGGCGGCCAGCAGCAGCAGGGAGGGGCGCCCGGGCGCGTTCAGCGATTCCGGGGCTGGGGCGGCCAGCAGGCGGCGCTGCACCTCGACGGTGGCCGACTTGAAGGCGGCCTCATCCAGGCGACCTTCGGCGCGCTGGGCCTCGAGTTCGGCGAGTTGCGCGTGGAACAGCGCCATGTCGGCCTCGCCCCGGCCGCGCGGGCGGGGCGGGCGCAGCACCGCATAGGCGAGCGGCGAGAGAATGAGCGCGGCCACCAGGCCCAGAGCCAACCACATCACGCCTTCGGTTCACCTTGCAATGCGGCGAGTCGCTGGCGCTCGGCCTCGGTCAATTCGGTCGGCCCGATGCCGGTCGGGTTCGCATGCCGGCGCGCGCGCCAAATGGCGAAGAGCCCGCCCAGCAGGGCAAGGGCCGGGGTGGCCCAGAGCAGCAGCGTGCTCCAGCGGAAGGGGGGGCGCAGCAGCACGAAATCGCCGTAGCGCTCGTGCACGAAGCGCATCACCTGCTCGTCGGTCGCGCCCTGCTCCACCTGCTCGCGCACGATGCGGCGGAGGTCCCGCGCGAGGGAGGCGTCGCTGTCCTCGATGGACTGGTTCTGGCAGACGAGGCAGCGCAGCTCCTTGCCGATCTCGCGCGCGCGCTGCTCCTGCGCGGGGTCGCGCAGGCGGTAGGTGGTGTCACCGATCTGGGCGAAGGCGGGGGCGGCCGACAGCAGCGCGAACGCCAGCAGCAACGGGCCAGCCAAATGAGAATCCGGCCGCACAGCGGCCGGCGCCGCCCAACCGGAGGCATGGCCAAGCGCGCCCGCCGCGCGGCGAAGCCAAGCGCGCGGAGCGCGCGCCCGGCGCCTGAGGGCGTCAAAAAATCTCATCCGGCAAGCCGCCGGAGGAGAGGCAGTACGTCCTGCGCCATGAGTTCGGGCGTCAGGGGCCCTGCGAAGCGCCAGCGGATGATGCCGCCGCGATCCAGGATGTAGGTCTCGGGCACGCCATAGACGCCCCAGTCAATCGAGACCCGGCCCGGCTCGTCCACGCCGAGGCGGGCGAATGGGTTGCCGTGGCGCGTCAGGAAGGCCTGCGCCTCGCGCGGGCGGTCCTTGTAGTTCACGCCCCAGACCGGCACGCCCTGGCGCTGCAAGGCCATGAGATGCGGGTGCTCGATGATGCAGGGCGCGCACCAGCTGGCCCAGAAATTCACCACGACCGGGCCGGGCAGTCCCCGGAAATCGCCCGATGCCAGGGCCGGCAGGCCGGAACTGTCGAGCGCGGGCAGGCTGAATTCCGGCGGCGGCTTGCCCAGCAGGGCCGAGGGCACGCCGCGCGGATTGAAGCTGCCATCCTGCAGGCCGCGCAGCATGGCCCAGAAGCCCAGGCCCGCCGCGGCCGCGACGCCGAGCGGGGCGAAGAGCAGCAGCTTGCGGCGCGAGGATTTGGGCGCCGGTTTCACCACATCGCTCATGCCGGCGCCTCCGCCTCCTCCTTCCGCCGCCTTGCGGGGGCGGCGATGCGGATGCGCCGGTCGCTCAGCGAGAAGGCGGCGCCGAGGGCCATGATGCCCGCGCCGATCCAGATCCAGGGCGCGAGCGGGTTGTTGTGCAGCCGCAGCACCGCCTCGTTCACGCCCGCCTCATTGGCCCGCTCCTCGCCAAGAACGGCGTAGAGGTCGCCGGCCGGCGAGGTGCGGATCGCGGCCTCGGTCGTCGTCATCCGGCCGGTCGGGAAGTAGCGCTTGCTCGGCTCCATCACATGCACCACGCGGCCGTCGCGCAGCACGGTGATGGTGGCCTTGCGGGCGGTGAAGTTGGGGCCGACGAAATCGCGCACGCCCTCCAACCGCCATTCATAGCCGGCAAATGTCGTGGAGCCGCCGGGCGGCACCGCGACCAGCTTCTCGGTGGAGAGCCCCATGCCCGAGATGCCGAGGATGGTGACACCCACGCCCGCATGGGCGATGGCGGCGCCCCAGGCGGCGCGCGGCAGGTTGCGCGCGCGGTTCCAGGCATTGCCGAGGCTCGTGCGCCCCACGCCGGCACGGTCCGCGATGTCGGCCACGGCGCCCGCCAGCAGCCAGAAGGCGCAGGCGAAGCCAAGCGCGCTCAGCACATGCCAGCCGGCCAGCGCCAGCGTCAGGATGAAGGCCAGCAGCGCCACGCAGGCGGCCCACCAGAGGCGTTGCAGCACGGGCCAGAGGCTCGCGCGCTTCCAGGCCAGCATGGGCCCGACGGCCATGGCCATCACCAGCGGGAGTGCCAGGGGCGCCGTCGCCGCGTTGAAGAAGGGCGGGCCGACCGAGATCATCTGCCCCGTCAGCAGGTCGAGGAAGAGCGGATAGAGCGTTCCGACGAAGACCACCGCTGTGATCGAGCACAGCAGCAGGTTGTTCAGCACGATGCCGCCCTCGCGCGAGATCGGCGCGAAGACGCCGGCTGGCGCCATGGCCGGCGCGCGCCAGGCGAAGAGCGCGAAGGCGCCCGCGACATAGATGCCGAGCAGGCAGAGGATGAAGAGCCCGCGCGCCGGGTCGGAAGCGAAGGAATGGACCGAGTTCAGCACGCCCGAACGCACCAGGAAGGTGCCGAGCAGCGAGAGCGCGAAGGCCAGCAGCGCCAGCAGCACCGTCCAGATCTTCAGCGCCTCGCGCTTCTCGACCACGATGGCCGAATGCAGCAGCGCCGTGCCGGCGAGCCAGGGCAGCAGCGAGGCGTTCTCCACCGGGTCCCAGAACCAGTAGCCGCCCCAGCCCAGCTCGTAATAGGCCCACCAGGAGCCGATCGAGATGCCCATGGTCAGGAAGGACCAGGCGGCGAGTGACCAAGGCCGCACCCAGCGCCCCCAGGCGGCGTCCACGCGGCCCTCGATCAGCGCGGCCACGGCAAAGGCGAAGGTCACGGCGTAGCCGACATAGCCGATGTAGAGCAGCGGCGGATGGATCGCGAGGCCGATATCCTGCAGCAGCGGGTTCAGCCCCTGGCCATCGGGCGGTGGCGGCCAGATGCGCTCGAAGGGGTTGGAGGTGAAGATGATGAAGGCGAGGAAGCCGAGCAGGATCATGCCCATCACAGCCTGCACGCGGGCCTGCAGGGCCGAGGGCAAGGCGCCCCCGAAGGCCGCGACCGCGGCGCTGCAGCCGGCCAGCACCATGACCCAGAGAATCAGCGAGCCCTCGTGATTGCCCCAGACGCCGGTGACCTTGAACAGCATCGGCTTGGCCGAGTGGCTGTTGGCGACGACGTTCACCACCGTCATGTCGTTGGTCACATAGGCCCAGATCAGCGCCGCGAAGCTGATGGTGATGGCGATGAGCCCCGCCACCGCGAGCGGCGCCGCCGAGCCCATCAGCCGCACATCGCCGCGTTGCGCGCCCCAGAGCGGCAGGATGGACTGCGCGATGGCGAGCATCGCCGCCAGGATCAGCGCGAAATGGCCGAGTTCGGGGATCATGAGCCGCTCCTCGGCGGTTGGGTGCGGGCGGGGTCGGTCGCGCCGGGGCGCGCGGGGTCGGTCGCGCCGGGGCGCGCGGGGTCGGTCGCGCCGGGGCGCGCGGGGTCGGTCGCGCCGGGGCGCGCGGGATCCAGCGTGTTCCAGGTGGCCGGCGCCGGGGCCGCGCCCTGCGCCGGGTTCCAGTGGCCGGAACGCTTCAGCGCATCGGCCACCTCGGGCGGCATGTAGGTCTCGTCATGGCGGGCCAGCACCTCGCGCGCGCGGAAAGTGCCGTCCTCGCCCATCACGCCCTGCGTCACCACGCCCTGGCCCTCGCGGAACAGGTCAGGCAGGACGCCGGTGAAGACGACGGGGATGGCATGCGCGCCGTCGGTCACGCGGAAATGGATCGCCGGGCGGCCCTGGTATTCGCCCTGGCGCTGCACGCTGCCTTCCTCGACCAGGCCGCCCAGGCGGAAGGCGCGGCCGGGTGGCGGCGTCTCGCGCACGATGTCGGACGGCGAGCGGAAGAAGACGAGATTGTCCTGGAAGGCCGTCAGCGTCAGCGCGGTGGCGCTGCCGAGGCCGATGGCGCAAAGCAGGAGGATGTAGAGCCGGCGCTTCTTGCGCGTCATTTTTGCCGTTCCAGCTGGGCGAGTTGCCGCTTCGCCGCGCGATGGCGACCGAGTGCGGAGAGGGCGAGCGCGGCGAAGACGCCCAGAACGGCGGCCCAGCTCGCGATGACGTGCAGCCAGTGTGTGGAGAGGGTCATGTTGCCGCCCTCAGGCGCGTCCCGCCGGAGGCGCGACTTCGGCACGACGCGCGCACCCTGCCGCCTTGGCTTCGCCGCGTTGCCGGCGCGCTGGGCCAGGCGCCCGGTTGGGTGGCGCCGGCTGTTTTGCGGCTGGATTCCCCGAGGTGTGCGCTCATGCCTCCACACTCCGCATCTGGCCCGGGCTCGCATCCGCGCGCCGCGCGGCGGCCATCTGCAGGGCGCGGACGCGACGCTCCATCACGGCGGCGCGCGTCGCGGCCAGCGTGACCGCCATGAAGGCCAGCGTGAAGCCGAGCGTGCACCAGAGCAGCGGGTAGAGGATGTCCACATGCATGCCCGGCGCGTCGAGCCGCGTCACCGAAGCCGGCTGGTGCAGCGTGTTCCACCAATCCACGCTGAACTTGACGATGGGCACGTTCACCACGCCGACGAGCGCGAGGATCGCGCCCATGCGCGCGCCGCGCTCCGGGTCGTCGAAGGCGCGCACCAGCGCGGCATGGCCGAGCCAGAGGAAGAACAGCACCAGCACCGACGTCAGCCGCGCATCCCAGACCCACCAGGTGCCCCACATCGGCTTGCCCCAGAGGCTGCCGGTGAGCAGGCAGAGCGCGGTGACGGCGGCGCCGATCGGCGAAAGCTCCCGCGCCGTGAGGTCGGCCAGCGGGTGGCGCCAGATCAGCGACATGATGGAGAGGATGGCGAGGCCCATGTATCCCCCCATGGCCAGCCAGGCCATCGGCACATGGACGAACATGATCCGCACGGTCTCGCCCTGCTGCCAGTCGCGCGGCGCGAGCCAGAGACCCCAGACGATCCCGATGCCGAGCACGACCAGCGCCGCACCCGAAAGCCAGGGCAGCCAGCTCTCGGTCAGCCGCAGGAAGCGGCCCGGATTGGCGAAGCGATGCAGCGAGCCTGAAGACCGCGGGTTTGGAGCAGCGTTTTCCACGTCACCACCATAGGCAGATGCGCCCCGGGATTGAAGCGTCCCGCGCGATGCATCCGCCAGCCGAAAGTTATCCTCGCGCAATGATTTGCGCCCCATTGGCGAGGTCGCGCCAGATATGCGAAGCCTTGGCGGGAACGCCACCTGCCGCTGCGAAGAATCCGATGGCCAAGCCCCCGCCGAAAGCCAAGCCCCACCCGCCCACCTTCCTCGTGAAGTCCGAGCCCGATGTCTTCGGCTGGGACCAGCAGGTGGCCAATGGCGTCGAACCCTGGACGGGCGTGCGCAACGCCCAGGCCGCCAATGTCCTGCGCGCGATGCAGGTTGGGGACCGCGTCTTCTTCTACCACTCCAACATCGGCAAGGAGGTGGTGGGGATCGTCGAAGTCGTCCGGACCGCCTATCCCGACCCGACGGATGAGACGGGCCGTTGGGTCTGCGTGGATGTGAAGACCGTCTCCAAGCTGCCGCAGCCTGTGCCGCTCGCCGCCATCAAGGCCGAGCCGCGGCTGGAGGGCATCGGCCTGATCCGCCAGTCGCGCCTTTCGGTCATGCCGATCGCGCCCGAGCATGCGGCGGTGATCCTGGAGATGGCCGGCGCATGATGCGGGCATTGCGCGACCACTGGCTGATCGGCGCGCTGACCGGCGCGCCCCTGCTGCTGGCGCTGGCGCCGGTGCAGCAGACGGTGATGCCGCCCTGGCTGCTCTGGGTCTTTCTCGCGCAGCCACTCTACATGATGCACCAGCTGGAAGAGCATGTGGGCGACCGCTTCCGCCACTTCGTGAATGCGCGCCTGGCCGGTGGCGCCGAGGCGCTGACGCCGGCCGCCGTCGCCGTCATCAACATCGGCGGCGTCTGGATGGTGAACGCGCTGGCGCTACTGCTGGCGGCCACGCATCACCCCGGCTGGGGGCTGGCCGCCGCCTATCTCATGGTGGTGAACGCGGCCACCCATGTGGCGGCAGCGGTGAAGCTGAAGCTCTACAATCCGGGGCTGGTCACGGCCGTTCTGCTCTTCCTGCCGGCGGGCCTCGTCACCCTCATCCTCGTCTCCGGCCAGCCGGGCGTGGGTGTGGTGGAGCACCTGGGCGCGCTGCTCTTCATCCTCGCGCTGCACGCCATCATCGTGCTGCATGTCACGCGGCGCTCGGCATGAGTGACGCGGCTGATTGGCGCGTCCTCTGCCGCGTCGAGGACATCCCGGATGGCGAGGCGCGCGGCTTTCCCGCGCCACCCGGCGGCTTCACCGGCCTCTTCGCCATCCGCCGCGGGGCGCGCGTGCTGGTCTATGTGAATTCCTGCCCGCATATCGGCCTGCCGCTGGAGCCCGTGCCTGACCGATTTCTGGATCGCAAGCGGGAGATGATCGTCTGCGCCGCGCATGGCGCACGCTTCCGCATCGAGGATGGCGAATGCGTTTCCGGCCCCTGCATGGGCGATGTGCTGGAGGCGGTGGAGGTGCGGCTGGTCGAGGGCGAGGTGCGCGTCCCGCCGGATGCAGGGATCTAGGGCCTGAGCGTCTCTGGTGCAGGCACCAAAGACGTGGAGCAGCCTCTCAGCGCATGGCGGGGGTTTGACCGGACGAATGGGCGCGCTAGTTTGCGGCTCGAGGAAATTTCAGTCCCCTAGAGAGGGAATCCCCTGCATGTCGAACATCACCCGCCGCGCCCTGCTCGGCACCGGCGCCGCCGTGGCCCTGGCCAGCCCCGCCCTGGCCTTCCCGGATCGCACGATCCGCATCATCTCGGGCTTCCCGCCCGGCGGCCTGAATGACGTGGTGAGCCGCGCCATGGCGCAGGCGCTGACGCCCATCCTCGGCGTTTCCGTCGTCGTCGAGAACCGCGTCGGCGCGGGCGGCAGCGTGGGCGGCACGGCCGCCGCGCGTTCCGCGCCCGATGGCCACACGCTCTGGATGGGCATTGTGGACACCCAGGCCATCCTGCCGACGGCGATGCGCGCCCTGCAATACGACCCGGACCGCGATTTCGCGCCGATCAGCTTCGTCGCGAACGTGCCCTTCGCCTTCATCAGCGGCCCCTCGCAGCCCAATATCCGCGACTTCCGCGCGCTGATGGCGGCCGGCAAGGCACGCCCGGGCGTGATCAGCTTCGCCAGCTGGGGCGTCGCCTCCACCTCGCACCTCGCGATGGAGCGCGTGCTGCGCCAGCAGCAGGTGGAGATGCTGCATGTGCCCTTCACCGGCCAGGCGCCGGGCATGCAGGCGATCATCGCGAGCCAGGTGGATTGCATGGCGCTGCCGGCTGGCGGCGCCGAGGGCGCCTGGCGCGCCGGGCAGCTCCGCGTGCTGGCGGTCGCCGCCAAGCAGCGCGTGCCGCTCTACCCCGATGCGCCGACCATCCTTGAACTCGGCGGCACGCTGGATGCGGGGCTGTGGAAGGCGATCTACGCGCCGGCCCGCACGCCCGCGCCGGTCATCACCCGCCTGAACCAGGCGGTGCACGAGGCGATGCGCCAGCCGCAATTCATCGAGGTGCTGCGCCTGCAGGGCGCCGTGCCCGAGCCCTCGACGCCCGAGGCGCTGGCCGAGCTGCAGCGCCGCGAGCGTGCCGCCTGGGGCGAGGTGGTGCAGGCCACCGGCGCCTATCTGAACTGAGCCCCCTGTCGGGCGGGGGCCTCCCCCGCCCGTCCTGCCCTCGCGGAGCCGCGCATGTACACGCTGATCAGCGCCACCCCCTCGCCCTATGCCCGCAAGGTGCGCATCGCGCTGATCGAGAAGGGCATTCCCTTCACGCTCCAGACCGAGGTGCCCTGGCACGGCACCACCGCGACGCCGGCCTACAACCCGTTGGAAAAACTGCCCGTGCTGGTGCAGCCCGACGGCACCGGCATCTATGAGAGCCGCTTCATCCTGGAATGGCTGGAGGTGAAGCACCCCACGCCGCGACTGCTGCCCGATGATGCCGAGCAGATCCTCGCCGCGCGCCAGGTCGAGGTCATCGCCGATGGTGTCTGTGACGCCGTGGTGCTGCTCTTCTTCGAGCGGCTGCGCCAGGAGCCGAGTGCGGAATGGATCGCGCGCCAGCGCCGCAAGGTGGAGGGTGGCGTGCGCGCCCTGGCCGAGCGCGCGGGCGATGGCTTCCTCGTGGGCGGCCGCTTCGGCCTGGCCGACATCGCGGCCGGCACGGCGCTGCGCTACCTCGCTGTGCGCTTTCCGGAATTCGACTGGGCCGGCCAATACCCCAGCCTCGCGGCGATGAGCGCGCGGCTGGAGGCGCGCCCGTCTTTCGCGGCGACCGTGCCGGTGCCGCAGACCATCACCGAGAAGGTGGTCTAGGCGCGGGCCTTACCGCCCGCGCCGCTCCGCATGGGGCGGCCGCGCGCCGGCCGGCGTGCCAGCATCGAAGCCGAGGAACCCGATCGAGGGCTGCGGTGCGCCGCCATTGGCCTGCCAGAGCTGCGGCAGGCGCGGCGTCGCGTTCGCCGCCTGGACCGGTGCCTCGCGCGCTTCACGGGTCGGCGGCGGGGTGCGGGTACGGACCGGCGGGCCGCGCAGCGGGATGGTGTCGGGCGGGGGCGGCGCGTAGCCGGCCGTGCCGCGCACCGAGAGCACGTAGAACATGATCTCCGGCCGGCCCTGGTCGATGGCGGAGTCCACGGCCGTCAGGCCCAGCGCGTTCCGCGCGTTCACATCGGCGCCGCGCGCCACGGCATCGCGCACCGTGGCGATGTCGCCACGGTTGATGCCGTCGAACAGCGCGTCATTGGGGTTCATCGCGGAAGGCGGGGTCTCGGCCGGGATGGGGGCCACGCCACGCCGGGCGGCCACGCCGGGCAGGGCGGGCGGCGGCTCGCGCGGCGCGGCCGCCGCCGGCGGCGCGGTGGTGCGGCTGGAGCCGAGCATGCCCTGGGCCGTGGCAGGCAGGGCCGGCAGCAGCATGGCGCCCGCGAGGAGCAGGACAGGATAGCGTGTCATTTCAGCGCCCTCCGAAGGTGAAGCTGTCCGGCGGGGTCTCGGCCGCGGCGGGTGCCGCTTCCTTGATCTTCGCCTCGATCTGCTGCATCAGCCGCCCGAGGCCTTGGGTCAGCCCGGCCAGTTGCACCAGGGGGACCACCAGCAGCCCCGCCGGGACGGGCTTGTTGTCGGCGCCCAGGCGCCCGAGCGTCAGCCGCACCACGCCATGCTGAACGGAAGCGTCGAGCAAACCGTCGGCGAAGATGGTGGCACCGAAGAGGGCGGAGCCGGGAGAGGTCTGGTTGTCCATCGCTGAAGCCATAGCCGAGGCGCGGGCCGGAGGCGAGAGCTTCCGCCCTACCAGGTCAGCGGCACGTTGAGGCGCGCCCCGGGGGCGGGGGTCTGCAGCAGCCGCTGGTCCGGATGGGTGGGCGCGGGGTCGGTCGCCGCGCTGCGGCTGGGCACGCGCGGATGGATCATGGTGGGTGCCAGTGTCGGCGATTGCGAGGGAGCGACCGGCCGCGCCTCGATATCGAGATTGGGGCGCGGGGCCAACTGCGCCTGCGGGGCGGGCGGCATGCCCTGGCCGAGCAGGCTGCCCGAGAAGCCGGGCGTGATGGCGATGCCGCCATCCATGAAGGCGCGGTCGCGCGGGTCACGCGGGCGTTGGCGGGGCGGCGCCTCCGGCGTGGGGCGGGCGGGCGCGGCCTGAGGCGTCGAGGCGGGGGTCTGGGCCGGCGCCGGGGCGACCATCAGCGCGGCGAGCAGCAGGCCGAGGGCGGGGGCTAGAGCCCGGCCACGCCACGCGGATCCTGCGGCGGATTGCCGGCGATGCCGGGGCCGCCCGCCTTCCAGGCCTTCAGGGACCAATGCACGGAGGGGAAGGCCAACTCGTCCCACGGGATCTCCTCCCAGGCGAAAAATCGCACATCCAGGCTTTCGGGACCGGGTGCGAAGCCCGGTTCGGCCAGATGGGCCCTGTAGATGATCTGGACCTGTCCGATTCGCGCAATGGAATAGATGGCCAGCAGGCCATCCAGTTCAAGCCGCGCGCGGGCCTCTTCCCAGGCCTCGCGCTTCGCCCCTTCCTCGGTGGTCTCGCCGAGTTCCATATAGCCGGCGGGCAAGGTCCAGAAGCCGCGGCGGGGCTCGATGGCGCGGCGGCAGAGCAGGACGCGCCCCCCCTCCGACACCACGCTGCCCACCACGATCTTCGGGTTCTCGTAGGCGATGTAGCCGCAATCGCCACAGATGAGGCGCTCACGGTCCTCGCCCTCGGGGATGCGGCGGACGAAATTGCTCATGCTCGCCCGTCGCTCCCTCTGGACCCCGGCCGGTCTCAGCCCGCCGCCGCGGCGAAGGCGAAGTTGTCGTAGCTGTTCTCGGCCACGCGGAACCACTGGAACAGCTCCGAGCGATAGGGGCGGTAGCTGTCCCAGATCGTCTTGAAGCGGGCGTTCTGGCCGGCCAGGTCGGCCATCAGCGCCTCGTTCGAGCGCCAGGCGAGCTGCAGGATCTCGCGCGAGTAGAAGCGCAGCTGCGTGCCCTGCGCGACGAGGCGGCGCAGCGCGATCGGGTTCAGGTGGTCATAGCGGCTGACCATCTCGCTGTCCGCCTCGGCGCAGGCGATGGCGAGCGCGTCCTTGTACTGCTGCGGCAGCGCGTCGAACTGGCGCTTGTTGCTCATGAAGTGCAGGCGGGCGGAGGGCTCGAAGAAGCCGGGCGCGTAGTAGAAGCGCGCCACGCGGAAGAAGCCCAGGCGCTCATCGTCATGCGGGCCGACGAATTCCGTCGCGTCGATCGTGCCGCGCTCCAGCGCCGGGTAGATGTCGGCCGGGGCAACCAGGGTCGGGCTCGCGCCCATGCGCTGGAAGACCTGGCCGGCGAGGCCGGAAATGCGGAACTTCAGGCCCTGCACATCCTGCTGGGTGCGGATTTCCTGACGGAACCAGCCGCCCATCTGGGCACCCGTGTCGCCGGCGGGCAGGCCCACGATGTTGTATTCGGCGAAGAGGGCGTCCCCGAGCGCATTGCCGCCGCCATGGCGCAGCCAGGCCGTCATCTGCCGGGTGTTCAGGCCGAAGGGGATGGCCGTGAAGAAGGCGAAGCCCGGCTCCTTGCCGATGTACCAATAGGCGGCGGTGTGGCCGCAATCGATGGTGCCGGCCTGCACCGCGTCCAGCACCTGCAGGCCGGGGACGATTTCGCCGGCCGGGAAGACCTGGATGCGGAACCGGTTCTCGGTCAGCGCGGCCACGCGGTTGGCGACGCGCTCCGCCGTGCCGAACAGCACATCGAGGTTGCGCGGGAAGCTGGACTGGCAGCGCCAGCGGATCTCGGGATTGGCCTGGGCCAGCGCGGGGGTGGCCAGCGCGGCGGGCGCGGCCATCGCGGCCGTGCCGAGAATGAGACGACGATTCATGACGTTTGCCTCCAAAGATGACATCCTGGTGAGACGCGCATAACGCAGAGCCGCGCGCGGGGGAAGCGCGAAGGCCTTTATTCGCGCGGCGTCGGCTATGGCGACGGGATGGCGCGGGCCATGGCCCGCGGCCGAGCTGGGCGCCGCGCACGGCTGCCAGTCTCTTGGCCAGGGAGTCGCGCTGCTGCGCCTCGATCCGTGCCGGGCTGCGCGTCGCGCGCTGGGGCGAGGAGCCAAGGACCCCCGCCATTCGAAATATGCGGTTTACGAAATGAAAAAATGATGGCCAGGGATATTCCGCTGGAACGCTCCGCCCCCCCTAGCATGCTTGGCAAGCCCCGGCCGGGACGGGGCGCCCGGCGGGGGGGGGGGGGTGGCTTCTCGCGTCTGCAAAACGTTACCGTTGCGGGAAGTTTGAGGTCGGGTTCAACTTCGCGTTGAGGGAGGCAGCAGTCATGTGGCGCATCGGACGAGCCTTGCATCCATTCCGGATCGGGGTGGGCCTGCTGCTGATGCTGGGCGGGCAGGCCCTTGCCCAGACCGGCAACCCCACGCATGACGCGCTGCAGGCGCGCTCGGACGCCGAGCGGCGCCAGGCGCTGCACCAGGCGGTGCGCAGCCAGGGCGACCAGTGCAACAGCGTGATCCTTGCCTTCCATGCAGGGATGGACGGGCAGCGCAACGCCTTCTGGGATTTCCGCTGCGCCGATGGCGCCCAGTACCGCGCGCGCCTGCCTTCCGAACGCTTCGCGGCCGTCGCCTTCCTGCGCTGCGGCGCGGCGGCGCCACAGCCGCATCACGGCGGCCCCTGCTTCCAGGCGGTGACCGGGCAGGCGGCGCAGGTCGCGGCCTCGGGCGCTGGCAATGAGGCCTCCTGCCGGGCCGCCTGCGGGCGGCAGCCGGCGGCGGGGCAGAACCAGTGCGTGCAGCGCTGCCTCTCCGGCCAGGGCATCGAGGTCGGCCAGCAGGCCGCCGCCTCCCTGCCGCCCGGCACGCGCTTCGGCGCCATGTACATGACCGACCAGCCCGTCGCCGCCTATGGCTTCGCCAATGGCAACACGGACCGGCTGGCGGTGAACATGGCCGCGGTTCGCATCTGCCAGACGCTGGCCGGCCAGGTGCCCTGCAAGTTCCACGGCGAGCTGGTGAACCAGTGCGGCGCCATCGCCATGGCGATCAGCCGCCATCCCCGCGCCCTGGCCATGACGGCCGATCTTTCCACCCAGGTGCTCAACCTGGCCACCACCGGGCGTGGAGCCACGCGCGAGGCGGCGGAGGCCGATGCCATGCAGGCCTGCCGCCGGGCCGAGGGGCCGGGCGTCCAGTGCCGCATCGTGGCCGGGGGGTGCTGAAATGACCCAGCCGCTTTCAACGACAGAGAGGAAATCCGTCATGCGCCGTCTGCTCGCGGGCTTCGGCCTCGCTGCCCTGCTCATCGCCCCGGGGCCGGTCCTGGCGCAGAACGCGCCCCAGGGCGGGCAGAACCGGCAACAGGCGCGGCCTGCCGCGCCGGCCTCGACGCTCGACGCCGTGCGGTCGCGGGGCCAGCTGCTCTGCGGTGTGAATGGCGGCCTTGCCGGCTTCTCCGCGCCCGACCCGGCCGGCGTGATGCGCGGGCTGGATGCGGATTTCTGCCGCGCCATCGCCGCCGCCGCACTTGGCGATGCGGAGAAGGTGCGCTTCGTGACGCAGGCCACGGTCGAGGCCGGGCTCGATGCCCTGGCCGCGCGGCGGATTGACGTGCTGGCCCGCAACGCGACCGTGACGCTGACCCGCGATGCGGGCCGGCCGGTGACGCCCACGGCGGTGAATTTCTACGACGGCATGGGCTTCCTGGTGCCGCGCTCGCTCAATGTCAGCTCCCCGCGGCAGCTCAGTGGCCGGACGGTGTGCTGGGCCGGCGCCGAGGGGCCCGGGACGGCCGGTGGCAATATCGAGAATTTCAACAGCCGGCATGGCCTGAATCTGACCATCCGCCGCTTCGGCACGCCGGCCGAGGTGGTCACGGCCATGGAGGCCGGCACCTGCCACGCCTTCGCCGCCGATAGCGGCGCCCTCGCCTCGCGCCGCGTCACCGATTTCCGCGTGCCCGACCAATGGCTGGTGCTGGCCGAGGTGATCTCGCGCGAGCCGCTCGCCCTCTTCGTGCACGCGGGCGACGATGAATGGCGGGGCCTGGTCTTCTGGGTGACGCACCTGCTGCTCGGCGCCGAATATCTCGGCGTGAACTCCGCCAACCTGGCCGAGAACCTGGGCAATCCCGATCCGCGCGTGCGGCAGATGCTGGGCGTACTGCCCGGCTTCGGCCGCCCGCTGCGCCTGCCGGATGACTGGGGTGCCCGCGTCCTCAGCAGCGTGGGCAATTACGGCGAGGTCTTCGAGCGCAACCTCGGCCGCGCCTCCGTCTTCGGGATGGATCGCGGCCTGAACGACCAGTGGACGCGCGGCGGGCTGATGTACAGCTTCCCGATGCGGTGACGGGCTGAGGGACCGCCCGCGCTACAGGATGTAGCGCGAGAGGTCGGCGCTGGCGGCGAGCGTCGCCACGCGCTCGCGCACCATGGCGGCGGTGACCGTGACGGTCTCGCCGCGCCGGTCGCTGGCGGTGAAGCTGACATCCTCCAGCAGCCGCTCGATCACGGTGGCGAGCCGCCGCGCGCCGATATTCTCGACCGTCGCGTTGATCTCGGCGGCGAGGTCGGCCAGCGCGTCCACCGCCTCGTCCGCGAAGTCCAGCTCCACGCCCTCGGTGCGGATCAGCGCACTGGCCTGCTTGAGCAGCGAGTGCTCGGGCTCGGTCAGGATGCGGCGGAAATCCTCGCGCGTCAGGGCCTTCAGCTCCACCCGGATCGGCAGGCGGCCTTGGAGTTCGGGCAGCAGGTCGCTGGGCTTGGAGAGGTGGAAGGCGCCGGAGGCGATGAAGAGGATGAAGTCCGTCCGCACCGGGCCGTGGCGGGTGTTCACCGTCGTGCCCTCGATCAGCGGCAGCAGGTCGCGCTGCACGCCCTCGCGGGAGACGTCGCCACCACGCACGCCGCCCTCGCTGCTGCGGGCGATCTTGTCGATCTCGTCGAGGAAGACGATGCCGTTGTTCTCGGCGTTGAGCACGGCGCTGCGGGTCACCGCCTCATTGTCCAGCAGCTTGTCCGCCTCCTCGCGCGTCAGCGCCTCGCGCGCGGCGGCGACGGTCATGCGGCGGGGCTTGGGGCGGCCGCCGAACATCTTGCCCAGCATCTCCTGCATGTTCTGCATCTGGCCGGGGGGCATGCCGGGCATGTCCATCATGCCGATGGGCTGGCCCGTGGGCTCACTCACCTGAACCTCGATCTCGCGCGCCTCGAGCTGGCCCTCGCGCAGCATCCTGCGGAACTTCTGGCGGGTTTCGCCGGCCGCACCCTCGCCCACCAGCGCGGTCACCAGGGCTTCCTCGGCGGCGAGCTCGGCCTTGGCGCGCACATCCTTTCGGGCAGCGTCGCGCGCCTGCACGATCGCGGCCTCGACCAGGTCGCGCACGATCTGTTCCACGTCGCGGCCGACATAGCCGACCTCGGTGAATTTCGTGGCCTCGACCTTGAGGAAGGGCGCATTGGCGAGCCTGGCGAGGCGGCGAGCGATCTCGGTCTTGCCGCAGCCGGTCGGCCCGATCATCAGGATGTTCTTCGGCACCACCTCTTCCTGCCAGCTCTCCGGCAGTTGCTGGCGCCGCCAGCGGTTGCGCAGCGCGATGGCGACGGCGCGCTTCGCGTCGTTCTGGCCGATGATGAAGCGGTCGAGCTCGCTCACGATCTCGCGGGGCGAGAGATTCACCATCTCCGGGGCTGTCACGTCGCTCATCAACCAAGCGTCTCCAGGATGAAGTTGCCGTTGGTGTAGACGCAGATGCTGGCGGCGATGGTCATGGACCGCCGCGCGATCTCCTCCGCCTCCACGCCCTCGACCGTCAGCAGCGCGCGGGCCGCGGCCAGCGCGTAGTTGCCGCCGGAGCCAATGCCGATGACGGCGTCCTCCGGCTCCAGCACGTCACCCTGGCCGGTGAGCAGCAGGGAGCGGTCCTTGTCGGCCACGGCCAGCAGCGCCTCCAGCCGGCGCAGGTAGCGGTCGGTCCGCCAATCCTTCGCCAGCTCGACGCAGGCGCGCTCCAGCTGGTCGGGGAAGCGCTCGAGCTTGGCTTCCAGCCGCTCCAGCAGGGTGAAGGCATCGGCTGTGGCGCCGGCGAAGCCCGCGAGCACGCGGCCCTGCGCGATGCGGCGCACCTTGCGGGCATTGCCCTTCACCACCGTCTGGCCGAGCGAGACCTGGCCGTCTCCGGCCATGGCCACCTTCCCGTTGCGGCGGACGCAAAGGATGGTCGTGCCGTGCCACCCCAGCGGATCATGCGTGTCTGTTGTCATGGGGCGCATGTGGCCCGTCCGGGCGGCTTCGGCAATGCGGCTTGCCGGGGCGCATGTCTGATCCCAACCTGTTGCATCCAAGGAGAATCGCATGCTGCCCAGCCTCTTGAACGACGCCGCCCACGCGCTACCGCTGCATGTCGTGACGCCCGAGACCTGGGACGCCCTGCCGGGCGCCGCTTTCGCCCGGGCCGCGGGCTTCACCGGCAAGCCGGGCGAGATCGTGCTGCTGCCGGGCGCGGACGGTGTGGCGGGCGCGCTCTTCGGCGAGCCGCGGACGGCCGAGGGCTATGGCGCGCTGCCCTATGGCCTGCCCGAGGGAAGCGTGTGGCGCCTCGAGGGTGGCGATGGCGCGGCGGCGGCGCTGGGCTGGGCGCTGGGCGCCTATCGCTATACCCGCTTCAAGCCGGGCAAGCGCGCACCGGCGCGGCTGGTGGCGCCGGCCGGCAGCGAATCGGCGCAGGCGGTGGCCACCGCCATCTGCCGCGCGCGCGACCTCATCAACACGCCCGCCAACCATCTGGGCCCGGCCGAACTCGCCGCCATGGTGGGCGAGGTGGCGGCGCAGCATGGCGCGCGCTTCCGCGTGATCGAGGGGGAGGAACTGCGCCAGGGCTTCCCGGCGGTGCAGGCGGTGGGCCAGGGAAGCCCGCGCGCGCCGCGCGTGGCGGTGCTGGAATGGGGGGCGGCGGATGCGCCGCTCGTCGCGCTCTGCGGCAAGGGCGTGTGCTTCGACACCGGCGGGCTCGACCTCAAGCCGTCGAGCGCGATGCTGCGCATGAAGAAGGACATGGGCGGTGCCGCCGTGATGCTGGCGCTGGCCGAGGCGCTGATGGCGCAGCGCGCGCCCATCCGCCTGCTGCTGGTGATCGGCGCCGTCGAGAACAGCGTGAGCGGCGAGGCCTTCCGCCCGCTCGACGTGATCCGCACCCGCCAGGGGCTGACGGTGGAGATCGGCAACACGGATGCCGAGGGGCGCCTGGTGCTGGCCGATCTTCTCACCTTCGCGGCGGAGCATCAGCCGCGCGTGATCCTGAACGGTGCAACCCTGACGGGTGCCGCGCGCGTGGCCCTCGGGCCCGACCTGCCCGCACTGTTCAGCAATGACGACACGCTGGCCGAGGCGCTGCTGGCTGGCGGGCAGGCGGCGGGCGATCCGCTCTGGCGGCTGCCGCTGCATGACGGCTACGCGAACTGGCTCGATAGCCCCATCGCCGACCTGAACAACGTCGCCAGCAAGCCGATGGGGGGCGCCATCATCGCGGCGCTCTTCCTGCGGCGCTTCGTGCCGGAGGGCACGCCCTGGGCGCATCTCGACCTCTATGCCTGGAACGACGCGACGCGCCCCGGGCGGCCGGAGGGTGGCGAGGCGACGGGGATGCGGGCCGCGCTGGCCGGGCTCGGGCGGTTTCTTGAGCGTTCCGCGGGGTGACACCCAAAATTTGCAAGAAATCCAGGCGCAAATGAATTTCTTGCAATCCAATGTGGAATCGGGCCTACTCACGCGGCTGACGCAACCAATATGACCTGTCAGAGAGTGCTTACATCTCGCGCGCCGGGCGCGGGGTGATCCAAGCTGGCGCCCAAGGTATCGGTGCCTGAAGGAAAGTCGCGATGTCTGTCCAGATCAATCCTGACCAGCTGATCGGCATCCTGCGGGATACGACGGTCGCGCTGGTTCGCCGCGATGGGCCGGATCTCTCGGCGCGCCAATTGGGCGTCTTCCTGTCGGTCTATCTCAGCCCCGGCCCGCACACGGTGCGCGGCCTGGCGCAGAACCTGAACGTCTCGAAACCCGCCATCACGCGCGCGCTCGACCGCCTTGGCGAGCTCGACCTCGCCCGCCGCAAGGTGGACCCGATGGATCGCCGCAGCGTGCTGGTGCAGCGGACGCTCAAGGGCACGGTCTTCCTGCGCGAGCTGCGCCAGACCATGGCCGAGGCCGATGGCGTGGTGGCCGAGATTCCGGTCGCGGATTCCGTCGAGGCCTGAGCCGCCCGGCGCGTTCCGCGCGGGACGGCCCGGCGCCGGCTCAGTAGCCGGCGCTGAAATCGACCAGATTGATCAGCGGCCGCCCCTCGCGTGCGCGGCGCAGATTTTCCACCACCTGCGGCGCCGCGCTGGCGGGGATGGTGATGGCCGAGGCATGCGGCCAGACCAGCACCTTGGGGTGCGTCCAGAAACGATGATCGGCGGGCAGGGGCTCGGGCTCGAACACATCGAGAGCCGCTGCCGCCACATGGCCCGAATCCAGCGCCGCCAGCAGATCCTCGGCGACGAGGTGGCCACCGCGCGCGGCGTTGATGACGAAGGCGCCGCGCGGCAGCCAGGCGAGGCTTTTCGCGTTGATCACGCCGCGCGTCTCGGGCGTCAGCGGCAACAGACAAACCAGGATGTCAGTCTGCCGCAACATGGCCTCCAGCCCCTCGGCGCCGGAGAAGCAGGTGACGCCTTCCACTTGGCGCGGGTTGCGCGTCCAGCCCATCACCGGAAAGCCGAGGCCGCGCAGCGCCTGCGCCGAGGCATTGCCGAGCTGCCCCAGGCCCAGCATGCCGATGCGGCGCTTGGCCGTGTCCGGCGCGGGCAGCTCGTCCCAGATGCGGGCCGCCTGTTGCGCGCGGTATTCCAGATCCTGCCGGTGGAAGCGCAGCACGTTGAGCAGCACCCATTCGGTCATGCCGCTGGTCAGGCGCTCATCCTTCAGGCGCGCCACGGGAATGCCGGGCGGCGGGCCCGGCGGGCGCAGCAGGTGGTCCACGCCCGCGCCCATGGAGACGACGAGCTTGAGGTTCGGATAGCGGCGCAACTCCGCCATGTCGTGCTGCGTCCAGCAGACCGCCGCCTCGATATCGGCGGGGTCGCCCGCATCGGGGAAGAGGCGGATGTCGAGCGTGGGATCCTCGGCCAGCAGCGCGTCGCGCCAATCCTGCATGGCATTGGCCTTGGTGGAGAGAAGAATGGCCATCAGCCGGGTCCTTGTTCGGGGAGGTTCACGCCCTCCAGCCCATGAAAGCTGCGCACATAGGCGCGCCAATCGTCGCGGCGCGTCGCCACGCGCTCGGTGCCGTCGGGCAGCTTGGCGTAGAGGCTCAGCACGCCGCGCGCCCACATCACGTCGAAGTTCAGGTCGGCCTGGAGGACGTAAGCGGCCGTGCGCATGAACACGTCCTCCTTGATCTTCGGCTGCACCTTGGCGAGCCACCACCAGCAGCCGATCGCGAGCACCACGGCGCCCACATAGAAATGGATCAGCGCGGTGGCGAGGAAGGAGCTGGTGAGGATCAGGCCGGCCGGGATGATGTTCTCGGCATAGCGATAGACCGGGCTGCCGGGCGAATTCATCTTGCGGATATGGATGCCGAGCTTCACCAGCTCGATATCCATCAGCGCCTGGAGCTTCTGCCGCTCCTGGCCGGCCCAAGGGTGGGCCGCCGTTTCCTCGGTCGTCGCGCTCAATTCGGTCCGTTCCCCTCGGCCGCGCGCAGCTCGAAGGCGGCGGCCATCAGGGCGCGCGTATAGGGCTCGCGCGGGTTTTGCGTAAGGGCCTCGGCCTCGCCCGCCTCGACGATGCGGCCATTCTTCATGACGATGATGCGATGCGCCATGGCACGCACCACGCGCAGGTCATGGCTGATGAAGAGATAGGCCAGCCGGTGCTTCGCCTGCAGCCCGCGCAGCAATTCCACCACCTGCGCCTGCACGCTCACATCCAGCGCGGAGGTTGGCTCGTCCAGCACGACCAGGCGTGGCTTCAGGACGAGCGCCCGCGCGATGGCGATGCGCTGGCGCTGGCCGCCCGAGAATTCATGCGGGTAGCGCTCGGCCATGGCAGCCTCGAGGCCCACTTCCTCCAGCGCCTGGGCCACGCGGATGGCGCGCTCCGCCTCGCGCAGGCCGGGTTCGTGCACGGCGAGGCCCTCGCCCACGATCTCGCCCGCATTCATGCGCGGCGAGAGGGAGCCATAGGGGTCCTGGAAGACGATCTGCATGCGCGCGCGCAAGGGCCGCAGTTCGGCGCGGGTGAGCGGCTGGATGTCGCGGCCCTCGAAGCGGATCTGGCCCTGGCTGTTCTCCATGCGGATGAGGGCGAGGCCCAGTGTCGTCTTGCCGCTGCCGCTTTCGCCGACGAGGCCGAGCGTCTCCCCCTCGCGCAGCGCGATGTCCACGCCATCCACCGCCTTCACCTGGGCGACGACGCGCCGGAGCAGGCCGCGGCGGATGGGGAAATGCACGCGGATGTCCTGTCCCTGCAGGATCTCCTCAGCACCCTCCGGGATGGGTGCGGGGCGGCCGCGCGGCTCGGTCGCCAGCAGCATGCGGGTATAGGCATGCTGCGGGTTGCCGAAGACCTCGGCCACCAGGCCCTGCTCGACCACCGCGCCATCCTTCATCACCACCACGCGGTCGGCGTGGCGGCGGACGATCTGCAAATCATGGGTGATGAGCAGCATGGCCATGCCGAGGCGGCGCTTGAGGTCGGCCAGCAATTCGAGGATCTGCGCCTGGATGGTCACGTCCAGCGCGGTGGTCGGCTCATCGGCGATCAGCAGCTTGGGCTCGTTGGCCAGGGCCGCGCCGATCATCACGCGCTGGCGCTGGCCGCCCGACATCTGGTGCGGATAGGCGTTGATGCGCTCCTCCGCGTTCGGCAGGCCGGCGCGCTGGAGCGTGGTGATGACGGCCTGGCGTAACGCCTCGCCGCGCAGCGGGCGGTGCAGCGTGATCGCCTCGCTCACTTGCCGGCCGATGGTGTGCAGCGGGTTGAGCGAGGTCATCGGCTCCTGGAAGACCATCCCGGCCACGCCGCCGCGCAGGCGCTGCAGCGTCCCCTCGTTCGCCGTCAGCACCTCGGTCCCGTCCAGCGTGATGCGGCCTTCCGGATTGCTGCCGGTATTGGCCAGCAGCCGCAGGATGGACAGTGCGGTGACCGACTTGCCGGAGCCGCTCTCGCCCACCAGCGCCACCGTCTCACCCGCATTCACGGTGAAGGAGACGCCGCTGACGACGCGCTTGCCGCGGAAGGCGACGGCGAGGTTCTCGACGGTGAGGAGGGGTTGGCTCTCCATCAGCTCAAACTCCCGCCGGGCAGTTTCCGGGGATCGAACGCATCGCGCACCGCCTCGCCGATGAAGATCAGCAAGGTCAGCACGCCGCCCAGCACGACGAAGCCGGTAAAGGCGAGCCAGGGCGCCTGGAGGTTGTTCTTGCCCTGGCTCAAGAGCTCGCCCAGCGAGGCCGAGCCGGGCGGCAGGCCGAAGCCCAGGAAATCCAGCGTGGAGAGCACGGTGACGGAACCGGAGAGGATGAAGGGCAGGAAGGTCAGCGTCGCCACCATCGCATTGGGAAGGATGTGGCGGAACATCAGCGCGCTGTCGGAAACGCCGAGCGCCCGTGCCGCGCGCACATAATCCAGGTTGCGTCCACGCAGGAATTCCGCGCGCACCACGCCCACCAGGCCCATCCAGGAAAACAGCAGCAGGAAGACCAGCAGCGTCCAGAAGCTCGGTTCGATGACGGAGCCAAGGATGATCAGCAGGAAGAGCTGCGGCATGCCGGACCAGATCTCGATGAAGCGCTGGAACAGCAGGTCGGTCCAACCGCCATAATAGCCCTGCACCGCGCCCGCCGCGATGCCGATGATCGAGGCCGCGATGGTCAGCGTGAAACCGAACAGGACCGAGATGCGGAAGCCGTAGATGACGCGCGCCAGCACATCCCGCGCCTGGTCATCCGTGCCGAGCCAGTTGCGGGTGCTGGGCGGGGAGGGCGCGGGCCGGCCGAGGTCGCGCACCACCGTCGCGTGGCTGTAGCGGATGGGCGGCCAGACCACCCAGCCGCGCGCATGCACGTCGCGCATGAATTCCGGGTCGTGCCAATCGGCCTCGGTCGGCAGGCCGTCAGGGACGATGTCGCTCTCGGCATATTCGACGGCGACGGGGAAGAACCAGTTCCCGTCCACCCGTGCCACCAGCGGGCGGTCATTGGCCAGAAGCTCGGCGAAGAGCGTCAGCACGAAGAGCGTGCCGAAGATCCAGAGCGAGATCATGCCGCGGCGGTTCGCGCGGAAATTCGCGATGCGGCGGCGGGTGAGCGGGGAGAGGGTCATCGAGGGGCGCCGCCCCTCGATGACCCCGGCAAGAACCTCAGGTTCCTGCAACTCCGATCAGAACAGCCGACCTTCACGCGGCCTCCAGCTCGAACACCAGCCGCTCGCGCGGGGCCGCGGCGAGGCCCGCGCGCATCGCCTCGGCATTGGCGAAGCGGCCGGGCAGATGCACCGTCTCCGTCTCCAGCGTGAGGCGCGGCATGGCGAGAGGCCAGGGATCCAGCGTCGCCACGCGCGCGCTGCGGCGGATCAGCGTGGTGCCGTTGCAGTCGAAACGCTCCTGCCCCCAGCAGAGGCCGAGAGCGATGGAGTCCACCATGGCAAGCTTGCGCTGGTTGGCGGTCACCTGCGCTTCCGTCGCGCCGAGCTTGCCCATCAGCTCGGCGCTCCAATCCTTCTCGCGCGCCATGTAGCCTTCCATGGCGGCGAGGCTCTCGGCACTCGGCGCCATGCGGTTGCCGAGGATGCCCAGGCGGTAGATGTGGCTGCCATGGCGCAGGATCAGCAGCCCCGCCCAGAGGCCCCAATTGGCCAGCGCGTCGCGCACGCCCTGTTCCCACATCGGCACATGCTCGCCGCCGGAGAGCGCATTGAAATGGCGGGGCAGGCCGGTCGCGGCGTCGAATTCCGGGTCGCGCTCCCATTCCATCCAGGCGCAGTCATGCTGGGCGGCGGCGTTGACCACCGGCTCCAGCGGCGCGGGCGGCTCGGCCAGTGCGCGCATGAGCTGGCCGGCCAGCACGGCATGGGCGGGTTGCGGCGTGGCCAGCACGCTGCCGTCGGCTTGAGACCAGAGGATCATCGCCTGCTCTCGAAATCAATGCGCGGGTCCACCAGCGTATAGGTGAAGTCGCTGACGATCTGCATGATGAGCCCGAGCAGGGTGAAGATGTAGAGCGTGCCGAACATCACCGTGTAGTCCCGCCGGATCGCCGCCTCGAAGCCGAGCAGGCCGAGCCCGTCCAGCGAGAAGATGATCTCCACCAGCAGCGCGCCGGTGAAGAGGATGCCGATGAAGGCCGCCGGAAACCCCGCGATGATGATGAGCATCGCGTTGCGGAAGACATGCCCATAGAGCACGCGCCGCTCCGCCGCGCCCTTGGCGCGGGCGGTGACGACATACTGCTTGTTGATCTCCTCCAGGAAGGAGTTCTTCGTCAGCATGGTCAGCCCGGCGAAGCCGCCGATCACCAGGGTGATGGTGGGCAGCACCATGTGCCAGGCATAGTCCCAGACGCGGTCCCAGAAGGGCCAGGTCTCGCTGCCCGAACTCACCAGGCCGCGCAGCGGGAACCACTGGAAGAAGCTGCCGCCGGCAAACAGCACCACCAGCAGGATGGCGAAGAGGAAGCCCGGGATCGCATAGCCCACCAGCACCACGGCGCTCGTCGTCAGATCGAAGCGCGTGCCGTCCCGCACCGCCTTGCGGATGCCGAGGGGAATGGAGATCAGATAGATGATCAGCGTGGACCACAGCCCGAGCGAGATCGAAACCGGCAGCTTCTCCACCACCAGGTCCCAGACCGGCCGATCGCGAAACAGCGACCGCCCGAGATCGAAGCGCATATAGCCCCAGAGCATCTCGCCGAAGCGCACATGCGCCGGCTTGTCGAAGCCGAAGGCGCGCTCGATCTCTTTCACCACCTCGGGATCGAGCCCGCGCGCCCCGCGATACTGCGAGCCACCGCCCTCCGCCGTGGAGGTCGGCTGCGGGCGAGTCTCGTTGGCACCCTCGCCCGTCAGGCGGCCCATCGTGTCACCCTGGCCGCGAATCTCCGCGATCATCTGCTCGACCGGACCGCCCGGTGCGAACTGAATCACCGCGAAATTGATCAGGATGATGCCGAACAGCGTCGGCACCACCAGCAGCAGGCGGCGAAGCAGATAGCCGGTCACGGGTGGGTGCGCGCCGCGGGAGGGCGCTGCCCTCCCGGACCCTCCCGCCTGGGACTTTGGGCCCCTACCCCCACGCGACCAAGTCCCAGGGTCCAGGGATCAAGATCCCTGGCGGGGGAGCGCGAGGGGGCGGCGCCCCCTCGCAGGCGCGTGCCCACCATCACAGGCTCCGCTTCGCCTCTTGCAGCGCGCGGTCGCGCGCCGGGTCGATCCACCAGCTGTCGAAGCCCAGCGCGTATTTCGGGTTGCGTTCCGGCCGGCCGAAGCGGTCCCAGAAGGCGATCCAGAAGGCGCGGTTGTGCCATTGCGGGATGACGAAGTGGTTGTGCAGCAGCACGCGATCCAGCGCGCGGGTGCGCTGGATGAGTTCCTCGCGGTCGGGTGCGGTGATGACGAGTTCGACCAGCGCGTCGATCACCGGATGGCAAATGCCGGCCACGTTCTGGGAACCGTTTTCCTGAGCCTTGGCGCAGGTGAAGTAGTCGCGCTGCTCGTTGCCGGGCGAGAGGGACTGGCCCATCACGTCCACGGTCATGTCGAAGTCGAAGGCGTCGATGCGCACCTGGTATTGGGCCGGGTCCACCGTGCGGACGCGGGCCTCGACGCCGAGGCGCTGCAGCCATTGCACGTAAGGCAGGGCCACGCGCTCGAAGCTGGCGCCGTTCAGCAGGATCTCGAATTCGAAGCGCTGCCCCTGGGCGTTGACCAGCCGCCGGTCACGGATGGTCCAGCCCGCCTGGCGCATGAGGTCGAGCGCGCGGCGCAGGCCGTCGCGGTTGTTGCCGCTGCCATCGGTGGTGGGCAGCCGGTGCTCGGTGGTGAAGACGGTTTCGGGCAACTGCGCGCGGAAGGGCGTCAGGATTTCCAGCTCGCGGCCGGTCGGCAGGCCGGAGGAGGCGAGCTCGCTGTTCGAGAAGAAGCTGGTGGTGCGCGCATAGGCGCCGTTGAAGATGTTCGCGTTCAACCACTCATAGTCGAAGACCTGCATCAGGGCTTCGCGCACGCGCGCATCCTGGAAGAGCGGCCGGCGCAGGTTCATCACGAAGGCCTGCATGCCGGTGGGCAGCTGGTGGCGGATCTCGTCGCGCTTGACGAGGCCGCGGCGCACGGCCGGGAAATCGTAGCCGGTGGCCCAGTTGCGGGCGATGTTCTCGGTGCGGAAGTCGATCTGCCCCGCCTTGAAGGCCTCGAAGGCGACCGTCACGTCGCGGAAGTATTCGTAGCGCATCACGTCGAAATTCTGCGTGCCGCGCCGCGTGTTGAGGTTCACCGCCCAATAATCCGGCACGCGGCGATAGGCGATGCTGCGGCCGGATTCGAAGCGGTCAACGCGATAGGGACCGGAGCCGAGCGGCACATCGAGCGAGGGGCGGGCGAAGTCGCGGCCTTCCCAGTAATGCTTCGGCAGGATCCACATCTGGCCGAGGATCAGTGCCAGCTCGCGGTTCTCGTTGGTGCGGAAGCGGAAGGTCACGCGGCGCGGACCCTCGACGACGGCCTCGCTCACATCGCCCCAATAGGCGCGGTAGAACGGGCGGCCCTGGGTGCGGAGCGTGTTGAAGGTCCAGGCCACATCCTCGGCGGTGATGGGGCGGCCATCATGCCAGCGGGCAGTCTCGCGCAGCTCGAAGGTGACGCCCATGCGGTCGGCCGGGATCTCGATGGTCTCGGCCAGATGGGCGTATTCCGTGCTGGCCTCGTCGGCGCTTTCCACCAGCAGGCTGTCATAGAGGTTGTTGAGGCCGACGGCGGCCGTGCCGCGCAGGATGAACTGGTTGAAGCTGTCATAGCTGCCGAGCGCGGTGAGTGTGACCTCGCCGCCCTTCAGCGCGTTCGGATTCACCCAGGGAAAATGGGTGAAATCGGCGGGCAGCGCGGGTTCTCCCAGCAGCGAGAGCGCGTGGGTGCGGATCGGCGGCGCGCCTTGCGCGGCGGCGGTGGCGGCGACCAGGCCGAAGCCGGCGGCGAAGAGGTCTCGGCGTTGCATCATGCGGAAGAGATTGGGGGTGCGATGCGCCCAGGGCAACCTGCAAGTCAGCTGAGCAGCGAAACGATCTCCGGCAGCAGGGCCGCATCCCCCACCGCGATGACCTCGCCCTTGCTGTGGAGGGTGAGGGCTTGGCCCTGCCAATCCGTCATCCGTCCGCCCGCGCCCTCGATCACCGGCACCAGTGCCGCCCAGTCCCAGGGCTTGAGCGTGCCCTCCACCACGGCATCCACCAGGCCGAGGGCGATCAGGCCATAGGCATAGCAATCGCCGCCCCAGGTCACGCGGCGCGCGGCCTGGCGCACGCGATCGAAGCGGGCGGTGCCGGCGGCGTCGAAGATGTCGGGCGAGGTGCAGGAGAGCTCGGCGGTGGCGAGACTGGCGCAAGGCCGGCAGGCCGCCGTGCCCCCCATGGGGCTCGTGAAGCGCGTGGGCTGGCCGGCCACGCCGATCCAGCGCTCCCGCGTCACCGGCTGGTCGATCAGGCCAAGGACTGGCTGGCCCTTGTGCAGCAGGCCGATCAGCGTGCCGAAAAGCGGGCGGCCGGTGAGGAAGGCGCGGGTGCCGTCGATGGGGTCGAGCACCCAGAGATATTCGGCGTCGCCGCGCTCGGTACCGTACTCCTCGCCCATGATGCCATGGGTCGGGAAGCGCTCGGTCAGGAAGGCGCGGAGTGCGCGCTCGGCGGCGCGGTCGGCTTCGGTGACGGGCGAGGCGTCGCCCTTGGCTTCCACCAGCAGGCCCGAGCGGAAGAGCGGGCGAATGATGCCGCCCGCGAGATCAGCGGCGGCTTCCGCTGCCGTCACGAGATCCGGCGAGATCAGGGCAGCGGCGCCGGGTTGGCGGAGAGCGTGCGGAGGAAGGCGATCACGTCCGCGCGCTGCGCCGTATTGGCGAGGCCCGCGAAGCCCATGCGCGTGCCGGGCATGGCGCGGTTGGGGGCCGCGATGAAGGCGTTCAGCGCCTCGTAATCCCAGGGCTTGTCGGCCAGCGCGCGGTTGGCCGCGCTGTAGTTGAAGCCCGGCTGGTGCGCGTGCTTGTTGTTCACGATGTTCCAGAGGTTCGGGCCCACGCCCGCGCGACCGCCCTCGTTGAGGGTATGGCAGGAGGCGCAGAGGCGGCCGGTCAGCGCACGGCCATTGTCCACATTCGCGGCGGCGAGCAGCGGCCCGATCGGCTCCACCGCCGGGGCGGCGGGGGCGGCCGGGGCGGCGGCGGTCTGCGGCGTGGCGCCGATGCTGATGGCCGAGCGCTCCAGCTTGTGCGGGTGCACCACCAGGCCACCGATCACGCCGGCACTCATGAAGGTGACGCCGGCGGTGAGGACGGCCGCGAAAATCTTATTGGCTTCCAGGCTCATGCCGAGCAGACCCTTCTCAACGACTGGGCGGCTTGGGCGCTGTTTGCGCGATGCCGTCCCCTGACTTATTCGTAGACTTCCATACAGGCGGTGCTGCGCCGCATCAACCGTCCCCGGCCCTCGTTTCACCCACGGATTTCAGCGTGAACCCCATCATCATCATCCCCGCCCGCATGGCGGCCACCCGGCTGCCGGGCAAGCCGCTCGCGGAGATCGCCGGCCGGCCGATGATCCTGCATGTGCTGGAGCGGGCGAAGGAGGCCGGGATCGGCCCCGTCGCGGTCGCCGCCGGCGAGCCCGAGATCGTGCAGGCGGTGGAGGCCGCGGGCGGCCGCGCCGTTCTGGTGGCGGATGACGTTCCGAGCGGCACGGACCGCATCCACCGCGCGCTCGCCCAGCTCGACCCCTTCGGCGCGCACGACATCGTGGTGAACCTGCAGGGCGATTTCCCGACGCTCGAGCCCAACCTGCTCTGGTCCGTGCTCAAGCCGCTGGCCGACAAGGCGGTGGAGATCGGCACGCTGGTCTGCCCCATCGCCGACGAGAAGGAGGCCAACACCGCCTCCTTCGTGAAGGCCGCCTGCGCCTTCCCGGACGGGGCGGAGGTCGCGCCCGCGCTCTATTTCAGCCGCAACCCCATCCCCTGGGGGGAGGGGCCGCGCTGGCACCATATCGGCGTCTATGCCTATCGGCGCGCGGCGCTGGACCGCTTCGTCCGCCTGCCCGAATCGCCGCTCGAGCGGCGCGAGAAGCTGGAGCAGCTACGCGCGCTGGAGGCCGGCATGCGGATCGGCGCCGCGCGCGTCGAACATGGCCCCTTCGGCGTGGACACGCCCGAGGATCTCGAACGGGCCCGCCATCTCTTGGGAACATCATGAACCAGATCATCGCCTTCCAGGGGGTTCCTGGCGCCTATTCCGACCTCGCCTGCCGGCACGCCTATCCCGGCTGGACCACGCTGCCCTGCCCGAGCTTCGAGGCGGCGATGGCGGCTGTGCGGGACGGCCGAGCGGACCTCGCCATGCTGCCCTGCGAGAATTCGCTGGCCGGTCGCGTGCCGGACATCCATCGCCTGCTGCCCGAATCGGGCCTCTCCGTGATCGGCGAGCATTTCGAGCGGGTGGAGCACTGCCTGCTGGCCCGCCCGGGCGCCAAGCTCGCGGGCATCCGCCGCGCGCACAGCCACCCGATGGCGCTGGGCCAGGTGCTGAAGGTCATCAAGGAGCTGTCGCTCACCCCCGTGATCCAGGCCGATACGGCGGGTGCGGCCGAGCTGATCGCCCGCGAGGGCACGCTGGAGGACGCGGCGGTCGCGAGCGAACTGGCGGCCGAGGTGTACGGCCTCGAGATCCTGCGCCGCAATGTCGAGGACGCCTCGCACAACACCACGCGCTTCTACGTCATGTCGCGTGAGCGCAAGCTGCCCCCCGCGCAGGAGGTGCCGCACCCGGTGACGACCTTCGTCTTCCGCGTCCGCAACATGCCGGCCGCGCTCTACAAGGCGCTGGGCGGCTTCGCGACCAATGGCGTGAACATGACGAAGCTGGAGAGCTACATGCTCGACGGCGCCTTCACCGCCACGCAATTCCTCTGCGACGTGGATGGCCACCCGGACGAGCCCGGCCTGTTCCGGGCACTTGAGGAGCTGCGCTACTTCTCGCGCGAGCTTCGCGTGCTCGGCACCTATCCCGCCAGCCCGTTCCGGCTGGCGCATGAAGGGCGGTAACCCGCCCTTCCTTCACGCCATCAGAGCTGGCCGGGCGAAAGCGTGTTGCAGCCGCTGCGGCTGCGCAGCCGATCGCAGGCCTGCTGCGCGCTGGCCTGGGTCAGGCCAGTGACGCGGGCGCGGAACAGCGTGCCGCGGCCGACCTGCACCGGCGTTACCTGCACGCGGCCACCCACGCTGCTTTGCGCCGCCTGGGCCGCCTGGCGCGCCAGTTCGGGGGAGCTGAAGGCGCCGACCTGAACGCCCCAGCCGCCGGGCGAGGGGGGCGTTGCGCCGGGGCGGAAGCCGGCCGGCAGCGTGCCGGCCTGGGCCGTGCTGATCAGGCCGAAGGCGCGCTGCGGCTGGGCCAGCGGCTGCGCCGCCACGGGCGCACGGCTGGGGGCCGTCAGCGGTGGCGGCTCACGACGGCCCGTGCTTTCGGCCAGGCGGGCTGCGCCCTCGGGCGTCGAGCCATCGGGGATCGGGTCCATGCGGGCCACGATGATGCGGCCATCCGCCGTCGGCTCGCCTTCGATGGGCGTGCTGCGCGTGGCGCTCTCGGCCAGGCGCGCGGCGCCCTCGGGCGTCGAGCCGTCGGCGATGGGTTCCATCGCGACCACGCCGCCCCGGGCGATGAAGCTGCCGCCGCTGGCGGTGACGGGCGGCGGCGGTGCGGCGGCGGCCATGCGGACCGGCGCGGCGCTGGGCTCGGCCGGGGGCAGGGCGGCGAATTGGGCGTTCTGCTCGCGGATCTGGCGCTGTTCGGCCAGGGCGGTGCGGGTGGCCGCGTCCATGCGGCGCGGGCCTTGCGGCACGTTCAGCGGAATCTCGCCGGCCGCGTAGATCTCCGGCGGGGCGCGGCGGACCGGGCTGCTGGTGATGACGCGGGGCCCGACGCGGGCGACGTAGTTGCGCGTCTCCGCCGGCAGGCCCTGGTTGTTGTAGAGGTAGTTCTCCAGCCGGCGTGGCCCTGCATTATAGGCGGCCAGGAAGGCGGGCGAGCCGTAGAGCTCATACATCTGGCGGATATAAGCCGTGCCGGCCATCAGGTTGTCGTAGGGGTGATAGGGGTCGTCACCCAGGTCGTGGCGGCGCTGCAATTCACGGTAGGTGCCGGGCATGACCTGCATGAGGCCCATGGCGCCGACCGGCGAGGTGGCGCCGGCGCGGCCGCCAGATTCCTGGCGCATCACCTCGCGGATCCAGCGCTCGGGCACGTCGAAGCGGCGGGAGGCCTCGCGGATCCAGGGGCCCCAGGGGTCGCTGGGCGGGCCGGGCGGATCATAGCTGCCGCGCGTGACGCTGGCGGAGCGGGTGGGCGCGGTCGGCGTCTGCGCGCAGGCCGCCAGAAGGCAAAGCACCGAGATTGCGGCCAAGGGCCGGCTCAACGCCTTGCTGCGCCCCAAAAACGACTGGGCCATCCTGTGGAAACTCCCCCTTGCTTCACCGCTGAAGAGATGCCCCGAACCACCCCCATGGCGCGGAACGCAGCAGCGAATGTCCCTGCGGCAAGACGACCGGGGACGGGGGACTCATAACGCCAGCCCCTCCCTCAAATCAAGCAAAGACGACATTCCTGTGGCGGGCTGCCGGATGGCGCGGATATTACCCGGATGATTCACGCCGTGATTCACGGCTTGATTCAGCGCCCGCATGGTGATTTCGCGCCCGCCCCGCATGCTCTACAAGGGAGGCATGCCACACCTGCGATGCCTTCTGCTTCTCCCTCTCGGCCTGGCCCTGGCCGGATGCGGCGGGGCCGCGCCCGAGGCCGCGGCGCCGGTCGAGGCGGTGGCGGAACCGGCCTTCGAACGGGGCACCGTCCTCGGCACGCGCCCGCTGCCCGCCACGCCGCCGGGCGAACCGCGGCTGCGCCTCGTCTCCCAGGTGGTGGGGGCCGCACGCGGTGCCGGCAGCCCGGAGGCCAATGCCGTCGAGGTCGTGGTGCGGCTGGAGCGCGGCAACCGCGACGTGACGCTGATCCAGCCCGCCGAACCCTGGCTGCGCGCGGGCCAACGCGTGCGCCTCACCCCCGGCCCGCGGCCGGTGCTGGCGCGCGACCTGAGCGGCGCCTAACCCGCCGCTTCGGCGCGCATCCGCCGCGCCAGGTTCTCGCCGATCATCACGCAGGTGAAGTGCAGGTTGGCCCGGCAATCCGTCGGCATGATGGAGGCATCGGCCACGCGCAGCCCCTCCACGCCGCGCACCCGCAGGTCGGGGTCCACCACGCCGCGCGGATCCTCATGGGCGGTCATGCGGCAGGTGCCGGCGGCGTGCTGGATGTCGCTCGCTTCGGCCAGCATGATCGCGTCCAGGTCGTCATCCGGCAGGGCGGCGGCCTCGGGCATGGTGAGGCCGCTTTCGCCGAAGGTGATGCCCTCGGCCAGCCGCGTCAGCGGGTCGCGCGCGGTGAGGCGCGCGAGGCGCCGCACGCCGTCGCGCAGGCGCAGCCGGTCGCGCGGGTCGGCCAGCATGTTCTCATCCACTTCCGGCTGGGCCTCGGGATCGGCCGAGGCGAGGCGCAGCTCCCCGCGCGAGAAGGCGTCATAGAGCGCCACGCCCACGGCCCCGCCCGGCGCGGGCTCGGCGCCTTCGCCCAGGCCGCGATGGTTGTAGGCGATCATGATCATGTCGCGCTCGCCGCCCCCGGCGAGGCGGCTCGAGTAGGTCAGGCAGCAATTGGTGTGGCGCGCATCGGCGCCCCTCGCGCGATGCTCGGGCTTGAGCGCGAGGCTGGCGCGCAGGATGGGGTGGTCCATCAGGTTCCGCCCGACATGTGGCAGGTCCTGCTGGACCGCGATGCCGAGCGCCTTCAGCGCGGCGGCGGGGCCAAGGCCCGAGCGCATCAGGATGGTCGGGCTGTGGATGGCGCCGGCGCAAAGCACGATCTCGCGGCCCGCGATCTCCTCCCAGGCATCGCCGAAGCGCACGCGGACGGCGCGGGCGCGATTGCCCTCGAAGAGGATGCGGTCCACCAGCGCGCCGCCCCGGATGGTGAGGTTCGCGCGGCCGCGCGCGGGTTCCAGGTAGCCATCATTGGTGGTGACGCGCAGCCCGCCCCGGAGGTTGATCGGGTTGCAGGAAATCCCCTCGCCCTCGGGCGCGTTGAGGTCGGGCTTCCAGGGGTAGCCCTCGGCCAGCGCGGCGTCGCGCAGGGCGAGATCCACCGCACCCCATTCCGGGACCGGCATGCGGAAGACCGGCAGCGGGCCGCCCCGGCGGATGCCGGGCGCCACGCCCGTATCGGCGTCATCCTCGATGGCGTCGAAGAGGGGCAGCACGTCGCTGGCCGCCCAGCCTTCGCAGCCGGCCTCGGCCCAGGCGTCGAAGGCGGCGGGAACGCCACGGATGGCGATCTGGGCGTTCACGGCGGAGGAGCCGCCCAGCGCCTTGCCGCGCCAATAGAATTTGGGCGCCTGGGCGGCGGTGCGGCGCGTCATCAGCCCCGGCCATTGCCATTGGGCCTGGTGCGCGGGGTCATGCATGAAGGGGATGATGTTGGCGCTGCGCAGCGCATGCGGCGCCTCGGCCGAGCGCCAGTCGCGCCCGGCCTCCAGCAGCAGCACCCGGCGGTGGCCATCCTCGGAGAGTCGCGCGGCCAGCGGGGCGCCGGCCGAACCGGCGCCCACCACGATCACGTCATACACGGGCGCTACTTCTCCACGTTCCAGAAGACCGGGATGGCCGAGGGCACGAGGTTGCGCAGATTGGCGCGATGCAGCGCCGGCTGGGCGAACTGGCCCCAGGGCAGGGTGATGACCTCGCTGTAGATCAGCCGCTGCATCTCCTCGATCAGGCGCATGCGGGCCGCTTGGTCGGGCGCCTTGGTGAAGGCGTCGAACAGCGCCGTCAGCCGCTCGTTGCAGTGATAGCCGCTGGCCGGAATGCCGGAGCAGGTGAAGGCCACGAAGGGGTTGGTGATCGGCGATTGCAGGTCGATGCCGATGGCGTGCACGCCGAACACATGCCAGCCGTCGCGCCGGGTGCGGCGGGCGAGCAGCGAGGCCCAGTCCATCACCTGCATGTCCACGTTGAAGCCGGCCTGCCGCATGCGGTTGGCCAGCACTTCCGAGGAGATGCGCGCGGCCTCCAGATCATTGGCCACCATCACGATCACCGGCTCGCCATTGTAGCTGGTGGCGCGCAGCGCGGCGCGGGCGGCCTCGATGGAGGGGTCGCGCGCCACCTCGCTGCCGACGGCGGTCTCGTAGGGGCCGCCGCAGACGAAGATGGCGGGGCAGGTGCGCTGGTATTGGGAGGAGAGGCCGAAGGCCGCCATCACCTCGGCCTGGTCCACCAGGCGCAGCAGCACGCGGCGGATGGCGGGGTCCGAGAAGGGGCCAGTGGCCGCATTGGTGCGGTAGTGGCCAGTGAAGGTGTCGAGGCCGGTGAAGCCCAGCACGCGCACCCGGCGGTCGCGCTCCAGGCGTGGCAGCAGGTCGAAGGGCGCATACTGCATGTAGTCCACCTCGCCCGCCTGGATGGCGTTGGCGGCGGTCAGGCCGTCCGGCACCACGCGCAGCTCCAGCGCCTCGATCCGCACGGGCTTGCCGCCGGCGAAGAGGTCATTGGGCTCGGGCCGCGAATTGTAGCGGGGGTTGCGGCGCAGCAGCATGCGGTCGCCCGGGCGGTGATCCTCGCGGCGATACATGAAGGGGCCGGAGCCGATGATCTCGGTGATGCGCTCGGTGCCGGGCGTGCGGGCCAGGCGCTCGGGCAGCATGAAGGGGCCGGGCGAGGCGGCCGTGCCGAGCGTCTCGAGCACCAGGCCGTAGGACTCCTTCAGCGTCAACGTGAAGCTGCGGGCGTCATTCGCCTCGATGCTGGCGGTGGCGGCGAGGAGGCGCGCGCCGAGCGCGCTGCGCGGCGCCCAGCGGCGGAGGGAGGCGACGCAATCGGCGGCGGTGACGGGCGTGCCATCGTGCCAGAGCAGCCCCTCGCGCAGGGTGAAGCGCCAGGTGAGCCCATCGGGCGAGGTGGTCCAGCTCTCCACCATCTGCGGCCGCGGGGTGCCCGAGCGGTCCATGCCGAAGAGTGTGTCGAAGACCATGTAGCCGAAGGTGCGGCTGATATAGGCGGTGGTGAAATGCGGATCGAGCGTGACGACCTCGGCCTCCAGCACCGCGGTCAGGGTCTGGGCGCGCGGCGCGCTGGGCGCGAGGCCGATGCCGCCGAGGAGAAGAAGGGCCAGCCAACGACCGAGGGAACGACGCGCCATCCGGATCTCCTGCTGCGATGCAGCAGGCAGCCTATGTTTCGGCTGCATCCGACGCCAAGGGCCGCGAGATTAAGTTCGCTTCATCCGCCGCGCGCCCGGGCCAGGCCTAGCCCTTCAGGCTGAGCATGAGCAGCGCGAAGAGCACGAGCGCGGCGCCCTGCAGCAGCACGCGATAGCGCATCAGCTTCTGCGAGGTGGCGCCGCTCACGCCTCGCGCCATGCCGATCAGCCCGGCGAACAGGACGCCGAGTGTCGCCAGCATGGCGAGGGCGACGAGAATGGTGAGGAAGGTCTGCATGACCCCATCATGGGGCGGGCCGCGCGAAGCGCAACCGGGCCAGCGCCGCCGCGCCGGCCAGCCCCGCCAGGCCGCAGAGCGCGAAGCCGAGCGCGAAGCCGCCCGTGGTCAGCACCAGGGCCGAGAAGAGCGTGGGGGCCACGATCATCACGCCGGCAAAGACGAATCCGAGCGCGGCCGTCGCCGCGCCGACGCGGCCGGCGGGGGCGACGCGCGCCACCTCGCTCAGCATCACCCCGTTCCAGCCCACGGCCGAGGCGCCCATGGCAACCGCGACCACGGCGATGATGAGCGAAGGCCAGCCGGGCCCGGCCAGCGCCAGCAGCCCGCAGGCGCCGCCGATGGCGAGGCCGAGCGCCAGCAGCACCGGGGCCGCGCCGATGCGGTCCGCGATCAGCGCCCAGGCGATGCGACCCGCGACGCCGCTGCCCTGGGCGAGGGCGAGCATGAGGCCCGCCTGCTCCAGCCCCGCCCCCATCACCTGCACCTGCCAGACCACGAAGAAGGAGCCGAAGCAGAACTGCGCGATGCCATAGCTGGAGGCGGCGAAGGTCAGCGCGCGGATGCGGGCATCATCGCGCAGGATGGAAAGGCTCGACTTCGCATCCTGCCAGGGGCGCAGCGCCCCGGCCCCGGGGCCCGCGCGGTCGGTGTCGAGCGCCGCGCGCAGCGGTTGCAGGGCCAGCGCCAGCAGGAGGGAGAAGGCCGCCATCGCCAGCACCGCCGCACGCCAGCCATGGTGGATGGCGAGGATGGGCGCGACCGCCGCCACCATCATGGCACCGGCCGGCACCCCGCATTGCTTGAGGCCGAAGACGAGGCTGCGGATGCGCGGCGGCGTGCGCGGCGCCAGCAGATGGCTTCCCGCGGGCGTGATCGGCCCATGGCCAAGCCCGGCCAATAGCGCGGAGAACAGCAGCGCAACGGGATGCCCGATGGCCGCCAGGGCGATCCCCGCCGCCACCACGACCAGCGCGCCCTGGCAGACGCGCACGCCGCCATGTCGCAGCAGAAGCCCCTGGGTGACCGGTCCCGAAAACAGCGCACCGGCATAGACCAGCGCCGTGTGGATGCCGGCGAGGCTGGCGGAAAGCCCGGTCTCGGCCGCGATCGCGGGCGCCAGGACGGGCACCGTCAGGAAAGCGCCCATTCCCGCCATATGGGTGCCCAGAAGGGCCAGCATGATGAGCCAGATGGAGGGCGAAGCGCGCATGAATTTCCATATGGTGCATGCTGCGCTGCGGCGAGGCAACTTGACCCGGGCGGAATCTGCGCGGAAAGCAGGCAGCATGATGCTCCGCGCCCTTCCCCTGCTGCTGCTGCTCTCGCCCCTCGCGCTGGCCCAGACGGGAGGCCAGACGGGAGGCCAGACGGCGGCACCCGCGGCGCCGCGCCCGGCCGCCGCGGCACTGCAGGCCCCAGCGCCGGCACCAGCGCCGGCACCAGCCCCGGCCCAGCCGCAAGCGGCCGCCGCGCCTGCCGCCGCCCCCGCGCCCACGCCCGAGCTCGGCGCCCTGCTCGAGATCCTGCGCGACGAGGCGCGCCGCGGCGCGCTGATCCGCGCGCTGGAGGCCACCACCGGCGCACCCGCCGCGCCCGAGGCGGACGCGCCGACGCCCGAGGAGGTGATCTCCGCCCCGGCCGACATCGTCGTCGGCATCGCCAGCCGCGTCGGCCAGTTCCTGGTCCAGGCCTGGACGACCCTCTCCGCCGCCGCCGAGCTCGGCCTGATCCGCGCCTGGTTCGAGCGGCTGGTGACGGATGAGGCGCTGCAGACCCAGGTCTTGGCGCTGGCCTGGAAGCTCGCCCTCGTGCTGCTCGCCGGCATGGCGACGGAGCGCCTGCTGCGCTGGCTCATGAAGCGGCCCAATGGTTGGCTGGAGAGCCGCGGCATGGCGGTGCAGGGGCCGCTCCAGGGATTGCGCCGGCTGCCCTACATGCTGGGCCATCTCGGGCTCGACCTCGTGCCCATCCTGGGCTTTGGCGCGACCGCGCTCGCCATCATCGGCACCTTCGCCATCTGGCCCTCCAACCGTCTGGTGATGGAGGCCGTGACCTTCGCCTACATGGCCGCCCGCGCCGTGATGGCGGCAGGCCGCCTGGTCTTCGCGCCCGGCCTCACGCGCCTCCGGCTGATCCGCTGCGACGACGAGACGGCGGCCTATGCCACGCTCTGGATCCGCCGCCTCGCGCTGACCGGCGTCACCTTCTACGCGACGGCGGAGGTCGCGATGCTCTTCGGCCTGCCGCAGGGCGCCTATGAGAGCATCTGGCGCCTCGGCCTGCTCGTGCTCTCGCTGCTGGTGGCGCAGATCGTGCTGCAGAACCGCGCCACCGTCGCCACCCTGCTCGACGCGCCGGACCTCAAGGAGGGCGACGTGCCGACGCGCAGCCGCGCCCTCATGCGCGCCGCGCGCTCGCGCCTGGCCGAGGCCTGGCATGTGGCCATCATCATGTGGCTGCTGGCCGCCTGGACGGTCTGGGCGCTGGAGATCGACCGCGGCTTCGAGCGTCTGGCCGAGGCCTCGCTCGCCACCATCGGCATCATCATCGGCGGCAAGCTGCTGGATGAGGGCATGCGCCGGCTGCTGGACCGGCTCTTCCGCATCAGCGCCGACCTCTCGATCCGCTATCCCGGGCTGGAGCAGCGCGCGAACCGCTACCTGCCCGCGCTGCGCACGCTGATCTCCGCCGTCATCACCGCCGGCAGTGTCGTGCTGCTGCTGGAGGCCTGGGGGCTTGGCTCCCTCTCCTGGTTCGGCAGCGGGCGCTGGGGCGGGCGGCTGATCTCGGGCGCCACCAGCATCGGCATCACGCTCGTCGTGGCGCTGCTCATCTGGGAGGGGGCGAACGCCGCCATCCAGCGGCACCTGGCGCGGCTGCCGAAGGATGGCTCGGCCGCGCGCTCGGCCCGGGTGCGCACGCTGCTGCCCATGCTGCGGACCGCGCTCGGCGCGCTGCTTCTCGTCATCGTCGGCCTGACGCTGCTGACCGAGATCGGCATCAACGTGGCGCCCCTGCTGGCCGGTGCCGGCGTGCTCGGCCTCGCCATCGGCTTTGGCAGCCAGACGCTGGTGCGCGACGTCATCACCGGCATCTTCCTGCTGCTGGAGGATGCGGTGGCGGTGGGCGACACCATCACCGTCGGCGGCCTGTCCGGCACGGTGGAGGAGCTCTCCATCCGCTCCATCCGGCTGCGTGCCGTGGATGGCTCGGTCCATATCGTGCCCTTCAGCGCGGTGACGACGGTGACGAACCAGACGCGCGACTTCGGCTATGCCGTGCTCGACCTCGCCCTCGACTACGGCGCGGATACGGACCAGGCGGTGATGATGCTGCGCCAGGTGGGCGAGAGCATGCGCGAGGATGAGGCCTGGGCGCCGCAATTGCTGGCGCCGCTCGAGGTGCTGGGCGTGGACAAGATGACGGATGCTGGCGTGATCCTGCGCGCCCGCGTGATGACGCCGCCCGCCCGCCGCTGGGCGGTGGGGCGCGAACTGAACCGGCGCGTGAAGCAGCATTGCGACGCGGCGGGCATCCCGCTCTACGCGGCGGTGAAGGCGGCGGCCCAGCCCGTGACGCCTACGCCAGCCGCGACAGCCAGATGACGGCCACACCCCCCAGGATCGCCAGCATGTAGCTGCGCGTGCCGATCATGATGCCGGTGACGGCGGCGGCCGCCAGCAGGCTGGGCCAGCCGCCGGTCACCAGCGCGGGCGTGACGAAGGCCACGAAGATGCAGCCCGGCATGTGCCCCAGCATGGAGGTCACGAAGGGCGGCGGGCGGAAGGCGCGCAGCAGGGCGTAGCCGCCCGCGCGCAGCAGGTAGGTGGCGAGCGCCATGCCCAAGATGGCCAGCACCACGTCCCAACGGAGAGACATTTCCAGGCCCCTGAAACTCGGCCCCGGCCAGCTTGGATCGGGCCCCCGCTTGTGCCCGGCTTCGGTGCGGTTGTGAACCCGCGCCCCCCATTGCCGGAACGCGCCCGAGCCGCGACCATCGGGCACGGGACGAGGGAAGGGAATCAGGCCATGGGCTATGTGATCCTGGGTTGGGACGGCGAGGATGCGGAGGCCCCGGCGCGGCGCGCCGCCGTGCGGGACCGCCATCTGGAGGTCATCACGCGCTGGGTCGCGGCCGGGCGGCTGCATCTGGCCGTGCCGCTGTTCCGCGCCGACGGCACGGCGGCTGGCTCCATCATGATCCTGAACGACGAGGATGAGCTGGGTGCCCGCGAATACCTGCTGGAGGAGCCCTTCGCGCGGGATGGCGTCTGGCTCAGCTACCAGATGCGGCCCTATCGGATCGCGCCGATGCACTACCAGCCGCTCCCCTCCGGCCCCACGCCGGCCGGCATGACGCATTGCGTGGTGATCGCCGAGGATGCGGAGAACAGCGTGGAGAAGCGCCTCGCCGTGCGGCAGCCGCATATGGAGCGCGTGATGCGCTTCGCCGAGGATGGCACGCTGGCCTGCGGCGGCGCGCTGCTGGGCGCGCAGGGCGAGATGGTTGGCTCCATCGCCGTCACCCGCCACGCGACGGAGGAGGAGGCGCGCGCCTGGTGGGCGGACGACCCCTATGTGCAGAACGGCGTCTGGCAGAGGATGCGCTTCTTCCCGACGCGCTTCGCGCCGCTGCCCTACAAGCCGCTGCCGAAGCCGGAATGAGCCGGCTCATCGAATACGAGGACGCCCCGCCCGAGGTGCGCGCCGTCTTCGACGACATCAAGGCCACGCGCGGCGTGCCCGACGTCAACAATTTCTGGAAGGCCCTCGCGGTGCACCCGCCCACGCTGGCGCGCACCTGGGACAATCTGAAGCAGGTGATGGCGCCGGGCGCGCTCGATCCGCTGGTGAAGGAGATGGTCTACCTCGCGGTGAGCGCCACGGCGGGCTGCAACTACTGCGTCGCCTCGCACACCGCGGCCGCGCGGGCCAAGGGCATGGATGACGCGATGCATGGCGAATTGCTGGCCGTGATCGCCATGGCGGCCGAGACCAACCGCCTGGCCGAGGCGCTGCGCGTGCCGGTGGACCCGCAATTCCAGTGAATGCCACGCTCGCCGGGATCGGTGCGCTGCTGCTCTGGGCCTTCCTCGCGCTGCTCTCCAAGCTGGCGGCGGGGCTGCCGCCCCTGCAGCTGACGGCGATGAGCTTCTTCGTCGCGGCACTGACGGGCCTCGGCGTCGTCGCCGCACGGGGCGAGCTGGGCGCGCTCAGGCAGGGGCCGCTCGCCTGGGCGCATGGGGTGGGCGGGCTGTTCGGGTATCACGCGCTGTATTTCGCGGCGCTGGCCTATGCCCCGGCGGTCGAGGCCAATCTGCTGAACTATCTCTGGCCGCTGCTGATCGTGCTGCTCTCGGCGCCCATCCTGGGGCTGCGGCTTGGGCCGCGCCGGCTGGCGGGCGTCGTGCTCGGCTTCGCGGGTTGCGCGTTGTTGCTGGGCGGCGGCGCGCGCTTCCCGGCGGAGGCCTGGTTCGGCTTTCTCTGCGCCATCGGCTGCGCCTTCGTCTGGGCGCTCTACTCGGTCACGGCGCGGCGGCTCGATCGCGTGCCGACCGGCGCGGTGGCCGGCTTCTGTGGCGGTGCGGCAGTGCTGGCGGCACTCGCGCACCTGGTCTTCGAGCCGAGCGTGATGCCCGATGCGCGGCAGGCGCTGGCGGCGCTGCTGCTCGGCCTCGGCCCGGTGGGCGCGGCCTTCTTCCTGTGGGATCTGGGGATGAAGCGCGGCGATCCGCGCCTGCTCGGCACGCTGGCCTATGGCGTCCCGGTCGCTTCCACGTTGCTGCTCATCGCCGCGGGGGCGGGGGCCTTCACCTGGAATGTGGCGCTGGCCCTGGCGCTTGTCGCCGGTGGCGGCTGGCTGGCCGCCACGGCGCGGTAGAGCGGGCGTTGCTGCGCGGCTGATCCGCGTCCCTGGCGCGCTGCCAGGGACGATCAGGCGCGGGGCCTCAAGCCCCCTCGCAGCCCTTCTCGCGCAGGCTCTGCACCACCCAGTCGCGCGGCCAGGTGCCGGCCTGGATGTCCTGCTCGGCCTTGATCTCCTTGGCCTGGTGCGCCTCGGCCGCCGCGATCACGGCCTCCGCCTCGTCCATCGGCACCACCACCACGCCATCCTCGTCGCAGCAGATCAGGTCGCCTGGCATCACCACCTGGCCGCCGCAGGAGATCGGCGTGCCGATCTCGCCCGGGCCTTCCTTCCAGGGGCCGGCCGGCGTGTGGCCGCGCGCCCAGACGCCGAGATCCATCTTGGCGAGCGAAGCGACGTCGCGCACCGCGCCGTCCAGCACCACGCCGGCTACGCCGCGCTTGGTCGCGTGGCCGAGCATCAGATCGCCCATCAGCGCCACCGAGAGATCGCCATTGCCGTCGCAGACGATGATGTCGCCCGGCTGGGCCATGTCCACCGCGCGGTGCAGCAGCAGGTTGTCGCCCGAGCGCGCCTTCACGGTGAAGGCCGGGCCCACCATGCGCTTGCGCCCGCCATAGGAATGGAAGGTGCCGCTCAGGGACTGCAGGCGGTTCATCACGTCGCCGATATTGGCGGCGGGAACCTTGGCGGCGCGCTGGATGATGGCAGGCGCCACGCGCGCGGCGATGGGGCGGATACGAAAGCCGATGGTCATGAAATCCTCCTCGATTCGCGCCATGCCACCACGCGGCGCGCGATCGGGGAAGCCCGTCCCATAACATCCGTCCCGAGGCGATTCGCGGTCGGTTGCGTGTCGGAACCGAGACATGCGCGCCGCGCAGGGGTCATGGAAGATTCACGTGCAACCCGCCGCTTTCCCACCCATTCCGGCCGCATGCACAGCACGGAGCATCCCTGATGCCGCCACGGGATCAGACCATCCGGGTCCGCAGCGTCTTCGTCTCGGACATCCATCTCGGCACCCGGGGCGCGCGGTCCGACATGCTGCTGGACTTCCTTGCCCGGGTCGAATGCGAGCAGCTCTACCTGGTGGGGGACGTGATCGATGGCTGGCGCCTGCGCAAGGCGTGGTACTGGCATGCGGAGTTCGATGCGGTCATGCGCGCCGTGCTGGACCATGCCGAGCGCGGCACCGCCGTCACCTACATCCCCGGCAATCACGACGAGATGTTCCGCGAATGGCTCGGCCTCGAGATCGCCGGCGTGAAACTGCGGCGCGAGGCGGTGCATGAGGGCGCGGATGGCCGCCGCTTCCTGGTGCTGCATGGCGATGAATTCGACGGCGTGATCCGCTACGCCAAGTTCCTCGCCTATCTGGGGGACTGGGCCTATGACACGGCGCTGGTGCTGAACCGCTGGTTCAACCTCGCGCGGCGCAAGCTCGGATATCCCTACTGGTCGCTTTCCCAATGGCTGAAGCGCCAGGTGAAGGAGGCGGTGAAGGCGATTGACCGCTTCGAGGTGGCGCTGGCCGGCGAGGCGCGGCGGCGCGGGCTGGATGGCGTGATCTGCGGCCATATCCATCACGCCGAGATGCGCCTGGTGAACGGCGTGATGTACATGAATGACGGCGACTGGGTGGAGAGCTGCACCGCGCTGGTCGAGCATGCCGATGGCCGGTTCGAGCTGCTGGACTGGGCCGCGATGCAGCGCGCGCCCCTGCGCCTGCCGGCGGTGCAGCCCGCCTGATGCGCCTCGCCATCGTCACCGATGCCTGGCGGCCGCAGATCAACGGCGTGGTGCGCACGCTGGAGCGGATCACGGCCGAGCTGACCGCGACGGGCGACACGGTGGAGGTGATCGGCCCCGACCGGTTCCGGAACTTCGCCATGCCCGGCTATGGCGAGATCCGCCTCGCCCTGCTGCCGCGCGCGCGGCTCGCCCGCATGCTGGACGAGATCCGGCCCGATGCGCTGCATGTGGCGACGGAAGGCCCGCTCGGCCTTGCGGCGCGCGCCATCGCGATCCGGCGCGGCTGGCGCTTCACGACGAGCTTCCACACCCGCTTCGCCGAATATGTCAGCGCGCGCACGCGAATCCCGCCACGCGCCACCTGGGCGCTGCTGCGCCGCTTCCACAATGCCGGCGCGGGAACCCTGGCCGCGACGCCGAGCCTGCGCGAGGAGCTGGTCCGGCGGGGCTTCCGCCGCATCCTCCCCTGGACGCGCGGCGTGGACCTGGAGCTGTTCCGGCCCGGCGCACGGGATGCCTGGCATGGCCTGCCGCGCCCCGTCTTCCTCTATGCGGGCCGTGTCGCGGTGGAGAAGAACATCGCCGCCTTCCTTGAGCTCGACCTTCCCGGCAGCAAGGTGGTGGTGGGCGACGGGCCGCAGCGCGCGGCGCTGCAATCGCGCCACCCCGCCGTCCATTTTGCTGGCTGGCGCGAGGGTGAGGCGCTGGCCCATGCCTATCGCGGCGCGGATGTCATGGTCTTCCCCTCCCGCACCGATACCTTCGGGCTCGTGCTGCTGGAGGCGATGGCGAGCGGCACGCCGGTCGCGGCCTTTCCCGTGATGGGCCCGAAGGATGTGGTGGGCGCGGGCGGCGTTCTGGACGAGGATCTGCACCGCGCCTGCCTCGCCGCGCTGGAGGTGCCGCGCGCCCAGGCCCGCGCCGAGGCCGAGCGCTTCTCCTGGCCCGCCAGCGCCCGCGCCTTCCGCGAGAGCCTCACCCTGGTCTGACCGGGGCCGGACTTGCCTCGCGCGCGCCGGCATGCGAGGCGCGCAGCCTATGTTCGAGATTGACGCATGCTGCGCCGGCTGACGCGCCATCCGGCCTTTCAGGCCTTTGCCGCGAACCTGCTGGGCCTCTACCTCGCGCTGGTCTACCGGACCACGCGCTGGACGCTCATCGGCGGCGATGCGATCGACACTGCCTTCGCGCAGCATGGCAATGTCATCGCCGCCTTCTGGCACGAGAACCTTCCCTCCATGCCGCATCTCTGGCGGACCGGGAAGGCGCGCGCCGGCATCCCCTCGGCGCATGTGCTGGTCTCGCGCCATCGGGACGGGCGGCTGATCGGCGATGTGGTCAAGCGCTTCGACCTGAACATGATCCATGCCTCCACATCCAAGGGGGGCGCGGTGGGCATGCTGGCCATGGCGCGGCTGATCCGCACGGGCGCCATGATGGTGATCACGCCCGACGGCCCGCGCGGCCCGCGCCGCCAGCCGGCGCCGGGCGTGGCGCAGCTCGCGGCCTTCAGCGGCAAGCCCGTGCTGCCCTGCGCCGGCCGCTTCGCCTGGGCGATCGGCCTGAAGACCTGGGACCGGATGGAGTTCCCGCTGCCCTTCGGCCGCGGCGTGATCGTGGCCGGTCCCGCCATTCCCGTCGCGCGGGAGGCGCCGGAGGCGGCGCTGCCCGCCATCGCCGCCGGGCTGGACGCTGCCTGCGATGCCGCTGATGCGGCGCTGGGCAAGCCGCGGCGGTGAGCGGCGCCTGGCACATCGCGGCGACGCTCGCCGCCCCTGCGTTGCGCTGGAACCTCCGCCGCCGCGTGGCGCGCGGCAAGGAGGAGGCGGCGCGCCTGCCGGAGCGCGAGGGCCATGGCGCCGCCCGGCCGGAAGGCCGCCTGATCTGGCTGCATGCGGCAAGCGTGGGCGAGAGCCTCTCCATCCTGCCGCTGATCGAGGCGCTGGCCGAGCGGGATGCCGCCCTCCACATCCTCGTTACCACCGGCACGGTCACCTCGGCGCGGGTGCTGCCGCAGCGGGTGCCGGCGGCGCTCGGTGCGCGCGTGACGCATCGTTATGCGCCGCTCGACGTGCCCGGCTGGGTGGCGCGCTTCCTCGATGGTTGGCGGCCGGATGCGGCGGGCTTCGTGGAGAGCGAGCTCTGGCCCAACACGCTGGCCGCCACCCAGGCGCGCGGCATTCCGCTGGCACTGCTGAACGCCCGCATCTCGGCCCGCACCGCGCGGCGCTGGGGGCGCTTCGCGCCGGGCTTCGCGCGCGAGCTGCTGGGCCGCTTCCAGCTCATCATGCCCCGTTCGGCCGAGGATGCGGCCCGGCTGCTGGCGCTCGGCGCCCGTGCGGTGGCGCCGCCGGGCGATCTCAAGCTGGCCGCGCCCCCGCTGCCGGCCGATGCGGCGGCGCTGGCGGCCCTCCAGGGCGCCATCGGCGGCCGGCCCGTGCTGCTCGCCGCCAGCACACATCCAGGCGAGGAGGCGCAGGTGCTCGCCGCCGCCGAGGTGCTGCGGCGCGAGCGGCCGGACCTGCTGACCATCCTTGCCCCTCGCCATCCGGAGCGCGGGGCCGAACTCGGCCCCTGGCCCCGGCGCGCGCTGGGTGCCCTGCCCGATGCCGGGCCGGTCTACCTGGCCGATACGATCGGCGAGATGGGGCTGCTCTACCGCGTGGCCCATGTCGCCTTCATCGGCGGCAGCCTGGTGCCGCATGGCGGGCAGAATCCCCTGGAGGCGGCGCGCCTGGGCTGCCCGCTGGTCTTCGGCCCGCACATGCAGAACTTCACCGAGGCGACGGCCGGGCTGCTGGCCGCGGGGGGCGCCCGCCAGCTGCCCGATTCCGCCGTGCTGGCGGCGACCGTTGCGGATATGCTAACCCAGACGGAAGCGACGGCCGCCATGGCGCGAGCCGCCGGGGAATGGGTTGCCGCCAATGCCGCGCTGCCGGGCCGGATGGCGGAGGCGCTGCTGGCCCTGCTGGGCAAGGCCGGCCGGGTTTAAGGAAGGGTTGGGAAGATCAGCATTCGAGCGCCCGATTTCTGGGGTCGCCGCGGGGGAATTGCGCCCCTGCTGCTCTCGCCCGTGGCCGCCATCTACGCGGCCGCGACCGCGCGGCGCATGGCGCGCCCCGGCTGGCAGGCCCCCGTGCCCGTCATCTGCTGCGGCGGCGCCACGGCGGGCGGTGCCGGCAAGACCACGCTGGCCATGGATATCGGCAGCCGCATCCAGGCGCGCGGCACGCCCGCGCATTTCCTGCTGCGCGGCTATGGCGGCTCGGTGAAGGGGCCGGTCCAGGTCGAGCCCGGGCGGCACGGGAGCGAGGCGGTGGGTGATGAGGCGCTGCTGCTGGCGGCCCTGGCCCCCACCTGGGTCAGCGCGGACCGCGCGGCCGGCGCCCAGCTCGCCGTGGCCGAGGGGGCGGGCGCCATTGTCATGGATGATGGGCTGCAGAACCCGACGCTCGCCAAGACGCTCTCCCTGCTCACGATCGATGGCGGCTACGGCTTCGGCAACGGCCATGTGATCCCGGCCGGCCCGCTGCGCGAAAGCGTCGCCGCCGCCGCCGCCCGCTGCGACGCCGCGGTGCTGATCGGCCCGGACGAGACCGGCGCGCTGGAATTGCTGCCGCCGACCCTGCCTGTGCTGCGCGGCGACCTCGTCTCCGGCCCTGAGATGGCCGGGCTGGCGGGGGAGAACGTGTTTGCCTTCTGCGGCATCGCGAGTCCGCGGAAATTCTTCAACACGCTGCGCCAGGGCGGCGCAGTGGTAGCCGGCACCGAGAGCTTCGCCGACCACTACCCTTTCGATGCCGGCGACCTGAAGGCCCTGCTGGACCAGGCCGAGCGGCTGGGCGCCATTCCCGTCACCACCCGCAAGGACTGGGTGCGGATCCCGCCCGAATTCCAGGGCCGGGTGCGCGTGGTGAGCGTCACGCTGCGCTGGGATGATCCGTCCCAGATCGAGGCGCTGCTGGACCGGGCCTTGCAGCAGGGGTCGCTGGGAACCGCCTGAGCGCGAGGGCGAAGGCCAGCCCACAAAGCCCCGCCATGGCGAGGAAGGCGAGGCCGCCCACCGCGCCATAGAGCCAGCCGCTGCCCCACATCAGCCCGCCCGTGCTGGCCGAGACGGCCGAGGCGAGCAGCGTCTGCGCCCGCCCCGAGAGCCCGGCCGGCAGCGAGACCAGGGCGCGCATGGCCGAGAGATGCATGGCGCCGAAGGTCAGCCCGTGCAGCAGGTTCACCACCACCAGCACCGCTGGCTCCACGGTGACGGCCGTGACCGCCCAGCGCAGCACCCCTGCGCCCGCGGCGAGCAGCGCGAGGCCGCGCACGCCCAGCCGTTCCACCACCGGCCGCCCCCACAGGAACAGCACGATCTCGGCCAGCACGCCGAGCGCCCAGAGCAGGCCGATGAAGCCCGTGCTCAAACCCGCCGCCTGCCAATGCAGGGTCGAGAAGCCGTAATAGACCGCGTGGCTGCCCTGGATGAGGGCCGCCAGCGGCAACACCCAGAGGAAGCCGGGCTCGGCCAGCGGCGCCCAGATGCTGGTGGAGGGCGTGGCCCCGGTCTCGCGCCCCGGCGGCGCGGGCAGCCGCAGCGCCGCCCAGGCGGTCAGCAGCAGGCCCAGGGCGAGCATCCAGACGGCGATGCGCGGCCCCACCCATTCGGCGGCGAGGCCGGCGGCCAGCGCCCCCAGCATGAAGGTGATGGAGCCCATGGAACGAACCCGCGCATAGTCGAAGCCGCCCCGCCGCACCGCCCCCACCGCCAGCGCGTCCGAGAGCGGCACGATGGGCGCGGCGGCCGTGCTGTGCAGCACCTGCACCGCCAGCAGCAACGCGAAGCCGGCGGCCAGCCCGAAGCCCAGGGCAGCGGCGGCGGCCAGCAGGGACGCCACGGCCAGGAGGCGGCGCATGTCGGGCACCGCATCCGCGAGCCGCCCGCTCAGCGGCGCCGCCACCAGCCGCACCAGCGAGCCCGCGGCCAGCACGGCGCCGACCTCGCTGGCGCTGAGCCCGCCCTCGGCCAGGATGGCCGGCAGGAAGGGCATCATGGCGCCGAAAGCCGCGAATTGGGCGCCGAAGACCAGGGCGAAGCTTTGCGGGGGAGTCACGCCGGCCAATCTCCGCCGGGGAACCCCACCTTTGCAACGGGGCAAGTTGCAATCACCGCCGCATGGTTCATAACCCTGCGGCCCCTGTCGGATCATTCCCGTCGGGCCCATCCTCGGAAGCCAGCATGTTCGAAGCGCGCGTCAAGGCCATCCTCGGCCCCACCAACACCGGCAAGACCCATCTCGCGATGGAGCGCATGCTCGCGCATTCCTCGGGGATCATCGGCTTCCCGCTGCGCCTCCTGGCGCGGGAAAACTATGATCGGATGGTGGCGCAGAAGGGCGAGAAGCACGTCGCCCTCATCACCGGCGAGGAGAAGATCGTCCCGCCCGAGGCCAAGTGGTTCGCCTGCACGGTCGAGGCCATGCCGCTGGACCGCAAGGTGGAATTCCTGGCGGTGGATGAGATCCAGCTCTGCGCCGACCCCGATCGCGGCCATATCTTCACAGACCGGCTGCTGCATGCGCGCGGCCTGGTCGAGACGATGTTCATGGGGGCGGAGACCATCCGCCCGCTGCTGCAGCGCCTGGTGCCGCAGGTCGAGATCGAGACGCGGCCGCGCCTCTCCAAGCTGGAATATGCCGGGCCCGCCAAGCTCACGCGCCTGCCCGCGCGCAGCGCCGTCGTCGCCTTCTCCGCCGGCGAGGTCTATGCGATCGCGGAAGCCATCCGCCGCCGGCGCGGCGGCTGCGCGGTGGTGATGGGCCGCCTCTCGCCCCGCACGCGCAACGCGCAGGTGAAGATGTACCAGGACCGCGAGGTGGATTTCCTCGTCGCGACCGACGCCATCGGCATGGGCCTGAACATGGATGTGGACCATGTGGCCTTCGCCAGCCTCAACAAGTTCGACGGCCATGCGCCGCGCCAGCTCACCCCGCAGGAGGCCGCGCAGATCGCCGGCCGCGCGGGCCGCGGCATGCGCGACGGCACCTTCGGTGTGACGGGCGAGTGCCCGCCCTTGCCGGAGGAGATGGTCGAGAAGATCGAAGGGCATCATTTCGAGCCCATCCAGGCCCTGGCCTGGCGCAACAGCGACCTCGACTTCTCCGGCATCGAGGCGCTGCTCGACAGCCTAGGCGCGCCGCCGCCCCAGCCCGGCCTCACCAAGGGCCATGACGCAACGGACCACATCACGCTGAGCCTGCTGGCGCGCGAGGAGGGCATCCGCCGCATGGCCTCCTCCCGCGCGCGGCTGCAGCTGCTGTGGGAGACCTGCCAGGTGCCGGATTTCCGCAAGCTGGCGGATGACACCCACACGCGGCTCTGCGCCAAGCTCTTCACGCATCTCTGCGAGGACGGGCACCTGCCGTCCGACTGGATCGCCTCGCAGATCGCCACCTGCACCAGCATCGAGGGCGACCTGGACACGCTGATGGCGCGCCTCGCCTCGATCCGCGTCTGGGCCTATGTCGCCGCGCGCGCCGACTGGGTGCGCGATGCCGCCACCCAGCAGGAAGCGGCCCGCGCCGCCGAGGATGCGGTGAGCGACGCGCTGCATGAGCGTCTGACCGCGCGCTTCGTGGACCGCCGCGCCGCCCACCTGATCCGCAGCCTCGACAACACCGAGGAGGAGCTGCTCAGCGCCGTCACGCGCCAGGGCGAGGTGGTGGTCGAGGGCCACAAGGTCGGCCGCGTCGTCGGCTTCGAATTCCAGCCCGAGCTGGGCGAGGGCGGCGAGGAGGAGAAGAAGCTCATCCTCCGCGCCGCGCGCCGCGCCCTGGTGCAGGAGATCCCGCGCCGGGTGGCGGCACTCGACATCGCCAAGACCGAGAGCTTCGGCCTGACCGCCGAGCACCGCGTCACCTGGGATGGGGCGGAGATCGCCCGCCTCAAGATGGGCAGCGAGCCGGGCAAGCCGCTGATCGAGGTGAAGGACAGCGAATTCCTCGACGGCCCGCAGCGCGAGCGCATCCGCGCGCGCCTCGCCGGCTGGATCGAGGGGGTGATCGCGAAGGACCTCGCCGCCATCGCCGCCATCGAGGCCAAGGCGGCGGAAGACAACACGCTGCGCGGCCCGGCCTTCCAGCTGCGCGAGACGCTGGGCCTGAAGCCCGGGGACACGCGCAACCATATCGGGCAGGAGCTGCGGACCAAGCTGAAGGGCATCGGCATCCGCGCCGGCCGCTTCGCGCTCTATGTGCCCGAGGCGCTGAAGCCGCGCCCCATGGCGCTGCGCGCGCAGATCTGGGCGCTGAGCTACGATGTGCCGACGCCGACGCTGCCCGCGCCGGGCCTCGTCTCCATCCCGAGCGATGGCGTCATGGCGCTCTCCTGGCCGCCGGGCTTCGCCGCCATGATGGGATGGGTGCCGGCCGGCCCCGTGCTGCTGCGCCTCGACGTGGCGGAGCGCGTGGCGGCGGAGCTCGGCTATCTGACGCGCCGCGCGCCGGCGCCGCTGCCACCCGAGATCCTGGGCCGATTTGGCATCAAGGGGGATGCGCTGGGCCCGGTGCTGGCTGAGCTCGGCTTCCGGCTGATCCCCTCCGAGCCGCTGGCCGAGGGCATGGAAGGCCCCGTGCTGCCGACGATGGTGGCCTGGGCGCGCCCCGCCCAGGGGCCGCGCCACAACCGCCAGGGCCGCCCGCAAGGCCCGCGCCGCGAAGGCCAGCGCCCGCAAGCGCCGCGCGCCGGGGGCGAGGCGCCGGCGGAAGGCGCCACGGCCGAAGGTGCCGAGGTCCGCGCCCCGCGCCGCGATGGCCCGCGCCGCGACCGTCAGCGCCACGGCGCCCCGCGCCCGGCCGAGGGCCAGCCCGCGGATGCGCCGCGTCCCGAGGGCGCGCGTCCGGAGGGCGAGCGCCCGCCGGGCCGGCGTGATGGCCCGCGCAAGGAAGGGTTCCGCAAGGACGGTCCGCGCCGCGACGGCCCGCCCCAGGGCGGGCATGGCGGCCGGGATGAGCGCAAGCGCGACGAAGGCCGCCGTGACGGTCCCCGCCCGGGCCGCGATCGCGACCGTGGGCCCGGCGGTCCGGAGACGCGAACCTTCCATGAGGACCGCCCCGCCAGCAAGGTGGAGGACAGCCCCTTCGCCGCGCTCATGAAGCTCAAGCTCAGATAACCCATGGAGGGGGGCGCGCCCTTCCTGCGTCTCGACGCCTGGCTCTGGCATGCGCGCCTGGCCCGGTCCAAGGCCGAATGCGCCGCGCTGATCGAGGGGGGCGGCTTCCGCCTCAACCGCCAGCCCGTCACCAAGGCGCATGCGCGCGTGCGGGTCGGGGATATCCTCACCTTTCCGCGCCATGGCGAGGTGCATGTCTGGCGCGTGCTGGAACTGGGCACGCGCCGCGGCCCGCCCGAGGAGGCGCGCGGCCTCTACGAGAAGATTTCAATCACGGAATGACAGGCCGGATGGCTGGACAATCCCGCGCGGGAGGGCCATTCCTAAGGCTCCTCGTCGCCATCGGGAGCTGTGTTTGTGACCTACGTCGTCACTGAAAACTGCATCAAGTGCAAGTACATGGACTGTGTGGAAGTCTGTCCCGTGGACTGCTTCTACGTCGGCGAGAACATGCTCGTGATCCATCCCGACGAGTGCATCGATTGCGGCGTCTGCGAGCCGGAATGCCCCGCCGAGGCGATCCTGCCGGACAGCGACGACAAGGCCACGCCCTGGGTCGAGCTGAACCGCAACTACGCCCAGTCCTGGCCGAACATCACCCGCAAGGGCGAGCCGCCGGCCGATGCCGATGAATGGAAGGACAAGCCCGGCAAGCGGGCCCTGCTGAGCCCCGAGCCCGGCAAGCCCTGAGCCGCGAGGCGGCCGGATGGGGGGCATCCTGCGCCGCCTTGCCCCGTCGGGCGTGACCAGGACCGGTTTTTGTGTTAGGCTTCAGCGCCGGAGACGTCGCTAGCCCTTGTTCCACCTGCTTCCGACCGGGCAGGGGCGCGCGTTCCGAACCTTTCCTCGGCATGCAGGAGCAAAGCGCCCCATGGCCTCGTCAGCAAAGCCCGCCAAGGCGAAAGCCAAGCCCGCCCGCGTGGCCAGCAAGCCGGCGGCCAAACCCGCGCCGAAGCCCTCCGCGAAGGCTGCCGCCAAGCCTGTGAAGAAGCCCGCCCCGAAGCCAGCGCCGAAGACCGCCGCCAAGTCCGCCCCGAAGCCGGCGGCCAAGCCCGCGCCCAAGGCGGCGAAGCCCGCTGCCAAGACGGCCCCGAAGCCAGCGCCGAAGCCCGCCGCCAAATCCGCGCCGAAGCCGGCCGCCAAGGCGAAGCCCGCGCCCGTCCCTGTCCTGGCCAAGCCTACCAAGGCCAAGCCGCCCACCCCTCCGGCCAAGGCCAGCCCGGCCCTGCCGCCCAAGCCCACCCCATCGGCGACCCCCGCCGTCTCCACCAGCAAGGCAACCTTACCTCCAGTGACCAAGAGCAAGGCCTCCGAGGCCAAGTCCACTCCGAAATCCGCGCCCGAGAAGGCGGCCCCGGCCAAGGCCGAGAAGCCGGCCGCCGTCGCCGAGGCGCCGCCGCCCGCCCCCGAGCCCGCCGCCGCCGGCCCGCGCCCCTCCATCGTGGTCGCGGCGCCGCCCAACATGCCGGTGCGGAACGCCACCAATCCCATGTCGCCCCGCCCGCCCATGGGGCGGCCCAACATGCCGCCCTCCTTCGCCGTCCGCAGCCCGGGCCGCCCCGGCTTCGCCGAGGGCCAGTCCACGCCGCCGCGCCCGCCCGGCCCCAAGGTCGAGTTCAAGGCCGGTGACCATGTCGTCTATCCGACGCATGGCGTCGGCACGGTGCAGGGCATCGAGGTGATCGAGGTGGCCGGCATGGACCACCACATGATCGTCGTCACCTTCGAGGAGAACCGGATGACGCTGCGCGTCCCGGTCAACAAGGTGCCCACGGCTGGCCTGCGCAAGCTCTTCACCCAGAAGGAGTTCGAGGCAGCGATCGACACGCTGAAGGGCCGCGCGCGCATCAAGCGCACCATGTGGTCCCGCCGCGCGCAGGAATACGAGGCGAAGATCAACAGCGGCGATCCCATCCAGATCGCGGAAGTGGTGCGCGACCTGCAGCGCAATGCCGGCCAGCCGGACCAGTCCTTCAGCGAACGCCAGATCTATGAGCAGGCGCTGGAGCGCCTGGCCGCCGAATACGCGGCCATCGAGAAGATCGACAAGCTCGCCGCCAGCGAGGCGCTGGTCGCCTTCGCCAAGTCCACGTGAGCGCGCAGGACAGTTCCACCATCGAAGAGGTCATCGCCGATCTCGAGGAGGGCTTCGCCCTCTTCGATGATTGGGAGGACCGCTACCGCTACCTGATGGACATGGGGCGCGAACTCGCACCCCTCGCGCCGGAGGAGATGGTGGAGGCCAACCGTGTCTCGGGCTGCCAGTCGCGTGTCTGGCTGGTGCCGCGCCTCGAGGGCGGGCGCGTGCATCTGCGCGCCGCGAGCGACGCCGCCTTCGTCCAGGGGCTGCTGGCACTGCTGCTGCGCGTGCTGGATGGCCGGCGCGCGGAGGAGATCCTGGCGACGGATGCGGGCTTCCTCACGCGGCTTGGCCTGGGCGAGCATCTCAGCCTCTCGCGCCGTAATGGCGTGATGGCGGTGCTGGCGCGCATCCAGGCGGCCGCCCGGGCAGCGGTCTAGGCTTTGCTGAGCGGCTGATCCGCCGCTTCGGCGATTCCGCCTCGGCGGATCAGGCCGGGCGCCGCGCCACCAGCAGCCGGTAATGCACCCAGCCCTCGGTCTGCAGACTTTCGAGCAGCAGGCCGCCGATCTCGGCCTCCGCCCGCACGCCGAGGCCGAGCCAACGCACCAGCCGGGACCGGTTCCGCACCGCGGCGAGCCGCGGTGCCACCTCGGCCATCCCGCGCACCTGGAGCAGAGGGTTCAGGTCCCGCTCGGCCACCAGGTCCAGCCCGGCGGCCCGCAGCGCCGTGACCCAGCCGGCGCGGTCGGGCGCCACCGGGCAGCGCCAATAGCGCTTGAACTGCGCGAGGCGTTGCGCGGGTTCCGGTGGCAGGCCGGGCTCTGGCATGTCGTCCACCACCAGCAGGTGGCCGCCCGGCGCCAGCTGCCGCGCGAGGCCGGCGAGCGTCGCCGCCGGGTCGGCGCTGTGGATCAGGCTCTCGATGCCGTAGATCAGGTCGAAGGGCCCCTCGGGCGGCGCGTCGTAGGATCGCACCTGGACCCGCACGCGCTCCGTCAGCCCCGCCGCCGCCAGCGCCGCATTGCCGCGCGCCGCCTGCTCGGGCGAGAGGGTCAGGCCGGTCCAGTCGCCGCCGAGCCGGGGCGCGAGGTCGAGCATGGTGGCGCCATAGCCGCAGCCGGCGTCGAGCACGCGCGGCTCCGCGGGCAGCGTCACCGCTGCCAGCATCAACCGGTGGATGACCAGCGGCGAGGGCGCGCCCCCTGCCGGGTCGGCCAGGGCACGGTGGACGGGATGCACGGCCTCGCCGGCCGCCCGGCGCTCCCGGTAGAAGGAGATGCCGTCGAGCCAGCGATAATAACGCTGCACGCGCCGCGCCTGGCGCTCGGATGCGGAGGACATGCGCGCGCTTTACGCGAAGTCACGCGGCTTGTCGCGCCCGGTGCAGCTGCGTGGCGAGGCGGCGCAGATCCTCTGCCGCGGGCGTGTTCGGGTGGCGCGTGAGCAGCGGCGCCTGGGCACGGATCGCGGCGGGGATGCGCGGATCGCGCCGGACCGAGCCCAAGAGCGCGAGGCCCTGGCCGAGGAAGCCGCGGCAGGCGGCATCCAGCGCCGCATGCACGCGCGCGGGCTGCGCGGCCATGTTCACCAGCAGCCCGGCCTGCGCTCCCGGCGCATCGCGCCGGTGCAGCTTCAGCACGGCATAGGCATCGGTCAGCGAGGTGGGTTCCTCGGTCGCCACGACGACGAGCTGGTCGGCCATCGCGGCCAGGCCGCGCTGCGCCGCGCCGATTCCCGCCCCCAGGTCCAGCACCACCCAATCCATTGGCAGGCCGCGCAGCATGGCCGTCACCTCGCGCGTCCCCGCGCCGTCGAGCGTGGCCAGCGCGGTGGAGCCGGAGCGGCCCGGCAGCACGGCGAAGCCCGCGGGGTGATGCACCAGGGCGGCCTCCGCCGTGCATCGCCCCGTCAGCACGTCGCCCAGGTCATGCCGGGGGTCGAGGCCGAGCTGCACATCCACATTGGCGAGGCCGAGATCGCCATCCACCAGCGCCACGCGGCCGCCCGATTCAGCGAGCGCCTGGGCGAGGCCGATGGCGAGGCAGGTCTTGCCGACGCCGCCCTTGCCAGAGGCGAGGGCGATGAGGCGGGGCGTGGTCATGCGCGGATCTCCCGGTCGGGGCCGCCGGCCAGGCGTGCGGCCAGCCAGGCGGGGGACAGAGGTTGCAGCCCATGCGCGACCTGCGGGCCGATGCCCGCCTCGGTCAGTGCAAGGCCGGTGCAGGCGGCGGCGAGCACGCCGCCCAGCCGCCGCGCCATGTCGAGCCGCGTCGGCAGCAGGTGCCGCGCGCCGAGCTGGTGGAAGGCGCGCGCGACCTCGGCGCTCTCCTCCGCGTCCATGCCGGCGGGCAGCACCAGGACGGGCGTCGCCTCGGCGGCGCGGATGAGGCGGTAGAGGCGCTCGGCCTGGGCTTCGTCGAAGGGATCGCAGCCAAAGCCGTCCACCAGGGCGAGCTGCCCCGGCGCGCGCGTCTGCAGCGCCTTGGCCAGCGCCTCCGGCACGGCGGCGACGGCCAGCGTCAGGCGCAGCAGGCGCGTGAAGGCGGCGAGCTGTTCCACCGCGCCGGCGCGCGCGCCATCGGCGGTGACGACGATGGGCGTGTGCCCCGCCATCTTCGCCCGTGCGGCGAGCTTGGCGCAGGTCAGCGTCTTGCCGGCGCCGGGTGGGCCGACCAGCAGCAGGGGGCGGTCCTCGGGCAGCGCCTCGAAGGCGAGGCGCGCCTCCAGCGCCGCCGCGAGGTCCGGCCCCGGGAAGACGCTGGAGAGACCGGGCCCGAGATTGTGCCGCGCGAGTTCGGAGGGCGGCGGCTCGGGCTCCGGTTCGATCAGCTCGGGCTCGGCCAGGTCGAGCGCGGCCGTGACCTCGACGCCGCCTGCGACCCGCCGGGTGCCGAGCACGACGGCCTCCTCGCCCAGCGCCTCGCGCACGGCGGCGAGGGCAAGGGTGGCGTTGCGTGCGTGAAAGACCCGCAGACGCATGGCTCAGACGCTGGCCAGGCTGCGGATGCGGACGCGCGGATGGATCTCCGCCTGGGAGAGCACGGGCGTGCTGGGCCGGAAGCGCTCGATGATGGCGCGCAAATGCGGGCGCAGCGCGCCGGAGCAGAGCAGCGCCGGGTGCTCGCCCTGCGCCGCCTGGGCGTCCAGCACGTCGCGCAGGCGCTGCATGAAGGCCTGCAGCCGCGCTGGCTCCATCGCCAATTGCCGGTCCTCCGGCGGGCCGGCGAGGGATTCGGTGAAGGCCGCTTCCCATTCGGGCGAGAGCATGACGATGGGCACGTAGCCCTGCGGCCCGCGCGCCGCCTCGGAGAGCTGGCGGGAGAGGCGCATGCGGACGATGCCCAGCATCTGCGGCAGCGAGCGCATGCCGGCCGCCGCCGCCTCCTGCAACCCTTCCAGGATGGTCGGCAGATCGCGGATGGAGACGCGCTCGGCCAGCAGGGCCTGGAGCAGGCGTTGCAGCAGGCCGATGCTCACCTGGGAGGGGATGAGATCCTGGACGAGCTTCTGCTGGTCGCGCGGGAGTTCGTCGAGCAGCTTCACCGTCTCGCTGTAGGAGAGCAGCTCGCTCATGTTCTCGCGCACCACCTCGGTCAGGTGCGTGGCGAGGACGCCAGCGCAATCCACCACGGTGCAGCCGCGCGCCAGCGCCTCTTCGCGCAGGGTTTCCTCGATCCAGAGGGCCGGCAGGCCGAAGGCGGGCTCGGTCGTCTTCTCGCCCGGCAGGTCGGGCAGGCCGCCCTCGGGGTTGATGGCGAGGTGGAGCGGCGGGCGCAGCGTGCCACGCACCGCCTCGATCTCCTTCACGCGGAGGATGTAGGTGTCAGGCGGCAGGTCGAGATTGTCCTGGATGCGGACGGAGGGCAGCACGAAGCCCATCTCCTGCGCGATGGCGCGGCGCAGGCCGCGGATCTGCTCGGTGAGGCGCGGCGCCTCGCCCGAGGCGAGCGAGAGCAGGCCATAGCCCAGCTCCAGCCGCAGCAGGTCCATCCGCAGCGCCTCGGCCACCGCGGGCTCGGTCGGGATGGGCGGCGGCTCCTCTGGCGTGGGCGGTGCGGCCAGGCTCGCCCGGCGCTGGAGCCAGGCGGCGGTGCCGGTGGCGCCGGCGATGACGAGGAAGGGCAGCAGCGGCATGCCCGGCATCACGCCCAGCACCACGGCCGAGGCCGAGGCGATGGCGAGCGGCTTCCAGCCGGTCAGCTCGCGCGCCATGAGCTGGTCGGCCTGCTCGTCCTTCGCGGCCTTCGTGACGACGATGGCGGCGGCGACGCTGACCAGAAGGGCCGGGATCTGGCCCACCAGGCCATCGCCCACGGTCAGGATGGAATAGGTCTCGACCGCGTCGCCGAAGCTCATCCCGTGCCGGCCAAGGCCGATGGCGAGCCCACCCAGCAGGTTGATGAAGGTGGAGATCAGCCCCGCGATGGCGTCGCCCTTCACGAATTTCGAGGCACCGTCCATCGCGCCGTGGAAGCTGCTCTCCTCCTGGAGTTCGCGGCGGCGCAGGCGGGCCTGCGCCTCGTCGATCGTGCCGGCGGAGAGGTCGGCATCGATCGCCATCTGCTTGCCGGGCATGGCGTCCAGGTGGAAGCGCGCCGCCACCTCGGCGATGCGGCCGGCCCCTTTCGAGACCACAACATGGTTCACGATGAGCAGGATGGCGAAGACGATCATGCCCACCAGGATGTCGCCCGCCATCAGGAAGTTGCCGAAGGCGGCGATGACGCCGCCCGCCGCCTCCGGCCCCTCATGCCCATTGGCCAGGATGGCGCGGGTGGTGGCGACGTTGAGGCCCAGGCGGAACAAGGTCGTGATCAGCAACAGCTGCGGGAAGGACTGGAAGTCGAGCGGCCGCGTGAGCAGCAGCGCGACCATGAGCATGAGCACCGAGACCACGATGTTCAGCGCGAGCGCCGCGTCGAGCAGAACGGCCGGCAGCGGCACGATCAGGATGACCATGACGAGCATGACGCCGGCCACCAGCATCACCTCGGAGGAGAGGCGAAGGTTGCGCAGCCACGCGGGGAGGGTGGCGGCGTTCACGCGACGCGCCAGCTCTCGGGCAGCTGCCCGGGGGCGAGCGGCACGGCGACTCCCTGGCCGCGATACTCGGCCAGCTTGTTGCGCAGCGTGCGGATCGAGATGCCGAGGATTTCCGCCGCGCGGGTGCGGTTGCCGAGGCAACGGCCCAGCGTCTCCAGGATGAGCTCGCGCTCCACCTCCTCCATGCGGCGGCCGACCAGGGCGGCGATGGGATCGGCGGGTGGCGGCGCGGCTACTGGGGCCACGCCCGTCGTCACGCTGGCGGGCGGCGCATGCCCCAGCTCGATGGCCTCCGCGCCGATCTCCCGGCCGCTGGCGAGCAGCACGGCGCGGTGCAGCGCGTTCTCCAGCTCACGCACGTTGCCGGGCCAGGGATGCGCCATCAGCCGCGCGGTCGCGGCGGGCGAGAGGGGGCGCGCGGGCAGGCCGTTGGCCGCCGCATAGCGCGCGGCGAAATGCTCGGCGAGTGGCAGGATGTCGCCCGCGCGCTCGCGCAGCGGCGGGATGCGAAGCTGCACGACATTCAGGCGGAAATAGAGATCCTCGCGGAAGCGGCCGGCGCGCACCTCGGCCTCGAGGTCACGGTTGGTGGCGGCGAGAATGCGCACATCCACCTTCACCGGCTGGGTGCCGCCGAGCTTGTCCACCTCGCGCTCCTGGATGGCGCGCAGCAGCTTGGATTGCAGCCGCACATCCATCTCGCCGATCTCGTCCAGCAGCAGCGTGCCGCGGTCGGCCTGCTCGAACTTGCCCTTGCGGGCGGCGACCGCGCCGCTGAAGGCGCCGCGCTCATGCCCGAAGAGCTCGCTCTCCAGCAGCGCCTCCGGGAGGGCCGCGCAGTTGAGCGCGACGAAGGGGCCGCGCGCCCGGCGCGAGGCGGCATGGATGTGGCGCGCCAGCACCTCCTTGCCGGTGCCGCTCTCACCGGTGATGAGCACCGAAGCCTCGGCGCGGGCGAGCTGCCCCGCACGGGCGAGCAGCGCCTGCATCACTGCGTCGCGACCGATGGGCGCCTCGTGCTCCGCCGTCACCGCCTGGAGCATGGCGGCGATCAGCTCCGCCTCGGGCGGCAGGGGCAGGAATTCGCGCGCACCGGCGCGGATGGCGCGCAGCACGGAATCCGCATCGGCATTGCGGCCGCAGGCGATGAGCGGGGTTGCGATGCGCTCCTCGGCCAGGCGTTCCAGCAGCCAGGGCAGGTCATGCGCCGCATCGGCGAGGATCAGGTCCGCCCCCGCGCCGCGCAGCCGCTCCAGCGCCGCGGTCACGCCTTCCACCTGGGTGAGCTGCGCGCCGCGCGCGGCGGCGATGCGGGCCGCATGGCCCAGCTCGCCCCCCAGCGAACCGAGGATCAGGAGGCGCGTCATGTGGCGCGGTCCGCCTTCACGATCTCGGTCATGGTGATGCCGAGGCGGTTGTCCTCCACCATCACCACCTCGCCGCGCGCGACGAGGCGGTTGTTCACGTAGATGTCCACCGCCTCGCCGAGCTTGCGGTCCAGCTCGACCACGGCGCCGCGGCCGAGCTTGAGCAGCTGGCTCACCTGCATGGTGGCGCGGCCGAGCACGGCACTGACCTGCACCGGGATGTCATAGACCGCCTCCAGGTCGCGCGGCGGGGGTGGCGCGCGCTCGCCATCCGCGGGGGCACCCGGCGTGGTCGGGATAAAGTCTTCCGTCGCGTCGCTCATGCGGCCTCCTGCCGGTTCTCAGTCCTATTCAACAAGCTGGTCATCCTTGCCTTCGGAGAGCTGGATCTGCCCCTGCGCCGCGAGGTCCTTGGCGGCGGCGACGACGGCGGCCTGCGCCTCGTCCACGTCCTTGAGGCGCACGGGGCCGAGGGCGGCGATGTCGTCGCGCAGCAGCTTGGCCGCGCGCTCGGTCATGTTGCGGAAGAAGAGGTCGCGCATCTCCTCCGCCGCGCCCTTCAGCGCCAGCGTCAGGCGCTCCTTCTCGACCGAGCGAAGCAGCAGCTGAAGCCCGGCGGGGTCCAGGCGCTTCAGGTCGTCGAAGGTGAACATCAGCGAGCGGATGCGCTCCGCCGCCTCGAAGTTGCGCTCCTCCAGCGCGGCCATGAGGCGCGCTTCCGCCTGGCGGTCGAGGCCGTTGAAGATGTTGGCCATCATCTCGTGCGCGTCGCGACGCTGCGTCCGCGCGAGGTTGGACATGAACTCCATCTTCAGCGTGCGCTCCACGCCGTCCAGCGCCTCTTTCTGCACGTTCTCCATGCGCAGCATCCGCATCACCACCTCCATCGCGAAGCCTTCGGGCAGGATGGCGAGGACGCGCGCCGCGTGGTCGGGCTTCACCTTGCTGAGCACCACGGCGACGGTCTGCGGGTATTCGTTCTTCAGGTAGTTCGCCAGCACCGTCTCGTTCACGTTGCCGAGCTTGTCGAAGATGGTGCGGCCGGCCGGGCCGCGGATCTCCTCCATGATCTGCGTCACGCGCTCGGGCGGCAGGGTCCGCAGCAGCATGCGCTCGGTGCTCTCATAGGAGCCGACGAGGCTGCCCGCCTGGCCGATCTGGCCCGCGAATTCCTCGCAGATCGCCTCCACCGTCTCGGCCGGGATGCTGCCGAGCTGCGACATGGCGTGGGAGAGATCGCGGATCTCGTCCTCGTGCAGCCGCTCGAAGAAGCGGGTCGCGTGTTCCTCGCCCAGGGCCAGCATCAGGATGGCGGCCTTCTGGGTTCCCGCGATGCGCTTGCGTCCGCTCACGTGTCATCCTCCGGTGTGAGCCAGCGGCGGACCGCCAGCAGGGATTCGTCCGGGTAGGCCTCCACCAGGCTGGTGATGCGCGCGATGGAGGAGCTGCGAAGCTGGCCCTGGACATGCGCGAGGTTCATCATCTGCTCCTCGCCCGCGCCGCCTTCCGCGCCGAGCAGCCCGGCCGGCCGCTCGCCCGGGGGCAGGGCCGGGTCGCCCGGCTGGCCCGGCAGCGCGGCGCCGCCCTCGCCGGTGATCGCGGCGCCCGCCACGCCGCCGCCCGCCCCGGCCAGCGCCGGCGTGGGGTTCAGCGAGAGCGAGAGCTTCCGCGCCACCGGCCGCGCCACCAGCAGCAGCGTCAGCAGGATCAGCACGCCGATCACCGCCGTCTCCAGCAGCCGCGCCAGCACCGCCTGCGGAATGTCGAGGCCGAGCCAGCCCGCCTCGCGCGGCGCCTCCTCCGGCTCCGCGAAGCGCATGGAGACGACCTCCACGCGGTCGCCGCGCTGCTCGTTGAAGCCGACCGCGTTCCGCACCAGGCCGGCGATGCGGCCGATCTCCTCGGGCGTGCGCTCGCGCTTGGCGGTGGTGCCGTCGGGCTGCGCCTCGGTCACGCCGTCCACCAGCACGGCGACGGTGAGGCGCCGCGTGACGGGATGCTCGCGCAGCACGTTGCGGAGGGTGCGGCCGATCTCGAAATTCGTGGTCTCTTCCTGGCGGCTTTCCTGATTCCCATTGCCGCCGCCGCCGGGTTCCGCGCCGGGCAGGTTGTTGCCGACGCCGACCGGCCCGCCCTCGATGCTGCGGCTCGTCTCGTTGCTGGACTGCGTGCTGCGCGCCACCTGGTTCTCGGGGTCGAAGCGCTCCTCTCGGGTCTCGACGCGATCGAAATCCATTTCGAGCGCGACTTCAGCGCGGACGCGGCCCGGGCCCAGCACGCGCTCCAGCATCTCCTCCACGGCGCGGGAGAGGCGTGCCTCCTGCCCGCGGCGGAGTTCCTCCTGCGTCTGCGCGCCCGCCGGGCCGCTCAGCGCCTGGCCGCCGCGCGCCAGCAATTCGCCGCGGCTGTCCACGATGGAGACGTTCTGCGGCCGCAGCCCGGGCACGGCGGCGACGACGAGGTGGAGCACCGCCTGCACGCCCTCGCGGTCCAGCCGCTGCGCGCCCTGCATGGTGAGCAGCACGCTCGCCTGCGCCTCGGCCCGCTCGCGCGAGAAGGCCTCGCGGCGGGGCAGCACGAGATGCACACGCGCCGCGCGCACGCCGCTGAGGGCGCGGATGCTGCGCGCCAGCTCGCCCTCCATTGCGCGCAGGCGGTTCATCTCCTGCTGGAAGGGCGTGGTGGTCAGGCTCTCATTGCGGTCGAACAGCTCATTGCCGATGGAGCCGCCGGCAGGCAGGCCCTCGCGCGCCAGGGCGAGGCGCAGCCGCGGCACATCCTCGGCCGGCACCAGCACCTGCGTGCCGCCGGCGGCGAGGCGATAGGGCACGCGCTGGCGTTCGAGCGCGGCGACCACCGCACCCGCATCGCGCGTCTCGAGGTCGCCATAGAGCAGGCCCATCGGCGGCGTTCCCGCCCGCAGCACGAGAAAGCCGATCAGGCCGAGAACCCCGAGGCCGACGCCGGCCAGGGCGATCAGCTGGACCCGGCCCAGGGCGCGCAGCTGGCCGATCAGGTTTTGCATGGCACCATCCGACGCGGCGCGCTGCACACCAACATGCAAATTCTCCCGGAGGCTCATCCTGTGCCCTGGGCAGAACTTGCCGCACCCCCTCTTGCGAAAGGCTTAACGCCCGGCGTTCAAAGCGAAATCACGCTCAATTCGCCGCCAGGCCGCGCAGCTTGTCGAAGTTCACCGAGAGCGCGCCGAGGCCGAGCCGCACCTCGCCTTCGCTGCGGTCCACCGCCGTTGCGCGCGCCAGCACGCCGGCGCTGATCGTCACCGTCCCGCCATCGGCGCCGATGCCGCGGATGGCGAAGCGATAGGCGCCGTCGGCCAGTTGCGTGCCGGCGGCATCGCGCCCGTCCCAGCTCCAGTTCGTGGGCGTCGTGCCCAGCGGCACCTCGGCGCTGCGCAGCGTCCGGCCGCTCGCATCCATCACCGTGACGAGCGCGCGCCGGGCCTCGCCCGCCGCCGGCAGGCGCAATTGCGCCTGGCCGCCCTGCAGCGAGAGGCGGTCGCTCTCCACTTCCACCACGCGGCCCATCAGCGGCGCGGCGGAGACGAGCTGGTTGCCCTGCTCCACGCTCAGCAGCCGCTCGAGATTCGTGTTCACCTTGATCTGCTGCTCGACGGTGGCGAACTGCACCAGCTGCTGCGTCATCTGGTTCGCGTCCATCGCATTGGTGGGGTCCTGGTTCTGCAGCTGCGTCGTCAGCAGCGTCAGGAAGGTGTTGAAGTCCGAGCCGATGCCGGTGGTCGGCGCGGTGCGCGCCGCCGTCCCTCCGGTCGCGGGCTGGGTGCTGCCGATGCTGCCGCTCATGCGCTGGTCTCCGTCACGTCAGATGTTGAGGTCGAGAAGCCCGCGCTGGATGCGGGCAGGGGTGGCTTCGGCGAGGGCCGGGCCCGTCATGCGGCCCATGCCGCGCGCCGCCGCGCCGCTGCGTGCCTCATCGCGCGGGCGCTGCTCGCGCTCGCCGGAAGAGGTGCCGAGCGAGAACTCGATGCCCTTCGCCTCCACGCGCAGCCCCGCATCCGCCAGGCCGCGATCCAGCTCCTGCCGGTCGCGCAGCAGCAGGGCCAGCGTCTCTGGCCGTTCGGCGATGATGCGGACGGCATGCGCCTCGCCTTCGCGGTGCACCCGGATCTCGACGCGGCCCAATTCGAAAGGCTCCAGGCTGAGCTGGAAGCCGCCCGCGCCGGTGGGCGCGAAGGCGAGGGCGACGGCGATGGGCGCCACCTGCCGCATGGCCGGCGGTGGTTGCGGTGGTGCGGGGGGCGGTGCCTCGGCCGCACGCGTCGCCTGCGGCGTGAACTCGCCGGTGAGGAGGGTGGGTTCAGGCGCGAGGTGCAGCGGCGTGGGTTGCGGCGTGGTCGAAGCCGCCTCCTTCGGGACGATGCCGGCCGGCGTGCTGAGCGCCAGAGTGGCCGTTGCCGGCGTGGGGGGCGCCTCGGCCTCCATGGTGCCAGCCGGCCCCGGCGCTGGCAGGGCCTCTGGCGCATCATCCGCCGTGCCTGGGCTGGGCGTGGTGGCTGGGGCCGGAACCGCACCCGGGGCAGGGGCTGGCATGGCGGCACGCGGGCCGGGTTTCGGCGCTGCGCTCGCCTCGCCCGGCAGGGCCAGCTCCGCGGCGGCCAGGCCCTCGGTCTCGGCCGGTTGCGCATCGGGTGGCGGCGCGGGCATGGGGGCTCCGGCGCGTGGCGCCAGGGCCACGACCATGGCGGGCGGCATTGTCTCCTGCATGCTGCCGGGCGGGATCACGGGCGGGATGGCGGGGAGGGGCTGCGCTTGCCCCAGGGCGGGCAGCGCCGGGGCCTCCACCTCCGACGGGCTCGGCTCCTCCGCGCGGGGCTCGTCCGGTGGGGCCGGTTCCGGCGCCGCCTCTGTCTCGAGCGGCGCGGCAATGGGCGGGGGGGCCGCTTCGGAGGGAAGGCTCAACTCGGCCATCTGCGGGGCCTGGAGCTCCGGCGCCACAAGGGGCGGCGCGACCTCGGCCGGTCCCGGCGGCGGCGCCGTGATGGTCGGGAGGCGGGGCGGCACGGGTGGCGGTGCCGTGTCGGGCGCCTCGGTGGATGTGGGCTCAGGTGTCGGTCCGGCCTGCGGCGTCACCGGCAGGGCGGGAAGCCCCGCCATGGCCTGTGGCGGGGTCGGCAGCATGGCAATTTCCGGCGCGGCCGGGGCAGGCCCGGGCAACAGCGCGGCCTGCGGCATCGCGACGGGGAGCGCCGGTGTCGCCTGCGGCATGGGAAGCACGGCCGCGATCTCCGGTGCGGCCGGGACGGGCGTGGGTGTCACCAGCGGGAGGGAAGGCGGCGGTGGTGCGAGCAGCGCCGCGCTGCGGTTCAACACCTCCTGGAAGCCGGCCTCCATGCCCGGCTCGGCGGGGATGGGCGGCGCGCCCATCGCGAGTACGGGCGCCGGGCCGATGGCGGATGCGCCCTCCATGCCGGTCTCTCCTCCATCCCGCGCCAGGCGGGCCCCATGCCCGCACCTCCCGCGCCACGCCGACGGCGCCGTGACGGTGGGCAGCAAGGCCTGGGCCAGCGCGCGGCGGTGTCCTGGCGGCATATTCGGCCGTGCGGTGGGCCGGTTCCTGCCGGTGGCGGGCAGATTCTGCCGCATGCCGGGCCCCGCGGCCCTGGCACGCATCCTGCGAGGCCCGCGCCAGAGCAATCCCCTCGGCAATGGAGCCCCAGCATGTCGCTCTTCGGTGCGATGACCACGGCGATCTCAGGCATCAACGCGCAGTCCCGCTCGCTCGGCCACATCTCGGACAATCTGGCGAACAGCCAGACCACCGGCTTCAAGCGGATCGACTCCAACTTCACCGACCTCGTCACCCAGTCCAGTTCGAACGGGCATTCGCCGGGCTCGGTCATCGCGCGGCCCGATTTCACCAACACGGTGCAGGGCACGGTGGAGCAGAGCGAGAACCCGCTGGGCCTGGCCATCGGCGGGCAGGGCTTCTTCAGCGTGGCGCAGTCGCGCGGCACGGCGGGTGGCCTGCCATTGTTCGACGAGCGGCAATTCTACACCCGCGCCGGCGATTTCCGCATGGACCGCGACGGCTACCTGGTGAACGGCTCCAACTACTTCCTGCAGGGCTGGCCGGTGAATGGCGAGGGCGTGGTGGACCGCACGACGCTTGCACCCGTGCGGGTGAGCCAGGAGGTGTTCAACCCCATCGCCACCTCCGTCATCGAGATGTCGGCCAACCTGCCCGCGCTTGATCCGCCGGCCACGCCGGCCGACGCCAAGACCTACAGCACGCAGGTGCAGATCTACGACCAGGTGGGCAACCGCAATCCGGTCACGGTCACCTTCGCGCAGATGACGGATGGCACGCCGCGCGGCTGGAACATGACCATCACGCCCAATCCCGTGCTGGGCGGCGTGGACGTGCCCGTCATCTTCGGCACCAATGGTACGATCGAGAGCTTCAACGGCGTCACCGGCCTCGCCAATACGGCGGTGGACTTCCCCTTCGAGATGGATTTCGGCCTGGGCAACCAGCCCATCACCCTGAACCTCGGCCGCTTCGGCGTGGCGCAGGGAATCACGCAATATGCGGGCCGGGACTTCTCGCTCCGCAACCTCTCGCAGAACGGTGTGCCGCCCGGCGGCTATTCCGGCCTTGCGGTGCGTGACAATGGCGACATCGTCGTGAACTACGACAATGGCCAGTCGCGCACGGTGGCGCGCGTGCCGCTCGTCTCCTTCAGCGATGCCGACAAGCTGCAGCGCCTGGACGGGCAGGGCTTCATGCGCACCGTCGAGAGCGGCGAGGCGCAGGTGACCGATGTCGCGAGCAATGGCGTGGGCAAGCTCGTCGTCGGCGCGCTGGAGAAGTCCAACGTGGACATCGGCACGGAGTTCACCAAGCTGATCGTGGCGCAGCGCGCCTACACGGCGAACACGAAGCTCGTCACCGCCGCGGACGAGATGCTGCAGGACACGATCAATATGAAGCGCTGACGCGCTTGGGCAATATGAAGCGCTGACGCGCCTGGGCAACATGAAGCGCTGACGCGCATTCCTGATCGGGCATCCGCATGAGCCTCGACCTCGCCATCGGCATCGCGCGCAGCGGCCTGCAGGCCACGCAGCGCGCGCTCGCCAATGTCTCGCAGAACATCACCAACGCCGAGACCGCGGGCTACACCCGCAAGACGGGCGCCGCGGAATCGCGCACCGCGGGCGGCATGCCGCTTGGCGTGCGGCTCGGGGACGCGCAGCGCGAGGTGGACCAGGCCCTGCTGAACGAGCGCGATTCACGTGGCGGCGAGGCTGCGGCGGCGGCGGTGCGCGAGGGCCTGCTCTCGGGCATCGAGGCGATGCAGGGCACGGCTGGCGCCGGCGAGACTCTGGGCGATGCGATCTCCGCCCTCCAGGCCGGCCTCACCAGTCTGCGCGCCGCCCCGCAGGAGGGGAGCCTGCAGCGCGCGGCGGTGAACGCGGCGCGCGAGGTGGCCTCCCGCTTCCAGGACATCGCGGGCGCCGTCGCCGATGCGCGGCAGCAGGCGCATGACGGCATGGTGCGGGAGGTGGCGCAGGTGAATGCCGGCCTGCGCGAGATCGCCCAGCTCACCATCGCCATCCGCGGCGACCGATCGCGCGGGCTCGGCACCGCCGATCTCGAGGACCAGCGCGACCTCGCGATCGGCCGGCTTGCCCAGAGCCTGCCGGTGCAGCCGCTGCACCAGGCCGATGGCGGCCTCGTCCTGCTGGCGCGCGGCGGCTTTGCCCTGCCTCTGGAGCCCGAGGGCGAGGCCATCACCGCCCGCATCGCCGATCTCGGCCCCGGCTCCTTCCATGGCCCGGCCGGGGACATCCCGCCCATCCTGCTCGGCGGCGCCGACATCACGCGGCAACTGGGCGGCGGGCGGCTCGGCGAATACATCACGCTGCGCGACGCGACGCTGCCGCGCTACCAGGCCGAGCTCGACCTCGCCGCCGCCACGCTCGCCACGCGCTTCGACCAGCAGGGCCTGCGGCTCTTCACAGGCGCGGCGGGCGAGGTGCCGGACACCGGCCTGCCCTACACCGATCCCGCGGCCGCGCAGCTGGGCTTCGCGCGGCAGGTCCGTGTGGGCGAGGCGGTGGCCGGCAATCCCGCGCTGCTGCGCGACGGCACGCATGCCGTGGCCGATACGTCGGGTGGGGCCAGCGGCTTCACGCCCAACCCGCCGGACGGGCCGGCCGGCTTCGCCACATTGCTCGACCGCGTGCTGACGCACAGCCTGGGCGAGACGGTGCGGCCGGGTGTCCCCTGGCCGCCCATCGCCTCGGGCGGAATCGGGCCGGATGGCGGCCTCGCCTCGCCCTTCATCCCGCCGCGCGGGATCGGTGACTATGCGGCGACCATCACCGGCGTGCAGGCCGCCGACCGCGCGGCGGCGACCGCGGCGCGCGAGCGGGCGGAGGGGCTGAAGGCCGGCATGGATGCGCGCTTCCAGCGGGAATCGGGCGTGGACCCGGATGCCGAGATGGCGGCGCTGATCCGCCTGCAGAATGCCTATGCGGCCAATGCCCGCGTGCTGAACACGGCGCAGCAGATGTGGGAACAGCTGCAATCCATCGGCCGATAGCAAGGGGGGCTGAGGCGCCATGTCCAGCATCGAGTTGTTCAACCGCCTGGCGAGCGAGACGATGCAGCTCCGCGGCCGGGTCGAGACGCTCACGCGGCAATCCACCAGCGGGCTCAAGGCGGATCGCCTCGGCGACCTCGGGCCAGAGGTGCCGCGCGCCGTCTCGCTGCGTGGCGAACTGGGCCGGCGCGAGCTCTACGGCCAGGTCATGGAGCAGGCGCTCGGCCGCACGGCGGTGATGCAGGACAGCCTGGATCGCCTGACCGAGATCGCCCGCGACTTCCGCACCAAGGCGGCCACGCGCATCACCGCGGGCGATCCCGGTTCGCTCATGACGGTGCAGAGCGACGCGCGCGCGGCGCTGGTCGAGGTGGCGCATCTGCTGAACACGCGCCATGCGGGCGAGTATCTGTTCGGCGGCAGCGACCTCACCCAGCCGCCCATCCCGGACCCCGAGGGGTTGGCCACCGGCCAGATGGCGCAGGACATCGCGGCCGAGGTGGCGGCCCTGCCGCTGCAGGGCACGGCCGCGACCATCGCGGCCACGCGCGCCATCGCGCAGAGCAACGCGCCCGGCGTCACGCCCTTCTCGGACCGGCTCGCCGCCGACGCGCTGCTGCCGCCCGAGGCGCAGGAGGCGCGGCGCGGCGTGCCGGCCGCGGATGGGCAGATGATCGGCTACGGCATCATCGCCGGGCGCAACGCGGATGCCGTCAGCCGCGGCGAGACGACCGGCAGCTGGGCGCGCGACCTGATGCGCAACCTGATGAGCCTCGCCGCGCTGGCGCCCGAGCAGATGAGCGACCGCCCCGCCTTCGACGCCTTCATGGGCAGCCTGCGTGATGGCCTGTCCTCGGCCGAGCTGGCGCTGGGGGAGGAGGCGGGCGCGCTGGGCACGGTCGAGGCGCGGATGGAGGCGACGCAGCGCCGGCATGACGACCTCTCCACCGCGCTGTCCCGACAGTTGTCCGACATCGAGGAGGTGGACGTGGCCGATGTGCTGGTGCGGCTGCAGGCGACGCGCAATGCGCTGGAGGCGAGCTACCGCGCCCTCGGCTCGATGCGCGAACTCACTCTCGCGAATTTCCTGCGCTGACGCTTCATGCGGCCATCTTCAACCGGCATTAACCCGGCCCGCCGCAGAGTGGGCCCTTGCCGGGTGGCCCCTGGCAACGGCGGAACGGCAAGGAGCCATGAGGGCCCGTGCCGGCCGCGCCCGCCCCTCCCTCACCGGAGGGCGGCGTGGATTTCCGGCCGGAGCGACTTGAAGGGAAAAAACATGTCCACGCTCGTGTTGGAACTCCGCCAGGGAGACCTGATGGTGGTCAACGGCGCACCGATCCGGTTCCGCAATCGCACGCGGATCGAGCTGGCAGCCAAGGCGCGCTTCCTCTTCGGCAAGCAGATCATGGCGCCCGAGGGCGCCAATACGCCCGCGCGCCGCATCTATTTCGCGCTGCAGACCGCCTATATCGGCACCGAGGAGGAGCGCGGGCCCGGCCTCGATGCCGCCCGCGCGCTGATCGAGGAGTTCAAGGAGGCCACCACCTCCGTCCTCGTGCGTGAGATGCTGGCGCGTGCGCTGGAAGCCGCCGAGGAGGACGACTGCTACCTGGCGCTGAAGATCGCGCGCCGGGTGATGCGCCATGAGGAAGAGGTGCTGGGCCTCGCACCGCTGCCCGCCCCGCGGCGCGAGTTGGCCGAGGGCGCCCATGGCTGACGCGGCGGCTGCCGTCGCGGCCTTCCGCCGGGTGCTGAAGCCGGGCGAGGAGGAGCGCGCGCTCGGCCGCATCGCCACCGAACCGCAGCAGAAGCGGGCCATGGAGCAGTTCAAGCGCGCCGTGGACCGCGCGCCGGATGTGCGCGCCGCGCTGCGTGACCCGCGCGTGCTGCAGGTGCTGGCCACCGCGCTCGGCATTCCCGAGGGCGCCGGCCAGCCCGGGCTCGCCACGCGCGTCCTGCTCTCCGACCTCCGGGACGAAAAGAGCCTCGCCAACACCCTGGGCGACCGGCGCTGGAAATCCGCGGCCGAGACGCTGGATCTCGGGCGCCGTGGCATCGCCGCGCTGCGCGACCCGCAGCTCCAGGCGAGCCTGGCCGAGGGGCTGCGCCGCGCGCAGTGGAACCAGAACCTGGAGAAGGAGCAGCCGGGCCTGGGGGATGCCGTGCTGTTCCGCGAACGCGCGACGGCGGTGGACAACAATATCTTCGCCGTGCTGGGCGACCCCATCATCCGCCGGGTCGTGACCGGCGCGCTGGGCCTGCCGCAGGAGATCGCCATCCAGTCCGTTGAGACGCAGGCGCGCGCGGTGCGGGCGCGGCTCGACATCACGAAGCTGGAGGACCCGAAGGAGGTGCAGCGCCTGGCGGAGCGCTACCTGATGAACCGCGCCCGCACGGAAGCCGCCAACAGCGGGGCGGATATCCTGGCCCGCTTCGGCTTCCCGCCGCGTGGGTTCACCGTCTGACGCCGCCTCAGGGCTTCACGCCGAAGCCGCGCTGCGCGTTGCGATAGGCTTCGAGCTGCGCCGCACTGGGCGCGCTGCGGGCCACTTTGCCGGCCCCGTCGAGGAATTCCATCACCACGATGCCGAGCGCGGGGTCGAGCCGCAGGCGCGGGTTCGGGCCGATCGGCGGCGCGGGGGGAGGTGCGGGCGCGGCGGGGCTCTGGCTTGCGGGGGGCGCGGCGGGCAGGCCGCTCGGGAGGTAGGTGCCGATGGGCTTCATGGGTGGGGACTCAGCAAGGTTGGCGCTCCGTCCCAGAAATCACGCCGGCGGTTAACCAAGCGTGAAGGCGCCCGGCCCTGGGTTTGACGCGCGGGCGCCAAGCGCCGATTCTCCGTGTCGCGTGACCCTTCCTCCCCCTCTTGCTGCGCATCTCCTGACGCTGGCGGCCGCCGTGGCGGGCGGCTTCGTCTTCGCGCTGCTGCAGGTGCCGCTGGCCTGGATGATCGGCGCGATGTTCGGCACGGCGGCGGTGGCCTGGTTCCGGCCCGCAGGCTTGGCGCCGGCCGTGCATCCCGCAGCCCGCCCGGCGGCGCTGATCGTGATCGGCCTCGCCTTCGGGCAGACCTTCTCGGGCCCCGTGCTGGCCGCGCTGCTGGGCGCAGCGCCGGCCATCCTGATCGCGGGCTTCCTCTCCATCTTCGCCGGCATCGCCACCATGCCGATCTTCACGCGGATGGCGGGGACGGATGCGCGCACCGCCTATTTCGCGACGATACCGGGCGGCGTCATCGTCATGGCGGTGCTGGCCCAGCGCGAGGGCGCGCCGCTTGCCCCCGTCACGCTGGCGCAGACGCTGCGCGTGCTGGTGGTGGTGCTGGTCATGCCGCCCCTGCTTTCGGCCATCGCGCCGCATGGCGACTACAGCGCCTTCGTCGCGCCGCGCCTCGCCTTCGACGGCTGGGGCCTTGCGGGGATGCTGGCGGTGGGTTCAGTGGCGGCGCTGCTGCTGCGGCGCACCGGCATCGCCAATCCCTGGATGATCGGGCCGTGCTTCCTCGCCATCACGGCGGCCGCCTTTGGGCAACTCCCTTCCGCCGTGCCTGGCGTGCTGATCGATGCGGCGCAGGTGGGGATGGGGGCGGGGCTCGGCCAGAAGATGACGAAGGACTTCCTGCTCGGTGCGCGGCGGCTGATGCGCGCGGCGCTGGTCTCCTCGCTGCTGCTCTGCCTGTTCTGCACGGTGTTCGGCGCGGGGCTGGCCTGGGCGATGGGGCTGCCGCCCTCCGCCGTCATGCTCGGCATGGCGCCCGGCGGCATGCCGGAAATGGGCGTGACGGCGAAGGCGCTGGGCGTGGCGGTGCCGCTGGTGCTGGCCTTCCACCTGACGCGCACGCTGCTGTGCAATTTCCTGCTGGGCCCGATCTATCGCGGGCTTGTCGCCCTTGGCCTGTTCAGGCCACACGGCAGCGCGTAGTTTGCCCGCGGGAGAAACATCCATGCCTGACGACAGCGCCGCCGCCGCGAAAGCCGCGACCACCCTGCCCCTGAACGGGCTGCGCGTGCTCGACCTCACCTTGGCCCGTGCCGGGCCCACCTGCGTGCGGCATCTGGCCGATTGGGGCGCCGACATCATCCGCATCGAGCCGCCGGGCAATAATGACGGTTTCGGCGGCGCGCGGGACGGCTTCGATTCCGTGAACCTGCACCGCAACAAGCGCGGCCTCGCCATCGACCTCAAGAGCCCCGAGGGCCATGCGGCCTTCCTGCGCCTCGCCGCCACCGCGGATGTCGTGGTCGAGAACATGCGCATGCAGGTGAAGCACCGGCTGAAGATCGACTACGAGACGCTGTCGAAGATCAACCCGCGCCTCGTCTACGCGAGCATCTCGGGCTTCGGGCAGACCGGGCCCTATTCCACGCGCGGCGGCGTGGACCAGATCGCGCAGGGCTTGGGCGGCCTCATGTCCATCACCGGTGAGCCGGGGCGCGGGCCGATGCGCGTCGGCATCCCCATCGATGACCTGACGGCGGGCAACCTGCTGGCGATGGGCGTGATGATGGCGCTCTACGAGCGCGAGAAGACCGGCAAGGGCCGCTGGGTCCATACCTCGTTGCTGGAGGCGCAGGTCTTCATGCTCGACTTCCAGGCCACGCGCTGGCTGCAGAAGGGCGAGATCGCGGGCCAGGCGGGCAATGACCACCCGGTGAACACGCCGATGGGCGTCTTCCCGAGCGCCGACAAGCCGATCAACATCGCCGCCTCCTCGCCCAAGCTCTGGGCCGTCTTCTGCAAGGCGGCGGGGCGTGAGGACTGGCTCGCCAAGCCCGAATGGCAGACGGCGGAGGGCCGCACGGCCGACCGCGCCGCGCTGAACGCCGCGGTCAGCGAGGTAACGCGCCAGAAGCCCAGCGCCTACTGGATCGAGCTGCTGGAGGAGGTCGGCATCCCCTGCGGGCCGATCAACAACATCCGCGAGGTCTTCGAGGACCCGCAGGTGCAGCACCTGGGCATGGTGTGGGACGTGCCGCATGCCAAGCTCGGCAAGGCCGGCGTGGTGCGCACGCCGATCAACATCGAAGGGCACACCCCCGGGATCCGCCGTGGCGTGCCGGCGCTCGGCGAGCATGCCGACGAGATCCTGGCGGAAGCCGGGCTGACCACCGAGGAGATCGCCGCATTGCGCGCGAAGAAGGTTTTGGGAGAGTGAGTGAGATGCAGTTCGCTGATGGCAAGATCCTGGCCCGCATCGAGGCCGGCGTAGGAACGATCGTCTTCAACCAGCCCGAGAAGCGCAACGCGATGAGCATCGCGATGTGGGACGGCATGGCCGAGGCGCTCGACATCTTCGAGGCCGATGCCGCCGTGCGCTGCGTCGTGCTCGAAGGCGCGGGCGGCAAGGCCTTCGTCTCGGGCGCCGATATCAGCCAGTTCGAGAAGAACCGCTCGGACGCCGATGCGCAGCGGCAGTACAATGCCAAGACGAGCCATGGGCGTGAGCGGCTGGCGAATTTCGACAAGCCGGTGATCGCCAAGATCCAGGGCTTCTGCATGGGCGGCGGCCTTGGCATCGCCATGTCCTGCGACATGCGGATCGCGGGCACGGGCAGCGAGTTCGGCATCCCCGCCGCCAAGCTCGGCATCGCCTATGGCTTCGACATGGTGACCAACCTGGTCAACCTGGTGGGCCCGGCCCATGCCCATTTCATCCTGATGACCGGCGGCCGGCTGGATGCGGCCGAGGCCGAGCGCATGGGCCTCATCAACAAGCTGCACCCTGCGGAATCGCTGGATGCCGAGGTCGCGAAGATCACCGCCACCATCGCGGTGAACGCGCCGCTCTCGCTGCGCGCCAACAAGCGCACGGTGCGCGCCGTGCTGGCGGACCCGGCGGATCGCGACATGGCCGCCATCGCCGCCAACCAGGATGCCTGCTTCGACAGCGCCGACTACCGCGAAGGCCGGCGCGCCTTCATGGAGAAGCGCAAGCCGGTCTTCACCGGGGCCTGATCGCCTCAAAAAGGGCGGCTTCGTCCAGCGGGATGAGGTCGCCCACGAAATTTTCACTGGTCTCCGCGCAATATCTCGTTAAGTTCCCGTTCATCTGCGGACCCCGCGGAGGGGAAAGTCACAAGGACAGCGTTTTGGACGGCACGGCGCAACCTGCACCTGATCAGCATGATGAGCATCTCGCGCCGATTTCGCGGATCGTCACGGAGGTCGCGGCCCAGTTTCCCGGGGCGCGCATCACGCTCGGCGAAATGGCCGAGGCCTTCGGCGACCGCGCCTTCGGCCTCTTGATCCTGCTGCTCTGCCTGCCCTCGCTGCTGCCGGGCATGGCCTCCGTCTTCGGCATTCCGATGCTGATCCTGGGCGTGCAGATGGGCATGGGCCGGCGCGTGCCGAAGCTGCCGCGCTTCATCGCGCGCCAGTCCATCAAGCGGGAGGACCTGCTGCGCCTCTCCGGCGCTTCCAGCTCCTCCTGGATCAAGCGCGTCGAGCAATATGTGAAGCCGCGCCCCGGCTTCTTCACCAGCCCCTTCGGCGACAGGATCGTGGGCTGGCTCACGGTCTATTCCGCCGTGATGCTCATCCTGCCCGGCCCGGGCACCAATGGCCCGCCCGCCTTCGGCACCATCATCATGGCGCTGGGCGTGGTCGAGGCGGATAATCGCGTCATCGGCATCGGCGCGCTGGTCACGCTGCTGGGCTGCCTTTTCGCCACCTTCGTGATCGGCGCCCTGGTCTGGGTGGGCATCCAGGCCCTTGGCTGGATCGTCTGAGGCGGTCTAGACTCCGTGCCATGTGAAGGTGACCCGATGAGGGTTGAAACGGGAACGCGTGACGCGCCGGTCTCCATGCCGGTCAATCCGCGGCTGCCCCCGCAACTGTAGGCGGTGAGCCCCGGTCCAGATGCCATTGCTTCCCTGCCGGGGGGTGAGAAGGCGGACCAGGGCGGTGACCCGCGAGCCAGGAGACCGGCCTTCGCAGAGTTGTTCTCGCGCGTGCCGGGCGGGGTGCACCGGTGCCACGGACCTGTTCCGTTTGCGAGCTCGACGCCAGCCGTCGGGCGGGGCGCATGTCCTGTCCGGCATGTCGTCACGCGCAACACGGGGGATTCCCATGCGCCGTATCCTGCTCACCACCGCCGCCATCCTGGCGTCGGCAACGCCTGGCCTTGCCCAGAATTCCCCGCCCCGCTCCTCGCCCGAGCAGGATCTGATCGCGGTGCCGGACACCATCGTCACCGCCACCGGCGTTCCCACGCCGCTGGCCCGCGTGCCCGCCTCCATCACGGTGATCGACCGCAGGGCGATCGAGGAGAACGGCTTCGCCAACCTGGCCGAGGCGCTGGCCACCGTGCCGGGCCTGCGCGTCGCGCAGTCGGGCGGGCCGGGGCAGCAGGCCAGCGTCTTCATCCGCGGCAATTCCAGCCGCTCCACCCTCGTCCTCATGGACGGCGTGCCGGTGAACGACCCCTCCGACGCGAATGGCGCCTTCAACTTCGGCAATGAGACGCTCTTCGACATCGAGCGCATCGAGGTGCTGCGCGGCCCCGCCTCCTCGCTCTACGGCAGTGCCGCGGTGGGCGGCGTGATCAACCTGGTCACCCGCCGCGCCCCGGCGGATCGCCAGGTGATGCCCTATGGCGAGGTGGCCTATGGCTCGAGCAGCACGCTGCGGCTCGGTGGCGGCATCGCCGGCACCGTGGGCCAGTTCGACTATCTCGCGAGCCTGAACAACATCTCCACCCGGGCGTCGAACGCCACCGCCTCGCGCTTCTGGCGCACGCTGGGCGAGACGGATGGCTTCAACAGCACCAATGCCACGGCGCGGCTGGGCTACACCTTCATGCCGGGCACCCGCGTCGAGGGCCAGCTGCGCTGGCGGGAGAACCGCAGCGGCATCGACAGCGTGCCGCGCGACGACCCGAACTACACGGGCGATGACCGCCGCTGGGTGGGCCAGATCCGCGGCGAATCCAACCTCTTCGACGGGCGGCTCACCACTGGCCTGCGCCTCGCCGTCACGCAGGACCGGCGCACCTACTCCAACCTGCCGGACATCCTCAGCAGCGCCACGACGCAGGATTACTATCGCGGCACGCGGCAGAGCGTGGACTGGGGCAATGTCGTGCGCCTGCCCGGCTTCGGTCCCGCGACCGATGGCGCCATCACCTTCGGCGTGAACTACGCGCATGAGGATGTGACGAGCTTCGCCGGCAACGTGCCCTTCCGTTCCGTCACCAATGCGCAGCAGGACAGCACGGCCGGGCATGTCGCCATGCAGTACCGCTTCTGGAATGCCCTCGATGTCACGGGCGGCGTTCGCTACGACAACGTCTCCGACTACACGGGCTATACGAGCTGGCGCGTGGGCGCGGTGCTGGCGGTGCCCGAGACCAGCGTGCGCATCCGTGCCTCGGGCGGCACCGCCTTCAACGCGCCGTCGCTGAACCAGCGCTTCGGCGTCATCGGCAATACCTTCCGCGGCAACCCGAACCTGCAGCCGGAAACGAGCATCGGCTACGAATTCGGCGCGGAGATGGATTTCGCGGCGTTCAACCAGGCGCGCTTCTCGACGGTGGGCTTCACCTTCTTCCAGCAGCGCGTGACGAACCTGATCAACTTCAATGCGGGCTTCAACACGCTGGTGAACGTGGCGAGCGCCAACATCAAGGGCGTGGAGCTGAACTGGGCACTGCGCCCGGCCCCCTGGCTGACCACCGACGTATCCTGGACCATCACCGATGCAACGGACGGCCAGACCGGCCAGCCCCTGCCGCGCCGGCCGGAGAGCATCGTCACCGTCTCCGCGCGGGTGGAGCCCTTGCCGGGCCTCGTCATCACGCCGCAGGTGCTGTTCACCGGCCGCTCGCCCGAGGGGCCCTTCGCCACCTACCTGGACTCCGGGGCGAGCGTGAACGCGATGCGCTACAACAAGTCCGGCACGCTGTTCAATCTGACGGCGACCTATCCGGTGTTGCCGCAGGTGAATGTCTATCTGGAGGGCCGCAACCTGACGGACAGCAAGTGGGAGCCGGTGAACGGCTTCCAGACGCCGGGGCGCAGCGTGATCATCGGATCGCGGTTTGTGTTTTGAGGGTTTGACCTAAAGAAACCCAACCGGGTCCACATCCACCTGGACCCGGACTTCGCGCGGGAGCTGAACCCGCGCGAGCCAATCCACCAGCACCGGCTGCACCTTCACGCCGCGCGCCGCCTTCAGCAGCAGGCGGTGGCGGTAGCGGCCGCGCAACAGCGCGAGCGGCGCGGGTGCGGGGCCCAGCACCTGCAAGCCATCGCCCACCGGCGCCGCCAGGCCCAATTCGCGCGCGCCACGCTCCGCTGCGCGCGCATCCTCCGAGCTGATGATGAGTGCGGCGAGCCGCCCATAAGGCGGCCAATGGCCGGGCTCGCGCTGCGCCGCCTCGGCCTTCAGGAAGCCCGGGAAGTCATCGCGGATCAGCGCTTGCATCACCGGATGCTCGGGCGAGAAGCTCTGCAGCATGACGCGCCCGGGCTTGTCCTCGCGCCCGGCACGCCCCGCCACCTGGTGCAGCAGCTGCATGGTGCGCTCGCCCGCACGCAGGTCGCCGCCGCCCAGGCCGAGATCGGCATCCACCACGCCGACCAGCGTGAGATGTGGGAAGTGCCATCCCTTGGCGACGATCTGCGTGCCGATGATGAGGTCCACCTCGCGATCCTCGATCTGCCGCGCGGCCTCGGCGGCGGCGGCGGGGCCGGGGATGGTATCGCTCGCCATCACCAGGCGTCGCGCTTCGGGGAAGAGCTCGGCCACCTCCTCCTGGATGCGCTCCACGCCGGGGCCGATGGGCACCAGCGAATGTTCCGCGCCGCATTCGGGGCAGGCGGCGGGTGTCGGCGCCGTATGGCCGCAATGGTGGCAGAGCAGGCGGCGCTGCGCGCGGTGCTCGACCAGCCAGGCGGTGCAGTTCGGGCATTGCATGCGGTGCCCGCAGGCGCGGCAGAGCGTCAGCGGCGCATAGCCGCGCCGGTTCAGGAAGAGCATCGCCTGCTCGCCCCGCGCCAGCGTCTCCGTCACCGCCGCCACCAGGGGTGGCGAGAGGAAGCGCCCGCGTTCGGGCGGGTGCTGGCGCAGGTCCACCGCGCTGACCTCGGCCATGGCCGCGCCGCCATGGCGCACCGGCAAGCCCAGCCGCCGGTAGCGCCCGGCCTCGGCATTGGCCACGCTCTCCAGGCTCGGCGTAGCGCTGACCAGCACGCAGGTGGCGGCTTCCAGCCGGGCGCGCACCACGGCCATGTCGCGCGCGTGGTAGATCACGCCCTCTTCCTGCTTGAAGGCGGTCTCGTGCTCCTCATCCACCACGATCAGGCCGAGATCGGGGAAGGGCAGGAACAGCGCCGAGCGCGCGCCGACCAGCACCGGCGCGTCCCCCTCCGCCACCGCCCGCCAGGTGACGCGCCGCGTGCGCGAGGAGAGTTCGGAATGCCAGAGCGCGGGGGGAGCGCCGAAGCGTCGCTCGAACCGCGCGAGCCATTGGGTGGAGAGCGCGATCTCGGGCAGCAGGACCAGCGCCTGGCGGCCCTGGCGCAGCGTCTCGGCGACCGCGTCCAGATAGACCTCCGTCTTGCCGGAGCCGGTGACGCCCTGCAGCAGCGTCACGCCGAAGCGGCGGGCGGCCACCGCCTCCCGCAGTGCCGCCGCCGCCTCTTCCTGCTCGGGCCGCAGCACGGGGGGCGCGAAATCAGGCCGGGGGCGTGGGAAGGCGGCCGCGCGGGGCATCAGGGCCGGCTCGATCAGCCCGACCGAGGCGAGGCCGCGCACCACGCCGAGCGAGACCCCGGCCAGCCGCGCGATCTCCGTCCCTGGCAGCGTCTCCTCGCCGAGCGCGGCCAGCGCGCGGGCGCGGTCGGGCGTGATGCGCGCCTCCGCTCCCCTCACGCGTCGCCAGCCGGAGGCCTGGGCCGGTGCCTCGAGCGCTGCGGGCGCGCTCATGGCCATGCGGAGCACGGCCCCAGGGGGTGAGAGGGTATAGGCGGCGATCCACTCCACCAATTGGCGCAGGGCGGGCCGCATGGGCGGTGCGGGCTTCACCGCGATCACCTCGCGCAGCCGCCGCTCGGCCACATGCGCCGCGTCGGGCGCCGCGTCCCAGATGACGCCAAGGCTCACACGGCCGCCCAGCGGCACCTCGACGAAGCTGCCTGGCCCCGCCACCAGCCCCGGCGGCAGGCGGTAGTCATAGGCGCCCTCCAGCGGCAGCGGCAGCAGGACGCTGACGCGCTGGCCTGCGCCCCCCGTGCCTTCCTCTCCCGTGTTGGCCTTTCGGGATGGTGTCGCCATGGGCTATTCCCTTCGCGACGGGGCGGCCGATGGTCAATCCCCCGCCTCCGATTCGCCGCCAGCCAGGATACCCCCAGCATGAAGTTCTTTGTGGACACCGCCGATGTCGCCGAAATCCGTTCCCTTGTGGGTACGGGCTTCCTGGACGGCGTCACCACCAATCCCAGCCTGATCGCCAAATCCGGCCGCAAGATGAGCGAGGTCATCGCCGAGATCTGCGCCCTGACCGACGGCCCCGTCTCGGCCGAGGTGACGGCGACGGACCATGAGACGATGCTGAAGGAAGGCCGCTACCTCCGCGGCATCGCGTCCAATGTCTGCGTGAAGGTGCCGCTGACCGAAGCCGGCCTGCGCACCTGCAAGGTGCTCTCGGAGGAGGGCACGCCGGTCAATGTCACGCTCTGCTTCTCCGCCAACCAGGCGCTGCTGGCGGCCAAGGCGGGGGCGACCTTCATCTCGCCCTTCGTCGGCCGGCTGGACGATATCGGCCAGGACGGCATGGGGCTGATCGCCGATGTGGTGCAGATCTACAAGAACTACGCCTTCAAGACGGAGGTGCTGGTCGCCTCGATCCGCCACCCGGTGCATGTGCTGCAATCGGCGAAGCTCGGCGCGCATGTCGGCACCATGCCGCCGGCGGTGATCCGCGGCCTGATGAAGCATCCGCTGACCGATCGCGGCCTGGAGGCGTTCCTGGCCGACTGGGCGAAGACGGGGCAATCTATTTTGTGATGCCCTCAGACGCCGGGCGGCGGCTCCGCCGCCTTGGCTTCGGATCGCTGAAGCGATCCGGCTCGGCTATTCGCCTCGCATTCTCGGAGGGTGCCTCTTGTTCTCTTCGTTGCGTTCGGTGTTGCCTTGAAGCCGCCTGACCCCGCCGCCGTGGAGGCCTTCCTCCTCGCCAACCCGGATTTCCTCGCCGAGCGGCCGCAGCTCTATGCCATTCTGACCCCACCCCGCCGTATCCATGGCGAGGTGGTGGCGGACCATATGGCGGCGATGATCCAGGCCGGGCGGCAGGAATGGCGGGGCTTGCTGGAAGCGGGCCGCACGCGCGGCGCCTTCGCGGCAAAGGTGGCCGAGGCGGTGCTGGCACTGCTCGCCAACCCCGATGCCGAGGATTGCCTGCGCCATGAATGGCCCGCCCGGCTCGGGATCGATTCCGCGCGCCTCGTCCCCCTCGTGCCCGGCCCGGCCTTGGTGCTGCGCGACGTGACGGTGGCGAGCGCCGCGCTGCATGGCGAAGCCGCCGCCCTGATCCGGCGCGAGGCGCTGCTGCGCGTCGGCGAAGCCACGCTGGCGCTGGGCGCGCGCGAGCCGGCGGACCTGCCGAACGAGCCGGAATCGCTGGCCTTCCTGGCCCGCGCCCTGGCCACCGCGCTGGCGCGATGACCGGGGATTCCGCCCGCGCCGAATTTCTCGCCTGGCTCGCCACCGAGCGCCGCGCCAGCCCGCATACGCTGGAAGCCTATGGGCGGGACGTTGCCGAATTCCTGGGTTTCCTGACGCAGCACCATGGCGCGGAACCCGACCTCGCCGCGCTCGGCGCCCTCACCCCCGCGGATCTGCGCGCCTTCCTCGCGCTGCGCGCCAAGGAGGGGGCGGGCAATGCCACGCGCGCGCGGCAATTGGCCGCCATCCGCAGCTTCCTGCGCTTCCTCGCGCGGCGGCATGGCATCGCGCCGCTCGCCATCGGGGCCATGCGCGGACCGAAGCGCGTGCAGCCCGTCCCCCGTGCGCTCAACCGCGCCGATGCGCGCGCCGCCGGCACCGAGATCGGCGATGTGCACCACCCCGAGCGGCCGGAGTTCCAGGCGGCGCGGGACGTGGCGCTGTTCACGCTGCTCTATGGCTGCGGGCTTCGCATCAGCGAGGCGCTCGGCCTCAATATCGCCGATGCGCCACTGCCGGGCAGCGATGCCGCGCTGCGCATCCTGGGCAAGGGCGGCAAGACGCGCCTCGTGCCCGTGCTGCCAGTGGTGCGCCAGGCCATGGCCGGATGGATGGCGCATCGCGGCGGCGCGCTGCCCGATGAGCCGCTGTTTCTCGGTGCGCGCGGCAAGCGGCTCGACCCCGCGGTCGCGCAACGCACGCTGCGCGACTACCGCCGCCTGGCCGGCCTGCCTGAGCACGCGACGCCGCATGCGCTGCGCCATTCCTTCGCCACCCACCTGCTGGCCGGCGGCGCCGATCTCCGCGCCATCCAGGAACTGCTCGGCCATGCCAGCCTCTCCACCACGCAGCGCTATGTCGCGGTGGATGCGGAAGGGCTGCTCGCCACCTGGCGCATGGCGCATCCGCGCAGCGATTGACCCGCGCCCCCGGTCGCGTTCAAACTTTGCATCGCACACCGAAGGCCTCCCCATGCATCGCCGCGCGCTTCTCGCCCTCGTCCTGGCTTTCCCGGCCTCCGTCGCACTGGCCCACCCGCATCACGACCTGACGGCGGAGCGCGCGGGCCATATCGAGCAGCAGGTCATGGCCTTCCGCGTCGGCCTGCAGGCGGCCGCGCGCGAGCGGAACGTGGTGAAGCTGCGCGACATGTTCGCGCCCTCCTTCACCCACACCCACACCACCGGGAAGATGGATGGCCGCGATGCGCGCCTCGTCGCCATCCTGGCGGGCGAGCCGGTGATCGAGCTGGCGAATGTCGAGGAGCTTTCGATCCGCGTGTTGAACGCCGATGCGGCGGTCATCGCCGGCCGCAGCCCGATCCGCAGCATCAGCGAGAACCGCGTGGTGCAGGTGCGCTGGCTGCAGGTGATGGCCCGGGTGGACGGTGCCTGGATGCTCGCCGCCAGCCAGGCGACGCGCGTGCCTGAAGGCGCGTGAGCACCGCCGTGCCTCCGGGGGGGCATCCCAAGGGCCTGAAGGCCCGCCTCCTCCATGAGCTGGAGGAATACGGGACGATCTTCGCCTATCTCTATGTCGCCTTCGCCACCGTCATCTTCTACCGGGATGCGGTGCTGCGGGCGGAGGGGATCGCCTTCGGCGCCTATGGCTTCGCCTTCTTCAAGGCGCTGGTGATGGCGAAGTTCATGGTGCTGGGCCACGCGGCGCGACTGGGCGAGCGGCTGCGCGGCCGGCGCCTCTTCATCAACGTGGTCTACCGCGCCTCGCTCTTCATGGCGCTGCTGGTCGCCTTCAGCATGATCGAGGAGGCCGTGGTCGGCCTGTTGCATGGCCGTGCCGCGGCGGACGCCATCCGCGACATGGCCGATGGATCGCTGCGGGAGAAATTCGCCTACGCGTTGCTGCTCTGGGTGATCCTGCTCCCCTATTTCGCCCTGCGCGTGCTGGGCGAGGTCCTGGGCAAGGGCGAGCTCAAGCGGATCTTCCTCAGCCGCGCGGCCTAGCCTTCCGCCTCAGCGGTTGGCGCGCGCCACCACCGCCTCGAACAGCACCTGGCAGCCGGCTTCGGCTTCCTCGGGCAGGATGCTTTCCGCCTCATTGTGGCTCAGGCCGTCCTTGCAGGGGGTGAAGATCATGGCGGTCGGCACGCGGCGCGCGACATAGACCGCGTCATGCGCCGCGCCCGAGGTGATCTCGCGTGCCGGATAGCCCAGCCGGGCCGCGGCCTGGCGCACCAGATCCACGCAGGCCGGGTCGAAGGGCTGGGCCGGCATGTCGAAGAGCTTGGTCACCTCCAGCCGGCAGCCGCTGCCGGCCACGGCGGCTTCCGCCGCCTGCGGGAATTCCGCCATCAGCCGCGCCAGCTCGGCATCATCAGGGTGGCGGAACTCGACGCTGAAGCGCACCTCGCCCGGCACCACGTTGCGGCTGTTGGGCAGGACCTGGAGCTGGCCCACCGTGCCGCGCCCCGCCTCGCCGCGCGCGCGCATCATCTCATCCACCAGGGCGATCACGCGCGCCGCGGCCACCAGCGCATCGCGCCGGGCGGAAGGCGGCGTGGTGCCGGCATGCGCGTCCTGGCCGGTGATCACGGCGTCATACCAGACCTGCGCCTGCGCGCCGGTGACGATGCCGATGGGCTTGCCCTCCTGCTCCAGGATGGGGCCCTGCTCGATATGCAGCTCGAAATAGGCGTCGGCCGGGAAGGGGGCGGCGGGGTGCGGGCCCTTGTAGCCGATGGAGTCCAGCGCCTGGCTGACATTCACGCCGTCCAGGTCGGTGAAGCCATAGGCCTCCTCCAGCCCGAATATGCCGGCCCAGACGCCACTGCCCATGAGTGAATGGCCGAAGCGGCTGCCTTCCTCATCCGTCCAGTTCACCAGCTCGATCGGCGCCTCGGTGGTGATGTTGAGGTCGTGCAGGGAGCGCATGACCTCGAGCCCGGCGATCACGCCCAGGGCGCCGTCGAACTTGCCGCCGGTCGGCTGGCTGTCGAGGTGGCTGCCCAGCAGCACCGGGAGGCGCTGGGGGTCGCGCCCCTCGCGGCGGGCGAACATGTTGCCCATGGCGTCCACGCGCATCGTCAGGCCAAGTTCTTCGCACCATTGGGTGAAGCGCTGGCGGCCGGCCTTGTCCACCTCGGTGAGGGTGAGGCGCTTCACGCCGCCCTTCGGCGTGGCGCCGATCTCGGCCATGGCCATGAGGGCGTCCCACAGGCGGGGACCGTTGATCTTCTGGTTCGTGCTCATGCCCACAGGTTATCCGCGCGCCGGACCCGCTGGAACCCGCCGCCCGGAACATGGCGGCAGCTTCACGCGCGAGGCGCGCCCGCCAACCCTTGATATGCGCGCGCGCTCCTGCAACTGATGGGGTCATGGCCCATGCACTCGACACCGCCCCCGCCTCGCCCGCGCTGCTGCGCAATTCCGACCTCGACCGCCCCGAGGTGCGCCAGGCGCGCATCGATCTCGCCGCATGCTTCCGCATGGCGGCGAAGCTCGGCTTGCAGGAGGGCATCTGCAACCACTTCTCGCTCGTCGTGCCCGGGCGTGACGATCTGATGCTGGTGAACCCCTATGGCTACGCCTTCGCGGAAGTCACGGCCTCCAGCCTCGTTATCTGCGACTTCGAGGGGCGGGTGGTGGCCGGCCAGGGCGTGCCGGAGGCGACGGCCTTCTACATCCACGCGCGCCTGCACCTGAAGCATCCGCGCGCCAAGGCGGCCTTCCACACCCACATGCCCAATGCGACCGCGCTCGCCATGCTGGAGGGGCCGCCCCTGGTCTGGGCCGGGCAGACGGCGCTCAAATTCTATGGCCGCACCCTGGTGGACGAGGACTACAACGGCCTCGCGCTGGATGAGCGCGAGGGCGACCGCATCGCGGCGGCGCTGGGCGATGCCGACATCGTCTTCATGAAGAACCACGGCGTCATGGTGGTGGGCCCGAGCGTGGCCGAGGCCTGGGACGACCTCTACTACCTGGAGCGCGCGGCCGAGGTGCAGCGCCTCGCTATGACGACGGGCCGTGTACTGAAGCCGGTGCCCGAGGCGGTGGCGCGCGCCACCTACGCCCAGATGCGCGAGGGCGATCGCGAAAGCGCGCGCCTGCACCTGGAGAGCATCAAGCGGCAGCTCATGAAGGAGCAGCCCGACTTCGCGGACTGATCTGCGCCCTCAGGCGCTGGGCGCCGCCTCCGGCGGCTTGGCCCCGCCGCGTGCGGAGGCCTCTTTGGTGCGCAGTTAGCCTGCGGGCGCCGGCGTGCCATCGCGCTGGGCATCCTCCACCGCGCGCAGCGCGTCGAGGATCAGCGCCTGCTGCGTGGCGAGGAAGCGCGCCTCATCCGCCGTCAGGATCTGCGCCGAGATCTGGATGGCGATGTTCGCCTTGCCGATCTCGGCCACGTGCACGCGCGGCCAGCCCGGCCCCTGCTCCACCAGCGGTTCGGCCGCCACGCGGCGCCGGATCTCCTCGACCAGCGCCGCGATCCGCGTGGCCGGCATCTCGCGCGGGACGGGCAGCGCATGCTGGAAGATCCAGCGGTCGCGCGCGGAGAGGTTGGTCACATGCACCTTCGCCAGGTCGGCATTGGGGATGCTGGTGAGCGAGCCATCCGGCGCACGGATCTGGCTGGAGCGCGGCCCGATCGAGACCACCACGCCGCGCGCCGTGCCGAAGGCGATCGTGTCGCCCACGCGGAAGGGGCGGTCGGCGAAGATCGAGATGCCGCCCAGCAGGTTCTCCACCGTGGCCTGGGCGGCGAGCGCCAGCGCCAGGCCGCCGATGCTGACGCCGGCCAGCAGGCCGAGCGCGGGCACGCCCGCCTCATTGGCGCCGAGCACGATGATCGTCGCCGCCGCGAGCAGCGAGCAGACTCGCGCCAGCAGCCGCAGCAGGTTCGCGTCATAGACGCGCGCGGGGAAGCTCGGCGCGGCGATGATCGCCTCCGCCACCAGCCAGCAGGCCGACCAGGCCGCCAGCGCCGCCGCGAGGTAGATGGCGAAATTGGTGACGAGCAGTCCCGTGTCGGACAGCCCGCCCACCAGCACGATGTTCCAGGTGATGAAGCGATAGGCGAGCTCGAGCAGCACCACGAAGACGAAGGCGACCGTGAGCATCCCCAGGTGCCGCCGCCACGCCACGGTGCCCTTGGTGACGCGCAGGACGACGCGCAGCCAGAGCAGCCCCAGCAGCACCGCCGTCAGCAGCACCAGGAAGGTCAACAGCACCTTCCAGGCGGGGGAGCCCAGCAGGTCCCAATGCAGGGGTCCGGGGAGGCTGGCAATCGGCAGCCCCGCCAGCAGGGGCCCGGCGAAGCTGCGCTGCGCCTCGGCCCAGTCGTCGATGGCGACCGGGCGGAGCGGCGGCAGGTTGGCGACGGCGGCACGGAATTCCGGCAGGCGGCCCATGGTCTCGCCTGAGAAGACCCAGCTCCGTGCGTTCGACCCCTCGGTGAGCCGGACCAGCCGGATTTCCGTGCCCGGGATCGCCCAGCGCGTCGACTGCGGGTCCACCGGCGGCGTGGCGGGGTCGAGCTCGGGTAGGCGGTTCAGGATGTCGGCCAGCAGGCCGAAGGACATGGCGCCGTGCTTGAGGCGCGTCACCGGCGGGGCGTCGCGCAGGTCGAACAGCTCGCGGCCCGCGCGGGAGAGGGCGGTGGTGAGCGCGACTTCCGAGGCCCGGCTGGGGGCCGCGCGATAGGCGAGGAACAGCGCCTCCACCCGCTTCACCTCGCCGCGGAAGGCGGCGACGGTGGCCTGGGGGCTGGAGGTGTCGAGCTCGGCCAGCAGCGCGGCGCCCGCGGGCAGGCTCGGCAGCAGCCAGGCGAGCAGCAGGAAGACCCACCTGTGCAGCATGTTCTTCTCCCTGGGCGGCTTCGTGGGGCGCGGGGCCCGGCTCCATTCTCCCCCCCTTCTCCGGCGGGAGTCGAGGGTGGTCAGTCCCGCCGCGGCGCGGGGCGCTTGCCCGCATAGGGGCGCTTCGGGCCGGGATAGGGCGGGCCGCGGCGCGCCGGGCCTTCCATCGGCGCATCGGCCGGCTCCACGCGGATATGCGCGTCATCACGGCCGGGCTTGGCGGCGGCATGGGCGAAGCGCGCGGCGGCATAGGGCGCCACCTCGAAGCGCGTCTCGCGGTCCATGATGCGGATGCGGCCGATCTCCTCGCGCGTCACATGGCCGCGATGACAGAGGAAGGGCAGGATCCAGCGCGGATCGGCGTCGTTGCTGCGGCCCACATTCATGCGGAACCACACGCCCTCGCCCACCTCGGTCGGCGCCGGCATGGTGCGGGGCTGGGGCGCGGGGCGGGCCTGGGCGGCGGCGAGTTCCTCGGGTGCGGGCAGCGGCGCGCGGAGCTGCTTGACCAGGGCGGCGGCGATCGCCTCGGCCGAGCGGCCCTCCAGCAGGCGGCGGCCGAGTTCCAGGTCCATCTCGTCGGGCTCGGCCTCCAGCATCTCGATGCCGCTGGCGAGGATGCGCTCGCCATCCTTGGCGTGGATCTCGTCGGCCGTCGGCGCGCCGGACCAGGCGGCCTGGAGCTTGGCCGCCATCAGCAGCCGTTCCGCGATGCGGCGGCGGTTGTGCGGCACGATCAGCGCGGAAATGCCCTTCTTGCCCGCGCGGCCGGTGCGGCCCGAGCGGTGCAGCAGCGTCTCCGGGTCATTGGGCAGGTCGGCATGGATGACCAGCGCCAGGTCGGGCAGATCAAGCCCGCGCGCGGCCACATCGGTTGCGACGCAGACGCGGGCGCGGCCGTCGCGCAGGCCCTGCATGGCGCGGGTGCGCTCGGCCTGGGAGAGCTCGCCCGAGAGGGCGACGGCGGAGAAGCCGCGCTCGACGAGGTTGCCATGCAGCCGGGCGACCGCGGCGCGCGTGGTGCAGAAGACGATGGCGGTGCGCGGATCGAGGAAGCGCAGCGTGTTCACCACCGCGCGCTCCATCTCGCCGGGAGCGACCGAGAGGGCGCGGTATTCGATGTCGCTGTGCTGCTTGCCCTCGTTCGTGGCGGCGATGCGCAGCGCGTCCTTCTGGAAGCCCTTGGCGAGCTGGGCGATGCCGCGCGGCACGGTGGCCGAGAACAGCAGCGTCCGGCGCTCGGCCGGCATGGTCTCCAGGATGGCTTCGAGGTCCTCGCGGAAGCCGAGGTCCAGCATCTCATCCGCCTCATCCAGCACCACGGCGCGGATGGTCTGCGGCTTGAGGTTGCCCCGCTCCAGATGGTCGCGCAGGCGGCCGGGCGTGCCGACGACGATATGTGCGCCATGGGCGAGCTGCCGCCGCTCGGCCATCGGGTCCATGCCGCCGACGCAGGCGACGATGCGCCCGCCCGCCTTGGCGTAGAGCCAGGTCAGCTCGACCTGCACCTGCAGCGCCAACTCGCGCGTGGGGGCGACGACCAGGGCGAGGGGGGTGGCCGAATGGCCGAGGCGCTCCGCGCCGGCCAGCACCTCGCCCGCGATGGCGAGGCCATAGGCGACGGTCTTGCCCGAACCGGTCTGCGCCGAGACGAGCAGGTCCCGTCCGGCGGTCTCGGGCTCCAGCACGGCGGCCTGCACGGCGGTCGGCTCGGCATAGCCGCGTTCGGCCAGGGTGGTTGCCAGCGGGCCGGCGAGGTCGGGGAAGGGCATGAAGAAATCCTGGTAAAGCGTATTCAAGCCAGGCGGAACCGCCTGGCATCGCAAAACTGCGAGAAAACAAAGGTTAAGCCCGTGATCGGGCATGGCGCGCAACGGGTTCGCCCGGGCGCGGCGGCCTGTGGATAAGCCCGCGGGAGGCCAAAGGAAAGCGCGGAAGTTGGGGGGGAGGGGTCCGCACCGGACATGACAGCACAGGCGGGCGCCGTTGACGCCCCCGCGCCGCCGGGCAAGACTTGTCCGGACAAGGAGGGCGCATGAGCCAGAAAAAAGGGCCGCTCGCCGGCCTCCGCGTGATCGACGCCTCGAATTTCCTGGCCGCGCCCACCGTCTCCATGCACCTGGCCGATATGGGGGCCGAGGTGATCAAGCTGGAGCGCCCGAATGGCGGCGACGAGTTCCGCAACTGGGGCCGGCGGCGGGACGATATCGCGCTCTATTACAAGGTGGTGAACCGCAACAAGCTCTCGGTCACGGCGGATTTCCGCACGCCCCTGGGGGTGGAGACGGTGAAGCGCCTGGTGCGCGATGCCGACCTGATCGTGGAGAATTATCGCCCGGGCACGATGGAGAAATGGGGGCTCGGTTATGACGTGCTCTCCGCCATCAACCCGCGCCTCGTCATGCTGCGGGTCACGGGCTACGGGCAGGAGGGGCCGAACGCGCACAAGCCCGGCTTCGGCACCGCGCTCGAGGGCTATGGCGGCTTTGTCTACATCAATGGCGAGCCGGAGCGGCCGCCCCTGCTCCCGCCCTTCGGGCTTTCCGACGCCAGTTCCGGCCTTTGCGGCGCTTTCCTGGCGCTGGCCGCGCTGCGGGAGCGGGATGCCTCGGGCAAGGGCCAGGTGGTGGATCTCGCGCTCTATGAGGCGATGTTCGCCATGCTCGGCCCCTTCGTCGTGGAATATGACCAGCTGGGCGTGGTGCAGGAGCGCATCGGCTCGCGCCTGCCCTGGGTGGCGCCGCGCAACACCTATCAGTGCCGGGACGGCGCCTGGGTGAGCCTGAGCGCCTCCTCCAACGGCACCTTCGTGCGGCTCTGCACGGCGCTGGGCGAGCCGGCCTTGGCCACCGATCCGCGCTTCACCGAAAACGCTGGGCGGGTCGCGCATGTGGAGGCGCTGGATGCGGAATTGTCCCGCCTGATCGGCCGTTTCGACCGCGCCGACCTGATCGCGCTGCTGGAGGCGTCGGATGCCGTGGTGGCACCGGTGAACAGCGTGGCGGACATCATGCTGGACCCCCACATCGTGGCGCGGGGCTCGATCATTTCCGTAGAGGATGCGGAGCTGGGCGGCCCCATGCGGATGCAGGCGCCCTCCGGCCGCTTCTCCCGCACGCCGCCCGAGATCCAGCATGCCGGGCCGCCGGCCGGGGCGCACAATCGGGATATCCTGCTGGGCCGCCTCGGCTTCACCGAAGCGGAACTCCGCGCGGCGGGGATCGAGGCGTGATCGCGCTCCCGCCCCGCGCCGTCGTCACCGAGGTCGGCCCGCGCGATGGCTTGCAGTCCCTCGGCCGCTGGGTGCCAACCGACGAGAAGATCTGGCTGGTCCAGCGCCTGGCCGCGGCTGGGATCACCGAGATCGAGGCCGTCTCCTTCGCCCACCCGCGCTTCATCCCCGACCTGCGGGACGCGGAGGAGGTGCTGGAGCGCCTGCCGCCCCTGCCCGGCGTGAACCTGCGCGGCCTCGTTCCCAATGCACGCGGCGCGGAGCGTGCGGCGACCACGCGTGTGGATGAGATGGTGGGCCTCATCACCGCGTCCGTCGCCTATTCCGCGCTGAACCAGAACACGACGATCGAGGGCGCGCTGGAGCAGGCCATCCTGGCGCTGCGCGTGGCCGAGCGCGCGGGCAAGCGCTTCTCGCTCGGCCTCGGCATGGCCTTCTGGTGCCCGCTGGACGGGCTGATCCCGGAGGAGCGGGTGATGGCCATCGTGGCGCGGCTTCATGACGCGGGGCTCCGCGAATTGATGCTGGCCGGCAGCCTGGGCTTCGAGGACCCGCCCACGGTCCGCGCCCGCTTCGCGCGCATCCTCGACCGGCATCCGGGGATGACGCTCTGCTACCATGTGCATGACCAGGCGGGGATCGCGTCCGCCAATGTGCTGGCCGCGCTGGATGCGGGGGTGACGCGCTTCGAGGTCTCGATCTGCGGGCTGGGCGGCGGCGTGGCCACGCCCGAGGCGATCGGCAACATGCCGACCGAGGACCTGACGCAGATGCTCGAACTCTGCGGCGTGGAGACCGGGCTGGAATCCGGCGCCGTGATCGCCGCCGCGCGGGAGATCGCGGCGCGTCTCGCCCTGCCATTGGCGAGCCGCGCGGGGCAGCATGGCAACCGGGCGGAGGCGCTGGCCCATGGCCGCGCCAAGCTGGCCGCGAAACAGGGGACATCCGCATGAGAACCGCGATCCGCAACCGGCTGCGCGCCGCCGCCGCCCTGCTCGCCCTGCCGGCGCTCGCCCGCGCCCAGGATTTCCCGCGCCAGCCGATCCGCCTGATCCTGCCCTTCGCGCCCGGCACGGGCAGCGATGCCATCGCGCGCATCGTGGCGCATGAGACACGCAACCGGCTGCCGCACCCCATCGTGGTGGAGAACCGGCCGGGCGGCGGCGGCATCACCGGCACGGAGCAGGGCGCCCGCGCCGCGCCGGACGGCTATACGATCACGCTTGGCACCACGAGCACCTTCCTGGTGAATCCGGCGCTGAACCCCCGCGCGGGCTACAGCTTCGAGCGCGACTTCGCCCCCGTGGTGGGCATCGGGCGCAGCTTCTACGTGCTGGTCACCGCCAACACCGCCGCCGCCCCGAAGACCTTGGCCGAGTTGATCGAGCGCCTGCGCCAGCCGGGCGCGCATGGCACCTTCGCCTCCTCCGGCGCCGGGACCATCACGCATCTCGCCTCCGAGATCGTGCTGCACAAGGCGCGGGTCACCGGGACCCATGTGCCCTATCGCGGCAGCGGAGCGGCGATGGCGGACATCATCGGTGGCCAGGTGCTCTTCGGCTCGGACTCGCTGGCCGCGACGCTGCCGCTGATCCGCGGCGGGCAGCTGCGGGCGCTGGCCGTCACCTCGCCCACACGCTTCGCCGGACTGCCCGATGTGCCCACGCTCATCGAGAGCGGCATGCCGGGCACGGTCATTGACGCCTGGTTCGGCATCGGGGCCCCCATCGCGACGCCGGCGCCGGTCATCGCGCAGCTCAGCGAGGTGATCCTGGCGGCCATCACCAGCGCGGACGCCAAGCCCCGCTTCGAGGCGCTGGGGGTGGACCTGCTCGCGCTGGGGCCGGCCGATTTCGCGCAGTTCGTGCGGGAGAGCGGCGTCTTCTGGCAGGGCTTCCTGCGGGAGAGCGGCATCCGCATCGAATTCTGAACACTTGCATCGGAACCCCTGGCGCGCCATAACAGGGGTCTTCCAAACCAACTTCATCAAGAGGTGGGTGGCCTTCCGGGGCCGCCCTCTTGGCATTTCACAGGCCGGCATTTGACCATCGAGAGACCACGCCACGAAGGGCTCGACGCCCGCATCGCCGACCTGGTGGCGCCGACGATCGAGCACATGGGCTATGAGCTCGTCCGCGTGCAGGTCAGCGGCAAGGAAAAGCCGACCGTGCAGATCATGGCGGATCGCGCCGATGGCGCGCCCTTCACCGTCGAGGACTGCACCGAGATCAGCCACGCCGTCGGCGCCGTGCTGGACGTGGCGGACCCGATCAAGGCCGAGTGGATGCTGGAGATTTCCTCCCCCGGCATCGACCGCCCGCTGACCCGCGCGAAGGACTGGAACCTCTACGCCGGCCATGTGGCGCAGGTGGAGATGCTGATCCCCATCGAGGGCCGCAAGCGCTTCCGCGGCGTCGTCCTCGGTGCAGACGCCGAAGTTGGGCGGCTGCGCCTCGACGAGGGGCCAGAGATCGCGCTGCCGCGCGACCAGATGCGCCGCGCCAAGCTCGTCCTGACCGATGAACTCATCGCTGCCACGGCAGCGCAGACCAAGGCCGCGTCCGCGGCGAACCAAGGGAACTGAACCATGGCCATGGATGTTGCGATCCCCCGCCCGGAATTCCTGCAGGTGGCCGAAGCCGTCGCCCGCGAGAAGATGATCGAGAAGGAAGAGGTTCTCGAGGCCATGGAGCTCGCCATGGGCAAGGCGGGCAAGCAGAAATACGGCTTGGAGAAGGACATCCGCGCCACCATCGACCGCAAGACCGGCGAGGTCCGCCTCTCGCGCTGGACCGAGGTGGTGGAGCAGGAACCGGTCGAGAACGAGGACACGCAGATCCCGCTGCGTATCGCCGTCAAGGTGAAGCCCGGCATCACCGTGGGCGAGTTCATCGTGGACCCGCTGCCGCCGATCGATTTCGGCCGCATCGCGGCGCAGACCGCCAAGCAGGTGATCGTGCAGCGCGTGCGCGAGGTGGAGCGCAAGAAGCAGTACGACGAGTATAAGGACCGCGTGGGCGAGATCATCAACGGCACGGTCAAGCGCACCGAATACGGCAACCTCATGGTCGAGCTCGGCAAGGCCGAGGCGCTGCTGCGCCGCGACGAGACCATCCCGCGCGAGGCCTTCAAGAATGGCGACCGCGTGCGTGCCTACATCTATGACGTGCGCGAGGAGCCGCGCGGCCCGCAGATCTTCCTCAGCCGCACCCATCCGGGCTTCCTCGCCAAGCTCTTCGCCCAGGAAGTGCCTGAGATCTATGACGGCATCATCGAGATCAAGGCCGTGGCGCGCGACCCCGGCAGTCGCGCCAAGATGGCCGTGATCAGCCGCGATTCCAGCATCGACCCCGTCGGCGCCTGCGTCGGCATGCGCGGCAGCCGCGTGCAGGCGGTGGTGGCCGAACTCCAGGGCGAGAAGATCGACATCATCCCCTGGAGCCCGGACATCGCGACCTTCATCGTGAACGCGATGGCGCCGGCCGAGGTGGCCAAGGTGCTGCTGGACGATGAGAGCAAGCGCGTCGAGGTCGTGGTGCCGGACGAGCAGCTCTCGCTCGCCATCGGCCGCCGCGGGCAGAATGTGCGCCTCGCCTCGCAGCTCACGCGCTACGACATCGACATCATGACCGAGGCCGGCGAGAGCGAGCGCCGCCAGGAAGACTTCCGCAAGCGCAGCAGCCTCTTCGTCGAGGCGCTGGACGTGGATGACGTGATCGCCGGCCTGCTGGTGACCGAGGGCTATTCCACCATCGAGGAGATCATCGAGGTGGATGACGAGGAGCTGGCCGGCATCGAAGGCTTCGACGAGGCCATCGCGGCCGAGCTGAAGCGCCGCGGCCTCGCCTTCCTGGAAGCCAAGGATGCCGAGTTCGAGACCCGCCGCGTGGAGCTGGGCGTGGAGGACGCGATCGCCGAGATCGGCACCTTCACCCCCGCCATGCTGGTGCAGCTGGGCGAGGCCGGCGTGAAGACGCTGGACGACCTGGCGGACTTGGCGGGCGACGAGCTGGTCGAGATCTTCGGCGCCGAGACCATGGACGAGGAGACGGCGAATGCCGTCATCATGGCCGCGCGCGCCCATTGGTTCGATGAGGAAGGGAACGGCGAAGCTGCCGCCGGCTGACCCCGCCCTCCAGGCCGCGCCTGACCCGGACGCCCTGCCGGACGATGCCATCGCCCGCGAGCGGGGGCCGTTGCGGCGCTGTATCGTCACCCGGCAGACCCTGCCGAAGGAGCAGATGCTGCGTTTCGTCATCGGCCCCATGCGTGAGGTGGTGCCCGATCCGGGTGGACGTTTGCCGGGCAGGGGCCTATGGTTGGTCGCGCAGGATGATGTGTTGCGCAAAGCGCTGAAGCAGGGCGCCTTTGCCAAGGCCGCCCGGGGGTCCGTCGGGGTTCCTGGCGATCTTCACGCCCTGGTCGTCTCTGGTTTGCGCCAGCGGGTCCTGGATTTCCTGGGATTTGCGCGGCGCAGTGGCGAGGCGGTGGCCGGGCGGGAAGCGGTCCTGGACTGGCTCCGTCATGACAAGGTGGCGTTGCTCATCCAGGCCTCGGATGGCAGCCCCGCCGAACGGAGTCGGTTGGTCGGCGGGCGTGCCGATGGGCTGGGTTTTCCGGTCCTGACACCGCTTACGGCCGCGGAGTTGGGTGGAGTTTTTGGGAGGGAGCGCGCGGTTCACGTGGCGATCTCCCCCGGTCGGATGGTTTCCTCGCTGCAGGCGGAGGCGGCACGCTTGGCCGGCTTCGCGGCGGTTCGAGGGTGAAGGATTGAGTTCGGAACGACGAATGAGCGACCAGAACGAACAGGATGCGGCCAAGAGCCGATTGAGCCTCCGCCCGGCAGGCCGGCTCGAGATGGGCAAGACGGTGGATGCGGGGAGCGTCCGCCAGAGCTTCAGCCATGGCCGCAGCAAGGTCGTCCAGGTCGAGGTCGTGAAGAAGCGCGCCCCGGGCCCGGGCAGCACGGGAACGACGCTCCGCGCGCCGACCGCCCCGGTGCGCCCCGGCGCGCCCCGCACGCCCCAGGCACCCGCGCCGGCCAGCGCCGCGCCCGCCGCTCCCAGCCCGGCTCCCGCCGCGCCCGCCAGCGCCCCCGCGCGCCCGGCCGCGCCGCGCCCCGCCACCGGCCCTTCGGGCCGTCCGCTGACCGCGGCCGAGCTGGCCATCCGCCAGCGCGTGCTGGAGGAGCAGCGCCGCGTCGAGGCCGCCCGCGAGCGTGAGCAGCGCGAGCAGCAGGCCCTGATGGTCCGCAGCGCGGCCGAGGAAGCCGCCCGCCGCGCCGAGGAGGAGGCCCGCCAGCGCGAAGCCGCCGAGGCCGCCGCGCGCGAAGCCGCCCGTGCCGCCGAATCCGCCCCGGCGCCCAGCGAGGCGCCGCCTGCCCCGGTCGCGGCTCCCGCCGCGCGGCAGGACGCCCCGGCCGAGCCGCCGCGCCCTGCCGCGCCGCGCGTGACGCCGCTCGCCGCCCGCGCCGTGCAGGGCCCGGCCCTGCGGCCGAGCAACCCGCCGCCCTCCAGCCCCTCGGCCAAGCTCTCCCTCAACCCGCGCGCCCGCGCGGATGAGGATGATGACCGCCGCGGTCCCGCGCGCCGCCCCGGTGGCGCCGCCCCTGGTGGCGTGAAGCGCCCGGCCCCCGCGCCGGTGAAGAAGGCGCCGCTCGCCGCTGGCCGCCGCGAAGGCCGCATCGACGTCGCCGCCGCCATGGATGGCGAGGATGAGCGCAGCCGCTCGATGGCGTCGGTCCGCCGCGCCCGTGAGCGCGAGCGCCGCCAGGCCGAGCTGCAGCGCCTGCGCGCCGGCCAGGAGCGCGTCGTGCGTGACGTGGTGATCCCCGAGACGATCACCGTGCAGGAACTCGCCAACCGCATGGCCGCCCGTGGTGGCGAGGTGGTGAAGGCGCTGTTCCGCATGGGCGTCATGGCGACGCTGACCCAGAGCATCGACGCCGACACGGCCGAACTGGTCGCGCAGGAATTCGGCCACCGCGTGAAGCGCGTCGCCGAGGATGACGTGGAGCTGGCGCTGGAAGGCACGGTGGACGAGGAAGAGGCGCTGCTGCCGCGCCCGCCCGTCGTGACCATCATGGGCCATGTGGACCACGGCAAGACGTCGCTGCTCGACGCGTTGCGCAAGACCGATGTGGCAGCGCGCGAGGCGGGTGGCATCACCCAGCATATCGGCGCCTATCAGGTGCAGACGGCGTCGGGCATCGTCACCTTCATCGACACGCCGGGCCACGAGGCCTTCACGGCGATGCGCGCGCGCGGCGCGGGCGTCACCGACATGGTGGTGCTGGTGGTGGCCGCGGATGACGGCGTGATGCCGCAGACGATCGAGGCCATCAAGCATGCCCGCGCGGCGGATGTGCCGATCATCGTGGCCGTGAACAAGATCGACAAGCCGGGCATCAACCTCGACCGCGTGCGCAACGAGCTGCTGCAGCACGAGATCGTGGTGGAAAGCCTGGGTGGCGAGACGCAGGAGATCCAGGTCTCGGCCACCAAGGGCACGAACCTCGACAAGCTGCTGGAAGCCATCCTGCTGCAGGCCGAGATCCTCGACCTGCGCGCCAACCCGGACCGCCCGGGCGAGGGCACCGTGATCGAGAGCAAGCTCGACCGCGGCCGTGGCCCTGTCGCCACGGTGCTGGTGCAGAAGGGCACGCTGAAGCAGGGCGACATCGTCGTCGCCGGCGCCGAATGGGGCCGCGTTCGCGCCCTGGTGGACAGCCTGGGTAAGCCCCTCAAGGCGGCCGGGCCCTCCGTGCCGGTCGAGGTGCTAGGCCTGTCTGGCGTGCCGTCCGCGGGCGAGAACTTCGTCGCGGTCGAGAATGAAGGCCAGGCGCGCGAAGTCAGCGAATTCCGCCAGCGCCGTGCGCGTGAGAAGGCGGCCGCCGCCCTCGGCGCGGGCCGTGGCACGCTGAACGACATGCTGGCGCGCATCCAGGCGGGCGAGCAGAAGGAAGTGGCCGTCGTCGTGAAGGCGGACGTGCAGGGCTCGGCCGAGGCGATCAACGTCACGCTCGGCAAGCTCGGCAACGAGGAGGTGCGCGTGCGCGTGCTGCACTCGGCGGTCGGCCAGATCACCGAGAGCGACATCCAGCTCGCCAAGGCGTCCAACGCCGTGGTCGTCGCCTTCAACGTCCGCGCCACCAGCCAGGCGCGCGAGATGGCGCAGCGCGACGGCGTGGATATCCGCTACTACTCGATCATCTACCAGGTGTCGGACGACATCGAGGCGATCTTCAAGTCGCGCCTCGCCCCCGTCCAGCGCGAGAGCTTCATCGGCTACGCGCAGATCCTGCAGGTCTTCGAGGTCAAGCGCCTGGGCAATGTGGCCGGCTGCCGCGTGACCGAGGGCGTGGTGAAGCGCGGCTGCGGCGTGCGCCTCCTGCGCGACGGCATCGTCATCCACGAGGGCGAGCTCAGCACGCTGCGCCGCTTCAAGGACGACGTGAAGGAAGTCACCAACGGCTACGAATGCGGCATGGGCTTCAAGAACTACGACGACATCCGCGTGGGTGATCAGATTGAGTGCTTCGAAACCGAGACCGTCGCGGCGGCCTGAGTTTCCGTGTTTCTGATAGGGGGCGCGGCGGGGCAGCCCGCCGCGCCCTTTGCATTTCGAGAGAATTGAGAGATGGCCAAGCGCCACACTGACAATCCCGGCGCGCCCAGCCAGCGCCAGCTTCGCGTGGCGGAGGAGGTGCGGCATGCCCTCGCCGCCATCTTCGAACGCGGCGATTTCCGCGACCCGGACCTGGCCAATGCCCGCATCACCGTGACGGAAGTGCGCGCCAGCCCCGACCTGCGCCATATGACCGCCTTCATCAGCGGCCTTGGCAAGGATGTGCCGCCCGAGCAATTCGCCGCCCTCAAGCGCGCCCATGCCTTCCTGCGCGGCCAGGTGGCGAAGAATGTCCGGCTGAAATTCGCGCCCGACCTGCATTTCCAGCCGGACAGCGCGCTGGATTACGCCATGAAGATCGACCAGCTGCTGCGCCAACCCCAGGTGGCGCAGGATCTCGTGGCCGAGAAGGACGACAAGGGGGAGTGAGCGGGGCGCATCAGGATTGCGCCCATCGGCCTTCCGGCCCGCCCGAAACCGCCTAGAACGCAGCCTCGCTTCGCACGCAGGATTTGATGCCCCGCCACCACAGAAAACCCAAGGGCCGGCCCATTGATGGCTGGCTCATCATCGACAAGCCCACGGGCATCGGCAGCACGGATGTCGTGAACCGCGTCAAGCGCGCCTATGACGCGCAGAAGGCCGGCCATGGCGGCACGCTCGACCCGCTGGCCACCGGCCTGCTGCCCATCGCCTTCGGCCACGCCACCAAGACCGTGCCCTATGTGATGGACGGCACGAAGGTCTATCACTTTACCCTCGCCTTCGGCGAAGCGCGCGACAGCGATGACTCCGACGGCGCGGTGACCGAGACCAGCGACGCCCGCCCGAGCGACGAGCAGATCCGCGCCGCCCTGCCTGCCTTCACCGGCGACATCATGCAGGTCCCGCCCGTCTATTCCGCCATCAAGGTGAATGGCGAGCGCGCCTATGACCTGGCGCGCGATGGCCAGGCCGTGCAGCTCGAGGCCCGCCCTGCCCGGGTGGACCGCTTCGAACTCATCGCCCGCCCGAATGCCGACAGCGCCATCTTCGAGGTGCAGTCGGGCAAGGGGGTCTATATGCGCTCGCTGGCGCGGGACCTCGCGCGTGCCGTCGGCACGGTCGGCCATATCGCGGCCCTGCGCCGCCTGCGGGTCGGCCCCTTCACCGAGGCGCATGCCGTGCCCCTGGACAAGATCGCCGTAACAGGCGATACCCCGCCCCCTTCACTGGACCTTCTGCTCCCCCTGACGACCGCGCTGGCCGACATCCCGGCACTGGCCGTCTCGGAAGCCGAGGCCGCCCGCCTCAATTTCGGCCAGGCCATCAGCCTGGTCGAGCTGATGGGCCGGGTTCCGTCCGAGGCCAGCCCCGATGGGGGCCTGGTCCGCGCGATGGCAGCGGAGCGGTTTGTGGGCCTGTGTCGTCTCGAAGAGGGGATGATGCGGCCCGAACGGTTGATGGCGCCCGGTTGAGCCGGGGCTTTCCGCCCAGAGCCGGTTCTTTTCTCCAACCTTGAAGGGATCCTCCGATGTCGATCACCGCTGAGCGCCGCGCGGCGCTCATTCTCGAATACGCGACCAAGCCCGGCGATACCGGCAGCCCCGAAGTGCAGGTGGCCATCCTCTCCGAGCGGATCTCCAACCTGACCGAGCACCTGAAGACCCACGCGAAGGATTTCCATTCGCGCCGCGGCCTCCTCGTGATGGTCGGCCAGCGCCGTGGCCTGCTGGACTATGTGAAGCGCAAGGACAAGGCGCGCTACGACGCCCTGATCGCCCGCCTCGGCCTGCGCCGCTGAACCAAGACGCCCGGGCCGCACCCCGGCCCGGGTCGTTTCCCCCTTGGGCCGCACGTCGGCCCGGGTCCTTTGCCCCTTGGGCCGCTGGCCGGCCTGGGCTCTTCCGCTGAAGCATCATCGCCCCACATAAGGGACGTGATTCGTCGCCGCGCCCTGCTGGCCCTTGCTGCCCTGCCCGCCCTGCCGGCGCAGGGTCAGACCCGCACGCGCTATGTGTTCGACCAGAGCGTTGGCCGCATCGGCTTTTCCGCGCGCCATCTCGGTCTGTTTACCTCGCAGGGGCAATTCGACCGTTTCCAGGCGACCCTGCTGATCAATCCGGATAACCCGCAGAACGCCTCGGTGGAATGCGTGGTCGAGACGGGGGAGGTCAGCATCCCCTTTCCCGGCGCGACCGACCTGCTCCGCTCCGAGGCCTATTTCGACGTGGCCCGCCACCCCACCGCGCGCTTCGCCGGCGAGGCCAATGGCCTGACCGAGGCGGGGGGCTTTCCCATCGCCGGGCAATTGGCCGTGCGTGGCATCACCCGCCCCTTCCGCATGACCGCGCGCCTGATCGAGCGCGAGGGCGGCGTCGCGCGCTTCCAGGCGGAGGGCGAGATGCGCCGGGGCGAATTCGGCATGGTGGCGGACCGCACGCTGATCTCGGACGCGATCCGGCTCAGCGTGGATGTGCGGATCGCGGTGTGAGCGGCACGCCCGAACGCTGGTCCCGCCCGCAGCGGCGTCTGCACGCCTGGGGGGCGGTGCTGGTGGTGCTGACGCTGGCGCTCTCGCTGGCCATGGTGGCGCTGCCCATGTCGCAGCTGCTGGCGAAGTTCCTGGCCTATCAGCTGCACAAGACCTTCGGCCTGCTGGTGCTCATCGTGACGCTGGCACGGCTCGGCTTCCGGCTGGCGCGGCCGGCGCCGGTCCTCACGGGGCTTTCGCCCGGGCGGCAGCGCGCGGCGCGCTGGGGGCAGGGGGTGCTTTATGCGCTGCTGCTGGTGGTGCCGCTGCTGGGATACCTGACGGCCCAGGCGGCGGCGGGGCCGGTGCCGACCACGCTGTTCCTGGTGATCCCGGTGCCGCATCTGCTGGACCCCGATCCTGCGCTCTATGCCTGGCTCCGCCCCACCCACCAGATCGCGGCCTGGAGCCTGATTGTGCTTGCGGCCGCACACGCCTCCCTTGCGCTGTGGCATCATCGGCAGGGCCTGCCGGTGCTGGGGCGCATCTGGGGTTAGGCCGCGCAACGCGGAGGCGCCGGGCTGGTTCATCACTCGATCAGGGAGCCGAGCATGTCGAGACAGGAATCGCGCGGAACCCCCAAGCCCGGCCTGACCAGCCTGGCCGATCCGGCGCTCAACCAGGAAACCCCGCCGCATCTGCTGCGCGATCCCGTGACACCCGCCGCGCTTTTCTTCGTGCGCAACAACGGCTCCCTCCCGTTGGTGCCGCCCGAGGCCGCAGAGGATTGGGTGCTGGAGGTGACCGGCCGCGTCGCGCGGCCGCTGGCGCTGCGGCTTGGCGATTTGCGCGCCCGCTTCCCCGAGGTCGAGGTGACGGCGGTGCTGGAATGCGCGGGCAATGGCCGCAGTGGCTTCGCGCCGCCCGTCCCCGGGCTCGCCTGGGGCCATGGCGCCGTGGGCTGTGCGCGCTGGACGGGCGTGCGGCTGGCCGATGTGCTGGCGGCGGCGGGCGTCGCGGCCGATGCCGTCTATGTCGGCCATGAAAGCCCCGACCACGCGCTGGGCGCGCCGGGCCAGCCGGCGCTTTCGCGCGGCTTGCCCATCGCCAAGGCGCTGGCACCCGAGACCCTGCTGGCCTTCGGCATGAATGGCGCGCCGCTCGATCCGCTGCATGGCTTCCCGCTGCGCGTGGTGGCGCCGGGCTTCCCGGGGGCGGCCTGGCAGAAATGGCTGCGGCGCATCCTGGTGCTGGATCGCGAGCATGACGGCGCGAAGATGACCGGCCTCGACTACCGGATGCCGCGCCATCCCGTGCGGCCGGGTGAAACGCCGGACCCCGCGATCTTCGACGTCATCACCGACATGCCCGTGAAATGCCTGATCACCGAGCCCGCCGCGGATTTCCGCGCCAGCGGCCCGGTCCCGGTCGCGGGCTTCGCCTGGAGCGGGGCGATCCCGGTGGAGCGCGTCGAGGTCTCGGGCGATCGAGGGGCGTCCTGGCGACCGGCGACACTGGAGCCGGGCGAGGGCCGCTGGGCCTGGCGCCGCTTCCGCGCCGTCCTGGACCTGCCCGGCCGGGACGAGATGGAGGTCATGGCGCGCGCGACGGACAGGGCGGGCAACGCCCAGCCGCTGGCGCCGCGCTGGAATCCGCGCGGCTACCTGAACAACGCCGTCCACCGCGTCCGTGGCCGGGCCGGCTGAGCCTCAGGCGATCTCGGCCGCGCGGCGGAGGCTGTTGATCATGGACATGCCGAGCAGGTGCGCGTGGGCCTTCGCCGGATCGCCCGCGGCTTCGGCCATGCGGGCCTGGAAATCGGCCTGGTCCTCTGGGGTGGCGGCTTCCAGGTTCTTCTTGTTCTGGATCGTCGTGCGCTGCACCACCTCCTCGGTGATGCCGCGCCGCTGCCGGTCGTAGCGGTCGAGCAGGGCCTCCTCCGCCTCGCCCCGCATCACCTGGACGAGTTTCTCGACCAGGTTCACCGCGTCATGCACGCCGCCATTCAGCCCCATGCCGCCCAGCGGGTTGTTGATATGCGCGGCATCGCCCGCCAGCAGGATGCGCCCCTTGCGGAAGGTCTCGGCTACGCGCTGGTGCACGCGGTAGAGCGTGGTGTGCTTGATCGGGTAGTCGCCATGCCCCGCCACCACGCGAGCGAAGCGGGCGCGGGCGAATTCCGGCGTCATCACCTCCTCGTCGGAGACCTCAGCTTTCACCGGGAACATGGCGCGCCACACGCCGGGGACGCGCAGCAGGAAGAACCACTCCTCCGGGTCGGCGTAGTAGGAGACGTCGGCCAGGCCCGGGATGATGCTGGCGAAGTCGAATTCGGTGGAGAGGACCAGGAAGCGCTCGGGCCAGGTGAAGCCGTTGAAGGCGATGGCGGCGGATTTGCGGACGGCGCTGCGCGCGCCATCGGCGCCGATGATCCAGCTGCCGGTCAGGCGCGTGCCGTCCTCCAGCTCGGCGCTCACATGGTCGCCCTCGTCCCGCACGGCGGCCACGGCGCTGTGGAAGCGCACCTGGTAGAGCGGGTTCTCCCGCAGCATGCCGTGCAGGATGCGCGTCAGCTTGAACTGCTCGCATTGCAGCCGATAGGGGTGGCGCGTCACATCGGCCAGCAGGCCGAAATCGAATTCCGCGATCACGCTCTGGTCCCGCCGGCGATACTGCACGCGCGGCCCGATGATGCCCTGGCGGATCATATCCTTCGCCGCGCCCAGATCGTCCAGCATGTCGAGCGTGGGGGCATGGAAGGTGGAGGCGCGCATCTCCTCCGAGATGCCGGGGCCGGCTTCCAGCACCAGCACCGGGATGCCGGCGCGGACGAGCGAGGCGGCGGCGACGAGGCCGACCGGCCCCGCGCCGGCGATGAGGACGGGCTTGGGCTGGGCCATGCGGTTCGAAATCCCCCTGAGCTCGTTACAGTTGGCGCAAAATCGGGACCTGTGAAGGGGTGCAATTCCACCCCGCCCATTCCTGCTCTAGCCTCGCGCGACAGGAAAGGAACGCCCCATCATGGATCTGCGCCAGAAGCTTCAGGGCCGGCTGCGCCTGCCGCTCATCGGCTCGCCGCTCTTCATCATCTCGGTGCCCGACCTCGTCGTCGCGCAATGCACGTCGGGCGTCATCGGTTCCATGCCCACGTTGAACGCGCGGCCGCTGGAGCAGCTGGATGACTGGCTCTACGAGATCAGCGGGCGCCTCGCCGAGCATGACCGCGCCCACCCCGACCGGCCTTCCGCGCCCTATGCGATGAACCTCATCGTCCATCGCTCCAACGACCGGCTGGAGGAGGACCTGAAGCTCGTCGTGAAGCACAAGGTGCCGCTGGTCATCACCTCGCTCGGCGCGCGGCCCGAGGTGAATGACGCGATCCACTCCTATGGCGGCCATGTGATCCATGACGTGATCAACCAGACCTTCGCCCACAAGGCGATCGAGAAGGGCGCCGATGGCCTGGTGCTGGTGGCGGCCGGCGCGGGCGGCCATGCCGGCGCGCAAAGCCCTTTCGCCCTGATGCAGGAGACGCGCGCCTGGTTCGACGGGCCGATCGCGCTTTCGGGCAGCATCGCGCATGGCCGCAGCATCCTGGCGGCCGAGGCGATGGGCGCCGACTTCGCCTATATGGGCTCCGCCTTCATCGCCACCGAGGAGGCGCGCGCGGTGGATGAATACAAGCACATGCTGGTGGAAGCGGGTGCGGACGACATCGTCTACACCAACCTCATCACCGGCGTGCATGGCAACTACCTGAAGCCCTCGGTGCGGAATGCGGGGCTCGACCCGGACAATCTCGAGACCTCCGACAAGTCGGCGATGAGCTTCGCCCAGGGCCGCAACAAGAAGTGGAAGGACATCTGGGGCGCGGGGCAGAGCGTCTCGGGCATCCATGAGGTGGTGCCCGCGGCGGATCTCGTGGCGCGGCTGCACCGTGAATACCTGGAGGCGCGGCAGAGGCTGGGCGGGGCCTCGCCGCTGGTGAACCCGAACTGGACGCAACTGGCGGAGGCCGCCTGAGGCCCCATATCCAGGGCCATGAGTGAAGCCACCCTCCGCCTCGGCGCCTTCCTCGGCGTGCTGGCCCTGCTGTTGGCAGCCGAGCGGCTGATCCCCTGGCAGGTGCCGCGCCCCCTGGGCTGGCGGCGCTGGCTGCCGAATTTCGGGCTGGTGGCGCTGGGCGCGGTCACGGTGCGCTTCCTGATGCCGCTGGCGGCTGTCGGCGCCGCGCTCTGGGCGCAGTCGCGGGGCGTGGGCCTGCTCAACTGGCTCGAGGCGCCCGCCTGGCTGGCGATTCCGCTCACGGTCGTGCTGCTCGACCTGCTGATCTACTGGCAGCACCGGATCTTCCATGTGGTGCCCTGGCTCTGGCGGCTGCACCGCGTCCATCACGCCGACCCGGAGATGGATGCCAGCACCGGGCTGCGTTTCCATCCCATCGAGATCTGGCTCTCCATGTGGGTGAAGATCGCGGCCGCCATCGCGCTGGGCGCGCCACCGGAGGGCGTGGTGGCCTTCGAGATCATCCTGAACGCGGCGAGCCTCTTCGAGCATGCCGCCATCCGCATCCCGCCCCGGCTGGATGCCGCGCTGGGCTGGGTGATCGTGACGCCCAGCCTGCACCGCATCCATCACTCGGAGCGCGAGGAGGAGACGAACAGCCATTACGGATTCTGCCTCTCCGTGTGGGACCGGCTTTTCGGCAGTTGGCGCGGCAGTTGGGCGGGAGAGCTGGTGCTGGGCATACGGGGCTATCGCGCCGAGCGCGAGCAGCATGTGCTGCCGCTGCTGACGCAACCCTTCCGGTAGCTCAGGCCCCCGCGTCCCGCTCCCGCTCCGCCAGGTCGCGCAGCGCGCGCCGCGCGGCATTGGCGATCTCCGGCGCGCGGGCCTGCTGGGCCAGGGCCTCGGATTGCTGCAGCCAGCGCCGCGCCTCCGGGAATTCCTGGCGGGCGGCGGCGCTGCGGCCGGCGCGCAGCAGCAGGTCCGCCGCGACCGGGATCTCGCCCTGGCGGCGCGCGGCCTCGGCCTCCAGCGCCAGCGCGCGGGCGAGGCCGCGATAATCCAGCCCCTCGCGCCGCAGCCGGGCGGCCTCGGTCGCGAGGCGCCGGGCTTCGGCCAGGTCGCCCCCGGCCAGCGCGGCGGCGGCGGCCAGTTCCTCCGCATCGGCGCGGAAGGCGCGGCGCTCGGGCGTGCCGAGCGCGGCGCGCGCCTGGGCCAGCGCCGCCGGGTCATTCCGCGCCGCCGCGATCAGCCCGCGCAGGAACCAGCCTCGGAGAGCGACATCCGCATCCTCCGTGCCGATCCCGGCCGCGACCCCTTCCGCGCCGGCCAGGTCGCCGCCGCGATACAGGGCCAGCGCCTCCACCAGGCGCAGCGCATCGGGGATGGGCGCGTTGCGGCGCAGCAGCTCGGCCTGCACCTCCCGCGCCGTGGCCAGCGCGGCGGCCGGGTTCGGGCGGGCGAGCTGGGCGGCCGCAAGGCCGATGCCCGCATCGCCGATGGCGGCGGTGTCGTCCCGCTCCCGCGCGCGGTTGAGCGCCATGCCATAGAGCCGCGCGGCCTCGGCCGGGCGGTCGAGTTCGAGGGCGAGGCGCCCGGCGCGGGCGGCGCGGCCCAGCGTCTCGTCGGGCGGTGGGGGGGCGGGGGGCGGCGTACCGCCGCAGGCCGCCAGCAGCGGCAAGGCCAGCCACAGCTTGCGGTTCACGGGCGCAGCCTTTCGGCGGCCGGCCGGCGCGGTTCGGGCGGGGGCGGGCCACCGCCGCCCAGGAGCCACATGCCGCGCAGCTGGGTCAGCAGCAGTTCCAGCTCGCGCGTCGTCTGCTGCGTCTGGAGCAGCAGGCCGGGGACGTTGCCGGTGCTTTCCTCGACGTTGCGGACCGTCTGCGGCAGGCGCTGCGTGGCGCGGGAGACGTCGCGCGTCGCCTGCTGGAGATTGGCCAGCGCCTGGTCCACGCGGCGCATCAGGGCGGGCAGGGTGGCGTTGGGGCCGCTCTCCGCCATCAGCCGCTCGGCCTGGGCGGCGAGCCCGTCGAAGCGCTGGACGAGCTGCGCGCCGCCGCGCAGCAGGCTGGTCAACTCCTGCGCCGCGGCCTCGGCGCTGCGGGCGAATTGGTCATCGGCCATGAGGCGGCCGAGCGAACCCTCGCCGCGCTCCACCCCGTCCACGAAGCGCACGGCGAAGCGGGAGACGCGGCCCAGATCCTCCAGCACCGGCAAGGCACGGTCACGCAGCTGTTCCAGCACCTGGAGCTGCGAGGGCTCGGTGGTGGCTTCCAGGGTGGCGGCGCTCCAGTCCAGCGCGGCGCCCTCGCCCCGGCCGATGAAGAGAAAGCCCGCGCCCACCCCGCCCATGCGGCTGCGGATGGTGATGGGCGAATCCCGGCGGATGAAGTCGCGCGCGCCCGGCTCGGTCAGGAGGATCTCGGCGACGAGGCGGCGGCCGGGCGCGAAGCTGATGCGCTGGACGGTGCCGGCCTTCAGGCCCAGCACCTGCACATCGGCGCCCGCCTCCAGGCCGGCGGTGCCCTCGGGCGGGAGGAGGACGCGGAGCGTGGAACCACCCTGGGCGAAACCCGCCATGGGCAGGAGCAGGGCCGCCACCAGCAGCCATCCCGATCGCTTCATCCCAGCCCTCCGGCGCCCATGGCCGCGGTGAGGCTAGCGGCCGGATTCGCGCCGGGGCAAGCGCTACCCCAGTGCCGCCACCTCCGCGCCGTAGCGTTCCAGCACCTGCCGCCGCTTGATCTTCATGGTCGGCGTCAGCAGCCCGTTCTCCACCGTGAAGGCCTCGGGCAGGGTCTGCACGCGGCGGATGCGCTCGATGTTGGAGAGGCGCGCATTCACGCGCTTCACCGCTTCGCCCACGCGCTCCGCCTGGCCCTCGGCGGGGACGATGAGGGCCACGACACCCGCCATTCCCTCGCCCGCCACCACGGCCTGCGCCACCTCGGCCTCGCCCGCCAGCATCGCCTCGATCTTGGAGGGGGCGACCATGTCGCCGCCCTTCAGCTTGATGAAGTCGCGCTTGCGGTCGGTGATGTGGATGCGGCCGTCGCGCAGCTCCGCCACGTCGCCCGTGTGCAGCCAGGGCTCGCTCTCGCCCTCCGGGACGCGCAGCGCCTGGGCGGTGGCGTCGGGGTTGTTCCAGTAGCCGTCCATGACGAGGCCGCCCTTGACCAGCAGCTCGCCATCCTCGGCGAGGCGTACCTCCACCCCTGGCAGCGGCTTGCCCACGCTGCGGCGGTCATTGTCCCAGGGCAGGTTCACGCTGATGACGGGCCCGGCCTCGCTCTGCCCGTAGCCCTGGATGATGGTGACGCCGAGCGCCATGAAGAAGCCGGACAGCTCCGGGTCGAGCCGCGCGCCGCCCGAGACCAGCGCCTCCAGCGCGCCGCCGAAGCGCGCGCGGACCTTCTGCCGCACCAGCCGGTCCAGCAGGGCGTCCTGCACGCGCTCGAACAGGCCGAGCGGCGGGCCGTCCAGCTTGCGCAGGCCGAGCGCGATGGCGCGCCGGAACAGCTTGAGCCGCAGCCCGCCCTCCTTTTCGAGCGCGCCCATGATGCGCTCGCGGATCACCTCGAAAAGGCGCGGGACGGTGGTGATGAGGTGCGGCCGGTGCTCGGCGAAATCGGCCAGGAGCTTGTCCGCGCCGCGCGAGAAGATCACCTGGTAGCCACAGGCCGGCATGAGGAAGCCGCCCACCGTGTGCTCATAGCTGTGCGAGAGCGGCAGGAAGGAGAGGTAGCGCCCGTGCCTGACGCCGATCCGGTCGATCAGGCCCTTGGCGCCGGCGCAATTGGTCAGCATGGCGCGGTGCGGCAGCATCACGCCCTTGGGGTTGCCGCCGGTGCCAGAGGTGTAGATCAGGCAGGCCAGCCGCCCGGCCGGGATGTGCTCCACCTCCGCGATCAGCATGGCGAGGTCGCCGGGCGTGGCCGTCATCTCGGCCCAGCTGAGGGCCCGCGTCTCGGCCGGCGCGGGGGGCAGCTCTTCCATGCCCACCAGCAGGTCCAGGGGGGCCGCGGCCAGCACCCGCTCCGCCAGCGCATGGGTGGAGACGATGGCGGCCCGCGCCCCGCTGTCGCGGAGGACATGGGCGTGGTCGGCCACCGTGTTGGTCACGTAGGTGGGCACGGTCACCGCGCCGATGGCCATGATGGCGTTGTCCGCGATCATGAATTCCGGGCGATTCTCGCTCACCAGCAGAACGCGGTCCCCGGGCATGATGCCCTGGGCGCGCAGCCCGGCGGCCAGGTCAGCGACCTTCTGGCAGAATTCGCCGCGGCTCATGCTGTGCCAGGCCCCCTCCCGCCAATAGCCCAGCATGGGCCGGTCCGGCGCCTCGACGGCCAGGGTGAAGATCAGGCCGGGCAGGCTCGTCGCCTGTTCGACGGTGTGCGGCATGCAATGGATCCCGGAACTTGGACGTGGGGCCGCTTGGACGCGGCGCTCACCCGCATATATGAGAAGGATGCGAATGATCCCAGGCCGCGCCCCTGAAATGTTGCGCTCCCCCCTCGATGCCTCTGGCCCCGCCGCCGGCGGCGATGCCTCCCTGCCTTCGTGGGATCTCTCCGATCTCTACAAGGGGCCGGAGGATGCCGCCCTTTCGGCCGACCTCGCCCGCACCGAGGAACAGGCCCGCGCCTTCCAGGAGCGGCTGTCCGGCAAGCTCGCCGGGCTTTCGGGCGATGCCCTGGCCGCGGCGCTGCGGGAATACGAGGCGATCGAGGAGGTTCTGGGCCGGGTGATGAGCTTCGCGCAGCTGCTCTTCGCGGGCGATGCGCAGAATGCCGAGAATGGCCGCTTCTACCAGACCATGCAGGAGCGGGTGACGGGCATCTCCTCCCACCTCGTCTTCTTCACGCTGGAACTGAACCACATCGCAGAAGCGACGCTGGAGGAGAAGCTGAAGGCGAGCCCCGCCCTGGCCCGCTTCCGCCCCTGGCTGCGCGACCTGCGCGTCTGGCTGCCGCACCAGCTCTCGGACGAGATGGAGCGCCTGCTGCACGAGAAGGAGGTGACGGGCCGCGCCGCCTGGAACCGCCTCTTCGACGAGACCATGGCGAACATGACAGTGACGGTGAGCGGCGAAGAGCTCTCGGTCAGCGCCGCGCTGAACAAGCTCTCCGACAGTGACCGGGATGTGCGCGCGGCGGCGGCCAAGGGTGTCTCCGAGGCGTTTGGCAGCCGCATCCGCCTCTTCTCCCTCATCACCAACACGCTGGTGAAGGACAAGGAGGTGATGGACAAGTGGCGCAACCACCCCCGCCCCGGCTCCTCCCGCAACCGCGCCAACATGGTCGAGGACGAGGTGGTGGACGCGCTGGTGACCGCCGTGCGCGAGAGTTTTCCCCGACTTTCGCACCGCTACTACAGCATGAAGGCCAAGTGGCTCGGCCTCGAGAAGCTGATGCATTGGGACCGCAACGCGCCATTGCCGCGCGATGCGGACAGCACCATCCCGTGGCCCCAGGCCGTGCAGCAGGTGCGCGCCGCCTATGCCGGCTTCAGCCCGGAAATGGAGAAGCTGGCGGCGCCCTTCTTCGACAAGCCCTGGATCGATGCCGCACTCCGCCCCGGCAAGTCGGGCGGCGCCTTCGCCCACCCGACGGTGCCGAGCGCGCACCCCTACCTGCTGCTGAACTACCACGGCAAGGCGCGGGACGTGATGACGCTGGCGCATGAGCTGGGCCATGGGGTCCACCAGCGCCTCGCCGCCGAGCAGGGCTACCTGATGTCCAGCACGCCGCTGACGCTCGCCGAGACCGCCAGCGTCTTCGGCGAGATGCTGACCTTCCGCGCCCTGCTGGATGCCGAGACGGACCCCGCCAAGCGGCGCCTGCTGCTGGCCGGGAAGGTGGAGGACATGCTGAACACGGTGGTGCGGCAGATCGCCTTCTACCGGTTCGAGACGCTCGTGCACGACGAGCGCCGCCATGGCGAGCTCTCGGCCGAGCGCATCGGCGAGATCTGGATGCAGGTGCAGACGGAAAGCCTGGGGCCGATCTTCGACTTCACGCCGGATTACGCCTGCTACTGGGCCTATATCCCGCACTTCGTGCACTCGCCCTTCTACGTCTACGCCTATGCCTTCGGGGATTGCCTGGTGAACGCGCTCTACGGCGTGTATCGCGACGGCAGCGTTCCGGACTTCGAGGGCAAGTACATGGCGATGCTGAAGGCCGGCGGGACGCTGCGGCACAAGGAATTGCTGGCGCCCTTCGGCCTCGACGCCTCGCGCCCGGATTTCTGGAAGCGCGGGCTGGACGTGATTTCCGGCTTCATCGATGAACTGGAGCAGACCTCTTGAGCGACCGCGAAAGCTCCTCCTTCTTCGGCGAGGTGCGGCGCATGGCGCGCACCTCGGGCGCCGTCACCGGCATCGCGGCCCGCGTGGCGGGTGAGCGCTTCCTCGGCATCAAGACCAACAAGGATGCCCATGCGGGTGACCTGAAGGCGATCCTGGGCGGGCTGAAGGGGCCGATGATGAAGGTGGCGCAGTTCCTCGCCACCATTCCGGATGCGCTGCCCGAGGAATACGCGCGCGAATTGGCGACGCTGCAATCCAACGCGCCGCCCATGGGCTGGGCCTTCGTGAACCGTCGCATGGGCACGGAGCTGGGCGCCAATTGGCAATCCAACTTCGCGGAATTCGGGCGTGAGGCCGCGGCCGCCGCCTCGCTCGGCCAGGTGCATCGCGCGAAGCTGAAGGACGGCACCGAGGTCGCCTGCAAGCTGCAATACCCGGACATGAATTCCGTGGTGGAGGCGGATCTCAAGCAGCTCAAGCTCGGCATGCAGCTCTATCGCAAGATGGACAGCGCGCTCGACAATGAGGACGCCTATGCCGAGATCGCCGAGCGGCTGCGCGAGGAGCTCGACTACACACGCGAGGCCGCGCACCAGCGCCTCTACAGCCTGATCCTGGCCGATGAACCGCGCGTGCATGTGCCCACGCCGATCGACCACCTGACCACCCGCCGCCTGCTGACGATGACCTGGCTGAAGGGCGGCTCCATCCTGAAGCGGCTGGACGAGGAGCCCTCGCTGGAGGAGCGCAACCTCTATGCCGAGGCGCTGTTCCAGGCCTGGTACAAACCGGTCTATCGCTATGGTGTGATTCATGGCGACCCGCATCTGGGCAATTACCAGGTGCGCCAGCCGGGCGTGCATGACGAGGTGGGCGGCATCAGCCTGCTCGATTTCGGCGTGGTGCGGATCTTCCCGCCGAGCTTCATCACCGGCGTCATCACCCTCTACGAGGCGGTGCGCGACGGCGATGACGACAAGGCGCACCACGCCTTCGAATCCTGGGGTTTCCGCAATCTCTCGCGCGAGACGATGCTGGTGCTGAAATCCTGGGCGGATTTCCTCTACGAGCCGCTGCTGGAGGATAAGGTCCGCTTCATCCAGCAATCCGATGACCCGACGCATGGCCGCAAGGTCGCGCAGGCGGTGCATGAGGGGCTGAAGCGCACCGGCGGTGTGAAGATCCCGCGCGAATTCCCGCTGATGGACCGTGCGGCGATCGGCCTCGGCAGCGTCTTCTTCCGCCTCAAGGCGCAGCGCAACTGGCACCGCATGTTCAACGAGCTCATCGCCGACTACAGCGAGGAGAAGCTGGCGCAGCGCCAGGCGGCCGCGCTGGCTGAGGCGCGGGTGCCGGGGCCGATCTGAGGGCCTGGGCTAGGCCGCCTGCTGCTCCAGCGTCGGCGCCACGTCGGAGAGGGTGACGCGGCGCATGTCCCGCTTGTAGCGCTGGTCGTCATAGGCGCGGCCGCGATGCAGCGTGCAGCGATTGTCCCACATGACGAGGTCCCCCACCGCCCAGCGGTGGGAATAGACGAAGCGCGGCTGTGTCGCGTGCTCCAGCAGGTCACGGATCAGCATCAGCGCCTCCGGCGTCGGCATGCCGTGGATCCGGCCGATATGGGAGGAGAGGAACAGCGCCGTGCGGCCGGATTCCGCGTGTCGGCGCACCAGGCGTTGCGGGACGGGCGCGAATTGCCGGCGCTCGGCCTCGGTCCATTCGGCGAAGCCCAGCATGGCGCGGGAATAGATCAGCGAATGGTCGCAGATCATGTCCCGCACGCACGCCTGCATGGCGGCGGGCAGCGCCTCCCAGGCGCCGCGCGTGTCGGCGAATTCGGTCTCGCCGCCCTCGGGCGGGATGCTGCGGGCGTGCAGCAGGGAATGCTTGGCGGGCGTGGCCTTGAAGCTGCTGTCCGAATGCCAGAGCCGGTTGCCGAGCGAGAAGAAGCGCCGCCGGTCATCCGCTGCCAGGATCTCGCCTTTCTCGTCCAGGTTCGAGATGTCGTTCATCGCGAAATGCTTGAGGCGCTGCTTGTCCACATCCACCGTGGCCCGCGTCTGCTCGATGGGGCCGAAGCGCGCGGCGAATTCCATCTGCTGGTCGTCATCAATGTCCTGGCCGGGGATGACCAGCACGCCGTAGCGGGCGATGGCCGCGTCCATCACGGCGAATTCTTCGTCCGTCAGCGGGCGGCGGAGATCCGCGCCCTCGATGCGGGCGCCGAATGTGGGCTTGAGCGGGGTGACGGTCAGCATGGCGTGTTCTCCGGTCTCATTGCGCGCGGACATCGGCGGCGCGGATCACCTCGCGCCACTTGGCGCGGTCGGCCGCGAGGCGATTGGCGAAGGCCTCGGGCGGTTCGTAGAGCGGCGTGAAGCCGGCCGCGACGAGGCGGCGCGGCAAGGCGGGGTCGGCCATGGCGGCGCGCACCGCGCCATCCCAGCGGGCGATCACATCGGCGGGCGTGCCGCGCGGCAGGCAAAGGCCGAACCAGCCTGTCACCTCGAAGCCGGGCAGCGTCGCGGCAATGCGGGGCAGGTTCTCGTAGCCGGTGACGCGCGTCGGGTCGCCTTGCGCCACGAAGCGCATCGTTCCGTCGCGCACCTGGCCCGCCACATCGCCGATATTGGTGATCATGAAATCCACGCGGCCGCCGATGATGTCCACCGCCGCCGGCGCCGCCCCGCGATAGGGGATGTGCTGCATGTTCACCTGGCCGAGCCGCTTCATCAGTTCCCCCGCGAGGTGCTGGGCCGAGCCGGGGCCGGGGCTGGCGAAGGTGATCTCGCCCGGGCGGCGCCGCGCCTCCTCCAGGATCTGCGCGACGCTCTGGAAGCGGCTGCCGGCGGCCACCACCAGTGCGTAGGAGGAGAGCGCCACATTGGAGACGGGCAGCAGCTCCGCCCCCGGATCGAGCGGGAGATTGGCGCCTTGCAGCTGTGGCGTGATGGAGAGCGTGCTCATCGGGCATTGGAAGGCGGTGTAGCCATCGGGCGCGCTGCGCGCGACGAGCTCCGCGCCGATCGCGCCGTTCACGCCGGTGCGGTTCTCCACCGCCACGCGCTGGCCGAGCAGCGGCGAGATGGCCTCGGCGACCAGGCGGGAGAGCGTGTCCGAGCCGCCGCCGGCCGCGAAGCCGCTGACGATGCGCGGCGGGCGTTCGGGGAAGGCGGCCCAGGCCGGTGTGGCCAGGGCAAGCGGGATCAGAACGGCCAGGATGCGGCGTGGGTGGCTTCGCATGGGCTCCCTCCCGGGGAATTTCGCGAAGCGTCACGCCGCGGGGGCCGCCATGTCAAGGCGAAGCTGCGCGGCTCACCCCTCGGCGCGGATATTCCCGCGCTCGATCACCTCGCGCCATTTGTCGCGCTCGCGCAGCAGGCGGGCATCGCCGGCGGCGGGCGTGCTGCCCACATAGTCGAAGCCCAACTCACCGAAGCGGCGTGCCACATCCTCGGCGCGGGCGGCGCGGATGGCGGCCTCGTGCAGGCGGTTGACCGGGCCATCGGGCGTCGCCTTGGGGGCGGCCAGCATGGCCCAGGTATAGACGTCATATCCCGCGAGGCGCCGGTCGCTCTCCGCCATGGTCGGCACATCCGGGAATTGGCTGATGCGCGCCTCGGTCATCGCGGCGAGTGCCCGCACCGTGCCGGCGCGGATATGCGCGGCCGCTCCGGGCACATCGGCGAACACCATGTTCACCTCGCCCGCCAGCAGGGCCGTCAGCGCGGGGCCGCTGCCGCGATAGGGCACATGCGTCAGCTGCACGCCCATCATCATCTTGTAGAGCTCCGCCCCCAGATGCAGCGGCGTGCCCATGCCGGCCGAGCCGTAGTTCAGCCGCGCCCCTTCCGCCCGCGTCCAGGCATGGAAGCCCGCGATGTCGCGCGGCGGCGCATCCGCCCGCACCACGAGGATGTAGGGCGAGGTGGAGATCAGGCTGATGACTCGCAGATCCGCCACCGGATCATAGGGCATGGGCCGCATGGTGAGTGGCGAGGTGAGGAAGGAGATGGAGCCCATCAGCACCGTGTGCCCATCGGGCCGCGCCTGGACTACGGCGCGCGTGCCGATGGTGGCCCCCGCGCCGCCGCGGTTTTCAACCGTGACGGCCTGGCCCAATGCCTCGCTCATCTTCGGCGCCACCAGCCGTGCGCCGATATCGGGCGTGCCGCCGGGCGGGAAGGGGACGATCATGTTGATCGGCCGGTCGGGCCAGTTCGGTTGCGCCAGCGCGGGCGTGGCGAGCGGCAGCATCAGCGCCGCGCGGCGCGGGATGCGGATGGTCATGTTCTTGTTCCTCCCGTTCAGAGCCTGCGACGATACAGGGAAATCAGCCGTTCCCAATGACGTTCGGCGGCGGGCTTGTCGAAGCACCAGCGCTCGGGGAAGGCGAAGCCGTGATGCACGCCGGGGTGGATTTCCAGCTCGCCCGCGGCGCCGGAGGCATCCAACAGCGCCTGGAGTTCGGCCACCATGGGCAGGGGCGCCAATTCGTCGTGCTCGGCGCAGCAGATGTAGAGCTCGGCCCGGCCCTGGCCGAGCGTGAGATGCGGGCTTTCCTCGGCCTCGCTGACCAGCCAGGTGCCGTAGATCGAGGCGGCGGCGGCGATGCGGCCGGGGAAGCGCGCGGCGGCGGCCAGCGCATAGGGACCGCTCATGCAATAGCCATGCGTGCCGACGGCGCCGGGTTTCACCGCCGGCTGCGTGTCGAGGAAGACCAGCATGGCCGCCACATCGGACATGACGGGCGGGATGGTCATCTTCGTGCGGATGGCGCGCATGCGGTCGCGCTCCGGGTCGCCCACCGTCAGCACGCCGGGGCCGAAGACGCTGTCGCGGCCTGCGCGGTAATAGAGGTTGGGCAGCACCACATAGAAGCCGATGCTGGCCAGGCGGCGGGCCATGTCGCGCAGCTCCTCGCGGATGCCGGGCGCGTCCATCAGCATGAGGATGGCAGGGTGCGGGCCGTGCCGTTCGGGGTGGCAGATGAAGCTCTCCATCGCGCCGTCGCGCGTCGCGATGTCGAGGGTGTGTTCGATCATGGGCTTCCTCCCGTTTCGGGAGAGCCTCTCACCCGCGGCCCATCAGGGCCAGTCCCTCCGCCACCGAGACGAATTCGCCGCCCGCCACCACGCGCGCCTTGCCGAAGCGCTTCTCGAAGAGGCGGCGCACGGCGGGCACAAGACAGGAGCCGCCGGTCAGGAAGACGCGGTCCACCTGCTTGGCGGGGAGGGACGCATCAGCCAGCGCCGCGTCCACCGCCGCGCCGATCTGCCTGAGTTCTGGCGCGATCCAGGCCTCGAAATCCGTGCGGGCGATCTCGGTATCCACCCTGAAATCCGCGTGGCGGAATTGCAGCCGCGCGCGCGGCTTGGCGGAGAGCGCGGCCTTCACGCCGGAGATGGCGCGGTACAGCTCATAGCCCACCTCATCCTCGATGAGCTGGATGAGCTGGTGCAGGCGTTCGGGTTCGGCCGCATTGCGCGCCACATCGGCGATGTCGCGCAGCGTGCGCGGCGCGCGCATGAGCGAGAGCAGGTGCCAGCGCGCGAAGCTCATGTACCAGCCGGGCGGGATGGGAAGTTCCGTGCCCATGACGGTGTAGCTGCCGCCCTTGCCGAGCAGGGGGGAGACGACGTGATCGATGATGCGGAAGTCGAAGGCATCGCCTGCCACGCCGACGCCGGCATGGCCGAGCGGCGTGACGCGGCCGGGCTCGAAGCGGAGCAGGGAGAAGTCGCTGGTGCCGCCGCCGAAATCGGCGACCAGCACGGTGGCCGCTTCGGTGAGGCTGGTGGCGAACCGGTGGCCGGCGGCGGCGGGTTCCAGCTCCACCTGCACATCGGCGAGCCCTGCGGCGGCGAAGCCCGCGCGCAGCCGCGCCTCGCCCAGCACGTCATCCGCCGTCTCGCCCACGAAGCGCACGGGGCGGCCGACGATGACGCGCGCGCCCGCCATCTCGGCCGCGAAAGGGGCGAGCAGTTCGCGCAGGAAGAGGCCGACCAGGGCTTCCAGCCCATAGGGGCGGCCCAGGATCCGCGTCTCCTGGAAGCTCTTCTGCGCCAGGTAGCTCTTCATGGAGAGGATCAGTCGCGCCTCCAGCGGGTCCTCCAGATAGGCGGCGATGCCGTCCGGTCCGGCGGCGTGGCGCAGGTGGCCGGCGCCATCGCGCCAGAAGCAGAGGATGGAGCGGAACACCTCCTCCGTCGCGCGGCGCAGTACGCGGGCCTCGCCCGTCGGGCCAAGGGCGGTCACCACGGAGTTCGTGGTGCCGAAGTCGATGCCGATGATGGGGCGCATCGCGCGCTTGAACCCGCCTGGCGCCCTCTTGGCAAGGCGCGGCTTTGCCGTGACGCTCCGGGGCATGGAAACCACGCTTCGCCCGCCCGCTCTGAAGCTCCTGGGCCGTCACAACGCCTTCAACGTCCGCAAGGTGCTCTGGCTCCTCGACGAGCTGGCGCTGCCCTTCGCGCAGGAAGATTGGGGGCGCGGCTTCCGTTCGACGGATGATCCGGAATTCCTCGCCCTGAACCCGCTCGGCACCGTCCCAGTGCTGGTGGATGGGGAGGCGGTGATCCGCGAATCCCACGTCATCCTGCGCTACCTCGCGGCGCGGGCCGGGGCGGAGGCGCTGTATCCCACGCCGCTCGCCGCGCGCGCGAAGGTCGAGGCCTGGATGGACTGGGTGGCCTATGAGATGTCCATGCCCATGCGCGGCGCCTATCTCGGGGGCGAGCTGGGGCTCACGCCCTGGAACCGCGCCTCCTTCGTGCAGATGGGGCGGGCGGAATATGCGAAGCGCATGGGGCAGCTCGACGTGGCGCTGCGCGATGTGCCCTACCTGGCGGGCGCGGCCTTCACCCTGGCCGACATCCCGGCCGGCTTCGTGGTGCATCGCTGGTTCTCGATGAGGAGCATCGAGCGCACGCCGATGCCGGCGCTGGAGGCGTATTACGAGAGACTGTCGGAGCGGCCGGCCTATCGCGCGCATATCCGCAACGGGCTGCCCTGACCCCATGCGCGGCTTCGCGATCGCCGTCATCGCCGCGCAGGTGCTGACGCAGATCGGCGCCTTCACCCTGCCCGCGCTACTGCCGGAGTATCTCGATCGCTGGAACCTCTCCGCCACCGAGGCGGGCTGGCTGATCGGCGCCTTCTTCGCCGCCTATGTGGTGGTGGTGCCGGTGCTGGTCTCGCTGACCGATCGCCTGCCGGCGCGGCGCATCTACCTGCTGGGCACGGGGCTGACGGCGGCCTCGCATCTGGGCTTCGCGCTCGTCGCCGACGGGTTCTGGAGCGGGCTCATCCTGCGCGCCATGGCGGGCGTGGGCTGGGCGGGCTGCTATATGCCGGGGCTGAAGGTCATCGCCGAGCGGTTGGAGGGCGACGCGCAATCCCGCGCCGTCTCCTGGCATGCGGCGGGGGTGGGGATCGCGGGCGCCGTTTCCTTCGCCGTCGCGGGCTTCTGGGCGATGCTGGGGGGCGCGGAGGCGGCCTTCCTGTTCAGCGGCATGGCGGCGCTGGTCGCCTTTGCCATCGGCGCGGTGGTGATGCCGCGCAACGCGCCGCGCCCGCCCGCCGTGCCGCGCCGGCTGCTGGATTTCCGTCCGGTGCTGCGGAACCGGGCCGCCACGGGATGGATCATCGGCTACACCGTCCACACCTGGGAACTGGCCGCGCTGCGTGCCTGGGCGGTGACCTTCCTGACGCTCGCCATCGCGCGCATGGGCGCGCCGGACTGGCTGCCGGGGCCGACAGCGCTCTTCACCGCGGCGGGGCTCGCGGGCATCGCCATCTCGATCACGGGGAACGAGACGGCGCAGCGTTTCGGGCGCGCGCGCGTGGTGGCCTGGGCGATGGCCGCGGGCGCGTTGATGTCGGTGCTGACGGGGCTGTCGGCCTGGGTCTCGGCGCCGCTCGCAGCCCTGGCCGTGCTGCTGTGGAACGCGGCGATCTACCTCGATTCCTCGGCGTTGACGGCGGGCACGGTCCAGGCGGCCGGGCCGGAATTGCGGGGCGCCACCATGGGGCTGCACAGCATGTGCGGCTATGCGGGCGGCTTCGTCGGTCCGGTCGGCGTGGGGTTGGCGCTGGACCTGCTTGGCCCCGGCAATCCGGCGGCCTGGGCGTTGGCCTTCGGGCACCTGGCGCTGGTCACGCTGGCGGGACTGTTCCTGCTGCGGCGTGTCAGCGCCGCCGCGCCTCGTTCAGCAGCAGCAGCGCCATGAGGGCGATGCCGATCCCGGACATCAGCGCGATGGCCAGGCGCGGCCCCACGCCATCGGCCAGCGCCCCCATCGCCAGCACGCCGAGCGGCCCCATGCCGATGCAGGTTGTGACGAGGCCGAGCACGCGCGAGCGGATTTCGGGCGGCGCCGCCGTCATGACGACGGAGGTCTGCATGGCGGCGAAGCGTGCCGTGCCGAGGCCGCCGATGGCGAGCAGCAGCCAGGCCAGCGCATAGCTGCCGCTGAAGGCGACGAGGACCAACAGGACCATGAACATCAGCGAGCCCACGACGAGCGGCGCCGGGCCGGGCGGGTTGCGGCGCCCCAGCGCCAGCCAGAGCCCACCCAGCAGCGCACCGAAGGGCTCGGCCGCCGCAAGCAGGCCGATGGCGGCGGAAGAGGCCGAGAAGGCGAGCGTGCCGAAGGCGGGCAGGATGGAATTGTAGCTGAAGGCGAAGACGTTCATCACGAAGGTCACGCCGAGCACGATCCGCAGCGCGGAGAGGCTCATCACCAGCCGCACCGCTTCGCCGATGCCGGCGAAGGGATTGCCGCTCACCACGCGGCGCGGCGGCGTGGTCACGCCCAGGGCCAGCCGCAGCGCCACCAGGTGCAGCGCGCAGGCGATGGCGGCGGCGACCGAGATACCGGCGAACTGATAGATCACGCCGCCCAGCAGCGGGCCCACCGCGCGCGTCGTGCTGCCGGTCAGCGTGTCCAGCGCCACGGCCTGCACCAGGTCGCCCGGCGGTGCGGCATCGGCGGCCATGCGCCGCCGCGTCGCCATCTCGCCTGCCCAGGCAAGGCCGGCGAGCAGGCCCTGCACCATCAAATGCCAGGGCGCCAGCGCGCCCAGCACCGCAAGCACGGCGACGCCGCCCGCGCCCAGCGCCGAGCTGGTCTGCAGGGCGATGAGCAGGCGGCGGCGGTCCATGCGTTCGGCGAGGGCGCCGGCGATCGCACCCAGCAGCATCATGGGCAAGGCGCGGACCATGGCGACGATGGAGACGGCCAGCGCCGAGCCGGTCATCTCGAAGGTCCAGAGCGTGGCGGCCAGCAGTTCCAGCCAGCGCATCGCATTGGCGATGCCGCCCAGCATCCAGAGGCGCCGGTAATCCGGCGTGCGCAGCAGGCGCAACAGGGTCGCGGTATCAGGCCGGGCCATGGGCCTCGGTCGTGATCGTCATTGGTTCGCGTTTCCGCCCTGAATCTTGCCGGTGATGTTGCGGGTTTCAGGGGATGGTGGGAAGGCCCGCCAGCCGCGTATCCGCCGCACGCAGGGCGGCGCTGCGCTCGGCCGCCGGGCCATGGCCGCCACCGCCGCCGGTCCACATCTCGATCACGTCGCCCGCCTGGAGCACCAGGTCATCCTTGGAGCGCACGGCGATCACCGCGTCCCCGCGCATCACGCGGCAGCCGGCCAGCGCGCCCGGCTCACCGCCGGCCTGGCCCTCCGCGGCCACGCGGAAGCGGTCGCAATAGATGGCGAGGCGCACCCCCTCCTCCAGGATGCGGTAGCGCCGCATCGAGCCGTTGCCACCGCGATGCCGGCCCTGGCCACCCGTTCCCGGTAGCAGGCGATATTCCTCGATGCGGAAGAAGGGATAGTCGGCATCCGCCGCCTCCACCGGGACATTGGTGCAGTTGGAGAGCGGGCCGGCCACGGCGTCGCAGCCGTCATTCTCCGAGGATGCGCCATAGCCGCCGTCGCGCAGCTCGATGAAGACGCGGTAGCGGCCTTCCTTCAGCTGGGTGAGGCAGAAGGAGGTGGTGCTGTCGAAGCCCGTCGCCACCGCGCGCTCGGGCGTGGAGGCGCCGAGCGCCTTCAGCACCGCGTCATAGGCGCGATAGGTCGCTTCCATCCGCGCGCGCACGGGCGCGGGAAAGCGTGGATTGAGCAGCGTGCCCTCGGGCACGGTGATGGTGACGGCGCGCGCGGCACCCTCGTTGAAGGGTACGTCGTCGTCGCTCAGGAAGGATTTCAGCGCGGCGAGCGTGCCGGAAACGACAGAGGCATAGGGCGCGTTCAGATGCGTCCGCACCTGCGGCGCCGTGCCGGTGAAATCCACCGCCAGGGAATCGCCCGCGATGGTGACGGTGGCGCGGATGCGCAGCGGCTCGGCACTGATGCCGTCATCATCCACGAAATCCTCGCCCACATAGGTACCGTCCGGCAGCTCGCGGATGGCGGCGCGCAGGCGACGTTCGACATAGGCGATCTGCCCGGCCATGGCGGCTTCGACCGTCGCGGTTCCGTGCCGCGCGCAGAGTTCGCGCACGCGGGCGATGCCGGTGAAGCAGGCGGCGAACTGGCTCTCGATGTCGCCGATGGTCTGCTCGGGCACGCGGATATTGGCCGCGATCATCCCGCGCAGATTCCCCTCCAGCCAGTCACGGCGGTGGTTCCAGCGGGCGGGCGGGATGATGAGGCCCTCGCCATAGAGATCGGTCGCGGAGGAATTGAGCCCGGGCGCGCCGCCGCCGATGTCGAGGTGGTGGGCCACGGCCGCCGCATAGCCGATGATCCGCTGCTCCACGAAGATGGGCATGAAGATCAGGATGTCCTGCAGGTGGTGCGCGCCGCGATAGGGGTGGTTGGTGATGTAGAAATCACCCTCCTCCAGCCGCTCCGGCGGGCAGGCCGCCATGCAGTGGCGCAGCGTGATCGAAAGCGAACCGACGAGGACGGGGATCAGCTCATCGCTTTGCGCCACGGCCGCGCCGCTTGCATCCATGATGCCGGTGGAGGCGTCCTTGCCGTCGCGCACGATGGGCGAGAAGGCGGAGCGGTAGAGCTTGGCCCCCATCTCGCGCGCGGTGGACATGAGGGCCTGGCCGATCACGGCCTGGTCGGCGGGGCTGATCATGCATCCCTCGTCAGCAGCAGGTTGCCCGCGGCGTCTTCTTCCGCACGCCAGCCGGGCGGCACCCAGAGGCTTGCCGTGCTGTCCTCGATCAGCAGCGGGCCCCGCACCGGGCCGGCGAGGCGGGGCGGCCCGGCGAGGCCGGGCAATTCCTCTCGCGCCACATGCAGGCCGACGCGGTAGGAGACGATCTCGACGGCGCGGCGCGGGTCCACCGGCATGCGGTAGATGCGCTCATGCGCCGCGTTGAAGGCGGCGAGGAGGGCGGCCTCGTCCAAGGCCGCGTCGGGCAGCGGCACGCTGATCTCAAAGGCCTGGCCGACGAGCCGCATGTCGAGGCTCACCTCCAGCCGCCGCGCGCCGGTCACGCCATGCGCGTCGAAGCGCGCCTCCAGCTCGGCGCGCATCTCGGCGATGGCGGCCATCGCCTCGGCGGCGGCGCCCGGCGCGATGGTGCGGCGGCGCGTGCGCGCGGCGAGCAGGCTGTGATCGGCCGCGAGCAATCCATAGGCGGAGAGCACGCCAGCACCCGGCGGGACCAGCACGCGTGCCATGCCGAGTTCCTCGGCCACGGCGGCGGCGAGCAGCGGGCCGGCGCCGCCATAGGGCACCAGCACATGGTCGCGCGGGTCGCGCCCGCGCTCGGTGGAGACGAGGCGCACGGCCGCCACCACATGCGCGACGGCGATGCGGATCACGCTCTCCGCCGTCGCTTCCACGGAGAGGCCGAGCTGCGCGGCGAGCGGCGCATAGGCCGCGCGCGCTGCCGTGCCATCCATGACGAGCCCGCCCGCCAATCGCTTCCCGGCGGGGATTCGCCCCGCGATCACCTGCGCGTCCGTCAGCGTGGGTCGCGTGCCGCCGCGCCCGTAGCAGGCAGGCCCCGGCACCGCCCCCGCACTGCGCGGCCCCACGCGCAGCATGCCGCCCTCATCCATCCAGGCGAGCGAGCCGCCGCCCGCGCCCACGGTCGTGATGTCGAGCATGGGCATCTGCACGACCAGGCCATCCACTCGCGCCTCGCGCGCGAGTTCCGGCCTGCCATCCGCGATCAGCGCCACATCCGCGCTGGTGCCGCCGACATCCAGCGTGATGATGTCCCGCACACCCGAGCGCCCGGCCTGCCGCACCGCGCCCATGACGCCGGCCGCGGGACCCGAGAGCAGCGCGCTCGCCGCATTGCGCCGCATGGCGGCGGCGGGCACGCGCCCGCCATTGGACTGCATGACCGAGAAGGCGCCGGTGAAGCCGCCCTCCGCCAGGCGCGTTTCCATCCGGCCGAGATAGGCGTCCAGCACCGGTTGCACATAGGCGGCGAGGGCGGTGGTGCTGGCGCGTTCATATTCGCGGAACTCCTGCGTCACCTCATGCGAGGCGGTGACGGGAAGCCCGGGGGCCAGTTGCCGCACCAGCGCCGCCAGTGCCTGCTCATGCGCCGGGTTGGCATAGGCGTTCAGCAGGCAGATCGCGACGGCGCCGGGCTGCGTCGCGGCCAGGAAGGCGGCGAGGCGCGGCGCGAAGCCCTCGGCGTCGAAGGCGCGTGCGGCCGAGCCATCGGCCAGCATGCGCTCAGGCACGTCGAGCGAATCCTCGCGCGCCACCAGCGGGACGGGCTTGCGATAGCGCAGGTTGAAGAGTTGCAGCTTGTCCTGCCGTGCCAGCAGCAGCACGTCGCGGAAGCCCTCGGTCACCAGCAGAGCGAGGCGCGCGCCGCGCCGCTCCAGCACCGCATTCGTCGCGACGGTGGAGCCATGGACGAATTCATCCATCGCATCCGGCGCGAGGCCGGCGGCCGCCAGCGCGTCGAAGGCCGCCGCATCGGGGGCGGCGGGCGTGCTCGGCACCTTCGTGACGCGCACCCCCTCGGGGCCGATGCTCACCAGATCCGTGAAGGTGCCGCCGATCTCGATTCCGACCGAACGCATGCCCCTTACTGCACGCTGATGCGTGCTTCGCGGATCACGCGGCCCCAGCGCTCGGTCTCCTCGCGCGCCAGCTGGCCCAGCGCCTCGGGCGTGCCATCGGCGGGTTCGGCGCCGAGTTCCAGGATGCGCTGGCGCACGGCGGGCCGCGCCATGATGCGGCGGAAGCCGGCATTGAGGCGCTGCACCACCGGGGCCGGCACCTGGCCTCCGGTGAAGAGCGCGAACCAGGAGACGACGGAATAGCCCGGCACCGTCTCGGCCACCGTCGGAATGTCGGGTGCGGCCACCGCGCGCGCGGGCGAGGTGACGGCGAGGCCGGTGAGGCGGCCCGAGCGCACCAGCTCGATGGCACCCGGCATGTTCTCGAACATGAGCTGGATCTGGCCGCCCTGCAGGTCGGTCAGCGCAGGCACGCTGCCACGATAGGGCACATGCACGATGTCCACGCCCGTCATCAGCTTGAACAGCTCGCCCGCCAGATGCGTGGTGGCGCCGATGCCGGCCGAGCCGAAGTGGATGGCGCCGGGCCGGGCGCGCGCGGCGGCGATGAGCTGCGCGATGTTGGTGATGCCGCTCGAGGGGCTGACGACGACGAGGTTCGGCACATTCGCCACCAGCATGACGGGGGCGAGGTCCCGCAGCGGCTCATAGGGGAGGCTGGACATGAGGGCGGGCGCGGTGGCGATGGGCCCCGGCGTTCCCATGACCAGGCTGGTGCCGTCGGGTGCGGCGGCCGCCACCTGGGCGGTGCCCGTCACGCCCCCCGCGCCGGGCCGCGATTCGACGATGATGGGCTGGCCGAATTCGGCCTGGCCATGCTCGGAGAGGATGCGGGCCAGGATGTCCGTCGTGCCGCCGGTGGTGAAGGGAACCATGAGGCGGATGGGCCGGGCGGGCAGCTCCTGCGCCTGGGCCCCGAGGGCGAGGAAGGGCGTGGCCAGCACCAGGGCGCGTCGGTTCATTCTGCCTTCACCTTGCAAAGCTGTTCGGACAAGTCTGGCCACCCGCGTCACGGCATGCAAGCGCCGCGTGGAGCGGCTATAAGCTGGCGCAAAGCCCTGGAGGATTTCCCATGCCAGCCTCTCGTCGCGCCGTCCTGGCGCTGCCCGCCCTCGCGGCCCCCGTCGTGGTGCAGGCCCAGCCCGCCTGGCCCGACCGCCCGGTGCGGATCATCGTGAGCTTCCCGGGCGGTTCCACGCCCGACATCGCGGCGCGCGCGGTCGCCACGCATCTCCAGCAGGTGTTCGGCCAGCCCTTCGTGATCGACAATCGCGCGGGCGGCGGCGGGACCATTGGCGCCGAGGCCGCGGCGCGCGCCACGGATGGGCACACGCTGGGGGTGACGATCGGCGGCCCCGGCTCCATCGCGAAGATCCTGAATCCGGGCCTGGCCTATGATCCGGTGACGGATCTGCAGCCCGTCTCCCTGCTGGCGCGCATGCCCTTCGTGCTGGCGGTGAACCCCAATGTGCCGGTGCGCAACGTGGCGGAGCTGATCGCCTATGCCCGGGCCAATCCCGGCAAGTTGAACTATGGCTCGGTCGGCGCGGGCAGCACGGGCCACATGCTGGTGGCCGAGATGGCGGCGCGCCACCGGCTGGACATGACGCACATCCCCTTCCGCTCGGTGCCGCAGAGCGTGACCGAAATCGTCGCCGGGCGGATCGAGCTGATGGCGGCGGCGGCCGGCGCGGTGCTCGGCCAGGCGCGGGGCGGCCAGGTGCGGGCGCTGGCGGTCTCGGGCGATGCGCGCATGGCGCAGCTGCCCGACGTGCCGCTGCTGACCGAGGCGGGTGAGCCGGGGGCCGGCATCTATGCCTGGATCGGCCTTTTCGCGCCGACCAACATGCCGGCGGATCGCGTGGCGCGGATCTCCCAGGAGGCGGGGCGCGCCCTGTCCAACCCCGAGACGGGACGGACGCTGGAGGCGGCGGGCTTCGAGCCGCTGGGCACGCCGCCCGCCCTGCTCCAGGCGCTGATCCAGTCGGAGGTGGCGCATTGGGGGCCGATCATCCGGCGGCTGAACATCCGGCCGGAGAGCTGAGGGCCTACTGGGTCGCGCGGTCCAGGGCGCGACCGGCGCGTTCGGCGGGACCGCTCGGCGGGTCCACCGTATCGCGCAGCGATTGGGCGGCGCGATCCAGGCTCTGGCCGGCGCGCTCGGCAGGGCCGGCAGGAGGGTCGCAGGCGGCGAGCGCGAGCAGGGGGAGCAGCAGGAGGGTGCGAAGCATCGGGGATGGCCTTGGGGCGAAGTGCCCGGTCAGGAACGTCGCCTCGCGCCCCGGGTTGCGGTGCGCGCAAAAAAAGCCCCGCGCAAAGAAAAAGGGCGGCGCCTTTCGGCGCCGCCCCCGGTTCAGGACCGGATGTCCCGTTACTTGTGGGCGCCGCCCGCCTGGTCACGCGTCTTGTAGAGCGAGAAGACGATGCCGCCCGCGATCAGCGCGCCGGTGACGCCGAGCGAGAAGGCCGGGTCCAGCTTCCCGAAGATCTGGTTCCAGAAGATCTTCACGCCGATGAACACCAGCACCATCGCCAGCGCGTACTTCAGGTATTCGAAGCGGTGCACCATGGCGGCCAGCGCGAAGTAGAGGGCGCGCAGGCCGAGGATGGCCATGATGTTCGCGGTGTAGACGATGAAGGTGTCGGTCGTGATGGCGAAGATCGCCGGCACGCTGTCCACCGCGAAGATCAGGTCGGCGATGTTGATGATGATCAGCGCCAGGAAGAGCGGGGTCGCCGTCAGCGCCAGCTTGCCGGTCTTGGGGTCGGGCTCGCGCACGAAGAACTTCTCGTCATGCAGCGTGTCGGAGACGCGCATGTGCTTCCGCATGAACTTCACGACGGGGTTCTTCGAGATGTCGGGCTCGGTCTCCGGCACCATCAGCATCTTGATACCGGTGCCGATCAGGAAGGCGCCGAAGATGAAGAGGATCCAGGAGTATTCCTGCACCAGGGCCGCACCCACCGCGATCATGATGCCGCGCAGGATGATGACCGCGATGATGCCCCAGACCAGCGCGCGGTACTGGTATTTCCGCGGGATGGCGAAATAGCCGAAGATCAGGCTGATCACGAAGACGTTGTCGATCGAGAGCGCCTTCTCGATGAAATAGCCCGTGAAGTAGGTGATGCCGGCATGCGTGCCGTCACTCGTCGTGATGTGGCCGGCGTCATAGGCCCACCAGATGGCGGCGCCATAGACCATGGCGAAGGCGATGTAGAAGGCGGACAGCCAGAGGCTCTCCTGGATGCCCATTTCCTTGTCCTCCTTGTGGAGGACGCCCAGGTCGAAGGCGAGCAGGGCGATGACGATGGCCAGGAAGCCACCCCACATCCAGATCGGCTTGCCGACCCATTCGAGCAACAGGAATTCCATGTGATCTCTAACTCCTCTGGGGCGGGGCCGTGATGGTTTTGCCCCGCGAGATGGCAAAAACATCCGACATCACGCGGGCGAAGTTTCGCTTCACCCGCGCCAGAGGGGCCCGGACGAGCGCCATATGGCGTATTTCTTACGGGCACGCAAGATTGCCCTGAACGGCACCTGAATGAAATTCCCATTGCGGCGAGGCCGCCCCCGGCCCACATAGGGCCCATGTCGGGAGGGGAGTTTGCGCTCGGAGCGGGCGCACACTAGGTTCCCGCCAGTATAAGCACCACGGGATCGAGGCGCGACGATGGGTTCTTTCAGCATTTGGCATTGGTTGGTGGTTCTGCTGGTCGTTCTGCTGCTGTTCGGCAGCGGCAAGATCAGCGGCCTGATGGGTGACGTCGCGAAGGGCATCAAATCCTTCAAGGCGAACATCAAGGAAGACGAGAAGCCCGCCGACGCTTCCATGGCGGCCGAATCGGCCCCGCCGGCCGGCACCATCGCCGGCCCGCAAGGCGCGACGACGGCGGCCGCCACGGCCGAGCCCGCCAGCGGCACGACCCCCGCGACCGGCCGCCCCGCGGCCTGAGCGGCGCGCCGGGCCTGGCCCGGCGTCTCCCTGGAGACCGGCGTGATTCCTTCCGAAGCGACCGAGGCGATTCGCGCGGCCGGGCGCCGGATGGATTCACGTGGTTGGGTGCCGGCGACGGCGGGCAACATCTCGGTCCGTCTGCCCGATGGCCGCATCGCCATCACCCGCTCCGGCTTCCACAAGGGTTTCATCCCGGAAGACGGCGTCATGACCGTGGACCTGGATGGTCGCCCGGAGCAGTCCAACCTCCGGCCCTCGGCCGAGACGGGGCTGCATTGCGGCATCTATCGCCGCTTCCCGCAGGCCGGCGCCGCCCTGCACGGCCATTCCGTGCCGGCGACCGTCCTTTCGCGCCTGGCCGGCCCGCAGGTCACGCTCGCCGGTTATGAGTTGCTGAAGGCCTTTCCCGGCCTGCCCACGCATGAGGCGGCGATCCGCCTGCCCGTGCTGGAAAATGACCAGGACATTGCACGGCTGCAGGCCCGCGTGACCGAGGCCTGGGACGCCGACCCCGCCCATCCGCCCGGCTATTTGATCCGCGGCCATGGTGTCTATGTATGGGCCGAGGACATGCCGGGCGCGCTGCTGCGCCTGGAGGCCCTGGAATTCATGCTCGCATGCGAGCTGGAAGCACGGAGATTGCCGCGATGAGCCGTTTGACCGTCTGGGACGCCGCGACGAAGGAGGAGATCCTCCGCACCGAGGACGCGGACATGATCGCCGCCACGCTGAAGGAAGTGGGCGTGCGCTTCGAGCGCTGGCCGGTGGCGCCGCTGCCCAAGGGCGCGCCGGCCGATGCGGTGCTGGCCGCCTACAAGCCGCATCTCGACGCCTTCCTGGCCGAGACCGCCGCCGGCACGGCCGATGTGATCCAGCTGACGCCCGACCACCCGATGAAGGATGCGCTGCGGGACAAGTTCCTGAAGGAGCACATCCACACCGAGGATGAGGTGCGCTTCTTTCATGAGGGTGCCGGCAATTTCGTGCTGCACCTGAACGGCCGCGTCTATGACGCGCATTGCACCCGGGGCGACCTGATCAGCGTGCCGGCCAATACCCAGCACTGGTTCGACAGTGGCGATGCGCCGGACTTCACCGTGCTGCGCGTCTTCACCGACACCAGCGGCTGGACGCCGCATTACACCGGCACCGACATGGCGGAACGCTTCCCGGTCGTGGTGGGCTGACGCCCACTCCCCGCGAAGCTATCGGCGGCTCAACCGCCGCGTTGCGGCGGCCGCACCGCCGAAATCTTCGCGGGGGCGCCATTCCGCTGATTCTGATGGGCCTGCTCCGTTGCCGCGGCAAAGCCGCGGCGCCGATCGGGGGGCCACTTCGTCCTGAGAGGGTCGCTCGATGATCACGCATATCCTGACGGACATCGAGGGCACGACCACCGCCATCGCCTTCGTGCATCGCAGCCTCTTCCCCTACGCGGCCTCGGCGCTGGAGGAGTTCCTGGCACGGCATGGCGAGGAGCCGGAGGTCGCGGCGATTCTCGCCGATGTGCCGGGCGATCCGCTGACCACGCTGCGCGAGTGGATGGCGGCGGATGCGAAGGTCACGCCGCTCAAGGCGCTGCAGGGGCTGATCTGGAACCAGGGCTACGCCGATGGCGCGCTGCGCGGGCATCTCTGGCCCGATGTCGCGGTGGAACTGCGCGCCTGGCACGCGCGCGGCCTGCACCTCGCCATCTATTCCTCGGGCAGCGAGCAGGCGCAGCGGCTGCTCTTCCGCCACTCTGAGGCGGGCGACCTGGAGCCGCTCTTCGAAGGCTTCTTCGACACCCGCATGGGCGCCAAGCGCGAGGCCCAGAGCTACACGCGCATCACGGAAGCCTGGGGCGCCGAACCCGCCCGCATCCTCTTCCTCTCGGACGTTGCGGAGGAGCTCGATGCGGCCCGTGCGGCCGGCTTCGCCACCTGCCAGCTGGTGCGCGCGGAGGATGGGACAAAGCCCTCCGGCCGCCATCCCGAGGCCGCGGATTTCAAAGCTGTGAACCGCCTTCTCGCGGCGTGACAGGTGGCGGGCGCGCCGTTAGAACCGGCCGCACCGGCATCCCCGCGGAGGACCGCCCATGCTGACGACCTACACCGTCGAGAACGGCCACCTCGCGGTCCGCGACCATGTGCGCGACGCGGAGGCGCTGCGCCGTGCGGTCTGGATCGACCTGCTGCAGCCCTCGCTCGAGGAAGAGCACGCGGTGCAGGCGGCGCTCGGCATCGAGGTACCGACGCGCGAGGAGATGCAGGAGGTCGAAAGCTCGTCGCGACTGTATCGCGAGGGCGATTCGCTGGTGCTCACCGCGAACTTCCTGCATGGCGCGGATACCGGGAATTTCGGTTCCACGCCCATCTCCTTCGTGCTGACCGCGACCGCGCTGATCACGGTGCGCTACGCCACACCCAAGGCCTTCCCGGTGTTCACCGCCCGCTGCCAGAAATCGCCCGCGCTCGTCAGCAGCGGGGATGCGGTGATGCTGCATCTCTTTGAGCAGATCGTGGACCGCCTCGCCGACATCCTTGAGCGCATCAGCAGCGACATGGACCGCGCGAGCCACAACATCTTCCAGCGCGGCGTCGAAGACCCCGCCAACAAGCGCGACCGCAACCTGAAGGAAGCGTTGCTGACGCTGGGCCAGGTGGGCGAGGTGACGACCCGCGCCTCGGAAACGCTGCTTGGCCTCAACCGCATCTTCACCTTCGTCAGCGCCGAGAAGGCGATGGCCGTGCGGAAGGAGAACCAGGGCACCATCAAGACCCTCGTGCGGGACGTGCGCTCCCTCGTGGAATACGCGAATTTCCTGAACAGCAAGGCGACCTTCCTGCTCGACGCCGTGCTCGGCATCATCAATGTCGAGCAGACGAACATCATCAAGACCTTCACGGTGGTGAGCGTGGCGCTGATGCCGCCGACCCTGATCGCCTCCATCTACGGCATGAACTTCCAGCACATGCCTGAGCTCGAATGGACCTTCGGCTATCCGCTGGCCCTCGGCCTGATGGTGGCGACGGCGGTGCTGCCCATCTGGTTCTTCAAGCGCAAAGGGCTGCTGTAGCGCCCAGGCTTTGGGCAATCCGGACCGGACGCGCGCGCGGCACCTGTCCCGACCGCTTGACCAATCGCCGCAGACTGGCATGTGTGGCCGACCCTTCAGGAGCCTGCCATGCCCGCGACCCATCGCATTCCCGCCACCCCCGAGACCATCCGCTGGGGCACCTTCGACGGCAGCTACAAGCCTGTCGCCGAGGTGGAGAGCGGGGACCTCGTCATCCTGCAATGCGTCTCCGGCGCGCCGGACGTGGTGGCCGAGGCCGAGGCGTTGGGCCTGAAGATCCCGCCCGCGCTGGCGGCCATCCACGCCAGCAACCCGCCGCGCCTTGGGCCGCACATCCTCACCGGCCCCGTCGCCGTGAAGGGCGCCGTGCCGGGTGACGTGCTGCGCGTGGATATCGAGAAGATCGAGCTCGGCGCCGAATGGGGCTTCTGCGGCTTCCGCCCGCTGGGCGGCACCCTGCCGGAGGATTTCCCCTATCGCCGCATGCTGCACATCCCGGTGGATCACGAGAAGCGCACCGGCCATGTGCCGATCGGCGGCGGCATCACCCTGCCCCTCAGCCCCTTCTTCGGCGTGATGGGCGTGGCGCCGCCGGTGGAGTGGGGCGCGATCAGCACGAAGGAGCCGCGCGCCCATGGCGGCAACCTCGACAACAAGGAGATCGGCGAGGGTGCCACGCTCTTCCTGCCGGTGCATGTCCCGGGCGGCAATTTCTCGGCCGGTGACGGCCATGGCGTGCAGGGCGATGGCGAGGTCTGCATCAACGCGCTGGAGATGTGCCTGACCGGCCATTTCCGCCTGACGCTGATGAAGGGCGCGAACCTGGCCTATCCGCGCGCCGAGACCGCCACGCACTACATCACCATGGGCATGCATGAGGATCTGGACGAGGCGATGAAGAAGGCGCTCAGGGAGATGATCGGCTTCATCACCAGCCGCACCAATCTCAGCGCCGCCGATGCCTATCAGTTCTGCTCGCTGGCCGTGGATTTCCACGTGACGCAGACGGTGAACGGCGAGAAGGGCGTGCATGGCCTGCTGAAGAAGGGGTTGTTGTTTTAACGCCCTCAAAGGCCGGGCGGCGGCTCCGCCGCCTAGGCTTCGGATTGCTGAAGCAATCCGCCGGCCGCGCGTGCGGCCGGATCCTCCTTTGGCCCGCCTTTTTCTGGGCGGAGCGGCGTCCAGGGCCGCCGTACCACGCCCGGGGATTGGATTTCCCCGGCCGATGGCGTTTCATGGAGTGTCTTTTTCGCCAAGGAACGTCCATGCGCCGCCTGCTGTTCGCCGTCGCCCTGCTTGCTCCTCTCGGAACCGCCCAGGCGCAGGACGCCTTCTGCCAGGGCCTGCGCCAGATCGTGCAGGCGGCCGCGCAGGATTTCGTCGAGCTGCCCCTGGGCAACCATTACCTGCACGGCTCGGTGAATGAGCGGCGCGGCGTGGCGCCTCCGGGCAACGGGCTGCCGCCGCGCGCCGTCTATTATGCCGTGATGCTGCGCGATGATTCGCCGCGCGCCTTCACCCTCGCCGAGCAGCGGATGCGCAGCCTGCAAACCGAGATCAACCGCTGCCTGCCCCAGGCCCAGGCCTCGGCGGTGGACAGCAACGACCGCGGCTCCTTCCAGACATGGACGCTGGAGCGCGCGGTGGTCGGCCTGCGGCGCGAGGACAGCCGCGGTTTCGCCTCATCGACCGAGATCCTCGTCTCGATCACCTCACGCTGGTAGCTTCTGGCTGCTTTTAATCGCCGGGCGTGCGCGCCGCGCGCCTGGCTTCGCGGCGGCACGGTTGTGCTGTGTGATGCGCCTGGTTGGGCGGACCCGGCCGCATTGCGGCCGGATCCATCATGACCGGAGTCCGGTGAGGCTCAGGCCGCCTCGCCCTTGACCGGCAGGCCCTCGGCGCGGCGCGACGCGCGCTTGCGCTCGTTCGGGTCCAGGTGGCGCTTGCGCAGGCGCACGACGGAGGGCGTCACCTCCACCAGCTCGTCATCCTCGATATAGGCGATCGCCTGCTCGAGGGTGAGCTTGCGCGGCGGGATCAGCAGCAGCGCGTCATCCTTGCCGGCGGCACGGATGTTCGTGAGCTTCTTCTCCTTGACTGGGTTCACCTCGAGGTCATCGCCGCGCGAATTCTCGCCGATGATGAGCCCGACATAGACCTTGGCGCCGGGGTCCACGAAGAGCGTGCCGCGCTCCTGCAGGGCGAACAGCGCATACTGCGTCGTCTCGCCATCCACGTTGGAGATCAGCGAGCCGTTGCGGCGGCCTTCCATCACGCCGGCCCAGGGCAGGTAGCCGTGGAACAGGCGGTTCATGATGCCGGTGCCGCGCGTGTCCGTCAGGAATTCGCTGTGGTAGCCGATCAGGCCGCGCGAGGGCATGAGGAAGGTGAGGCGCGTCTTGCCGCCGCCCGAGGGGCGCATGTCCTGCATCTGCGCCTTGCGGATCGAGAGCTTCTCGACGACGACGCCGGTATAGGCGTCATCCACGTCCACCAACACTTCCTCGAAGGGCTCCTCCTTGGCGCCGGTCTCCGGGTTCTCGCGCATCAGCACGCGCGGGCGGCCGATGGTCAGCTCGAAGCCCTCGCGGCGCATCGTTTCGATCAGCACGCCGAGCTGAAGCTCGCCGCGGCCGGCCACTTCGAAGGCGTCGGTCTCGGTGGAGACGGTGACCTTGATGGCCACATTGCCCTCCGTCTCGCGCTCCAGACGGTCGCGGATCTGGCGGGAGGTGACCTTCTTGCCCTCGCGGCCGCCCAGCGGGCCGTCATTCACGCGGAAGGTCATGGCGAGCGTCGGCGGGTCCACCGGCACGGCCGGCAGCGGCGTGGCCTGCTCCGGCGCGCAGATGGTGTCGGGGATGGTGCTGTCCGACAGGCCGGCGATGGCGATGATGTCGCCCGCCACCGCCTCGTCCACGGGGATGCGCTCGAGGCCGCGGAAGGTCAGCAGCTTGGTGAGGCGCCCGGTCTCGACCTGCGTGCCGTCGGCGCGCAGCACCTTCACCGGCATGTTCACGCGGGCCGTGCCCTGCTCGATACGGCCGGTCAGGATGCGGCCCAGGAAGTTGTCGTATTCGAGGATGGAGGCGTTCATCGCGAAGGGCGCGTCAAGCGCCACCTTCGGCTCCGGCACGTGGCGGATGATCAGGTCGAACATCGCGTCCAGGTTGCGGCGCGGGCCGTCCATCGTCTCATCCGCCCAGCCCTGGCGGCCCGAGGCGAAGAGCATGGGGAAGTCCAGCTGCTCGTCATTGGCGCCGAGATTGGCGAAGAGGTCGAAGATCTCGTCATGGACTTCGTGCGGCCGCGCGTCCTGGCGGTCCACCTTGTTGACCAGCACGATGGGGCGGATGCCGCGCGCGAGCGCCTTGCCCAGCACGAACTTGGTCTGTGGCAGCACGCCCTCGGCGGCGTCCACCAGCAGCACGCAGCCATCCACCATGGAGAGGATGCGCTCCACCTCGCCGCCGAAATCGGCGTGGCCGGGCGTGTCCACGATGTTGAGCTTCACGCCCTTCCACTCGACGGCGGTGCACTTGGCCAGGATGGTGATCCCGCGCTCGCGCTCCAGGTCGTTGCGGTCCATGGCGCGCTCGGCGACCTGCTGGTTCTCGCGGAAGGTGCCCGCCTGCTTCAGCAACTGGTCCACCAGGGTGGTCTTTCCGTGGTCGACGTGCGCGATGATGGCGAGGTTACGCATGGGCATGGATCAGGACTTCCGGGCAAGTGTGAGGCCCGGGACCGTGGTCGGGCCGGGCGGCGTGGCGATCAATTGATTGGGTTGCGGGCACAGGCAGCGTGTGTGCGGCGCACACATAGGCGCAAGCGCGCCAAATTGCCAGCGAAGATGTTGGGGCGCCCCGATTCGGGGGATTTCCGCGGGGGAGGGGCTTCGTGTAGCATTTTCTCGGAACCGATGGCGTGGAGGCCTTTTGTCGGATGTTCCGATGGATGATGGCCGCGGCCCTGGCCTTCCTGGCCGGCCCCGCCCCCGCCCTGGCGCAACAGGGCACCTGCCTCACCCGCAACATGCTCCAGGTGGATGCCGCCTATTCGCGTGACGCGGCCGCCGGCAGCTATGACTACATGGTCCAGGTCAGCAACCTCACCGCCCAGGCCGTCCGCTTCCGGGCGCAGTTCCAGATGACCGGCGCCATTCCGGACCCCCGCCTTGCCAGCACGATGTTCCAGGTGGCCCCCCGCGGCAGCCTCGTCATTCCCCTGGCGAATGGGCGCGCCCGCGCTGATGCCACCCGGGTGCGCATGGGCGTGACCCTCATCTGCTGAGCGGCGGCACGCCCCGGGGCCATTCCACCTGGCCCAGCACCCAGCCTTCCCATCGCCGCACCATGTCATCCGCCGGGACCGCATCCGGCTGAACGCCATCCAGCACGGCGACCAGCGCAGCGAGGCCGAGGGTGCAGTCCAGCCGGTCCTCTCCCGCCGCATCCGCGCCGAACCCGTCCCGGATCATCGCGAGCGCCGGGGCCGAGGGCGCGATCCGCAGCCCCGCCAGCACCGCGCGCAGCGCCTCGGCGAGGGCGAGCCGCGCCGCGCGCTCCCGCTTGCTGCCGGCGAGGCGAAGGCCGAGCTGGCGCAGCGCCTCGGCCGGATAGACCTCGGCCAGGGCGATCCGGCCCGGGCGCAGCAGCGCGTGCAGCGCGCCCTCGAAGGGCCAGAGGGAGAGGGGGGCGCCGGCCGCCAGCGCCGGGGCCAGCCAGTCCCGCCAGGCGGTGATGGCGGCCTTGCCCGACTGGTTCGCCCCCAGCGTCCAAAAGGGCGGCGCACCGGCCGGGCGGCTGGCCGTCGCGCGGTCGCACCAGCGGTGGAGCGCCTCGGCGCCGGGCAGGCCGAGGGCGGCGGCATGGGAGGCGCGCGTCATGCCCTTCACGCCGCGCATCGGATAGAAGGGAGCCTCCAGCCCGATGCCGGCCAGCGTCTCGTTCACCGCGAAGAAACGGGCATCGCCGGCCCGGCCGCGCAGGAATTCGAGGAACCCCGCCTCAGGCCGCTGCGCCGCATAGGCGCGCGGCACGCCGAGCGGCAGGTCGAGCCCGAGGGCCACCGGGACCCCCTCTGCGAGCAGGGCGGCGGCAAAGCCGGCGGGGTCGCCCACCGGGCGCGGCGCCTCCAGCTGCCAGCCTTGCGCGCCGCGCCGCGCGACCGCGGCCCAGCGCTTGCCCGGCGCCACCGACCAATCCGCGTGCGCGGCGATCATCTCCATGACAGGATGGCCCGACCCTGGATGGAGGCGCGCATGGCCTATTCCCCGCTGGCGAAGTGGTTTCACTGGATCACGGTGGTGCTGATCCTGGTCGCGCTGCCGACCGGCTTCGTGATCGGCCACATCAAGGACGCGAGCAAGATGGGCTTCTACGCCATCCATGAGAGCGCGGGCCTGACGCTGCTCATCGTGGCGGCGCTGCGCCTCTGGTACCGGATCAAGAATCCCGTGCCGGTGGAGGCGAGCCTGCCCGCGCCAATGCGCCGGGCCGCCACGGGCGTGCATCATGCGCTCTACGGCGCCCTGATCCTGCAACCCCTGCTGGGCTTCTTCGCCACCAATGCCTTCGGCTTCCCGATGCAGGGCGCCACCGCCTATCTCGGCTTCATCGACCTGCCGAAATTCATGCCCGCCTGGGAGGGGCTGGCCCGGGTGCTGCTCTGGCTGCACCAGACGCTGGGCTGGGCCATCGTGGCGCTGCTGGCGGCGCATGTGGGGGCCGTGGTCTTCCACCAGGCGATCCGCAAGGACGGGACGCTGATCCGGATGGTGTGATCCCGGTCGCCCGGGGGGCGTGGCTTCGGCCCTCAGCCGCCCTTCGCCGCCTGCAGCAGGCGGGCCGCGTCATGCTCGGCATCGCAGGCGATGAAGCGGCCGGGCGCGCCTTCCTCGGGCAGGGCCTGAAGGCCGATATCGGCGTAGAAGCGCAGGAACTCGCTCCCCACCCCGGTGAAGGCGGGGCGCCCGCCCTTGCGCTCGCAATAGTCGCGGAAGCGCCAGATGGCGGAGACGGCGTCCCGCGGGTCGCCCACCGGGTCGCCATGGGCGATCCAGACATCGTCGCAGCGGGTGAAGGCGAAGCCGGCGCGCCCCGCCTCGCCCCAGATCACGCCATCGGCCCGGGCGGGCAGGCAGGCGCCAAGCGATTCGAGGCGCGTGCGGTTGCCCTCGTCGAGGGGGCCGGGGCGGATGCGGGCCGGCCGCAGCAGCCGAACCATCCCCACCAGCAGCAGCAGCACCATGACGCCCACGGTGAAGCGAAGCTGCACCGGCGCGCCGGCGAACAGCACCAGCTCCCACCAGGTCTCGCCCTGGAGGCGGCTGGCATTGGCGAGCGTGGCCAGCGCGAGGCCGCAGATCGCGACGGCGGCCAGCGGCAGCAGCATCTCGTTCGACAGCGGCTCCCGCCGCAGCCGGCTCTCCCGGTAGAAGGCCGCGCGCATGGTGGTGAGCAGGGCCGCGACCAGCAGGAAGAGGCCCCAGGTCCACCAGGCCTCCTCGCGCAGCCTGGCGATGAGCGCGCCATTGACCAGCAGGAAGAGCGCCATGCCCCAGGCGAGCCGCAGCCGCCGCGCAAGCCCGAAGGCCATCACCAGGAGCAGCGACCCCACGATGGAGGCGGCGAATTGCGAGGCGAGCGCGGCCTCGTACCCCGCCCATTCCTTCAGGACCATGGCCGAGACCGGCAGCGAGCCGAGGAAGACCAGCAGCGCGCCGCCCAGGGCGACGAGGCCGGCCAGGATCGGCACCTCCAGCGGCATGGCGCCACGGCTCAGCGCCTTCAGCGAATCGCGCCGCTGGCCGATCTCGAAGCTCGCGAAGAGCGCGCCGGAGATGAAGAGCGGCACGATGTAGTAGTAGAGGCGGAAGACCAGCAGCGCGCCCACCACCTCGGCGGCACCCATGTAGGGGGCGAGGCCGATGATGATGGCGCCATCGAAGACACCGAGGCCGCCGGGCACCGAGGCCGTGATGCCGAGCGCATAGGCCGCGAGGTAGATGCCGATGAAGCGCAGGAAGGTGAGCCCCTCGGCCGGCGGCAGCAGCACGTAGAAGATGGCCGCGGTGACCGCGACATCCACGGTGGCGAGCAGGCTCTGCGCGATCGCCATGCGCACGCCCGGCAGCTCCACGTCATGGCCGAAGACGCGGATGCTCCGGCGGAAGCGGCTGAGCAGGACATAGGCGATGACCACGCCGAACAGCGGCACCGCGGCCAGCTGCAGCAGCCAGCGCGGCAGGTGGTCCCCCGCCCAGGGCAGCACCTCGGGCTCGATGAGCAGGACCATGCCGCCCAGCGCCATGCCGCCGAGGCCGAAGGTGAGCGAGGTGAAGCCCACCACCTTGCCGATCTCCAGCGGCGTATAGCCCCAGGCGGAGTAGAGCCGGAAGCGCACCGCGGCCCCCGAGACCGCGGCGAAGCCCAGGTTATGCGCCAGGGAATAACCGCAGAAGGAGGCGAGCAGCGCGCGGCCCCAGCTCGATGGCCGGCCGGCATAGCGCGCCCCCAGCCAGTCGTAGATGGCGAGCACGAGATAGGCGAGGACCGTGAGCCCCGCGCCCCACCAGAGCGCCCAGACCGGGATGGCCTGCATGGCGCGCTCGACATCCGCGACCGAGAGGTTGCGGAATTCGCGGTGCACCACCCAGATCGCGCCGACCAGGAGCAGCAGGCCGAAGGCGGTGGCACCATGCCGCTTGAGGAAACCGAGCGCGCCTTTCACGCCGGCGCATTCTCCCGCGAGAGCGCGTTCTCGATCAGCGCCACCGTCTCGGGCACGCCCATGACGGCGACGGTGCCGCCGAAGCGCGGCCCCTCGCTCTTGCCCAGCAGCACCTCGTAGAGGGCCTGGAACCAGGCGCGGCCGACGCCCATCGAGCCGTCCTTATTGGGCACGGCGAAGGGCGGGCGGCGGCCCGCGTCATAGACGGCGTTCTGCATCGCCGCCTCGCGCTCCGCCCCCGCGGGCAGCGCGGCGAATTCCGGCGCGCGCTCCAGCAGGATGGCGGCCAGGCCGCGCATCGCCTCGGCTTCCTCGGGCGTGGCCGCGCGGAACTTGCGCTCGGGGGCGATGAAGTCCCGCCAATAGGCGCAGGCATTGCGGACCATGCGGTCCAGCACGGGCTCGCCCTCGGGGGTCAGGCCCGGGTGATACTTGCGCAGATAGGCCCAGAGGCGCTCCGGGTCATCGGTGTTGGCGATGCCGGCGAGGTTGAGCAGCGTGGCGTAGGAGACAGGCGGCGGGGCGAAGTTCGGCACCTGCCCGGCATGGATGTGCCAGGCCGGGTTCGCCGGGTCGTTCTGCGCGCGCAGCTTCGTGAGGTGACTGATCCACTCATCCACCGCGCGGGGGATGACCTCCTTGTGGAGGCGCTTGGCCGAGCCGGGGGAGGCGAACATGAAGAGCGCCAGGCTCTCGGGCGGGCCGTATTCCAGCCACTGCTCGATGGTCAGGCCATTGCCCTTGCTCTTGCTGATCTTCTGGCCCTGGGCATCGTTGAACAGCTCATAGGTGAAGGAGACCGGCGGCTCGCTGCCCAGCACGCGGCAGATGCGGCTCGAGAGCTTCACGGAATCGATCAGGTCCTTGCCGGACATTTCGTAGTCCACGCCGAGCGCGTGCCAGCGCAGCGCCCAGTCGGCCTTCCACTGGGCCTTGCAATGCCCGCCGGTCACCGGCGTCTCGAACCGCTCGCCCGTCTCGGGGTCGGTCCAGAGGATGGTGCCGGCCTCGAGATTCGTGGCCTCCACTGGCACCTGCATGACGATGCCCGTCTTCGGGTGGATGGGCAGGAAAGGCGAATAGGTGGCGCGGCGCTCGGCGCCCAGGGTGGGCAGGATCACCTCCCGCACCTCGTCATGCAGCGCCAGCATGCGCAGCAGCGCCGCGTCGAAACGGCCCGAGGCGTAGTAGTCGGTGCTGCTGGCGAATTCGTATTCGAAGCCGAATTCGTCAAGGAAGCTGCGCAGCCGTGCATTGTTGTGCTGGCCGAAGCTCGGATGGGTGCCGAAGGGGTCCGGGATGCGGGTCAGCGGCTTGCCGAGATGCGGGACCAGCATCTCCTTGTTCGGGATGTTGTCCGGCACCTTGCGAAGCCCGTCCATGTCGTCGCTGAAGGCGATCAGCCTGGACGGCAGGCCGGTGAGCTTCGTGAAGGCGCGCCGCACCCAGGAGGTGCGCGCGACCTCGCCGAAGGTGCCGATATGCGGCAGGCCCGAGGGGCCATAGCCCGTCTCGAACAGCGCCTCGGTTTTCCCGGTGGCTTCCATGCGGCTTGCGAGCTTGGCCGCCTCCTCGAAGGGCCAGGCGCGGATGTTCTGGAATTGCGGATCGGCGGTCATGGGCAGGGGATGGCAGGGGCGGCGGGCGGGGTCAATCTTGACATGCCCAAGCCCCGGGCAGGATTGCCCCGGCGGCGCGCAGAGCCGGCGGCCGGGCCGAAATGAACCGCCCGCAACCCCTGGCGCCGCCCCGCCGCCTGCGTCACTTCTGGGCCTGGAGGGACCAGCCATGCCTGATTTCGACCAGCCCGATTTCGAACCGGCGGCCTATGCGAAGCAGGCGGCCGCCGCCATCGGCCTGCCGCTCAACCCTGCGCATCTGCCCGGCATCACCATGAATCTGGCGCTTGCCAAGCGCATGGCCGGGCTGATCGAGCAGATGAAGCTCTCCCCGGCGGAGGAGGCGGCGCCGGTCTATGTCGCGCGGAAGGCGCCATGAGCGCCAGCAGCCTCGCGGCCGAGATCCGCGCCGGGCGGCGCCGCGCCGCCGATGTGGTGGAAGAGCGCCTGGCCGACATCGCCGCGCGCGATCCGCGCTTCAACGCCTTCACCGAGGTGACCGCCGCCCGCGCCCGGGCCGAGGCGGCGGCGGTGGACGCCAAGGTGGCGGCCGGGCAGGACCCCGGCCCCATGGCCGGTGTGCCGGTGGCCGTGAAGAACCTGTTCGACCTGGAGGGGATCACCACCCTCGCCGGCGCCAAGATCGAGCGCGATGCGCCCGCCGCGACGCGCGACGCCTTCCTGGTGCGCCGGATGCAGGCGGCGGGCGCCGTCATGCTCGGCGCGCTGAACATGGATGAATATGCCTATGGCTTCACCACGGAGAACGCGCATTTCGGCCCCTGCCACAACCCGCATGACCTGACGCGCATCGCCGGCGGCTCCTCGGGCGGAAGTGCGGCGGCGGTGGCGGGGGGGCTGGTTCCCATCACGCTCGGCAGCGACACGAATGGCTCGATCCGCGTGCCCTCCTCGCTCTGCGGCATCTGGGGACTGAAGCCGACCTATGGCCGGCTCTCGCGTTCGGGCGGCTTCCTCTTCGCCGCGAGCTTCGACCATCTGGGCCCCTTCGCGCGCGAACTGGCCGACTTGGCGCTGGCCTACAACACCCTCCAGGGCGAAGACCCGGAGGACCCGGCACAGCATTGGGTGGGCGAGGCGCCGGTCCAGTTGGCGCCCGGGATCGGCGATCTGCGGATCGCGGTGGCGGGGGATCACTTCGCGCAGGGCGGCCATGCCGAGGCCTTCGCGGCGGTGGAGGCGGTGGCCAAGGCGCTGGGCGCGACGCGCGGCGTGACCATCCCGGATGCGGCGCTGGGGCGGGCCGCGGCCTTCCTCATCACCATGGCCGAAGGCGCCAACCTGCATCTGCCCAACCTCCGCACCCGGCCGCAGGATTTCGACTTCGCGACGCGGGATCGCTTCCTGGCCGGGGCGCTGCTGCCGGCGCATTGGCTGCAACAGGCCCAGCGCGTGCGCGCCGCCTATCGCGCCCGCGCGCTCCGGCTCTTCGACGAGGTGGATGTCATCATCGCGCCCGCGACGCCCTATGTGGCGCCCAAGATCGGCCAGGAGATGATCGAGGTGGACGGCGTGATGATCCCGGTGCGACCCAATCTCGGCGTCTATACCCAGCCGATCTCCTGCATCGGCCTGCCGGTGATCGCGGCGCCCATCGCTGACCCGGCGGCGCTCGGCACCCCCGGCGGCATGCCCATCGGCGTGCAGCTCATCGCCGCCCCTTGGGCCGAGGAGAAACTGTTCCGCGTCGCCGCCGCGCTGGAGAAACTCGGCGTCTGCAAAGCCCCTGACGTGAAGGCCTGACCATGTACGAGATCAACATCCCCGAAGTGCATGCGGAGGTCTCCGCCGCCTTCTACCGTTACGAAAAGGCGCTGGTGAGCAATGACGTCGCCGTGCTGGACGAGCTCTTCTACAACAACGAGCACACGCTGCGCTTCGGCGTGACCGAGAACCTGTTCTCCTATGCCGAGATCGCGGCCTTCCGCGCCGCGCGCCCCAGCCAGGGCCTGGCGCGGGAGCTGATCCGCACCGTCATCACCACCTATGGGCGGGATTTCGGCGTGGCGAATACCAGCTTCCGCCGCGAGGGGAGCGACCGGATCGGCCGGCAGAGCCACACCTGGCTGCGGACGCCCGAGGGGTGGCGCATCGTCGCCGCGCATGTCTCGCTGCTGCCGCCCGGCGTGGCGTAGGCGCGCCGGACTGGGGCGTTACAATTCGGGGCCTCGCACCCCGCCACGGAACCGCCATATCTCCGGGCCAAAGGACACCCGGAGGTTGGGCATGACACGCATCTGGATCCTGGGATTGGTGACGATCGGCCTTGGTGCCTGCACCATCGGGCCGCCGCAGGGCCCGAGCGTCGTCGCCATGCCGCCCCAGGGCAAGGATTTCGGGCAGTTCCAGCGCGAGGACGCCTTCTGCCAGCAGACGGCGATGAACAGCCTCGGCTTGAACAGCGAGCAGGCGCCGGCGCAGGCGGCCATCGGCTCGGCGGCGATCGGCACGGCGGTCGGCGCGGTCGCGGGCGGGTTGATCGGCGCGGCCACGGGCAATGCCGGCGCAGGCGCGGCGATCGGTGCCGGCACCGGCCTGATCGCCGGCAGCGTGGTGGGCGCGGGGGCGGCGCAGAACACCAATCTCAGCATGCAAGGCCGCTACGACGTCACCTATTCGCAATGCATGGCGAGCTACGGCAACACCGTGCAGCCCTTGCAGGTGAGCGTCCCGGTTCCGGTCTATGCGCCCCCCGTCTATCCCGCGCCCTATCCCTACGGCGTCTATGTCGGGCCCCGCGTGGGTTGGGGCTGGGGATATGGCTGGGGCTGGGGCCGGCCCTATGGGGGCTATTATCGGCGCTGGTGATGGGCTCAATGGGCGCGTGACCGAGCCCCTCGCCCTCTACATCCATTGGCCCTTCTGCGCGTCGAAGTGCCCCTATTGCGACTTCAACTCGCATGTGCGGGAAGGCGGCGTGGACCATGCGCGCTTCCGTGCCGCACTCCGCCGGGAGTTGGCGCATGAAGCGGCGCGCCTGGGCCGCCGGCCGCTCGCCAGCATCTTCTTCGGCGGCGGCACGCCGAGCCTGATGGAGCCGGAGACGGTGGCCGCCCTCATCGCCGATGCGCGCGCCTTGTTCGACGCCGAGCCAGGGATGGAAGTCACGCTCGAAGCCAACCCGACCAGCGTGGAGATCGGCAAGCTGCGCGCATTCGCCGCCGCCGGCGTGAACCGCGCCTCGCTTGGCGTGCAGTCGCTCGATGTGGAGGCGCTGCGCTTCCTGGGCCGCCGGCATGATGTGGGCGAGGCGATCGCGGCGCTGGAGGCGGCGCGCGAGATCTTTCCCCGCTTGTCCTTCGACCTGATCTACGCCCGACCCGGCCAGTCCGAAGCCAGCTGGCGCGCGGAATTGCGCCAGGCGCTGGCGCTCGCGGCCGATCATCTCAGCCTCTACCAGCTCACCATCGAGCCCGGCACGCGCTTCGCGACCCAATACGCCCGCGGCGATTTCGCCTTGCCGGAGGAGGATGACGCGGCCCGCATGTACGAGGCGACGGCCGAGGAAGCCCGCCGCTTCGGGCTGCTTCCCTACGAGGTCAGCAACTACGCGAAGCCTGGCGCCGAGAGCCGGCACAACCTCGCCTATTGGCGCTATGGCGACTATCTCGGCATCGGGCCGGGCGCGCATCAGCGCCTGCTGCGCGAGGGCGTGATGTGGGCGACGCGCCGGCATCGCGGCCCTGAGGAATGGGCCATACGCGTGGAGCAGACCGGCCATGCGGCGGTGGAGGAGGAAGCCCTCTCCGAACGCGATCGCGGACGTGAGGCGCTGCTGATGGGCCTGCGCCTCGCCGAGGGCGTGGATCCCGCGCGGATCGAGGCGCGCAGCGGCTTGCGCTTCGTGGACACGGTGGACCCCGCCATGCTCGCGGCCTGCCTGGAGGAGGGGTATCTGGAGTGGCGGGAGGGCCGGCTCATCGCCACCTCCGAGGGGCGGGTGCGCCTCGATGCGCTGCTTCCGGCCTTGCTTCGCTGATCGCGCCTGTGCATCCTGGCTGCATGTTCCTGATGGCGACCTTTCCGCGAATTACGCGCCCGGCCGGCTGATCCGCGCCGCGATGCCGTGGCGCGCCGCCGCGCCGGGCCTTCGCGACACCCCTTTCCAGGAACCCATCCGATGACGACCGCCCCCAGCACCGCTGATGTGCTTTTCACCGTGGACGCCCTTGCCGAGCCCGGCATGCTGCCCTGCCTGTTGCAACCCTTCGCCAAGCGCGACCTGACGCCCGACCACATGCTGGCCCGGCGCGAGGGCGATTTGCTGCGCGTGGAACTCGGCATGGCGGCGATGCCGGCCGAAATGGTGCATCTCGTCGCCGGCAATCTCGGCCAGGTGATCGGTGTGCTCCGCGTGACGGAGACCCGGCGCGAGGCGCTGCGCGAAGCCGCCTGACTGGACGCTCGCGCGCGGCGCTGGTCTAGTCCCTGGCGGAGCGCGGGAATCGCGCCACGTCCCGGGAGTCTCGCCATGCCCTTGCCGCGCCGCACCGCCCTTGCCCTCGCCGCCGCCCTGCCGGCCGGCCTGGCGCAGGCGCAGGAATACCCGGCCCGCCCGCCGCGCCTGCTGCTAGGCTTCCCGCCCGGCAGCGCGGCCGATGCGGCGGCGCGGGTGATCGCACCCCCGCTCGGCACCGCGCTCGGTCAATCCATCGTGGTGGAGAACCGGCCCGGCGCCGGCAGCAACATCGCGACCGAGCAGGCGGTGCGCGCGGCGCCGGACGGCTACACGCTCTTCCTCGGCTCGGTCGCCAACACGATCAATGCGAGCCTCCAGCGGGACCTGCCCTTCGACTTCGCGCGGGACCTGGCGCCCATCGCCCCGCTGGTCAGCGTGCCCAACCTGCTGGTGGTCCATCCTTCCGTCCCAGCGCAGAACGTGGCGGAACTGGTGGCGCTGGCGCGTGGCGGGCAGCTCTTCTTCGGCTCCTCGGGCATTGGCACGGCGCCGCATCTCTCGGGCGAATTGTTCAACCTGATGACGGGCACGCGGATGACGCATGTGCCCTATCCCGGCAGCGGTCAGGCGGTGACGGACCTGTTGGCCGGGCGCGTTGGCGTCATGTTCTCGCCCGCCTCCACCGTGATCCAGCATGTCCGCGCCGGGCGGCTGCGCGGCCTCGCCTCCACCGGGGCCACGCGGACGGCGGCCGCGCCCGAGCTGCCGACCATGATCGAGGCCGGGCTGGCGGGCTTCGTCAGCGCCGTCTGGTTCGGACTGATGGCGCCGGCCGCGACGCCCGCACCCATCATCGCGCGCCTCGCCGAGGCGGTGCGGGTCGCGATGAACACGGGCGAGACGCGGGCGCAACTCGCGGCGCAGGGCTTCGACGTGCTGGAGGGCGGGCCCGCCGACCTCGCGCGGCTGATCGCCGAGGAGACCGCGAAATGGGCGCGGGTGGTGGAAGCCTCCGGCGCGCGCAACAACTGAGACGAGGAAAGACAGGAACATGGCCAAGCTGAAGCTCGCCGAGTGCCGGCGCTTCATCCGTGCGGTGATGGAGAAGGCGGAGGAGATGCAGGTGCCGGTCTCCGTCGCGCTGGTGGGGCCGGAGGGTCACCTCATCGCGATGGAGCGGATGGATGACGCGGGCTGGATCACGCCCGAGACCGCCTCGGCCAAGGCCTTCACCATGGCGGCCTTCCGCTCGATGAGCCCGCGCTTCCAGGACGGCCTCGTCACGCAGCAATGGCTGCGCGAGCGCAACCCGCAGCTTGCGGTCAACGCGGCCGTCTTCACCGGCGGCAAGATCTTCATCTCGGGCGGCGCCGCGCCGGTCTTCAAGGGCAATGAGATGGTCGGCGCCTATGGCATCAGCGGCGGCACTTCGGACCAGGACGAGGTGATGGGGAACTACGCGCGCGAGAAGCTGGGCTGGCGCCACACCCCCGCGCGGGACGACACCCCCCAGGCGGTGAAGGACCACATCAACTCGATCTACGACAAGGTGGGCCTGGGCAAGCGCAAGCTCTGAAGACACGCGCATCGCGTTGGCATCGGCGCGGATGCCGTGGCATCCTGTGACCGGAGGTGCCGCGATGACCTGGCTGCTGCGGATTGCGATGATGGCGGGTGGCGCGGTGGCCGCCTGGTTCGTGGCGCCCGATGCGCCTAACTACACCGTCGTCCAGGGGATGATGACGGTGGCGATCATCGCCGCCTGCGTCATCGCCGCGGCTCTGATCAAGCGGCGCTGATGCCCCTCGTCGAGGCCGTCCTGGCCATGATGGCCGCCTGCGTCGCGCTTGCCGTCATGGCGCGCTTCGCGGGGCTGCCCTATGCGGTGGTGTTGATCCTCGCGGGCTCGGCCATCGCCTTCATCCCAGGCCTGCCGGACATCTCGCTGAGCCCCGAACTGGCGCTGGCTTTCTTCCTGCCGCCGCTGCTCCAGGGCAGCGCCTTCCGCACCGACTGGAACGCTTTCCGGCGGAATCTGCGGCCCATCCTGCTGCTGGCGGTGGGCTGCGTCTTCTTTACCGCCTTCCTGATCGGCTGGGTGGCGCGGCTGCTGATCCCGGAAATGCCCTGGGCGGCCGCCATCGCACTCGGCGCCATCCTGGCACCACCCGATGCCGTGGCCGCCGCCGCCGTGCTGCAACGGTTGAACCTCCCGCGCCGCATCGTGACGGTGCTGGAGGGCGAGAGCCTGGTGAATGACGCCTCCGCCCTCGTCATCTACCGCTTCGCCATCGCCGCCATGGCCGCCGGCAGCTTCGTGCCGCATGAGGCGGTGGGCAGCTTCCTCCTGCTGGGGCTGGGCGGCATCGCCATGGGCTGGGCTGTGGCGCGCGGCACGCTCTGGGCCATTGCGCGGCTGCGAGACACGCTGCTCGAGACGGCGCTTTCCTTCCTCGCCTGCTACGCCTCCTTCCTGGCGGCGGAGGCGCTGCACCTCTCGGGCGTCATGGCCGTGGTCACCACCGGGATCATGATGGGGCAGGCGCAGCATCGCGTCTTCTCGGCCCGCACCCGGCTGGAGGCGCGCGCGGTGTGGGAATTCGTGGAATTCGTGCTGACCTCCCTGGTCTTCATCCTGATCGGGCTGCAGCTGAATGACATCGTGAACCGACTGGGGGACCGTGGCGCACTGGAGCTGGCGGGGCTGGCGCTTGTCATCTCGTTCGCGCTCATCGTCTCGCGCTTCATCTGGGTGCTGCCGGCTGCGGCGTTGCCGCGACTGATCCCGAGCATTCAGCGGAAAGACCCGCTGCCGCCCATGTCGCATCTGGTCGTGATCTCCTGGGCGGGGATGCGCGGCGTGGTCTCGCTGGCCGCGGCCATCGCGCTGCCGCTGAACTTTCCGGAGCGGGACCTCATCATCTTCCTCGCCTTCTGCGCCATCCTCGCCACGCTGGTGTTGCAGGGCACCACGCTGGAATGGCTGATCAAGCGCCTCGGCCTGGTGCAGCAGCCGCATCCGCATGGCATCGACCCCGAGGAGGCGCATGCGCGGCATGTCGCCGCCGAGGCCATGCTGGGCGCCATCCGGCACCGCGCGGGCGATGTGCTCTACGGCCCCATCGCGCAGGACCTGCTGGCCGAGCATGTGGACCGCGCGGGCCATCTGAAGCGCGTCACCCAGGGCGGGGCCGCGGTTGCAGCCGAGCGCGCCGCGCGCCGTGCCGTGCGGCTGGAGGGGCTGGAAGCCGCGCGCACCGCCATCCTGACGCTGCGGGCCGAGCAGGGGCTGGCCGAGGACCTCCTGACCAAGCTCAGCCAGGAGCTGGATTTCGAGGAGAACCGCCTGAGGAACGCGCTGGGATGAGCATCGCGGCACAGCTGGAAGAAGCGCGGCGCGCGCTGATCGATCTCTCCACCCGCAACCGCCTGCTGAGCCTGCCGGCACAGGGGCGTTCGCGCGGCGTGATCCGCATCGAGGATGAGGATGCGGGCTTCGTCGTGCAGCAACTGGCCGCCGGCCGGGGCTTCGGCTTCGAGGCGGCGGTGGCGGGCGAGGCGAAGGGGCGCAAGCGCGCCGAGGGCGTGGTGACGGCCAGCGGCAGCGCCACGCGCGAGGAATGGCGGCGCGACACGCAGCTCCGCGTCGCGCTCGCGCCCGAGGAGCTGACGCGCCGCCTGCGGGATGTGATGGCCGATGCGCGCAGCGCGCGCGAGGAAAGCGGCGTGCCGAGCCTCTTCCTCGCCGTCGGCGCGCTGGTCTGGCGCGACCCGGGCACGCCGGCCACGGAGCGGATGGCGCCCCTCGCTCTCATCCCCGCGACGCTGGAGCGCGATGGCGTGAGCACCCGCTTCCGCCTGCGCGCGAGCCCGGAGGATGCGGTGGAGAACCTCTCGCTGCGCGAGAAGCTCGCCACCGATTTCCGCATCACGCTGCCGGATTTCGCGGGCGAGGGGCCGGCCGATTGGGCGGCGCGGATGCAGGCCGCCCTCGGCGAGGGGCGCGAGGGCTGGCGCGTCGAGGTGGATGCGCTGGCGCTCGGCATCTTCGCCTTCGCGAAATTCCTGATGTGGCGCGACCTCGACCCCGCGGCGCATCCGGGGCTGCTGACGCATGCGCCGCTGCAGCGCCTGCTGGATGGCGCACAGGCGGTGGCCGAGCCGCCACCCTTCGCCGACGACGCGGATGTGGATGCGGCCATCCCGGTCGAGAAGCTCGATCATGTGGTGGAGGTGGATGGCAGCCAGGCGCTTGCCGCCGAAGCGGTGCGGCGCGGCCATTCGCTGGTGATCCAGGGGCCGCCGGGCACGGGCAAGAGCCAGACCATCGTGAACATCCTGGCGCAGGCGGTGATGGATGGGCGCAGCGTGATCTTCGTGGCCGAGAAGGCCGCGGCGCTGGAAGTGGTGAAGCGGCGCCTCGAGCAATTCGGCCTGGGTGCTGCCGTGCTGGAGCTGCACAGCGAGAAGCAGTCCAAGCGCGTGGTGCTGGACGAGCTGCGCGCGACGCTCGCGCTGCCGCCCCCCGTGCCGCCGCAGCGCGAGGCGGCGGTGCAACGCCTGGGCGAATTGCGCGGCCGGCTGAACCGCCATGCGGCGGCCATGCGCGACGTGGTGGGCGAGACGGGGGTGACGGTGCAGGAGGTGGTGGGGCGGCTCGCCGCGCTGCGCGCCTCGGGCGCGGTCCCGCCGCCCTTCCGGCTCGACCCCACGGGCTGGGATGCGGCGCGGCTGCGTGCGCTGCGCGAAGCGGCGCGGAATCTGGCGGCCAGCCTGGGCGGCGCACGCAGCCCGTGGCGCGGCGTGACGGCGCCGCTTGATGCCATCGCGGCGCAGCGGTTGCTCGCAGAATTGCCGCGCGCCATCCGCGCGCTGGCCGCCGCACCGGGCGGCGTGGCGGAGGCCGAGGCCGCGCTGGCGGCCGAAGCCCTGCGCGCCGAGGCGCCGATGCGGCCGGAGGATGTGCCGGCGGCGGAGGCGCGGCTCGCCGATCTGCGCCTGCTCGCCACGCCTGATCCGCGGTGGCTGCCCGGCGCGCTGGAGGTGCCCGGCCTTGCCGCCGCGCGTGAGGTCCTGGCGAAGCCCGGTGGCATGCTGGGCTTTCTCGATGGCGGGCGGCGCGCGGCGAAGGCGAGCCTGGCCGTGGCGCTGCGTGATCCGGAGGATGGGCCCGCACTTGACGCGCTGCTGACGGCGCAGGCGGCGAAGGCACGGCTCGGCGCCGGGCCGGATGCGGCCACGCTGGAGGCGCAGCTCGCCTGGATGGCGCGGCACGCCGCCGCCTTCGCCACGCCCGCCGTGACGGAGGCGCAGCGCGCGGCCCTCGCCGCCTGGGGGGTGATCCGCGATGCCACGGGCCTTGCCCCCGAGGCGAGTTTCGCCGCGACGGCCGAGCGCCTGGCGGCCATGGCGGCCGAGCCTGAGGCGCTCTCGCCCTGGCAGGCCTGGGCGCGGGCCGAGGCAATGGAGCCGAGCCTCGCGCCGCTCGCCGAAGCCCTGGCCAGCGGCGCCCTGCCGCCCGATGCTGCCGAGGGCGCGCTGGACTTCGCCATCCTGGAAGCGCTGCTGCGTATGGCCATGCGCGAGCATCCCGGACTCGCCGCCTTTGATGGTGCGGCCGCGGATCGCTGGGTGCTGGATTTCCGCGCGGCCGATGCGGCGCGCGTGCGGCTCGCGCGCGCCGAGGCCGCCGCCATTCATGCGGCGCGCGTCGAGGCGCTGCGGAACGGGGAAGAGGCCGCGAGCCTCGCCTTCCTGCGCGGCGAGTTCGAGCGCAAGCGCGGCCATGCGCCCTTGCGCACGCTGCTCTCCCGCGCCGCGCCGCTGGTGCGAAAGGCCAAGCCCATCCTCATGCTCAGCCCGCTGAGCGTCGCGCAATTCCTGGCCAATCCGCATCACGCGACGCAGCCGGGCTTTCCCCTCTTCGACCTGCTGGTGATGGACGAGGCGAGCCAGATCGAGCCGGTGGATGCGCTGGGCGCCATCGCGCGCGCGAAGCAGGTGGTGGTGGTGGGCGATGACAAGCAGATGCCGCCCACCCGCTTCTTCCAGCGCATGACGGAAGAAGTGGAGGAGGACGCGCCCGAGGAGGAGACGGCGCTGGCGGCGCGCGACGTGGAGAGCATCCTCGGCCTCGCCAATGCGCGCGGAATCCCGAACGCCATGCTGCGCTGGCACTACCGCAGCCGGCATGAGAGCCTGATCGCGACCAGCAACGCGGAATTCTATGGCAACCGCCTGCTGGTCCTGCCCTCGCCGCGCCCGCGCAGCCCTTCGCTGGGCCTTTCGCTGGTGCGCGTGGAGGGGAGATTCCAGGGCAGCGCCAATGTGGTGGAAGCGCGCGCGGTGGCCGAGGCGGTGCTGCGCCACGCGCGCGAGACGCCGGGCGATACGCTGGGCGTGGCCGCCTTTTCCGTCACGCAGCGCGACGCCATCGCCGAGGCGGTGGAGGCGCTGCGGCGCGAGAGCCCGGAGACCGAAGCCTTCTTCACCGCCCATCCGGCCGAGCCCTTCTTCGTGAAGAACCTCGAGAACGTGCAGGGCGACGAGCGCGACAGCATCATGATCAGCGTGGGCTATGGCCGCGGCGGCGATGGCAAGCTCGCCATGCGCTTCGGCCCGCTCTCCAATGAGGGCGGCGAGCGGCGGCTGAACGTGCTCATCACCCGCGCCAAGAAGCGCTGCATCGTCTTCTCCGGCATCGGCGCCGAGGAAGTGGATCTGGAGCGCGCCAAGGGCCGCGGCGTGGCCGCGCTCAAGACCTTCCTCGATTTCGCCGCGGGCGGCGCCAGCCTGCGCGTGGCCGCGCGCGAGGGCTCGGCCATCGCCGGCCTGATCGGCGAGCTCATCGGGCAGTCGGGGCGCGAGGCGGTGCCGCGCGTGGGGCTTTCGGGGCTCTTCCTCGATGTCGCGGCGCGCGGGCCGCAGGGCTTCGACCTTGGCGTGGAGGTGGATGGCGCCGATTGGTCCGGCCTGCGCTGCGCGCGGGACCGCGATCGCGGGCGGCAGATGGCGCTGGAGGGCATGGGCTGGTCGCTGACGCGCAGCTGGTCGCTCGACTGGCTGAACCAGCCCGAGGCCGCCGCGGCAAAGCTGCGCCCGGCGCTGGGCCTCGCTGCGCCCGTGGCGGCGCCGGTCACCGCCGCGCGCCTCGCGCCGGCCTATGTCGAGGCGACGCTGGACAAGCCGCCCGCCAACCGCGCCGAACTGGCCGGGCTGATCGCGGCCATCGTGGCGACCGAGGCGCCGGTGCATGGCGATTCCATCCAGGAACGCCTGCGCCTGCTGCTCGGCCCCGCCGCGCCCGACGCCAAGGGCTTCCCCGGCGCGTTGAACGAGGCGCGGCTGCTGCACGGAATCACCGAGGCGTCAGGCTTCTGGTTCCCGGAGGAGCGCGGCCTCGTGATCGCGCGGGACCGCTCCGCCGCCGCCGCCCATCTGCGCCGCCCAGCCATGATCCATGCCGAGGAGGTGGCGGCCGCCGCGCGCCTGGTGCTGGAGCTGGACCCGCAGGCCGATGAGGAGGAGCTGGCCCAGGGCCTCGCGCGGCTGCTGGGCCTCGACCCCTCGGCGGTGCCGGCGCTGGCGGCGCGTGTCGCGATTTTGGTCGGTTCGGGTCAACTGGTGCTCATGCGGGGGGCATGATCGCCTTCCTCGATCAAAAAATCCAAAACAATTCATTGGAAAAGTCATGCTGCGCCGCAATATATCGAGGCGAGGCCGGAACGACCGGCCTGTGACCACATTCGCGCAGGAGATACCCCCATGCTGACCGTCGGCGACAAGTTCCCGAGCTTCGACCTCACCGCCGTGCAGGGCGGCCCCGAGGGCCTGAAGGGCCCGGGCAAGTCCTTCATCCAGGTCACCGACCAGAGCGATGCCGGCAAGTGGAAGGTCGTCTTTTTCTGGCCGAAGGACTTCACCTTCATCTGCCCGACCGAAATCGCCGCCTTCGGCAAGCTCCAGGGCGAGTTCAACGACCGTGACGCGGTGATCTACGGCGTCTCGACCGACAGCGAGTTCGTGCACCTCAACTGGCGCGTCCACAATGCCGACATCAAGGACCTCCCCTTCCCGATGCTGGCCGATGTGAAGCGTGAGCTGAGCACGGCGCTGGGCGTTCTCGACAAGGCCGCCGGCGTGCCGCTGCGCGTGACCTTCATCGTGGACCCCGAGGGCACGATCATGCACGTCTCGGTGAACGGCCTGAATGTCGGCCGGAACCCGCAGGAGACGCTGCGCATCCTCGACGCGCTGCAGACGGACGAGCTCTGCCCCTGCAACTGGACCAAGGGCGAAGAGGCCCTGAAGCCGGAAGAGCTCTTCGCCAAGGCGGCCTGAGTGATCTGTCGCTTGCCGCGGTAGCCGCCACACCAGCCCTATCGCGGCCAGCAAAAGGGGGGGCATGCAGCCCCCCTTTGGACCCCCCGATCGCTGCGCGACGGGGGCATTCCTTTCCCACAATCTGACCTGTTTGGAGCCCGCGTGATGTCGCTGGAAGCCCTGCGCAATGCCCTCCCCGAATACGCCAAGGACCAGAAGCTGAACCTCGGTTCGCTCGCGGCCGAACCCTCGCTCACCGTGCAGCAGCGCGCCGGCACCTTCATCGTCTCCGCCCTGGCCAGCCGCAACGCCACGGTGACGCGCGCCATCCTCGCCGAATTCGGCCCGCAGCTGAGCGCCGAGGCGCTCGCCGCCGCCAAGGGCGCGGCCTCCATCATGGGCATGAACAACATCTACTACCGCTTCACCCACCTGGTGGGCGGCGACTACCCCTCGATGCCGGCGAAGCTCCGCATGAACATCATGGCGAAGCCCGGCGTGGAGAAGGCGGATTTCGAGCTCTGGTCGCTCGCGGTGTCCGCCATCAATGGCTGCGGCATGTGCATGGAGAGCCATGAGAAGGTGGTGAAGCATGCCGGCCTGACCAGCGAGCAGGTGCAGGCCGCGGTCCGCATCGCCTCCGTCGTCCATGCGGCGGCGGTGACGATCGAAGCCGAGGAAGCGGCGGCGGCTTAAGCCGGCCGCCCCTCGATGCGATAGGCCGGGTCATTGTAGCCCGGCGTCGCGGCATGGCCCGGCGTGACCAGGCCGCTGATCACCGCCTCGTCCTCCGCCGTCCAGGGGCAGTCGAGGGCGGCGATGTAGTCGGCCAGTTGCGCCTCGGTACGCGGGCCGACGATGGCCCCGGTGATGATCGGATTCTTCAGCACCCATTGGATGGCGAGATGCGCGGAGGCCACGCCGCGCGCCGCCGCGTGCCGCGCCAGCTTCTGCGCCATGGCGATGGAGGCCGGGTGCCATTCCGCCTCCAGCATGCGCTTGTCGCCGCGGCCTGCACGGCTGTCCGGCGCGGGCGGCGCGTCGGGGTCGTATTTCGCGGTCAGCACGCCGCGCGCCAGCGGGCTGTAGGGGAAGACGCCCAGGCCGTAATGCGCCGAGACCGGCAGCACCTCCACCTCCGCCATGCGGTTCAGCGCGTGATAGAGTGGCTGGTTCACCATCGGCCGGTCCACGCCCAGCCGGTCGCAGGCCTCGCAGAGCGCCGCGATGCGCCAGGCCCGGAAATTGGAGAGGCCGAAGGCGCGGATCTTGCCCGCGCGGATCAGATCGCCCAGCGCCGCCACCGTCACCTCCAGCGGCGTGTCATGGTCCTCGCGGTGCAGGTAGAGGATGTCGATGTGATCGGTGCCGAGGCGCTTCAGGCTGCCCTCCACCGCGCGCATCATCCAGGCGCGGGAGAGGCCCTTTTCATTCGCGCCCGGGCCCATCGCATTGCCGAGCTTGGTTGCCAGCACCCAGTCATTCCGCGTGCCGGCCAGCGCCTGGCCCACCACCTCCTCCGAGGCGCCGCGCGAATAGACATCCGCCGTGTCGAGAAAGTTGAAGCCGGCCTCCTTGGCGGTAGCGATCATCCGGGCGCTGGTCGCGGCATCGGCCGGGCCGCCGAACATCATGGTTCCCAGGCAGAGCCGGCTGACGCGCATCCCGCTGCGGCCGAGCACACGATATTCCATGGCGTTTCCCTTCACCTGTCGGCTTCAGGATAGTCCCGGCCCGGACGCGCGCGATACCCCGGCAGGCTCCAGCCATAGCGCAGCGCGGCCGCGCGGATCAGGAAGCAGGTGAGCACGCCGGCCATGAAGGCGGGCTCGCGCCAGATGCCTTCCAGCCGCAGCAGGATGAAGACCGTGGCGCCGGCCGCTGCGGCCGTGACGTAGATCTCCTTCCGGAGGATGAGCGGGATCTCGTTGCAGATCACGTCGCGCGCGATGCCGCCGAAGGTCGCGGTGATGACGCCGAGGATGACCGCCGCCCAGGCATGCGCGCCCGCCAGCAGCGCGATCTCGGCGCCCAGCACGGCATAGATGGAAAGCCCCACCGCATCGGCCCAGAGCAGCGCGCGAAAGCGGTTCTGCACCAGATGCGCGATGAAGAAGACGAGGATCGCCGCCACCACCGCCACGGCGACGAGTTCCGGCGCCTTCAGCCAGGCGACGGGCGTGCGGCCCAGCAGCAGGTCCCGCAGCGTGCCGCCGCCGAAGCCGGTGACGACGGCGATGAGGATGAAGCCCACCGCATCCATCTGCTTGCGCGAGGCGACCAGCGCGCCCGAGATGGCGAAGACCGCGATGGCCGCGTGGTCGATCCAGTACAGCCAGGCGTCGAAGGCGGGCACTATTCGGCCGGCTGCACGCGCGGGGCGGCCACCGGCGCCATCGCCCGCGCGCTGCCGGCGCAGAGCAGCGAGAGCACGAGCAGGCTGGCCACCACCGGCAGCACAAGCCAGGTCAGGCCGAAATCGATCAGCAGCCCCATGGGCACCGGCATGAGCGCGGAGCCGAGCGGCAGGCCGGCGCTGACGAAGCCGAAGACCTTGCCGATCTCGCCGGGCGGGCAGGCTTCCTTCAGCATCACGTCGCGCGGCGTGCGCGAGGAGCCGAGGCAGAGGCCGGCCACCAGCGCCACCGGCGCCAGCAGCCATTCCGCCATGGGCAGGAAGCCGAGCGAGAGGATCAGGCCGGCGGCGCAGAGCGTCAGCACGCTGACGAAGCCGAGCAGGTTTCCGCCCTTCTTGTCGGCCCACCAGCCGCCCACCAGCGTGCCCCCCGTGGCACCCGCCATGTACCCGGTCAGCGCCAGCGAGGCGACGGCGATGGGCGTGCCCCAGAGCTTGCCCAGCACGGTGATGAGGAAGGCCGTCATGCCCGAGCCCGCCATGGCGGAGAGCAGGAAGAAGGCGAAGAAGGCGAGGATGGGCTTGCTGGTGAGCAGCCTGACGCCGCCCTCCTTCTTGGCCCCGCGTGCCTTGGGCTGGTCGCTCAGGATGCGCGACTGCCAGAGGATCAGGCCGACGACAGGCACGCCGAGCAGCCCGACCAGCAGCAACGCGCCGCGCCAATCCATCACCAGCAGCAGCAGCGCCACGACCGGGGGGGCGAGCGCGAAGCCGAGATTGCCGGTGAAGGTGTGCAGCGCGAAGGCGCGGCCCACGAATTCCTTGCGGATGGAGCCGGCGAGGATGGCGTAGTCCGCCGGATGGATCACCGAATTGCCGATGCCCGAGAGCACGGCCAGCACCAGGATCAGCCGGAAATCCTGCACGAAGGCCATGGCGCTGATGGAAAGCGCCATGAGCAGCGTGCCGCCCACCAGGAAGCGCCGCGCGCCATACTTGTCCACCAGGAAGCCCACGGGGGTCTGCAGCAGCGCCGTCGTGCCACTCATCAGCGCGAGCGAGGCGCCGAGCATCGCGAAGGAGACGTCGAATTCCGCGCGCCAGAGCAGGAAGATCGGCGGCAGGCAGAGCATGTAGAAGTGGCTGAGGAAGTGGCCCGTGCCGATCAGGGCGCAGATCTGATAGTCGCGGCGGGCGGAGAGGGTGGCTTCGCTCATCGGCGGAAACTGAGCGCGGCGGCGGGCCCCGTCAATGTGGCGCGTCAGGGTTTACGGCCATTTCATGCCTGGGGCGCAGGGGCCGGTGGCGCCAGATCGCCGAGCGGCCAGCGCGGGCGCGGGGCGAGGCCCAGGGCGTCCCGCTGCCCGGCGCGCAGCCGCTCCAGCCCGGCCCAGGCCACCATCACGGCGTTGTCGCCGCAGAGGCGCAGCGGCGGTGCCAGCAGGGGCAGGGGCGTGGCCTCGGCCAGCGCCGCGCGCACCGCCTGGTTGGCGGCGACCCCGCCTGCCACCACCAGCGCCGTCGCCTCGGGCAGCATCGCGGCGGCGTGGCGGGCGCGGTCGGCCAGCACGGCGGCCACCGCGGCCTGGAAGCTCGCCGCGATGTCCTCGCGCCGGTAGCCCTTGCCGACGGCCTGGGCGACCGCGGTCTTGAGGCCGGAGAAGGAGAAGTCGCAGCCCGGCCGGCGCAGCAGCGGGCGGGGCAGGGGCACGGCGCCGGCATCGCCGCCGGCCGCCAGCCGCTCCAGATGCGCGCCGCCGGGCCAGGGCAGGCCGAGCAGCTTGGCCGCCTTGTCGAAGGCCTCGCCCACCGCATCGTCCAGCGTGGTGCCGAGGCGGCGGTAGCGGCCGATCCCCTCCACCGCCACGCATTGGCAATGCCCGCCGGAGACCAGGATCAGCAGGAAGGGGTATGCGGGCGGCGTCTCGAACAGCCCGGGCATCCGCGCCGTCAGCGCATGCGCCTCCAGGTGGTTCACGCCGAGGAAGGGAATGCCCGCGCCCAGCGCCAGGCCCTTGCCCAGGCTGGCGCCGACGATGAGGCCGCCGATCAGCCCCGGCCCCGAGGTCGCCGCCACGGCGCCGAGGTCGCGCGGCGTGAGGCCCGCCTCCGCCAGCACGCCCTGCACCATGCCCGCGAGGCGCTGGAGATGCGCGCGGGCGGCGATTTCGGGCACCACGCCGCCGAAGCGCGCATGCTCGGCCGATTGGGTGAAGACCGCCTCGGCGAGGATTTGTCCGGTCCCATCCAGGAGGGCGGCGGCGGTCTCGTCGCAGCTGCTCTCGATTCCGAGGATCGGCAATGCATCAGGGCGGGTTTCGTTCATCACTCCCGCCCTATATGACGCGCCGATGTCTTCCGCCACGTCCGCCCCTCCCGCTCCCCAAGCGGCCAAGCACTCCCGCATGCGCGCCCTGCCGCTGCGCGTGGGCACGCGTGCCTCGCCGCTCGCGCTCTGGCAGACGCGGCACTTCCTCGAGATCATCACCGGCTTCTGTCCGGTGCTGCGCGGCGTGAACGCCTTCGAGGAGCACGCGATCGCGACCACGGGGGATCTGGTGCAGAACCGTCGCCTGGCGGAGATCGGCGGCAAGGGCCTCTTCGCCAAGGAGATCCATGAGGCGCTGCTGGACCGCCGGGTGGATTTCGCGGTGCATTCCCTGAAGGACCTGGAGACCGAGATGCCCGCCGGCATCGTTCTGGCCTGCACCCTGCGGCGCGAGGATGCGCGGGATGCGCTGGTGCTGGGCCCCGGCTGCGGCACGCCGGATCCGGCCGACCCCTATGCCTGCCTCCCCGCGGGCGCCGTGGTCGGCTCTTCCTCGCTGCGGCGGCAGTCGCAATTGCTGGCCGCGCGGCCGGACCTGAAGGTTGTGACCCTGCGCGGCAACGTCCAGACGCGGCTCGACCGCGTGGCGCGCGGCGAGGTGACGGCCACGCTTCTGGCGCTGGCCGGCCTGCGCCGCCTGGGGCTGGAGGATCGCGCGGCGGTGGTGCTGCCGCCCGAGGCGATGGTGCCGGCCGCCGGCCAGGGCATCGTCGGCATCACCACCCGCGCCGACGATGTCGAACTGCGCGAATTGCTCTCCGGCATCGAGGATCGCGAGGCGGCCGCCGTCTCCAAGGCCGAGCGCGCGCTGCTGGCGGCGCTGGACGGCTCCTGCCGCACGCCGATCGGCGGGCATGCGCGGCTGCTGCCGGATGGCACGCTGCGGCTGACCGGGCTGGTGGCGCGCGAGGATGGCAGCTTCCTGCTCAAGCGCGAGATCGAGGGCGCGGCGGAGGATGCGGCGCGGCTCGGCACCACGCTCGGCGAGGAATTGCGGGCGGACAGCCCGGCCGACATCTTCGGCTGAGATGACCGGGCACGTCCCCCGGGGCGTTCTCGTCACCCGGCCCGAGCCGGGCGCGGCCGAGACCGCCAGCCGCCTCGCTGCCCTGGGCTTCACGCCAGTCCTCGCGCCGGCGCTGCTGCTGACCCCCCGCCCGCTCGCCCCACCGGCCCATGCCCAGGCCCTGCTGCTGACCAGCCGCGCCGCCGCGCGTGCGCTCATCCCCTGGCCCATCCCCGTGCTGGCCGTCGGCGCCGCGACGGCGGAGGCGGCGCGCGCGGCGGGCTTCGCCGATGTGCGGGCGGCCGGCGGCGATGCGGCGGCGCTGGCGGAACTCTGCGCCGCGACGCTGCGCCCGGCGGAGGGCCCGCTGCTGCTGGCGGTGGGCGCGGCCTATTCGCTCGACCTCACGGCCCTGCTGCGGGCGCGGGGTTTCCGCGTGATCCGCCGCGTCGTCTATGCGGCGCGCGAGGCGCCTTCGCTGCCGGAGGCGGCGCGCGATGCCATCGCGGCCGGTCAGGTGTCACACGCCATGTTCTTCTCCCCGCGCAGCGCCGCGTGTAGCGTGGCGCTGCTCGCGGGCACCGGGCTTGGCGCGGCGCTCCAGGGCATCGAGGCGCTGGCCATCAGCCCGCGCGTGGCGGCGGCGCTGGAGACGGTGCGCTGGCGACGCATCCGCGTGGCGCGGCGGCCCGACCAGGACCATCTCTTGGAGTTGCTCCCATGACCCGCAAGCTCGATCCCGCCTGGGTGGCACTGCTGGGGGCGGGGCTGCTGCTGGTGCTGGCCATCCTCTGGTTGCTCGGCGGCCGCACGCCCCCCGCGCGCACGGATGCCCGCGTGGCGATGGCTGAGGCTGCCATTCAGCAACTCGCCGCGCGGCCCGTGGTGGAGCCGGTCGCCCTGGAAGCCGCACTGACCCGCCTGGCCGCCGCCGAGGCGACCATCCGCCTGCTCAGCGACCGTCCGGCGGGCGACCCGGTGGCGCTCGCCGCGCTGGAGCGGCAGGTCATGGCCAATCGCACGGCGGGCGAGGCCGCCCTGCAGGAGCGCATCGCCGCGCTGCAGACGGCGCTCGGCCAGCGCATCACCGAGGCGGCGGCAGCGGTGGAGGCGGCGGGTACCGCGCGGCTCGACCAGCGCGCGGCGGCGCTGGATGCGGCCGTCACGGGCCGCATGGCCGATGCTACGGCGCGGCGGGAGGCGGCGGAGCAGGCGCTCACCGCGCGCGTGGCGCATCTCGACCAGGCGCGCCTGGCGGGCGAGGCGAGCCTCGGCCAGCGCGTGACCAATCTGGAGACCGGGCTGTTGCAGCGGCTGGCCGCGCTGGAGGCGCTGGTCGCCCAGCGCGTGGCCGCGATCGAGGCGCTGGCGGCGCAACGCCTTGCCCCCGTCGAGCAGGCCCTGCAGCGTCTCTCCGCCGCCGAGGCACGGACCGAGCGGCTGGCGGCCATTGATGCCCTGCGCGCGCTGCTCGATGCCGGGCAGCCCCTGGCGCCGGCGCTGGCCCGGCTCGGCCAGCCCGCGCCGCCCGCCCTCGCGCGCTTCGCCACCAGCCCGCCACCGACCGAACCGGCGCTGCGCCTCGGTTTCGAGGAGGCGCTGCGCCAGGCGCGCGCCGCCGCGCAGGAGGGGACGCTGCCGCGGCTGAACAGCCTGCTCACCATCCGCCGGGGCGAGGAGGTGGTCTGGGGCGACGCGACCGAGGCCAATGTGGAACGCGCCCGGCGCGCGCTGGAGGCGGGCGATGTGGAGGGTGCGCTCGGGCATCTCGGCCGCCTGCCCGAGCCGCTGCGCCAGGGCATGCGCGCCTGGCTGGAGGAGGCCCAGGCCCTCGCCCAGGCGCGCTTCGCCCTGCGCGCCCTGGCCGGCGGCTGATGCGGCTGGTCCTCAAGCTGCTGCTGGTCCTGCTGGCGGGCTTCGCCGGCGTGATGGCGCTGATGGATCTCGGCGGCAGCGTCGAGATCCGCCATGGCGACCTCTGGATCGGGCTGCCGCTGGCCGCTGGCATCCTGGCCGCGGCGCTGGGCTTCCTGCTGCTGCACGCGCTGCTGCGCCTGTGGTCCTGGCTGCTGGCCTGGCCAGCGCGGCGCCGGCTGCGCCTGGAGCGGCAGCACCGGGCCGAGGGCGAATTGGCGCTGACCCGCGCCCTGGTGGCGCTGGCCGCCGGCCGGGCGGAGGCCGCGCGCATCGAGGTGACGCGCGCCCGCCGCCTGATGGGGGACAGCCCGCAGCTCCTGCTGCTGGCCGCCGAGGCCGCCCGCGCCGAGGGGGACGAGGCCGCCGCCACCGAGGCCTTCGAGGCCCTGGCGGCACAGCCCGAGGCACGCTTCCTGGGGCTGCGCGGCCTGCTGCGGCAAGCCGAGGCGCGGGGCGATTGGGACGCCGCGCGCGAGATTGCGGCCGAGGCGCAATCGGCCGAGCCCAGCGCCGAATGGCTGCGCGCCGAGCGTTCGGAGGTGGCGCGGCGCCGGCAGGATTGGGGCGAGGCGCTGGCATTCTCGGGCGCCGACGGGCCCCGCGCGGCGCTCAGCCTGGCGGCCGCCCTGCAGGAGAAGGACCCACTCCGCGCGGCCGAACTGGAGCGCCAGGCCTTCCTGGCCGAGCCGGGCTTCGCGCCGGGCGTGATCGCCCATGCCAGCCGGCTGCTGGACACCGGGCACCCGCGCCGGGCGCGCGGCGTGCTGCAGCAGGGCTGGAACGCCGCGCCGCATCCCGGCATCGCGGAATTGCTGCTGGGCCTGGACACGGACCGCATCCGCCGGGTGCGGCTGGTGGAGGAATTGACCCGCCACACCCCGGCCCATCCGGAGAGCCGGCTGTTGCGTGCGCGCATCGCCTTCGAGGCCGGGCTGACTGGCCGGGCGCGGCATGAGCTGAACCTCTGGCGCGAGACCGGCCAGGCCGACCGGCGCTGCTACGCCCTGCTGGGCGAGGTGGAGCGCGCCGAGCACGGGCCGGATGCGGCGCGCGAGCGCGAGGCGGGCTGGCTGCGCGAGGCGGCGGCCGCGCCGGTCGAGCCGGTCTGGCGCTGCGGGCATTGCGGGGCGGAGCATTCGGCGTGGAAGCCGCTTTGTGGGGCCTGCGGGACGGCGGGTGCGATCACCTGGAGCGGGGCCGCCCGCTAAGCCCCCAAGCTCGCCGAACACATCAGGTCAGGCCGAACCCTGACGAATCCGGCCGCACCGCGGCCGGCGCCGCCCAACTGCCCGTGCGGCCAAGCGCACCCGTCGCGCGGCGAAGCCAAGCGGCCGGAGGCCGCGCCCGGCGTCTGAGGGCGTCAAAAACTTCGCCCGGCGCTTGAGGGCATTAATGCAACAAAAACACCCCGTTCGCGTATTTCAGGTCCGCCGGGCGGATCAGCGCCGCGCTCGCGACTCGAACGGAATGCAGCGGCCCCTCGATCTCGCGCTTCCAGAAGTCGAGGAAGCGGGTGAGTTCGGGGAAACTCGGGGCCAGGTCGTGCTTTTGCCAGATGAAGGTCTGCAGGACGCCCGGGTGGTCGGGCATGTGGTAGAGGATTTCCGCGGTGGTGAGCCTCCAGTCCTTCTGGCGGACCATCGGGGAGAGTACATCCAGCATCAAGCAGCCTCCTTCGGGGTCGTTTTCCAACCCGCGGGACCGGCTGATCCTCCTGCCGGCCCGTCCGACGGGCTGGTCACGTCATGAGGCTGACATGATCGGAAGCGGCTTCGCCAGAAAAATCTTCTGTTGATTCAGCGGATTAGCACTCGCACTCAGAGAGTGCTGCCATCTGTCTTGACTCTGCCTGAGGCCAAGCCTAAGTCGCTGGCACTCCTCGCCAGTGAGTGCCAACAGGCGCCGCACGCGGGGAGGTTCCCATAGCCTGACTCATCAGGAGGAAAGAACCGACATGAAGTTCCGCCCCTTGCACGACCGCGTTCTCGTTCGCCGTATCACGGCCGAGGAAAAGACCGCGGGCGGCATCATCATCCCCGACACCGCCAAGGAGAAGCCGCAGGAAGGTGAAGTCCTGGCCGTCGGCGCCGGCACCGTGAATGAAGAGGGCAAGGTCCGCCCGCTCGACGTGAAGGCGGGTGACCGCATCCTGTTCGGCAAGTGGTCCGGCACCGAGGTGAAGGTCAACGGCGAAGAGCTGCTGATCATGAAGGAATCCGACGTGATGGGCATCGTCGAGGCCTAAAGGCCCGAACGACCATCGCTTTCAACCCCATATGAGGTGATCAAATGGCTGCCAAAGACGTGAAGTTCGGCGCTTCCGCGCGCGAGAAGATGATTCGTGGCGTGGACATCCTGGCCGATGCCGTGAAGGTGACGCTGGGCCCCAAGGGCCGCAACGTGGTGATCGACAAGTCCTTCGGTGCGCCCCGCATCACGAAGGACGGCGTGACCGTCGCGAAGGAAATCGAGCTCGCCGACAAGTTCGAGAACATGGGCGCCCAGATGGTGCGCGAAGTGGCCTCGAAGACCAACGACACCGCCGGTGACGGCACGACGACCGCGACGGTGCTGGCCCAGGCCATCGTCCGCGAGGGCGCCAAGGCTGTCGCCGCCGGCATGAACCCGATGGACCTCAAGCGCGGCATCGACAAGGCCGTGGCCCAGGTCGTCTCGGAGCTCGAGGCCAAGACCAAGAAGATCACCACCTCCGCCGAGGTCGCCCAGGTCGGTACGCTTTCCGCCAATGGCGAGAAGGAAATCGGCGAGATGATCGCCTCCGCCATGGAGCGCGTCGGCAATGAGGGCGTGATCACGGTCGAGGAAGCCAAGAGCATCCAGACCGAGCTCGACGTCGTCGAGGGCATGCAGTTCGACCGCGGCTATGTCTCCCCGTACTTCATCACGAATGCGGAGAAGATGATCGCGGAGATGGATCAGCCCTACATCCTGATCTTCGAGAAGAAGCTCTCCCAGCTCCAGCCGATGCTGCCGCTGCTCGAGGCCGTGGTGCAGAGCGGCCGTCCGCTCGTCATCATCGCCGAGGACGTGGAAGGCGAGGCCCTGGCCACGCTGGTGGTCAACAAGCTGCGTGGCGGCCTGAAGATCGCCGCCGTGAAGGCGCCGGGCTTCGGTGATCGCCGCAAGGCGATGCTCGAGGACATCGCGATCCTGACCGGCGGCCAGCTGATCAGCGAGGACCTCGGCATCAAGCTCGAGACCGTCACGCTGGCGATGCTGGGCAAGGCCAAGACCATCCGCATCGAGAAGGAGAACACCACGATCGTGGATGGTGCCGGCTCGAAGGACGAGATCAACGGCCGCTGCGAGCAGATCAAGGCGCAGATCGAGGAGACCACCTCGGACTACGACCGCGAGAAGCTGCAGGAGCGCCTGGCGAAGCTCGCCGGTGGCGTGGCCGTCATCCGCGTCGGTGGCAGCACCGAAGTGGAAGTGAAGGAGCGCAAGGACCGCGTGGACGACGCGCTGCACGCGACGCGCGCCGCCGTTCAGGAAGGCATCGTTCCGGGTGGTGGCACCGCGCTGCTGCGCGCCTCGACCAACCTGGGCAGCCTCAAGGGCCTGAACAGCGACGAGCAGGTCGGCATCGAGATCGTCCGCAAGGCGATCCAGGCGCCGGTCAAGCAGATCGCCACCAACGCCGGCAAGGACGGCGCGGTGATCGCGGGTGAAGTGCTCCGCTCGGGCGAGTGGACCTTCGGCTACGACGCGCAGCTCGACGAGTACAAGGACCTGGTGGCCGCCGGCATCATCGACCCGACCAAGGTCGTGCGCACGGCGCTGCAGGATGCGGCCTCGGTCGCCTCGCTGCTGATCACCACGGAAGCCATGGTGGCCGAGCGTCCGGCGAAGGCCGCGGCGCCCGCCGGTGGCCCCGGTGGCGGCATGGGCGGCATGGGCGACATGGACTTCTAAGTCCAGGTCACCTCGGTTCGCGTAACGGGAGGGGCGGTCCGCAAGGGCCGCCCTTTCTTTTTGCGCGCCACGCGTCCGGTGCATGGCAGAAGGCCTGCCGGTTTTGTTTGACTTCCCCCGGCCGATCTGCGCTTGTGCTCCCACCTTCGTCTTGCCGTGCCGACCCCAGAAGCTCTCTTCAGACCCGCTGGATGTGTACCCGCCGGACATCGCGTGCCCCTGCCGGGAAAGGTGTGGGCGTGAAGCGCATGTCCTGCGAAGTCCGGCTGGAGTGGGTGATAATGCGCCGGAGATTCCCGCGCGCATGCTTTTGGAGAATAAGCGGATGGCTTCTGGCACCGTGAAGTGGTTCAACGCGACCAAGGGTTACGGCTTCATCTCGCCGGCCGGTGGTGGCTCCGATGTGTTCGTGCACATCACGGCGGTTCAGGCCGCCGGCCTGCAGGGCCTCAAGGATGGCCAGCAGATTTCCTACGAACTGGCGGAAGAGCGCGGCAAGACGTCCGCGGTCAACCTCAAGGCCAGCTGAATTCGACGGTCCCACGGGACTGTCGAGCCGAAAGGGCGCCCCTCACCGGGCGCCCTTTTTTGTTGCGCCATGCGGAGGTTTCGCCGCGATGCCCGGATGAGGTAGGATCGCCCCATGGATCAGCCTGCCCCCCACCCCTATCGCGACGGATTGCCGCCCGCACCGCCAGGGCCCCCGGAGGGGGAGCAGCATGCCCTGCTGAGCCGTGCCGAGGTGCCCTTCCTCACAGGCCTCGCGCAGGGGCCGGTGTTGCCGCTCGCGGTGGTCATCGGGCTCATGGCGCTGGGCGTCACCGGCCCTGCGCTGCTTGCGGGCGGCGTGGCCGCGCTGGGGGCTGGCGCCGTGGTCGCGGCGCTCGCGCGCTACTTCGCCGTGCTCGGCGCCACCGAACGCTACGCGGCCGAGCGCCGCCGCGAGGAGGAGGAGACCGAGACCTATCCCGAGCGCGAGCGCTGGGAGGTGGCGGCCGTGCTGCATCGCTACGGGCTGCGCGGCGACACGCTGGCCCGCGCGGTGGAAGCGATCGCCGCCGACAAGCGCCGCTGGGTGGACTTCATGATGCGCTTCGAACTCGACCTCATCGAGCCGCAGCCGGCGCGTGCGGCGCAGGAGGCGGCGGCGCTGGCGGTCGGCCAGGCGCTGGGCGGACTCCTGCCCCTGCTGCCGCTGATGCTGCTGGCCGCGCCGGGCGCCTGGCCCTCGCTGCTGCTCACGCTCGGCGGCGTGGCGGCGGCGGGCTGGCTGCTGGCCCGCGCGGAAGGGCAGGTGGCCGCGGGTGGCGCACTGCGCGCCGCGCTGCTGACAGGCGGCGGCGCCCTGGCCGCGCTGGCGCTCATCGCGCTGATCTGAATCGGTTTTTCCGGCGGAGCCGCAAGGAAGGCTTAACCGGCCCCGGCGCTATCTTCCCTTGGAAGAGAGTGCCATGCCCCATCCGCCGCGCCTGAACCTCCCGCTTCTGTGCCTGGGCACCGCCCTGGCCGCGGCGCTGATGCTCGGCCTTGCCTGGCTGCCGGCGCCGCCCTGGGCTCTCCTGCTGGTCCTGCCGCTCGGGCTGCTCGGCTGGTGGGCCTGCCGCCTGCGCCGTGAGGGCTCGCTCTGGCGGCAGGTGATGGCCGCCACGCCCTATCGCGTCGCCATCTACGCGCCCGATCAACGCCTGGTCTGGCACAATGGGCGGCCCGAGCAGGGATGGACGCGCCGCGTCGCGCCGCTCGGCCCACGGCCGCATCTGGGCGCCGTGATGCAGGCGCTGCTCGCCCATCTGCCGCCCCATGAGCGCGCCGCCGAGATGGCCCGCCGGATGGGGAAGCACGCCCGCGCCGATGGCGAGCCCTTCGAGATCCTCACCGCCGAGGGCCATTGGGAGCGCATGCGGCAGACGCGCCTGCCGGGCGGCGAGGTCGCGGTCTTCGCGGTGGACATCTCCGCCGTGAAGCGCGGCGAGCTGGCCCTGGCGGAATCCGAGGGCCGCCTGCGCGCGCTGCTGGAGATGGCGCCCGTCGGCATCTGGCAATTGGATGACGAGGGGCGGACGATCTTCGCCAATCGCCGCCTGACGGCGCTGTTCGGCGCCCAGGCCCCGCCGGCGCTGGCGGAATCCGGCCTCGTGCTCACCTCGCCCGCCGATCCGGAGGGTCCCTTCGGCTTCAGCACGGAGGTGGAGAGCGAGGCGCAGCTCGCCCTGCCCTGCCAGACGGAGCGGCGCCTGCGGATCACCGCCTCGCCCTGGCTTTCGGCCCAGGGGCTGCGGGGCTGCATCCTCTCCGTGGTGGATGTGACGCCGCTCAAGGCCGCGCAGGAGCGGATCGAGCATCTGGTCGAGCGCGACCCGCTCACCGGGCTGATCAACCGCGGCACCTTCCGCGCGGCCCTGCAGGAGATGCTGGCCGCCGAGCAGCGCGGCGTGCTGGTGCTGGTGGACCTCGACCAGTTCAAGGCGGCCAATGACCGCCACGGGCAGGCGATGGGCGATGCGCTGCTGGTGGAGGCCGGGCGGCGGCTGCGCGAGGCGGTGCGCCCCGGCGACCTGGTGAGCCGGCTGGGCGGGGATGAATTCGCCGTCCTGGCCTTCGGCGCCGGGGCGGAAAGCGCGGCCCCGCTGGCCGAACGCCTGCGTCAGGCGCTGCGCCGGCCGATCGAGATCGGCGGCACGGAATTGCCGCTGTCCGGCAGCCTGGGCGTCGCCTGCGCGCCGGAACACGGGCAGGAGGCGGACCAGCTCCTGCGCGCCGCCGACCTCGCGCTGTTCGAGGCGCGGGCGGCCTCCGGCGATGCGGTGGCGCTGTTCGAGCCCGCGCTGCGTGCGCGGGCCGAGCAGCGGGCGGAGCTGCGGGAGGCATTCGGCGAGGCGCTGGTGGGCGGCGAGCTCGAGCTGCATGTGCAGCCGCAGCTCGACCTCGAGAGCGGACGGCTGATCGGCGCCGAGGCGCTGATCCGGTGGGACAGTGCGCGGCTCGGCCGCAGCGTGCCGCCGGCGGAGCTTCTCGTCGCGGCGGCGGAATCGGGGCTGATGCTGCAGCTCGACCGCTTCGTCCTCAACCGCGCGGTGGCCTTGCTGGCCGGCTGGGGCGCGCGGCCGGAGGCGCCGGCGCATCTTGGCATCAATATCTCCATCGCGACGCTGCATGACCCGGCCTTCGCCACCGAGGTGGCGGAGGCGCTGGCCGCGGCCGGGGTGGAGGCCGCGCGGCTGGAAATCGAGATCCCGGAGGACCTGGCCATTCGCGACCTGCCCGGCGTGGCGCGGACCCTGGCCGCGCTGCGGGAGGTGGGGGTGCCGCTCTCGCTCGATGATTTCGGCGGCGGTCATTCCGGCCTGCCGCATGTGGTGCGCCTGCCGGTGCAGCGGCTGAAACTCGACCGTTCCATCACGGCGGGATTGCCGGATGATCCGAAATCCTACGCCGTGCTGCGCGCCACCATGGCGCTGGCGCGTGGCATGGGGATCGAGGTGATCGGCGAGGGGGTGGAGACGGAGGGCCAGGCTTTCGCGCTGCGCCGCGCGGGCTGCCACATCATCCAGGGCTGGCTGGTGGGACGGCCGATGCGGCCGGAGGAACTGGTGCCGCCGGCACCGAAGCTGTTGGCGCGGGCGTGATCAAGACAGGCAGCATGCTCGGAGAATCCGGCCGCAACGCGGCCGGCGCTCATGGTCCAGCGCGCCCATGGCGCGGCGAAGCCAAGCCGCCGGAGGCGGCGCCCGGCGCTTGGGGCCGCTCAACAAAACCATCCGGCCGCAACGCGGCCGGCGCCGCCCAACCGGGCTCATGGTCCAGCGCGCCCATGGCGCGGCGAAGCCAAGCCGCCGGAGGCGGCGCCCGGCGCTTGGGGCCGCTCAGCAAAACCATCCGGCCGCAACGCGGCCGGCGCCGCCCAACCGGGCTCATGGTCCAGCGCGCCCATGGCGCGGCGAAGCCAAGCCGCCGGAGGCGGCGCCCGGCGCTTGAGGGCGTGAACTAAGCCTGCTTCCGCTCAATCAGGCTGTGGCGGATCTTGCGGCCGCGCTTGATGCGGTCCTCGATGAAGCCGGCCTCGCCCCAGCGGATGGCGCGGCCGAAGGCCTGCGCGTCCTCGGTGAAGCGGGCGAGCATTTCCAGCACCGCCTCGCGGTTGTTGAGGAAGACGTCGCGCCACATGTTCACGTCGCTGCCCGCGATGCGCGTGAAGTCGCGGAAGCCGGAGGCGGCGAATTTCAGCACGCTCTCGCGCGTTTCCTCACTGAGGTCGTCAGCCGTGCCGCAGATGGTGAAGGCGATGAGGTGCGGCAGGTGGGAGACGATGGCCACCACCTTGTCATGCGTGACGGGGTCCATGCTCTCGATCATGGAGCCGCAGCGGCGCCAGAGCTCGCGCACCTTCTCCACCGCCGCGGGGTCGGTTCCCTCGGTGGGCGTGACGATGACGTAGCGGCCCTCGAAGAGCGTGGGGAAGCCGGAATCCGGGCCCGAATACTCGGTGCCGGCCATGGGATGCGCGGGGACGAGATGCACGCCCGCCGGCAGCAGCGGCGTGAGGTCGCGGATGACGGAGCCCTTGGTGGAGCCGACATCGGTGAGGATGGCGCCGGGCTTCAGGTGGGGCGCGATCTTCGCCATCACCTGCGCGTAGACGCCGACGGGCACGCAGAGGATGACGCAATCGGCATCGCGCACGGCGGCGGCGATGTCATCCTCGACGCGGTCGGCGAAGCCCAGTTCGCGCACGCGGTCACGCGTCGCCTGGCTGTTGGCGGTGACGATGACCTCGCGCGCGAGCGCATGGCCCTCGCGGTTGCGCCGCGCGATGGAACCGCCGATGAGGCCGGCGCCGATCAGGCAGAGGCGGTCGAAGAGGGGTTCGGTCACGCGTGCGGATCCGACGAACGCGCACGTCGCGCCAGGGCGTCAAACATTCTTCATGAATTCGGTCAGGCCTTCGATCACCATCTGGCACTCCTCGGCCGTGCCGATGGTGATGCGCAGGCAGGTGGGCAGGCTGTAGCCGCCCACGCCGCGGACGATGATGCCGCGCGCGCGCAGCGCCGCATCGGCGGCCTTCGCCTTCGCCACATCCTCGAAATCGGCGAGGATGAAGTTGCAGGCGCTCGGCCAGACCTTGATGCCCGCGGCCTGCAGGCCGGCCACGGTCTTGGCGCGCCATTCCGTGTTGTGGGCGACGCTGCGCTCGATCCAGCCCGGCTCGGCCAGCGCCGCGATGCCGGCGGCCATGGCCGTCGCGTTCACGTTGAAGGGGCCGCGGATGCGCGCCAGCACGTCCGCCACCTGCGGCGGCATGTAGGCCCAGCCCAAGCGCAGCCCGCCCAGGCCGAAGATCTTGCTGAAGGTGCGCGTCATCACGGTGTTGCCCGAGGCATCCACCAGCGCCTGGCCGGGGTCGTAATCGGGGTCCGTCACGTATTCCGCATAGGCGGAATCCAGGATCAGCAGGATGTCGTCGCGCAGGCCGGCGCGCAGGCGCTTCACCTCGCTCTGCGGCAGCAGCGCGCCGGTCGGGTTGTTGGGGTTCACCAGGCAGACCAGCTTGGTGCGCGGGCCGACGGCGGCGAGCATCGCGTCCACATCGGCCAGCAGGTTCTTCTCGGGCACCTTGATGACGCGGCAGCCGGCATAGCGGCCGGTCAGGTCATACATGACGAAGCCGTGCGCCGGCATGATCAGCTCGGTGCCTTCGCCGCCATAGGCAAGGATCAGGTAGGCGATCAGCTCGTCCGAACCATTGCCGCAGACGATGCGCGCGGGGTCGAGCCCGAACTTGGCGCCGATCGCCTCGCGGATCTTCGTGGCGCCGCCATCGGGGTAGCGATGCGCCTCGCGCGCGCTGGCGATGATCGCCTCCTGCGCCATCGGCGGCGGGCCGAAGGCGCCCTCGTTGGAGGAGAGCTTGATGATCCGGTTCACGCCCGGGATCTTCGACTCGCCGCCCACATAGGGCTCGATGGAGAGGATGGAGGGGCGCGGCAGCAGGGCGTTCATGGTCACTTGGTCCCTCGTTCGGGAATGGCGTAGCGGCCGAGGATGGTGGCGCCGGCGGGCGGCGTCTCCAGCGTCTCGACCAGGGCGCGGGTGAAGCCCGGCCCGCGGCGCATGATGAGCACGCGGCCCGCGCCGCAATGCGCGGCCAGGGCGGAGCGGCTCGGCTCGCCCGGCATTTCCACGCGCAGCAAAGTCGCGTCGCGGCCCGAAGGGTCGGCCGGGTGCAGGCCGATCACGGCGGCTTCCAGCGGCGGCTCGCGGTCGGAGACGAAGGGCAGGCGGGCGATGACGGAGAGGTGCTGCGCGTCGAAGCGCGTCCACCATTCCTCGGCCGCGTTGTCGCTCTCGCGTGGCCAGGGGAGGACGGCGATGCTCGCCTCGCGGTGGCCCAGCGCGGCCAGCGCGGCGCCGAGCGAGGGGTGCTGGCGCTGCGGCGTGGTGACGCCGAAATGCTCGGCGGCGAGGCGAGCCAAGGCCGGGTCGGCCGGGAGGGCCACGCTGAAATTGCCCTGCTGCGCGACGGAGCTGGCAAAGAGCTCGCGCCAGAGCCGCACCAGGGCGGGCCGGGGCAGGGGGCCGGCATGCCGGGCCAGCAGCCGGCGCAGGATCGCCGCCTCGCGCCCCGGCCGGAGCACGGTGCCGGCCGGCTTGGCCTGGCTCGCGCTGAGGCGGTGCACCACCTCGGCCCGGCGCATCAGCAGGTCATGCATCGCGTCGTCGAGGCTGTTGATCTCGGCGCGCAGCGCCTCCAGCGTGTCGGGGTCGGGTTTTGGTTCGGACATGGGTGCGAGAGGCATAGCGGCGCCGGCGCCGCGCGCCAAGTTGCCCCGGGGCAAGGCAGGCCTTATCTCTGGCCTTCCATGAACGAAATCGCCCCCTTCCCGGAGGTCCAGCACCAGCGCGCAGTCCTGCCCGAGGGCCTGACGCTGGATTGCGGCGCCGTGATCCGGCCGCTGGCGGTCGCCTATCGCACCTATGGCCGGCTGAACCCGGCGCGCAGCAATGCCATCCTGGTCTGCCACGCCCTGACGGGCGACCAGTATGTGGCCGAGCGCCAGCCGGTGACCGGCAAGGATGGCTGGTGGGATGCCATCATCGGCCCCGGCAAGCCGGTGGACACGGACCGCTTCTTCGTCATCTGCGCCAATGTGCTGGGTGGCTGCATGGGCTCCACCGGCCCGCGCGAGGAGATGACGGACGAGAACGGCGTGCCCCAGGGCCGCCCCTGGGGCACGGATTTCCCGACCGTCACCATCCGCGACATGGTGCGCGCGCAGAAGAAGCTGATCGAGCATCTGGGCATCGCGCGGCTGCTGGCGGTGATCGGCGGCTCCATGGGCGGCATGCAGGTGCTGGAATGGGCGGCGACCTACCCGGAGAGCGTCTTCGCCGCCGCGCCCATCGCCTGCGCCACGCATCACTCGGCGCAGAACATCGCCTTCCACGAGGTGGGCCGCGCCGCCATCCATTCCGACCCGGACTGGAAGGGCGGGCGCTACTGGGAGGATGGGCGCATCCCCGCGCAGGGCCTCTCGGTCGCGCGCATGGTGGCGCACATCACCTACCTCTCCGAGGCGGCGTTGACGCGGAAATTCGGCCGCCGCCTGCAGGGCGCGAGCGCGCTGACCTTCCTGGAGGATGTGTTCCAGGTGGAGAGCTATCTGCGCCACCAGGGCAGCACCTTCGTCCGCCGCTTCGACGCGAATTCCTACCTGACCATCACGCGCGCCATGGATTATTTCGACTTGGCGAATGAGCACGGCACCGTCGCCAACGCCTTCCGCGGCACGCCCACGCGCTTCTTCGTGGCGAGCTTCTCGTCGGACTGGCTCTTCCCCACCAGCGAGAGCCGTGCCCTGGTGCGCGCGCTGAACGCGGCCGCCGCGCGGGTCAGCTTCGTCGAGATCACGACCGACAAGGGGCATGACGCCTTCCTGCTGGACGAGCCGGAATTCCATCGTGCGCTGGGCGGGTTTCTCGCGGGCGCAGCCGCTGCGCTCGGCGTATGAGCGGCGCGCTGTTGATGCGCGCGCAGGCGCGCAACAATGCCTGGGCCAATCATCGCCTGCTGGGATTCTGCGCGGGACTTTCACAGGCGGAGTTCGAGCAGGAGCGCACGGGCTTCTTCCCCTCGCTCCGCGCCACGCTGAACCACATCCTCATCATCGATCACTTCTATGTGGACGCGCTGGAGGGCGGCACGCTGGGCCCCGCCGCCTGGGCGGATCGCGAGCCCTGCCGGGACGTGGCTTCGCTGCAAGCCGCGCAGGCGGCGGTGGACCGGCGGCTGATCGCCTGGTGCGAGGCGCTGCGGGAGAAGGATCTCGGCCGCATCATCGAGGTGCAGCGCGGCCATCGCGTGCAGCGCGAGCGGACGGATCGGCTGCTGCTGCATCTCTTCCAGCACCAGATCCATCATCGCGGCCAGGCACACGCCATGCTGGGCCGCGCGGCGCCACAGCTCGACGAATTCTACTGCTGGGGCGAGGCGCATCTGCGCGCGCCGGAATTCGCGGCGCTCGGCTGGAGCGAGGATGACCTTTGGGCGGAGCGGCGATGATGCGCGACGGCACGATCCAGTATGTCGCGAAGAACATGCGGCTCGACCTGCGCCTCATCGCGGAGATGATCCCCGAGGGTGCCCGCGTGCTCGACATCGGCTGCGGCGATGGCGCGCTGATGGCGCATCTGGCGGCCGAGAAGAATGTGGATGCGCGCGGCATCGAGATCGACATGCGCGAGGCGACGGAGGCCGTGGCGCAGGGCCTCGCCGTCATCCATGGCGACGCGGATAACGACCTTGCCTTCTACCCCGACGGCGCCTTCGACTATGTGGTGCTGAGCCGCACGCTGCAGGCCGTGGAAAAGCCGCGCGAGGTGCTGCGCCAGATGCTGCGCATCGGCCAGCACGCGATCGTGAGCTTCCCGAATTTCGGCCATTGGGAGGTGCGGTGGAAACTGCTGCTGGGCGGCCGCATGCCGGACACCGAGACCTGGTCCCGCCCCTGGTACGAGACGCCCAACATCCATCCCTGCACCATCCTCGACTTCTTCGCCCTGGCGGAGATGGAGGGCTATGTGATCGAGCGCTGGCTCGCCGTGGATGAGCGCGGATTGAAGGCGCCCTGGAAGCGCTCGGTGCGCCTCGCCAATTTGTTCGGACAGCAGGCGCTGTTCCAGTTGCGGCGCAAGTAGCCGGCCTGCCTTCCGGCCGGTTTCTGTGGCGCGCGCCCGCGGCGCTTGTTACAGATCAAGGCGGACGGCGCGCTCATCCGTCACAGCAGGACGCATCCCAGGGAGGGTTGGACATGGCACGTTTGGCAATGGTCACGGGTGGCCAGCGCGGCATCGGCGCGGCGATCAGCGAGGGCCTGAAGGCCGCAGGGCGGCGTGTCATCGCGAGCTATGCCGGCAATGACGCGGCGGCGGCGGAGTTCACCGAGCGCACCGGCATCCCCTGCATCAAGTTCGACGTCTCCGACTTCGACGCCTGCCTGGCCGCCGTGGCCAAGGTGCAGGAGGAGCACGGGCCGATCGAAATCCTGGTCAACAATGCGGGCATCACGCGCGACGCGATGATGCGCAAGCTGACGCGCCAGATGTGGGATGACGTGATCGATACCAACCTCGGCTCCTGCTACAACATGTGCAAGGCCGTGTGGGACAACATGAGCGCCGCGAAGTTCGGCCGCATCGTGAACATCGGATCGGTGAACGGCCAGGCGGGTCAGCTCGGCCAGGTGAACTACGCCGCCGCCAAGTCCGGCATCCATGGCTTCACCAAGGCGCTCGCCCAGGAGGGGGCCCGCAACCAGATCACGGTGAACGCCATCGCGCCCGGCTATGTGGACACCGAGATGGTGCGCGCCGTGCCGGCCGACGTGCTGGAGAAGATCATCGCGCGCATCCCGCGCGGGCGCCTCGGCACCGCGCAGGACATCGCGCGGGGCGTCGTCTTCCTGACGGCGGACGAGGCCGATTTCATCACCGGCTCGACGCTGTCCATCAACGGCGGCCAGCACATGTACTGAGGCGGTGCGGGCGCGTGGCCTTGTCACGCGCCCGCAGCCACGCCCGTCTCAGCCGTCCAGCCGGATACCCAGCTCGCGGATGAGCGGGCGCCAGAGCGCGTTCTCGGCCTGGACGAAGGCGTTGAACTGCGCGGGCGTCCAGGGCTGGTACTCGATGCCGAGCGTGGTCATGCGCGCCTGGATCTCGGGCGACTGGATGGCGGCGATCATGTCGGTGGACAGGCGCTGGATGATCGCGCCCGGCGTGCCCGCCGGCACCGACATGCCCTGCCAGCCATAGGCGACCGTGTTGGCGTGGCCGAGCTCGGCCATGGTGGGCACATCGGGCGCCTGCGGGCTGCGCGCGTCGCTCAGCACCGCCAGGGCGCGCACGCGCCCGTCGCGGATGAAGGGCAGGCCGGTCGCGGTGTCGATCACCACCGAATCCACATTGCCCGCCAGCAGGTCCTGCATGGCGGCGGGGCCGCCGCGATAGGGGACATGCGTGGCATCGAGCCCGGTGCGCCGGCGCACCAGCTCCATGGCCAGGTGATGCGGCGAGGCGACCGCGGGCGTGCCATAGGTGGGCGCCCGGGTGCGCGCGGCGGCGAGGAAATCGGCGAAGCTGCGCGGCGAACCCTCGGGCCGCACCACGATGTAGAGCGGGAAGCGGCCGATGAAGCCCACGCCGGTGAAATCCGTGTCCGGGTTCATCGGCAGGCGGGAGAACAGCGCGGGGTTGTAGGTCAGGATGCCGTTGTCCACGTGCATCCAGGTGTGGCCGTCCGCGGGGGAGCGGGCCACCATCTCGCTGGCCAGCAGCGCGCCGCCGCCGGGGCGGTTCTCCACCACCACGCTCTGGCCGAGGCGCGTCGCCATCTGCGCGCCGATCAGCCGCGCGAAGGTGTCCGAGGCGCCGCCCGGCGGATAGCCCACCACCCAGCGCAGCGGCCGGTCGGGAAAGGTCTGGGCGGCCGCGGCGGCGGGCACGAGGGGAAGCGCCAGCCCGGCTTGGGCGAGGCGGCGTCGGGTGAAGGGCATGGCGGGCTCTCTCATGCGATGGACAGCAGGCGCCATCATGCGACCCCCGCCGCGCCCTTCCAAGGGTGTTTCCCTCAGTTCCAGACGCTTTCCGCCTTGGGCGAGGGCGAGGGCGGGTCGCTGCAGGCGCGGTTGCGCCCGCCGCGCTTGGCCTCGTAGAGCGCGGCATCGGCGCGGGCGATGAGCTGCGCCGGCCGCTCGCCCGGCTGGGCCATCGCCACGCCGAGCGAGGCGGTGACGCTGATGAACTGCGCGCCGCCCGGCAGCTGCACCGCGGCCTGCGCGATCCGGCCACGGATCTGCTCGGCCACCGCCATCGCCTCGCGCAGCATCGCGCAGGGCAGCATGAGGCTGAACTCCTCGCCGCCGAAGCGAGCCGCGACGGCGCCCTCGGGGGCCGCCTCGGCCAGGATGTCCGCCAGCCGGCACAGCACCTGGTCGCCCGCCGGGTGGCCATGGGTGTCGTTCACCGCCTTGAAGTGATCGAGGTCCACCATGAGCAGCGCGGTGGACCGCCGCTCGCCCAGCTGTTCGCGCAGCGCCTGGTCGAAATGCCGGCGATTGGCGAGGCCGGTCAGCGGGTCCGTGCCGGCCAGGCGCCGCGCCTCGGCCAGCTCGTGGCGCAACTCCTGCGTCTTGCGGGCGGTCTCGGCCAGGTTGCGGGCCGCCGCCTCGCTGCGGCGGGAGACCTCGAGCGTCTCGGCCGCCAGCCGGCGCAGCAGGGCGTTGAGCGATTCCGGCTCGCCGCCCATGCGGTCGGAGGCCTGGGCCAGGGTGCCGCCATAGCGCAGCGCATCCTCCCGCGTGTCCTGCACGAGGCCGATCGCCTCGTGCACCGCCACCTCCAGCCGCGACGCCACCTCCCGCAGGGAGAGCGCCTCGTGGTCGGCCGTGAAGAATTGCAGATGCAGCTCCTCCATCATCTCCTGCGTGACGCGGGGCTGGGCGGCGAGCCGGCGCTCGACCTCGGCGCGCAGGCCGGGGGCCGAATCGCTGTGGAAGCTGAACCAGACGAGGTAATTGGCCGGGCTGGGCGCCAGGCCATGCTCCAGCATGGAGGCCATGGCGGCATGCGCATGGAGCAGCGTGGGATCCTTGCGCGGCGCCGGCAGAGGGCGGCCGGGGCTGGTGCCGCTGGTTGCGGCAAGGGCAGGGGCGGGGGCGGTTGCGGTGCTTGGCATGGGCGGCGGCGGATCCTCTTCTCGCAACCTTCCCTAGCGGCGGAGGCGTGAAGATTGCGTTGCCCGGCCGCCCTCAGCCCAGCCCCGTCAGGTGCTTCACCAGCAGCAGCCAGAGCGGCAGGCTGACGATGGCCAGCACATGCTCGGTCGAGGTGATGGCGGCCATCAGCGGCGCGTCGCCCCCCATGGCGCGGGCCATGACGTAGGAGGTGGCGGCGGTGGGCAGCGCCATGAACAGAACCGCCATGGCGATGGAGAGCGGCTCCAGCCCCAGCCAGAGGCAGAAGGCGAGCGTCAGCGCCGGCATGACGATGAGCTTGAGCGCAGCGGTGACGAGTTGCAGCGGCAGCCGGTCCGTCATGGCGCCGACCGAGAGCGCGGCGCCCACCGCGAGCAGACCGAGCGCCACCGAGGCGCGGCCCAGCGCCTCCAGCAGGGGCTTCACCCCGGGTGGCAGGCCGCCGGCCCAGGCCACCGCGAAGCCGACAACGCAGGCCAGCATCAGCGGGTTCATCAGGATCTGCCGCAGCACCGGCCAGGGCTGGAAGCGCCGCCCGCCCCCCGCGGCGAAGGCCGTGTTGGTCACGAACTGCACGAAGGGCACGATCAGCCCGGTGGCGACGGCGCCGAGCGCGATGCCGGGCGCCCCGAACAGCGCACCCGCCACGGCGAAGCCGATCAGGTTGTTGAAGCGGATGCCGCCCATCAGCACGCTCGTCATCGAGGCATGGGGCTGGCGGAAGGCGCGGGCGATCAGCAGGGAGGCGGCGGTGCCGAGGCCGAGGGCGGTCCAGATCGCCGCCATCATGCCGAAGACCGGCACTTCGCCCAGCTTGACCGAGCCGATGGCGGCGACCAGCAGCGCGGGCAGCAGCACCCAGAAGATCAGCCGCTCGATCCCGGCCCAGATGGCGTCCTCGCGCAGCAGGCGGCGCTTGAGCAGCGCACCGAGCGCCAGCAGGCCGAAGGCGGGGACGAAGGCATCGAGGTAGGCGATCATCGCGCCCGATTCCCTTTCATGGGCTCCGGGTCAGGCGTCCGACCCGGCTTCCTCGGCGAGAGGGGCGGGCGCGGGGGGGATGCTGGGCGGGGCCGCACGGCGCGGATTCGCCGCCTGGGCCGAGATGTCGCGCAGGCAGGAGGTCTCGCTGCGCTGGGCCAGGCCGCCGGCCCGCGCCTGCACATGGGCGACGCGCGGCCCGGCCTCGCCGGCGTAGAGTACGATGTCGAGCTGGCAACCGCCGCCGGAATAGAGCCAGACCTGGGCCGGGCCTTCGGTGCGGCGCAGCATGGGTTCGCCCAACGCGGCGCGCACGGCCTCGGGCGAGGCGCCGAGGAGCGAGGCCGCGGCGTGGGAATGCCCCACGGGAAGGGGCGCCGCGCGCGGCCGGGATGCGGGGGCTGGGGCGCCGAGCGCCTGGAGGCTGGCGCGGTGCGAGTCCAGGATGGCCTCGGCGGCCTCCCGCTCCCGCTCCGGCCCGCCGGTGCAGGCGGAGAGCGCGAAGAGGGATAGGATCAGGCGGCGCGCCATGCCCGAGGGTCCTGAGCGGGGGGTGTCCTGAAGTCAGGGAAACCCGCCGCGGGGGCGGCGGGGCAGGAAGTGGTTCAGCCTTCGCCTTGCAGCATTTCCATGCTGCCGACGATCTGCCCACCTTCTTCGACCGAGAGCTTCTTGTAGCGCGCCATGCCCTTGATCTTGCCGGTGGCGCGGACGATCAGGTTGCCGCGCGCGGTGACCGTGCCGTCGAACAGGCCGGCGATCTCGGCGTCCTCGACCTGGACTTCGCCGCGGAACACGCCGGTCTGCGCCACCGAGAGCTCGGCCGCCTGGATCATCTGGCTCTCGACCGTGCCCTCGACGACGAGGCGCTCGGCATCGGCGACCGTGCCCTGGAGGCTGATGCCACGGCCGACGATGAGCGTCCGGCGCTCATTCGCGTTGGTCGTCACCGGGCCGCCACGGGCCGGCATGGCGGCCGGGGCCGGCACGCCGGGGCGGACCGGGGCGTTGCTGGGCTTGGGCGGCAGGCCCATGGGCGCGCTGTTGGCGGCAGGGGCGCGGTAGCTCGGCATCGTCAGTTCCGAATCGCGCTGCGCGGGCCCGTTCGTCCCCTCCTGGTTGGAGTCGGGGGTGTCATCCTTTTTGCGACCGAAGATCGACATGCAGGCGTTCCTTCAATATCCGAGCGAAGACGGGGTGTATAACGCGCCGCCGTGGCCGGGCAACGTCCGTCTGTGAAGATTCCGGCCCTGCTTTGCATTTCCCGGAGCGGGAGGCTACCCGGGGGGCTCCGCTTCACCAGGAAGACAGCCCGCATGAGCCTCACCTCCCTCGACATCCTCGGCATCGGCAATGCCATCGTGGACGTCCTGGCCCCCACTGATGACGCCTTCCTGGCCGGGCGTGGCCTGCCCAAGGGGGGGATGCAGCTGATCGACACCGCCCAGGCCGAGGCCCTCTACGCCGCCATGCCGGCGGGCGTGGAAAGCTCGGGCGGCTCGGCCGCCAACACCTGCGCGGTGGCGGCCGCCCTGGGCGCCCGCGTCGGCTTCCTCGGCAAGGTCGCGGCCGACCAGCTGGGCCAGGTCTTCGCGCACGACATCAAGGCGGCGGGCGTGCATTTCCCGACCGCGCCGCTCGCGTCCGGCGCGCCCACCGCGCGCTGCCTCATCCTGGTGACGCCGGACGGCCAGCGCACCATGAACACCTTCCTCGGCGCCTGCGTGACCTTCGGGCCCGCGGATGTGGATGCGGCCGAGGTCGCGCGTGCCAAGGTGGTCTATCTCGAGGGCTATCTCTTCGACCCGCCGGCCGCCCAGGCCGCCTTCCGCGCCGCGGCCAAGGCCGCCCATGCCGCCGGCCGCAAGGTGGCGCTGACCCTCTCCGACCCCTTCTGCGTCGGCCGCCACCGCGACGCCTTCCGCGCCTTCGTGGCCGAGGAATGCGACATCCTCTTCGCCAATGAGGCCGAGATCCTGGCGCTCTACGAGACCGATGACTTCGAGGTCGCGGCGAAGCGCGTGGCGCAGGATGTCGAGATCGCGGCGCTGACGCGCAGCGAGCACGGCTCCGTCATCCTCTCGGGCGGGCAGCGCCATGTGGTGCCGGCGCAGCCGACCACGGTGGTGGACACGACCGGCGCGGGCGACGCCTATGCCGCCGGCTTCCTTGCCGCCTGGACCATGGGCAAGCCCTTGGCCGAGGCCGGGCGTTGGGGCAGCATCGCCGCCGCCGAAGTGATCAGCCATTACGGGGCCCGCCCGCAGGCCGATCTCAAGGCGCTTGTCGGATAGGAACTTCACCCATGCGTCATCTCCCGCTGGCCGCCGCGCTGCTGCTGGCCGTCTCCGTGCCGGCCCTGGCCCATCACGGGGAAAACCACCCGGCGCCCAACCTGATGGCGCAGGCGACGGTGCCCGACTCCATCCAGGAATTGCAGCGCCAGCGCCGCAACCCGGATGTGCCGCCGGGCGTGCAGGCCCAGCGCCGGGACGCGGCGGATGCCGATGCGGCGAGCCTGGATGACGCGGCGGCGCAGCTTCGCGCGGCCGGCACCGCGCTGCGCGCCGGCCGCGCCGGCCAGGCCAATGAATTCCTGGAGCGCGCGGAATCCCGCCTGCTGACCCGCAGCACCGTCCCCGCCCAGGCGGGCCAGCCGGTGCAGACCGGGCCGGTGGGCCATATCGCCGCCGCGCGGGCCGCCCTCTTCGCCAATGACCGGGGCAAGGCGCAGTCGGAAATCGAGGCCGCGCTCGCGGCGCTGAACCGGCCCGCCCCCGCCCGCCGGGCCCGCCCGTGACAGCGGCCCTGCCCACCCCCTCCCTGCCGGAGGCGCCGCCCGCCATCCGCGACGCCATCCTGGACTGGCTCGCGCGCTTCTCGGCCACGGTGCGCGAGGTGGACTACCGCAGCGCCTACCCGTTCTGGCACCCGCGCATCATCGCCTTCGGGACGGTCCAGCCCATCGTCGAGGGGCTGGAGGTGTTCCGCGACCGGCAATGGGAATCGGTCTGGCCCAAGACGACCGACTTCACCTTCCGGCTGGACGTGACGCGCGTTCTGGCCAGTCCGGACGGGAAGATGGCCGTCGCCATCGCGCCCTTCACCTCGACCGGCTATGCGCCGGACGGCGCACGCTTCGACCGGCCGGGCCGCACCACGCTCATCCTCGTGCCCGGGGATGGCCCCGAGCCCTGGATCGCGGTGCACAGCCACATGTCGCTGGCGCGCGGCGTGCCGGCGGACAGCCACGCGAACCGGCCGGTCAAGGCGCGGTAATCACCCGAAGCGCGCCGCCTGGCGCGCGAGGGAGACCAGCAATTCGAAGGTGGGGGTCGCAACCCCCGCCTCGCGCGCCAATTGCAGCGGGACGCTGAGCAGCGCCTCGAATTCCAGGCTCCGCCCGGCTTCCAGATCCTGCAGGATCGAGGGTTTGTGCGCGAGCGCGACCGAGCGGAGGATCTGCGCCTCCGGGTCGCCCGGCACCGGGTGGCCGAGGGCTGCGGCGATGGCCAGCCCCTCATGCATCACGGCCTTGGCGGCGGCGAGCACCGCCGGGTCGCTGAAGGTGGTCTTCATGTCCTGCCGCGTCAGCAGGCAGATCGGGCCGTTGGTCAGGTTGTTGAGCAGCTTGGTCCAGATCGCCGTGCGGATGTCGGTGGTGGCGACGCCGCCCATGCCGGGGCCTTCCAGCGCGTCCGCCAGCGCCTGGAGGCGCGGGGACATGCGGTTGTCCAGCTCGCCGAAGATCACGCGGTTGGCGGCACTCTGCACCCGCACCACGCCGGGTTCCGTCACGGTGCAGGCGGACCAGACCACGCCGCCGATGGTGCGCGGCAGGCCGATGCGCGCCCGCGCCACACCGCCGGGATCGAGGCTCGTGAGGTTCTCGCCCCACCACCAGGGGATGCCGTTGATGACGAAGACGACCGGCGTCTCGGGCCCCAGCAGCGGGCCGATGGCCTCCGCCACGCCGGTCACGGCGGGCGCCTTCACGGTAACGATCACCGCATCCTGCGGGCCGAGCGCGGCGGGGTCCTGCTCGGCCCGGGGATGCGCGGTGAAGGTGGCGTCCGGCGCCTCGACGGTGATGCCGCGCGCGCGGATCGCCTCCAGCTGCGGACCGCGCGCGATGACGCTGACCTCGGACCGCCCGCGCGAAGCGAGGCGCGCGGCGACATGGCTGCCGATGGCGCCGGCGCCGAAGATCGTGACCTTCATGCGGGGGCCTTCATGGCGGCGAGCAGCGCGGTGGCGGCGGCGACATGGCGCGCCACGATGCGCGCGCCCAGCTCCGGATTGGCGCCCGAGGGATCCTTCGCCTGGACGCCGCCGGGTGCGATCTCCGGCAATTCGATGGGCACGCCGAAATCCACGCCCGCATCCCCCGCCGGGGCGCGGATGGTGCCGAAGCCGCTGACCGGCAGGCCGAGGAAAGGCTCGGGCGCGGCGCGCGGGCGCAGCAGCGCCGGCTGGCAGAGATCGGGCCGCAGATGCATGCCCACCGAGGCCACCGGATCGCCGCCATGGCCCAGCGCATCGGGCGATCCGCCCAGCTCCGTTTGCCAGGCGCCGGCGGATTTCCAGAGGTGCAGCACGGGGATGATGGCGCCATGGCGGTGGCGCAGCGCGCGCTGCGCGTCCTCGATCGCGGGGATGTTTCCGCCATGCCCGTTGATGATCAGGATGCGCCGCGCGCCGCCCTCATGCAGCGCCACCAGGATCTCGGTGACCAGCGCGGTGAGGGTGGGCGTGCTCAGCGCCACGCCGCCCGGCACGCCGCGGAAGAAATCCGCGCCGCCGAAGGCCAGCGGCGGCGCCACGAGCACATCGCCCGCGGAGCGCGCGATGTGCATCGCGATGCCCTCGGCGAAGAGATAGTCGCCCATCGGCAGGGCCGGTCCATGCGTCTCCGTGCTGCCCATGGGCAGCAGCACCGCGCAGCCCTCGGCGATCCGCGCCGCGACCTCGGGGGCGGAAAGCTCCGCGATCCTCACGAGAGCATGTCCACCGCGATGCGGGAGAGCGCCTGCACGCCGAGCGCGATGCAGCGCTCATCCGGCTGGTAGTTGGCATTGTGCAGCTTGTCGTCGCGGCCCGGCGCGCCGGCGCCGACGCCGAGGTGGAAGGCGGGCACGCGCTCGGCGAAGGCCGAGAAATCCTCGGCCCCCATGGAGGGCACGCCCTCGCTCACCACCTCGCCGAAATGGGCGCGCACGCTGGCGATGGCGGGCTCCAGCACGCGGTCGTCATTCACCAGGCTCGCCACCATGCGGCGATAGGTGATGGTGGCCTCCATCCGCATCGCGGCGGCGGTGTGCTCGACGAGGCGGCGGATCGCGTTTTCCGCCACGTCGCGCGCCTCGGCATGCAGGGTGCGGACCGTGCCCTTCAGGTGAACGCGTTCGGGAATGATGTTGTAGGTCGTGCCGGCCTGGAACATGCCGACGGTGACGACGCAGGGATGCAGCGGCTTCTGCTCGCGCGCCACCACCGTCTGCAACTGGGTGATGAGATGGGCCGCGCCCACGATCGGGTCCACCGCCGCATAGGGGTGCGCCGCATGGCCGGACTTGCCGCGCAGGATGATGTCGAAGCGGTCGGAGGCGGCGAGCGAGGGGCCGCGCACGAAGCCGAAGCTGCCGACCGGCTTGTCCGGGTGGTTGTGGAAGCCGATCGCCATGTCGAGGCCATCCGCCGCGCCATCGGCGATCATGGCCGGCGCGCCTTCCAGCACCTCCTCCGCCGGCTGGAAGATCAGCACGATGCGGCCGGCGAGATTCTCGCGCAGCCCGTTCAGGATCTCGGCCGCGCCCAGCAGGGTGACGATGTGGATGTCATGCCCGCAGGCGTGCATCTTCCCGTCGAGCTTGCTGGCGAAGGGCTGGCCGGTCTCCTCATGGATCGGCAGCGCGTCCATGTCGGCGCGCAGGCCGAGCGTGGGGCCGGGCCGCGCGCCCTCGATGATGCCGACAACGCCGGTGCGCCCCACGCCGGTGCGGTGCGCGATGCCCATGCGCGTGAGTTCGGCAGCAACGATGCCGGCGGTGCGGACCTCCTCGAAGGCGAGTTCGGGATGGCTGTGGATGTCGCGCCGCAGCTCGATCAGGCGGGGCTCCAGGGCTGCGGCCTGTTCGCGGATGCGGGTGGCGGGATCATTGGTGAGCATGTTCGGGGCCTCGCTGCGTTGCGGCATCCTCTCCCCGGCCTCACGGGCTGTCCAGCCATGCCGCTTGTATCGCGCCGGGCCGCGTGCGATAGCGCCCGCAACGATCGGCCTCAATCGGGCCACAATCACGGGGGTGCAGGATGTCCGGGAAGCTGACGCGCCGCCATGCGCTGATGGCCGCGAGCCTGTCGCCGACGCTGGCGGCGCCGCCTTCGCTTGCCCAGTCTTCGGCCACGCAGGCCTGGCCCGCCCAGCCCATCCGCCTCATCGTCCCCTTCGCGCCCGGCGGGACGACCGACCTCATCGCGCGGTTGGTGGCGACACCGCTGCAGGAGCGCCTGGGCCAGCCCATCATCATCGAGAACCGGCCCGGCGCGGGGGCGACGGTGGGCAGCCTGCTGGCGGCACAGGCCGCACCCGATGGCTACACGCTCGTGCTCTCGAACATCGCGAGCCACGGCATCTCGCCCACGCTCTATCCGAACATGCGCTACGATGCGGTGCGTGACTTCAGCCATATCGCGCTGCTGACGCTCAACCCCTCGGTCTTCGTCGCGAATCCGCGCGCGGGCATTTCCAACATGGCGGATTTCGCGCGCATCCACCGCGCCAGCCCGCGCGGGCTGGACATGGCGAGCAGCGGCGCGGGCAGCTCCAACCACCTGCTCATCGTCCGCATGGGTCAGATCCTGGGGCGCGAGATCAACCACATCCCCTTCCGTGGCGCGGGCCCGGCAATGACGGCGGTGATCGGCGGCCAGGTGCCGCTGATGAGCGACAGCCTGCCCTCCGCCGCCTCGCATATCCGCCAGGGCAGCGTGCGCGCGGTGGCGATGAGCAGCGCCGAGCGCCATCCCTCCTTCCCCGATGTGCCGACGCTGCGCGAGCAGGGCTACGATCTGGTCACCAGTTCCTGGTTCGGACTTTCGGGGCCCGCGCGGATGCCGCAACCCGTGGTTGAGCGCCTCTCGCGCGAGGTGCGCGCGATCCTCGCGACGGCGGAGGTCCGCGCGCGGTTTGCTGAAATCGGCGGCACGCCGGGGGAATTCTCGCCTGAGGAATATGCGGCCTTTGTCACCGCCGAGGTCGCGAGCTGGGCCGTGCTGGTTCGCGAAAGTGGCGCGCAACCTGACTGATTCGTAAGATTTGGTCCCAGGCGCGCTTGGCGCTTGGCAGTTCGTTCGAAATGCCGGAAGGTCCGGCACGACGATTGGGAGTCTGGCTTATGCAGTTGAAGATCAACGCCAAGGATCTGGCCTCAGGAATCTTCCTGGTGCTGGTCGCGCTCGTGGGGCTCTACCTCAACCAGGATCACAGCCTGGGCACGGCCCGCCGCATGGGCCCGGGCTACATGCCCATGATGGTGTTCTATATCCAGGCCGGTCTTGGCGCGCTGGTGATCTTCTTCAGCCTGTTCAGCGGGCCCGATCCGCTGGAGAAGTGGACGAAGTTGGACTGGGGCAGCCTGGCGCTGGGCATCGCCGCCGGCACGCTGGCCTGGAAGCTCTCGCCCTCCGTCTGGGGCTTCTTCGGCCAGACCTACAACGCGGTCGGCCTCGGCATCATCGTGGGCTTCCTGGTGCTGGCGATCTCCGCCGGGTGGAAGCTGCTCGCCATCATCTGCGCCGCCGTCGCGCTGTTCGGGCTCATCCTCGAGAAGGGCGGCTTCTTCGCCGCGCTGACCGCGGTGATCCTGGTGAGCTGCGCGGCCGAACACACCCACACCAAGAAGGGCGTCGCCGGCCTCCTCGTCTTCCTGCTGGTGCTTTGCTACTGGGTCTTCATCTACGAACTCGACATCCGTGTGAATCTGTGGCCGCAGAGCTGAGTGCGGGATAGGGGATAGCGACCATGGAACTGCTTTTGACCAACCTCGCGCATGGCTTCGGCGTTGCGCTCTCCTTGCAGAACATCAGCTTCGCCCTGCTGGGCGCGCTGATCGGCACCGCGATCGGCGTGCTGCCGGGCATCGGCCCGGTGGCGACGATCTCGCTGCTGCTGCCCATCACCTTCGGGCTTCCTGCGACCACCGCCATCATCATGCTGGCGGGCATCTTCTACGGCGCGCAGTATGGTGGCTCGACCACGGCCATCCTGCTGAACCTGCCGGGTGAGGTGTCGTCGGTGGTGACGACGCTCGAAGGCTACAAGATGGCGCGCAACGGGCGCGCGGGGGCGGCACTCGCCACCGCGGCACTCGGCTCCTTCTTCGCCGGCTCCGTCGCGACCATCCTGGTCGCTGCCTCCGGCCCGCTGCTGACGCAGGTGGCCTTGAGCTTCGGACCGGCCGACTACTTCTCACTCATGCTACTAGGCCTGATCATCGCCTGCGTTCTCGCGCAGGGCTCGATCATCAAGGCGGTGGGCATGGTGGTGCTGGGCGTGGCCCTCGGCCTGGTGGGCACCGACGTGCAGACCGGCCAGCAGCGCTTCACCTTCGGCATTCCTGAACTCTCGGACGGCATCGGCTTCGTGCCCATCGCCATGGGCATGTTCGGCATCGCCGAGATCGTGCTGAACCTGGAGCGCCCGGAATCGCGCTCGGTGCTCAGCTCCAAGGTGGGCTCGCTCTGGCTGACCAAGGAGGAGTTCAAGCGCGCGACGCCGTCGGTGCTGCGCGGCACGGTCGTCGGCTCCTTCCTCGGCATCCTGCCGGGTGGTGGCGCCTCGCTCGCGGCCTTCGGCTCCTACATGATGGAGCGGAAGATGTCGAAGGGCCGGCACATGTTCGGCCAGGGCGCCATCGAGGGCGTGGCCGGTCCGGAAGCGGCCAACAACGCCGCGGCGCAGACCAGCTTCATCCCGCTGCTGACGCTGGGCATCCCCTCCAACGCCGTGATGGCGCTGATGGTGGGCGCGCTGATCATCCAGGGCATCCAGCCCGGCCCCCGCATGGTGGAAGCGCAGCCCGACCTGTTCTGGGGCCTGATCGCCTCGATGTGGATCGGCAACCTCATGCTGCTGGTCATCAACCTGCCGATGATCGGCATGTGGGTGAAGCTGCTGCAGGTGCCCTACCGCTTCCTGTATCCCTCGATCCTGGTGTTCTGCTGCATCGGCGTCTACTCGCTGAACAACAACGTGTTCGACGTGTACATGACCGTGCTGTTCACCGTGTTCGGCTACATGTGCAACAAGCTGAAGCTGGAGCCCGCGCCCCTGCTGATCGGCTTCGTGCTCGGCCCGATGATGGAGGAACACCTGCGCCGCGCCATGCTGCTCTCGCGCGGCGACTGGGCGGTCTTCATCCAGCGCCCGATCTCGGCGACCATGCTCGGCATCGCCGCCTTCGCGCTGGCGCTCATGCTCATGCCGAACATCCGCAAGGGCAAGGACAAGGCTCTGGCCGAGTAAGGCCGGGCGCTCTTCCCCAAACGCGCCGCGGAGGGCAACCTCCGCGGCGTTTTTCGTTTTGGGGGGATATTCGCCGTGGATCTTCAATTGCAGGGCAAGGTGGCGCTGGTCACGGGGGCTTCGGCCGGTCTAGGCCGCGCCATCGCGAAGGAGCTGGCGGCCGAGGGTTGCCGCCTCGCCATCCTGGCGCGCCGCCGCCCGCTGCTGGAGACGCTCGCCGCCGAGCTGCCGGCGAGTGCCGAGCCGCTCATCCTCGAGCAGGACTTCACCGCGAAGGATGCGGGCGAGCGCATCCGCGATGCGATGCAGGCGCGCTTCGGCCGCTGCGACATCCTGGTGAACAATGCCGGCTCCTCCCGCCCGCAGGAGGGGCTGGGCAGCGACGAGGCCTGGATGGATGCGATGGAGATCAACTTCCACGCGGGCCGCCGCATCACCCATGCCCTGGTGCCGATGATGCAGGCGCAGAAATTCGGCCGGATCATCAACCTCACCGGCCAGGACGAGGCCTGGATGATCAATGCCGCCAACGCGCCCAATGGCGCGGTCCATATCTGGGCCAAGGCGCTGAGCCGCACCCTGGGGCGGGACGGCATCACGGTGAACTCCATCCCGCCCGGCCGCATCCGCTCCGAGCAGATCGACCAGCGCATCCTGCCGACCGAGGAGGCGCGCCGCGCCTGGGCCGAGAGCCAGGTGCCGGTGGGCTATATCGGCGAGGCGCGGGACCTGGCCGTGCTCGCCACCTTCCTCGCCTCGCCGCTCGCGCACTACATCACGGGGCAGGTGATCCATGTGGATGGCGGGACGCGGCGGTTTCCGCATTGATCACGCCGTTACAATTGGCGACGGACTGACACGGGGGCGGCTGTTACAATCGTCGCCATGGAACCCGCCCCGCATATCCTTGTCCTCGACGACGACCGTGAGATCCGTGAGCTTCTCGGGAAATTCCTCGAGAAGCAGGGCCTGCGCGTCACCCTCGCGCGGGACGCGCGGGAGCTGCGGAAGGTCTGGCCGCTGGCGCGCTACAGCCTGGTCGTGCTGGACCTCATGCTGCCGGGCGAATCCGGCCTCGATGTCGCGCGCTGGCTGCGCGGGCAGTCCAACATCCCCATCGTCATGCTGACGGCGATGGGCGAGGAGACGGATCGCATCGTGGGCCTCGAGCTTGGCGCCGATGACTACATGGCCAAGCCCTTCAACCCGCGCGAGCTGCTGGCCCGCATCCGCGCCGTGCTGCGCCGCGCCGAGGGCGCCCAGGCGCAGGCCCAGAACAGCGAGGATGCCAGCGCGCAGATCCGTTTCGCCGGCTGGCTGCTGGAGCCCGCGCGCCGCCGCCTGATCAACCCGCAGGGTGCGGAAGTCCCGCTGACCGGCGGGGAATACGAGCTGCTGACGACGCTGCTGGAACGCCCCAACCGCGTGCTGACGCGCGACATGCTGATGGACCTGCTGCACAACCGGCAGCCTGGGCCCTTCGACCGCGCCATCGACGTCGCCGTCTCGCGCCTCAGGCGCAAGCTGGAGGATGACGGGCGCAACCCCTCGGTCATCAAGACGGTGCGCGGCGGGGGCTATGTCCTCTCGGCGACGGTCGAGCGTGGCCCGCCCGCGGAGCAGACGGCCGAGCGCGCCGCCGAATGAGGCGCCCCCTGCGATGAAGAGGCTCTGGCCGGGCAGCCTGGCCGGCCGCACCGCGCTGGTCCTGATCCTCGGGCTGATGGTGGTGCAGGCGGTGGGTCTGACCATCCATGCCTTCGACCGGGTGGAACTCCAGCGCGCGGCCGAGGCGCGGGAGACCGCACTGCGCAGCTTCGCGCTGTGGCGCGCGCTGGTGACCGCACCGCCCGAACGCCGGCCCGCCATCCTCGCCGAGGCCGAGCTGCCCGCCACGCTCATCGCCACCTATGACGCCCATTCCACCCTGCCGCCGGGCCTGCCGCATGTGCCGCTGCCGCTGGCGCATTGGTTCCGCCTGGATGGCGCGCCCCCACCCCCCCCGCCGCGGCCACCGGGTGGCCGCCCCGATGGGGAGGGGCCGCCGCGGCCGCCACCGCCGGGGCTTCGGCTGGATGGCGGCGGGCTGCCGCCACCGCCGCGCCGCTTCCGGCCCATCGAGGTGCATTCGGGCGCGCTGGGGCGCAGCAGCTTCGCCGTCTCCATGCGCTTCGCGGACCAAGGCTGGCTGAACCTCACCATCCGGATGCCGCCGCCGCGCCCCTGGCATTCTGATAACTTCCTCGTCGCCTTCCTCGCCATGTCGCTCGCCGCCGCGCTGATGACCTGGTGGGCGGTGCGGCGCCTGACGCGCCCGGTGACGGACCTCGCCGCCGCGGCCGAGCGGCTGGGGCGGGGCGTGAACGCGCCGCCCCTGCCGGAGAATGGCCCGCGCGAGGTGGCGACCGCGGCCGCCGCCTTCAACACCATGGCGAGCAACATCCGCCGCTTCGTGGCCGACCGGACGCAGATGCTGGCCGCCATCAGCCATGACCTCCGCACGCCCATCACGCGCCTCAGGCTGCGCGCCGAATTCCTGGAGGATGACGACCAGCGCGCGAAGATGCTGGCCGACCTCGCGGAGATGGAGGCGATGATCGCCGCCACGCTGACCTTCGCGCGCGACGACGCGGCGAACGAGCCGGCCGGCGCGGTGGACCTCGCGAGCCTCGCGCGCACGGTGCTGGACGAGGCGGTGGACATGTCGCCCGACCATGCGGGACGCATCGCCTATGCGGGGCCGGAGCACCTGGTGCTGCAGCTGCGCCCGGTGGCGATGAAGCGCGCGCTGGCGAACCTCGTCGGCAATGCGCTGAAGTATGGCGATGCGGCGCGGCTCACGCTGGAGCAGCGCGACCATGGCGCGGTGCTGATCCTGGATGATGACGGCCCCGGCATCCCCGAGGCGGAGCAGGAGGCGGTGTTCCAGCCCTTCCGCCGCGTCGAGGCCAGCCGCAACCGCGAGACGGGCGGCACCGGCCTCGGCCTCACCATCGCGCGCAGCATCCTGCGCGCGCATGGCGGCGACGTGACGCTCTCCAACCGCGAAGGCGGCGGGCTGCGGGTGGTGGCCAGGCTGCCCGGGTAGTTTGTCGCGCGCCTGTGCGGATGATACAGCGCGCGCTTCCAAGGAGGCCCACCATGCCGCTCAAGGCCAGCATCATCCCCGTGACGCCCTTCCAGCAGAATTGCGTGCTGGTCTGGGATGACCAGAGCATGCAGGGCACGGTGATCGACCCCGGGGGCGATGTGGCGCGGATCGAGGCGGAGATCGCCGCCCGCGGCGTCACGCTTACGCAGATCCTGCTGACGCATGGCCATATCGACCATGCCGGCGGCGCGGATGAGCTGCGCGAGAAGACGGGCATCGCCGTGACCGGCCCGCACCGCGCCGATGCCATCCTGCTCGACCACCTGGAGCAGCAGGGCCGCGCCTATGACATCCGCGGCGCGCGCAACCTCGTGCCCGACCGCTGGCTGGAGGAGGGCGAGAGCATCACCATCGGCGGCGAGACCTTCGACGTGCTGCATTGCCCCGGCCATTCGCCGGGGAGCCTCGTCTATGTCAGCAAGGATCTGCGCGTGGCCTTCGTGGGCGATGTGCTGTTCCAGGGCTCGATCGGCCGCACCGACTTCCCCTATGGCGACCATGACGCGCTGATCACCGCGATCACGACGAAGCTGCTGCCGCTGGGCGATGACATCGCCTTCGTCTGCGGCCACGGCCCGGGTTCGGATTTCGGGACGGAGCGGCGCTCCAATCCCTTCCTCCAGGGTTAGAGCATGATCCGTAAAGGCGGCACGCCGAAGCGGTGAATCATCCTCTCGACAAGTTACACCGCCGCGCTGTGCCGCCCCTTGCCCTGGCCCAGATAGGCATCGAAGCAGGCCGCCACATGGCGCAGATAGGGGCGTGATTCCTCGGGCACGGTCAGCCAGGCGCCGCTGAGGCGCACCATGCCCTGCGCCTCCAGCGCCTCCAGCGCCGGCCGCGCGGTGGCCAGCACGGCGGCTGGCAGGGCATCGAGGTCGAGGGCGAGGTCGCACATCACGCGCTCTATGGCGGTGCGGCGCACCACATCCTCCGCCGTCAGCGTCAGGCCGCGCGCGATGGGCAGGCGCCCGGCCTCCACCGCCGCGACATAGCCGCGCTCATCGGGAATGTTCTGCGCATAACCGCGCGGCGTGGCACCAATGGAGGAGGCGCCGAGGCCCAGCAGGTGATCCGCCTGGTCGGTCGTGTAGCCCTGGAAGTTGCGGCGCAGCCGGCCGTCCTTGCTGGCGCGGGCCATGGAATCCCCGGGCCGCGCGAAATGATCGAGGCCGATGCTGACGAAGCCCGCCGCGCGCAGCGCTTCCGCCGCGCATTCCGCCTGCTCCAGCCGCGCCTCGGGCCCGGGCAGATCCTCCGGGCGGATCGCCTTCTGCGAGGGCTTCATCCAGGGCACATGGGCGTAGCCGAAGACCGCCACGCGGTCGGCGCCCAACTCGGCCGCCAAGGCCGCGGTCGCGCGCACATGGTCGCGATCCTGGCCGGGCAGGCCGTACATCATGTCGAGGTTGATGCGGCTGATGCCGGCGTTGCGCAGCCGCGTGACGGCGGCGGCCACCATCTCGGCCGGCTGGACGCGGCCCATTCGCTCCTGCACCTCGGCATTGGCGTCCTGCAGGCCGAGCGAGGCGCGGTTGAAGCCGGCCGTGGCCAGCGCGTCCACCACCTCCTGTGTCAATGTGCGCGGGTCCAGCTCGACGGAGAGCTCGGCCTGGGGCGCGAAGGGGAAGAGGGCGCGCAGCCGGCCCATGAGCTTCGTCAGCCGCGGGCCGCCCAGCGCGCTCGGCGTGCCGCCGCCCAGGTGCAGGTGCTGCACGATGCCATCGGCGGGCAGCGCGCGGGCCAGCGTGCCGGCCTCCGTCTCCAGCGCGGCGGCATAGCGCGCGACGCGCGCATCATTGCGCGTCACCGAAGTGTGGCAGCCGCAATACCAGCAGAGCTCATGGCAGAAGGGGATGTGCACGTAGAGCGAGAGGGCCGAGCCGGGCGGCATGGCGGCGAGCCATTCGCGGTAGAGACCCTCCTCCATCGGCCCGAAATGCGGCGCGGTCGGGTAGCTGGTGTAGCGCGGCAGGTTCGCCGTGAGGGCGACAGGGGGGGCGGGGCGGGCGAGGGTGTCCATGCCCGGAGGGTGCGCGCGGCCAGCGCCGCCTGTCCTTGCGCCGGATCAATTCCCCGCGCCATGCTGGCCGCGCAAGAGGAGAGACGGCTTCATGACGGATTACGATCTGGTGGTGCGCGGCGGCGCGGTGGCGACGGGCTTCGGCACCACGCGCTGCGACATCGGCGTGAAGGGCGGGCGCATCGTGGCCCTGGCCGAGCAATTGCCCGCGGGCGGCGCCAGCGTGGACGCGGCCGGGCTGCTCGTCCTGCCGGGCGGCGTGGACAGCCATTGCCACATCGAGGAGCCCTCGCCCTCCGGCGTGAACGAGGAAAGCTTCCAGAGTGCCAGCCGCGCGGCCTTCGCCGGCGGCACCACCTCCGTCGTCTGCTTCGTGCCGCAATGGAAGGGGCATGGGGTGCTGGAGCGCTTCGCCGACAGCTCGGCGCGCGCGGCGAAGGGCATGGTGGACTACGCCTTTCACCAGATCATCAGCGACGCGACGGAGGAGGTGCTGGAGCGCGAGATCCCGCAACTCGTGGCGAAGGGCGTGCGCAGCCTGAAGGTGTTCCTGACCTATGAGCCGCTGCACGTGAGCGACGCGGATTTCATCAAGGTGCTGGTGACCGCGCGCAAGCATGGCTGTCTGGTCACCGTGCATTGCGAGAACTACGCGGCGATCAACTGGCGCACGGAGGCGCTGCTCGCCGCCGGGATGACCGCGCCGAAGTATCACGCCTGGTCTCGCCCGCCGGTCGTGGAGCGAGAGGCGACGCACCGCGCCATCGCGCTGGCCGAGCTGGTGGACCAGCCGATCCAGGTCTTCCACGTCAGCTGCGCCGAGGCGGCGGAGGAGATCGCGCGCGCGCAGACCCGCGGCGTGAAGGTCTGGGGCGAGACCTGCCCGCAATACATCGCGCTCACCGCCGACCAGATGGACCAGCCCGGCTTCGAGGGCGCGAAGTTCATGTGCAGCCCCGCCCCGCGCGACAAGGACGAGCATGCGCGCATCTGGGACATGATCCGGCGCGGCGTGCTCGACGTCGTCTCCTCCGACCATTGCGCCTTCAGCTTCGGCGGCGACAGGGGCAAGGCGCAGAACGGCCGCGACGCGACCTTCCGGGACATCCCGAACGGCATTCCCGGTCTCGCCGCCCGCCTGCCCATCCTGTTCAGCGAGGGTGTGTCCAAGGGGCGCATCAGCCTGGATGATTTCGTGCGCCTGACGGCGACCAATCCAGCGCGGCTGATGGGGCTTGCCCCGCGCAAGGGCAGCATCGCCATCGGCGCCGATGCCGACCTGGCGCTGTGGGATCCGAAGGCGAAGCGCACCATCACCAACGCGCTGATGCAGCACGCCATCGACTACACGCCCTATGAGGGGATGGAGGTGACGGGCTGGCCGGTCATGACCATCCGCCGGGGCGAGGTGGTGATGCGTGATGGCGTGGTCCAGGCCGAGCCGGGGACGGCGCAATACCTGCCGCGCGGGCCCTATGACATGGTGAAGCCGCGCGGCATCCTGGCCAATGGCTTCGACGCGGCGCCGCCGTTCCAGGCCTGATCCGGGGGGGGGCCGGGCCTTCCGGCAGACCTGTCCATTGTGTCATGTTGAGGCATGGGGCCTGCAACCGAGATCCAGGATTTCGCGCAGAAGATCGGCGTCCTGCTGGACCGTCTCAACTGGAGCCGCGCGGCGCTCGCGCAGCGCGTGGGCGTGGACAAGTCGGTGGCCCAGCGCTGGGTGGCCGGCAAGATCCAGCCGGGCGCCAGCAGCCTGGTGGCCCTGACCGCGGCGATCGCGGAGGTCATTCCGGGCTTCACCCGGGCGGATTGGCGCCTGCCGGTGGCCGTGTTCACCGCGCGCTACGCCCGGGCGACGGAGGCGCCGGCCGCCCCGCCCCGGTCGTTGCTGCCCGGCTTCGCCGCCGCCGAGGCGGGCGCTAGCGCCACGGCCCGGTATGGTGGCCTGTGGCTCCTGTTGCATGCGAGCGTGCTGATGCCGGAACGGCCCAGCCTGGTCGGCTACCTCGCCAGTGTCGGGCAGCGCGAGGGGGGGCTGCGGATGGCCGCGCAGGGCGGTCTGCATGGCACCTGGCGGGCCGAGGGGCCGCTCATTCCCCTGCACCACCTGCTCTACCTGGCTCTCGAGGAGGAGGCGCATGGCGACAGCCTGGCCTTCGGCGTGCTCAACGGCGTCATCACCGGCCAGGCCATGGTGATCGATGGCATCGGATCCTCCGCCGCTTCCTCGCTTCGTGGTCCCGTGGCGGCGACGCGGTTGATGGGGCTGCGCCTGGATGACGAGCCAGAGCCCGCCTGGAAGGGCGAGGCGATGCGGCGTCTCGCCTGGGAAAATGGCCGCGGCCTCGGGGATATCCTGCCCGCCTCCTTGGTCGGGCGCTTCCTTCTCGGCCCGACCAGCCCGGAGCGCGCCATGGTGTTGACGGTCGGCGCCGGGAACAGTCTCGCCTGTGATGCCGAGGCCATCGCGCGGGGCCTCGCCCCCGAGGCCGCGGCCGCCCTCGCCGCGGTCCGGGGCCTGCTCGTGCCCTCCGACACGGACGGACCCGGCCCCGCCGCGTAGCGCATGCCAGGGCGCTGCCGCGTCTTCGCACGCATGCGGATGCATAAGCATGCATTGCGATGCATCTCCAGGCATCTTTGGCGCGAACGCTAGCTTATCGAAGTTTTAAGCATCGGCCAGGACGGGCCGCTTGGGCGCGCCCGCGGCGCCCGGGGCGGCCCGTCCTGCTTGTTGCGTCATCCGTCCTGCTCCAGGCCGAAGGCACGCCCCATGTCCGGTTCCCGCCCTGTCTTCACCTCGCCCAGCGCCGTCAAATTCGACGAGGAGGGCAACGGGATCGCCTATCAGGGAGCCGCTGGGATCAATGTCCAGTCCTGGGCGCTGTTCGGGCCGGACAGCGGTGATTTCGTCATTGATGCCACCGGGGCGATCCGCTTCCGGGATGCACCGGATTTCGAGGCGCCGCGCGATGAGGGCCGGAACAACGTCTATCAGCTGACGGTCACCGCCAAGAACGCCTTCGGCGAGGACAGCCGGGACATCACCATCACCGTCCTCGACGTGAACGAGGCCCCGGTCTTCACCTCGGGCGCCACCGCGAGCTTCGCCGAGGGCCGCACCGTCGTCGCCTATCAGGCGCGGGCGACCGACCCGGAGGGGGATTCGCTGCGCTGGACGCTCAGCGGCACCGACGCGTCGCGCTTCAAGGTCAGTTCCACCGGCGCGGTGTTCTTCGTCGAGCCGCCGGATGCCGAAAGCCCGCGCGATGCCGGGGGCAACAACGTCTATGACCTGATCGTCACCGCCTCCGACGGGGCGCTGTCCAGCAGCCGCGCGGTGGCGATCACGGTGACGGATGTGAACGACGCGTCGAGCCTGAGTGGGTTCATCCCGCGCCTGACCCTGGCCGAGAACGCGGCGGATGACGCCTTGGTTCTGCTGTCTCTCGACTCGCAATTGAACCTGGGGAACGGCGCCATCCCCGCACGCCTCGTCGTCTCCGGCCTGGTGGCGGGGGATGTGCTGGGCGTGGTCGGGCAGGGGAGCGGGCCGGGGCAGATCAGCCTGGGCGGCAATGGCGAGGTGCGCTTCGGCGGCGTGCCGTTCGGCACCATCAGCGGCGGCGTGGGTGCGCCGCTGGTCGTCACCTTCAACGGCGCCGCCACCGGCACGGCGGTGGAGGCGCTGGTCAACCGCCTCGGCTATCGCACCGCCAGCGACACGCCGGCAGCGACGCGGGTGCTGACGATCGATCTGGTGGACACCGCAGGCCGCAGCCTGGGCAGCCCTTGGACGCCGGGCTTCACCACCCTCGCCGACGAACCGCTGGCCGCCCTCGTCCCCGGAAGTGACAGCGCACCGACCTTCGCCGATCTCGACGGCGATGGAGATGCCGACCTGATCTGGGGCCAGGGCGCCGGGCGGATCCAGAGCCGCCAGAACAATGACGGCGCGTTCCAGCCCTGGTCGGGCCGCAATCCGTTCGAGGTCTTCGACTTCTCCTTCACGCGCGCCAATGCCGCGCCGGCCTTCACCGACCTCAACGCCGATGGCCTGCCCGACATGGTGTTCGGCTGGCTCGATGGAACGCTCTTCGTCACCTACCACTCCGGCAGCAATGGCGTGGGCGCCACGCCCGATCGCTTCTTCCTGGTCGGCAGCGACGCGACCGGGCTGTGGAACCTCCGCGGCGTGGATGTCGGCGATTACGCGAAGCCGGCCTTCGGTGATGTCACCGGCGATGGCCGGCCGGACCTCGTGGTCGGCAACCAGGAGGGGCTGCTCCTCGCCTGGCGCAACACGGCCGAGGGCTGGGTGCCGCTGACCGGGAGCGCCAATCCCTTCGCCGGCATCGATGTCGGCGCGCATGCCGCCCCCGCCCTGCTCGACGTCGATGGCGACGGGCGGATGGACCTGGTCGTCGGCAACCTGGAGGGCACGCTGCGCGCCTGGCGCAACACCTCCACCGGCTTCGTCGAATGGGCCGGCGCGGCCAATCCCTTCGCCGGCGTCGATGTGGGCGCATCCAGCACGCCGGCAGGGGTCGACCTGAACCGCGACGGCTATGCCGATCTGGTGGTGGGCTCCGCCGCCGGCGGCTTCACCGTGCTGCGGAATGACGGGCCGCCGGGTGCCGCGCGCGTCACGCTGACGGTGACGGCCGAGGATGACGCGCCGCGCTTCCTCTCCCCCAATGCGGTCAGCTTCGTGGAGAACGCCACCGGCATCGTCCTGCAGGCGCAGGCGGTGGACCCGGAGGGCGAGGCCGTGACCTATTCGCTCGCCGGGGCCGACCGCGACCTGTTCACGATCGACGCGACGGGCGCGGTGCGGTTCCGCGCCCCGCCGGATTTCGAGGTCCCGGGGGATGCCGGCGGCAACAATGTCCATGACCTGCAGATCCTCGCCACCGCCAATGGCGTGACCACCACCCAGGCCGTCACCATCACCGTCACCGACAACCGGGACTATGCGCGGCTGGACGGCGTGGAGAGCCGGGTCAACTTCCTCGAGAGCGCCGTCCGGGGCGGGCCGCAGCGGCTGGACGCCGATGTCAGCTTTCAGCGGGGGGACGATGCGCCGCGGCAGCTGGTGGTCACCGGGCAGCTGGCGGGCGACCGGGTGATGATCGCGCCGACGCCGGGCGGCATCACGCTGGATGGCGCGCAGGTCAGCTTCGCCGGGACGGCGATCGGCACCTGGTCGGGCGGTGCCGGCGCATGGCTGACGGTGACGCTGCTGCCCAGCGTCACCGATGCGGCGATCGAGGCGCTCATCGAGAGCCTCGCCTTTGACAGCACGGCGCAAGTGCCCCCCCGATCGCGCGATCTCCAGGTCAGCCTGCTGGACCGCGATGGCAGTGTCACGTCGCGGATCATCGAGGTGGCGGTGGTGGCCAGCCTGCCGCCGGCACCGCCCCTTGCCGATGTGACGCTCGCGACGGTCGAGAACACCGGCACCACCCTCTGGCAGCCCGGCCTGCCGAACGCCGGCGGCTGGTCCCTGGAGGGGGCCGACGCCGCACTGTTCGAGATCAACCCGGCGACCGGTGCGCTGCGGTTCCGCGCCGCGCCCGATTTCGAGCGCCCGCGCGACGCGGATGGCGACAACATCCACGAGGTGACGGCCGTCTCCGGCGGCTCGCGCACCAGCATCGCCGTCACGGTGCAGAACGCGGTCGAGCAGGCGCAGCTCGGTGCCCTGCCGGCACAGGTGACGCTCGCGGAGAACGCCGTGAATGCGGCGCCGGCCGTGCTGTTCGGCAGCGCGACGCTGGCGGCGGGCGACGACCTGCGCGGCGCGCGGCTCGAGCTCTCGGGCCTGCTGGCGGAAGACCGGATCGGCATCCTCCACACCGGCGACGGCCCCGGGCAGCTGGGCTTCGACGGCACCACGATCCGCTTCGGCGGCACGCAGGTCGGCATCGTCACCGAGAATGGCGGCGGCCGGTTCACCGTGCTGTTCACCACCGGCGTCACCGAGGCGGCCGCGCAGGCGGTGCTGCGCTCGCTCACCTACGCGACGACGGATGATACGCCGACGGCCACGCGCCAGCTTCGCCTCGACCTGGTCGAGCCGGGTGAGGCGCGGGTCTTCGCGACGCCATCGGCCGATCCCGTGGCGGGGCTCTCGGTCGGCGCGGGCCTCTCCGCGCCGGCATTCTTCGACGTGAACGGCGATGGCCGGCTCGACCTGGTCAGCGGCGGCTCCAACAACGGCCTCCGGGTGTTCCTCGCCACCGAGACCGGCTTCACCCCCGCGACCACCGCGCAAAATCCCTTCGCCCACATCTCGGCGCCCGGGATCTACACCCGGCCCGCTTTCGGCGACCTCGACGGCGATGGGCGGGAAGATCTGGTCCTCGCCTATGGCTCGTCGGACCAGCCGCTGCTGGCCTGGCGCAACACCGCCGACGGCTTCGTCCCCTTTGCCGAGAGCCCGGTGGCCGGCATCACCGTGGGGGGCAACGCGCAGGGTGCCCCTGCCTTCGTGGATATCGACGGTGATGGGCGCAAGGACCTGGTCCTGTCGCCGGATCTGAGGGTCTGGCTCAACAAGCCCGAGGGCCTCGTCCGGCTGGCCGATGGGCTCAACCCGCTTTTCGCCGCGGGCCAGGTGGGCGGCATCGGGGCGCCGGTCTTCGTCGATTTCGACCAGGATGGCCGCCTCGACCTCGCGATCGGCATGGTGAGCGGGCCGCCCCAGGTGTGGCGCAACACGGGCGAAGGCTATGTGCAGCTGACCGGCACGGCCAATCCGCTGGCTGCCTTCAGCGGGAATGCCGCCTGGGCCCTCGCGGCCGCTGACATCAACCGCGACGGTCTCGTGGATGTGGTGACGGGCAATGGCACCGGCAGCTTCCGCTCCCTCGTGCAGACCGCGCCGGGCAACAGCATCACGGTCAACGTCACGCCGCAGGACGACCCGCCGGTCATCAGCCAGACCGTCACCCACCTGACCGTCCGCGAGGGCGCCCTCTGGACGGATGTCATCTTCAGCGCCTTCGATCCCGAGGGCGGTCAGGTGACCTTCCGGCCGGTGGGGCCGGACAGCGGCGCCTTCTACATGTTCAACGAGCCAGGGCAGCGCGGCAGGCTCGGCTCCTACGGTCTCGACTTCGAGGCGCCGCGCGATGCGAACCGCGACAATGTCTACGAGCTGGAGGTTCGGGCGACCGATGCGACCGGCAGCTTCAGCTCCACGACCCTGGTCGTCACGGTCACCGACACGCGCGAGATCACCTGGCTCGGCGGCCTCGCCCCGCAGGTGACCTTCACGGAAGACGCGGCGAAGGCCGGACCGCTGCTGATCGATGCCTCGGTGGCGCTGATCCAGGGCGACCGGTTCGCGGGCGGGGTCTTCACCGTCTCGGGCCTGCTGGCCGAGGATGTCGTCTCGCTCCGCAGCACGGGCAACGGCTTCCGCCAGATCAGCTTCGACGGCACGAATGTGCGCTACGAGGGCGAGGTGATCGGCACCGCCTCGGGTGGCGTCGGCGGCACCTTCAGCGTCGCCTTCACGGCGGCGGCCTATGGCGCGGCGGTCCAGGCGATGATCGGCGCGCTGACCTACGCCAATACGAGCGACGCGCCGACCGCGACGCGCAACCTGACCTATGGCCTCGTCGATGCGGTGGGCGGCCGGCTCAACATGGCGGATCAGGGAGGGGCCTTCGTGCCGCTGCCCATGCTGCTGGACCCCGTCGGGCACCTCTACACGGAAATGGATCCGCGGCCGGTGCTGGTGGATTTCGACGGCGATGGCGACCTCGACCTCGTCATGGGGAACGCCTACGGCACGCTCGATACGTATCTGAACACGGAGGCCGGCTTCCAGTTCCTGGCGGGCGGCTCGAACCCGTTCAGGGATGTCGTCGGTGGCGCGTATACGGCGCCGGCCTTCGGCGATGTTGACGGCGATGGCTTCGTCGATCTCGTCCTTGGCAGCGCGCAGGAAGGGCTGGATTTCTGGCGTGGCACGACCGATGGCTTCGTGGCCGGCGGGCCGTCCGGGGGCAGCTTCACGACACTCGCCGCCCAGCGCCTCTCCACCCCGGTGTTCATCGACTTCGATGATGATGGCGATCTGGATCTGCTGGCGGGTTCGCTGGCCTTCAGTGGCCTGCAGGCCTGGCGCCAGACGGAGGACGGCTTCGTCGCGGTGGACATCGCGGCCACGCCCTTCGCCGGCATCACCGTGGACCGCGCCGCGCCGGCCGTCGGCGACCTCGATGGCGATGGCGACATGGACCTCGTGCTGGCGAGCGCGGCCGGCACCCTCCGCAGCTTCCGCAACGACGGCGGCACCTTCGTCGAGCTGACCGGCGCGGCCAATCCGCTGCGGCTGGTTGACCCCTATCTCCTCAGCGCGGCGCCCGCCATCGGCGACTATGACGGCGATGGCGCGGTCGACATCATCCGCCAGACGGGCTCGACGCTGGGCAGCTTCGTGCTGGAGAAATCAACCACCATCACGGTGCGGATCTCGCCGCAGAATGACGCGCCGCAGGGCACGATCCGGTTCAGCCTGGAGGACGGGCTGCTGACGGCGACGCCCGCCCTCACGGACCCGGACGGGATGGGGACGATCGGCTTTCGCTGGCAGGCGCTGGCGGGCGACATCTGGGCCGAGATTCCGGGCGCCGATGCCGCGAGCTTCGCACCGGCCACGGGGCAGGCCGGGCAGTTGCTGCGTGCCGTTGCCAGCTACACCGATGCCGGCGGCACGGCCGAGCAGGTGGCGTCGCCCGCCGCCGCGCAGGTCGGCACCGAAGCGGGCGAGGTGCTGGACGCCACGGCCGCGGGACTCATCCTGTTCGGGCTGGGCGGCGATGACAGCCTCGGCGGGGCGGGCGCCAATGGCATGGCCGGCGGTGCCGGTGCCGACACCTACAGCGCCGACCATGCCGCGGACCGCGTCTTCGAGGCAGCGGATGAGGGCCGGGACCTCGTGCTCGCCACGGTGAGCTGGACGCTGGGCGCCCATGTCGAGAACCTCACCCTGCTCGGCACCCGCGGCCTCTCCGGCACGGGCAATGCGCTGAACAACCGGATCGACGGCAATGCCGGGGCGAACCGCCTGGAGGGCGGCGAAGGGGATGACAGTCTGAGGGGGAGCGGCGGCGCCGATACCCTGATTGGCGGCATGGGCGTTGACTGGCTGGATGGCGGCTCGGGCGCGGACCGGATGGAGGGCGGCGCGGGCAGCGACACCTATGTCGTGGACCATGTGCGCGACCAGGTGATGGAGCAGGCGGGCGGTGGCTATGACCGCGTGATCAGCTCGGTCAGCCTGACGCTGGGCGCGGAGCTGGAGCGCCTCAGCCTCTCGGGCACGGCTGCGCTGAGCGGCACGGGCAATGCGCTGGGCAACCGCATGGACGGCAATGCGGGGGCGAACCTGCTGGATGGCGGCGAGGGCGACGACACCCTGATGGGAGAGGCCGGCGCCGATACGCTGATCGGCGGCCTGGGCCTTGATTGGCTGGATGGCGGCTCCGGCGCGGACCGGATGGAAGGCGGCGCGGGCAGCGACACCTATGTCGTGGACCACGCGCTCGATCAGGTCGTGGAGCAGGCGGGCGGCGGCTATGATCGCGTGGTCTCCCGGGTGAGCCTGACGCTGGGGGCGGAGCTTGAGCATCTCAGCCTCTCGGGCCCGGCGGGGCTGAGCGGCACGGGCAATGCGCTGGACAACCGCTTGGATGGCAATGCCGGCGCGAACATCCTGGATGGCGGCGAGGGCGACGATACGCTGCGGGGCGATGGCGGCGCCGATACCCTGGTCGGCGGCCTGGGCAATGACTGGCTGGATGGCGGCTGGGGCGCGGACCGCATGGAGGGTGGTGCGGGCAACGACACCTATGTCGTGAACCACGCGCTCGATCAGGTGGTGGAGCAGGTGGGCGGCGGCTATGACCGCGTCCTCACCTCGGTCAGCCTGACGCTGGGTGCCGAGGTGGAGCGCCTCAGCCTCTCGGGCTCGGCCGGGCTGAGCGGCACGGGCAATGCGCTGGACAACCGCTTGGACGGCAATGCCGGCGCGAACATCCTGGATGGCGGCGAAGGCAGCGATACCCTGACCGGTGGCGCGGGCCATGACGTGTTCCGCTTCGTCCGTGGGCAGGCCGATGGGGATGTGGTGCTGGATTTCGCCGGCCAGGGGCCCGCGGCGGGGGATCGGCTGGAGTTCAGCGGCTACGGCACGGTGGCGCAGGGCGCGAGCTTCACGCAGACCGACGCCACGATCTGGCGGATCAGCTCGGCGGATGGCCTGACGGTGGAGTTCATCACCCTCGCCAATGCCGCCAGCCTGCACAGCTCGGACTGGAGCTTTGTCTGATATTCGAAGAGAGTTGAAGTTTCGAAAATCCTGTGAGAGTGTGTCCTGGCGTTGATCGTCGCCCCCAGCCAGGGCGGCGGCGGCGTGCCGGGCCCGTGGTCCGGCCTTGGCTCAGGGAGGACGAACAGGAATGACACGCCGCTTCACGGCCGGCCCGCCTGCGCCGCGCATCGCGCGTCGCCTCCTTCTGGGCGGCGTGGGCGCGCTGGCCGCCGCGCCCGCCCTTGCCGCCTGGCCGGAGCGCCCCATCACGCTGCTGCATGGCTTCGCGCCGGGAGGCTCGGCCGATGCGCTGGCGCGCGTGCTGGCGGTCTCGCTCGGCAGCCTGCTCGGGCAATCCGTCATCGTGGAGCCGCGCCCGGGCGCGGGCGGCATGGTGGCCTCCGCCGCGCTGAGCCGTGCGGCGCCCGACGGCTATACGCTCGGCCTCATCACCGGGGGCCATGCGGTGGCCGCCGCCTTCGGCCGCAACCTCACCTTCGATCCGGTGGACGGCTTCACCTGGATCTCCCGCGTCGTGGAGTTCGGCTTCGTCATCGCGGTGCGGGCGGATCATCCGGCGCGGGATCTCCGCTCGCTGCTGCAAATGGCCAACCGGCCCGGCGGGATCACCTTCGGCTCGGCCGGGGTGGGGTCCACGCATCACCTGGCGGGCGAGCTGCTGGGCGCCATGTCCGGCGCGCAGCTGGTGCATGTGCCCTATCGCGGCGAATCCGATGCCATCACCGGCCTGATGAGCGGCGACCTCGCCTGCGCCATCATCACGACGGTGACGGCCGGGCCGCAGCTGCAATCCGGCCGGCTGCGTGCGCTGGCGGTGACGGCGGCCGAGCCGGTCGCGGCCTTCCCGAACGTGCCGCCCGCGGCGGAGACGGTGCCGAACTACGTCGTGACCACCTGGGCCGGGCTGGCGGGGCCAGCCAACCTGCCCGGCCCCGTGCAGGCGCGGCTCCATCAGGCGGTGATGACCCTGGCCGAGCAGCCGGAGCATCGCAGCCGCCTCGCCGCGCTGGTGGATGGGCGCGTGCGCACCAGCACGCCCGAGGAGCTGCGCAGCCTCGTCGCCACCGAGATCTCCCGCTGGCGCGAGTTGATCGGCAGCCGGCAGCTGCAGGCAGGTTAGCTGCTCAGCAGGCCGGGCAGGGCCACGCCAAGCCCGGCGGCCGAGGCCGAGAGGCGCTTCCAGGTGCCATCCGGCAGGGTGATCCCCTCGCGCAGGCGGCGCGCCATCACGGCGCCGCCGCGATCCCCCGGCAGCAGCACGGGCGTGGCGCCGCTCGCCGGCACGGCGGCCACGGCGGAGGCGAGCGCATCCACCTCGGCGGTGAAGGCGCCCGGCTCGCCAAAGGCCGCGATATCGAGCGCGATGGCGAGGCCGTTCATGCGCGGCCCTTCCTTCGCCCCCGCGCCGCGCAGCGCCAGGCTGATCAGCGGATTGCCGGCGGCGAGGCTGGCCAGGCACTCGATCATCAGCGAGAGGCCCGCCCCTTTCGGCCCGGCCATGGGCAGCAGCGTCGCGACCTTCGCGGGATCCTGCGTCGGCTGGCCGGCCGCATCCACGCCCCAGCCCTCGGGGATGGGCGTGCCGGCATCCTTCGCCGCCATGATCTTGCCGAGTGCGACGGCCGCCGTGGACATGTCCAGCAGCAAGGGCGGGCGCGTGCCGGCCGGGATGGCGATGGCGAGTGGGTTGGTGGAGACCACCGCCCCCGCGCTGCCCGGCCAGGCCATGAGCGGGCCGGAGGCGGTCATCACCAGCCCCGCCATCCCCTGCTCGGCTGCGCGCAGCGCGAAATGCCCGACGGCGCCCGCATGGGTGATGTCCCGCGCCACCACCCAGCCCAGATGCAGCCGCCGCGCGATGGCGATGGCCTCATCCATCGCGCGGTTCATGGCGACGGGGCCGGGCGCCTGGTCGGCGTCGAGCAGGCCGATGGCGCCGGCCTGCATGCGCATCGCCATGCGGGGCTTGGGGTTGATGGCGCCGGTGCCGATGAGTTCGAGATAGCGCGGGATGCGCAGCACGCCGTGGCTGTCCACGCCGCGCAGATTGGCCCAGACCAGCGTCTCGGCCCAGGCGCGCGCATCGGCCTCGCCGGTGCCGGCCGCCTGCAGGATGGCGGCGGCGAAGTCGCGCAGGGCGCCGGCCTCGATGCGGGCGCTCATGCCGGCGTGGCGGGGAAGTAGCGCTCCATCCAGCCCTTCAGGATGTCGCGGCCGCGATTGTCCTTGCCGAAGATCGGGAAATGGTCGGTGCCGGTGATCAGCACGAGGTCCTTGGGCTGGCCCGCCAGCTCCCACATGCGGATGGATTGCTCGACCGGCGTCACCGTGTCGTCCGCGCCATGCATGAAGAGCACGGGGCGGGGGGCGAGCTGGTGGATCACCTCCTCGGCCTTGAAGTCGAACATGCTCTGCGCGGTGTCGGCGGCCACCACCGTCTGCGCGAGGTGGGAGAGGTTCTTCCGCAGATGCTCGGCCATCGGCACCACATCCCAGCGGCTGACCATCATCGTCTCGCCCGTGCGGGCCTTGTGGGCACGGCCCTCGGCGAGGAGGTTGGTGAACTTCTCCCAGGCCTCGGGTGTCGCGTGCTGGCCGCGGAACTTGCGCTCGCCATGGCCCCAGCCGCAGGAGATGATGGCCGCCGCGAAGCGCGTGTCGGTGCTGGCGGTATAGGCGGCGATGGCGGCGCCGAAGGAGTGGCCGAGGACCGCGATGCGCGTGGGGTCCACCTCGGGGCGCTGCGCGAGCCAGGTCATGGCGTTGCGCGTATCGGCCACCTGGTCATGGCAGAGCACGTAGCCGCGCTTGCCCTCGCTCTTGCCGCAGCCGCGGAAGTCGATGCGGAGCACGACATAGCCCCAGCTTTCCATCAGCCGACTGACCACCTCGGAATAGGAATTGTCCTTGGCGCCGATGAAGCCGTGCAGGACGATGACGGCGGGCAGCCGCTGCTCCGGCGCGCGGCCTTCCGGCACATGCAGGCTGCCGGCGAGGGTGAGCCCGTCCGAGGTGAAGGTGATCTCGCTGTCCATGGGATGCCGTTCCTTTGCCCGTTGAACCGGGCTCGTGCGGCATCATGCCCCGATTTTCGAAACTTTCAAGATGTTCGATTTTCTGGTCAGGCGCTGGGTGGCTGGATGAATTGCGGCGCGTAGAGCCTGACGTTGTCCACCGTCCATTGCAGCTGCTTCCGCAGCAGCTCCGCCGCCTCCGGCCCGCGGCGTTCGAGGGCCGCCTGCTTGATCGCCTCATGCTCGGCGAGGCGCCCCGGCCCCTGCGGGCGGTGGCGCTGCGAGAGCAGGCGGTAGCGCTCCATATGGTCATAGAGCAGCCCGCGCATGTGCAGCAGCCAGCGCGAGCCGCAGGCCGAGACGAGCGCGTGGTGGAAATCCCGGTGCAGCGCCACCCATTCCTTGAAGCGCGCCGCGCGTTCCGCGCGCGGGCGGGATTCGATGGCGGAGAGGCGGTGGAAGGTCACCACCACCGCCTCCTCCCACGCCTTGTCGCCATTCTCGATGGAGGAGAGGATCGCGCGCTGCTCGAACTCGATCAGCAGGCTGGAGACATCCAGCAGATCCGCCTCGGAGACCGGGGCCACGCGGTAGCCGCGATTGGCGTCCACCTCCACCATGCCGACCGAGGCGAGGTGCGACAGCGCCTCGCGCAGCGTGCCGATGCCGACCTCATAGGCCGCCTGCAACTCGGCGAAGCGCAGCCGGGCGCCGGGCGCGTAGCGCCCATCCAGGATGTCGGCCAGCAGGCGGTTCAGCACCGTCTGGCTGATCAGCACCGCCGCGGGGGCGGCGCGCTTCGTGGCGGCCGTGGCGGACATCGTGGGGCACTCCTTGGAGACCGTGAGAGTGAGGCCGTCCCCACCCGGGCTTCAAGGGGCGGCGGGGGACTTCACCGAATGCCAGGCGAAGAGGCGCGGCGCGGGCGCGTCGCGGTAGATGGCGGTATAGGTCATCCGCGTGCGGATTCCACCACCCGCGCGCGCGATCTCGGCATCCGCTTCGCCAAAGACGAAGCTGAAGCCGCCCTCCTGCCGCACCTCGCGCGTGAGCGCCGCGTAGCGCAGGTAGCGCCGCTCGCCATCGCGCAGCTTGCGGAGGAATTCCGCCTTGTCCTCCACCGCGCCGTTCGAATGGACGAAGCGAAGATCCTCGGCGATCAGGGCATCGAGTGCCGCGAAATCCTGCGCGACCATCGCCTGGAAGCGCCGGTCCTCCAGCGCCAGGATGGCGGCGGCGTCGGGCGCCATCTCAGCCCTTTTCCTCGGGCAGTTGCAGCCGGTGCATCTCGAGGAAGGCCTGGGAGGGTGGCAGGCCCCAGACATCGCGCGGCAGGCCGACCCAGGTCTTGGGGCGCTGCGGCCGGTCGCGGTGCCAGGGGCGGGGGTCCCAGAAGCCCAGCGCCTCGTCCGTCATGCAGTCGAGGCCGTGGAACAGCTCGATCGCATTGCCCTCGGGGTCGCGGTGATACATCGCGACATTGTGGCCGGGGCCATGACGCACCGGGCCCCAGAGGATGGGCACCTTCTGCCCGCCCAGGATATCGGCCGCGCGGTGCATGTGGCCGGCGTCGCGCAGTTCGAAGGCCATGTGGTGCATGCGCGCATCGGGGCCGCGGGTGAAGTTCACCGTGTGGTGCTCGTGGTTGCAGCGCAGGAAGACGAAGCGGTCCTCGATCCAGTCGGAGACGCGGAAGCCCAGCTGCCCGGTGAAGAAATCCGCCGTCGCCGCCGGATCGGGCGAGAAGCAGGCGACATGGCCGAGCTTCAGGGGCGCGATGCCGGGCAGGGGCAGGCGGTTCTCATAGCCGTGGAAGGCGACATGCAGCTCGATCGCGCGGCCATCCGCATCGCGCGAGCGCAGCGCCACGGGGCAGCCCGGCGCCACATCGGTGCAGCGCTCGGCCGGCATTCCGGCGGCGACCAGCGCGCGCTCGGCGGCGGCGATATCCCCATCGGCCGGCAGGTCGAAGCCGAGCCGCGCGAGGCCGGCCACGCCGCCCTGCTCCAGCACGATGGAAAGCTGGCCCGCCTCGCTCGCCAGGAAGGCGCGCCCCGCCTCGCGGCCGATCTCGGCCAGGCCGATGATGTCGCGGTAATAGGCGAGCTGCCGCTCCATGTCGGTCACGGTGAGGGCGAGGTGCCGGAGGCGCTTGACCTGGATCATGCGGGCGCGGCCTGGTGCTGCTGGCGTGTCATCTTTCCCCCCCTCGAGCGGATCTGGCCGGGGAGCCTCGCGCGGATTGTCGAAACCGTCAAGATTTTCGAAAATCAACCCGTGGCGTGGCCAGCCCCCAGTCCCGCCAGCCGTGCCGGCAGTTCCGCCAGCCGTTCGGCCTCCGCATTGGCGAAGGCGAGGCGCAGGTGCCGCTCCTGCCCCGGGCCGAAGAAGGGGCCGGGCAGCGTCATCAGCCCCTGTTCGGCGGCGAGGTGTTCGGCCGCCGCCATCGCATCGGGCGCCCCCTCGGGCAGGCGCAGATAGGCGAAGTAGCTGCCCATCGCGTCGATCCAGTCGCTGTTCAGCGCGGCGCGGCAGGCGGCCGCGCGCGCCAGCATGATTTTGCGGTTGTCCGAGCGCCAGTCGCGCAGCGCCGGGATCGCCCAGGCCAGCACCTGCTGCGCCGGACGGGCGGGGCAGATCTGGAGGGTGTCGAGCGCCTTGGCCAATTGGTGCTGGAAACCCTCGCCGGCGATGACGGCGCCGAGCCTGTGGCCCGGAATGCAATAGGCCTTGGAGAAGCTGTAGAGATGCACCAGCACCTCGCCCCAGTCGGGATCGCTGAAGAGGCGGTGCGGCACGGTGTTGGGCAGGAAGTCGCGATAGGTCTCGTCCAGCACCAGCGCGATGCCGCGCCGGCGCGCGAGCTCGGCGAAGCCCGCGATGACCTCGGGCGGATAGACGGCGCCGGTCGGGTTGTTGGGCGTGACGAGAAGGATGGCGCGCGTGCGCTGATCCAGCAGCGTCGCGGCCAGCGCCACATCGGGCACGAAGCCCTGCGCGGCGGAGCAGGGCAGGGGCCGTGCCTCCACGCCGGCCATGGTCAGCGCCATCTCATGGTTGAAGTACCAGGGTGTGGGGACCAGCACATTGTCGCCAGGGGCGGCCAGCACCTTCATCGCCATGGCGAAGGCGAGGTTGCAGCCGGCGGTGATCGCCACCTGCCCGGGCCCGATGGCCGCGCCGTAGAAGCCGCTCGCATCCTCGGCCAGGGCCGCGCGCAGCGCCTCGTCGCCCGCGATGGCGCCATAGCCCGCGGCTGCGCGTTGCCCAGCCGCCTCGCCAAGGCGTGCCAGCAGTTCCGGATGCGGCGGATAGCCTGGCACGGCCTGCGTCAGGTCCAGCGCCGGGCCGCGCTGGCCCTGGTAGCGCGCCGCCCAGGCGCGGGCGGCGGGGATGGCGGGGTCGGCCGTCGCCATGATGGTGGGGGAGAAGCGCATCAGGGATCCTCGATCAGCGGGCGGCCGGTCTCGTGCCGCCAATGATGCCAGAGCAATCGCGCGGCGAGTGAGCGCGCGGGCGACCACGCCTCTGCCATGCGGGCCAGGGGTTTCGGCGCGGGCCGCGCCTCAAGCGCGAAGAGATGACGCGCGGAATTGGCCAGCGCGATATCGCCGGAGGGGAAGATGTCCGCGCGCCCTTCGGCGAAGATCAGATGCACCTCGGCCGTCCAGGGGCCGAGGCCGCGCACGGCGCTGAGCATCGCCACCGCCTCGGCATCGGGAAGGCTCGCCATGCGGTCGAAATCGAGCGTGCCGTCGAGGCAGGCGGTGGCCAGGCTGCGCGCATGCGCGGCCTTGGGGCGGGAGAGGCCGGCCGTGCCACACAGCGTCGCGTCATCCATCGCGAGCAGCCCCTCGGGCGTCAGCGCGCCCGGCAGCGCGGAGAGCCGCCGCCAGATCGCGCCCGCCGCCTGGTTGCTGATCTGCTGGCCGCAGATGGTGCGGAGCAATCCCGCGAAGCCGCGCGGGCGGCTGCGCCAGGGCAGCGGGCCCGCGCGCTCCTCGATCTGCGCGAAGCGCGGCTCGGCGGCGAAGAGCGCCGTGCGGTCAGAAGGCGACGCGCATCCGGGCGGTGAAGATGGAGACGGGACCACGATCCGCATTGTAGGCCGGGTTCACCACCAGGGCATAGCCGAGCGCCCCGTGCAGGCCGGGGGCGAGGCGCGCATCGTAATAGGTCTCGGTCACCCATTCGGGGCTGTAGTTCAGCCGCCCGTCGCCGGTGATGAAGCCGATGCCGCCATCCTCCAGGTAGCGCCGCCGCCCGCCGCTGATGAAGCCGATATTGGTGCCGAGCCCGAGCGTATCCGCCGGCCGGCCCCAACGCTGGCCGGTGAGCGTGCCGCCGAAGCTGAGCGCGCGGTCCATCTCGGTGAACATCCAGTTCTGCGTCTGCCCGTCATTCCAGGAGGCGCGGGCGAAGATGCCGAAATCCCCGGTGATCTCCTGGTCGGAGGAGAGCGTCGCGTTGTTCTTCGCGCGGTAGCCATAGGGGTTGATGTCGAAGGTCTGGAAGCCGTTGCTGAACAGCTCGTTCCAGCGCGATTGCCGCGCTCGCGAATAGCCGTAGATCAGCCGCAGCGCGCCCTCCCGCTCGCCGAAGCGCCAGAAGCGCTCCACCGAGGCGAGGAGCTGGAAGCCGCGCGTGATGGCGGGGTCGAGGAACAGCCCGTTCACCTGGCGCGCCACGCGGAAGGCGCCGCCGCGCACGGCCCAGATGCCGTTCTCCCATTCGATGGCCAGGCCCTCGGTGTAGCCGCGCGCATCGGCCGCGTAGTCGAAGGCGCCGCCGCCCACCAGCGCCCAGCTCATGAACTGCGTGCGCGCGTCATGCGCGTAGCGGTTGTCGTCGAAGATGTCCCAGACGGCGAACTTGCCCGCCGTGATCGTGATGCGCTCGCGCGGCAGGCGCTCGGTGAAGCGCAGTGGATCATTGTCGGGCGGGACCGTGTCCTCGGAGAGGGCGATGGTCTGCCGCAGGAAGAGGCGCGGGACGAACAGCACCGGATCGCTGCTGCCCAGGCGGAACGCCTCGCCATTGGGGAAGCTCGCGACACCCGTGGAGTTGGAGAGGCCGAAGCCGCGCGTGACGGAGGGATTTACGATCACCTCCGCGCCATGCCAGAGCCGCCGGCCGAGGATCAGGTCGGTCGAGAGCGTGTTGCGCGCCTGGGGGGCGGGCAGGAGGCTGCCCGCCCCCTGGTAGGGCGAGCGGAAGCCGGCATTGCCCTGCAGGATGAAGGTCGCCTGGCCGCGGATCAGCCAGCCCTCCTCCTCCAGCCGGTCCTGCTTCGCGGCGAGGCTGGGGATCATCGCATCCTCCGGCGGGCCGAGGTTGGGCGTGCCGGCGGAATTGAAGCGGCCGGTCTGCGCGGCGGCGAGGCCAGGCAGCATCAGCAGCAGGAGGAGGGCGGCGAGGCGCATGGGCGGATGCTGTAGCGCCGCCGCGCGCCGTGTCCATCGCATCACGAATCTGTCACTCCCGTGGTTTGACGCGCGCGCCGCCTCGCCCGACACTGCCCCAACGCCAGGAGGAACACATGGTCGCACGCCCCTATACCCAAGCCGATCTCGACGCGCTCTGCGCCTGGGATACGCCCACCATCTGCAATGCGCTCGAGCTCGTCGTGCCCGCGCGGCGCGGCCATGGCTTCACGGTCCGCACCTTCGATTGCGCCCACCCGTCCATGCCGCCGATCTGCGGGCCGGCGCGCGTCGGCACCATCCGCGCGCAATTCCCCTCGGGCCGCACGAAGGAAGCCGACCGCGCCTCGCGCATCGGCTGGTACGAGTATGTCGCCAACACCGACATGCCGACCGTGGTGGTCCTGCAGGATCTCGATGACGTGCCCGGCACCGGCGCCTTCTGGGGCGAGGTGAACACCAACGTCCACAAGGGCCTGAAGGCACTCGGCTGCGTCACCAACGGCTCGATCCGCGACCTCGACATGGTGGCGCCGGGCTTCCAGCTGCTCGGCATCATCAACCCGAGCCACGCCTATGTGCATGTGGTGGATTGGGGCCGCCCGGTGACCGTGCACGGCATGCAGGTGGTGCATGACGAGGTGGTCCATGCCGACCGCCACGGCGCGGTCACCATCCCGGCCGATGCGGTGAAGGCCCTGCCGGCCGCGATCGACCTGCTGAGCCGCAAGGAAGCTGTCATCCTGGAGATGGCCAAGCGCCCGGATTTCGACATCGGCAAGTTGCGCGAGGCGCTGGCCAAGTCGGATGATATTCACTGAGTTTATGCCCTCAGACGCCGGGCGCGCGCATCCGCGCGCTTGGCTTCGGAGAGCTGAAGCTCTCCGCCTCGCCCATTCGGCTCGGATACGGCGGCGTTGTGCCCTCAGACGCCGGGCGCGCGCATCTGCGCGCTTGGCTTCGGCGTGCCGACGCTCTCGGCCGTGCCTGGCCGGGGCGGATACTTCATTGTCGTGCCCTCAGGCGCCGGGCTTGCGCATCCGCGTGCTTGGCTTCGGAACACTGAAGCGCTCCGCCGGCCGCAGCTGCGGCCGGATGCCGGGGGTGCGGCTTTCGTCTTGTTGAACTGGTCTGGTTGGAGGCTGCATGCCCTTCGTCGAGGATGGTCCCGCGCCGCGTCTTGAGGGGGGATGGTTCCGTTGGGACGAACCCCTGGTCGCGGTGAAGCGGGAATGGGTGGATGGCTATCGCCACCTGAACATGGGCTACTACCTCGTCGCCTATGACCTGCAGACCGACCGGCTCTGGCCGCATCTGGGGCTCGGTACCGCGCTCAAGAAGGGCGGCCTCGGCACCTTCGCGGCCGAGGCCTGGCTCGACTACCAGCGTGAGATGACCGAGGCCATGCTGATCGGCGCCGAGAGCACGGTGCTGGCCGCCGATGACAAGCGCCTGCTGCTCAGGCACCGCATGTTCCACTTCACCGAGGGCTGGACCGCCTCCGAGCATGAGGTTCTCTACCTCTGCGTGGACCTGAACATCCGCCGCGTCACCCCCTGGCCTGCCGAGGTGCGCGAGATCCTGGCCGGCCGCGCGACGGGCGAACCGGCCAAGCGCCTCGCGCTGCGGCGGCGGGGCGCCTAGGCCAGCAGCTCGCGATAGAGCGCGACCAGCTTCTCCGCCTCGGCCGGCCAGCCCCAGGCGCCGCGCGCCGCCTGCCAGCCGGCCTCGCCCAGCGCGGCGCGCCGGTCCGCATCGCCCAGTTCCGCCACGGCGGCGGCGATGGCGGCGGGGGCGGTCACATCCACCAGCAGCCCGCAGCCACTGCCCTCCACGATCTCCGCGACACCGGTGGCGAAGCGCGGCGCGATGACGGGCAGGCCAAGCGCCATCCCGTCGAACAGCTTGTGCGGCAGGGCGAGGCGATGATTTTCCTCGCCCGGCTGGAAGAGGATCAGGTTGATGTCGGCCATCGCCGCGCGCGCCATCGCCGCCTCGGCCGGCAGCCAGCCGGTGCAGGTGATGCGCCCGGCGAGGCCGCGCCCGGCCGCCGCCGCATGGAACGCCGCCTCGCTGCCATCGGTGAATCGGCCGATGACGAGCAGCCGCGTCTCCGCCGGGCAGAGCGCCAGCGCCTCCAGCAGCACGGGCCAGCCGCGCGCGACGCCGATGGCGCCCAGATGCAGCAGCGTCACCGGGCCCGACCCGTGCCGCCGCCGTGGCAGCCCCTCCGGCACCAGCGCGTGGTTGCGCACGGCGATGCAGCGCGCGCCCGGGAAGTCCTGGGCCAGGCCGTCCTTCGCCAGTACCACCGCATCGGCGCGGCGACCCAGCGCCCGCATCACGCGGCGGATCGCGCCCTGCGCCACTGGCCGCAGCCAGGCCGGCAGCCTCGCATCGAGGCGCGAGGGATAGTGCTCATGCACATCAAGCACGAGGCGTGCGCCCGTCCGGCGGGCGGCGAGCCAGGCGATGATCCAGGCATCCGGCTCGGAGGCATGGATCACGCGCGGCCGCAGGGCCATGGCGCGGGCGTAGAGCGCCCGCCAGCGGTGCCGGCGGGCCGTGCGGGGCACCGTCTCCACCGCCACGGGACCGATGGGCCGCGCCGGCGCGGGCGAGAGATGCGTGACCGCCCAGCCCGCCGCGGCCAGGCTCTCGCCCTCCTTGCGGACCACGCGCATGTCGTCGCTCGGATGCGCGGCGGAGAGCAGCAGGATCATGCGCCGAGCGCACCTTCCACGGCGGTGACGAAGCGGGCGGCGAGCAGCCGCCGGTCATGCCGCCGCTCCGCGAGGCGCCGCGCCGCCAGGCCCATCGCCTCGCGCTGCACGGGCTGGTCGGCCAGGCGGCGCAGGGCCGTGGCGAGCGCGGCGGGCCCCGCATGGGTCTCGCCGCAGCCGCCGGCCTCCAGCAGCCGAGCCGCCTCGCCAGGCACGTTGGAGAGCACGGGGCGCCCGGCGGCGAGGTAGTCCATCAGCTTGTTGGGCGCGGTCCATTCGGCGAAGGCGGGGATGGGCGCGAGGCAGAGCAGCCCGACCTGGCTGCCGGCCATCAGGCGCGCAAGTTCCGGCTTGGGCATGGCATCGAGGAAGGTGACATTGCCGAGGCCGCGCGCCGCCGCCGCGGCCATCAGCGCCGGCTTCTCGCCGCCCTCGCCCACCAGCAGCAGGCGGATGCGGCGCTCGCCCGCCGCCTGCAGCAGCGCCGCCACCTCCAGCAGCTGGTGCAGCCCGTTGGCGCGGCCATGCGCCCCGGCATAGACCGCCAGCATCTCGCCGCCACCCGCCGCCTCCGGGCGCCAGGGGGTGGCATGCGGGCCGAAGAGGTCGAGGTCGCAGCCCTGGCCGATGACATGCAGGCGCCCGGGCGGGGTGCCGCGGCCGCGCGCGGTCCCGGCCATGCCCTCGGTGAGGGCGACGACCGCCGCGGCGTCACGGCAGGCGGCGCGGGCCAGGCGCTCCATCCCGCGCAGCAGCAGCGGGCGGCGCAGCCCCATGGCGACGGGCAATTCGGGCCATGGGTCGCGGATCTCGAAGAGGAAGGGCGTGCCGCGCGCCCGGCGCGCCAGCAGCGCGGGCAGCGCCACGGTGAGCGGCGTGGAGCTGGCGATCACCAGATCCCAGCCCGGCCGCAGCGCGAGCCGCGTGGCGCGCGCCGCATAGCGCAGGAAGGCGCTGATCCGCGCCGCCTCGCCGAGTGCGCTGCCGCAGGGGATGGCCCATTCCACCACCTCGAACCCCGCAATGCGGCCATGGCGCGCCCCGCGCCGGAACGGGCCCTCGAGGCCGGTCACGGCGCCCTGCCACTGGCCGCAGGCGATGGTCACCGCATGGCCGGCCTGGGCCAGCGCGCGGGCCTGGGCGTGGCTGCGCGTGGCGGTGGCGCCGGCCGGGGTTGAGAAATGCTGGTGGAGGTAGAGGATGCGCGCCAAGCCGTGGCGTTACCCCCGGTGCAGGGCGCGGATCACGCCGATGACACGCGCCTGGTCGGCCGGGCTCATCCCGCTGCCCGAGGGCAGGCAGAGGCCCTCCTCGAACAGCGCGGCCGCCACCCGCCCGCCCACCACCGGCGCATCGCGGAAGGCGGGCTGGAGATGCAGCGGCTTCCAGACCGGTCGGCTCTCGATCCCTTCCTCGGCCAGGGCGCGGCGCAGCGTCTCGCGGTCCGTGCCGAAGGCGCGCGGGTCCACCAGCATGGCGGTGAGCCAGCGCGAGGAATGGGCCCAGGCGGGCTCGGGCATGAAGGTCAGGCCGGCCAGGCCGGCCAGCGCCTTGGCGTAGCGGGCGAAGATGGCGCGCCGCGTCGTCACCCGCTCGGCCAGGCTCGGCAATTGGGCGCGGCCGACGGCGGCGAGCAGGGAACTCATGGCGTAGTTGAAGCCCGTCGTCTCGTGCTGGTAGTGCACGGCGGGTTCCTTCGCCTGCGTCGCCAGGGCCCGGGCCTGGGCGATCAGCGCCGCATCGCCCGAGAGCAGCGCCCCGCCGCCGCCCGCGGTAACGATCTTGTTGCCGTTGAAGCTCAGCGCCACCAGCCGCGCGCCATGCCCGGCCGGGCGGCCATGCTGCATGGCGCCGAGCGAGCAGGCGCTGTCCGACAGGATGGGAACGCCCCAGGCGTCGCAGGCCTCGCGGATCGCCGTCATGTCGGCCGGCTGGCCGTAGAGGTCGGCCGGGACCACGCAGCGCGGCAGGCGGCCGCGCCGGGCGGCGGCGGCCAGCTCCTCGCGCAGCAGGTGCGGATCGAGCGTCCAGGAGGCGGGGTCCACGTCGAGGAAGCGGGGGGTGGCGCCCATCTGCACGGCGGGGGCCACGGTCGCCACGAAGGTCAGGCTCGGCGCCCAGACCTCGTCGCCCGGTTGCACGCCGAGCACCCGGAAGCCGAGATGGAGCGCGGCCGTGCCGGAGCTGGTGGCAAGCGCATGCGGCTGGCGCGCCACCTGGGCGATTTCGGCCTCGAAGGCCTGGAGCTCGGGCCCGGCGGGGGCCAGCCAGCCGGATTCGAGGGAGCGCCGCAAACTGTCCAGTTCGCCGCCGGCGAGATGGGGCGGGGAGAGCGGAAGGGGCGCCGGGAGGCTCTCGTGCAGGGGCCGCGGGGAGTCGGCGGGCAAGGCAAGGCGAACAGGAGCCATGCGGCTAACCTTTGGTTACCGTTGGCTCAAATAGAGCGAGCTGTTTGCAGGAAATGCAAGCTCTGCGTGTATTTTTTGCAGATATTTATAATTTCGTGCGCAGACTGATCGCCCGGATATTCAAAATCCGGGGAGGGTGGCCCCTCCCCGGGGGCGCCTCAGGCCGTGCCGACCGGCTGGGCGCGGCGGTTCTGCCAGAGCTGCACGAAGTCGATCGGGTTCAGCATCACCGGCGGGAAGCCGCCCTCGCGCGTCACATCGGCCAGGATGTTGCGGGCGAAGGGGAAGAGCAGGCGCGGGCATTCCACCAGCAGCACCGGCTCCAGATGCTCCTGCGGGACGTTCAGGGTGAAGATGCCGCAATAGGTCAGCTCCGCGATGAAGCAGGGCGTCTCGCCCGACTTGGCGTCGGCGCGGATCATCAGCGACACCTCGAAGACGTTCTCGCCCTCCTGGATCGGGCGGGCCTGCACGTCGAGCGCCAGGTCCACGCGCGGCTGCTCGCGCAGCGTGGCGTAGATGCCCGGCGCGCCGGGCACCTCGAAGGAGAGGTCCTTGGTGAACTGGATGTTCAGGACGATCGGCATGGGCTCCTGGCCGGAGCTGCCATTGGCGGGGTTCTGGGGCTGGTCGGACATGGGATCGCCTTCGATCAATGCGGATGGGGGGGCGCTACCACGGGGCGGGCGGTGCCGCCAGACGTGTCGCGCCCTTTGCGGCGGCGCATCAAACGCCTATCTCTGGCGGATGCCGCTCTCAGCCCCCGCCCCCCGCAAGCTCGAACACCTGCGCGACATCCAGCTGCGCGGCTATGTGCGCGAGGACGGGCTGGTGGACATCGAGGCGCATCTCACCGACACCAAGACCTACGGCTTCCCCTCGGAACATCGCGGCCAGGTCGGCCCGGGCGACCCGATCCATGGCATGTGGGTGCGGATGACGATCAACGAGGACATGCTGATCATCGCCTGCGAAGCGGCCTCCGACCACACGCCCTTCGCCGTCTGCACCGGCGCCACGCCGGCCTTCGCCAAGCTCGCGGGGCTGACCATCGGCCCCGGCTTCAACCGCGCGGTGAATGAGCGGGTCGGCGGCGTGCTGGGCTGCACTCATCTGCGCGAGGTGCTGGCGCAGATGGGCACCGTCGCCTTCCAGACCATGTGGCCGCTGCGCAACCGCCGCCAGGCGGCGCAGCGCAAGGCCGAGGCGGCCGGCGCGCCGCGCAAGCGCCCCGCCCTGCTCGGCACCTGCCACGCCTATGCGCCGGACAGCCCGGTGGTGCGGAAGAAGTGGCCCGAATGGAGCGACCTCGCCGAGAAGCGGGAAGAGACGCCGATTTAGCGCCCTCAGACGCCGGGCGCCGCCTCCGGCGGCTTGGCTTCGCCGCACCACGGCCGCGCTGGACCATGAGCCCGGTTGGGCGGCGCCGGCCGCGGTTGCGGCCGGATGGTTTTGTAGAGCGCCCTCAGACGCCGGGCGCCGCCTCCGGCGGCTTGGCTTCGCCGCACCACGGCCGCGCTGGACCATGAGCCCGGTTGGGCGGCGCCGGCCGCGGTTGCGGCCGGATGGTTTTGTAGAGCGCCCGCAGACGCCGGGCGCCGCCTCCGGCGGCTTGGCTTCGCCGCACCACGGCCGCGCTGGACCATGAGCCCGGTTGGGCGGCGCCGGCCGCGGTTGCGGCCGGATGGTTTTGTTGAGCGCCCTCAGACGCCGGGCGCCGCCTCCGGCGGCTTGGGCTTCGCCGCGCGGCTGGCGCGCCGGGCCACTGGCCTTTTCGGGCTGCGCCGGCCGCCGTGCGGCCGGATGGGCTTGTTTGGCGCCCTCAAGCGCCGTGCGGCCGGGTGGGTCGGGGCGGGCGTTGGGCGCCCGCCCGCCTCAATGCGCCTTCGCGGGCTCACCTTCGCGCTTGCCGAACAGCCCCTTCACCCGCTCGCGCAGGGACTGGAACACCACGTAGAGCATCGGGATCATGAAGATGCCGATGACCGACGCCGCGAGCATGCCGCCGAAGACCGGCAGGCCCACCGCCTGGCGTGACAGCGCGGCGGCACCCGTCGCCGTGATCAGCGGCACCAGGCCCAGGATGAAGGCGAAGCTCGTCATCATCACCGCGCGGAACCTCATCTTGGAGCCGAGCACCGCGGCCTCCTGGATGGGCAGGCCCTTCTCGCGCTGCTCCTTCGCGAATTCGATGATCAGGATGCCGTTCTTCGCCGCCAGCGCGATGAGCACGACAAGGCCGATCTGCGCATAGACGTTGAGCGGCAGCCCCGCGATGACCAGCGCCGCGAAGGAGCCAAGACCGCCCACCGCGACCGAGAGCAGCACGGGCACCGGGATGGTCCAGCTCTCATACAGCGCCACCAGGAAGAGATAGGCAAAGAGCAGCGCGAGCGCGATCAGCGCCGTGGTCTGGCCCGAGGCCTGCTTCTCCTGATAGGCGGTGCCGGTCCAGTCGAAGCTGTAGCCCGAGGGCAGCACGCGGGTGGAAAGCTCCTCCATCGCCGCCATCGCATCGCCCGAGGAGATGCCGGGCCTGCCCTGGCCGTTCAGCGTCACCGAGCGGACGTTATTGTAGCGCTGGATGGTCTGCGGGCCGAGCACGACCCGCACATCGGCGAAGGCGCGCAGCGGCACCATCTGCCCGCGCGCATTGCGGACCTGCAGGCGCCAGATGTCGGGGATGTCGTCGCGGTCCACCGCCTCGGCCTGGATGTTCACCTGCCAGGTGCGGCCGAAGAGGTTGAAGTCGTTCACGTAGAAGCCGCCGAGCGAGGCCTGCAACGTGGTGAAGATGTCGCTGATGCGAACGCCCAGCGCCTGCGCCTTGTCACGGTCCACGTCGAGGTAGAGCGAGGGCGTGGTGGGCGAGAAGGTGGAGAAGACGCCGGCCAGCCGTGCATCCTGGTTGGCCGCGATCATCATGCCCATCATCGCGCCGCCCAGCTCCACCGGGTCGCGCCCCTCGAAGTCCTGGAGCTGGTATTCGAAGCCGCCGCCCGTGCCGAGGCCGAGGATGGGCGGCACGTTGAAGGCGAAGACATTGGCGACGCGGAAGCCGGCGGCGAAGCCGAAGACCGAGCGGATGCCGGTGAAGACGCTGGCCTCCACCGTCGTGCGGTCCTCGAAGGGCTTCATCCGCGCGACGAGGAAGGCCGAGTTGGGCTGTGCCCCGCCGTCAATGAAGGAGAAGCCGATGATGGAGAGGATGTTCTCGATCGCCGGGTTCTGGCGGAGGAAATTCTCCACCTGGATCGTCGCCTCGCGCGTGCGCGCGACCGAGGAGCCCTGCGGCAGCTGGAGCTGGACGAAGAAGGCGCCCTGGTCCTCCTGCGGCAGGAAGCCCTGCGGCGTGCGGCTGCCGAGCGAGAAGATGCCCCAGGCGAAGACGCCGGTCAGGATGATCGAGAGGAAGGCCACGCGCACCAGCCGGCCCACGATCCAGGCATAGCCGTCGCGCACCTTGTCGATGGCGCGCAGCACATACTTGATGGGCCCGCGCTTCTGCCCCTCATGCCGGAGCACGATGGCGCAGAGCGCGGGGGAGAGCGTCAGCGCGTTGATCGCCGAGATGATCATGGCGACGCTGATGGTCACCGCGAACTGCTTGAACAGCACGCCCGAGACGCCAGAGATCAGGCCGATCGGCACGAAGACCGAGAGCAGGACGAGGGTGATGGCGATGATCGGCGCCGTGATCTCGCCCATCGCCTTGTTGGTGGCCTCGGCCGGCGTGAGGTCGGGCTCCTCCTCCATCACGCGCTCGACATTCTCGACCACCACGATCGCGTCATCCACGACGATGCCGATGGCGAGCACCATCGCGAGCAGCGAGATGGTGTTGGCCGAATAACCTAGCGCGAACAGCACCGCGAAGGTGCCGATCAGGCTGACCGGCACCGCGATGGTCGGGATGATGGTGGCGCGCAGCGAGCCCAGGAAGAGATAGACCACGATGACGACGAGGATGAAGGCCTCGATCAGGGTCTTGATCACCTCATGCATCGTGTCGGTCACGAAGGTGGAGGTGTCGTAGATCACCGTGCTGGTCATCCCTTCCGGGAAGCGCTGGCCCATCGTGGCGAGGGTGCGGCTGACGAGCTGCGCGACCTGCACGGCATTGGCGCCCGGCGAGAGATAGACGCCCATGGTGACGGTGGCCTGGCCGTTCAGCCGCGCCTCCACATCCATGTTGGCCGCACCCAGCTCCACCCGCGCCACGTCGCGCACGCGCAGCACCGAGCCGTCGGCATTGGCGCGGATGACGATGGCGCCGAACTCATCGGGCGTGATCAGGCGGCCCTGGGTCTGGATGTTGAACTGGAACTGCTGGTCCTCGCCGATCGGCCGCGCGCCGATGCGGCCCGCCGCCGCCTGGATGTTCTGCGCCTGGATGGCCGCGATGATCTCGGAGGGGGAGACGTTGAGGTTGTTCAGCCGGTCCACCTCGAACCAGACGCGCATGGAGTAGTCCTGCGCGCCGAACATCTGCACGTCGCCCACGCCGGGCAGGCGGCGCAGCGTGTCCAGCATGTTGATGGTGACGTAGTTTGAGAGGAAGAGCGGCGGGTGCTCCGGATTGGTGGAGGAGACGCCGATGAACTGCAGCACCGCCGAGGACTGCTTGCGGACCGTGACGCCGGCGCGCTGCACCTCCTGCGGCAACCGCGCCAGGATGCCCTGCACGCGGTTGTTCACGTTCACCGTGTTGATGTCGGGATTGGTGCCGAGCGCGAAGGTGACGGCCAGCGAGTAGCTGCCATCGCTGCCCGAGTTGGAGCGCATGTAGAGCATGCGGTCCGCGCCGTTCACGGCACTTTCGATGGGCTGGGCGACGGTGGCTTCCACCACGGCGGCCGAGGCGCCGGGATAGCGCGCGGTCACCTGCACCACGGGGGGCACGATGTCCGGGAACTGCGCCACCGGGATGTTGAACATGGAGAGCGCGCCGGCCAGCGTCATCACGATCGAGATGACGATGGCGAAGCGCGGGCGGCGGACGAAGATGGCGGAGAACATGCGGCGTCAGCCCGGCCGGCCGGTGGCTGCGGGCCTGACCCCGGCGGGGGCGGCGTTCACCGGCTGGCCGGGGCGGACGCGCTGGATGCCCTCGGTGATCACGCGCTGGCCGGCTTCCAGGCCGCTCTCGATCACGGCGGTCTCGGCGGTGCTGCGGCCGAGCGTCACGTTGCGGCGCTGGGCGCGGCCCTCGCCATCCACGATGAAGACGAAGAAGCCCGCCTGGTCCTGCGCGATGGCCGAGCGCGGGATGGTCACGGCCATCACCGGCTGGGCGCTCTCCAGCAGCACGGTCACGAACTGCCCGTCCACCAGCTGCCGCGCGCCGATGTCGTTCTGCTGCATGCCGGCACGGATCGGGTTGGCGATGCTGGCGCGCACCAGGATCGAATCCGTGTCGCGGCTGACCTGCGTGTCGATGAAGTCGATCTGGCCGGGCAGCGGGTAGATCGTGCCGTCCGACTGGCGGATGCGGACCACCACCGCGGCTGCACCGCCGCGCCCCTCGTAGCGCTCACGCAGCTCGAGCGCGGTGCGCTGGGCGATGGTGAAGGCGACGCGCATCGGGTCCTGGCTGACGATGGTGGCAAGCGGCTCGCTGGAGGGGGAGACGACGTTGCCGGGCGTGTAGGTGGAGCGCCCGATGGCGCCGGCGAAGGGCGCGTAGATGTTGGTATAGGCCAGGTTGATCTCGGCCACGCGCACCGCCGCCTGGGCGCCGAGCAGCGTGGCGGCGGAGGTGCGCTCCTGCGCCTGTGCGTTGTCGAGCGCGACCTGGGTGCCGGTGCCGGTCGTCCGCAATTCCCGCGCGCGGGCGAGCGAGGTGCGGGCATTGGCGAGCTGCGCCTCGGCCGAGGCGACATTCGCCTTGGCCTGTTCCAGCTGCGCCTCGAAGGGCGCGCGCTCCATGCGGAAGAGGAGCTTGCCCTCCTCCACCTCGGTGCCCTCGCGGAACAGGCGCTCCTCCAGGAAGCCGGTGATGCGGGCGCGCAGGTCCACGCGGTTGATCGCCTCGATACGGCCGATGAACTCGGTGCTCTCGGTCACCGGCTGCCGCCGCGCCTCGACGACGCCCACGGCCGGGGGTGGGCCGCCGGGTCCCATCTGCGCCTGGGCGGGCTGCACCATCGAGACCGCCGCCAGGAACACCGACGCTACGAAAAACCGCATGCAGAGAGACCCCTCAGGCGATGGGCCAGGACGGCCCACCGCAAACCTTGCCCCATCTGCAACCTAAGCGGGACGGCAGGTCAACCCAAAATTGTGCAACGCCGCAATGCCGGGGCGGTGGCGTTGCGGAGGGGCCGTGGCGCGCTTTTTCCGGGGCGCGGCGGGGCTCGGGCCGCGTCGGCCCCGCCCCGCCGCCCTGGCCTCTGTTACTCTAATTTACCGGCACGAAGACACGCGCGGCCAGGGCAGCCTGGAACAGCACCTGCATGATGTCCTGCGCAACCTGGAGGTTGCGCGGATCAATGCGGGGCAGGGCGATGACCTCGTCGCCCGCGCGGGGCGCCTCACGCGGGTCGAGGATCACCTCGCCCGAGGCGCGGCGGATCATGATGCTGTTCATGTTGCCACGCGCCGTCAGGCCGCCCGCCTCGCGGATCAGGTCCGCCACGGTGATGCCGGGGCGCCAGAGCACGGCGCGCGTCGCACCGACCTCGCCCGTGACGAGCACCGTCTCGCGCCGCTCGGGGATCACGATGATGTCGTTGTCCTCGAGGCGGATGCTGTTGCAGCGCCCGCCGCTGAACACGACGATCCGGCCCTCCGGCACCACGCGTCGCGCGCGCTGCAGGTAGGAGGAGATCTGCTGCGCCTCGGCCGAGCGGATGGCGGCCACGCCCTGGGTGGGGGAGGTGGCGAGGAAGAGCGCGCGCTCCAGCCGGTCCGACGCCTCGGCCAGGGCGCGGGCCTGCTGGGCGGCGACGCTGGCGCGCAGGATGTAGATGCTGCTGGTGTCGGCCAGCGTCGGGTCCACCTCGATGTAGTCGAGCGCGTTGCAGAGCTGGGCGTCGCGGTCCATCACCAGCACGGAGGGGCCGACGCGGCTGCCCTCGACGGTGACGCGCACGGTCTGCATCGGGCGGTCGGTGATGAAGGTCACCACATCCTGGTCGCCGAGGCGCTGGGAGTGGAATTCGCTCAGCGTGCTGTAGCGCGAGAAGGGCCGGCCATCCCGCGTGCCCTGGATGATGGCGTTGGTGGCGCTGGGCAGGGGGCGGGCATATTCGATCAGCTCGCGCCCCGTCATGATCTGGCCGGGCACCTCGAAGAGGAAGTTGTTGCGAACGCCGCCGGTGGCCCCCACCAGGGCGCGCTGCCGGCCGACGACGATCGTGTCGCCCTCCTGCAGGCGCAGCGCGGGCAGGCGGCCGTCGAGCAGGAAGCGGTAGAGGTCCACGCTGGCCGCCTGGCGGCCGCCGCGCAGGATGGAGATCTCGCGGAAGCTCCCGCGGGAGGGGTCCACGCCGCCGGCGCGGACCAGGAAGTCAATGACGGAATCGGCGGCGCTGCCGGCGAAGCGCCCCGGCGTGCGGACGAAGCCCGTGACGAAGACGCCGATGCGCTGGGCCGAGAGGACGGTCGCATAGACCTGGACCTGCTGGGTGTAGAGGCGCCGGACCTCCTGCTCCACCCGGCTCTGGATATCGCCCGAGCGGGTGCCGGCCAGCGGGATGGGGCCGACATTGGGCAGGAAGAAATTGCCCGCGGGGTCGATCATGCCGCTCTGGTCGGCATCCACCGCGCCCCAGACGCGCACGGCCACGCGGTCGCCCGGCGTCAGCACGTAGTTCGGGTTCGGCGCCTCGGAGGAGGCGGCGGCGGACTGGGTGAACAGCGATGCGCCGAAGACCGCGGTCGGCCGGCCGCTGGCGCGGCTGACCTCGCCCAGCGGCAGCGCGGCCATGGCGCCGGCCTCGGCCTCGGTCGTGCTGCCCAGGCGGTTGGTGCCGGGGTCGCCCGGGGGGGCGGCCAGCGCGGTGCCGGCGGCGCCCGCCGTCCCGCCCCCGGCCCGGTTCGCGATGCTGGCGGCGGCCGCGGCGAGGTTGGGTGGCAGCCCGCCGCCGGGCAGGCTCTGGGCCTGCACGCCGGCCGGAATCAGCCCGGCAAGACCAGCCGCGATGACGAGGGGGCGAAGAAAGTCAGCGCGCATGTTCTCTCATTCCGGTCAGGATCAGCCAGGCCATGCCGTAGAGGATGGTGAGGCTGAGGAAGACATAGAGACTGGCCCAGTAGGGCAGGGGGAAGAGCGACCGCTCGGCCAGGTTGGGGTCCACCACACGCGTGAGGAAGACGGCCTGCCGGGCGGCATCCGAATTGGCGCGGTCGAGCACGATGATGTTGGCTTCGAGCTGGTTCTGCGCGAGCTGCACCTCGGCGGTGAGGCGCGCGAAGGTCTCCATCTGCTCGGTCACGCCGGAGGAGGCGGTGGCGATGCGCGCCCGCTCCTCCGCCACCTGCGCCTCCAGCCCGCGGATGCGGTTCTCGAGGTTGATGACCTGCGGGCTGCCGGGGCGCGCGAAGGCCTGCAGCGTCTGCAGTTCGCTGCGGGCGCGGGCGATGTCGCTCTGCAGGGCGTTGATGGTGGCCACGGCGGCGGAGGCGGTGGCGGCGGGATCCACCTCGCGCTCCTGCTGGCGGAACATGGTGAGCGCCACGCGCGCATCGGTCAGGCGGGTCTCGGCGCGGCGCAGCTCGGTGCGGGCGACGCGCATCGCCTCCTCGCGGATCTTGGTGTTCATGTCGTTCACCAGCTCCTCGCTGAGGGCCATGAGCTGGTTGGACAGGGCGAGGCTGTCCTGGGGGCGGAAGGTCCAGACGCGCAGGTCGGAGATGCCGGTGGTGGGGTCCACCGTCACCGTCACCTGCCAGCGATAATACCAGCGCAGCCGCTCCGCCGTCGGGCGGGCCCACCAGAGGCGGAAGAGCGGGTCCGCTTCAGGGCGGCGGAAGATCTCGACGAGGTCGAGCTTCTCCCGCGTCTTGCGGACGGCGTCGTGCGACAGCAGGAAGTCGCGGACGGCGGCGACGTTCTCGGGCGAGGGGATGAAGCCGGCCGAGCCCAGGATCTCGCCGCCCAAGCCGCTGGAGGCGGCGATGCGGGGCATCTGCGCCCGCACGGTGAAGCGCGATTCACTGACGTATTGCGGGGCCGCGATGAAGAAGAGGTAGAAGGCCGCGATCAGGCTGGGCAGGACGACCCACATGGTGAAGGGATGCTCGCGGATCCATTCCCGCCAGTTCCGCCGCCCGCCCATGCTGCCGACCGGCGGCAGCGGCCGGCCGGAGAGCCGGTCCGCCAGGCTGGTGCTGGCACGCAGCGAGGGGGTGGCGCGCAGCGATTTTTCGCGCCCCGTCTTGTCGCGCAACGCCTTCTCGCGCACCGGGACGGCCGGTGCACGGCCGGATGGGGCGCCCGCCGCCGCACGGCCGAGCGCCGTGGCGCCCCCCGGCTGGACCTGGGACGCGCCGGCCGCCGGGAGGGTTGGCAGCGGGCGCGAGGCACCCGCGGCCGAGCTAGAGTTGCTCGTATTCGGCGAAAGCTTGGTCCAGATCTTCATGGAAAGTCAGCCTCCCTTCGTGGAGGATCGCGGCGTGGGAACAGAGCTGGCGAACCGTATTCGTCTGGTGTGAAACAAGAATCAAGGCGCTGCGCCCGCGCCGGGCGAGCAGGGCCTGGCGGCACCGCTCGGCGAAGCGGGCATCACCGGCCGCGATCACCTCGTCGATCAGGTAGCAGTCGAAATCCACCGCCATGGACAGCGCGAAGATGAGGCGCGCCTTCATGCCGTCCGAATAGGTCTTGACCGGCTTGTGGAATTCCTCGCCGATCTCGGAGAATTCCTGGACGAAGCTCTCGACCCACCCGATCGGGCGATCATAGAGCCGCGCGATGAAGCGCGCATTGTCGGCCCCCGTCAACGCGCCATGCACCGCAGCGTCATAGCCCATCGGCCAGGAGACGCTCATGCGGCGGCGCACCTTGCCGCGCGTGGGATGCTCGACGCCGGCGAGGATCTTCATCAGCGTGCTCTTGCCCGCGCCGTTGCGGCCGAGGATGCCCACCGCATCGCCCGGCAGGAAGGTGGCGTCGATGCCCGACAGCACCTCGCGCGTCACGCCGTTCTTGGTGAAGCTCTTGCAGACGCCTTCCAGCTGCAGCATGGCGGCTCAGACCTCCAGATGCGGCTTGGCCGCCTTGAGCGCGCAAAGCCCGATGAAATTGACCCCCAGGATCCAGATCAGCGTGTAGGTCAGGTTGTAGCTGTAGGGCACGCGCGGGCCGAACTGCCCCTCGCGCGTGAATTCCATGATGTGGATCAGCGGGAACCACAGCACCAGCTCCTGCATGGAGCCGGGCAGCCACCAGACCATGAAGAACATGCCGGAGAAGGGCAGGCAGAGATAGGTGAAGGGATGGACGAGGCGATCCACCAGCTGCGAGTTCAGCGCGGTCGAGGCGAGGAAGATCAGGCCGGTCCCGTGCGAGAGCAGCATCATCAGCAGCACGCCGGCCATCATCTGCAGCGGGTTGCTCGGCCAGTCGCCGAAGACGATGCCGATGATGAGAACGAAGATGGCGATGCAGATGGCGACCGCGGCGGCGTCGAGCACGCTGCGCGCCCACATCACCGCCTCCACCGTCACGCGCGAGTGGTAGAGCAGCTGGTAGTTCGCGGCGATGCCGTGCGGCGAGCGGCTGACCAGCGTGCGGAACAGATAGTAGAGGATGTAGCCGATCAGGAAGAAGCTGAACTTGTTCAGGTCCCCCTTCATGGAGGAGCCGACGCCGATGGACCATTGCCACACCGCGACGCCGAGCCCGAGCAGGGCCGGCTCCAGGAAGAGCCAGACATAGCCGAGGTTCTCGCGGCCGAAGCGCGTGTGCAACTCGCGGATCATCAGCGCGGACATGACCCGCATGCGCGCGCGGAAGATCTGGAGGATGCCCGGCTCCTTGCCCACGAGATCCATGCAGGTGCTACCTGAAGCTGCCGCGCAGCAGGGGCGTGGAGGAGACGAACTGGCCGGCGCCGTTGCGGCAGGCCACCGCCACGCGCTCGCTGTTGCCTGCGCCCAGGATGATCTCCCGGCATTCCCGCCCGCTGGCGGCGTTGTAGCTGCGCACGAGGCGCGCGCGTTCGCCGTTCACGAAGCCCACGCCGCCCGGCGTGGCGGTCTCGGCGAAGTCGCCCAAGGGGTCCGGCCCGCGCGGCACCGTGCTGACCGGCGGCGCGGCCGAGCTGGACGCGACCGGCGAGAGATCAGGCCATTGCATGCCGCAGCCGGGCAGGAGGGCCAGGGCGAGAACGCCAAACATCCATCTCGTGTGCAGCAAAGGCGACAGACCTTTCTTCATGGCGCGGGGCCCGCCCCCGAATTCAAGGCGGTGTTCGCGACCTGCGACGAGTTGGATCACCCCGCGCGGCCTGCCCCACGGATCAGCGCCGCTATATACGCGGCGGCGACCGGATTGACACCGCAAAAAGATTTTCCTGTCAAATCATTGAATCAGGACAGTGGCTTGGCGGTGGTCAGCCCCGCCAGCCGATCGTGGCCGAACGATATCCCACCCGGCGCTCGGGCGGGGTCGGCCAGCGGCCGGTGACGCGCTCCAGCAGCAATTGCGCGTCCGCGTCGAGGCCGGCCGCCATGGCGCAATCGAGGAAGAGCTGTTCGAGCACATCCTGCTGGGCGTGGCTGCCGCCCAGCTCATGCATGCCGCCCAGGGCCGGGCGCATCACGGCGACCGCCGCCGCGTGCATGCCGCGGGCGCGCAGCAGCAGCGCCTCGCAGCAGGGCAGTGCCGCCTCGCGCACCACGCGGGGGTTCTCGCCGCTGTTGGCGCCGCAATAATCCCGCATCGCGGCCAGCATCCGCTCCGCCGCCTCGAAGCGGCCGGCGGCGCAGAGCGCCATCATCCAATGCGGCAGGGTGAAGGCGGAAAGGCAGTCGCCGATGCGGGCCTCGGCCTTTTCGGCCAGTTCCTCCCAGCGGTCGCCGACATCCACGCCCTGGCGCTCCAGCCGGAACAGCATGGAGGCGGCGTTCTGGCAGTCGATGTAGAGGTCGGGCTGCATCTGGGTGACGGGGCTGTCCAGGTTGCGGAAGCCGGTGTCGTAGAGGTGCAGCACCTCGGCATGTTCGCCGCGCTCCAGGTGGAACATGGCCTGGTGCCAGAAGATGTGGTGCTTCAGGTTGTTGCCGCCCTCGAAATGGCGGCTCAGGCCGGTGATCCAGGCGATGCCCTCGGCCCGGCGGCCCTGCATCTCCAGCACATGGGCCACGGCATGGGCGGCCCAGAGATCGGCCGGGTCGCGGCGGATGGCCTCACGCCCCGCATGCTCGGCGATGAGCAGGTGCCCCGCCTCCTCATTGGCGAAGGCGCGGCAGGCGAGGACCGAGCCATAGCCCGGCACCTCGCCGTCCCAATGCGGCAGGATGCCCTCGACGGCGTTCCACATGGCGGGCGCGCGGCCCATCCAGAAGGCCCCGAAATGGTGGAAGCGGAAGGCCATGATGTCGCGCGGGTGCTCGGCGATGATGCGTTCCCAGATCGCGATGGCGCGGTCCTGCGCGCCATCGGCCCAGGCGTCGAGCGCCGCCAGGTGCATCTGCTCGCGCGGGTTGCCGCCGAGCTTGCGCGCCTGGTCGAGCGCGGCGCGGGCGGCCGGCACATGCGCGGCCTTGTAGGCCAGCATGGCGAAGCCGGCCTGCATCATGTGCGGCAGGGGCGCCTCGGGGTCGAGTTGCAGCGCCGCCTTCAGGCGCTGCGGCGTGTCCAGCCGGTATTTGAGGAAGCCCTCCACCATGTGGTCGAAGGCGCGGGCGGCCTCGGCCGAGGCGAAGCTGGCGCGGTTGCCCTGGGCGTCATGCGCCATGGCTCAGATCCCCCATTCGGCGAGCAGCGCGTCCGTGTCCTCGCCCAGCGCGGGGGCGGGTTGCTCCCAGGCGCCGAAGCCCGGGATGGCGGGGAAGGGCAGGGCGCCGAGTTCGGGCTGCTGCAGGAGGGGCGCGGCGCCCACCGCCTGGACATGCGGATCCGCCAGGAATTCGAGCGGCGTGTTCACGCGGTCACACAGCAGGCGGGCGCCTTGCAGCAGCGCGACCCATTCGGCGGCGTCGCGCGTCATGAATTCCTCGCGCAGGATGGCGATGAGGGCGGGCTTGTTGGCGAAGCGCGCCTTGAAGTCGGTGAAGCGCGGGTCTTCCAGCAGGTCGGTGCGGCCGATGGTGCGGCAGAGCGTCACCCACTCCTCCTCGCGCACCAGGGCGAACATGATCCAGGCGCCGTCCTTGGTCGGGTAGCTGCCGGCGGGTGTGTTCAGCTCGCCCGGCATGCGGCCGAGCAGGCCGGATTCCGAGATGGGCAGCACCATCAGCGCGGCGGCCGTCTGCATCAGCGAGACATCGAGGTGCCGCCGCCGCCCGGGCCGCCCGGCGGCCGCATCCTGCGCGCGCTCGGCGAGAGCGGCCTGGCAGGCCGCGAAGGCGGAGATGCCGGTGACGACGTCCACCACCAGCGTGCCCGCCTTGTGCGGCACGCCATCGGCGCCGGTGTTGACGGCGACGAGGCCGGAGAAGGCCTGGGCGATGCCATCGGTGCAGGGCCGCTCGCGATAGGGGCCCGTCTGCCCGAAGCCCGAGACCGAGACGCAGACGGCGTCCGCCTTCGCCGCCTCGGGTGCGAGGCCGATGCGGGCGGCGACGCCGGGGCGGAAGGCCTCGATCAGGATATCGGCGCGGGCGGCGAGTTTCGCCACGCGCGCCTGGCCCTCGGGTGTGGCGAGGTCCAGCACCAGGCTGCGCTTGCCGCGGTTGAAGGCGGTGTGCATCACGCTGTGGCTGCCCGCGCGCGAGGTGAGTCCGCGCGACCAGTCGCCCTTGGGCGGCTCCAGCTTGATGACGGTGGCGCCGGCCTGCGCCAGCAGCATGCCGCAATAGGGGCCGGCGATGCCCTGCGCGGCGTCCAGCACGACCAGGCCTTCATAGGGCTTCAAGGGTTGGGACATGGCGTTCCTCTGTGTTGCGCCTATCATCGCCCAAAATCCACGACTGGAAAGGGAGGGCGGATGATCGCGACAAGACGGGCCATGCTGGCCATGCCGGCGCTGGGCGGTGCCATGGCCGCCCAAAGGGTGGCGCAGGCGCAGGAGCGGCCGACGCGCTTCATCGTGCCCTATCCGCCCGGCGGGCCGACCGACCTTGTGGGCCGCGTCGCGTCCGCGGGCATGCAGCCCTCGCTGGTGGAGAACCGGCCTGGGGCGGGGGGCGCCATCGGCGCGGGCGAGGTGTCGCGCGCCGCGCCGGATGGGACGACGCTGCTGGTGAATGCCTCGGCCCATGTCATCGTGCCGCACCTGCAGCGGAACATGCCCTACGACGCGCTGACCGACTTCACGCCGATTTCCGAGATCGTGAAGGTGCCGCTGGTGCTGGTGGTGAATGAGGCGGTGCCGGCGCGCAACGTGGCGGAGCTGATCGCCCTGGCGCGGGCGCAGCCGGGGCGGCTTTCCTATGCTTCCTCCTCGATCGGCGGTGCGCCGCACCTGGCGGGCGAGCTGTTCAAGCTGATGACGCGGACGGACATGGTGCATGTGCCCTATCGCGGCTCCGGCCCGGCGCTGCAGGATCTGCTGGGCGGCACGGTGCAGGTGATGTTCGACAGCCTGGCTTCCTCGGCCGGGCATGTGCGGGCGGGGCGGCTGCGGGCGCTGGCCGTCACCACCCTGGCGCGGCTGCCGGACCATCCGGAACTGCCCATCGTGGCCGAGACGGTGCCGGGCTACGAGATGACCACCTGGTACGGGATGTGGGGCCCGCCGCGCATGGCGCTGGCGGTGGCCACGCGCATCCAGGAATCCGTGGCGCGGATGGCGGCGACGCCCGAGGCGCAGGCGCGGTTCCGCTCGATGGGCGCCGAGCCGGTGGCGAGCACGCCCGAGGCCTTCGGGCGCTTCGTGCGCACGGAATATGAGCGCTTCGGCCGGCTGATCCGCGAGGCGGACATCAAGGGTGAGTGAGATGATGCGTGCGTTGATCTGCGAATCCTGGCGCGATTTCGACGCGCTGGAGGTGAAGGAGGTGCCGCGCCCGCCGATGCGGCCGGGCGCGGTGCGGATCAGGATCGCGGCGGTGGGGGTCTCCTTCGCCGTGCAGCTGGTTGTCGCGGGCAAATACCAGCGCAAGCCGCCGCTTCCCTTCGCGCCGGGGACCGAGGTGGTGGGGACGGTGCTGGAAGGGCCCTTGCCCGTCGGCACGCGGGTCTTTGCCGCGCTGGACTGGGGCGGCTTCGCGGAGGAGGCGGTGGTGGACGCCATCCATGTGGTGCCCATCCCGGACGGGCTGCCGCTGGAGCCCGCCGTGGCCTTTCCGATCAGCTATCCGACCGCCGCCTCGGCGCTGATGTGGCGCGGGCGGGTGCAGGCGGGCGACTGGGTGCTGGTGCATGGCGCGGCGGGCGGCGTGGGGCTCGCGGGTGTCGAGATCCTGAAGGCGCTGGGCGCGCGGGTCATCGCACGGGCCGGGGCGGCGAAGCATGCCATGCTGCACGCCCGCGGCGCGGATGCGGTGCTGGACAGTGATGCGCCCTTCCGGGACGCGGTGCGGGACATCACGGGCGGCGCGGGTGTCGCCTGCGTGCTGGACACGCTGGGCGGCGATGTCTTCGACGAATCGCTCCGCTGCCTGGCCGATGGCGGAACGCTGGTGACGGTGGGCTATGCGGCGGGGCGCATCCCGACGGTGCCGGCGAATATCCTGCTGCTCAAGAACATCGCGGTGGCCGGGCTCAACTGGGGCACCTATCTCGGCTGGTCGCCGGGCGATGGGCGCGATCTGCACGCGGCCCGGGTGCGGGCGCTGTGGGACCAGCTGGTGGCATGGTGGGCCGAAGGGAAGCTCCGGCCCGAGGTGCACGCGGGCTTCCCGCTCGCGCAGTTCCGCGAGGCGATGGCCGAGGTGCGCGGGCGGCGGGCCGTGGGGCGGGTCGTTCTACGCCCCTGACGCGTCAGGCGGGCCGGCGCGGGCCGGCCCGGTTCGGGCCTTAGAGGCGGACGCCCGAGGTGGCGAAGCGCTGCTCGGCCGATTCCTGCACGCGCGTGTCGAGCACGAAGGCGGCGGCGACGGACAGGATGGTGGCGGCGAGGATGCCGGTGATGACGGCCTTCATGTTCTTGTCTCCCGGAAAGCGTCCCTGAGCGTTACGGCGAAACACCCCGGTTGAGCAAGAGCCTCTCTGCCTCCGCCAGTTCCTCGGGGGTATTGGCGTTGAAGAAGGGGTCGAAGGGGGTGGTGGGCCATTCGGCATGGGCGACGCCATGGCGGGCGGTCCAGCGGTCGATCTTCCGCTCGCCTTCGGTGACGGCCTGACGCAGGGCCGCGGCCAGTTCGCGCGGCCAGAGGGCGATGGGCGGGTGGGCGTAGCCGCCCGAGGCGGCGCAGGCCATGGGCGTGCCGGCGGCCTCGCGCGCGGCGTGCAGGCGCGCGACCAGGTCCTCCGGCAGGAAGGGGGAATCGCCGGGCACCGTCACCACCCAGGGCAAGGGCGAGGCCTCCATGGCGGCGAGGATGCCGGCGAGCGGGCCCGGGTGGTCGGGCAGGGTGTCGGGCAGGACGGGCAGGCCATGGGCGGCGAAACGGGCCGGGTCGCCATTGGCGTTGAGCGCCAGCGTCGCACATTGCGGCCCGATGCGGGCGATGACGTGGTCGAGCATCGGCTTGCCGGCGAGGGTGCGGAGGGGCTTGTCCCCCCCGCCCATCCGCCGCGCGAGTCCGCCTGCCAGGATGACGCCATAGGTCTCGTGCATGTGGCGCTTGTCCGGCGGGTATGGCGCCGCGTCAACTGATGGGGTCTGGGGCCCGCGGCCCCAGCCGCCGGAGGCCCTTTATCCTTCGACCCTGACATTCGCCTCGCGTGCGACATTGGCCCATCGCGCGACTTCCGAGGCGACAAAGGCGGTGTATTCGGCGGGGGACATCCGCCCTTCCGGCTGCATCGCCATGCCGCGCAGCAATTCCCGTGCCTCGGGCGTGGCGAGCCAGGCGGCGAGGCTGGCATTGAGGCGCTGGGTGATGGCCGGCGTCATGCCTGCCGGCCCGGAGAAGCCATACCAGGCGCTGGCGACCATCTGCGGGTAGCCCTGCTCGGCCCAGGTGGGCGCATCGGGGAAGGCGGCCATGCGTGCGGGCGCGGCGACGGCAAGGCAGCGGATGCGCCCGGCCTGCATCGGCCCGCTATGCGAGGAGGGGTTGTCCGAGACCAGTTCGAGCTGCCCGGCCAACAGGTCGAGCTGCGCGGGGGCCGAGCCGCGGTAGGAGACGTGCTGCACGGGGATGCCCAGCGTGCGGCCGGCGAGTTCGCCGGTGAGGTGGCCGAGGCTGCCGATCCCGGGCGAGCCGAAATTGACCGGCGTGCCGCGCGCGCGGGCGGAGGCGACGAGGCCCGCCAGGTCCCGGTAGGGGGCATTGGCGCTGGCCAGCAGCACCATGGGCGCGGTGCCGACCAGGCCGATATGGGTGAAGTCGTTCATCGGGTGATAGGGCAGGTCCGGGTAGAGGCCCGGGGCCACGCCATGCGCCGCGCTGCTGGTGACGAGCAGGGTATAGCCATCGCCTGGGGAACGACCGACATGCGCGGTGCCGATGCGCCCGCCCGCCCCGCTGCGCGCATCCACCACGAAGGGCTGGCCGTATTCGCGCTCCATGTGCCGCCCCATGGAGCGGGCGATGGCGTCCAGCGCGCCGCCGGCCGCGAAGGCGATGACGAGGCGCACCGGGCGGTTGGGCCAGCCATCCACGGTTTGCGCCGTGGCGAGGCCGGGCAGGACCAGCGGAGCGGCGAGAAGGGAGCGGCGGGGCAGGGTCATGCGGGGGTCTCCTCGGCGGGGTGGCGGGGGCGCGGCAGGCCGAGATGCGCGCGCAGCGTGGTGCCGGTGTAGTCCTGGCGGAACAGGCCGCGGCGCTGGAGTTCCGGCACCACCTTGTCCACGAAATCCTGCAGCCCGCGCGGCATGACGGGGAAGGTGACCATGAAGCCGTCGCAGGCGCCGGCCTCCATCCACTCCTGCATCAGGTCGGCGATCTGCGCGGGGGTGCCGCAGAGCGTCGCCTTGCTGCGGTTGTAGCGTTGGGCCACCTGGCGGAGCGTGAGCCCCTCGCGGATCAGGCCGGCGATCTCGGCGAAATAGGCCTGGTGGTGGTTGCTGGCGGCGGGGATGCGGGATTCGGGCACGGGTTCGTCCAGCGGCAGGTCGGAGAGGTCGGTCTCCAGGTCCTGGCCGAGGCGCATGACGCCGACGGCGGGGTGCAGCAGCTCCTGGTACTCGCGGTTCAGGGCTTCGGCTTCCGCGACGGTGTCGCCGACGATGACGGTGATGCCGCCCAGGATCTTCAGATGCTCGGGCGCGCGCCCGTATTTCGCCATGCGGCCCTTGAGGTCACTGTAGAAGGCGACGGCGCTCTTGATCGTGGCGGAGGTGCCGAACACGACCTCGGCGGTGGCGGCGGCGAGTTCCTTGCCGGTGTCGGACGCGCCGGCCTGGATGATGACGGGGTGGCCCTGCGGGGCGGGGGCGATGTTCAGCCCGCCATGCACGCGGAAATGCTTGCCCTCATGCTGGACGAGGTGGAATTTCGCGGGGTCGAAGGTCAGCTTTTCCTGGGTGTCATAGACGAAGGCGTCCGGCTCCCAGCTGTTCCAGAGCTTCTTCACCACCTCCACGAATTCCCCCGCGCGCTCGTAGCGCTCGCTGTGCGGGGGGAGCTTGGCGTGGCCGAAGTTGCGCGCGGCGAAGTCATTGGCCGAGGTGACGACATTCCAGGCGGCCCGCCCATGCGAGATGTGGTCGAGCGAGGCGAAGAAGCGCGCCACGTTGTAGGGCTCGCTGAAGCTGGTGGAGACGGTGGCGCCGAGGCCGATGCGCTTCGTGGCGCCCGCCACGGCCGAGAGCAGCGTCAGCGGCTCGAGCTGGTTCATGAAGACGGGCGCGTGGCTCCAGATCCGCATGTCGTCGGTGCGGACGGTGGGCGTGTCGGCGATGAAGAAGAGGTCGAACTTCCCCTGCTCGGCGATCTGCGCGATGCGCTGCCACCAGGCGATGTCGGTGCCGGCATCGGGCTGCGCGCCGGGGGCGAGCCAGGCGGCGAGGTGGTTGCCATTCGGCTGGACGAGGGTGGCGAGGGCCATCTGGCGGGGCGCGGTCATCCGGGGATGATGCGCCCCTCAACCCCGATGAAAAGAGCCTTCGGCCCGCATGGACATTTTTTGAACGGAGCCTCTGCCGGTTTGTTGGGCGGGTGGACCCCTACTCTGCCTCGGCCGAGTTCTTGCGCCAGTGCTTGGCGCTCTCCTCCTCGACGTAGCGGGGGTCGGCGTCGAAGACCATGCGGCCCTCGCCCGCCAGCACGGTGAAGCGCTTGCCCTTGCAGCGGCCGATCAGCGTCAGGTTCGCCTCGCGCGCGAGTTCCACGCCCCAGGCGGTGAAGCCCGAGCGCGAAAGCAGGATGGGAATGCCCATCCGCACCGTCTTGATCACCATCTCCGAGGTGAGGCGCCCGGTCGTGTAGAAGATCTTGTCCGCCCCGGAGACGCCGGCGCGGAACATCCAGCCGGCGATCTTGTCCACCGCGTTGTGGCGGCCGACATCCTCCATGTAGCAGAGCGGCTGGTCGGCCGCCGCCAGCGCGCAGCCATGGATGGCGCCGGCCTCCAGGTAGAGCGAGGGGATCGTGTTGATCCGGTGCAGCAGGCGGTAGAGGTCGCTGGTGCGGAGCTTCACCTCGGTGGAGAGGCGCACGCTCGCGAAGCCCTCCATGAGGTCGCCGAAGGCGGTGCCCTGGGCGCAGCCGGAGGTGAGCGTCTTCTTCTTCAGCTTTTCCTCGAAATCCGTCCGCGCCTCGGTGCGGACGACGACGACGCCGAGGTCGTCATCATAATCCACCGCCGTCAGCCGGTCCTCCGCGCGCAGCATGCCCTGGTTGAGCAGGTAGCCCACGGCCAGGTCCTCCGGGCGGTCGAGGATCGTCATCATGGTCACGATCTCCTGCCCGTTCAGATAGAGCGTGAGGGGGCGTTCCATGGTGACGCTGGTCTCCACCTCGGCGCCGGTATGGTCGAGGCCGGTGACGCGGCGGGTCAGTCGGGGGTCGGCGGGGTCCGGGCGGACCTGGAGGTCGGGCGTGTCCATGACCGCCATATGGCGGTTCAGCCGCGCACCGCGAAGGGGCGCAGGAGGAAGACGACGCCGAAGCCGAAGGCGCCATTGAGCACCGCGGCCCGGATCAGGGCCGGTTCGTTCGCGCTGTTCAGGATGGGGAGGCCGATCAGGCCGGGCAGGCCGGTGGTCTCCACCGCCGTGATGGCGAGGGCGCCGAAGACGAGGCCGAGCGGCAGGTCGAAATTCTCGGCGCGGGTGACGCGCACCAGCCCCGCGATGATGATGCCCCAGACGCCGCCCCAGAGGCCCTGCATGGCCAGCAGGGGCAGGCCGAAGGGCGGGGCCGGGCGGAGGTCGAAGGCCATGGGGAAGCGGCCGACGGCATCGGTCAGCATGGGCAGCTTGTGCGCGTGGTGGTGCAGGACATGCAGGAAGGCCTGGTGGAAGGCCATCATGGCGAGCGCGCCCACGATGAAGCCGATGAACCAGATCTTGCTGCCCGTGGACTTCGACATCGCGACCCCCGTCTTGCCCGGAATGCTTCTGTGGCCCAGGCTGTCTGCCACGTCCAGTCCTTGGGAGAATTCGCGTGAACGGTGCCGAAAGCCTTGTGCATAGCCTGCTGAAGAGCGGCGTGGAGGTCTGCTTCTCCAACCCCGGCACGAGCGAGATGCATTTCGTGGCGGCACTCGACCGCATCCCCGGCATGCGCTGCGTGCTGGGTTTGCAGGAGAATGTCGTGACCGGCGCCGCGGATGGCTATTGGCGCATGACGGGCAAGCCCGCGGTGACGCTGCTGCATTGCGGCCCGGGCCTGGCCAATGGCCTCTCCAACCTGCACAACGCCCGGCGCGCGCGCTCGGGCATCGTGAACTGCGTGGGCGACCAGGCGACCTATCACCGCCCCTTCGACGCGCCGCTGACCGCCGATACCGAGGGCTTCGCCCGCGGCGTCTCGCAATGGGTGCGGACCAGCACCAAGGCCCAGGACGTGGGCGCCGACGCGGCCAGCGCAGTGCAGGCCGCCCGCACCTCGCCCGGGCAGATCGCCACCATGATCCTGCCCTCCGACACCTGCTGGGATGACGGCGGCGTGGTGGCGGACGCCCTGCCCGTGCCCGCCGTGCCGCAGGCCGAGATGCACGCCATCCGCAATGCAGCGCGCGTGCTGCGCGAGAAGAAGAACGTGCTGGTCCTGCTGGGCGGCACCATGGGCACGAGCGAGGCCGCGCAGGTCGAGGCCAACCGCATCGCGCAGGCGACCGGCGCGCATCTGCTGGCCGAGACCTCCAACGCCAAGTTCCAGCGCGGCCGCGGCCGCCTCCAGCTCGAGCGGGTGCCCTATCCGGCGGACCAGGCGATCGCGCGGCTGAAGGATTACGAGCACATCATCCTGGTCGGCTCCAAGGCGCCCATCGGCTTCTTCGCCTACCCGAACATGCCCTCCCGCCACCATCCGGAGCATGCGACGATCACGGTGCTGACGCGGCCCGAGCAGGATGCGGTGACCGCCCTGGCCGCGCTCGCCGAGGAGCTGAATGCGCCCAAGGTCGCCATGCCGGATGCCGGCCCGCGGCCCGAGGCCGAGCGCGGCGCGCCGACGCCCGAGGGGCTGGCGCGCACCGTGGCGGCGCTGATGCCGGAAGGCGCCATCATCGTGGATGAGGCGGTGAGCTACGGCCGCGGCTTCTTCCCGCACACCCATGCGGCACCCGCGCATGACTGGCTGCAGATCACGGGCGGCGCCATCGGCTGCGGCGTGCCGCTGGCCACGGGGGCGGCGATCGGCGGGGCTGGGCGGCGCGTCATCGCGCTGCAGGCGGATGGCTCGGCCATGTACACGGTGCAGGGGCTCTGGACCCAGGCGCGCGAGCGGCTGCCGGTGACGACGATCATCCTCTCCAACCGCAAGTACCAGATCCTGATCGGCGAATACCGCAATGTGGGCGCCAATCCGGGCCCGACGGCGATGAACATGCTGGACCTCGGCAACCCCGATATCGGCTGGGTGAAGCTGGCGGAATCCATGGGCGTGGAGGCGGCGCAGGCCACCACGCTGGATCAGGTGGCCGACCTGATGGCGCAGAGCTTCGCGCGCCCCGGGCCCTTCCTGATTGAACTGGTGATCTGATTTTCTGCCCTCAAAAGCCGGGCGCGCGCTCCGCGCGCTTGGTTTCGGAAAGCTGAAGCTTTCCGCCGGCCGCACGTGCGGCCGGATCCTCGGGAGCTACGGCTGGGCTGCGATGGAGGCGCTTGCCGGCGGGCGGGTCAGCCGCCGTCGGCGTCCAGCGCGTAGCCGGCCGAACGGACGGTGCGGATCAGGTCCACCTCGCCCTCATCGTTGATCGCCTTGCGGAGGCGGCGGATGTGCACGTCCACCGTGCGCAGCTCCACATGGATGTCGCGGCCCCAGACGGCGTCCAGAAGCTGCTCGCGCGTGAAGACGCGGCGCGGGTGGGAGAGGAAGAATTCCAGCAGCCGGTATTCGGTGGGCCCCAGGTGCAGCGGGCGCCCATTGCGGGTGACCCGGTGCGCGTCCTGGTCCATCGCCAGGTCGTGATAGGAGATGCTGCCCTTGGCCGGCACGGCGGCCGAGCGGCGCAGCAGGGCGCGGATGCGGGCCAGCAGCGCCTCCACCGCGAAGGGCTTGGCGATGTAGTCATCGGCGCCCGTGTCCAGCGCGCGCACCGCGTCCTGGTCCTCGGTGCGGGCGGTGACCATGATCACCGGCAGGTCACGCGTGGCGGGGCGGCGGCGGATCTGGCGGCAGACCTCGATGCCGGACATGGCGGGCAGCATCCAGTCGAGCAGGACGAGGTCGGGCTTGGCTTCCGCGATGCGGATCAGCGCCTCCTGCCCGTCCGTCGCCTCCTCCACATGGAAGCCCTGGCGCTCGAGGTTGTAGCGCAGCAGGGCGAGCAGGGCGGCCTCATCCTCGACGACGAGGATGGTGGGCTTGGCCCCGCCATGGAAGCCTTCGGGCATGGCGCGCACTCCTTAAGCCGGGGGCTGGACCACCGCCGAGGTGGAGACATCCGCCTTGGGGCGTTCCTCCGTCAGCGGCGTGCCGAGCACGGCGAAATGCACGCGCTCGGCGATGTTGGTGGCGTGGTCGCCGATGCGCTCCATGTTCTTCGCGATGAAGAGCAGGTGCGTGGCGGCGGTGATGTTCCGCGGATCTTCCATCATGAAGGTCAGCATCTCGCGGAAGATGCCGTTGTAGATGCCGTCAATGGGCTCGTCATTCGCCCAGACCGCGTCGGCCTGGGCGTGGTCCTCCTCGACCAGGGCGTCGATCGCGCCCTTGAGGTTTTCCTGCACCAGCTCGGCCATCCGCTCGAAGCCGTTGAGGCTGCCGAGGAGCGGCTGCTGCGAGACGACGATGGCGCGCTTGGCACCGTTGCGCGCGTAGTCGCCGATGCGCTCCAGGTCCTGGCTGATCTTCATGCAGGCGATGATGAGGCGAAGGTCCTGCGCCATGGGCTGGCGCAGCGCGAGGAGGCGGACGCAGAACTGCTCCACCTCGCGCTCCATGTCGTCCAGCAGCTTGTCGCGGGCGACGACCTCGGCGGCGAGCTTGTTGTCGCGGCGGATCAGCGCATCGGCCGCATCCGCCACCTGGCGCTCGGCCAGGCCGCCCATGCGGGCGATCATCTCGCGCAGGCGCTTGAGGTCTTCCTCGTAGGATTTCACGATGTGCGAGGGGGAACCGTTGGGCATCGTCGTGCTCCTCAGCCGAACCGGCCGGTGATGTATTCCTGGGTCTTGCGCTGCTTCGGCGCCGTGAACATCTCGGCCGCCGGCGCCACCTCGATCAGCTCGCCCAGGTAGAAGAAGGCCACCTGGTCCGCGCAGCGCGCCGCCTGCTGCATGTTGTGCGTGACGATGGCGATGGTGAAGTCGCGCTTCAGCTCGTCGATCAGCTCCTCGATCTTCAGCGTGGAGATCGGATCGAGCGCGCTGGTCGGCTCGTCGAAGAGGATGACCTCGGGGCGGACGGCGATGGTGCGCGCGATGCAGAGGCGCTGCTGCTGCCCGCCCGAGAGGCCCATGGCATTGGCCTGCAGCCGGTCCTTCACCTCGCCCCAGATGGCCGCGCGGGTCAGCGCCCATTCGACGCGCTGGTCCATCTCGGCCTTGGAGAGCTTCTCGTGCAGGCGCACGCCGAAGGCGATGTTCTCGTAGATGGTCATCGGGAAGGGCGTGGGCTTCTGGAAGACCATGCCGACCTTGGAGCGCAGCTCGTTGATGTCCACGGAGGGATCGATCAGGTTCTGGCCGTCCATCATCACCTCGCCCTCGGCGCGCTGGCCGGGGTAGAGGCTGTACATGCGGTTCATCACGCGCAGCAGCGTGGACTTGCCGCAGCCCGAGGGGCCGATCATCCCGGTCACCTGGCGGTTCGGGAAGTTCAGGTTGATGCCCTTCAGCGCCTTGGGCAGCGTCGGGCCGTAGAAGAAGTCGAGGTTGCGGATGCTGATGCGGTTGTCGGTGCTGATCACCGCATCCGAGCGCGCCTGCATGCCGCCGAAGCCGGCCTGGGTGTCGATGTTGGTCTGGGTGTCGGAGTTCATGGCCATGCCTTCGTTCAGATGCGCTTGCGCAGCAGGGTGCGCGCGATGATGTTCACCAGGAGGACGCCGACGGTGATCATCAGCGCACCGGCCCAGGCGATCTGGATCAGGTCGGGGAAGCCGGAATTGGCCTGCTGGTAGATCGCCACCGGCAGGCTGGCCATCGCCTTCGTCAGGTCCCAGTTCACCACGTTGTTGCCGAAGCTGGTCAGCAGCAGCGGCGCCGTCTCGCCGGCGATGCGCGCGAAGGCGAGCAGGATGCCGGTCACCATGCCGGACAACGCGGCGCGGTAGGCGACCAGCGTGATCATCTTCCACTTGGGCGCGCCGAGTGCCACCACCGCCTCGCGCAGGGTGTTGGGGATCAGCGTCAGCATGTCCTCGGTCGTGCGCACCACCACCGGGATGACGATGATGGAGAGCGCGAGCCCGCCCGCGAGGCCCGAGAAGCCGCCCATCGGCAGCACCACGATCTGGTAGATGAAGAGGCCGACCAGGATCGAAGGTGCGGAGAGCAGCACGTCCGAGACGAAGCGCACCGCATTGCCCAGCGCCGTCTGCCGCGCATATTCCGAGAGGTAGGTGCCGACCAGGATGCCGATGGGCGTGCCCACCGCCACGCCGATGCCGGCCTGCACGAAGCTGCCCAGGATGGCGTGCAGCAGGCCGCCCTTCTCGGCATCCGGGTCACCATAGGTGGTCGGCCGGAAATCCGTGATGAAGACGGTGAGATCGATCGCCGCCGCCCCACGCCAGACCAGCGTGATCAGGATGGAGGCGAGGAAGAAGATGCCGACCGCGGTCGCGGCCAGGCAGAACAGGCGGATGCCCTGGTCCACCAGACGGCGGCGGCGCCCACGGGCGCGGCGCGCGCGCTCATCCCGCGGGCGCATGGCGATGGCGTGAAGGTCGGTCGTGGCGCTCATGGCCTCAGCCTTTCAGCCGCGAGCGCAGCAGGTAGCGCGACGAGGCGAGCACGATGAAGGAGATGAGGAACAGCAGGAAGCCCAGCGCGAAGAGCGAGGATTGCTGCAGGCCGCCCGCCAGGCTCTCCGGGAACTCCATCGCGATGACCGAGGCGATCGTGGTCGTCGGGTCGAAGAAGGATGTCGCGATGCGGTTCGCATTGCCGATGACGAAGGTCACCGCCATCGTCTCGCCGAGCGCGCGGCCCAGGCCGAGCATGATGCCGCCCACCACCGAGATCCGGGTGTAGGGGATGACCACGCCGCTCATCACCTCCCAGCGCGTGGCGCCCAGGCCGTAGGCGCTTTCCTTGTAGACCGGCGGCACCTGCTCGAACACGTCGCGCATGGTGGCGGCGATGAAGGGCAGGATCATGATGGCGAGCACGAGTGAGGCGGCGAAGATGGAGGTGCCGGCGAAGTTCGTGCTTTGGAAGAGGAAGCCGACCAGCGGCAATTCGCTCAGCGTCTCACCGAAGGGCAGCTGGATGTTGCGCTGCACGAAGGGCACCAGCACGAAGAGGCCCCACATGCCGAAGATGATCGAGGGCACGGCGGCCAGCAGCTCGATCGCGGTGCCCATCGGCCGGCGCAGCCAGGGGGGCGAGAGCTCGGTCAGGAAGAAGGCGATGCCGAAGGCCAGCGGCACGGCGAGGATGATGGCGAGGATCGAGGACATCACGGTGCCGACGATGGCGACCGCGCCGCCGAATTGCTCACGCCCCTCCACCGGGTCCCAGCGGGTGCTGATGAGGAAGTCGAGGCCGAATTGCCGGAAGGCCGGCAGGCCGCCGATGAAGAGGGTGACGATGATGCCGCCCAGCAGCAGCAGGACGAAGACGCCCGCGCCCCGGCACAACCATTCGAAGACGAGATCGCCGATGGAGCCGGAGCTCCGGCGTGCCGGGGCGGGGGGCGATGGCTGCACGGAAGGAAACCTTGGAAAGAGACGGGCGCCGGCCGGGCCCGAGCCCGGCCGGCGGGTGATGGCTCAGGCCGCGGCCCCAGTCCAGACCGCCGCACCGGACGGGTCGCGCACCTGGCGCGCCCAGGCGGCGCGGATCAGGTCATGCGCCGCGGTCGGCAGGGCGATGTATTCCAGGCGGCGGGCGATGTCGCCGCCATTGCGGAAGGCCCAGTCGAAGAAGCGCATGGTGTTGCGGCTGGCCGCCACCTTGTCGGCCGGCGGGTCGATCGGCAGCAGGATGTAGGTCGGGCTGGTGATCGGCCAGGCGGCCGGATCGGCCAGGTCGATCGTGTCGGCGGCGAAGTTCGGCACGGTCCAGTCGGCGGCGGCGGCGGCGGCCAGGAAGGCCGGCATTTCCGGCGCGAGGAAACGGCCACCCTTGTTGCGGAGCTGCGTCGTCGTCATGCGGTTCACGACGGCGTAGGCATTCTCGATGTAGCCGATGGCGCCCGGCGTGTTGCGGATGATGTTGGACACGCCCTCATTGCCGCGCGCGCCGTTGCCGGCGGGCCAGCTGATCGCCGTGCCCGCACCCGGACCCGTGCGCCAGGCATCCGACACGCGGGAGAGATAGGTGGTGAAGACCCAGGTCGTGCCCGAGCCATCGGCGCGGTAGCAGGGGGAGACGGGCAGGTTCGGCAGGCGGATGTCGCGGTTCAGCTCGACCAGGCGGGGGTCGTTCCAGCGGGCCACGCGGCCCATGAAGATGTCCACGATGATCTCGGGCGTCAGGCGCAGCGCATTGTCGGCCACGCCGGGCAGGTTGGCGCTGAGCACCACCGAGCCGAGCACGGAGGGGAACTGCATCAGCTTGCGCTCCGTCAGCTGCGCCGTGCTGAGCGGCGCGTCGGAGGCGCCGAAATCCACGGTGCGGGCCGTGATCTGGTTGATGCCGCCGCCCGAGCCGATGGACTGGTAGTTCAGCGTGACGCCCAGCGGCTCGCGCGCGGCCTGCGACCAGCGCTCATAGAGCGGGCGCGGGAAGGTGGCGCCGGCGCCGGTGATCGTCGCGGCCTGGGCGAAGGCCTCGCGCGCCAGGAAGGGGGTGGCGGCAGCGCCGGCGGTCAGGGCGAGAAGGGAGCGACGGTTCACGGTGATCTCCATGTTGGTCCGCCCGGGCAGGGGAGGGGCGGTGGGTGGCGCAGCGGATAGGCGCCCCGGGAGACCAGCGTGTTTCAGATTTGTGAAGCTTCCATGACACCGACCTTTGCCGCCGGTTGTCCATGCCGTGTCAGTTCATTCGCGCGGCAGCCGGGCGGTCGGGTTGCGGCGCAGCGCGGCCATCGCCGCCGTGTCGCCGGTTTGCAGGATGGCGCGCGCCACGCGCTCCGTCAGGTTCAGCCGCCGGGCCACGGATTGCCGTGCCTCCGCGACCGGCGGGCGGCGCACCAGCTCGATCAGGTCTGGCTCGGTCAGGACGCGGGAGAGGCGGATGAGTGGCTCGCTCACGCCCGGCTCGGGGTCCCGTGCCAGGGCCAGCACCAGGTCATGCGGGGCGTCGGGCAGGTCGGTCAGGGTGTCGGCCACGGCGTGGCGCACCTGGGGCGCGCTGTCCTCCGCCAGGCGGCGCAGCCTTGCCCAGCCCATCCCCGCCAGCTCCGCCGCATGCACGGCGAGCTTGCGGGCCAGCCGCGCGCGGATTTCCGCCACCGGATCGCGCGCCAGGATCGCATCGGCCAGCCGCGGCGCATGCGGGTTGGCGGCGACGGCGAGGCGCACCGGTGGCGCCTCGTCGGCCGCGAGCAGCAGCAACGGCGCATCGGCGCGGGTGGCGAGGGCCAGGCGCTCGGACAGCGCCCCGGCCGAGGGGAAGCGAAGGGCCATGGCGAAACCATGCCATCGCCACCTTGCGAAGCGGTGAAGATACGGCGCCACACCCGTTGCGAGGGCGCGGCCGGCGGGCGTAGGCTCACGCCATGGACACGCCCGAACCCGCTCCCGCCCAGCATGACCTGGGCGGCAATCCCCGCTTCCGCTGCACCCCGGTCGAGCCGGATGACGACGCGCCGCCGGATGATTTCGGCAAGCGCGTGGACGCGCTGCGCGCCGTGCTGCGCGAGAAGGGCCTGCTGACCACGGATGAGCAGCGCCTGAACATCGAAAGCCTGCCCGAAGCGGAGTATTTCGGCCTGACCTATTACGAGAAGTGGCTGCGGGCGATTGCCGCCGTCATGCTCGCCAAGGGCGCGGCCAGCTGGGAGGAATTGCAGTGAGCACCGGCGTGGGTGAAACCGCTGCCGCCCGCTTCAAGCCGGGCCAGCGCGTGCGGGTGAAGGATGCGCGGCCCGAGCGCATCGCGCGGCTGCACCTGCGCACGCCGCACTATGTGCGCGGCCGCATGGGCACGGTGGCGCGGGCGCTGGGCACCTTCCCCAACCCCGAGGACATCGCCTTCAACCGCCCGGCCACGCCGCGCGTGCTCTATCATGTGCTGTTCGACCAGCCGCCCGTCTGGAACGAGGGCGAGGCGGGGGACACGCTGCTGATCGAATTGTTTGAACATTGGCTGGAGGAAGCGTGATGGCCGGCTACCAACCCCGCCCGGAGAGCGTTGCCCTCCTCGAGAAGCTCGTCGCCGCGCTGAAGTCGCGCGGCATCGTCACCGAGGAGGAGATCGCGCAGCGCCGGACCATCGCCGAGCGCGCGAACCCCGAGACCGGCGCCCGCATGGTGGCCCGCGCCTGGGTGGACCCGGAATGGCGCGCCTTCCTGCTGCGCGACGGCACGGCCGCGGCCGAGGCCATGGGCGTCTCCATGAAGGGCAACCCGCCGCTCGGCGTGCTGGAAGACACCGAGAGCGTGCATCACCTCGTCGTCTGCACGCTGTGTTCCTGCTATCCGCGCGCCGTGATCGGCTATCCGCCGCATTGGTACAAATCCTCCGCCTATCGCTCGCGCGCGGTGCGTGAGCCGCGCGCCGTGCTGGCCGAATTCGGCACGGTGCTGCCGGCGGGCGTGCAGGTGCGCGTGGTGGACAGCACAGCGGATTTCCGCTGGATGGTGCTGCCCCTGCGCCCGCCCGGCACCGAGGGCTGGAGCGAGGATGAGCTGACCGCCATCGTCTCGCGCGACCATCTGGTGGGCGTCTCCCTCCCGCAGGCGACGCGGAAGGTCTCGCACGCGGCGTGACGCCCGAGTCGGAGGCAGACGGCCTCCCGGAGCCCAGACGCACCCGCGCCGCCGCCTGCATCGCGGCCGGGATCGCGCTCACCGTGCTCGATGCCGCGATGGTCAACATCGCGCTGCCCTCGGCGGCGCGGGATCTCGGCCTGACGCCGGCGGAATCGGTCTGGGTGGTGAATGCCTACCAGATCACCGTCGTCGGCACGCTCATCCCCTTTGCGGCGCTGGGCGAGATCGCGGGGTTCAAGCGCGTCTGGAATGCCGGGCTGGCGCTGTTCCTGCTGGCGGCCCTGTGCTCCGCCCTGGCGCCGAGCTTCGAGACGCTGCTGGCCGCGCGCATCGCCCAGGGCCTGGGCGGTGCGGCTGTGATGAGCCTGATGTCGGGCCTGGTCCGCCACACCTATCCCATCGCGCAGCTTGGCCGCGCCATCGGCTTCAATGCCATGGTGGTGGCGCTCTGCTCGGCCACCGGGCCCTCGCTCGGCGCGGCGGTGCTGGCGGTGGCGGAATGGCCGGCGGTGTTTCTCGTGCACCTGCCCGTGGGGCTCGCCGCCCTGATCTTCGGCGCGAAGGTGCTGCCCGACGTGCCGCGCCAGGCGCGCGCCTTCGACCTCGGCGCGGCCGCGATGAACGTGGCGGCCTTCGGCCTGGTCTTCCTGGGCCTGGACCTCATCCTGCACTGGCCGGTGCTGGGCCTGGTGGCGCTGGCGCTCGGCCTCTTCGTCGGCGGGCTGCTGATCCGGCGGGAGATGGCGCGCTCCGTGCCGCTGCTGCCGCTGGACCTGCTCCGCATCCGCACCGTGCGCTTCGCCATCGGTGCCTCCATCTGCATGTTCGCCGCCCATATGGTGACGGTCATCTCCATGCCCTTCCACCTCTCGACCGCCGGATTCACGCCGGTGCAGATCGGGCTGATCATCACGCCCTATCCCCTCGCTGTCGGGCTGCTGGCCCCCATCGCGGGGCGCTTGGCCGACCGCACCGCCTCGGCCCTGCCGGTCGCGGCGGGGGGCGGCGTGCTGGCGTTGGCGCTGCTGTTGCTCGGCAGCATCCCCGCCAGCCTCTGGGTCTGCCTGGGACTGCTGCTGGCGGGCATCGGCTTCGGTTGCTTCCAGGCGCCGAACAACCGCGCGATCCTCTCCAGCGCGCCCCGTCACCGGGCCGGCAGCGCGGGCGGCATGCAGGCGACGGCGCGCGTGTTGGGGCAGAGCCTGGGCGCGACCACGGCGGCGGCCTGCTTCACCCTGGCGGGGCCGTGGATGGGGTTCTATTGCGGGGCGGTGCTGGCGGTGATGGCGGGCGTGCTGAGCCTGGCCCGCCGCTGATCAGGCGGGGACCAGCCGCGACTCCCGAGTGGCCAGACCGCCCTGCTCCAGGATGAAGTCGGCGATCTCGGTCACGCCCTTGTCGATCTTCAGGTTGCTGAAGATGAAGGGGCGCTGGCCGCGCATGCGGCGCGCGTCGCGGTCCATCACGGAGAGGTCCGCGCCCACCAGCGGCGCCAGGTCGATCTTGTTGATCACCAGGATGTCCGAGCGGGTGATGCCGGGGCCGCCCTTGCGGGGAATCTTGTCGCCCGCGCTCACGTCGATCACGTAGATGGTGAGGTCCGCCAGCTCGGGGCTGAAGGTCGCGGCCAGGTTGTCGCCGCCGCTCTCGATGAAGAGGACTTCCAGATTGGGGAAGCGCGCAGACATGTCGTCCACCGCGGCCAGGTTGATCGAGGCATCCTCGCGGATCGCGGTGTGCGGGCAGCCGCCGGTCTCGACACCCATGATGCGTTCGGCGTCCAGGGCGCCGGCGCGGGTCAGGAACTCGGCATCTTCCTTGGTGTAGATGTCATTGGTGATGGCCGCGATGTCGTGCGTCTGCCGCAGCAGGCGGCAGAGCCGCTCGACCAGCGCCGTCTTGCCCGAACCGACAGGGCCGCCGACGCCGACGCGGAAGGGTCCATTGCTCATGAGCGGAACAACCTCGTGTATTGGGTTTCGTGGCGCATGGAGAGCATGTCGAGCAGCGGCGCGGCCGTGCCCAGCTCCTCCAGCGGTGTCGTCAGCGCCGCATCGGCGCATTCGGAGATGATGGGCTGCAACGCCGCGGTGGCGATCTGCCCATCGGTCTGGCCGAGCGGGATGAGGCGCACGCCGGCCGAGACGAGGTTGGCGCAGAAGCCCTGCAGGAAGGCGAAGAGGGCGGGGCGCAGCGGAATGCCGGCCATGCCCGCCGCCGCGCCGAAGGCGACGGCATGCGAAAGCCGCCCGCGATGCCGCGCGGCGAAGGCCGCGAAGCGCGCATCGGGCCAGCAGGACACGGTCACGCTGGCGAAGCTGCCACCCTGCTGCGTGGATTCGAGGGCCGTCTCCGCCGTGCCGCGCCAGGCGAAGGCGAGTTCGGCGATCTCATCCAGGACTTCCTCATCCGGCGCGCGATGCGCTTCGGCGAAGAGCACCGCATCCACCCGCCCCGCGCCCTGGCGCAGCACGGAGGCGATATAGGCGACGAGGTCGGCCTGCTTCTTCAGCCGGCCTTCCTCCACCGCCATCTCGATGCCGTGGCTGTAGCTGAAGCCGCCCACCGGATAGGCGGGCGAGGTCCAGGCCATCAGGCGGAAGAGATCGGCGTCAGTCACCGTGGTGATGGTGATGGTTCCCGTCGCCATGATGGTGGTCGTGCTCATGGCCGTGGTCGTGGCCGTGGTGGTGCCCATGGTGGTGCCCATGGTGGTGCTGGTGGGAGGAGCGGTTGTGCTCGCCATAGGCGCCGCCCTCCGGGTTGAAGGGCGCGCGCACCTTCTGGATATGGGCGCCGAGGCCGCGCAGCATCTGCTCGATCACGTGATCTTCGCGGATCAGGATGCGCTGTTCCTGCAATTCGGCGGGCAGATGCCGGTTGCCGAGATGCCAGGCGAGGCGGATCATCTCCGCCGCGTTATGCGCGCGGATCTCCACCAACGGTTCCTCGGCGGCGCGGACCAGGATGACGCGGCCATCATCGAGGATCAGCCCGTCGCCCTCGCGCAGCACCTGCGCCTCGGCCAGGTCCAGCACGAAGGGGATGCCGCCGGCCGTCTCGTAACGCTTGCGGCGCCGGAAGCGGTCATCGAAGTCGAGCCTCACCTCGGCATCGGCGGTGAAGCTGCCGGGGGCTGCCACGCGCGTGGCGCGGGGGAGGATGTCGTGCATCGGCTGGGCCCTCAGAACAGGAAATAGCGCTGCGCCATGGGCAGCACCTGCGCGGGCTCGCCGATCAGCAATTCGCCATCGGCCCGCACCTCGTAGGTCTCGGCGTCGATCTCCATCACCGGCGTCGCGTCGTTCAGCACCATGCTCTTCTTCGAGATGCCGCCGCGCGTGTTGCTCACCGCCAGCAACGGGCGCGTCATGCCGAGGGACTTGTCGAGCCCGGCATCGAGGGCCGCGGCCGAGGTGAAGGTCACGCTGGTGAATTGCGGGGCGCGGCCGAGGGCGCCGAACATGGGGCGGTAATGCACCGGCTGCGGCGTGGGGATGGAGCCGTTGGGGTCGCCCATCAGCGCCGTGGCGATCATGCCGCATTTCAGCACCATCTCCGGCTTCACACCGAAGAAGGCCGGGCTCCACAGCACGAGGTCCGCGAGCTTGCCCACCTCGATGCTGCCCACATAGGCCGAGATGCCCTGCGCGATGGCGGGGTTGATCGTGTACTTCGCGATGTAGCGCCGCGCGCGGAGATTGTCGTTCTCGCCGGTCTCGCCCGGCAGGCGGCCGCGCTGGACCTTCATCTTGTGCGCGGTCTGCCAGGTGCGGATGATCACCTCGCCGACACGGCCCATGGCCTGGCTGTCGGACGACATCATGCTGATGGCGCCGAGGTCGTGCAGGATGTCCTCGGCCGCGATGGTCTCGCGCCGGATGCGGGATTCCGCGAAGGCCACGTCCTCGGCGATGCGCGGATCGAGGTGATGGCAGACCATGAGCATGTCGAGATGCTCGTCCACCGTGTTCACCGTATAGGGCATGGTGGGGTTGGTGCTGCTGGGCAGCACGTTCTTCTCGCCCAGCAGCTTGAGGATGTCCGGCGCATGGCCGCCGCCCGCGCCCTCGACGTGGAAGGCGTGGATGGTCCGGCCCTCGAAGGCGGCGATGGTGTCGGCGACGAAGCCGCCCTCGTTCAGCGTGTCCGAGTGGATCGCCACCTGCACGTCGTAGCGGTCGGCCACGGCGAGGCAGTTGCGGATGGCGGCCGGCGTGCTGCCCCAATCCTCATGCAGCTTCATCCCCGCCGCGCCGGCGCGGATCATTTCCTCCAGCCCCTCGGGCCGGGCCGCGTTGCCCTTGCCGAGGAAGCCGACATTCATGGGCAGGCCCTCGGTCGCCTGGATCATGCGGGCCAGGTGCCAGGGACCGGGCGTGCAGGTGGTGGCGAGCGTGCCATGCGCGGGGCCGGTGCCGCCGCCGAACATGGTGGTGACGCCAGCCGTCAGCGCCTCCTCGACCTGCTGCGGGCAGATGAAGTGGATATGCGTGTCGATGCCGCCGGCGGTGAGGATCTTGCCCTCGCCCGCGATGATCTCGGTGCCCGGGCCGATCACGATGTCCACGCCGGGCTGCGTGTCGGGATTGCCGGCCTTGCCGATGGCATGGATGCGACCATCGCGCAGGGCGACATCGGCCTTCACCACGCCCCAATGGTCGAGGATCAGCGCATTGGTGATGACGGTGTCGGCCGCGCCCTGCGCGCGCGTGGCCTGGGATTGCCCCATGCCGTCGCGGATCACCTTGCCGCCGCCGAACTTCACCTCCTCGCCATAGGTGGTGAGGTCGCGCTCCACCTCGATGAAGAGCTCGGTGTCGGCGAGGCGCACGCGGTCGCCCACGGTCGGGCCATACATGCCGGCATAGGCGTGGCGCGAGAGCTTTGCCATCTACAGCTTCCCTTCCACATCGCCGCGGAAGCCATGCACCACGCGCCCGCCGCGCAACGGCACGAGGCGCACCATGCGCGATTGCCCCGGCTCGAACCGCACCGCCGTGCCGGCCGCGATGTCGAGCCGCTGCCCGCGTGCGGCCGCCCGGTCGAAGGTCAGCGACGGGTTGGTCTCGGAGAAGTGGTAATGGCTGCCGACCTGGATCGGCCGGTCGCCCGTGTTGGCCACCTCGATCTCGGTCACGGGCTGGCCGGCGTTCAGCTCGATCTCGCCCTCGGGGCAGAGGATTTCACCTGGGATCATGGCGGTCCTCTAACGGATCGGGTTGTGGACGGTGACGAGCTTGGTGCCGTCGGGGAAGGTGGCTTCCACCTGGATGTCGTGGATCATCTCGGCCACCCCTTCCATCACCTGGGCGCGGGTGATGACCTCGCCGCCCGCGGCCATGAGCTCGGCGACGGAGCGGCCGTCCCGCGCGCCCTCGACGACGAAATCGGTGATCAGCGCGATGGCCTCGGGGTGGTTGAGCTTGACGCCGCGCTCCAGCCTGCGGCGCGCCACCTGGGCGGCCATGGCGATGAGCAGCTTGTCTTTTTCGCGGGGGGTCAGTTGCATAAAACCATCATGGAACAGGATGCCTCAGCACGTCCACAGTCTTGGAAGGACGGGCGGCAGGCCGAGTGCCGCCGCGCGCAAGGCGGGGATGGCCGCCGCCATCGCCCCGCGCACCGCCCCCGCCGTGCCAAGGAAGCGCAGCAGCAGGAGCCCCGGCCGCACCAGTGAGGCCGCGCCCGCCGTCAGTTCTCGCGCCAATTCGCGATGCGCGGCGGCGTCCTCGGCCATCAGCAGGATCATGCCGAGGGAATCCGCGCCATCCAGGCCGAAGGGCGCATCGCGCTGCGTGGCGTCCAGGCGCATGGCGTCGGCCCAGACCAGCCGCTCGCCCTGGTGCAGGCGCCAGCGGTCGTGCAGGGCGCCCTGCCGCCACACCTCGCCGCGCGCGATGCGGCCCAGCACCAATGCCTCCGCTACCAGCAGCGTGCCGCCCGGCGCCACCCGCGCCTCCATGCCGCGCGTGAGCCGCGCGCCGTCGAAGAGGATCGCCTCCTGCGGCAGGAATTCCAGCACGGCCCCCTCCGCCACCTCGATCCGCGTGGCGATGCGGGACGTGTCGCCCAGGCTGCGATAGACCTTTTCGGCCGCGGGGGTCGTGACCTGGGCGCGCGCCCCCGCCTGGAGCGTGATGCCGGCGGTGATGGAATCGCCCCCCGCCAGCCCGCCGGCCACATTCACGAAAGCGGCCTCCAGCGCCGCCCCCGGCTCCGGCGTCGGGAAGAGGATGCGCAGCGGCGAGGCCTGGGCAAGGCGGGCAAGGCCATGCGCCGCCACTTCCAGCGATGCGGCGCCGATGGCGCGTTGATGTCGAATCATGCGGCAGGAAGCTTGGCCGCCAAGCCGCTCGCGTGGCAAGCTTTCCGGCATGGAACTCTTCGTGACGCTCGGCGCGCAGCGCTATCGCATCCAACGCCCCTGGGGCGCCGTGCCGGATGGCGCGGGGCGTGTCAGCGACGTGGCGGTGGACGCGCAGGGGCGCATCTACGTGCTGCTCCGCGCCGACCCCTATGTGGACCCGGCAATCCCCACCGTCATCGTGCTCGACCCCGATGGCCGGCGGCTGGATGCCTGGGGCGAATCGGTCGCCGATGGCCACATGCTCTGCGTCGCGCCGGATGGCAGCGTGCATGTCGTGGATCGCGACGCGCATGAGATCATCCGCTTCGATGCGGAGGGCGAACGGCTCGGCGCGCTGGGCTCGCGGCACGGGCCGGGCGCGCCCTTCAACAGCCCCTGCGACATCTGCTTCGCGCCCGACGGCACGGCCTTCGTGGGCGATGGCTATGCCGCCTCGCGCATCCACCGCTTCCGCCCCGATGGCACGCCCGAGGGCGGCTGGGGCGAGCCCGGGCGCGGCCCTGGCCAATTCTGCACGCCGCACGCCGTCTGGATGAACGGCTTCGGCGAGGTGGCGGTGGCGGATCGCGACAACAGCCGCGTGCAGATCTTCACCGCCCAGGGCGAATTCCTGCGCGAGATCACCGACGTGCACAAACCCATGGATATCGGCGCGGATGCCGAGGGGAACTGGTGGGTGACGGACCAGGTGCCGCGCCTCTCGGTCTTCTCGCGCAACGGTGCCCTGGTGGGCCGCGCGCGGGCGGTGCTGAACGGCGCGCATGGCATCGCACTGCACCCGGATGGCAGCGTGCTGCTGGCCGAGATCAACCCCTCGCGCCTCACCCGCCTGCAGCCGGCCTGAGCGCGCCCGCTGCCGCGCGGATGGACCGGGCTTCCGCCGCGCCACGCCATCCCCTCGACCACGCTGCGGTCACTTCGCATGGCCCAGGCTTGGCCCAGCGGCTGAGTCTGCGTTTCGGCGATGCCGCCGCAGCCTTTAGCCGATGGCGGTGAGTCCGGGCTGGGATGACTTCCGCGGCCGGCGGCCGAGCGACCAATTGGGCGCGAGGCGCACCTCGGGGTTGGGGATGGACCAGCAGGCGCCGTCGGCATCCAGGAAGACCACCCAGAGCAGGTGGGATTCCGGCCCGTAATCCATCACGAAATGCGCGAGGCCGGGCCCGTGCGGCGTGGTCATCGGCAGAGGCGGGTTGAGCTGTCTGAGGGTCATCGCGCGTGGTCCAGGCCCTGGCCGCTTCGGGATGATGCGGAGATGCCGGGAACGTCGCGGGGTGCCGGCGGTTGCGCGGCGCTCACCTGCCTTGCGCCAGGGGCGGTTTCCGTGCGCCCGGGCCTGGGCTACACAGCGCCGGTTTCATCAGGAGAAATGTGTGATGCGTGTGGGCGTGATCGGTGCCACGGGCGCGGTCGGCAAGGAACTGGTGGCGGTGCTCGCCAAGCGGCACTTCCCCGTGACGGAGCTTCGCCTCTTCGCCTCCACGCGTTCGGCCGGCACCAAGCAGAGCACGCCCTGGGGCGACGTCGCGATCGAGGCCTATAGCCCGGACGGCGCCCGCAACCTCGACCTCGCGCTGCTGGCCGTCTCGGGCGATTTCGCCAAGGCACATGCGCGCGCGCTGGCCGCGCAGGGCGTGGCCGTGGTGGACAATTCCTCCGCGCTGCGGCTGGAGGACGACGTGCCGCTGGTGGTGCCCGAGGTCAACGAGGCCGCCATCGGCAGCCATCGCCTGATCGCCAACCCGAACTGCACGACGGCCATCCTCGTCGTGGCCCTCGAGCCGCTGCGCCAGGCCTTCGGGCTGAAGCGCGTCATTGTCTCGACCTACCAGGCGGCCTCGGGCGCGGGCGCGGAAGGCATGGCCGAGCTGGAGCGTGAAACCCGCCGCGTCCTGGTGGATGGCCAGCCCGCGCAGAACGAGGTCTTCGCCCACCCGCTGGCCTTCAACGTCATCCCGCAGATCGACAGCTTCCAGCCCAATGGCTACACGCGCGAGGAGATGAAGGTGGCCTGGGAGAGCCGGAAGATCATGGGCATGCCCGATCTCCTGATCTCCTGCACCGCCGTCCGCATCCCGACCTATCGCGTGCATGCGGAAGCCGTGACGATCGAGACGGAACGCCCCGTGACGCCGGAAGCGGCGCGCGAGGTTCTCTCCCGCGCCAAGGGCGTGCGGGTGGTGGATGAGCCGGCCGCCCAGCGCTACCCCATGCCGATCACGGCCACCGGCCAGGACGACGTGGAAGCGGGCCGCATCCGCGCCAACCCGGTGTTTGGCGACCGCGGGCTCGACTTCTTCCTCTGCGGCGACCAGCTGCTGAAGGGTGCCGCGCTGAACGCGGTGCAGATCGCGGAGAAGCTGCGGAAGTAAGAGACCGAGGGGGAGGTCCAGGGCGCTGCCCTGGACCCGCCCTGGGGCTCTTGATTTCCCGGACCCCGGCTCTGTGATGGGCCTGTGCCGCCGGCTCAGGCGGCCAGGCGAAGGATCCGGGCACCGACCGCGATCACGGCGAGAAGAACCGTCGGGTAGAAGGTGAGGGCGAAGCCAAGGGCCCTTGATGCGGCCCCGCCCGCGTAGCCGGCATAGAACAGCGCGCGGCCGGTCAGGAACATCGCGGCGGCCGCCGGTACAAGGCCGAGCAGGTGGCCCGGCAACAGCAACGCGCCCAGGAGATAGACCGGCAGGGCGAGCGCCGATTGCTCCAGCGTGTTCTGCAGCAGCGCCTGGAGCAGCCTGGCCCGCATGCTTCCCTCGGTCAGCGCGCTGCCGTTGATGTCCTCGGGCGTGAAGAAGCGGTGCTTCGCCAGCCGGGCAATGCAGAAGAGCAGGGTGGCCGCCGGCGCCAGGAGGCACGCGGCCAGCACCTCCAGGCGGGATTCGAGCGATGAACCGAAGCCGGACGAGGCCCCTCCCAGGATGGCCGCCAGGCTGAAGACGGCCACCGCCGCCAGCAGGGCCGAAGCCATGCCCATGGCCACCCCGCGCTGATCCGGCGTGAGTGGCGGACGCCCAGCGACCCTGCCCGGCTTCATGTGATGACGCGCCCTTCCGATGCCCCCGCGCGCAGGGGCGGTTGCCCGATCACGGCAGAGGTGATGGCAAGGGGTGCCTGGGGGCAAGCCCCTCGGCCGCCCGAGGTCTTTTTTCCTGGCGCATGTTCTGCATTTGTTCCTATAACGACAGAATGCGGCCCCTCCTCACCGACGCCGAATACGCCCTCCTCGCCCCGATGATCCCCGCTGGGGGCCGGCCCTGCCGGGACCGGCGCCGGATGCTGGACGGCATTTTCCATGTGGTGATGACGCGCTGCATCTGGTCCGAGATGCCGGCCCGCTTCGGCAAGTGGGACACGGCGCACCGGCAGTTGCGGCGCTGGATGAAGGCGGGCGTGCTGGACCGCTGGCTCTTCGCCGCGACCAACCCCGAATTCGACAGCCTGAGGGAGCGGCTTTGCCGCGCCTGGCGCCGGGTGGCACGGCGGGCGAGCCTGCATCAGCTGCTGGTGGTGAAGGAGTTGGGCCTGCGCTCGGCCCTGCCTTGCGCGCCCTGCTTCCTGCCGGACCTGGCTTTGTCCGAAAGCATCGAAAAGCTGGTGGCGAAGGCGCTGGAGGATCTCGGCTCCATCCCGCGCGGCCTGCTCAAGGCCTGTGGCGGGCTGCTGAAACTGGCCGGCGGTGACATGCGGCAGTGGCGGACCCGATGAACCGGCCCCGCCACCCCCTGGAAACCTCAGCTGCTGGCGCCCGCCAGCTCCGCCACGAGGAAATCGCGGAAGACGGAGACGCGCTTCGAGGCGCGCATCTCCTCCGGATAGACGAAATAGGCGTTGATCTTGGGCGCCTTCAGCTCGGGCAGCACGGTCAGCAGGCCCTCCAGCTCTGGGCCCATGTAGTCCGGCATGGCGGCGAGGCCCATGCCCGACTGCACGGCGCGCAGCATGCCGGTCAGGCTGTTCACCTCCAGCGTGCCGCGCCGCGCCTGGCCCGGCTTGCGGCCGATCTCGGCCAGCCAGTTGATGTCCTCCACCGGCGGCCGGTAGTCGCCCCAGACGATCAGCTTGTGCGCGTCCAGATCCTCCGGGCGCTGCGGGATGCCGTGGCGCTTCAGGTAGTCCGGGCTGCCCACGATGCGCCAGCCGAAGCTCGCCACATGGCGCTGGATCAGGTCCGGCTGGCGGGGCGGGTGCATGCGGATGGCGACATCCGCCTCGCGCATCGCGAGGTCGAGATCGGCATCGTCCAGGATCACGGAGACGTTGATCTCCGGATACATCTCCAGGAAGCGGTGCAGGCGGGGTGCGAGCCAGGAGCCGCCGAAGCCCGTGGTGGTGGTGATCTTCAGCCGCCCGGCCGGGCGTTCGCGGCCCTCGGTCAGCAGCGCCTCGGTCATGGCGAGCTTGGCGAAGACCTCGCGCACGGTGCGGTTCAGCGTCTCCCCCGACTCCGTGAGGATCAGGCCGCGCGCATGGCGGTGGAAGAGCGGCACGGAGAGGGCGTCCTCCAGCGCCTGGATCTGGCGCGAGACGGCCGATTGGCTCAGCGCCAGCGTCTCGCCCGCATGGGTGAAGGAGCCGGCTTCGGCCACGGCGTGGAAGACGCGCAGCTTGTCCCAGTCGAGCGGCATCACGCAGCGGCCTTGTCATGTGCCGCTTCGTGAGCGGCGAGGAATTTCTCGGCGTCGAGCGCCGCCATGCAGCCGGTGCCGGCGGCGGTCACGGCCTGGCGATAGACCTTGTCCGCCACGTCGCCCGCCGCGAAGACGCCCTCCACGCTTGTGCGGGTGCCGCCTGGTGTCACCATCAGATAGCCTCCTTCATCCATGGCGAGCTGGCCGCGGAAGAGGCTCGTCGCCGGGTCATGGCCGATCGCCACGAAGATGCCGTCCACCGGGAGTTCGCGCCGCTCGCCGGTGCGGGCGTGGCGGAGTGCCAGGCCGCGGGCGACGGGGCGGGCGCCCTCCGTGCCCAGCATCTCCTCGGTCACCATGTCCCACAGGATGGTGACGTTCTCCTTGGCGAAGAGGCGCTGCTGCAGGATGCGCTCGGCGCGCAGGCTGTCGCGGCGGTGGATGAGGGTGACGTGGCGCGCGAGGTTGGCGAGGTAGAGCGCTTCCTCCACCGCCGAATTGCCGCCGCCGATGACGGCCACGTCCTTGCCGCGGAAGAAGAAGCCGTCGCAGGTCGCGCAGGCCGAGACGCCGAAGCCCGAGAGCGCCTGCTCGCCGGGGATGCCGAGCCAGCGCGCCTGGGCGCCGGTGGCGATGATGATGGATTCGGCCAGGTAGACCTCGCCGCTGTCGCATTCCGCGCGGAAGGGGCGGCGGGAGAGGTCCACGCTGGTGACGAGGTCGTATTTCAGCTCGGTGCCGACATGTTCGGCCTGGGCGCGCATCTGCTCCATCAGCCAGGGGCCCTGCACGGCCTCGGCGAAGCCCGGGTAGTTCTCGACCTCGGTCGTGATGGTGAGCTGGCCGCCCGGCTGCATGCCGGCGACCAGCACGGGCTTGAGGCCGGCGCGGGCCGCATAGATCGCGGCGGTATAGCCGGCCGGGCCGGCGCCGATGATCAGGAGGCGGGTGGGGGTGGTGGCGGGCACGGGCGATTCCGGAGCTTGTCGTGTGGGACACGCGGGGGGATGGCGTGCGTGGGACGCATATCTGCCCATCTTGGCATGCGGAACAAGAGAGTGGGTTGCACTTCGCTGCATCCGCAAGGATATTGCGCCGCATGGCACCCCGTAGCAACGAAACAACGCCCGCCAGCATGGCCGAACTCGATGCCATTGACCTGCGGATCCTGGCCGAACTCCAGTCCGACGGGCGGATCACCAATGTGGAGCTGGCGAGCCGGGTCGGCCTCTCCGCGCCGCCCTGCCTGCGCCGCGTGCGCCGGCTGGAGGAGGCGGGCGTGCTGCGCGGCTATCACGCCGATGTGGAGCCGACGGCCCTCGGATTCGAGGTCACCTTCTTCGCCGTCGTCGGGCTGGAGAGCCAGAAGCAGGCGGTGCTCGATGCCTTCGAGGCGGAGGTCATCGGCTGGCCGGAGGTGCGCGAATGCCACATGATCCGGGGCGGCGGCGATTTCCTGCTGCGACTCGTGGCACGGGACACGGCGCACGAGAACGCGCTGACCGCGCGGCTGACCGGCGCGCAGAACGTTCACAAGGTGCAGACGCTGCAGACCATCCGGACCGCGAAGAACGTGGTGGGCGTGCCCTTCTAGGCCCTTTAGGCTCTTCCCCTCGGAGCTTCCCCGGGCATAGGCTTCCCCTCGCGAGCGGGCAAACCGCCGTGAGACGGAACCACAGGGAGGATCCGCATATGCATCGCAGAACGCTTCTGGGCGGCGCTGCCGCCTGCCTGCTCGCCGCGCCCACCGTCGTGCGGGCGCAAGCGCCCATCACGCTGAACGGCGCCGTGCAGTTCAATGACGATCACGTCTTCAACCGCACGCTCCTGCGCTTCGAGGAGCTGGTGAAGCAATACGCCGGCCGGCCGGTGAACTTCGTCCTGCACCGCAACAGCAGCCTCGGCCTCGAGAAGCAGTATTTCGAATACATGTCGGCCGGGCGCGCGGTGGATTACGGCATCGTCTCGCCCGCGCACATGTCCACCTTCAGCCGGGCCGCGCCCTTCATCGACGCGCCCTTCCTCTTCCGTGACCTGGCGCATTGGAACCAGGTCATGGACCAGGACCTGCTGGCCCCCGTGGCCCAGGAAGTCGAGCGGCGCGCGCGCGTCATGCTCATCGGCTATGCCGGGGGCGGCGTCCGCAACATCTTCGCGAACAAGCCGGTCTCGAACATGGCGGAGATGCGTGGCCTGCGCGTGCGCGTGCAGGGTGCGCCGATCTGGAACCGCACCTTCCAGGCGGCCGGCATGGCGCCGCAGGTCATCGCCTATAACGAGGTCTACAACGCCATCCAGAACAACGTGCTCGAGGCGGGCGAGAACGAGGCCGCGGGCGTGCTGGCCATGCGCTTCTTCGAGGTGGCGCCCAACCTCGCCATGACGCAGCACGCGATCACGGTGCGCCCCATCTGCTTCTCGGCGCAGACCTTCGCGCGCCTGCCGCGCGAGGTGCAGGAGGCGGTGCGCCGCGCCGGGCGCGAGGCCGGCGTCTTCGGCCGCCAGACGGAGAGCACGGAGGACGGGCAGACCCTGGCCCGGCTGGAAGGCGAGGGGCGCCTCCGCCGCATCCCCTTCACCGACCGCGCGGCCATGCTGGCGGCCGTGGCCCCGGTGATGGCGACCTATGCGCGGGAGATCGAGGCGGAGAACATCTTCGCCCGCATCAACGCGCTGAACAGCTGAGCCGATGGCGCACCACCAGCCGCGCGGCGCCTTCCGCCGCGCCACCTTCCTCTACAGCCGCTTCCTCGATGTGCTGGTGGTGCTCACCGTCGTCATCCTCATCATCCCGGTGACGCTGCAGATCTTCGCGCGCTTCACCGAGTTGATCCCGCGCTACATCTGGACGGAGGAGGCGGCGCGCTTCCTCCTGGTCTGGATGATCATGATCGGCGCGATGATCGGCGTGCGGGAAGGGAGCCACTTCATCGTGGACCTCTTCCCCTCGGCCACCGGCAAGTTCAAGGCGGCGCTGGATCTCGTCGCCAATGTCTTCATGCTGATCTTCGGCGCCGTCTTCCTCTGGTACGGCATCGAGTTCACGGAGTTCGCCTGGTTCCGCATCAGCGAGCTGGCGGAGCTGCCGCTCTGGACCATCCACATCGCCTGGCCGATCGCCGGCTTCTCGTGGCTGCTCTTCACCGGCGAGCACATGTGGGACAGCATCCAGGTGCTGCGGGGGCGCGGCTGATGGGGGCCAGCACGCTGTCCTCCACGCAGGCCGCGTGGATCCTCTTCGGTGGCTTCTTCGGGATGCTGGCGCTGCGCGTGCCTGTCGCCGTCGCCATCGGCCTCGCCTGCCTGCCCATCCTGCTGATCGAGGACCGGCTATGGCCGATGCTCCTGCTGCAGGAGACCTTCAACGCCTACAACAGCTTCATCCTGCTGGCCGTGCCCTTCTTCCTGCTGACGGCGAACCTGATGAACATCGGCGGCATCACGGACCGCCTGGTGCGCTTCTCCCGCGCGCTGGTGGGGCATTTCCCGGGCGGCCTCGCGCAGGTGAACGTGGTGCTGTCCATCTTCTTCGCGGGCATCTCCGGCAGCTCCACGGCGGATGCGGCGAGCCAGGCGAAGCTCTTCATCGAGGCGCAGCGCAAGGAGGGCTATGACGACAGCTTCTCCGTCGCCATCACCGCCGTCTCGGCCGTGCTCGCGGTCATCATCCCGCCTTCTATCCTGATGATCGTCTGGGGTGGCGTGCTGACCGTCTCGATCGGCGCGCTCTTCCTGGCCGGCGTGCTGCCGGGGCTGCTGATCGGCCTCGCGCAGATGGGCACGGTGCATGCCTATGCGAAGATGCGCGGCTATCCGACCTATCCGCGCTCGACGCTGAACGAGGTCTTCGCCTCCTTCCTCGTCTCCATCCCGGCGCTGCTGACGCCCTTCATCATCATCGGCGGCAAGATCTTCGGCTGGTTCACCGCGACGGAGAGCGCCTGCATCGCGGTGCTCTATGCGGGCTTCCTCTCCATCATCGTCTATCGCGAGATGAATCTGCGGGGACTTTGGAACGCCTTCAGCGAGACGGGCAAGCTCTCGGCGGTCGCGCTCTTCTGCGTGGGCACGGCGAGCGCCTTCGGCTGGCTGCTGGCCTTCTACAAGATCCCCGAGGGCCTGATGGCGGGAGTCGGCGCCTGGCAGCTGGGGCCGGCGATGACGGGCTTCTTCATCGCCGGTGTCTTCCTGGTGGTGGGCTGCTTCCTGGATGCGATCCCGGCCATCATCATCGTCGGCGCCATCCTCCAGCCCATCGCCGAGGCCGCCGGGCTGCACCCGGTGCATTTCGCGATGATCGGCATCGTCTCGCTCGCCTTCGGGCTGGTGACGCCGCCCTACGGCCTGTGCCTGCTCATCACCTGCGCGGTGGCGGAGATGCGGGTGATCGACGCGCTGAAGGATGTGACCATCATGCTGCTGCCCATGCTGGGCGTGCTGGCGCTGTTGATCCTCTGGCCGGACATGGCGCTGCTCCTGCCGCGCCTGATCGAACCGGATTTCCTGAAGTGAGGTTCTCCGGGGCGGGCCGCAGGCCTGGCCCCGGATGTCCGAAACGGCCTGGCAGGCGCGCTTTAGCCGCGCCGCACCACGTAGTCGCCGGCTTCGAGCGCGGCCACGATGGCATCGGCCTGCGCCCGGTCGCGCACCTCGATCATGAGTTCCAGCTCCGCCGTCTGCACGCTGGGTGCGGCGAAGAGGCGCTGGTGGCTCACCTCGATCACATTGCCGCCGGCATCGGCCACGCGCGTCGCGATGTCGGCCAGCACGCCCGGGCGGTCGGGGATGTCGAGGTGCAGGCGCAGCAGCCGGCCATCGCGCAGCAGGTTCCGCAGCAGCACGTTGGAGAGGATGCGCGGGTCAATATTGCCGCCGCAGACGACGGTGCCGACATGCTTCCCCGCGAAGCGCTCGGGATAGGTGAGCAGTGCGGCGATGCCGGCCGCGCCCGCTCCCTCGGAGACGACCTTGGCGCCCTCGGCCAGCAGCGCGATGCCCTGCTCCACCGCGCGCTCGGGCACGACCAGGATCTCGACGCCGAGGCGCTTCAGCATCTCCAGCGGCAATTCGCCCACGTCGCGCACGGCGATGCCCTCGGCGATGGTGGGGCCGCCCACCTGCACGGGCTGGCCGGCAAGGCGCTGGCGCATGGCCTGGTAGCCCTCCACCTCCACGCCGTAGACCGGCATGCCAGGGCGCAGCGCATGAGCGGCCACGGCGCAGCCGGTGACGAGGCCGCCGCCGCCGGTCGGGAAGATCAGCGCGTCGAGGTCGGGCGCGTCCTCCAGCATCTCCAGCGCCATCGTGCCCTGGCCGGCGATCACGCCGGGGTCGTCATAGGGGTGGATGAAGGTCAGGCCCTCGGCGCGGGCCAGCTGGTGGGCATGGGCCGCGGCCTCGGCCAGGTTCTCGCCATGCAGCACCACGCGCGCGCCGAAACCCTCGGTGCGCAGCACCTTGTTGGAGGGGGTGAAGCGCGGCATCACGATGGTGGAGGCGATGCCCAGCAGCGTGGAATGGCGCGCCACCGCCTGGGCATGATTCCCGGCCGACATGGCGATGACGCCGGCCGCACGCTCGCGCTCGGACAGCAGGGCGAGGCGGTTGGCCGCGCCGCGCTCCTTGAAGGCGCCGGTCGCCTGCAGGTTGTCGAGTTTGAGCGAGACGCGCGCACCGCAGGCATGGGAGACGGCGGGGTTCTCGATGCTGGGCGTGCGCAGCACGCGGCCATGGATGCGCGCCGCGGCCGCGCGCAGATCCGCCAGGGAGAGCTGCATGGCGCTAGTTGAAGGCGACCGCGGTGATCTCGACGGCGCGGGCGCCGCCCGGGGTCGGAACCTCCACGCTGTCACCCACCTTCTTGCCCATCAGCGCCTTGGCGAGCGGCGAGGAGAGCGAGATCGAGCCCGTCTTCATGTCGGCCTCATACTGGCCGACGATGCGATAGGTCGTCTCCTTCTCGGTCTCCTCGTCGATGATGGTGACCCGCGCGCCGAAGCGCACCTGGCTGCCCGTCATCTTGCTCACGTCGATCACCTCGACCGAGGGGATGATCGCCTCGAGCTCGGCGAGGCGGCCTTCGATGAAGGACTGGCGCTCGCGCGCCGCATGATACTCGGCGTTTTCCGAGAGGTCGCCATGCGCGCGCGCCTCCGCGATCGCCACGATGATCGCGGGGCGTTCAACGGACTTCAGTTGCTTCAGTTCCTCTTCCAGCTTGGCCAGCCCCTCGGCGGTCATCGGGAACTTCTGCACGGCAGTTTCTTCCTTCGCGGCGGTCCCTCTTGCCGGCTGGCTCTTGCTTGGCACGCCGGCGTGAGAGGGGGAGAGAAGGGGGCGGGAGCGCCCCCCACCTCCATGAGTCGGACTTCAGAACGACGTGATAGAGTAGGATTGCAGGGGCGCTACATCAAGGGTTCCCGCCCGCAACGCGGCGATCGCCCCCGCCGCGGCCCTCGCACCGGCGATGGTCGTGTAGTGCGGAACGCCCTGCGTCAGCGCCGAACGACGAATGTCGAAGCTGTCGGACACGCTGCGCCCGCCGCCCGAGGTGTTGATCACGAGCTGGATCTCCCCGGACTTGATCGCATCCACGCAATGCGGGCGGCCTTCCAGCACCTTGTTCACCAGCGTCACCTCGATTCCGGCTTCGCGCAAACGTGCCGCGGTGCCGCGGGTTGCCATCACGCGGAAGCCCATCTCGGCAAGGCGCCGCGCGATGCCGACGGCGGCCGCCTTGTCCCCCTCGCGCACCGAGATGAAGGCGGTGCCGCCTTCCGGCAGCTTCACGCCCGCACCCATCTGCGACTTCAGGAAGGCGCGCTCGAAGCTGGTGTCGAGGCCCATCACCTCGCCGGTGGACTTCATCTCGGGGCCGAGCAGCACGTCCACGCCGGGGAAGCGGTTGAAGGGGAAAACCGCCTCCTTCACCGCCACATGCTTGGCCACCGCGTCGTCATCCAGGTTGAACTCGGCGAGCTTGGCGCCGGCCATCACGCGCGCGCCGATCTTGGCGACGGCGACACCCGTGGCCTTGGCCACGAAGGGCACGGTGCGGCTGGCGCGGGGGTTCACCTCCAGCACGTAGATCTCGCCATCCTTCACCGCATATTGCACGTTCATCAGCCCGCGCACCTTGAGCGCGCGCGCCATGGCCTGGGTCTGCGCCTTCAGCTCGGTGATGATGGCGGGCGGCAGCGAATAGGGCGGGAGCGAGCAGGCGCTGTCACCCGAATGGATGCCCGCCTCCTCGATGTGCTCCATCACGCCGGCCACATAGACCACGCCGTCCGCGTCGGCGATGCAGTCCACATCCACCTCGATGGCATCGGCCAGGTACTGGTCGATGAGGATGGGATTCTCGCCCGAGACGCGCACCGCCTCGGCGCCGAAGCGGCGCAGCTGCTCGGCATTGTAGGCGATCTCCATCGCGCGGCCGCCCAGCACATAGGAGGGGCGGACAACGACGGGATAGCCGATGCGCTCGGCCTCGACCTCGGCCTCCTCCAGGTTGCGGGCGATGCCGTTCTGCGGCTGCTGCAGCCCGAGGCCCTTCAGCATCTGCTGGAAGCGCTCGCGATCCTCGGCGATGTCGATGGCTTCGGCCGAGGTGCCGAGGATGGGGATGCCCGCCTTGTCCAGCGCCTGGCTGAGCTTGAGCGGCGTCTGCCCGCCATATTGCACGATGCAGCCGAGCAGCGTGCCCGCCTCCTGCTCGCGGCGGATCAGGGCGATCACGTCCTCGGGCGTCAGCGGCTCGAAATAGAGGCGGTCGGCCGTCTCGGGGTCGGTGGAGACGGTCTCGGGATTGCAGTTGACCATGATGGTCTCGATGCCCGCTTCCTTCAGCGCGTAGCAGGCATGGACGCAGCAATAGTCGAACTCGATGCCCTGGCCGATGCGGTTCGGCCCGCCACCCAGGATGACCACCTTGTTGCGCGCCGTGGGGCGGGACTCGCAGACGGGCGTTCCGAAGCCACCCTCATAGGTGGAATACATGTAGGGCGTATCGGCCGCGAATTCGGCGGCGCAGGTGTCGATGCGCTTGTAGACCGGCAGCACGCCGAGCTTCTCGCGCGCCGCGGTCACGGCGGTCTCGGCCTGGCCGGTCAGCTTGGCCAGCTGCTTGTCGGAGAAGCCGAGCGCCTTGAGGCCGCGCATGCCGTGCGCGCTGGTCGGCAGGCCCTTGGCCTTCACCGCGCGCTCGGCATCCACGATGCGCGCGATCTCGCGGATGAACCAGGGGTCGAACTTGCAGGCGGCGTGGATCTCCTCGACCGGCACGCCCGCGCGCAGCGCCTGCGCCACGGTCAGCACGCGATCCGGGCGGGGGATGGCGAGCGAGGCATGGAAGGCCTCGCGCGAGCCATCGCCCGGCGGCGCCTGCTCATCGAGGCCGGAAAGCCCCGTCTCCAGGCTGCGCAGGCCCTTCTGCAGGGCTTCCGCGAAGGAGCGGCCGATCGCCATCGCCTCGCCGACGGACTTCATGCTGGTGGTCAGCGTGGCCGGCGTGCCGGGGAATTTCTCGAAGGTGAAGCGGGGGATCTTCACCACCACATAGTCGATGGTCGGCTCGAAGCTGGCCGGCGTCACCATGGTGATGTCGTTCTTCAGCTCATCCAGCGTGTAGCCGACGGCGAGCTTGGCCGCGATCTTGGCGATGGGGAAACCCGTGGCCTTGGAAGCGAGCGCGGAGGAGCGGCTGACGCGCGGATTCATCTCGATGACCACCATGCGGCCATCCTTCGGGTTGATGCCGAACTGCACGTTGGAGCCGCCGGTGTCCACGCCGATCTCGCGCAGGCAGGCGATGCTCGCATCGCGCATGCGCTGGTATTCCTTGTCGGTCAGCGTCAGCGCCGGAGCGATGGTCACGCTGTCGCCCGTGTGCACGCCCATCGCGTCCAGGTTCTCGATGGAGCAGACGATGATGCAGTTGTCCGCGCGGTCACGGACGACTTCCATCTCGTATTCCTTCCAGCCGAGCACGCTTTCCTCGACCAGCACCTCGCTCGTCATCGAGGCGGCGAGGCCGGCGGAGACGATCTGCTCGAACTCCTCGCGGTTGTAGGCGATGCCGCCGCCCGTGCCGCCCAGCGTGAAGCTCGGGCGGATGACGCAGGGCAGGCCCACTTCCGCGAGGCCGGCCCAGGCCTCGTCCATCGTGTGGGCGATGGCGCTCTTGGGGCTTTCGATGCCGATCTTGCTCATCGCATCACGGAACTTCTGGCGGTCCTCCGCCTTGTCGATCACCTCGGCCTTGGCGCCGATCAGCTCGCAGCCATACTTCTTGAGCACGCCGGCGGCATCGAGCTTCAGCGCCGTGTTCAGCGCGGTCTGCCCGCCCATGGTGGGCAGCAGCGCATCCGGGCGCTCCTTCGCGATGATCTTCTCGACGATCTCGGGGGTGATCGGCTCGACATAGGTCGCATCCGCCAGGCCCGGATCGGTCATGATCGTGGCCGGGTTGGAGTTCACCAGGATGACGCGATAGCCCTCAGCCCGCAGCGCCTTGCAGGCCTGGGCGCCGGAATAGTCGAACTCGCAGGCCTGGCCGATGACGATGGGGCCGGCGCCGATGATGAGGATCGAGGAGATGTCTGTGCGCTTGGGCATGGGGGACCTCAGGAGAAGGGGAGTTCCGGGGCGCTGGCCGCCGGGGAATGTGCAGTCGCTGTGTGTTCAGTCTGGGGCGCCGCGCCGGCGCCAGAGCAGGATGAGGGGCGTGATGACGTGGCCCGGCACCCAGAAGACGTACCAGGTGGTGTGCCAGGCGGCCGGGATCAGAAAGGTGAGCAACCCGTGCAGCAGGATCAGCGAGCCCGCCGCCGCCAGGATCGGGATCACGCCGGGGCGGCCCTTGGAGAGGCGGTTGGCGAGCAGCGTGACGACGAGGCCGGAATAGACGAGGCCCTGCACGATGATGAGGATCTGTTCCATCAGCCTTGCACTCCCTTGGATTCACGCCAGGCGGAATACAGCAGCGCCGGCAGCAGGATCAGGTGCGGTACGCCCCAGAAGGCCAGCGCGGTGATGACGTGCTCGGGCTCGAGGAAGAACATGGTCACGCCATGCACGGTGGCCGAGATGGCGAAGGCGGTGAGTGCCGCGCGCATCGGCGGGAACATCTTCTTCAGCGCATGCGCCAGCCAGAAGAGCACGCCGCCGGAATAGCCCAGCGCGAAGAGGGCGAAGACGAACCCGTTCATCGGCCGAACACCTTCTTGCGATACCAGATCAGCCCGCCCGCGATGGCGTGCGAGAGCGCCACGAGGCCGACCACATAGAGCGCGCCCGTGCCGGGAAAGACGAGGTAGAGCAGCACGCCCATCAGCAGCATGGAGAGGCCGAGCGCCTGCTCCAGCCGCGGCAGCATGCGCCCGAAGGCGGTGGTGGCGATGATGGCGACGAGCGTGCAGCCCGCCAGCAGCATCAGCACGACGAGGAGCGTAACGAGGAATTCCACCATCAGCCGCGTGCCCCCGAGAAACCCTCGCCAAAGGCCAGCTTGGCCGCGATCAGCGCCAGCGCCGCGCCGAGCACGTAGCGCTGCACGGCGAGCCAGCCGGGCCGTGTGCCGAGGAAGCGCGCCGTGCCGGCGGCCCCCCAGACCAGGATGCCGTCGAAGACGATGGCGATGATGATCTGCACCGCGCCCAGGATCACGCCCTGCACGAAGAGGTTGCCCAGCGCCGGGTCGAGGAAGGGCGGCAGCACCGCCACATAGAACAGCGCGACCTTGGGGTTCAGCGCTGCGGTGGCGAAGCCGACCGCGAAGAGCCGCGCATCCGGTTCGGGCGGCAGGCTGCGCGGCGCGAAGAGGGGCGTCGCGCCTGGCCGCACGCATTGCCAGGCGAGCCAGGCGAGGTAGATCGCGCCGCCGATGCGCAGCGCATCCCAGGCATAGGGAATGGCAAACAGCGCCGCCGTGATGCCCGCCGCCGCGCAAAGCATGATGAGGAGCGAGCCCGTCTGGCAGCCGGCCAGCGAGACCATGCCCGCCCGCGTTCCCTGCGCCAGGGAACGGCTGATGAGGTAGAGCATGTTCGGCCCGGGCGTCAGCACCAGGCCGAGCGAGAGGGCAGCGAAGACAAGCAGGGTTTCGAGGGAGGGCATCAATCCTCCAGCAGCTTGCGCAGCATGTCTTCGGCGCTCTTCCGCGTGCCGGCGATGGCGCGCTCGAGCTCCTCGATCGCGCGCGGCGTCGGCACGATGCCGCGGCGGCGAATCTCGATGAGCTCCGCCGTCGTCAGCCGGTCCAGCGCCATTTCCAGCACGTTCATGCCGAATTGCTTGTTCTGGTCGCGCACGGGATGCGGCGAGAGGGCGCCGCGCAGCTTGTCCAGCGCCTCGCCGTCAATCGGCCAGATGTCGTCGCGCCAGAGGTGATAGGCGGCGAGCAGCAGGAATTGCTCCGTCTCCATGAGGGAGAGGGTGCGACGCGGCGCATAGACGGGCGCCTCGATCTGCATGAATTCCGGCAGCGGCACCGCGTCATCCCTGGATCGAATATCCGCCATCCACGGCGATGGAGGTGCCGGTGATGTAGGCCGCCGCATCGCTCGCATAGAAGGCCGCGATGCCCTCGAAATCCTCGGGCGTGCCCCAGCGGCCGGCGGGGGCGCGGGTGCGGACGTTCTGATCCAGCGCCGGCATGTCGCGCCGCGCGCCGCGGGTCAGCGCCGTGTCGATCCAGCCGGGCAGCACGCAATTGACCGTGATGCCGTCCTTCGCCCAGGCGGTGGCCAGCGTCTTCGTCAGCTGCACCACGGCGCCCTTCGAGGAGGAATAGGCCGCATGCAGCGGCATGCCGAAGATGGAGAGCATGGAACCGTTGTTGATGATGCGACCCACGCCGCCCGCCTTCAGGTGCGGATAGGCGGCCTGGGCCGCGAACATCGTGCTGGTCAGGTTGGTGTTCAGCACCGTGTGCCAATCGGCCAGCGAGGTCTCCTCGGGGCGCGAGCGGATGTTGGTGCCCGCATTGTTCACCAGGATGTCGAGCCGCCCGAAGGTCGAGACCGTCGCCGCCACCATCGCCTTGATGGAATCTGTGTTGGTCACGTCCACGCTCACCGCCTCGGCCTGGGCGCCCAGCGCGCGCAGTTCGGCGAGCGCGGCCTCGCTCTTGGCGGCGTCGCGGCCGGCCAGCATCACGCTGGCGCCGGCCTTGGCCAGGCCGCGGGCGAAGCCCAGCCCGATCCCGCCATTGCCGCCGGTGACGAGCGCCACGCGCCCCGTGAGATCGAACATGTCCGGTTTCTCCCTGTGTTCAGGCCACCTGGGTCAGGCCTTGGCCTGGGCCATCATCTCCACGAACCGATGGAACAGGTAGTGGCTATCCGACGGGCCGGGCGAGGCTTCCGGGTGATACTGCACCGAGAAGGCGCGCCTGGCGGGCGCCGCGATGCCCTCGTTCGTGCCGTCGAAGAGGCTGACATGCGTGACCACCACGCCCTCGGGCAGGGATTTGGGGTCCACCGCGAAGCCATGATTCTGGCTGGTGATCTCGACCTTCCCGGTCGCGAGGTCCTGCACCGGCTGGTTGGCGCCGCGATGGCCGCGATCGAGCTTGTAGGTCTTGGCGCCCAGGGCCAGCGCCAGCAGCTGGTGGCCGAGGCAGATGCCGAAGACCGGCACCTTCGCCGCCAGCACACCCTGGATGGCGGGCACGGCATAGGCGCCGGTCGCCGCCGGGTCGCCCGGGCCGTTGGAGAGGAAGACGCCATCCGGCTTCTCGCGCAGGATCTCTTCGGCCGTGGCCGTTGCGGGCAGCACCGTCACGTCGCAGCCGGCATCGGCCAGGCAGCGCAGGATGTTGCGCTTCGCGCCATAGTCCAGCGCCACCACGCGATGCGTGGGCGCCTTCTGCGCGCCGAAGCCCTTGCCCCAGGACCAGCAGGTCTCGTCCCAGTGATAGGCCTGGCGGGCCGTCACTTCCTTCGCGAGGTCCATGCCCTCCAGCCCCGGCCAAGCCTTGGCCTGGGCGAGCAGGGCCGGGATGTCGAAGCGGCCATCGGCCGGGAAGCTGATCACCCCATTGGGCGCGCCGCCATCACGGATGCGCGCCGTCAGCGCCCGCGTGTCGAGGCCGCTGATGCCCGGCACGCCATGCCGCTTCAGCCATTCGCGCAGGTGCAGCGTGGCGCGGTAATTGGCGGGCTCCGTCACGTCCTGCTTGACGATCAGGCCGCGGGCGACCGGCGTCGCCGCCTCCATGTCCTCGGGGTTGGTGCCAACGATGCCGATATGCGGGAAGGTGAAGTTGATGATCTGCCCGGCATAGGAGGGGTCGGTCAGCGTTTCCTGGTAGCCGGTGAGGCCGGTGTTGAAGCAAATCTCGGCTTCGTTCGTGCCATGCGCGCCGAAGCCCAGGCCCCAATGCACGCTGCCATCGTCCAGGACGAGGACGGCGGTGGCACCTTCGGGGACTTGATCGGGCATGGGCGTTTCCTGGGGCGTTGGGGCCGCGCTGGTGAGATCGGAGAGGGAGAGGCCGGTGGCCGCCAGCACCGCGGGCCAGTGCTTGGCCGGGATGGATTTGGCCTGCCGCCACTTGCGAATGGCCTCGGTGCCGACCTGGCATTGGGCGGCGGCGGCCTCGGCGCCCCCCATGAGGGCTAGGATGTCTTCCACGGAGCGCATGGGCTACACTATGTGGGAAATGACTTCCCAGGGCAAGGCGGGAGCCGGCGCACTGGGAAAAACACTCCCGACTTCCCGTGTAAGGATTGATCCCATGGACCTCCGTAGCCGTTTCACAGCCGAATTGAAAACCGCCATGCTCGCCAAGGATGCCGCGACCACCGGCACGCTGCGCATGATCACGGCCAAGCTGAAGGACATGGACATCGCCGCCCGCCCCGGCCCGCCGCTGGAGGAGCCGGCGATCATCGCCATGCTGCGCGGCATGGCGAAATCCCGCCGCGAATCCGTGGAGCTCTACCGCCAGGGCAACCGCGAGGAGCTGGCCGCGAAGGAGGAGGCCGAGATCAAGGTGATCGAAAGCTTCCTGCCCACCCAGATGGATGACGCGGCGCTGGCCGCCGCCGTCGCCGCCGCCGTGGCCGAAACCGGCGCCACCAGCATCAAGGAGATGGGCAAGGTCATGGCCGTGCTGAAGGCGAAGCATGCCGCGAGCCTGGACATGGCCAAGGCCGGGCCCGCCGTGAAGGCCGCTTTGGGAGGATAAGGGGCAACCCAGGGCTCCGCCCTGCACCCGCCGGGGCCCAAGGGGGAAAACCTTGGCCCCGGACCCCATCACACCAGCCTCGGCCGGGTCAATTCGGGCTCGACCAGCTTGCGGACGGCGACCTCTCCCGCCGCCGCCACCCGCTCCGCGCCGATGGCCGCGATGGGGTCCTCGGCGTTGCGCCAGGCCTTGTATTCATCCTCGTAGGGCAGCCCCATGCCCTCGGCCAGCAGGTGCACCCAGTTCACCACGCGGATGCCGTGGTCCCGCTCCAGCCCGATCATCTCGCGGTGGCAGGAGTGGAAGATGGTCACCAGCGTGTCCGCCCCCGTCTCCCGCATCGCCGCCAGCGTGGTCCGCTGCACATCGGCGAGCGCACCCGGCACGCTCGCAAGGCCGAAACACATGTAGCTCGGCGCGCGATAGGGGTGGTCCACCACGGAAACCCCCGGGATCATCCCCAGCAACTCGGGGATGATGTCGTTCACCGGCACCCGCCCCTGGAAGCCCACATGCCGGTCCACGAAGACGCGCGCCGAAACCCGCTGAGTCAGCAGGGGCTGGAGCCGCGCGCGCTGCTCATGGATCGCCTCGCAGAGATGCTGGCTGTCGAAGTTCTGTTCCTTCGTCTGCCCCATGAAATCATCGAGATTGGCGTGGCAGGAGGGGCACCAGGTGATCACCCGCGGCGTCCCGCTGGCGGCGAATTTCTCCATCGTCCGGTCGGCCATGCCTTCGGCGATGCGCGGTGTGCTCTCCTTCGGGCTGCCGCAGCAGGCGCCGGGGCCACCCACCGGCGCGGCCTCGACCCCCACGGCTTCCAGGATGCGCTGGCTGAGGCGGATGATCTCGCCATGGCGCGTCATGTTGCAGCCATACCAGAAGGTGCTCACAGCCATTCGCCCTGTTCCTTCTCGGTGAAAGACAGCCGCGCGAAGACCTTCACGCGGGACATGGTTTCCGCCGCATCCCGCTTGGGGATCACGCCCCCCTCCTGCGCCTGCCATTTGGCCAGCCGCAGCATGAGCATGGGATTCACCGCTTCCGGGCAGGCCTCGTTGCAGGAGCCACTCCGCGTGCAGACGCTGATCCAGTTGCGCGATGCCGCATCGCCGGCGCCGCCGGAGAGCACATCCAGCACGCCGGTCACGGCGGCCTTCGCATCGGTGCCGCGCGCATCCCGCGCATAAGGCACCATCGGGCAGGCCTCGAAGCAGGCGCCGCAGCGGGTGCAGGCGGCCAGCATGCGCTGGGTCTCCGCCGCCCGCAGCGCGGACCAGTCCTCATGCGCTACCATCCGTTGACACGGTCCCACACGGCGATCACCTCGCGCGATCCATCCACCACATGATAGCGGTCGAAGGCGGCCGCTGTCAGGCAGGTATGATTGGGGGCCACGCGCAGTTTCGTGCCGATGGGCAGCATGGGCGCGGGCACCGCCTCGCCATGCTCCTGATGCACCCGCGTCAGGATCGGCTCGCCCAGCGTGTTCCCGCCATCCATGTCCAGCACCAGGCCGAAACCGTAGTCGCGCGGCGCCTTCTCCGTGCTGCGGTCCTTGCTCATGGCCAGCGCGCCGGAATCCAGCAGCAGCGCGCCGCGCGCCGGCTTGCGGCCGATGACGCTGGCCAGCACCGTCACCGCGATATCGCCCTCGGGGTGGGTGCCGAGCTGCGCCTGGAACAGGTCCCCGAACATATAAACACCCGCGCGGATCTCGGTGATGCCGTCCAGCTTCTCCGCATGCAGCGCGGTGGGGGAGGAACCGAGGCTCACGATCTCCAGCTTGAACCCGGCCTCGCGCAGCGCGTCAGCGGCGCGCACCACGCCCGCGCGCTCCAGCTCGGCGATCGCGGCCATCTCGGGGATGCTGCGCCCGCCGTAGGAGTGGCCGGCATGGGTGAAGACGCCGGCGAGCTTCCCGCCGAGTGCGGCCGCGATGGCCCGCGCCTCATCCGGCGGCACGCCGCCGCGGCCCTCGCCCACATCCACCTCGACCAGCGCGCGGATCTTTCCCGGATGCGCGGCGATGGCCTGGGCGGCCTCCACATCATCGGTGATGACCTTCACATCCGCCCCATCGGCATTCAGCGCGGCCACGGCATCGAGCTTCTGCGGCGTGATCCCCACCGCATAGATCTGGTCCCGCCAGCCGCCCTCGGCGAAGTAGCGCGCCTCGGCCAGGGTGCTGACGGTGACGGGGCCGAAATCGGGTGCCGCCAACATCGCCACATCGCGCGACTTCGCGGTCTTGAGGTGTGGCCGCAGCACGACGCCGGGGTGGCGCGCGATGGCGCGCTGCATCATGGCCAGGTTGCGCTTCAGCACACCCAGATCCAGCACCAAAGCCGGCGTGGTCAGTTCATCGAGGTTCATCGCGAGGCGTCCTGATCCAGCGGCAGCACGGGCCGCGGCAATTTCGTCCAGTCGAAGCGGGAGAGGATGGGCGAGGTGAGGCCCGGCGCATCCACCTCCACGATCTGCTCGTGCTGGAAGAACTCGTCGAAGCCGCCGCGGAAATGCCCGCGTGACTTCACCACGACGCAGCGCGCCGCGCCCACGTCAATGCCCAGATGCTCCAGGAAGGCCGGGTCCGCGCATTGCGTGCGCTGGCTGATCACCACCACGTCAATGCCGCCCAGGCGCAGCCAGGCCGTGTCGCCCAGCTGCATCGCCGTGCCGGCGAAGATGCCCCGCCGCCCCGTCACATGCCCGTCGGAGAGCGCCTTCACCTCGGCTTCGGCCGCGAAGGGGCGGCTGAAAGGGTCCTGTTCGGCCGCGCGGTTGAACCGCGCCTCGAACTGGCCGCCGACGCCCACCGCCTTGGCCTCCGCCACCAGCGCCGGGTCATGGATCACGCCAAACACCGCGCCCTGCACACCCGCGCGATGAAACGCCTCCAGCAGCCACATGGTGTTGCCGCGCCCGCCGCCGCCGGGATTGTCGGCGACATCGGCGAAGGCGAGCGGCGTGGGGCTGGTCATTGCGCGCTCGGTCGCTTCCTCCAGCGGCGTCAGCTTCGCCACGAAGCGGTCGCGCCGCGCCCAGGCGGCGTCCGCCAGCTCATCGGTCAGCGCATCGGCGGCGCCCTGGTGGGTCGCGGTGACGATGGCGCACATGCCGTTGAAGGGCGTGTCGCCATAGGCGAAGCCCGCCATCACCGAGACATTCACGATGCGCGTATCGGCGGCGCGGCGCTCCTGGCCCAGATTGATCACCTCCGCATAAGGCCCCTGCGCCGTGAGCAGCGAGACGGTGGGGGCCACGATCGGCAGGCGGCGATGCGCGCGCACGAAGCGCTCGCCCTTCAGCAGCCGGCGCATCAGGCCCGCGCTCTCCTCGCCGCGCGCGCGCATATCCATGTGCGGGTTCGTCAGATAGCCCACATAGGCGTCGTTCAGCGCCACATTGGCGTCGCTGACATTGGCATGCAGGTCATAGGTGCAGATGAAGGGGATCTCCCCCAGCTCGGCCCGCACCAGCGCCTGCACCGCGCCCTCCGGGTCATCCAGCACCGTCGTCAGCCCCGCGCCATGCATGACGCAGAAGGCGCCCTCCACCTGGCCGCGCAGGGCACGCAGGCCGATGCGCCATTCCTCCATCAGGCTCTCGAAGAAGGCATGGTCCACCGGCCCATTGGGCTCGGCCATGGCGAGGGTGAGGGGGCGCGGCTGCCAGGGGCCGGTCGCGTCCATGGCGGTCACGAAGCCCGGCATCTCGCCCAGTGCCTGGGGGCTGGCGCTGCGCGCATCGGTCACGATGGCATCGCCGCGCAGCAGGCAGCGATAGGCGAAATCCGCCTCGGTCGCGATGGGCGCGAAGCGGTTGCACTCGATGGAAAAGCCCAACAGGGCGATGCGCGGGCTCACGGGCCGTCTCCAATACAGAACTGCGGGAAGGCGTCTCGCCTTACCATCTTACGATCTTACCGGGGGGGCTCCGCGGCGGAACCCCGCTTTCGGACAAATCCCGAAGGCGCCAAATCCGCGCCGGAGCCCGCCGCGCAAGGCCGGGATGCGCACCGCCCGAGGCGGTGGATGTGACGCTGAAAGGCGGGCGGGGATGATGAGATACATTCTAGGAAAATATACCGAAGGCCCCTCGAAAGTCAAGGAAACCGGGGCGCCACGGTCTCCCCGGACCCCTCGGGCAACCTCGGACCGCGCTCAGATCTCCACGCCCAGCAATTCGGCATAGCGGGGGGTGGATTTCAGGCCGGTGCCGGTGAGAACCACGACCGTGCTCTCGCGCCCGGCGATCTTGCCCGAGGCGAGCAGCTTCCCGAAGGCGGCGGCCGCCTGGGCGCAGGTGGGCTCCACATAGACGCCGCGCTTCGCCAGCATGAGCGAGGCCGCCGCGATCTCATCCTCCGCCAGCATGACCGCGCCGCCGCCGCTCTCGCGCATGGCGCGCAGGCATTCGCTGGTCCGCAAGGGCTGCGCGATGGCCGTCCCCTCGGCGATGGTCGGCTGCGCCGCCACCGGATCCAGCCCCAGCGCCGCCCGGGCGATGGGCGCGCAATTCGCCGGCTGGGCCGCGAAGATGCGCGGCAGCTTGCTGATCTGGCCCGCGCGCAAAAGCTCGGAAAAGCCGATGTGCAGGCCGAGCACATTGGAACCCGCCCCGCAGGGGACGATCACGTTGTCCGGCGTCTGGAAGTTGAAATCCTCCCAAAGCTCATAGGCCAGGCTCTTGGTGCCCTGCAGGAAGAAGGGCTGCCAATTGTGGCTGGCGTAGAAGATCCGTTCCGCCTCGCGCTCCGCCGCATCCGCGCAATCCTGGCGCGAGCCCGGCACCAGCGTGATATGGGCCCCGGCGGCGCGGCTCTGCACCGTCTTGGCCGGGCTGGTGCTGGCGGGCACGAAGATGGTCGCCTCCATGCCGCCCGCCGCCGCATAGGCCGAGACGGCGGCGCCGCCATTGCCGGAACTGTCCTCCAGCACCGAAGTCACCCCCTGCTCCCGCAGCAGGGAGAGCATCACCGAGGCGCCGCGATCCTTGAAGCTGCCGGTCGGCATGAACCATTCGCATTTCAGCAGGGCGGTGCCCTCGCCCAGGGCCATTTCCATGAGCGGCGTGCAGCCCTCGCCCATGGAGATCGGCCGGGCCGGCAGGAAGGGCAGGGCGGCGGCATAGCGCCAGATGCTGCGCACGCCGCGCGCGATGTCGTCCCGCCCGATTCCCGGCAGGTCGGTCAGCAGCAGGGGGGCGCGGTCATCGCCGCACCAGCGCGGGGTTTCGAGCGGATAGGTGCGGCCCGAACGCGGATCGAGATAGGAGGTCATGCCGGCCAGGGTTGCGCGCAAGCCCGCTTCGGGCAAGCCTCGCCCCATGCAAAACCTCCCTTGGGAAAACGAACTTGCCCGGCTCGCGGCCGATCTCGTGCGGATGGACAGCCGCAGCCACCTCTCCAACATCGCCGTCGCCGATCGCATCGAGGCCGAACTGGACGGATTCGAGATCGAAAGGCTGGATTATGTGGATGGCGCCGGGGTGGCGAAGCGCGCCTTGGTGGCCCATCGCGGCGGCCCGGGTGGCCTCGCCCTCTCCGGCCACATGGACACGGTGCCCGCCACCGGCTGGACCGACGACCCCTGGAGCGGGGCGATCCGTGACGGCGTGCTGCATGGCCTGGGCGCGGTGGACATGAAGGGCGCGGTCGCCGCCTGCATCATGGCGGCGAAGCAGGCCCCCCGCGCCACGCTGCTGATCACGACCGATGAGGAGACGACGAAGCAGGGGGCGCGCATCATCGCCGGGCAGTCGAAGCTGGCGCAGAAGGCGGGCCTCGCCGGCATCGTGGTGGCCGAGCCCACCAGCCTGATCCCGGTGCGCGGCCATCGCGCGCATATCGCCTTCACCGCGACGGCCGAGGGCGTGCAGGCGCATTCCTCCACCGGCAAGGGGCTGAACGCGAACTGGGCGCTGATCCCCTTCCTCGTCGAGGTGAAGGCCATGTTCGAGCGGCTGCGGAACGACCCGAGCCTGCAGGACACGGCCTATGATCCGGTGTTCAGCGACTTCAACCTGGTGGTGGACAATCACGGCACCGCGGTGAACGTGACCGTCGCGAAAGCCACGGCGCGCATCAAGTTTCGCTACAGCCACAAGATCGATCCCTCGCCCGTCCTTTCCGTGATGCGCGAGGCGGCGCGGGCCAATGGCCTGACGCTGGAGGAGGCGCATGAGGGCCACCCGCCCGAACTGCCCGCCGACCACCCGCTGATCCGCCGCGCCTGCGCCATTACCGGTGAGGCGGCCCGCACCGCGCCCTACGGCACCGACGCCTCCGAGCTCCAGGCCATCGCGCCCTGCGTGGTGCTGGGGCCTGGCCCGATCGAGACCGCGCATACGCCGCATGAATCCGTGGCGCTGGATCAGCTCAACCGTGCCGTGCCCATTTTCCAGAGCCTGCTGGCAGGCTGACAAAAGACCTCCGAGGAAACGAACAACATGGATTTCTCTTCGCTCGACCCGGTGGTGAATCCGCGGTCCATCGCGATCATCGGCGCCTCCGACGAGCCCGTGCGCATCGGCGGCCGCCCCATCTCCTATATGCTGCAACGCGGCTTCCAGGGCGCCATCTACCCGGTGAACCCGAAGCGCCCGACGGTGCAGGGGCTGAAAAGCTATGCCGATGTGAACAGCCTGCCCGAGACGCCCGATGTCGCCATCGTGGCCGTGCCGAGCCAGGCGGCGTTGCAGGCCGTGGAGGATCTGGGGGCCCGTGGCTGCAAGGGCGCCATCGTCTTCACGGCCGGCTTCGCCGAGATGGATGCGGGCGGTGCCGCCGCGCAGGATGTGATGGTGGCCAGCGCCCGCAAGCATGGGATGCGGCTGATGGGGCCGAACTGCCTTGGCCTGTTCAACTCCGCGATCAATTTCTACGCGACCTTCTCGGCCAGCTTCGAGAGCGGCTGGCCCTTGCCCGGGCGCATCGGCATCGCCTCGCAATCCGGCGCCTATGGCACGCATCTCTACTCCATCGCGCGCGACCGCGAGATCGGCACGCAGATCTGCATCACCACCGGCAATGAGGCCGAGGTGACCTTGAGCGACGTGCTGGGCTGGATGGCGCAAAGCCCCGATGTGGACGTGATCTGCGCTTATGCTGAGGGGATTCGCGAGGGCAAGAACTTCCTGGCCGCACTCGACCTCGCGCGCCGCAACCGCAAGCCCATCGTGATGATGAAGGTGGGCCGCAGCGCGCTCGGCCAGGCCGCCGCGCAGTCGCACACCGCCAGCATCGCGGGCGATGACGCCGTGACCGATGCCGTGCTGCAGGAATTCGGCGTGGTGCGCGCCCGCAACACCGAAGAGCTGCTCGACATCGCCTATGCGGCGACCAAGCGCATCTACCCCGTGCGCAACACGCTGGGCGTGGTGACGGTCTCGGGCGGCGCGGGCGTGCTGATCTCGGACGTCGCGGAATCCATCGGCTTCGAGATGCCCGAGATGCCGCAGCCGGCGCAGGAGCGCCTGCGCGGCTTCGTGCCCTTCTGCGCGCCGCGCAACCCGGTGGATTGCACCGCCCAGGCCATCAACCAGACGGAGCTGATCGGCGAATTCGCGACGGCGATGGTGGTGGATGGCGGCTATACCTCCTGCCTCGGCTTCTTCACCCAGGTGGGGGCTTCCAAGTCGGTCGCGCCCAAGCTGCGCGCGCAGATGAAGGCGGTGGCCGACCAGCACCAGGACCGTCTCTGGGCGCTCTCCATCATCGCGCCGCGCGACATGATCCGCGAATATGAGAAGGACGGCTTCCTCATCTTCGAGGACCCGACGCGCGCCGTCGTCGCCCTGCACGCCATGGGCCGCTTCGGCGAGGCCTTCGCCCGCGCCACGCCCCCCGCACCCGCCCTGCCGCAAGTGAGCCTGCCCGCCACCACGCCGACCGAGGCCGAGGGCAAGCGCATCCTGGCCGCCGCCGGCATCCCCGCCGTGCCCGAGCGCGCCTGTGCCGATGTGGAGGCGGCCGTCGCCGCCGCGCGGGAATTCGGCTTCCCGGTCGTGATGAAGATCCTGAGCCCCGACATCCTGCACAAGAGCGAGATCGGCGGCGTGCTGCTCGATATCGCCAGCGAGGCCGCGGTGCGCGAAGGCTTCGCCACGCTGCTCGCCCGCGCCGCCGAACGCGCGCCCGGCGCGCGCATCGAGGGCGTGCTGGTGGCCAAGCAGATCAAGGGCGCGGTTGAGATGGCGCTCGGCCTGCTGCGCGATCCGGTCTTCGGCCCCGTCGCCATGGTCGGCCTGGGCGGCATCTTCATCGAGGTGCTGAAGGATGTAAGCTTCCGCCGTTGCCCCTTTGGCGTGGCGGAGGCCGAGGCGATGATCCGCAGCCTCAAGGGCTTCCCGCTGCTCGATGGCGTGCGCGGTCGCCGCAAGGCCGATGTGAAGGCCCTGGCCCAGGCGCTGGCCAACCTCTCCACCTTCGCCGTCGCGGCAGGCCCGCGCCTGCTCTCGGTGGACATCAACCCGCTGCTCGTCCTGCCGGAGGGCGAGGGCGCCTTCGCCGCCGATGCGGTGCTGGAGATCGGCGAATGATCGTCGCGGAGAAGCTCCTCGCCTATCCCATCCCGGAAATCCGCCAGAGCCTGCGCTGGCAGGATGTGGCGCTCTACAACCTCTCCATCGGCCTGGGTCAGGACCCGATGGACCTGCGCCAGCTTCCCTTCACCTATGAGCCCGGCCTGGTCGCCATGCCCTCCATGGCGGTGGTGCTCGGCTATCCCGGCTTCTGGATCAAGGCGCCGGATACCGGCGTGGACTGGGTGCGCGTGGTGCATGGCGAGCAGTCACTGACGCTGCACCGCCCGCTGCCCGTGAGCGGCGAGGTCATCGGCACCTCCCGCGTCACCGGCCTCGTGGATCGCGGCGCCGGCAAGGGCGCGCTGATCTATTCCGAGCGCGTGATCCGTGACGCCGCGAGCGGCGAGAAGCTCGCCACGGTGGCGATGACCACCTTCGCCCGCGGCGATGGCGGCTTTGGCGGCCCCTCGGGCCCGGTGAAGCCCCCCCACCCCGAGGCCGAGGGCATGCCGGACCTCGTTCTCGACCTGCCCACGCGCCCCGAGCAGGCGGCGTATTACCGCCTGAACGGCGACCACAACCCGCTGCACATCGACCCCGAAGTCGCCACCAAGGCTGGCTTCCCGCGCCCCATCCTGCACGGGCTCTGCACCTTCGGCGTCGTGTGCCACGCGCTGATGAAGGGCCTCTGCGACTACGACACCACGCGCTTCGGCACGATGGATCTGCGCTTCTCCTCGCCCGTCTATCCGGGTGAGACGATCCGCACGGAAATCTGGCATCGTCCCGGCGGTGCCGCCTTCCGCGCCCGCGTCGTCGAGCGCGACGTGGTCGTCGTCAGCAACGGCGCCTTCCGCTTCGCCTGAGGAACCCTGCCATGCAGCCCATCCCCCGCATCGCCGAATTCCACGCCGAGATGACGGAATGGCGGCGCGACTTCCACGCGCATCCGGAGATCGGCTTCGAGGAGGTCCGCACCAGCGGGATCGTGGCGGAGAAGCTGGAATCCTGGGGCATCGAGGTGGAGCGCGGCCTGGGCCGCACGGGCGTGGTCGGCGTCATCCGCGGCAAGCGGCCGGGCAACCGCACGCTCGGCCTGCGCGCCGACATGGACGCGCTGCCCATGCCGGAGCTGAACGAATTCGCCCATCGCAGCACCATCCCCAACCGGATGCACGCCTGCGGCCATGATGGCCACACCACCATGCTGCTGGGCGCCGCCCGCTACCTTGCCGAGACGCGCAATTTCTCCGGCACCGTCCACCTGATCTTCCAGCCGGCGGAAGAAGGGCTCACCGGCGCGGCGGAGATGCTGCGCGACGGCCTCTTCGAGAAATACCCCTGCGACCAGGTCTATGGCATCCACAACGCCTATGACCTGCCGCTCGGCACCGCCGCCATCCGCCCCGGCACGGTGCTGGCGGCCGTGGACTACTTCGACCTCACGCTGACCGGCCGCAGCTGCCACGCGGCCCAGCCGCATCGCGGCCTCGATCCGCTGCCCTGCGCCGTTCAGATCTACACGGCGCTCCAGAACCTGGTCAGCCGCCGCATGGACCCGCATGAGACGGTGGTGCTCTCCATCGGCCAGTTCCAGGCCGGCACCTCGCAGATCGTGATCCCCGAGACGGTGCTGATGCGCGGCACCATCCGCACGCTGAAGCCCGCCACCCGCCGCGCGATGGATGAGCTGTTCCACCAGACCGTGCACGGCATCGCCGCCGCCCATGGCGTGGAGGTCAGCCTCGACTACCGCCGCTCCTACCCGCCCACCATCAACACGGTGGAGGAGGCCTCCGCCTTCGAGGCCGCGGCGCGGGACGTGGTGGGGGAGGATCTCATCATGACCAACCTGCCCTCCCTGACGGCCGGCGAGGATTTCGCCTATTATCTCGAGAAGGCCCCTGGCGCCTTCATGCTCCTGGGCCAGATGACGCCCGAGCACGGCAATGTGCCGGTGCATCACGGCCGATATGATTTCAACGACGCGCTGCTGCCGATCGGCGCCAGCTGCTTCGCCCGACTGGTGGAGCAGCAGCTGGGCCACGGCTGACCGAGGGAGAATTCCGTGACGACGGTCCATGACTTCACCGCCAAGCTCGGCAATGGCACCGAGCAGAGCCTGTCTGCCTATGCCGGCCGCGCCCTGCTCATCGTCAACGTTGCCTCCAAATGCGGCTTCACCCCGCAATACAAGGGCCTCCAGGCGCTGCAGGAGGAATACGGTCCCCGCGGCTTCGAGGTGCTGGCCTTCCCCTGCAACCAGTTCGGCGCGCAGGAGCCGGGCACCGATGCCGAGATCGCGAGCTTCTGCGACACCAGCTACCGCGTGACCTTCCCCATCTTCTCCAAGATCGCGGTGAACGGGGCCGAGGCGCACCCGCTCTACAGCTTCCTGAAGAAGCAGAAGGGCGGGATCCTGGGCGACGGCATCAAGTGGAACTTCACCAAGTTCCTGGTGGACAAGCAGGGCAACGTCGTCTCCCGGCACGCCCCCACCACCAAGCCCGAGGCGCTGAAGCGCGAGATCGAGGCGCTGCTCTAGGGAAGGGCCGGGGCTTCCCCTTCCGGCCCCCGCCACCCCATATGCCGCCCATGGATCTCGATTTCACCGAAGACGAGCTGCACCGCTACTCCCGCCACATCCTGCTGAAGGAAGTGGGCGCGATCGGCCAGGCGCGGCTGCGCCAGGCGCGCGTGCTGGTGGTGGGCGCGGGCGGCCTTGGCTCGCCACTCGCGCTCTATCTGGCGGCCGCCGGCGTGGGCACCATCGGCCTCGTGGATCACGACCACCTGGAGCTGTCGAACCTCCAGCGCCAGGTGGCGCACAGCACGGCGCGGATCGGCCAGCACAAGACTGACAGCGCCGCCGAGGCGCTGCGCGGCCTGAACCCCGAAGTCCGGCTTGAACTCCACACCCGCCGCATGGACCGCGCGGCGGCCGAGGAACTGATCCCTCAATACGACGTGATCTGCGACGGCACCGACAATTTCCCGACGCGCTTCCTGCTGGGCGATGCCTGCCACCTGCTGGGCAAGCCCCTGGTCAGCGCCGCCGTGCTGCGCTTCGAGGGCCAGCTTTCCGTCTTCCGCGCGCATGAGGGCGCCCCCCACCCCTGCCACCGTTGCCTCAACCCCGAAATGCCGCCCGAGGGGCTGGTCCCCACCTGCTCCCAGGCGGGCGTGCTCGGCGCCGTCGTCGGCGTGATGGGCACGCTCCAGGCGACCGAGGTTCTCAAGGTCATTCTCGGAATTGGCGAGGACATGTCCGGCCGCCTGCTGCTCTGGGACGCGCTGGATGCGCGCTTCCGCACCGTGAAGCTGCGGCGCGACCCCGCCTGCGCGCTCTGTGGCGAGCACGCCTCCATCCATGACCTCTCGGCGCATGGGCCATGAACGCGCTCGGCCTGCTGCTCATCTCGGGCGGGCATGAGCGGGCGCATTACGCGCTGATGCTGGCCACCGCCGCCGCCGCGCTCGGCCGGCCGGTCACGCTCTTCGCCACGAATGGCGGCTGCCGGCTGCTGCTCAAGGCCGCCCCGCTTGAACATGACCCGCGCGAGGCCGAGCTGGCCCGCGCCGGCGTCGCCACCATCACGACCCTGATGGAGGCCGCCCGTGCGCTGGAGATCCGCCGCATCGCCTGCGAGGCGGGGCTGAAGGCCGAGGGGCTGGAAGGCGAGGAATTGGCCCCGGGCACGGAGCTGGCCGGCATCGTCACCTTCCTCGGCGCTGTCGGCGGCGGGCAGGTGATTTCCCTGTGACGCTTGACCCGGCGCGGCGGGGCTTGGCATCCAGAGGGGCGATGCATGCTCGCCTCACCCTCGCTGCGTTTTGCGTCCTCGCCCTCGCGGGCGGGGCGGCCGCGCAATCGAGCCTGGGCGGGCAGGGCAGCGTGCCGCCGCCGCGCCCGGCCACGGCACCCGCCGCATCCTCCACATCCTCGGCCAGCGGCACCACGCCGCGCCCCGCCGCGCGCCCGGCCCAGGGTCAGGCGCAGCGCCCGGCGCAGGGCCAGTCGGCCCGCCCGCCCCAGGCCCGCCCCGCCCAGGGCGGAACGGCTGCCCGGCCCAACACCGCGCAGCGCCAGCCGCCCACCGCCGCCCAGCAGCGTCAGCAGGCCCAGCAGCGCCGCGCCGCCGCGGCAGCGGCTGCCGCGGCCGCCGCCGCCGCCGGAGCCGCCGCCGCGGCCCCCCCGCAGCCCGCCGCCCCGCCGCCGCCCGAGCCCATTCCGCCCATCGGCAGCGTCACCGGCCTGCCCATGCCGCGCTTCGCGGCGCTGCGTTCCAATGACGTGAACCTGCGCGTCGGCCCCGACCGCCGCTTCCCGGTCGAATGGCGCTACCAGCGGGCCGACCTGCCCGTGCAGATCATCCGCGAGCATGACCAGTGGCGCCGCATCCGCGACCCCGATGGGGCGGAAGGCTGGCTCGCCGCCTCCAACCTCCAGCCCGGGCGCCGCACCTTCATCGTGCGTGGCGAGCCCAGCGCCGAGATCCCGCTGCGCCGCCGCGCCGAGGATTCCGCCGCCCCCGTCGCCCGCCTCAAGCCCGGCGTGATCGGCCGCATCCGCGGCTGCGAGGCCGGCAGCGACTGGTGCGAGGTGCAGGTGCAGGATCGCCGCGGCTTCATCAAGCGCGGCGAGATCTTTGGCGTCCTGCCGGACGAAGAGATCAAGTAGCGGCGGCGTCCAGCTTCAGCACCTCACCCGCGAGGTAGAGGCTGCCGCAGATCAGCACGCGCCCCGGCGCTTCCTCCGCCAGGATCCGCGTGAGCGCCGCCCGCACATCCGGCCCCGGCTTGGCCACGCCGCCGCTCGCCGCGACGATGTCGTCCACCGTCATCGCCAGGTGCTGCCCGGGCTCGGCCACGGCCGTGACGCTGCTGGCGAGCGGCAGGATGGGCGCCATGAAGCCCGCCGCCGTCTTGCCCTGCTTCATGCCGATGACGAGGTGCAGCGGGCGATCCCGGAATTCCGTGAGCGTCGCCGCCAGGGCCTGGCCGGCGCCGGCATTGTGCCCGCCATCCAGCCAGAGCTCCCAGGGGGCGGGCGGGGCGAGGCGCCCGCGCAGCCGCTGCATGCGTGCCGGCCATTCGGCCGCCGCCGCGCCGCGGATGATGGCGTCCTCGCTCAGCCAGGCCGGTTTCCAGGCACGGAGCGCGGCGATGGCGATGCCGGCATTGTCCGGCTGGTGCGCGCCGCGCAGCCCGAGCTCGGGCAGGAGGATCGTGCCCTGGCCATCGGTGAAGCGATGCCCCGTGCCCTCGCGCTCCATCCGCCAGGCCGCATCCCGCGCCAGCAGCGGCGCGCCCAGTTCGGCCGCGCGGGCGGCGATGACCGAGAGCGCCTCATCCTGCTGCCGCCCGGTGGCGCAGGGCACGCCGGGCTTGATGATTCCGGCCTTCTCGAAGGCGATCTTGCCGATCGTGTCGCCCAGGAAATCCATGTGGTCCATGGAGATGCTGGCGATCGCCGTGGCCGCCGGGGCGGCGATGACATTGGTCGCGTCGAAGCGCCCGCCGAGCCCCACCTCCAGCACCAGCAGGTCGGCCGGGACGCGGCTGAACAGCAGCAAGGCGACGGCGGTGGTGATCTCGAAGACGGTGATCGGCGTCTCGCCATTCACCCGCTCCACCTCCTCGAGCGCGTCGCTCAGCGCCTCCTCGCCGACCAGTTCGCCGGCGAGGCGGATGCGCTCATGGAAGCGGACCAGGTGCGGCGAGGTGTAGACATGCACGCGCTGCCCGGCCGCCTCGCCGATGGCGCGCAGGAAGGCGCAGGTGCTGCCCTTGCCGTTGGTGCCGGCCACATGCACCACGGGCGGCAGCCGCCGCTCCGGATGGCCGAGTTTGCCGAGCAGGGCTTCGAGACGCCCCAGGCTCAAATCGATCAGCTTCGGATGCAGCGCGTGCATCCGCTCGATGATGGCCTCCGAACGGCCCGCTGTTGCGCCGGTCATGCGGCGGCCGGCGCTTCCTCGGCGGCGCGCAGCAGGCGGATGACGCGCGCCAGCGTCTCGCGCATCTCGGCGCGCTTCACCACCATGTCGAGGATGCCGTGCTCCAGCAGGTATTCGGCGCGCTGGAAGCCCTCGGGCAGCTTCTCGCGCACCGTCTGCTCGATCACGCGCGCCCCGGCGAAGCCGATGAGGGCACCCGGCTCGGCGATCTGGATGTCGCCCAGCATGGCGAAGCTGGCGGTGACGCCGCCCGTCGTCGGGTCGCACAGCACGACGATGAAGGGCAGGCCCGCATCCTTCACCATCTGCGTTGCGATCACGGTGCGCGGCATCTGCATGAGGCTGACGGCGCCCTCCTGCATGCGTGCGCCGCCGGAGCTGGCGAAGACGATCAGCGGCGCATCCTGCAGCACGGCCAGCCGCGCGGCGGTGACGATGGCCTCGCCCACGCCGGCGCCCATGGAGCCGCCCATGAAGGCGAATTCGAAGACGGCGACGACGGCGCGCTGGCCCTCGATCTGCCCATGGCCCACCACCACCGCGTCATCCATGCCGGACTTGGTCTGGGCATCGCGCAGGCGTTCGGAATAGCGGCGCTGGTCGCGGAAGCGCAGCGGATCGGCCGGCGCCTTGGGCAGCTCGATCTTCTGCCAGCCCTCATCCAGCGTGGCGTCGAGCCGCTGCTTGGCCGAGAGGCGCATGTGGTGGCCGCAATGGGTGCAGACGCGGAGGTTCTTCTCCAGGTCCGTCTGGAAGATCATCTTCTGGCAGCTCGGGCACTGGTGCCAGAGATTGTCCGGCATCTCGCGCGAGGTGCCGAAGAGCGTCTTGATCTTGGGCAGCGCCCACTCGGAAATCCAGTTCATCTTTATCTGCCCTCAGACGGCGGGCGGCGGCTCCGCCGCCTTGCCTTCGCGCCGCATGGGGTGCGGCGGGCGGGGAGGGCGGGCGCGGCGCGCCGGCCGCTGTGCGGCCGGATGCTCCGGACGCTGCGACGGGATGGAGATGGCGGGACGGGGGGCGCGGGTCAAGCGGGGAGGGCCCGCCCCAAACTCCCTGATGCACCGGCCCGCCCGCCATGCTAAAGCCTCGCCATGCCGAGAGTGGCGGCCGCAAGGCTGCGAACCCCGGCCCCTGCCAGCCGGCCCTCCCCCCGGGTCGAACCACGGTCCCCCCCGAGCGGGCCAAAATCCAGCGGGCGCGCCGCCGCGCCGTCGAAGCGCCGCCGCAGCCTGGGCGGGATGCTGCTCCGGGCGGCCATCATCCTGCTCATCTGGGGCCTGCTCGCGGCCGGCGCGCTGCTGATCTGGTTCACGCATGACATGCCCCGCGCCGATACGGCGCTGACGCATCAGCGCCGCCCCAGCGTCACCCTGCAGACGGCCGAGGGCGGGCTGCTCGGCACCCAGGGCGATCTCTATGGCGAGACGCTGCGCCTGCGCGACCTGCCGCCGCACCTGCCCGCCGCCCTGCTCGCCATCGAGGATCGCCGCTTCCACCAGCATTTCGGCCTGGACGTGATCGGCCTGGCCCGTGCCGCCTATGCCAATTGGAACGCGGGCGAGGTGGTGCAGGGCGGCTCCACGCTCACCCAGCAGCTGGCCAAGAATCTCTTCCTCAGCCCGGCCCGCAGCACGCGGCGCAAGGTGCAGGAAGCGCTGATGGCACTCTGGCTCGAGAACCGCTTCACGAAGGACCAGCTGCTCGAGATCTACCTGAACCGCGTCTATCTCGGCGGCGGCGCCTATGGGGTGGATGCGGCCGCGCGGCTCTATTTCGGCGTCTCGGCGCGGCGGCTCACGCTGCCCCAGGCCGCCATCCTGGCCGGCCTGCCGCAGGCGCCCTCGCGCTACAGCCCGCGCGCCAACCCCGACGGCGCCATGGCCCGCGCGCGGGACGTGCTGGCCGCCATGGTCGCCACCGGCGCCATCACGGCGGAGCAGATGGAGCGCGCCGTGCAGGAGATGACCATCCCGCCGCGCCCCTCGCGCAACGGCGGCTGGTTCGCCGACTGGATCTTCGAGGACATCCCCAGCGCCTTCCCCGGCAGCGCCGACCTCGTCATCCGCACCACGCTTGATCCGCGCTGGCAGAATGCGGTGGAATCCCGCCTGGCCGCGCTGCTCGACCAGGCGGGGCGCGAGGCGCGGGTGGGGCAGGGCGCCGTTGTCGTGCTCGATGCCAATACGGGCGCGGTGCGCGCCATGGCGGGCGGGCGCGACTTCCGCCGCAGCCCCTTCAACCGCGCGACCGATGCGCGCCGCCAGCCGGGCTCCACCTTCAAGGCGATGGTCTATCTGGCGGCGCTGGAGCACGGCGCATCCCCCTTCGACCAGGTGAGCGACGGGCCGCTGCAGATGGGCCGCTGGTCGCCGTCCAACGGACATTGGCGCACGCGCGGCTCGATCACGCTGGATGAGGCCTTCGCCCATTCGGTCAACACCTCGGCCGTGCGCGTCATGCAGATGGGCGGCGGGCCGCGCGGGGTGGCCGATGTCGCCATGCGCCTCGGCGTGAATGGCCGCTTCCCGCGCGATGCCTCCATCGCGCTCGGCACGGGCGAGGTGAAGCTGATCGACCTCGCCGCCGGCTATGCCGCGATGGTCAATGGCGGGCGGCGCATCACCCCCTACGGCATGCAGCGCGTCGAGGCGGAGGGCCGCGCGCTTCCCGTGCCCCGCACCGAGCCCGCCCAGGTCATCAGCGCCGAGGCCGCCGAGCGCATGCGGAACATGATGGTGAGCGTGGTCCGCAACGGCACCGGCCGCGCCGCCGCCATGCCGGGCCTGGTCACCGGCGGCAAGACCGGCACGACGCAGGACTATCGCGATGCCTGGTTCATGGGCTTCGTGCAACTGCCCTCGGGCCCGCTCGTCATCGGCGTCTGGCTCGGCAATGACGACAATACGGGGATGGATGACGTGCGCGGCGGCACCCTGCCGGCCCGCCTCTTCCGCGAGATCATCGAGGCGGCGCGCGCCTCCTGAGGCGGTAGCCCTACTTGCGCAATTCCATCTGGATCGGCCCCTCGCGCTCGCCGCGCGCGAACTGGTCCACCATGGCATTGCCCGTCTCGCCAAGCTTCTCGGCGCTGCCGGTCCAGACGATCCTTCCCTTGTGGATCATCGCCGCGTCATCGCCGATGCGGCGCGCGCTCGCCATGTCATGCGTGATGGAGAAGGCGGTGGCGCCCAGCCGCTCCACGCAATCCACGATCAGGCCGTCAATCACCGCGCCCATGATGGGATCGAGGCCGGTGGTGGGCTCGTCGAAGAAGATGATGTCGGGGGCCGAGGCCACCGCGCGGGCCAGCGCCACGCGCTTCTGCATGCCGCCCGAAAGCTCGGCCGGCGAGAGGTCGCCCACGCTGGCGGCAAGGCCCACCTGGGCCAGCACCTCGGCCGCCTTGTCGCGCGCGGCCGCACGGGTGATGCGCTTCTGCGCCAGCAGCTTGAAGCAGACATTCTCCCAGACCGGCAGGCTGTCGAACAGCGCGCCATTCTGGAACAGCATGCCGATGCGGTCCCGCAGCGCCGTCCGGTCCCGCCGCGAGAGCTTCGAGATGTCCTGCCCGTCCACCTCGATCAGCCCCTCATCGGGCGTGACGAGGCCGAGGATGCACTTGATGGTGACCGACTTGCCGGAGCCCGAACCGCCCAGCAGCACCATGGAATGGCCCGCGCGGACATCGAGGTCCACGCCATCCAGCACGCGCTTCGGCCCGAAGGATTTCTGCAGCCCGCGCAGCCGGATCTTGGGGGTGGTGGAGGTGCTCATCGCGAGAAGAACGCCTCGGTGATCACATAGTCCAGCGCGAGGATGAGGATGGAGGAGGCCACCACCGCCGCCGTCGTCGCCTGGCCCACGCCCTGCGCGCCGCCCTTGCTGTTGTAGCCGCACCAGCTGCCCATCAGCGCGATGATGAAGCCGAAGACGGCGGCCTTCACCAGGCCGCTGACCACGTCCATCACCTCCAGCACGTCCCAGGTGTTGTCGAGATAGGTCTGCGCGACGAAGCCGAGCTTCACCGTGCCGATCAGGAAGCCGCCCAGCACGCCCAGGATGTTCGCCACGATCACCAGCAGCGGCATGGCCAGCGTCGCCGCCAGCAGCCGCGGCGTGACGAGGTATTTCATCGGGTCGGTCGAGAGCGTGGTCAGCGCATCCACCTGGTCTGTCACGCGCATCGTGCCGATCTCGGCCGCCATGGCCGCGCCGATCCGGCCCGCCACCATCAGCGCCGCCAGCACCGGCCCCAATTCGCGCGTGACGGAGAGCACCACCACGCTGGCGATGGCGCTCTCGGCGTTGAAGCGGGAGAAGCCGGTGAAGCTCTGCAGCGCCAGCACCATGCCGGTGAAGAGCGCCGTGAGCGCCACCACGGGCAACGAGAAATAGGCGATCTCGACGAAATGCCGCCAGAATTGCCGGAAGTGGAAGGGCGGCCGCACCAGGTGCGAAACTCCCACCGCCGCGAAGATCGCGACATCGCCAAGGGTGCGGCAGGCGCCGATCAGGCCGCGCCCGATCAGCGCGAGCGCGTCGAGGAAGCGGGTCATGCCGGGAGGTAGTCCCGCCGGAAGCGCCGGCCGAGCGAGGTCAGCAGTTCATAGCCGATGGTGCCCGCCATGCCGGCCACCATGTCGGCATCCTGGTGCGGGCCGATGATCTCGATCCAGCGGCCCGCCTTCATGGCGCGGATGCCGGTCACGTCGAAGGTCATCAGGTCCATCGAGACGCGGCCGACCATCGGGAATTCCTGACCGCGATAGCGGCCCTTGAGCCGGCCCTCCAGCGCGCGCGGCAGCCCGTCGGCATAGCCGATGCCGATGGTGGCGATGCGGCTCGGCCGGGTCGCGAGCCAAGCGCCGCCGTAGCCCACCGTCTGGCCGGGCGGGATGTTCCGCAATTGCAGGACCTGACCCGTCAGGGTGAAGACCGGCTCCATCGGGTTGGGGCGCCCCGGCGTCGGGTTCAGGCCGTAGAGCGCGGCACCCGGCCGCGCCAGCTCGCTGCCGAAGCGGGGGCCGAGGAAGATGCCCGAGGAATTGGCGATGCTGCGCCGCGCCCGCGGCAGGCGCAGGCAGGCCTCGTTGAAGCGCGTGAGCTGCACGAGGTTCAACGGATGCTGCGGATCCTCCGCCGCGGCGAGATGCGTCATCACATAGAGGATCTCGAGACCGTCCAGCAGCGCCGGGTTATCCGCCAGCTTCTCCAGCTCATCCAGCGCGAGGCCGAGGCGGGACATGCCGCTGTCCACATGCAGGATGGCCGGGCCCGAATGGGCCGCGACGTCATCGAGGCTGTTGAGCACGGGCGTCAGTCCCGCGTGCTTGCCGGCCGGGAAGCCGCCCAGCACCGCGACCATGGGGCCCTCGCCCAGCGTGGCGCGCAGGGCTTCGCCCTCCTCCACCGTGGCGACGAAGAAATGCCGGCAGCCGGCATCGCGCAGCGCGCGCGCGATGGGGGCGGCGCCCAGCCCATAGGCATCGGCCTTCAGCACGGCGGCGACGGCGCCGCCCGCATGGGTTTCGCAGAGCCGGCGCCAGTTCCGCACCACCGCGCCGCAATCAATGGTCAAAAGGCCATGGGGCATTCAATCGCCATAGCTTTGCTCATGCGTGGTGTCGAGATCGCCGAAGCGGGTGAACTCGGCCTCGAAGAAGAGCGGGATGGTCCCGGTGGGGCCATGGCGTTGCTTGGCGATGATGAGGTCCGCCTTGCTGTGGGCGCGTTCCATGTCCTGCTGCCAGCGGGTCATGGCGTCCTGGAACTTCGCGTCATCCGGGAAGTTCGTGATCTTGGGCTCTTTTTGTTTCAAATAGTATTCGTCACGGTAGATGAACGAAACACTGTCCGCGTCCTGCTCGATCGAGCCGGATTCACGCAGGTCGCTCAGCTGCGGCCGCTTGTCCTCGCGCTGCTCGACCGCGCGCGAGAGCTGGGACAGCGCCATCACCGGGATGGACAGCTCCTTCGCGATGGCCTTCAGCCCCTGGGTGATCATGCTGATTTCCAGCACGCGCGATTCCGGCCGCGTGCCGGCGGCGGGCCGCATGAGCTGGAGGTAGTCCACCACCAGGAAGCGCAGCCCCTTGGTGCGCTGGATGCGCCGGCAGCGCGTGCGCAGCGCCGAAAGCGTGATGGCGGGCGTGTCGTCGATCAGGATGGGCAGCTGCGACAATTCGCGGCTGACGCCGACGAAATGGTCGAATTCGCGCTGGCTGATCTCGCCGCGGCGGATGCGGTCGCCCTGGATGCGGCTGGCTTCCGAGAGCAGGCGGTTGGCCAGCTGGTCGGCGCTCATTTCCAGCGAGAAGATCGCGACCTGCCCGGGCTTGCCGCCGGTCTCCTCCGCCTCGCGCAGCAGGGCGCGCGCCGCGCCGAAGGCGATCTTGGTGGCGAGCGCGGTCTTTCCCATGCCGGGGCGGCCGGCGAGGATCATCAGGTCGCTGTCGTGCAGCCCGCCCATCTTGGCGTCGAGGTCGCGCAGCCCGGTCGAGAGGCCTGAGACGCCGCCGCCGCTCTCCTTCGCCTTGGCGGCGATCTCGACGGCGCGGATCAGCGCGCGCTCGAAGCTGATGGCGCCGCCCTCGCTCGCCTTCTCGGTCGCGAGGTCGAAGAGCTGCTGTTCGGCTGCCTCGATCTGGTGCTTGCCCTCCAGCTCCGGCTCGGAGCCATAGGCGCGGTTCACCACCTGCTCGCCCAGGTCGATCAGCTGGCGGCGGATGTAGCAGTCATGGATCAGCTTGCCGTATTCGCCGGCATTGACGATGCCGACCATGGCGCCCAGCAGCTGCGCCAGATAGGCGGGGCCGCCGACCTCGGCCAGCTCGCCGGTGTGCTCGAATTCGTGGCGCAGGGTGACGGCATCGGCCAGCTGGCCATTCTCCACCCGGCGGCGGATGGCGCTGTAGATGCGGCCATGGATGGCATCCGCGAAATGCTCGGCCTCCAGGAACTCGCTGACGCGCTCATAGGCCTTGTTGTTGGCGAGCAGCGCGCCGAGCAGCGCCTGCTCGGCCTCCAGGCTGGCGGGCGGCAGGCGCGAGCCGAGGCCGAAAAGCCCACGGTCGTCCGGCGGCGGAGGAATGTTGTTCATGTGCCCCCTCCATACTCCCGCCCACCGCCCGCCGCCATGGCCAGGGCCTGTGGATAACGGGCGTAACTCTCCCTGGCCCGCCCCTCCATGCCGGGCGGCAACCGGGGCCCGGGCCCCACGTTCCAACGGCTGCAACAAGACGGAGTGAAGGCCATGAGCGGCATGCAGGACCAGATCACGGAACACATGGAGGTCGTCGGCAGCTGCGGCAACCATGTCGGCACGGTGGACCATCTGGAGGGCGAGCGGATCAAGCTCACCCGCAACGATGACCCCGATGGCGGCCGGCACCACCACTACCTGCCGGTCAGCGCTGTCGCCTCGGTGGAAGGGGGCCGCGTGGTCCTCAGCATGAACCACCTGGACGCGCTGAAGGCGCGCACCATGTAGGCTGGCCGGTCAGGCGCGGGTGAAGACCAGACCCCGCGCCCGGCTGGCATTCACGACCAGGCTGCGCCCATCCTCGGCCAGCACCGCATCGGCCCAGCCCTCGAAGAGGGAGGAGGGCATGGCGATCCGCAGATGCCGCGGCCCGAGCGCCGTGATGGCGGAAGGCGGGCCGCGCCGCACCGGGCCCAGGGCCCGCATCACGCCATCCCGGATATGCCATTCGGCGGCGAGTTCCGCACAATGCCAGACGCCGTCCAGCGCCGGCGGAGGCATGGGCGCGGCGCGGCGGAAGAGGGCGCGGTGGCCGGCGTCGAACTCCACCTCCATCGCATCGCCCTCGGGCAGGCTGGCGCGGAAGGGGAAGGCGCCGCGGCGGGCCCTCATCCGCCCATCCGTCGTGGGGATCAGGGCGAAGGGCACGCCGTGCATGCGCGCCGTGCCATCCGCGCCGATGTCGAGCGAGAGGCCCTCCGCCTCGCTCAGCCAGGTGCCGGTCATCGGCGCATGGTCCAGCGGGGGCGGCTCGGGCTGCAGGGCGGGGTCATTGCCCAGCGCCGCCTCGAGCACCTGCAGCGCCATGTGGTGCGGGTCGAGCGCCGCGTTGTTCGCCAGCACGAACACGGTCAGCCGCTTCTCGGGCAGGCGCAGGAAGGCCGTCTTGTAGCCCGGCCACAGCCCGCCATGGCTGACCAGCCGAAGGCCGCGCCACTCCTCCACCTCCAGCCCCAGCGCGTAGCGGTTCATGGCGCCGCCCGTGAAGGGCAGCGTGGCCTGCAGCCGCGTCTCGATCTCGCTGCCGAGCCCGCCCACCGAGAGGCTGCGCGCCCAGAGCGCCAGATCCTCGACGCAGGAGACGAGGCCGCCCTCGCCACCCAGCGGGAAGCCGTGCCGCGCCGTGGTGAAGCCGCCCAGGCCATCGGGCAGGTAGCCGGTCGCCAGGCCGCGCACCGGGCGGGCCAGATCCGGCGTGTGGCGGGTGCGCGTCATGCCGAGCGGCAGGAAGATGCGCGTCTCCAGGAACTCCGCGAGGCTCTGGCCCGAGATGCGCTCGATCACGCGCCCCAGCAGCCAGAAGCCGCTGTTGGAGTAGAGAAAGCGCGAGCCGGGGGCGAAGTTCAGCGTCCGCTGCCGGGCGATGGCGGCGTCGAGCTCGGCCGCATCGAGATGGGTGGCAAGGTCGGCCCCGCCCAGGCGCAGCAATTCCAGCATGTCCCGCAGGCCGGACGAGTTGCGCATCAGGTGATCGAGCGTGATGCTGTCCAGCGATTCGGGCAGTTCCGGCAAATGCCGGCGCACCGGATCATCCACGCCGAGCAGCCCGTCGCGCTCCAGCAGCAGGATGGCGGCGCAGGTGAATTGCTTGGAGACGGAGGCGATGCGGAAACAGCTGGCCACGCCGAGCGGGATGTGCAGGTCGAGCGAGGCGAGGCCGACCGAGCGCCGCAGCAGGAGCACGCCGTCGCGCGTCACGCCGATCGTGGCGCCGGGCTGCTCCGCCAGGGGGGCGAGCATGAGCCCGACGCGGCGTTCCAGCCGCAACAAATCCAGATCACGCATGTCCCGAAAACTCCCTGGCCCGGACCTCCTACACGAAATCCCCGACTCCACCACATGGTTATTCCCATGCATGTCCTGATTCTCGGCGCCGGCGGCCATGGGCGCGCCGTCTGCGAGGCGGCCTGGGATGCCGGCTTCGCCCCGCGCGGTTTCCTCGATGCGCGGGCACCCCTTCCCCCCATGCTCGGCCTGCCGGTGCTGGGGGACGAGGCGGCGCATGATGGCGGGCCGCTGCTGATCGCCCTCGGCGGCAACCGCTTGCGGCTGGAGGCGGCGGCGCGGCTGGGCTGCCCGCTGCCGGTGCTGCTGCACCCCTCGGTGGTGCGCGCCCGCAGCGCGGAACTGGCCGAGGGCGCCGTGGTCATGCCGCGCGCGGTGCTGGGCGCGCTGGCGCGCATCGGCCGCCTCGCCCTGGTGAACACGGGCGCCATCATCGAGCATGACGTGGTGCTGGAGGAGGGGGCGCATGTGGCCCCGGGCGCCGTGCTCTGCGGCGGCGTGCGGGTGGGCGCGCGGGCCGTGGTGGGGGCGGGGGCGGTGGTGGCGCCCAACCTCAGCATCGGCGCGGATGCCGTGGTGGGCCCGGGCGCCACCGTGCGGGCCGATGTGCCCGCGGGGGCCGTGCTGGCCGGCGCGCCCGCCCGTTCCCTGCCGCGAGGCGTCTGAGACAAAGCGTGACACGGGGTTGCATTCGCACCCCCAAGCCGCATGTCGGGATTTATTGCGCGGCGTTCCGGAAGCTTTAAGCTTTCAAGTGCGTGATGATGGGGTATTGCGTGGCGCAGTCCGGGCTTTGCCCGGCGCGGTGCCGCGTGCCATCAGCGGAGCGCATGTGTGAAACATTCGGGCGCATCAGCCATGGGGCGTCCGGAACCACTGGGAATGAGGCTCGCTGGATGAAGCTCAAGGTCGGGACCACCGCTGCCGTGGCGGGCGCCTTCGCGGCGGGCATCATCGTGGGCCCGCTCGTCGCGGCCTGGGCGCAGGGTGCGGCCGATGGCGGCCGCGCCGAGACCTATCGCCTGCTGCAGCTCTTCGGCGACGTCTTCGCTCGCGTGCGCGCGGAATATGTCGAGCCGGTGCAGGATCGCGACCTGGTCGAGAACGCCGTGAACGGCATGCTCACCGGCCTCGACCCGCACAGCGCCTATCTCAACCCGCGCAACTTCCGTGACATGCAGGTGCAGACGCGCGGCGAGTTCGGCGGCCTCGGCATCGAGGTGACGCAGGAGGGTGGCTATATCCGCGTCATCTCGCCGATCGACGAGACGCCGGCCGCCCGCGCCGGCATCCGCCCGGGCGACTTCATCACCCACCTGAACGGCAATTCCACCCAGGGCATGACCCTGCAGGAGGCGGTGGACCAGATGCGCGGCGAGCGCGGCACCTCGATCCGCCTCACCGTCCGGCGCGAGGGCGAGGCGCGCCCGCTGGAGATCTCCATCACGCGCGACGTGATCCGCCCGCAGGTGGTCCGCTTCCGCCTGGAAGGCAACGACATCGCCTATATCCGCATCACCTCCTTCAACGAGCAGACCGAGGTGAACCTGCGCCGCGCCATGACCACGCTGCGCCAGCAGGCCGGCGGCAACCTGCGCGGCGTCGTGCTCGACCTGCGGAACAACCCGGGCGGCCTGCTCGACCAGGCGGTGCAGGTCACGGATGACCTGCTGGACCAGGGCGAGATCGTTTCCACCCGCGCCCGCCGCCCGGAGGATGCGCAGCGCTGGAACGCGCGCGCGGGCGACATCACCCAGGGCCTGCCCATGGTGGTGCTGATCAATGGCGGCTCGGCCTCCGCCTCCGAGATCGTGGCCGGCGCGCTGCAGGACCATCGCCGCGCGGTGGTGCTGGGCACGCGCAGCTTCGGCAAGGGCTCGGTGCAGACCGTCATGCCGCTCGGCGGCAACAATGGCGCGATCCGGCTGACCACGGCGCGCTACTACACGCCGTCGGGCCGCTCCATCCAGGCGACCGGGATCGTGCCCGATTTCGAGGTGCGCGCCACCCGCCAGGATGCCCAGGCCACCGCCGCCGCCGCCCCGGGGCGCGAGCGCGAGCGCGAGCAGGATCTCCGCCGCTCGCTGCGGGCCGAGGGTTCGGCCACGCCCGCGCCGCCCACCGTGACGCTGCCGCCGCTCAACCTGCCCGCCTCCATCACCGACCGCGTGCAGAGCCAGCCGCCCGAGGGCTGGCCCACCCTCGACATCACCAAGCCCGAGACGGATTTCCAGCTGCAGCAGGGCCTCTCGCTGGTGCGCGCCATGGCGGCCAACCCGCAGCGCCGCGCGCAGCGCTGACGGGAGATCCCGGCCCGCCGTGTCTGAGGAACGCCCGTCTGAGGAACGCCCGTCTGAGGAACGCCCGCCCGAGGAGAGCCTGAACACGCAGGGCGGGCGACGCGGCTGGATCTGGCTCGGCGTCTTCTGGCTGGTGGCGGTGCTGGCCTTTGGCGGCGGCGGCGTGACGCTGGCGGTGCTCGGCCCGCCCGCCGCCCCCACCGCCGAATTGGCGCTGGCCCCCATCGAGACGCCACCGCCCGCGCCGCCACCGCCGCGCGGCGTGCCGGAGAGCCTGGCGCGGCATGTGGACCCGGCCCTGGTGGAGTTCACGGCGGCCGGCGCCCTGCCGCGCATCGGCCCGGATGGCCGCATGCCCATGCGCGCCTATGCCCGCCCCTTCGACCGGCAGGACCCGCGCCCGCGCGTGGCGCTCATCCTGGGCGGCATCGGCCTGCGCGCCGGGCTCTCGGAGGAGGCGATCCGCACCCTGCCGCGCAACGTCGCCCTCGCCTTCACCCCCTATGCGCCCAACCCCATCCCCCTGATCGAGGCGGCGCGCGAGCGCGGCTTCGAGACGCTGCTGGCCCTGCCGATGGAGCCGACCGGCTTCCCGATGAACGATCCCGGCCACCGCGCGCTGCTGACGGGGCTTTCGGCCGGCGAGAACGCGCAGCGGCTGGAATGGCTGCTGGCGCGCTTTCCCGGCCATGTCGGGGCCGTCGGTGCGCTGACCTCCATGCGCGGCGACCGCTTCGCCGCCCTGGCCGAGCCCTTCGCCCAGATGCAGCTGGCGCTGAACGCGCGCGGCCTGCTCTATTTCGACGCCCGCCCGGGCGCGCCCCACCCGCAGCGCGCCTGGGGGTTCACCGTGGATGTGGTGGTGGATGAGCCGCATACGCGCGGCGAGATCGAGCAGCGCCTCGCGCAGCTGGAACGCCTGGCGCGGGAACGCGGTGGCGCGCTCGGCTATCTGGGCGAGGTGACGCCGGTGTCGCTGGAGCGCCTTGCCGCCTGGAGCGGCGGGCTCGATGCCCGCGGGGTGGCGCTGGCCCCCGTCACCGCCCTGGTCCGCCGCCCGGAGATCGCCACCCGATGAAAGATCTGTCCCTTTGGCCCTATCGCCCCAATGTGGGGGCTGTCCTGTTCAACGCGGCGGGGCTGATCCTCGTTGCCCGCCGAGCCGACATGCCCAATGCCGAGGGCGCGCCCGGCGGCTGGCAGCTGCCCCAGGGCGGGATGGATGCGGGCGAGGACCCGGCCGTCGCCGTCTTCCGCGAGCTGGAGGAGGAGATCGGCACCGCCCGCGCCGAGATCCTGGCCGAGCACCCGGAATGGCTGAACTACGACCTGCCGCCCGAGCTGATCGGCAAGGCGCTGGGCGGCAAGTATCGCGGCCAGACGCAGAAATGGTTCGCCCTGCGCTTCCTGGGCGAGGATGCCGACATCCGCCTCGACCTCGACCCCCACCCGGAATTCGATGCCTGGCGCTGGGCGCGGCTGGCGGAGCTGCCGGGCATGGCGGTGCCCTTCAAGCGGGCGATCTATGAGCGGCTCGCGGTGGATTTTTCCCGATTTGCCGCCTGAACAGCCTCAGTGCCGGTGGCGATGCGCCGGCGCGGGGGACGCGGCGCCGCCGGCATAGCCGCGCAACTCGGCGTAGCGTGTGACCTGCGCGGTGGAAAGCAGCGCCGTCTGCAGCAGGTGGGTGCGCAGGTGCTCGGCCCGCAGCGCGGCCTGCAGGGCCCCGATCCGCTCGGTCTTGGCGGTGATTTCCGCCGGCGTGATCCGGCGTTCGCGGAAGGCGGCGTCCAGGCCGCGCTCGGCCTCCACGATCTCGGCGCCGAGCCGCCGCGCCTCGGCCCGGTGGGCGGCCATCAGGGCCTCGGTCTCGCGCCGCTGCTCGGGCGTCAGGCCGAGGGGCCCGGCCAGCTCCAGCACATGCATGGGCCCGGGCCAGCCATTCAGCTCGGCGGCGAGCGCCAGCATCATGCCGCGCCCGGCCAGCAGATCCTCGACCTGCTGTGGCGAGAGGGCGCGGATCTCGCGCTGCTGCATCCCCGAATAGGGGATGGCGTGCTGGGCGAGTGCGGGGCTGGCACAAAGGGCGGATGCGATGAGAAGGGCGCGGATCATGCCACGCCTATAGCACCGCGGGCCTCAGAACGCGTCGAAGAAGATCTTGCTGGCGAGCCCGAGCCCCAGCAGCGCGAGCCCCATGGACACGCCCGGCCAATAGGGCCGGGCGCCATATTGCAGCACGAGCGCATTGGCCGCGAGCGAGCCCACCAGCCCCGCCAGCGGCTGCCACCAGGCGAATTGCCAGAAACCGAAGCCCAGCAGCACCAGCCACATGATGAAGGAGGACCGGCCGAGCCAGCGGAAGGCGCGGTCGGCCGGCTCATAGTCCGGGCGCAGCCCGGGGGTGGAGCTGCGCGATTCGATCATGCCGGCGATGGCCAGCGCCACCAGGGCCACGAAGTAGATGTCCATGAAGGGGGGGAAAACACGCCGCGCCCTTTGCCGCAAGACAGGAAAGCGCGAAGATGGCGACCCTGAATCAAGAGGCCCGGCCCATCGTGAAGAAATTCGCCAGCACCGAACGCTACATCGCGCCGCGCGAGCTGGAGGTGGCGGTCAACGCCGCCATCGCCCTGCAACGCCCTCTCCTGGTCAAGGGCGAGCCCGGCACGGGCAAGACCGTGCTGGCGCAGGAGATCGCGCGCAGCATGGGCTACCCGCTGATCGAGTGGCACATCAAATCCACCACCAAGGCGCAGCAGGGCCTCTACGAATACGACGCGGTGAGCCGCCTGCGCGACGGGCAGCTGGGCGATGAGCGCGTGCGGGACGTGTCCAACTACATCATCCGCGGCAAGCTCTGGGAGGCCTTCGCCAGCGAGACGCCGGTCGTCCTGCTGATCGACGAGGTGGACAAGGCGGACATCGAATTCCCGAACGACCTGCTGCTCGAGCTCGACCGCATGCAGTTCCACGTCTACGAGACGAAGGAGACGGTCGTGGCGCGCCACCGCCCCATCGTCATCATCACCTCGAACAACGAGAAGGAGCTGCCGGACGCCTTCCTGCGCCGCTGCTTCTTCCACTTCATCCGCTTCCCCGACCGCGAGACGATGGAGCGCATCCTGGAAGCGCATTACCCGGGCCTGCGCGCCGACCTGGCGCGGGAGGCGCTGAACGTCTTCTTCCAGATCCGCGAGGTGAACGAGCTGAAGAAGAAGCCCGCGACGAGCGAACTGCTGGACTGGCTGAAGCTTCTGATGATCGAGGACATGCCGGCCGAGGCGCTGCGCAGCAGCGACGCCAAGGTGGCGATCCCGCCGCTCTATGGCGCGCTCTTGAAGAACGAGCAGGATGTGCACCTGTTCGAGCGCCTGGCCTTCCTGAGCCGCGCGAGGCGCTAGGCCCATGTTCGCCCCCTTCATCCTCGAGCTGCGAAAGGCCGGGCTGCCCGCCTCGCTCACCGAATGGCTCATGCTGATGGGCGCGATGAAGGCCGGCGTGGCGGATTACGACCTCGAGGATTTCTACCACCTGGCCCGCGCCACGCTGGTGAAGGATGAGCGCCACCTCGACCGCTTCGACGTCGTCTTCGGCCAGGTCTTCAAGGGGCTGGAACCGGCGACGACCATCACCGGCGAGATCATCCCGCGCGAGCTGCCGGAGGAATGGCTGAAGAAGCTGGCCGAGCGCCTCTTCTCGCCCGAGGAGATGAAGAAGATCGAGGCCATGGGCGGCTTCGAGAAGCTGATGGAGACGCTGAAGGAGCGGCTCGCCGAGCAGAAGAAGCGCCACCAGGGCGGCAACCGCATGATCGGCACCAACGGCACCTCGCCCTTCGGCGCCGAGGGGTTCAACCCCGAGGGCGTGCGCATCGGCCAGGAAGGCTCACGCCACCGCCGTGCCGTGAAGGTCTGGGACAAGCGCGAATTCCGCGACCTCGCCGATGACGCGGCCCTCAGCTCGCGCGCCATGAAGCTGGCACTCCGCCGCCTGCGCCGCTTCGCGCGCCAGGGGGCGGCCGATGAGCTGGACATTGACGGCACCATCGGCGCCACCGCGCGCAATGCCGGCACGCTCGACCTCAAGATGCGGCCCGAGCGGCGCAACGCGGTGAAGGTGCTGCTGCTGCTCGACATCGGTGGCAGCATGGATGACCACATCCGTGCCTCGGAGGAGCTGTTCTCCGCCGCGAAGAGCGAGTTCAAGCACCTCGTCCATCTCTACTTCCACAACTGCCCCTATGAGCGCTTCTGGAAGTCCAACCGCCGCCGCGCGGAGCAGCAGACCCCCACCTGGGAGATCCTGCGCACCTATGGCCCCGACTGGCGTGTGGTCTTCGTGGGTGACGCCTCCATGTCGCCCTACGAGATCGTCGAGCCCGGCGGCAGCGTGGAGCATTGGAACGAGGAGGCGGGGAAAATCTGGCTCAAGCGCATCACCGCGCATTTCCGCCGCGTCGCCTGGCTGAACCCCACGCCGGTGAAGCACTGGGGCTACACCACCTCCATCGGCCTCATCCAGGACGCGATGGAGGGGCGGATGTTCCCGATGACGCTGGAAGGCCTGGACGATATGGCGCGGGCGCTGCGGTAACGCACCACCTTGGCCTATTGGAATGCCGCGATGAAGGTCGTGGCGGTCAGGGAAACATGGGCGTCGAGCGGCGGATATAGCTCAAATGCCTTTGGCTCTCGCGCGAAGTCCCAGAGACGAAAGAGGCACCACTCCGCACGATGCGTGTCTGCGGCAGCCAATTCGTTGCGGCTGATGTAGAAGGGGGTTCGTTCCCAACCGTTTGTTGTCTTGACCTCGATGAGTCGACGCTGACCGCCCGGCGTAAAGCTTGCGATATCGTAGCCGGCTCCGTCACCTTCCTCATCCGAGACCCAGCGTACCTTCCTTGCGAGATCGTCGCGGCCTTCCGTTCGCAATGACGCACGCTCATGAGCCAGCACACGCTCTTCCCCGGCGCGACCGAGGGCACGGTTGCGCTCGTCACGGCCCGCGACATCAAACTTCCTCGCAATCTGAGCCATTTGCTCCAGCTCGTTAGGCGGCGCTTGGTTCGACAGGGTGGGCGCAGGTCCGATCCAGAGAGCTGCGCTTTCTTTGAAGCCGGGCTGCGCTTCCACGCGTTGAAGCCGTGAGAGCCACTCCGGATGCGATGACAACCAGCGCGCAACAGCATCAACCAGCGACGCCTGGAAGTTGAAGGCGGGCTTGTACCCAGGAATCCACGCCTCTCCCAAGCCCTTCAGTACCGCGCTGATGTTTTGATGCTTGAACTCGATGGATCCCTCCGAGCGCGTGTTCAAGCGTGGCAAGAGTGCCCTGCGATAGCTGGCCTTGTTGTATGGGGTCCGCGAGGCATCGGCCGCTAACATCGCAAAGTAAGCAGCGACGATCAGGTCGTTTTCTTCGTCCGTCCATTCGTTCGGCATAGCGCTAGGCTAACACTATCGGACACAGGCTGGGGAAGCGCGGGCTACATCATGCGGCGCCGTGGTCACCCATTCGGCCTGAGGATCTGCCGCAGCACCGTGCCCTCCGCCAGCCGGTCGAAGCCCTCGTTGATCTCATCCAGGCTGACGAAGCCGCTCTTCAGCTTCTGGACCGGCAGCTTGCCGCGCCGGTAGAGCCCCAGCAGCAGCGGAATGTCCCGGTTGGGCACGCAGCTTCCCATGTAGCTGCCGCGGATGCTGCGCTCCTCGCTCACCAGCGCCGCATGCAGGTAGGAGAATTTCGCTGCCACATTCGGCAGCCCCGCGCTGATCGTGCTGCCGCCGCGCGCGGTGATGGCATGCGCCAGCTCGAAGGCCGGGATGGTGCCGGCCGTCTCGATCACGGTGTCGAGGCCGCCCGCCGTCGCCTCGCGCACCGCCGCCGCGCAATCCGCGTTGCCGGCGAGGAAGCAGTCCGTCGCCCCCCATTCCCGCGCCAGGTCGAGCTTCGCCTGGCTCGTATCCACCGCGATGATGCGCGACGCCCCCGCCGCCACGGCCGCCAGCAGCGCGTTCATCCCGACACCGCCGAGGCCCACCACCGCCACCTCCTCGCCGGGGCGCAGCCGCGCCGTGTTGATCACCGCCCCCGCGCCCGTCATCACCGCGCAGCCGAAGAGCGCCGCATCCTCCAGCGGAATGTCCTTGTCGATCTTCACCAGGCTGTCACGCATCACGACGGCGAATTGCGCGAAGAGCGAGAGGCCGGAATTGTGGTTCACCACCTCGCCGTTCAGCCGCTTCAGCCGCCGCGCGCCCGACATCAGCGTGCCCTTGGCCCGCGTGTCGAAGGAGGCGGCGCAGATATTGGGCCGGCCGCGCACGCAATAGCGGCACTCGCCGCAGCTCGTGACGAAGAGCGCCACCACATGGTCGCCCTCCTTCAGCCCCGTGACGCCCGCGCCCAGCGCGCGGACGATCCCCGCCCCCTCATGGCCGATGATGATGGGCAAGGGGCGCGGGCGCTGGTTCTCGATGGTGGAGAGATCGGAATGGCAGAGGCCCGCGGCGGCGATCTCGATCAGCACCTCGCCCGGGCCGGGTGGGGCCAGTTCCACCTCCTCGATGCTCATGGGCCGCGTCTCGGCATAGGGGCGCGGCAGGCCCTGGGCCTGCAGCACGGCGGCTTTCATGCGCATGGCGCTTCCTCCTGATTCCTGCCGCAGGCTGGACGCCACCCGCGCGCCTGTCCAGCATGCCCGAAACGAGGGAACCGCCATGACCTACGAGCTCTACGCCATCCGCTACGCCACCAATCCGCGCCGCCAGGTGCGGGACAATTTCATGGTGGCGCCGGGCGACATCCATGACGGCCCGATGCCCATGGATTTCTTCGTCTGGGCCGCGGTGCGCGACGGCCAGGCCATCCTGATCGACAGCGGCGCCGACCGCGAGACCTGCACGAAGCGCGGCCATGACTTCCTGCGCTGCCCGACGGAGGGCCTCGCCGCGCTTGGCGTGAAGCCGGAGAACGTGACGGGCATCATCAGCACGCATCTGCACTGGGACCATGCCGGCAATTTCGAGAAGTTCCCCCGCGCCCGCTTCCACGCCCAGGCCTGCGAGATCCAGCACGCCGTCGGCCCCTGCATGTGCCGCCCCTTCCTGCGCCGCGCCTATGACGTGGAGCAGGTGGTGAGCTTCGTCCGCCTGGTGCATGGCGAGCGCGTGACCTTCCATGAGGGCGAGAGCGAGGTCGCCCCCGGCATCACCGTCCGCCATGTGGGCGGCCATGCGCCGGGCCTGCAGGTGGTGCGCGTGCACACGAAGCGCGGCTGGGTGGTGCTGGCCTCGGACGCCATGCATTTCTTCGCCAATGCCGAGACGGGCGTGCCCTTCCCGGTGGTGGTGAATGTCGAGGACTACCTGGCCGCCCAGGCCATGCTGCCGAGCCTGGGTGAGAGCAAGCAGCATGTGATCCCCGGCCATGATCCGAAGGTCATGGCCTTGTATCCCGCCATTGCACCGGATGTGATCCGGCTGGATGTGGCGCCCGCTTAGGTTGGAAGATCCAAGAAACCGAGTTTCTTGGTGGGTGAGCGCGAGAGGGCAAAGCCCTCTCGCCGACGCTGTCAGGCGCCGAGCTCCCGCCGCACGATCGCGGCCCCTTCCGCCAGCGCCTTCAGCTTGCCGAAGGCGCGTTCGCGCGGCAGGTATTTCATCCCGCAATCAGGTGCCGGCACGATCTTCTCCGCGGGCAGTACCTTGAGGCCCGCGCGGATGCGATCGGCCACCACCTCCGCCGTCTCCACTTCCTTGGAACCCAGGTCGAGCACGCCGAGCATGATGGTCTTGCCCGGCAGTTCCTTCAGGATGGCGAGGTCGAGCTTCGGCTGCGCCGCCTCGATGGAGATCTGCCCGGCCGCGCAATCCGAGAGCTCCGGCAGGAAGGAGTAGCCGGAGGGCTTCTGGTTCACCATCGCCGCATAGCCGAAGCAGAGATGCACGACGGTGGTGCCCTCGATCCCTTCCAGCGCGCGGTTGATGGCGGGCACGGCGAAGGCGCGCGCCATCTCGGGGAAGGCCTGCATCCAGGGCTCGTCCAGCTGGATGACGTCGGCGCCGGCGGCCTTCAGCTCACGGATCTCGGCGTTGAGGGCGATGGCGTAGTCCATCGCGAGCTCGGCCTCGTCCTTGTAGAACAGGTTCTGGCACTGCCGGCTCATGGTGAAGGGCCCGGGCAGGGTGATCTTCACCGCGCGGTCGGTGTTGGCGCGCGCGAAGGCGACGTCGCGCACCTCGACGGCGTGCTTGCGGCGGATGCGGCCGATGACGCGCGGCACCAGCGTCTTGGCGCCGGTGCGGCCCACCACCTCGCCGGGGCCGGAAGGATCAATGCCCTCCAGCGCCGAGGCGAAATGGTTGGAATAGCTCTCGCGGCGGATCTCGCCATCGGTGATGATGTCGATGCCCGCGCGCTCCATGTCGCGCATGGCCAGCACCGTCGCGTCATCCTGCGCCTGGGCCAGGAATTCCGGCGCCACGCGCCACATCTCGGGCGCGCGCACGCGCGGCACAAGGCGCGAGCGCAGCGCCTCCTGGTCCAGCAGCCAGGCGGGCTGGGGGTAGCTGCCCACCACGGTGGTGGGCAGCAGGGGCAAGGGGCGCATCAGCCGACCGGGTTGGTCAGCTCGCCGATGCCCTCGACGCGGATCTTCACCACATCGCCGGTCTTGAGCACCTGCGGCGGCACCATGGCATAGCCCACGCCCTCGGGCGTGCCGGTCATCACCACGTCGCCGGGGAGCAGGGTGAAGCCCTTGGAGAGGTGATGCAGGATCTCCTTCACGTCGAAGATCATCTTGCTGGTGCGGCTGGACTGGCGCTGCTCGCCATTGATCCAGAGCTGGATGGCGAGGTCGCTCGCATCCAGTTCGTCCGCCGGAACGATCCAGGGGCCGAGCGGGCAGGAACCATCGAGCGACTTGCCCTTGAACCACTGGCCGTAGCGGCGCTGCAGGTCGCGCCCTGTCACGTCATTGGCGATGGTCCAGCCGAAGACGTGGCTGAGCGCATCCTCCTTCGCGATATTGGCGCCGGGCTTGCCGATGATGAGGGTCAGTTCGGCCTCGTAGTCGAGCCACTGGGTCACGCCCGTCGCGCCATGATCCGGAATGGTGTCTCCATTCGCGATCACCGTCTCGGGCGCCTTGGTGAAGAATTGCGGGAACTTGGGCAGTTCCGAATTGGTGATGCCGCGGGTGCGGTCGCCCTCGGCCACGTGGTCCATGTAGTTGCGGCCGACGCAGAAGATGTTGCGGGCGGGGCGGGGCAGGGGGGCCAGCAGCTTCACGGAGGCGAGTGGGTGGCGGGCGGCGGCGGGCGGGTTGGCCACCAGGGCGCGGATGGCGGCCAGCGCCGGGGCGCCCGCCGCGATGATCGCGGCCATGTCGGCGTGCGGCAGGCCGGCGGCGGTGAGGTCCAGCACCTCGGAATCGCCCAGCATGGCGCCGGGACGGATGGTGTTGGCATGGGCGAAGGTGACGAGGCGAAGGGCCATGGCTGGTCTCTTTCTGGGACAGGGCGACAGGGGAAGCCGGTCGGAATGGTTTGACAAGCCCCTGGCAATTTGTCTCAAATTGCGAGACAACTCGTCTTTCTGCAACATTGTGGTTGCAACCGTCGCGATCATCCTCCTAAGTTGCGTCCAACAAGGCCTGCGCCGCCCCTGGCATCCCCGTGCCGGTGGTCCGCTGGCTGGACCATTCCTGGCGAACCCCCTGGCCGAGGACTGACGCTTGACCCTGGTTGCCCCCCCTGGACTGTCGCGGCGCCACGCCCTGCTCGGGCTCTCCGCCGCCGCGCTCCCCGCCTTCGCCGCCGCTCCTGCCGCCGCCACCCAGGCCCGGCCGCCCAGCGACATCCAGCGCGCCGAATGGGCCGCCTTCCGGGACCGCTTCCTGGCGCCCGAGGGCCGCATCGTGGACACGGGCAACCAGAACATCTCACATTCGGAAGGGCAGGGCTGGGCCCTGATGTCGGCCGTCCGCGCCGATGACCGCGAGGCCTTCGACCGCATCCTCGCCTGGACCGTCACCACCCTGCGCCGCCCGCAGGATGAGCTGTTTTCCTGGCGCTTCCGCCCCAATGCCAGCAACCCGGTGGATGACCCGAACAACGCGACGGATGGGGACCTCTTCATCGCCTGGGCGCTGCTCGAGGCCGGCCAGCGCTGGGGCAACCGCGACCACACGGCGCAGGGAACGGCCATGGCGCGGGACATCCTGCGCCTGCTGGTCCGCCGCGCCGGCAGCTACTGGGTGCTGCTGCCCGGCGCCCGCGGCTTCGAGCGGGCCGACCACACCATCGTGAACCCCTCCTATTATGCCTTCCCGGCGATCCGCGCCCTGGCCCAGGCCGTGCCGGATCCCGCCTGGCTGCGCGTCGCCGCCGATGGCGTGGCGCTGATGCGCAACGGCCGCTTCGGCCGCTGGGGCCTGCCGCCCGATTGGCTGGCGGTGCGCCGGGTGGATGGCCTGCTCTCCCTGCCGGGCGACTGGGCGCCGCGCTTCTCCTATGACGCGCTGCGCGTGCCGCTCTACATGGCCTGGGTCGGCCTGGCGCAGGAGCCGAGCCTGACCGGCTCCGCCGATTTCTGGAATGATCCGCGCCACCGGCACCTGCCGGCCTGGGTGGACCTGACCACGAACATCATCTCGCCCTACGCGGCTTCGCCCGGGATCGGCGGCGTCGCCGCGCTCGCCACGGCGCGGCGGGGCCATGCGCCGACCCCGCGCCATGCGCGCCTCGCGATGCCCGGAACCGCGGTTCCGCCGATGCCGGATTACTACTCTGGCGCGTTGAGCCTGCTTTCAACACTCGCGGCGCGCGACTCTGATATGATTTGATGCATACTGCGATGCAATCAATCTAAATTTCAAAGTCGAGGGTTTCGTTGACGCGGGTTTGAAGGCATCCTAGGGCCTTACCAGCAACAGGGATTTGCGTTCTCGATGGGCCAGGAGCCAGACGTGGCGCGGGTGGCCGCCGCCATGAACACGCCAGGCTTGAAGTACCGCAGCTTCGGAAACCTGCCGGTTCGCACGGAGTCGGCCAGGGGTGACGGCGCGCCTATCGGTCCGCAAGAAGTCCTGCGTGAATTGCGCTCCGTCTCCGCCGCGCTGCGCTCCGAGGAATCCGCGCCGCCGCCTGAGCCGCCGACCGCCATGGCCGCCATCATGGCGGTGCCCCCCATCGACGACAAACCCGCGCCGCTCCCGCCCGCACCCCGCCTCCGGCCGCCAGCCCCGGCCGCCGCGCCCCTGGCCGCAGCGGCACCCGCCACGGCCTTCGCGCCGCCGCCGCGCCTGCGCGAGCCGGTGGTGCCCACCCCACCCAGCGCCACGCCGCCCAGCGCCACCCCATCCCTGCCGGCTGCCCCTCTTACCGGGGCAGCGCCGCCGCCGGCCCCCCGGCTGGGCGCGATGCCCGCAGCCGCGCCCGAGGCAAGGGCCCCCTTGGCGAGCGCGCCCATCCCGCCGCCCCTTCCGGCGGTGCCGGTCGCACCGCCCCCGCCGCTGCCGCCGATTGCGGTGAGCGCGCCCGCGCCCGCGATGGCGGCCGCTCCGCCGCCACGGCCGGTCTCGGCGCCCGTGCCCGTCCCCGTCGTCGCGCCGGTGCCACCGGTGCCACCAGCGCCGCCGCCCGCGGTGATGAGCGCGCCCTCCGTCGTGCCGCCGCCGCCCGCCCCGCGCCCGCCCGCGCGCCCGGCGGTGATGGCCGCGCCGGTGGTGGCGATCGCTCCGCCGCCGGCCGCGCCGCCGCCCGCGCCCGCGGTGAAGAGCGCCCCTGTCATGGTGGTCGCCCCGCCGCCCGCCCCCATCATGGCGCCGGCCGCACCCAGGCCGCAGGCCGTCGCCCCGCCGCCCGCGGTGCCGCTGGCCCCCGCCGCTGCCCCGCCCGCCGCCCCGCAGGCCGCTGCGCCGAAGCCCGTCGCACCGCCCGCCCCGCCGACCGATGCCGATCAGGATGAGGCTGCGGCCGCGCTGCTGGCCGGCATCGACTGGTCCGTCCTGACGCGCCCCGCGCCCCGTCCGGCGGCGCGCCGGCCCGCCCCGCCGCCGGCCGCCGCCCCCCGTGCCCCCGAGCCTGCCACCGCGCCGCCTGTCGCGCCGCCCGTGGGTCCGCCCCCGGCTGCGCGCACCCCGCCCGCGCCCACCCTGGCCGCCGCTCCGGCTGCCGCCCTGGAATCGGCGCTGTTCCCCCCGACGGCGGAGCCGGCCGCGCCCGCCCCGCCCGTGGAACTGGTCCTGTTCGCCCCGCCGGTTGAGCCGGTCCCGCCCGCTCCGCCAGCGGAGCCGGTTTCCTACACCCCGCCCGCGCCGCCGGTGTCCTATGCCGCTCCGGTCGAGCCGGCTTCTTATGCCCCGCCGGCGCAGCCGGCCTCGTATGCCCCGCCGGTGCCGCCGGCCTCGTATGCCCCGCCGGCGCAGCCGGCCTCGTATGCTCCGCCCGCGCCGCCGGCTTCCTACGCCCCGCCGGCGCAGCCGGCTTCCTACGCCCCGCCCGCGCCCGAGCCCGCCCGCGCCCCCAGCCCGCCGCCCGCGCCTTTGGTGCTGGCTCCGGCCCCACCCCCGCCCGCTCCGATGACGCCGCGGCCCGCCCCCGCGCCCGCCGCCCCGCTGGCGGACTTCGCGATCTTCAGCGGGCTCTCCGCGCCGCGTGACGCTGCGCCGCCGGCGCCCCCCGCGCCGGCCGGCAGCACGCTCAGCCGGCTGAAGCAGGTCGTCGCCCATCCCGGCAGCGCGGGCCTGCCCGAGCCCCTGGCCGGCCGCGCCCCTCATGATCCGCCACTCCGCCCCGGCGGGAACGCCCTCCCGGCCGCAGCCGTGACAGTTCCCCTGGGGGAGGTTATGCGTCTTGTCGCGTCGGGCGGCCCGCCTGCTGCATCCCCCTTTGACACGTTCCGCGCCGCCCTGCGGGCGCCGTCAAGCTTCTAGGCTGCCGGAGGCTCCATGCCCCTCATTTGCTTCGCGTCCCCCAAGGGTGGTGTCGGAAAGACCACATTGGCCGCCAATGTGGCGGATGCCATGCGGCGCCAGGGCCGCCGCGTGCTGGTGATGGATTTCGACCCGCAGAACACGCTGCGCCTGCATTTCGGTGTCCCCCTGAGCGACATCGCCGGCTTCATGACCGAACTGCCGAAGCGCCCCGACTGGCGTGAGATGGTGCGCCAGACCGCCTCCGGCGTGATGCTGCTGCCGCACGGTTCGATCGACATCCGCGGCGCCCTCGGTCTGGCCCACGCGCTCGAGCGCGACCCCGAGCTGCTGGCCGCGCCGCTGCGCGCCATCCTGACCGACCCCAGCCTGCTGGTGATCGCCGATACGCCGCCCGGCGCCTCGCATGCGCTCAGCATCCTGGCGCCCATGGCCTCCATGGTCTGCGCCGTGCTGCTGGCGGATGCGACCAGCGCCGCGCTGGTGCCCGACATCGACAGCGGGCGCTTCCTCGGCGCCGGCACCATGGCCGCGCTCTTCGCCGGCCGCCTGCGCGTCGTGCTGAACGGGGTGGATCCCAACACCCGCCTCTCCCGCGCCGCGGCCGAGACGGTGGCGCGCCACCTCGGGCCCCGCCTGCTCGGCGCCATCTGCCGCGAGGAGATCGTGGCCGAGGCGCTCGCCGCCCAGCGCCTGGTGCTCGACCTCGCGCCCAACAGCCAGGCGGCGGAGGATCTGCGCGAGATCGCGCGTGGCATCGAGGCGGCCCTGCCCCCCGTGCCGGAACCCTTCTCGCCGGGGTGGGGCGCGCGATGAGCGAAGTCGCTGCCCGGAAGGAGTGGCTGGCCCGGCTTCCGCTGATGCGGAACAAGTGGTTCGGCTGGCTGATCGTCACTCTGGGCGCGATCCTCTCGCTCACCATCATCACCGTGCCGATGTCGGCCGAGCAGCAGGTCATCTTCGCGCTCGGCTGCCTCTTCCTGTTCCTCGTCTTCAACCGCATCCAGGGCCGCACGATCACGCTGATGCTGATCGTGCTCTCGCTGCTGGTCTCGCTGCGCTACATCTTCTGGCGGCTGACCGAGACGCTGGATTTCAGCACCTTCCTGCAGAGCTTCCTCGGCGTCGGCCTGCTGATGGCCGAGGTCTACGCGATCGTCGCGCTCGTCCTCGCCTATTTCCAGACGCTCTGGCCGCTTGACCGCAAGCCGGCGCCGCTGCCGGCCAACCCGGATGACTGGCCCTCGGTGGATGTCTTCATCCCGACCTACAACGAGCCGCTGGACGTGGTGCGCCCCACCGTCTTCGCCGCGCTCGCGCTCGACTGGCCGTCGGACAAGCTGAACGTCTACCTGCTGGATGACGGGCGGCGCGAGGATTTCCGCCGCTTCGCCGAGGAGGTGGGCTGCCACTACATCATCCGGCCCGACAACAAGGGCGCCAAGGCGGGCAACATCAACCACGCGCTGGCGCAGACCAGCTCGGAATACGTCGTCATCTTCGACTGCGACCACGTGGCGACGCGCGGCTTCCTCCAGCTCAGCCTGGGCTGGATGCTGCGCGACCAGGGCCTCGCGATGGTGCAGACGCCGCACTACTTCTACTCGCCCGATCCCTTCGAGCGGAACCTGGCCGCCGGCCAGCGCGTGCCGAATGAGGGCCTGCTCTTCTATGGCCTGATCCAGCAGGGCAATGACTTCTGGGGCGCCACCTTCTTCTGCGGCTCCTGCGCCGTCATCCGGCGGACCGCGCTGGAATCCGTGGGCGGCGTGCCGACCGAGACGGTGACCGAGGACTGCCACTGCTCGCTCCGGATGCAGAAGAAGGGCTGGCGCACCGCCTATCTGCGCGTGCCGCTGGCCGCCGGCCTCGCGACCGAGCGCCTCATGCTGCATATCGGCCAGCGCATGCGCTGGGGCCGCGGCATGATCCAGATTCTGCGCGTGGAGAATCCACTTTTTTCACGCGGCCTGAACCTCGCGCAGCGGCTTTGCTACTTCAACGCGATGTTCCACTTCCTGTTCCCGCTGCCGCGCTTCGTGTTCCTGACCGCGCCGCTGGCCTTCCTGATCTTTGGCGAGAGCATCATCGCGGCCTCGCCGCTCGCCATCGTGGCCTATGCCGGACCGCACATCGTGCTCTCGGTCACCACGGCGTCGCGCATCCAGAAGACCGTCCGCCACTCCTTCTGGTCCGAGATCTATGAGACGGTGCTGACCGTCTACCTGCTGCCGGTGACGCTCTCGACGCTGCTCGACCCCAAGCGCGGCCGCTTCAACGTGACCGACAAGGGCGGCACGCTGGAGGAGGGCTATTTCGACCTGCGCGCCGTGGGCCCCAACATGTTCCTGGCGGCGGCGCTGCTGATCGGCTTGCTGCTCGGCATCTACGGCCTCGCGGCGAATGCGCCGCAGACGCTGGAGTTCCAGGCCTTCGCGCTCAACGTCATCTGGGCGACCTTCTGCCTCGTCGCGGTGCTGGCGGGCCTCGCCGTGGGCCGCGAGCGGCGCCAGGTGCGCTCCCGCGCCCGCGTCTCGGCCGAGGTCGAGGCCGCGGTGCTGCTGGCCGATGGCCGCCGGATCGAGGGCATGTCGGAGGATCTCTCGCTCGGCGGGGCGGCCCTGCGCATGCCCGCGCCCGAGAACCGGGGCGACGACAATCTGGTGATGGTCGAGCTGGATGCCGGCTCGCAGCGCGTGACCGTGCCGGCGGAGGTCTTGCGCTGGCAGGACGATCGTCTCAATTTGCGCTTCCTGCCGCAGGACATGCAGGACGAAGGCAGTATTGTGATCGCGACCCTGTGTCGCGCCGATGCCTGGGTGGACTGGGACAACATCCGCGAGGATCGCCCTCTGCGTTCGCTGAAGGAAGTGCTTGTGTCGATTGGTGGTCTCTTCGCCGGTGGGTCGCAGTTCAGCTTCCGCAAGCGCACCCCTGCGGGCCGTTCGATCCAGGTGCCCGACACCATGCCGGACCTCGCCCAGGCGAAGGCCGGGGAGGTGCAGGCGCCGGCCGCGATGAAGCGCGGCGGGTTGGTGCGTCCCTCGATTCCGGCCGCGGTGGCGCTCTCGCTCATGGTCGCCTCCGGCATGGCCTCGGCGCAGACGCGCGGGCCGCAGCCGCCCACGCTTTCCCCGCCGCCGGCCCTCTCCCCGCCGCCGCTCTCGGCCCCGCCCGCGCTTTCGCCGCCGCCCGGCCTCGCCCCGGCGCCACTCCTGCCGCCCATCCTGGGCGCACCGCCCGGCGGCGCACCGGCCCTCGCCGCCCCGGCGCAGGGCGCGCTGTCCGAGAACCCGCTGATGGCCACCCCCGGCCAGGACGCGCCCGGCACCCGCACCGAAACCCGCACCCTGCGGCAGCTCGGCCTGCGCGGCCCGATGCAGATGCGCGGCGTCTCGGATCTGCAGGGCCTGCTCTTCGGCGTGCGTGGCGACGAGGTGGTCACCTCCGCCCGGCTCACCCTGCAGGGCGCGACCTCGCCCGCCCTGATCCCCGAGCTGAGCCAGATCGCCTTCACGCTGAATGAGCAGTTCATCGGCACCATCCAGCCCGACCGCGCCCGCCCGGCCTTCGGCCCGCTGGAATTCCCGATCAACCCCTTCTTCTTCGCCGATGTGAACCGGCTGAACTTCCGCTTCACCGGCCGCTACGCCATCGAGTGCAACGATCCGCTCTCCGGCCTGCTCTGGAGCACGATCTCCGACAACTCCACCATCTCGCTGCGACTCGAGCGCCTGCCGATCACGCGCGACCTGGCCCGCCTGCCTGAGCCCTTCTTCGACCCGCGCCAGCTGCGCGAGCCCCTCGTGCTGCCCTTCATCCTGCCCGACGTGGCGAGCAACGACGCGCTGCGCGCGGCGGCCATCGTCTCCTCCTGGTTCGCGGTGCAGGCGGATTACCGCGGCTCGACCTTCCCCGTCGGCAATGTGATCCCGCAGCGCGGCAATGCGGTGGTGATCTCGGCCAGCCTCGACTCCATCCCCGGGGTGATGATGCCCCGGCTGGAGGGCCCGACGCTGGCCATCCTGCCCAATCCGAACGACCCGCTGGGCCTGCTGCTCGTCATCGCCGGCCGCAACGGCCAGGAGGCGGTGGCCGCGGCGACCGCGCTCGGCGTCGGCCGCGAGGCCTTGAGCGGCGAGCTGGTCACGATCCAGGCGCAGGATATCCCGCCGCGCCAGCCCTATGACGCGCCGCGCTGGGTGCGGGTGGACCGCCCGCTGCGCTTCGGCGAGATCATGGACCCGTCGGAGCTGCAAGCCTTCGGCTATGTGCCCGGCCCCATCGCCGTGCCCTTCCGCACCGCGCCCGACCTCTACACGGCACGCGACCGGGCGCTCTCCGCCCAGATCCGCTTCCGCGCGCCGCCCGGGCCGATCATGGATGTCGCCGTCTCGCGCCTCGATGTGGCGCTGAACGATATCTATCTGCGCTCCGCGCCGCTGCGCCAGGCCGAGGCCTCCTGGCCCTTCAACTGGATCCAGCGCCAGGTCACCCAGAGCGAGACGGACGAGGTGCAGATCGGCCTGCCGAGCTACATGCTCTTCGGCCAGAACGAGCTGCAGCTGCGCTTCGACATGCGCCCGCTGCACCGCGGCGACTGCATCGCGGTGCCGGGCGACATCCGCGCCTCGGTGGACCCGGACAGCACGATCGACCTGAGCGGCGCGCATCGCTTCACGACGCTGCCCAACCTCGCCTTCTTCACCTCCTCGGGCTTCCCCTTCACGAAATACGCGGATCTCTCGCAGACCGCCGTGGTGCTGCCCGACCGTCCCTCGCAGGCGGAGCTGGAATCCTTCCTCACCATGCTGGGCCGCATCGCGGCGCTGGTCAGCTATCCGCCGGTGAACCTGCAGGTGGTGCGGCCGGATGCGCTGCAATCCGTGGCGGGCAAGGACCTGCTGGTGATCGGCACGCTGGGCCGGCAGCCCGCCCTGCAGACGCTGCTGCGCGACGGGCCGCTGCAGCTCGAGGGCAACCGTCTCACGGTCCGCCTGAACGACGTGTTCGGCGATTTCCGCAACCTCTTCGGCGGCGAGCGCCGCGGCGAGCTGGAGCGCGTCTCGGCGCTGCTGGCCAATCCGGGTGAGGCACTGGGCGCGCTGATCGGCTTCGAGAGCCCGCTGACCTCGGGCCGCTCGGTGGTGGCGCTGACCGGCTCCAGCCCCGCCGGGCTGGAGGCGATGGTCACCGCGCTGCGCGACCCCGAGCAGGTGCCGCGCGTCCAGGGCGACACGGCGATCCTGAGCGGCGGTCGCATCCAGGCCTTCCGCGTTGGCTCCACCTACACGCATGGCAGCCTGCCGCCCTGGCTCTGGCCGGAATACTTCATGAAGGACAACCCCTATGTCCTGCTCGGCGTCTTCCTGCTGGTCCTCCTGCTGATCCCGGGCCCGATCTACTGGATCCTGCGGCGCCGCGCGGCGCAGCGCCTGCGCGAACGCTCGGTCTGAGGGAGGCCGGATGATGTCGAAAAGCACAAGGCCGACAGCCATGGAGGCGACAGCGATGCCTGATGCGAACACCTGGACGATGACGCGCCGCGCCGGGCTGGCCGGCGCTTTGGCTGCCCCCTTGGCCGCCCCCTGGGCGCTGCGCGAGGCCCAGGCGCAGCAGGCCAGCCTCGTCGAGATCGGCACCAATGGCTGGCTCTTCCCGGTGTGGGACCGCCTGGCGCGGGTGGACATGACGGCGCTGCGCAATGCGCTGCAGACGGTGGGCGAGACCATCGGCATCCTGCGCGCCGCGCGGATCCAGGTGGCGATCTGCCTGATCCCTTCGCGCAAGCGCCTCATGCGGCAATTCCTGCCCGCCGGCTCCCAGGTCTCGCCCGAGGCGGCGCAGCGCTACAGCCTGAGTGTGACGGAACTGACCCGCGCCGGCGCCCTGGTGCCGGACCTCGATGCCCTGTTCCGCGCGCAGATGCAGCGCGATCCGTCGCATCCCCTCTTCTTCAAGACCGACACGCATTGGACGCCGATGGGCGCCGAGCTCGCCGCCGTCGAGATCGCGCGCCAGATGCGCGAGCGCATGCAGCTGCCGGCCAGCCCACGCCCCGGCACCCGCCTGGGCGACCTGCGGCCCATGCAGCTCGCCGCCGGCGACCTCACGCAGCATGTGCCGCCCGCCCAGCGCTCGGCCTATGGCCCCGAGACCTCGCTGATCCGCCAGATCCTGCCCCCCGAGGGCGCCGCCGCGCTGATCGAGGATGACAGCTACGACACGATGGTGGTCGGCACCAGCAATGTGCAGCCGCGCTTCGGTTTCCAGCCCGTGCTCTCCAACCAGCTGGTGCGTCCGGTCGGTCTCTCCTGGAAGCCGAACAATGTCGGCACCTATGCCACGCTGCTCGACTACCTGCGCAGCGATGCCTTCCGGCAGCAGCGCCCGCGCGCCCTTGTCTGGAACCACCTGGAGCAGGACATGGTGAACACCACGAACAATTCCTCCTGGGGCCAGGCGGCCATCGCGCCGGCCGAGTTCCTCAACCAGGTCCGGCGGGCCGTGGCATGAGGCGCGCGCTTCTCGCCCTCGCGGCCGCGTTCGCGACCAGTCTCGGCGGCATGGGCGCGGCCCTGGCGCAGGGGCAGGTCTATGATCCGGTTCCGCCGCGCGGCTCTGCCTATGTGCGCCTCGTCAACGTGCTTCCCGGCGAGGTGATGGCGCGGCCCGACTTCCTGCCGCAGCAGCGCCTGGGCACCGCGCCCGCGCAGCGCGTCATGGCCTTCACGACGGTCGAGAACGTGGCCAACCGGCAGCTCCGCCTGGAGTTCCAGGAGGGGCAGCGCCGTGGCCAGGCCACGCTGCGCGTCGAGCCGGGCAGCTTCGTCACCGTGCTGCTGCACGCCGCGCCCAATGGTGGTCTGGCCGCGACGCCGGTGGTGGATGCCGCCGATTTCAACCGCGCCCGCGCCCGCCTCGCCTTCTACAACGCCATGCCGGACTGCCCGGCGGGCGGCCTCGCGATCCAGCCCTCCGGCCCCGCCGTCTTCGAGGCGGTGCCGAGCCTCGCCACCCGCGCCCGCAGCGTGAACCCGGTGGCGGCGCAGATCCGCGCCACCTGCGGGGACCGCGCCAGCGCTCCCTTCGCGCTGGACGGCCTGGAGGCCGGCGGCATGTACAGCATCTGGATGATCAGCGGCGCGCAGCCGCAGGCCTTCATGACGCGCGACACCACGGCGGTCTGGCGGCCGTGACGGGACGCCGGGGATGCTGAACCGCACGGATCGGAAGACGCGCCGCGCCCTGCGGCGCGAGGCGGCCGGGATGGCTGCCGGCCTCATGCTGGCCGGGCTGCCCGCGGCCGCGCAGCAGCCGCCCGTCCTCTCACCCCCGCCGCCGGTCCTCTCGGCCCCGCCTGTCCTGTCGCCCCCGCCGCTGTCGCAGGCGCCGGCGCTCTCGGCCCCGCCCCCGCTTTCGCCGCCCGCGCTCTCCCCGCCCGCGCTGTCGCCGCCGGCCGCCGCCACGCCGGCCGCGGCACCGGCGGGCAGCGAGGCGCGCATCTCCGGTGGCGCCGCCTCCACCAACCTGCTGGAGCAGGCCGCCTTCTGGCAGCAGCAGGGCCAGACCGAGCGCGCGCTCCAGACGCTCGACCGCCTGCTCGCCGTCGAGCCGAACAACATCGAGGCGTTGGCCGGCGCCATCGAGCTGGCCTCGCTGAGCAACCAGCCCGAGGCGGCCCGGCGCTACCTGACGCGGCTGCGCCGCCTCGCGCCCAATGACCCGCGCCTGATGCGCGGCGAGGAATTGCTGCGCGTCACCGGTGAGGATGCCGAGGCGCTGGCCGCGGCCCGTCAGCTGGCGCGCGGCGGCCGCGCGGAGGAAGCCGTGGCGCGCTACCGGCAGATGTTCCGCAACGGCCGCATCCCGCCGGCCCTGGCCTCCGAGTATTTCCAGGTGCTCGGCGGTTCCTCCGAGTCGGGCTATCGGCAGGCGGTGCAGGAACTCGGCCAGATGGCCGCGGCCGCGCCGAACGACCTTCAGCTCGCGCTGACCTACGCCCAGTTGCTGACCTATCGCGAGGAAACCCGCTCCGACGGCGTGGACCGGCTGGCGCAGCTCTACAACCAGCGCGGCGTGCGCGAGGCGGCGCGCGTGGCGTGGCGGCAATCGCTGCTCTGGCTGGGCGACGAGCCCGAATCGGCCGCGCGCATCCGCACCTATCTCGCGCAGAACCCCGGCGACCGGGAGCTGGAGCAGAAGCTCCGCGCCTCCGAGGTGGTGATCGCCCCGGGCGCCTCGGCGCGCATCTTCGGCTGGGGCGCGGTGGATGCCGGCCGCAATGCCGAGGCCGAGCAGCAGTTCAACGCGGCGCTCGCCATCGATCCGAACGATACGGAGGCCATCCTCGGCCTCGCCGTGCTGCGGAAGATCCAGAACCGGATGACCGAGGCGCGGAACCTGCTGGACCGCGCCATCGCCCTCTCGCCCGACCGGGCGGAGGAATTCACCCGCGCGGTGGGCAGCCTGACACCCTGGAACACCGCCGGCGGCGGTGGTGGCGGCGGCGGCCTGGGCCCGGGCGGCCTCGCCTGGCGCGCGCTGGAGCGCGGCGACCTCGACCGCGCGGATTCGCTTGCCCGGCGCGGCCTGAACGCGCGCGGCCAGCAGCGCCTCGACAGCGAGCTCGTCCTCGGCCAGGTCGCGATCCTGCGGCGGGACTTCGTGGCGGCCGAGATGCGCTTCCGCAACGCGCTCACCCTGCGGCCGCGCCAACGCGACGCGATGAACGGCCTCTACCTCGCCTTGGTCGGCCAGGACCGCATCGCCGAGGCCGAGGCCTTCCAGCGCGAGATGGGCCTGCCGCCGAACCAGGATGTGATGGTCGCCCGCGCCTTCAGCCTGCGCGACCGCGCGGCGCTGACCGACAATCCCGAGCAGTCCCTGGCGCTGCTGCGCCAGGCGCTGGCCATGGCGCCGAACAATCCCTGGATCATGCTCGACGCGATCCGCAAGCTTCGCGCCCTCGGCCAGACTGCGGAAGCCGCCGAACTCACCGCGCGCCTCGAGCGCGACACGACCGCCGATGCCTCGACCGCCGCCGCCCTGGCCGCGCTGGACGAGGAGCGCTTCGGCACCGTCGTCGCCCTGCTGGAGCGCATCCCGGTGCGGGTCCGCAACGCCGACATGAACCGCCTGCTGACGGCGAGCCGGCGCGAGTTCGAGATCCGCCAGCTTGAATTGCAGGTGCGCGAAGGCCGCGCGGGTGCGATCGAGCAGCTGCTGGCCGGTGCAGGCCGGCGCGACCCGGCCTTCACGGTCGGCCCCGCCACGGTGCGCGCCTTCGCCCGGCTGAACGACCCGATCCGCGCCGGCCTCGCCGCCCGCGCGGCGCTCGCCGCCAACCCGAACACGAGCGCGGCCGACCGCATCGCCCTCGCCTCCGCCCTGATCGAGGCGAACCGGCTGGAGGATGCCAGCGCGCTGGCCGCCCCCCTGCTGGCCGACCGCAACCTCCCGGCGGAAACCCGGCGCGAGCTGGCCGCCGTCATGGAAGCGGGCGCGGTGCAGCAGGCCGATGCGCTGGGCCTGCGGAACGAGCCCGGCCGGGCCTATCAGGCGCTGGCGCCGGCGCTGGCCGCAGCACCCGGCAGCGTGCCGCTGAACATGGCCCTGGTCCGCCTCTACGTGGCGCAGAACCGCACGGCCGAGGCGCGCATTCTGGTGGACGCCGTGCTCGAGCGCGACCCGCGCAACCTCACCGCGCGCCTCGCCAAGGTGGACCTCGCCATCGCCGAGGGGCGGCTGCGCGAGGCCGATGCGCTGATCACCGAGACCGCCTTCCTCCATCCGGGCGACCTCCAGGTGACGATGGCCGAGGCCCGCGTCGCCCGCGCGCGGGGCGAGCTGGGCCGCAGCCTCCGCCTGATGGAAAGCGCCGGCACCCGGCGGCTCGAGCACCTGCGGAGCAGCGGCCAGCTGGCCGAGGCGCGGCTGACGCAGATGGCGCTGAACCCGCAGCGCGGCGGCCCCGGCCCGACCCAGCTGCATGACCCGCTGACCGCGCAGATCGCGCAGGAGCTGATCCGCGCCCGCGACGAGGCGGCGACCTGGCTGCAGGCCGGCGCCATGCTCGGCTACCGCGAAGGCACGGCCGGCACCTCCCGCCTCACCACCCTGACGGTGCCGGTCGAGGTCAGCACGCCGATGCCGGGCAACATGCCCGGCCGCATCGTGATGGGCGTGGATGCGGTGGCGCTGAACGCCGGGAACCTCAACACCGCCTCCGGCAATGCGCGCCTCTTCGGCGAAAACACGGTGCTCCCGGCCGGCTCCTATCGCGCGGGGCCCGAGACGCAGGAGGGTGCGGCGCTGCGTGCCGCCTATCTCGGCCGCAACTTCCGGGCCGATATCGGTTCCACGCCGCTGGGCTTCGCCCGCACCAACATCGTGGGCGGCGCGGAGGTGGTGCCGCGCATCAACGAACAGCTGCGCATGCGCCTCTCCTTCGACCGCCGGGCGGTGACGGACAGCATGCTCTCCTATGCCGGCATGCCCAATTCGGTGGTGGGCGCCCCCTGGGGCGGCGTGATCCGCACCGGCGCGCGCCTGCAGTTCGAATGGGCGCCCTCCCAGCGCTTCGGCACCTATGCGGGCGCCGGCTACAGCATCTACCGGGGCGACAACGTCCAGAACAACGCCCGCGTGGATGCCGGCATCGGCGCCTACTACGCCTTGCTGCGCGAGCAGAACCAGCAGCTCACCATGGGCCTGGACCTGCGGTATTTCGGGTTCGACAAGAACCTGGGCGGCTTCACCTTCGGCCAGGGCGGCTATTTCAGCCCGCAGCAGCAGATCATCGCCTCGCTCCAGGCCGAGTACGTCGCCCGCTGGGGCGATTGGTCGCTGCGGACCATCGGCTCGGTCGGCTACCAGAACTTCCGCACGGCGGCGACGCCGACCTTCCCGACCAACTCCGCCTTGCAGGCGCAGGCGGTCAACGCCTCCTTCTTCGACAACACCACGCCGGTCACCAGCACCGCCACGCGCAGCAGCGGCATCGCCGGCTCCATCTTCGGCAATGTCGAATATGCGGTGACGCCGAATGTGCGCCTGGGCCTGGCCGGCCGCTTCGAGAAGGTGGGCGACTACCAGGACACGGTGGGCCTCTTCTACCTGCGCTGGCGCCTGGACCGCCCGCGCGAGGACCTGCTGCCGCTGCATGCCGGCGCCGCCGCCCCCACGCCCAATGTGAACGACCCCATGCAGTCGAGCTTCGGCGCGGGGCGGCCGGAATGGGTGGGCCTGCCTTCCGGCGCCGCACGCCCGACCTGGTGACGTGAGGGTCGCCGCCAGCCTGCGCCGCATCGCCCTGGCGGTCGGGCTCCTGCTCCCGGCGAGCCTGCCCGCGCTTGCCGCCTGCCCGGCGCCGCCGGCCGGCCCGCGCCCGACCACGGTGGTGCCGGCGGCCGGGCCCTGGGCCGAGTGGCGCACCGCGGTGAACGCGCTGACCGCGCGGCTGCGCGGCACGGACCTCGCGCAGGCGCGCATCGTCTTCGTGGGCGATTCCATCACCGAGGGCTGGCAGCCCAACCTGTTCCGGATGTTCTACGGGCATCGCGGCGGGCTGAACCTCGGCATCGGCGGGGATACGACGCAAAGCCTGCTCTGGCGCCTGGACAACGGGCATTGGCCGGCCGCCCTGCAGCCCCAGGCGATCGTCCTGCTGATCGGCACCAACAATATCGGCCACGGCAACCGGCCGGAGGATGTGGCGCAGGGCGTGGCGGCGGTGATCGAGAAGCTGCAGCGGCTGGCGCCCCAGGCGCGGATCCTGCTGCTCGGGGTGCTGCCGCGCGGCATCTACGCGAATGACCCGATGCGCGCGCCCATCGCCCGGCTGAACCAGCTGATCGCCGCCTGCGGCGACAACCAGCGGATCATCTACAGCGAGCCCGGGCAGCTCATGGTGGACGGGCAGGGCGTGCTGCATGACTGGGTGGCCTTCGACTGGCTGCACCTCACCCTGACGGGCTACGCCATCCTCTCCACCGCCATCGAGGGGCACCTCAGGCTGGCGCTTCAGCGATAGGAGACCCGGCGTCAGGCCGGTTCCAGCAGCCCCATGCCCCAGAGCCTGCGGGCGAAATCGGCATCGCCCGGCACGGTGCCCTCCGCCAGCGCGGCCAGCTCATTCACCTCATGCGGCGTGAGCGGCAGGGCGCCGCCGGTCCAGAACAGCGTCGCCGAGCCGTCCTGCGCCTGCACCAGGTGGGAATGCATGCCCTCGCTCAGCCGCAGCGCGCCCTCGGGCATGGGCGCGAAGAGGCCGCGGGCGGGCAGGGGCTGGCGGTCCCGCGCCAGCTGCTCCAGCAGCAGGTTGGCGAGCCGCTCGGCATGGGCGGGGGTGGCGAGCCGGGCGAGGCGCTCGGCCAGGCCAGGCAGCAGGTCGGCCTCGCCGATGCGCCAGCTTGGCACGCTTTCGCGCAGCTTGGGGTCGGCCAGTTCCGCCTCGTCCAGCAGGGCGCGCATCGCCTGCGCCCAGGACGACTCCATGAAGCCGATCGTGGCGTGGAGCGAGCGTTCGCCCGCCTCGGTCGCCGCGTCATGCATGATGCCGCGCGGGATATAGAGCGCGTCGCCCGGTTCCAGGACGAGCACATGCGGCTCGCCCAGCGGGGCCATGTTGCCGGGCCAGGGGGTGCGGCGCGTCGGCCGCTCCACACGCTCGCCATCCCAGATGCGCCAGCGCTTGCGGCCCTCCACCTGCAGCACCAGCACGTCATGCGTGTCGAAATGCGTGCGGAAGCCCTGCGCCGCAGGCGGCGTCAGGTAGATGTTGGACTGCACCGGGTGCAGGAAGAGCCGCTCCAGCCCCCGGCAGAAATTCGCGAGCGGTGGATGCGTCTCATGGAATTGCGAGACGACGAGCGAGGCGCCGGCATCGAAGCGCGCCAGCAGCCGGGGCAGGTCCACCCGTCCATCGGGCAGCGCGAATTCCTCCTCCGGCACGCCGGCGCTGCCGTTGCGCGCCTCGTCCGCCATGGCGATGCGCGGCGTGCGCGCGCCATCGGTCCGCAGATGCGCGTCGAGATCGGCCACGCTGAGCAGGGGCGCGAAGCGGTCCGGGCGCGCGCCCCTGAAATGCTTCCAGGCCAGCCCCTCGCGCAGGGCCAGCGCCTCGTCCACGCTCATGCCCTCGAAGGCGAGGGCGAAGGCCGCCTCGGTCAATCCTTGCTGCATCGTTCCTGTCGGCCCTGGTGGTGTGTCGCCGGCTACCAGCGGCCCTGGCCGGGCGCGTCGCGCGGGTCGGAATCGGTGCGGCCGGTGCCGCGATACCCGCCCCGCCCGCGGCCCGCGCCGTCGCTCGGGTCGCGATCGGTGATGCCGGTGCCGCGTGAGCCGCCGCGGCCATTGCCGGGGCCGTCGCTCGGGTCACGGTCGGTGATGCCGGTGGTGCGGTAGCCGCCGCGCCCGCGGCCCGCGCCGTCGCTCGGGTCGCGGTCGGTGACGCCGGTGCCGCGCGCGCCGCCACGGCCATTGCCCGGCCCATCGCTCGGGTCACGATCGGTGATGCCGGTGGTGCGATAGCCGCCGCGTCCCTGGCCCGGGCCATCGCTCGGATCGCGGTCGGTGATGCCGGTGCCGCGCGACACCACCGGGGTTGGGCCGGTCGGCACGCAAGCGGCCAGCGCGGTGCCTGTGCCGCCCAAGGCGGCGACCCGCAGGACCAGGAGGCGGCGGGAGAGACGGCTTTCCATCAGGTTTCCTCTTGTCCTGTCTCGTTGGCGGATGATCCGCAAGCGGAAGAGTGCACAGCCGGGGCGCTCAACACAATCGCGGAGATGTGGCGCGCCGCCCGGGCGGGTGCGTCAGCGCCGGCCGCGCCCGGCCCCGTCGGAGGGGTCGCTGTCGGTGCGGCCGGAGCGGCCACGGCCTGGGCCATCGGTCGGGTCACGGTCGGTGTAGCCGGTGGAGGACCCGGTGCCACGGCCCCGGCCGGCCGCGTCACGCGGGTCGGAATCGGTGGCGTTGGTGCGGTATTGGCCCCCGCCCGAGCCCCGGCCGCGCCCCGCCGCATCGCGCGGGTCGGCATCGGTCACGCTGCGCTGGGCGGCGGCCTCGCCCGGGATCGTGGCGGCGGCCACCAGCCCGGCGCCGGTGGCGGCACGCGCGACGATGAGGCGGCGGCTCAGCCGTGGATCGGGATGGGACATGGGCTTCCTCGGGACGTGGTCGGTTTGGCTTTTGGCCCGGACCTTCCTCGGGCATGGGATGTTGGTCTATGCTGTTTTCGAAGAACAAGGCCCGAAAGGCCAAAATGTCGTTGCTGTCCAACAATTAATGCAACGTCTCACCCTTCGGGCCACCGCCTGCCGGAGACATGTCATGAACGCCCCGACCTTGCCCGTCCTGTATTCGGCGCTGGAGCCGCTCGACAGCGATCGCCATGCGGGGCTGCACCTGCGCGACGTGGGGCACGGCTTCGCCGCGCATCTCTCCTCCATCCCGCTCGCCGTCGAGGAATTCGCGCTGGCCGGGCGCCACATGCCGGTGGTCTTCGCCGCGCAGGCGCCGCACATGCCCGTGGCGCTGACCGGCCTCGCCCCTGACCGCAACCTCTTCGTGGATGAGAAGGGCGCCTGGCGCCGCGGGACCTACGTGCCGGCCTATCTGCGCCGCTATCCCTTCCTGCTGGTGCGCGCGGCGGCGGATTCCGACCAGCTCGTGCTCTGCATCGACCCCCAGGCGCCGCAATTCGCCGCCTCGGCCGGGGAGCCCATCTTCGACGCCGACCGCAAGCCCGCGCCGCTCGCCACCAAGGCGTTGGACTTCACCCGCTCGGTCGAGGCCGCCTTCCGCAAGACGCAGGAATTCGCGGAGGGCCTCTCGCTGATGGGCCTGCTGCAGCCGGCGGCCACGCAGTTCGAATGGGAAGGCAAGCCCTTCCGCGTGGACGGCTTCCACGCCGTGGACCGGGAGCGCTTGGCGAAGCTGACCGGCGAGCAGCTGGTGACGCTGCGGGACAAGGGCTGGCTCGATGCCATCTACGCCCACATGCTCTCGTTGGGCGGCATTCCCGAACTCAAGCAGATGCAGGGCTGAGGCGATGCGGCGCAGAACCCTCCTGGCCGCGGCGGCGCTGCTGCCGGCCCTCGCCCCCGGCGCCCGCGCCCAGGCGCGCTTCGCCAATATGAGCATGTTCATCCCGGCCGGCCCCGGCGGCGGCTGGGACGGGCTTGGCCGCGCCATCGAGCAGGTGGCCCGGCCCGCCGGCCTCGTCGGCAATTTCCAGTTCGAGAATGTGGGCGGCGCCGGCGGCATCGTGGGCCTGCCGCGCTTCGTCTCGCAGCGGCGCGGCCGGCCGGATGCGCTGATGGTCGCGGGCTCGGTCATGGTGGGCGCGGTGCTGACCAACCGCTCGCCGCTCGGCCTCGCCAATGTCACGCCCATCGCGCGAATGACGCAGGAGGTGGGCGTGGTGGTCGTCCCCGCCTCCTCCGACATCCGGGACATCGCGGGGCTTCTGGCGGCCTTCCGGGCCAATCCGGGCGGCACCTCGGTGGGCGGCGGCAGCGCGGGCGGGACGGACCACATCACGCTGGGCCTGATCCTGAAGGCGCTGGGCCGCAACGCGCGCGAGGGCAGCTATGTCGCCTTCGCCGGCGGCGGGCCGGCCCAGGCGGCGATCCTGGGCGCCCAGGTGAAGGCCGGCATTTCCGGCTTCTCCGAATTCTCCGAGCAGATCCGCGCCGGCCGGATGCGGGCCCTGGCCACCACCGGCGAGACGCGCAGCGACCCCGCCATCCCGACGCTCCGCGAATCCGGCGTGGATGTGGTGACGGCGAATTGGCGCGGCGTCTTCGGGGCACCCGGCATCAACCCGAACCAGCGCGCCGCCCTGGTCAACCTGATGACGGAGCTCAACGCGCTGCCTGCCTGGCGCGAGCTGCTGGCCACGCGCGGCTGGGACAACGCCTTCCTCGCCGGGGCCGAGTTCGACCGCTTCCTCGCCGCCGACATCGCCGCGACCGAGGCGGTGCTGAAGGAGCTTGGCCTCGCCGGGTAAATCCTCCGGCGTGAATGGGCATCATCACCGGGCGTGATTTCGCGGCGCAACCTTTGCGCCCCATCTCTCTTGGCAAGGGGGCGGCGTGTTCCGCCCCGAGCCATGGAGTTGCCCGAAGATGTCCCTGTTCTCCCCCGTGCGCGTCGGCGCGCTGACCCTCAAGAGCCGTGTCGTGATGGCGCCGATGACGCGCAACCGCACGCCCGGCCAGGTGCCCAACGCGCTGAACGCCGAATACTACGCCCAGCGCGCCAGCGCCGGCCTGATCGTGACCGAGGGCACGACGCCCGATGCCTCGGGCCGCGGCTACATTGATATTCCCGGCCTCTACAACGCGGCGCAGGTCGAGGGCTGGCGCCAGGTGGCCGGCGCGGTGCACGCCAAGGGCGGGCACATCTTTGTGCAGCTGATGCACACCGGCCGCATCTCCCACCCCGATTTCCTGGACGGCGCGGCGCCCGTGGCGCCCTCGGCCATCGCCGCCCCCGGCGAGATCTACACGCATGAGGGCATGAAGCCGCATGGCACGCCCCGCGCGCTGGAGGCGGCCGAGATCCCGGCCCTGATCGCGACCTATGGCCGCGCGGCGACCCTGGCGCGCGAGGCCGGGCTGGATGGCGTGGAGGTGCATGGCGCGAATGGCTACCTGCCCGGCCAGTTCCTGGCGCCCAATGTGAACCAGCGCACGGATGAATGGGGCGGCTCGGTCGAAAACCGCGCGCGTTTCCTGCTCGGCGCGGTGGATGCCGCCGTGGCGGCGATCGGCGCCGACCGCGTGGGCGTGCGGCTCTCGCCGGGCGGGGTGTTCAACGACATCCATGATCCCGACGCGCCGGCCACCTACGCCTATGTGGCGGGCGAGCTGGCGAAGCGGAACCTCGCCTATCTGCACATCTTCGACACCAAGCCCGGCTTCGACGTGGCCGCGCTGATCCGTGCCCACTACAAGGGCACGCTGATCCTGAACGGCGGCTATGACCGTGCGCGGGCCGAAGCGGACATCGCCTCGGGCCTCGCCGACCTCATCGCCTTCGGCGTGCCCTTCCTGGCGAATCCGGACCTGCCGGAGCGCCTCGCCCAGGGCGCCGCGCTGAACACGCCGGACCAGGCGAGCTTCTATGGCGGCGGTGCGAAGGGCTACACGGACTATCCGGCGCTGGCCGCCTGAGCGCCACTGCGGCGGGCGAGCCAGACGGTGTGCCCGCCGCATTCCGGATCTTCCGCGCGGTGGTCCACCACCGCAAAGTCGTGGCTGGCCAGGAGGGTGCGGTATTCCTCCGGTGAGAGGCTCGCGTGATGCAGCACCTCGCCCTCGAAGCAGCCCAGCGCCACGCCCTCCGATGGGCCGCTGGTGAACATCAGCGCGGCGCCGTGTGCCGCGTGGCGGGCGAAGACGGCGAACATCGCGCGTTGATCCGCCTGGTCCAGGTGGAAGAAGCTGTCCCAGGCGAGAATGCCGTCGAAGCGCCGCCCGAGATCGAGGCCGCGCATGTCGGCCAGGCGCCAATCCTGGCCGGGAAAGCGTGCGTGGCAGAGGCCGATCAGGGTGGGCGCGCTATCCACCCCCGTCACCCGGAACCCCGCGCCGATGAGATGCGCCGCGATCGGCTCCCCCATGCCGCAGCCCAGGTCGAGCACCGCGCCACCGGGCGGGACCAGCGCCGTGAAGCGATCGAGCCAGGCGCGCTCCATCGGGCCCCGCCCGCGCTGCGCGTCGAAGGCGCGGGCGTGGCGCTCATAGAGTCCGATGATGTGATCCGCGCTCATGCCGGCAGCATGGCGGCGCGGCGCCTGGCGCGAAAGCTTCCCCGAATGACAAGCTTGCCACGCCGCGGACAGGTGACGGAAGGCATGAAACGGCCAAGACTGCCCGCGCAAGGAAGCGCGAGGCCCCATGACGAACCGGATTCCCTGGCCTGACCTGCTGGCCGGCCTTTTCGTCCTGGCCTTCGGGCTGGTCGGCTTCTGGCAGGCCGGCGCCATTCCCGTCTCGCCGCTCTACGCCCAGGTGGGCCCCAAGGCGGTGCCCTATGTGGTGGCAAGCGGCATGACGCTGCTGGGCGCGCTGCTGGTCCTCTCCGCGCTGCGGGGCGGCTGGTCGGCGCAGGTGGCCGAGGTGGCGGAGGCCGGGCCACCCAATCTGCGCGCGCTCGGCCTGCTGGGCGCGGGCCTGCTCGCCAACCTCGTGCTGATCGGCCCGGCCGGGTTTTCCATCGCGGCCTCGGCGCAGTTCGTCCTCGTCGCCGCCGCCTTCGGCAGCCGCTCCATGGCGCGGGACCTGCTGATCGCGCTGCCGCTGACGCTGCTCGTCTGGTTCCTCTTCGTGCAGGGGCTTGGCGTGAACATCGGCGCGGGTCTGCTGGAGGGGCTGGTGCTGCGCCTTCTCGGGCAGGAGGTGGCCTGATGGAAGCGATCAACGGCCTCTCCCTCGGCTTCTCGCATGCGCTGACGCTGACCAACCTGGCCTGGGCGCTGCTGGGCTGCTTCCTCGGCACCGCGGTCGGCGTGCTGCCCGGCATCGGCCCCGCGCTCACCATCGCGCTCCTGCTGCCCATCACCTTCCAGGTGAGCGCCACCGGCGCCTTCATCCTGTTCTGCGGCGTCTTCTACGGCGCCATGTATGGCGGCAGCACCACCTCCATCCTGCTGAACGCGCCGGGCGAGAGCGGCTCCATCATCACCGCCCTCGAAGGGGCGAAGATGGCGCGCAGCGGCCGTGCGGGCCCGGCGCTGGCGACGGCCGCCATCGGCAGCTTCGTGGCCGGCCTGGTGGGGACGCTGGGCATCGCCTTCCTCGGCCCCGTCATCGTGGATGTCGCGCTGCTGCTGGGGCCGGCCGAGTATTTCTGCCTGATGGTGCTGTGCTTCGTGACCGTCTCCGCCGTGCTCGGCGGCTCGGCGCTGCGGGGGCTGGTGAGCCTCTTCTTCGGGTTGACGCTGGGCCTGGTCGGCATTGATCTGCAGACCGGCCAGCCGCGCATGACCTTCGGCCTGCCCGAGCTGTATGATGGCGTGAACGTGGTGCTCGTCGCCGTCGCGCTCTTCGCGGTGGCCGAGGCACTGCACATGGCCTGGCGCCATCACGGCGGCGCGGCGCAGGTGCTGCCGGTCGGCCACCTCATGCTCTCGCGCTCCGACCTCAGGCGCAGCTTCTGGCCCTGGATGCGCGGCGCGGGCCTCGGCTTTCCCTTCGGCGTGCTGCCCGCCGGCGGCACCGAGATGCCGACCATGCTCAGCTATTATGCCGAGCGGAAGCTGGTGGCGCCCGAACACGCGCATGAATTCGGCACGACCGGCGCCATCGAAGGTGTGGCCGGGCCCGAGGCCGCGAACAATGCCGCCGCGGCCGGCATCCTGGTGCCCATGCTCACGCTCGGCCTGCCCACCTCCGCCACGGCGGCCATCATGCTGAGCGCCTTCCAGAGCTACGGCATCCAGCCCGGGCCGCTGCTCTTCGAGACGCAGCCCGACCTCGTCTGGACGCTGATCGCCTCGCTCTTCGTGGCGAATGTGATGCTGGTGGTGCTGAACCTGCCGCTGGTGGGGCTCTGGGTGAAGATCCTGAAGATCCCGACGCCGCAGCTCTATGCCGGCATCCTGGTGTTCGCCACGATCGGCACCTACGGCATCTCCAACTCCATCGTGGACCTGGTCCTGCTCTACGCCATCGGGATCATCGGCATGTTCATGCGGCGCTTCGACTTCCCGGTGGCGCCCGTCGTGATCGGCATGATCCTGGGGCCGATGGCTGAGCAGGCGCTGCGCCAGGCGCTGACCATCAGCGAAGGCAACTGGATGGTCTTCGTGACCCGGCCGGGCAGCCTCGCGATCCTGCTGGTGGCGGTGGCGGCGCTGCTGGGGCCACGGATCTACAGAGCCTGGGCGCGGCGGCGGGCCTGAACAATTTGCTTGCTGAACTAGCCTAAATCGCTAAGGTCGTAGCATGAATCTTGCCGATTGGATGATCAAGTCGAACACGTCAGCGGCGGAGCTTGCGCGTCGGTGCGGCGTCCATCTCGTCACAGTCTATAAGTGGAAGGCAGGGACCATCTTCCCGCGTCCATCCCAGCTGCAGGCCCTTGCAGAGGCGACAGGAGGAGCGGTGACGGCCAACGACTTTGCCGGGGTGGGACCTAGCGCAAAAGGCAGTCGGCGCCGTGACGCGCCCCCCGGCCTCGCCGAAGCCCAGGCCCCCTTCGCCGCCGAGGCCCAGGCGCTCGGCCTCGACGCCGCCGCCATCGCCGCCCGTGCCGTGCAGGAGGCGATCCGCGCCGAGAAGGCCCGCCGCTGGCTGGAAGAAAACCAGGACGCGATCGAAGCCTGGAACCGTTGGACCGAGAGCAACGAGCTGCCCCTCGCCGAATACCGCATGTTCTGACCGGTGGCGCGCTTCGACGTCTTCCGCCGCCCGCGCGGCGCCCCGGGCTACCTCGTGCAGGTCCAGAGCGACTTCCTGGACCGGCTGGAGACCCGCGTCGTGGCGCCCCTCCTGCCGCCCGACGCCGTGCCCGGCCCCATCCGGGACCTGCACCCGCGCTTCGACATCGAGGGCCGGCCCTTCCTCATGGCCACGCAGCTCCTCGGTGCCATTCCCCGGCGTGAGCTTGGCCCGCCGGTCGGCTCCCTCGCCGCCCACCAGGATGAGATCACCCGCGCGCTCGACGTGCTGGTCACGGGGTTCTGAGCATGCCTGAAGCCCCCCTGCTCAAGCCCGAGGACGGCGCGGCCGAGCCCGACCGCCGGCGCCGCTGGGTCTCGCCGCTGCTGCGCCGCATCCTGCTGGTGAACGCGCTGCCGCCCGCGCTGCTGGCTGCCGCGCTCCTCTACCTTGACCAGTACCAGAACGGCCTGCTCGCCGCCGAGGTCGAGGCCATGCGGACCCAGGCGCGCATCTATGCGGGCGGCATCGCCGAAGCCGCGGTCCGCATCCAGGATGACCGCGCCGTGCTGGTGCCCGAGGTCGCGCGCCCGCTGCTGCGCCGGCTGGTCGAGCCCTCGCCCAACACCCAGGCGCGGCTGTTCGACACGGCCGGCCTCGTCGTCGCCGACAGCCGCGTGCGCGAGGCCGCGGGCGGCGCCGTGGTGACCGAGCCCTTGCCCGCGCCCGCCCCGCGCGGTGCCATCTCCGACACCGTCTCCGGCCTCTATGAGCGCGTGCTGGGCCTGCTGCCGCGCCAGGCGCTGAACCCCGTGGTGCTTGACACCACGCCCGATGCGCAGAGCTTCGACTGGCAGCCCGATCTCGGCCCCGAGCGGCAGGCGGAGCTGCGCCTGGCGCTGGAGGGCGGCGTCACGCCCTATATCCGCCGCACGCCGGATGGCCGCCTGCTGGTCAGCGTGGCCGAGCCCGCGCGGCGCGGCGCCCAGGCCGTCGGCATCGTGCTGCTGACGCGCGAGGCACGGGAGGTGGATGCGCGGCTGTTCGAGATCCGCGCCAGCGTGCTTGGCCTCTTCGTGCTGGCGCTCATCCTCACCGTCGCCGTCTCGCTCTACCTGGCGCGCACGCTGGCCAGCCCGATCCTGCAGCTCGCCGGTGCGGCGGCCGAGATGCGCCAGGGCAAGGGCCGCACCGGCAGCGTGCCCGAGCGCCTGCTCGAGCGGCAGGATGAGATTGGCATCCTCTCGCGCGATCTCCAGGCCGCCGCCCGCGCGCTCTGGGCCCGGATCGACGCCAATGAGCGCTTTGCCGCCGATGTGGCGCATGAACTCAAGAACCCGCTGACCAGCGTGCGCAGCGCGATCGAGACGCTGCGCCGCGTGGAGGACCCGGCGCAGCAGAAGCGGCTGCTCGGCATCATCGCCAATGACGCGGTGCGGATGGACCGGCTGATCGGCGACATCGCGGATTCGTCCCGCGTGGATGCGGAGCTCTCCCGCACCGTGGCGGAGCCGGTGGACATCGGCCCGATCCTCGCCGTGCTGGTCGAGCTGCACAACACGACGCGCACGCCGCGCGACCCGGAGATGGCCCTGGAGGCGCCCGACAAGCTGGTGGCCATGGGCGTGGAGGACCGCCTGGTGCAGGTGTTCCGCAACCTGCTGGGCAATGCCGTCTCCTTCAGCCCGGATCACGGCCATGTCTGGCTGCGCGCGCGCGAGGCGGGGACGGAGGTGGAGATCACCGTCGAGGATGAGGGGCCGGGCATCCCGGACGCCAAGCTCGAAGGCATCTTCGACCGTTTCTACTCCGAGCGCCCGCGCGGCGAACGCTTCGGCCAGCATTCGGGGCTCGGCCTCTCCATCTCCAAGCAGATCATCGAGGGGCTGCGCGGCCGCATCAGCGCCGAGAACCGGCGTGATGCGGCGGGGAAGGTGCTGGGGGCGCGGTTCGTCGTGCGGCTGCCGAAGGCTTAGCCGCGCGCCAGGGAAAGGTTGCGGCTGCCGAAGGCTTAGCCGCGCGCCAGGGAAAGGTTGCGGCTGCTGGAGGCTTAGCCGCGCGCTGGCGACACGGGAAATTTCCGACGGGGCCGAGGGGAAAAAGAGCCTCCGGCGGCTCGGGCCTCAGGCCCCAGACCCCATGTCTCAGGGGCATTCTTCCAGGGGGCGGCCGATGGCGGCCTGGCGGTCGCCCTCACGGAAGCAGCCGGCGAGCCAGGCGCCACGGAACCAGCCGCCCTCCACGCTGAAATACTCGCCGAGACCCTCGGGGCGGTCATCGCGGAATTCGCCGCGATACAGGTTGCCGTTGATCCAGACCATGATGCCACGGCCATGGCGCCGTCCCTCGCGCCACTCGCCCTCGTAGCGGGCGGTGGCCCAGACGCGCAGGCCGCGGCCCTGCTCGCGCCCCTCCTGCCACTCGCCCTGGTACACGATGCCGTTGGAATCCAGGAAGGTGCCGATCCCGTGCATCTTCCCGCGCGCCAGGCTGCCGACGTAACGCTCGCCGCGCGGCTCGCCGCCCTCGACATAGCGCCATTCCAGCATGCCCTCGCCCTGCGCCGGGCCGCCCTCGCAGGGGCCGGTCCAGATGACGATCTCCTGCTGCTGGGGGTTGGGGTTCCAGACCCAGCAGCCATTGCGCTCATCCACCGTCCAGCCGGGGCGGCCCACCTCGGCGATGACGTCGGCCGCCGGGGGCGCCGGGCGCGGATGGGCAGGCTCGGGCGCTGGCGCCTGGGCCGCGGCGGTGCCCAAAAGGGCGGGGCCTGAGAGAGCCAGGATCAGGAACATCCAACGCATCACACAACCTCCATGGCATCAGGCCGGATCAGCCACCCTGTGGTAACGCCCCATTTTGCCCCGCGCCGCAAGGCGGCACTACGCCCCGCGCCGCAAGGCGGCACTACGCCCCGCGCCGCAAGGCGGCACTACGCCCCGCGCCGCAAGGCGGCGACGCTCAGCGCGAGGCCGCCGCCCAGGGCCACGGTGGCGACGGCGACCGGCAGGCCCCAGCCCGGCACGGCTTCCAGCAGCAGGCCGCCCAGCGGCGCCCCCAGCGCGCCGCCCAGCAGATAGGCGGTGTTCAACCCCGCCATGCCGAGCGCCCGGGCCGGCCCCGCGAAGCGCTGCACCGCCCGCACCATGCCGAGCGTGTAGATCGCGCCCGCCGCGCCACCCCAGACGGCCAGCACCGGCCAGATCCCCCAGCCCGGCGCCAGCCAGGGCCAGAGCAGCGAGCCCAGCGCCACCACCACGGCGCAGCCCAGCAGCGCGCGATGCGTCCCGAAGCGGTCCGCCAGCATCCCCACCGGGTATTGCGCCAGCATGTTGCCGAAGCCGGTCGCCACGACGATGGTGGCCGCCGCCCCCGCCGCAAGGCCGAGCGCCAGCCCCTGCACGGGGAACACCGCCCCCGCCGTGCCCTCCAGCGCGCCGCACAGCATGGCCGCGCCCGCGGGTGCCGCCATCATCAGCGCCACCGGCCGCAGCCGCACGAAGGAGAGCCGCATGCGACGCGGCACCGCGCCCGGCACCTCGCGCAGCAGCAGCGTCAGCGCCACGCCCAGCATCATCAGCCCGGCCGAGGCGGCAAACGCCCCCGACTGCACGCCGGAAAGCCAGAGCACGGCCGGCCCACCGCCGATCGCGGCCGAGATGAAGGTCTGGTAGATGCCGAGGAACCGCCCCTCGCGCCCCGGTGGCGCCATGGCGCCCGCGATGGCGTCCGCCGTCGTCCAGGTGAGGCAGGAGGCGATGCCGAGCAGCCCGCCAAAGACGAACCACAGCGCCAGCGGCGGGTTGGTGGCGAGGCCGAGCAGCGCCACGGCCGAGGTCAGCCCCGCCAGCTGGTGCAGTCGCAACGCGCCCCCCACCCAGCTCGCCAGCCAGGGCGAGGCGGGCGCGGTCAGCAGCGCGGCCACCCAGACGGAAGCGGCGTAAAGCCCGACCAGGGCGGGCGAGACGCCGGCCTCGGTCAGGATGACGGCGGCCAGCGGCACCGACATCCAGACGCCGGCGAAGCCGCAGGTGGCGGCGGCGACAAAGACAGGAAACTGGGCCGGCGCCGGAAGCGGCGCGGCGATCTGGGTCACGGACATGGTATTGCGGGCGCTCTCGGGCGCCCCCTCGATCACGGTTTGCGGGTCAGGCGAAGGCGGCGTCAGCCGCGTTTCGGGCCGCATGGATCGGGGTCCAGCAGGACCACCCAGGCACGCCATGCGGCGAGCCCGCTTCGCGAAAGGGAGGTGAGCCTGGACATGCCCGGAGGATGGGGGTGCGGATGGGCGAAGTCAAACCAACCCTGGCTTGCCAGCAACGCATGGCAAGGCCAGTTTGCCGCCATGATCCGCTCCATCCTGCTTGCCCTCGACGACACGCCCGGCGCCTGCGCGGCGCGGGACATCGCCTTCGCGCTCGCCCGCCGCACCGGCGCCGCGGTGACGGCGCTGATCGTGCTGGACCGCCCGCACACCAGCGGCGCGCACGAGCCGGTGCCGCTGGGCGCCGGCGCCTTCGCCGCCCGCCGCAACGAGAAGCTGGCCGAGGCGGTGGAGGCCGAGGCCGAGCGCGTGCTGGCCGATGCCCGCATCGCCGCCGAGGGTTTCGAATTCGCCGTGGTCCGCCGCGACGAGGCGCCCGAGGCCGCGCTGCTGGCCGAGGGCTGCGCGCATGACCTCATCGTGATCGGCCGCGACAGCACGCTCGGCCGCGAGGCCTGCGACGACGGCCTCTCCCCCACCATCGAGGCGCTGCTGCGTGACGGCGCGCGCCCGCTCCTGGTCGTGCCCCCGGGCGTGGAGGCGGCAGCGCCCGGCCTGGCCGCGGGCGAGGCGCTGAAGCGGCCTGTCCTGATCGCGCATGACGGCTCCCTCGCCGCGATGCGGACGCTGCATGTCTTCGCGCTGCTCGGCCTCGGCCGGAACCAGGTGGTGAAGCTGCTCGACTTCGCGACGGAGACGAGCCCCGAGGCCCTGCAGCGCTACCTGACGCAGCACGAGATGCGGGCAGAGGCCTATGCGGTGAGCGGCGATCCGCATGACATCCTGCTGGCGGAGGCGAAGAGCCTGCCCGCCTCGCTCCTCGTGCTCGGCGCGGACCAGGAGAGCGGCATCACCCGGCTGATCTTCGGCAGCGCCACCGCGCGGCTGCTGCGGGCCTCGCCCTGCGCGGTGTTCATCCACGGCTAACCCCTGCGCTGCTCCTCCAGCAGCCAGAACAGGATGTTGTCGCGGAAGGTCGCGTCGCGCGTGATCTCCAGGTGTTCGCGCGGGAGGAAGAGCGCGCGCTCGAAGCCCATCGGGCTTTCCACGCGCGGTGGCCGCGGCGACTGGCCCTGGCGGTGATCGAGCAGGACGGAATCGCGCAGCACCACACCATCGCCCGGCCCGGTCTCGCGCGTCGTCAGCCGGCCATCGGCCGAGGCCGCGAGGCGCAGCGCCGTCGGCATGGAATCGCCCGCCACCAGCATGAGTTCCGTGCCCGCCGGCGGGCGCGCGGGCTGGTCCATGGCGGCGGCGAAGGCGCGGGCCCGGCGCAGCAGCCGCGCCTGCAGGGCGAGGGCGAGGCGGCGGCGTTCCGCGGCATCGGTCACATCCGGCATCAGCGTGGCGAGGTCCCCCTCCAGCCCGCGCGCGGCGAGGCCCCAGCCCATGCCCTGCCACAGCGCGGGGTCATGCAGGTCGGGCGTCGCATCGCCCAGGATCACGGGGCGGCTGCGGGCACGGGGCAGCAACTGATAGACCGAGGCGAAGGTGCCGAGGATCGCCGGGCTGTAGCGCGGCACGATGGGCTGGCCGAAATCCCGCCCCTCCACCAGCACGCGCAGGGCATCGAGCGAGCCGCCATTGGGCGTGCCGATCTGGATCAGCCGCGCGATGTATTCGGCGCCCGCGTAGCTCGGCTGGGGCAGCGCGCCATCCGCCGGCAGGTCGGCATCGCCGAACAGCATGGCGTAGCGCGCGACGAGCCCGCCCATGGAATGCGCCACCACGTCGAACTTCACGGGATGGTTCCGCATGCCGAAGCGGCGCGCATATTCCGCCTGCACGAAGGCGCGCTTCTCGGCCATGAAGGCCATCAGGCGCCGCGCGTTCCACACATTGTCCTGCCGCCAGTCATAGGCGAACTGGAAGCAGGTGAAGTGGTCGCTGCCGTAATCCACCCGGCCGGCGAGGCCCAGCGCCTCGTCGCGATACCCGCCGAGGCCGAGCGTGCTGAGGATCTCCGCATAGGCGCGCAGCGCCAGCGGAATGCCCGCCACGCGCAGTTGCACGCGGTCCAGCACGCCATCGGGCGCGACGCGCGCGCCGGGGCTCTGCATCGCCTCCGTGAAGGGCAGCGCCACCAGCCGCGCGCCGTCCGGCGTGCCGGGATCGGCCGCCACGCCATCGAAGGCGCCCCAGACGATGCGGCCCGAGGCCGGGTCGCGCAGGCGGCTGCCGAGCAGGCCGGGAATGACGATGATCGGGTTGCGGTCCACGCCGTGATGCATGGCGGCCGGCGTATAGAGCAGGTTGAGGTCGGCCTCGGTCTCGGCCGGCCGTGTCCGGAGGGCGGCATAGGCGGCTACCCCCGCCACGCCCCCCAGCGCGAGGGCGCGGCGCGTCCAGCGCCAGCCCCGGCTCATGTCGAAACCCTGATCACGCCGCGGAGACTGGGCGGCGCGCGGCCCCGCTGTCAAAGATTGGATTCGAGCCAGCCCTGCACCCGGGCCGCGATGGCATCGCTGTTGCGCTCCAGCATCAGCATGTGGCCATTGCCGGCCAGGCCTTCCGCCGGCAGGTCGTGCAACGCGGCGCGCGGCGTCCGTGCCGCGAAGGCGCCGCCCGCTGCGCGCAGCGTGACCCAGCGCGGATCACGCGCGATGTGGTCGCCATAGAGCAGCAGCACGGGGATGTCCGGCATCGCGCCCGCGCCGAAACCGGAGGGCTCCAGCAGCACCAGCGCGCGCACCAGGTCCGGCGCGGCCTGGGCGGCGGCGCAGGCGAAATGCCCGCCCTGGCTATGCGCGATGATGACGCAGGGCCCCACGCGTTCCACCAGCGCGAGATAGGCCGCCAGCATGTCGGCATCGGTGCCGACGAAGCGCGGCACGCATTGCCGCAGGAAGTCCTCGTAGTGATCGAGCGGAAACTGGTGGCCGGGATGCGCGCGGCCTTCGGCATGGCTGGGGCCGATGCGGAACTGCTCCCAAGGGTCGTTCACGCGGCGATGCAGTGGCGCCCCAGGGAAGATCTCGGGGAAGGGGGCATAGCCGCTGCGGCCGCGTTCCACCGCATCGCTCACATGCACGTGCCAGCCGCGCCGCAGGAACCAGAGCTTCCAGCCCTCCCGCCCATCCGGCGTCGTGTCCCAGCAGGCGCCGGTCAGCCCGCCACCATGCCAGAAGAGCAGCGGGCAGGGGCGCGTGACGGGCTCGGGCCGCGCATGTTCCACATAGAGGCTCGCCACCAGGTATTCGCCGTTCATGTCCGCGCGATAGGGCGGGCTGCCGGGGACGAGCTGGATCTCCGCCACCGGCCGCCCCGCGACGCGCGCGCGGCGGCCGCCCACGAAGAAATGCCCCATCTCGGCGATGCACAGTGGCTTCATCCGCGCATCCTGCCGCAGCGTCCGCGCCGGCGAAACTGCGGGATTGACGCCGCCCCGCCGAGCGGCCCGAATACGCCCAACGACAGGAGGAAAGCGGCCATGGCCGGAAGGCTCGCAGGGAAACGCGCATTCGTGACGGCGGCGGGGCAGGGCATCGGCCGCGCCACCGCCATCGCCATGGCCCGGGAAGGCGCCTCGGTCATCGCCACCGACCGCGACGCCGCGAAGCTCGCGGGGCTCGACGCCCATGGCATCACCAGCCACGCGCTGGACGTGCTGGATGACGCGGCCGTCGCTTCCGCCATCGCCGCCGCCGGGCGGCTCGACATCCTCTTCAACTGCGCGGGCTTCGTGCACCAGAACACGGCGCTGACCTGCACCGATGACGAATGGGACTTCGCCTTCGCGCTCAACGTCCGCAGCATGTGGCGCACCATCAAGGCGGCGCTGCCGGCGATGCTGGAGGCGAAGCGCGGCAGCATCATCAACATGGCCTCGGCCGCGTCGAACATCAAAGGCGCGCCCAACCGCTTCCTCTACGGCACCAGCAAGGCGGCCGTGATCGGCATGACGCGCGCCGTGGCCGCCGATTGCGTGACGCAGGGCGTGCGCGTGAACTGCCTCGCCCCCGGCACGGTGGACACGCCGAGCCTGCAGGACCGCATCGCCGCCAATGCCGCGGCGGCCGGAAGCTTCGAGGCCTCGCGCGCCGCCTTCATCGCCCGCCAGGCCATGGGGCGGCTGGCCACGGCCGAGGAGATGGCGGCGCTGGTGGTCTATCTGGCGAGTGACGAAAGCGCCTTCGTCACCGGCCAGGCCATGGTGATCGATGGAGGATGGACGCTGTGAAAACGACCCGACGCGCACTGTTGGCCGCGCCGCTGCTGGCGACGCCTGCGCTCGCGCAGTCGCCGTGGCCGAACCGACCGATCCGCATCCTGGTGGGCTTCCCTGCCGGTGGCACGACCGATCTTCTGGGCCGCCTCGCCGGCCAGATCCTCACCGAAGAGCTGGGCCAGCCGGTGGTCATCGAGAACCGCCCCGGCGCCGGTTCCAACATCGCGGCCCAGGCCGTGCTGCGCAGCCCGGCCGATGGCTACACGCTGCTATTGGGCTCGCCCGGCACGAACGCCATCAACGCGCATCTCTACAGCAATGCCGGCTACGATCCGCTGACCGACTTCCTGCCGATCAGCCAGATCGCGGAGGTGCCGAACCTGCTGGCGGCGCATCCTTCGCTCGGTGTGCGGGACGTGCCGGGGCTGATCGCGCTCGCCAAGCAGCGGCGGCTTTCCTATGGCGAGACCAGCATCGGCGGCTCGACGCATCTCTCGGCCGAGATGTTCCGCCTGATGGCGGGCATCGAGGCGACGCATGTGCCCTATCGCGGCAGCGCGCCGATGATGGTGGACCTGCTGCCCGGCCGCATCGACTACGGCGTGGACAACATGCCCACCATCATCAACCACGTGCGCTCCGGCGCGCTGGTGGGCATCGGTGTCACCTCCGCCCGGCGCTGGCCGACATCGCCCGACATCCAGGCCATCGCCGAGACGCTGCCGGGCTATGAGGTGACGGCCTGGTTCGGCCTGGTCGCGCCGCGCGGCACGCCGCCCGAGGTGATCGTCCGCGCCAATGCGGCGCTGCGCGCGGGGCTGGTGAAGCCCGAGACCGTGGCGCGCCTCTCCGAACTCGGCGCCGCGGCGCTTCCGGGTACGCCGGAGGAGTACCAGGCGCGCAACGTGGCGCAGCATGCGCGGCTGGGCGAACTGATCCGGCGGATCGGCGTGAAGGCGGATTGAGGGTCAGGCCCCGGGCGGATCGGCCTTCGCCGTGCTCTCCCGATCGGCCTTCGCCTCGGGCCGTCCATGCCGCATGCGCCCGCGCGACAGCTCGGCCACCACGCCGTGCAGGGTGCGGACCTCCTGCTCGGTAATCTCGCCGCGCTCGAACCAATGGCGCAGGTTGCGGACCATGCCCTCGCGCTTGGGCGCGTTCCGCAGGAAGCCGCAGGCGTCCAGCTCGCTGATCAGGTGGCCCATGAAATTGTCGAGGCTGCCCTTGGTCGCGACCGCGGTCTTGTGCGTCTGCAGCTGGCGCGGCGGCGTCGCATCCGCCGCCACCCACCATTCATAGGCCAGCACCATCACCGCCTGGGCGAGGTTGAGGGAGCTGAATTCCGGATTGAGCGGATAGCGGATCAGTGTATCCGCCCGCGCCAGGTCCTCGGCCTCCAGTCCTGCGCGCTCGGGCCCGAACAGCACCGCGACGCGCATCCCGCGCGCGTTGATGTCGCGCAGCTCGGCCGCCCCGGCCCGCGCGGTCATCACCGGGATCACCACATGGCGCGGCCGCGGGCAGGTGGCCAGCACGCGGTGGCAATCGGCGATGGCGGCATCCACCGTGTCGAAGACCTGCGCCGCATCCAGGATGCGATCCGCGCCCGAGGCCGCGGCCCAGGCGCGCGGGTGCGGCCAAGTATCGCGCGGGGCAACCAGGCGCAGGTGGAACAGCCCGCCATTGGCCATCGCCCTGGCTGTCGTGCCGATATTCTCGGCGAGCTGCGGGCGCACGAGCACCACGATGGGCGTCTCGCCCTCGGGCGCGACCAGTGGTGCGGCGCCCAGCTCCCTCATCTGGCGGGAAGCCGCGCGAGGATGGCGCGCATCTGCGCGATCTCGGCCTGCTGCGCGCGGATGATCTCCTCCGCCAGGCGCTTCACCTCGGGGTCGGTGCCGTGGCGCAGGACGATGCGCGCCATCTCGATCGCGCCCTCATGGTGCGGGATCATGCCGGCCACGAAGTCGCGATCGGCATTGCCGCTGTAGCGGATCTCCATCGCGCGGTGCATGGCGTTGTTGGCGGCGCGGAATTCGCGCGTGCTGGCGGGCTCGTTGCGCGCGGCCGATGGGGTATGGCCCGCGCCATGCCCGGCATGCGGCGACTGCGCGAGGGCGGTGCCCGGGAGCGCGGCGGTGGCGGCGATCAGGGCGGTGCGGCGGTTCATGGCGTGTCTCCTTCTGAGGGGAGGCAGCGTCCGGCTTGCCACAAGGTCAGGGTCAAGCGCGTTTCCATGTCGTGCCGCCCGCGCTGTCCTCCAGCACCACACCCTGGGCCAGAAGCTCCGCGCGAATGCGGTCCGCCTCGGCCCAGTTCTTCGCCGCGCGCGCGGCGAGGCGGGCCGCGATGGCCGCCTCGATCGCGCTCGCGTCATCGCCGCCCTGCAGCCATGCGCGGGGATCGCCCTGTGCCAGGCCCAGCACCGCCGCCGCCTCGCGGAAGGCCGCCGCCGCCTGGCCGGGCACGGGCTGCCAGGACTTGCCGATGCGCGAGAGCACGGCGGCGGCGGAACCGCCCACCGTGGCGCTGTTCTCCAGCGTGCGAAGGTCGCGCAGGCGGGCGATCGCGAGCGGCGTGTTCAGGTCATCGGCCAGCGGCTCCAGCGCCCATTCCGCCATCTCGGTGATGAGCGGGGATTCGCTGACCGCCGGCGCGCGGCCCAGCATCGCGTAGCTGTCATCCAGCTCCGCCTTCGCCTCCTGCAGGCCGGCCTGGGTGTAGTCCAGTGCGGAGCGGTAATGCGTGCGCAGCAGCAGCAGGCGGAAGGCCTCGCCCGCCCAGGGGCCCTGCGCCAGGATGTCCTGCACGGTGAGGAAATTGCCGAGGCTCTTCGACATCTTCTCGCCATCCACCAGCAGCATGCCGTTGTGCAGCCAGGTATGGGCCATGAAGGGCGTGCCGAAGGCGGCGCGGCTTTGCGCGACCTCGTTCTCGTGATGCGGGAACAGCAGGTCGGCGCCGCCGCCATGGATGTCGAACTGCTCGCCAAGATGCCGCCACGACATGGCCGAGCACTCGATATGCCAGCCCGGACGGCCACGGCCCCAGGGCGAATTCCAGCCCGGCGTCTCGTCGTCGCTCGGCTTCCAGAGCACGAAGTCGCCCGCATCGCGCTTGTAGGGCGCGACATCGATGCGCGCGCCCGCCAGAAGCTCCTCCTGGTTGCGGCCGGAGAGCCTGCCGTAGTCGGCGAAGCTGCCGACGCTGAACAGCACATGGCCCTCCGCCGCATAGGCATGGCCATTGGCGATCAGCTTTTCCGTCAGCGCGATCATCTCGGCGATGTGGCCGGTCGCCGTCGGCTCCACATCGGGCGGCAGGGCGCCCAGCGCCGTCATGTCGCGGTGGAAATCGGCGGTGGTGCGGGCGGTGATGGCGCTGATCGGCTCGCCGGACTCCCGCGCGCGCGCGTTGATCTTGTCATCCACGTCCGTGATGTTCCGCGCATAGGTCACGCGCGGAAACACACGCCGCAGCAGCCGGGCCAGCACGTCGAACACCACCACCGGCCGCGCATTGCCCAGATGCGCCAGGTCATAGACCGTGGGGCCGCAGACATAGAGCTTCACATGCGCGGGATCGAGCGGGCGGAACGCCTCCTCGCGGCGCGTGAGGCTGTTATGGAAGCGGAGCTCTGTCATGAGATGGGGGTCCATAGGGCAAAACGGCAGCGGGCACGATCACCGCGCGGCGCGCGGGGCGTCAGCCGTAGCAGCAGGGGCAGGTCAGGACCATGGCGCAGCTATGCGCCAGCCGGGGCGAAGCATCAAGCCCAAAGCGGACGGGTGGCTCAGCCGGCCCTGGTGTTGCAGGGAGAGACCGGGCCGCGGCCCCGCCCGAAATCGGCGGTGGGCTGCACGACCCGGACCTGCTGAAACCCGCCGAAGGACCCCATCTGCTGCTCATTCACCACATGGCAGATGTCGGTGCCCACGCCGGCCACCACGCCCACGCCGTAGAGCCGATAGACGGCGGTCTCGTTCCTGCGCCGGTAGAACCCGTTGGGCCAGGCGCAGGTGCCCGTCTGCTGCCCCATCATGGCAAGCCGAGGAACCACCGTCACCTTCGAGAAGCCCCCATAGGCCGCCATCTGGCTTTCGCTCTGCACGTGGCAGTAGCGGTCCCTGGTGTATTGGAACATGACGGCGTTCTGGTTGGCTTGCCGATAGAAGCCCCCAACGGCTGTCTGCGCCTGGACATCAAAGGCGAGAAGCAACGACAGCAGGGCGGCGCACCCCGCGCCTCGGGCAAACGACATCAGGCTTCTCCGCGCGGGCCATTATATGCCCCGAGCATATTCCTGCCATGCGCGCCATCAAGGGGGTGGCGCCCCGCCCGGTCAGATGCCGCCTGTCAGGCGCGCAGGCGCTGAACCGCCCGCTCGCGCCCGATCAGCGGCAGCAGCGCCTTGAGATCCGGCCCGTGATCCTCGCCCGTGAGGGCAAGGCGCAGCGGCATGAAGAGCGCCTTGCCCTTGCGGCCCGTGGCCGCCTTGATCGCCTCGGTCCAGCTGGGCCAGGTGGCGGCGTCATAAGGCTCGGCCGGCAGGAGGCTGAGTGCCGTGGCCAGGAACTCCGCCTCGGCCGGCTGCTCGACGGGCGCGATGTGGCCGTGGATCACGTCCCACCAATGCTTCACCTCGGGCAGGCGGTCCAGGTTCTCGCGCACGGCTTCCCAGAAGGCGGCGTCGGCGCCCTCGGGCAGCTTGGGGCGCGCCTCCTCGAAGGACATGCCGTGCAGCAGCTTGCGGTTCAGCGCCAGCATCTGCCGCGGGTCGAAGCGCGGCGACGAATGGGAGACGTTGTTCAGGTCGAAGCCCGGCAGAAGCTGCGCCGGCGTGCCCGGGAAGGGGTCCTGCGAGGTGCCGAGTGCGGCGAGATAGCCGGTGATGGAGGCGGCCTCGATCCCGTCCCGCCGCAACTGCCGCAGCGAGAGCGAGCCGATGCGTTTCGACAGCGGCCCGCCATCGGCATCGGTCAGCAGCGGCAGGTGGGCGAAATGCAGCGCGTCCATCCGCCCGCCCAGCGCCAGCCAGATGTCGAGCTGCACGCCGGTATTGGTCACATGGTCCTCGCCCCGCACCACATGGGTGACACCCGTCTCCAGGTCATCCACCACGGAGGTGAAGGTGTAGAGCGGCGAGCCATCGGCCCGCACCAGCACGGGGTCGCTGATGGCGGAGAGCTTCACCGAGCGCGGGCCGAGCACGCCGTCATTCCAGCTGATATTCGTGCCCGAGAGCTTGAAGCGCCAATAGGGCTTCTTCCCGTTCTCCAGCGCGCGGGCGTACTGCTCCTCGGTCATCTTCAGCGCGCCGCGGTCATAGAGCGGCGGGCGGCCCTGCTTGAGGCGAAGCTCGCGCTTGTAGGCCAGCTCCTCCTCGCTTTCGAAGCAGGGGTAGAGATGGCCGCTTTTCTTCAACCGCTCGGCCGCCGCCGCATAGGCATCCAGCCGATCGGTCTGGCGGAACATGCTGTCCCATTCCAGGCCGAGCCAGCGCAGATCCTCCTCGATCGCCGTCACGAACTCGGCCTTGCTGCGGCCCGTGTCCGTGTCATCGAGGCGCAGCACCAGCTCACCCCCCGTCTTGCGGGCGAAGAGCCAATTGGCCAGCGCGATGCGCGCATTGCCGACATGAAGATGCCCCGTCGGCGAGGGGGCAAAGCGAAGCTTGATGGTCATGTTCAGGCCCTCAGACGCCGGGCGCGCGCTCCGCGCGCTGGGCTTCGCGCCACTGCGGGCGCGCGGGTGAAAAGGTCAGTCTGGGCGCGCCGGCCGCTGTGCTGCGGCCGGATTCGTCGGGCGTGGAGAAGATCGGCGGATGCGTGATCCCGAGCGGCGGCGCGGCTCACTCCTCCTCCCCCTCATCATCATCCTCATCCTCTCCCATCCGCCGCGGGTCGAGCATGCGCCAGTTCAGCGCCTCGCGGTCGCGCGGGGGGGCGGCGGCGAAGCTCGGCAGGTCGTTGGCGCTTTGCCAGACCTCGCCCTGATGGTCCTCGCTGAGGCCCGCCACCACCGCATCCTCGCCGAAGGCGAACCAGGCCGCCGTCACCTCCGCCGCGGTCGCGCGCGGCACGCGGCAGCGCTCCACGCTGTCCCGCACATAGCGCTTGGCGAATTCATTGGCGTGCGCCAGCGAGAGGAAGCCGCGCACCACTTCCGTCGCCTCGGCCGCATCGGGGTCCGAGAGGTCACGGATACGCACTTCCAGCCCCTCGGGCGGCGTGAGCGGGTGTTCCGTCACGAGATCAGCCCGGTGAAGCCATTGGTGATCGGGTAGCGGCGGTCCCGCCCGAAGGCGCGCTGGCCGATCTTCACGCCCGGCGGCGCCTGGCGGCGCTTGTATTCCGCGCGGTCCAGCATGCGCCAGACGCGGAGGATCAGCGCGCGCTCGAAGCCCTGCGCCACCAGATCGTCCACGCTCAGCTCGCGCTCCACCAGCCCGTTCAGGATCGCGTCCAGCACCTCATAGGGCGGCAGCGTGTCCTGGTCCTTCTGGTCGGGCTTGAGTTCGGCGCTGGGCGGCTTGGTGATCACCCGCTCGGGCATCACGGCGCCATCGGGGCCCAGCGCGCCCGCCGGCGTATTGGCGTTGCGCCAGCGGCAGACCTCGAAGACGTCGGTCTTGTAGACGTCCTTCAGAACGGAATAGCCGCCGCACATGTCGCCATAGATGGTGGCGTAGCCGGTGCTCATCTCGCTCTTGTTGCCGGTGGTCAGCAGCATGTTGCCGAACTTGTTCGACAGCGCCATGAGCGTGACGCCACGGATGCGCGACTGGAGGTTCTCCTCCGTGATGTCCGGCGCGCGGTTGCCGAAGGCCGGCGCCAGCATCGCTTCATAGGCCGCCATGGCGGGGCCGATCGGGATGGTGTCGTAGTGGATGCCGAGCAGCCGCGCGCATTCGGCGGCGTCCTCCAGGCTCTCCTGGCTGGTATAGGGCGAGGGCATCATGACGGCCCGCACCCGCTCCGGCCCCAGCGCATCGGCGGCGACGGCGGCGGAAATCGCGGAATCGATGCCGCCCGAAAGGCCGAGCACGATCCCCGGGAAGCGGTTCTTCTCCACGTAGTCGCGCAGGCCCAGCATCATCGCGTGGTAGATCTGCGCCGGCCGGCTCAGCGGCTTGGCGAGTTCCTGCGCCGCGCAGACCCAGACATCGCCCGGCTGCTCCCAATCGGTCAGGATCAGCGTCTCGGCGAAGGAGGGCGCGCGCACGGCCAGCTTGCGGTCGGCGTTGAGCACGAAGCTGGCACCGTCGAACACCAGCTCATCCTGCCCGCAATTCTGGTTGAGGAAGACGAAGGGCAGCCCGGTCTCGACCACGCGCGCGACCGCGAGGTCAATGCGCGCCTCGGCCTTCTCCACCTCGAAGGGGGAGCCATTGATGGAAAGCAGGATCTCGGCGCCGCTCTCGCTCAGCGTCTCGGAGACGGCGGGGAACCACCAATCCTCGCAGATCATGAGGCCCAGGCGGATGCCGCGGAAGACCACGGGGCCCGGCGCGGGCCCGGCGTCGAAGACGCGCTTGTCGTCAAAGACGCCGTAATTCGGCAGCTCATGCTTGGCGCGGCGCGCCACGATCTTCCCGCCATCCAGCAGGAAGGCGGCGTTGTAGAGCTTCCCGCCATCCAGCCAGGGGCCGCCGACGATGAGTCCTGGCCCGCCATCCGCCGTCTCGGCTGCCAGCGCCGCGATTTCCGCGTCGCACATGGCCTGGAAGGCGGGCTTCAGCACCAGGTCCTCGGGCGGATAGCCGGCAATGCTGAATTCCGGCGTCACCAGCAGGTCGGCGCCGGCGGCCGCGGCCTCGGCGCGCAGGGCGCGGATCTTCGCGGCATTGGCGCGCAACTCCCCCTCATGCGGGTTCATCTGCGCGAGGGCGATGCGGAGGCGTTTCGTCATTCCGTGGAAGTAGGCGTGCGGGCCCCCAGGGTCAACGAGTGGTCAACCCGGGCAGGACGCTCGCCACCATCCCGCCCGTCACCAGCAGCACCCCGGCCCAGCCCGCCGCGCCCAACGTCTCGCCCAGGAAGAGCCAGCCGCCCATCGCCACCAGGGCCGGCACCGCCGCCGTGATGGCCGAGGTCTGCGGCCCGCCCAGCAGCACCACCGCCCGGGTGAAGAGGAAGCCGGCCAGCATCACCGAGAGCGCGCCATGCCAGGCCATCTGGAAGATTTCCATGCCAAGGGACAGGTCCTCCAGGCGCGAGGGCAGCCACAGCCACCAGACCGGCAGGAAGAGCGGCGCGGCATAGAGCGCGACCGCCATCGTCGCGTCCAGCGCGCCGATCCGCCATTTCCGGACCAGCCACGTGTAGGCCGCCCAGCAGAGCACCGCGAAGACGAAGAGCAGGTCCCCGCGCCAGGCGCCGGGATGGCTGCCGAAGGTGTCGCGTGCCAGCAGCGCGATGCCGAGCCCCACCAGCAGCAGCGAGATGATGCGCCGCACCCCCCAGGCCTCGCCGAAGGCCACCCACCAGGCGGCTGCGATGAGGAAGGGCAGCAGCCCCGCCATGATCACCCCGCCATGCGCGGCGGGCGCGAACTGGAAGCCGCCATAGGCGCCGAGCGCGAAGCCGAAGCCCGCCGTCGCCGTCAGGGCCATCGCGCGGGGCAGCGGGATGCGCGGCGGCCCGCGCCAGAGCAGGAAGGGCAGGGCGGCGAGGAAGGCGCCGCCATAGCGCAGCGCCGCGATGTCCCAGGCGGTGACGGATTGCGTCGCGAGGAAGCGCGACATGAGCTGGAAGCCGGTCCAGATGAAAAGGACGCCGAAGGCGCAGAGCAGCCCGATGCGGCGCTCGCTCAACCCTGGTGCCCGTTCCGCCGCCGCCCCTCCTGCCGCAGCAGGAATTCGCGCCCGAGCTTCACCCGCGGCGTGCCGTCATATTCGACGATGTCGGCCGTGGCGTAGGTCTCGCTCCAGATGTCGGGGATGAAGCTGCCGGTGCCCACCACATCCACCGGCGCCTGCGCCTCCGCCATCACGCGGCACTTGCCGACGCTGAAGCCGGAGGAGGCGACGATCCGCACCTTCTGGAAGCCCGCCGCGTCCAGCGCCTCGCGCACGCGCCAGATGGCGGCGGCCGAGACGCCGGTGCCGACCAGGTGGCGCAGCTCGGAATCGCTGCGATAGCGGCGGATGGCGTTGGGCGCGTGGCGCTCCAGCACGGCGTAGCTCTCGGCCGGGTCCAGCCCCTCGAGGAAGCGGCCGCCATGCGTATCGAGGCGCACGGCCATGCGTCCGGCGGCGGCGAGATCGGCGAAGCGGTGGCAGACGGTCAGCGCATCCGTCACCTCCTGGCCGAAATAATCCACCAGCACGGTCAGCCCGTCATTCGGATAGGTCTCGTGGAACATCTCGGCGGCGCGCAGCGTGGAGCCCGCATAGCCGATCAGCGCATGCGGCATGGTGCCGCGGCCCGCCGCCTCGCCGAACCAATGCGCCGTGGCGTCGGTCGCGGTGCCGACGAAGCCCGTGGCGCCCTCCTGGCGTGCGGCCGCGCTGCCGACCGAGGCCGCATAGGCCATCATCTCCTGCATCTCGAAGCCGGCGCAGTGCCGCGCCTCCATGGCCAGGAAGGCCGCCTTGGGCATCTCCAGGCTCATCTGGTAGGCGTTGTGCGCGGCGACGCAGGCGGGCCCCAGGCGCTGCAGGTACAGCGTCTCGAGATCGGCAAGTGCTGCGAAGGAGCCGCTGAGATAGAGCAGCGGGTCACCCGCGCCGACCCAGGCGCCCTCAGGGTATTTCACCTCGATCTCGAAAGGGGTGCCGCGCTCCCGCGCCACGCGCTCCAGCCATTGCACGGCGAGGCGCGGGGCGGAGATGACAGGGCGGCGGAGGAAGACCGCGTAGGTGACGCGCACATCGCCGAAGGTCTCGACGATGCGGCGCGTGCGGTTGAAGTAGCTGTCCGTCCGGGCCGTGATCTCACGGTCCAGCGGGGATCTGTCGCTCATTGCGCGGCGCGGACCAGCTCGCGTTCCGGCCGCGCCCGGTGCGCCTTCAGCTCCTCCGCGATGAGGAAGGCCAGCTCCAGCGACTGCTCCGCGTTCAGCCGCGGGTCGCAGAAGGTGGCGTAGTTCTCGGCCAGGTCGGCTGCCGTCAGCTTGCGCGCCCCGCCGGTGCACTCCGTCACGTCGCGGCCGGTCATCTCGACATGCACGCCTCCGGCGAGCGCCCCTTCGGCCGACATCACGTCGAAGAAGCCCTTCACCTCGTTCAGGATGGCGTCGAAGTTGCGGGTCTTGTAGCCGCCCTGGGTGGTCGTGTTGCCGTGCATCGGGTCACTCAGCCAGACCACCTTGCGGCCCGCCTCGGTCACGGCGCGCACCAGCGGCGCGAGCTTCGCCTCCACCTTGTCGGCCCCCATGCGGGCGATCAGTGTCAGGCGCCCCGGCTCGTTCGCCGGGTTCAGGATCTCGGTCAGGCGGAGAAGCTCGCTGGCTTCCATGCTGGGGCCGACCTTCATGCCGATCGGGTTGGCGACGCCGCGCAGGAACTCGACATGCGCGCCATCCGGCTGGCGCGTGCGGTCGCCGATCCAGAGGAAATGGGCCGAGCAGGCATAGGTCTTGAGATGCGTGCTGCTCTCGCGCGTCAGCGCCTCCTCATAGGGCAGCAGCAGCGATTCATGGCTCGTGTAGAAGGCCGTCTCGCGGATCTGCGGCGCATTGTCGCTGTTCATGCCGCAGGCGGCCATGAAGCGCAGCGTCTCATCAATGCGAGCGGCGAGGCCCTCATACTGCGCGGCGAGCGGGCTGCGCGCCACGAAATCGAGGTTCCAGCGATGCACCTGATGCAGGTCGGCGAAGCCACCGGTGGCGAAGGCGCGCAGCAGGTTCAGCGTGGCGGCCGATTGCAGGTAGGCGAATTCCATCCGCTTCGGGTCGGGCACCCGCGCCTCGGAGGTGAATTCCGCGCCGTTGATGATGTCCCCGCGATAGGAGGGGAGCGTCACGTCGCCCAGCTTCTCCACGTCGCTGCTGCGCGGCTTGGCGAACTGGCCGGCCATGCGGCCCAGCTTCACCACCGGCATCCCGGCGCCGAAGGTCAGCACCACCGCCATCTGCAGCAGCACCTTGAAGGTGTCGCGGATGGTGTTCGCGTTGAAATCCGCGAAGCTCTCGGCGCAGTCACCCCCCTGGAGGACAAAGGCCCGGCCTTCGGCAGCTTCGGCGAGCGCGGCCTTCAGTCGCTCGCACTCGCCTGCAAAAACCAGCGGGGGAAAGCTCGCGACCTTGGATTCCATCGCGGCCAGCGCCGCGGGATCGAGGTATTCCGGCACCTGCCGGATCGGCATCTGCCGCCAGGAAGAGGGGCGCCAGTCACGCGCCATGGCTGCGAACTCCCAAAAACCGTGTTCCCAAGACCCTAAATCAGCCGGCGCAGAAAGGCTACCAGCCCCGGCTAATCGGCCGTGGCCGCCTCCGGCACGCCCGCCACCCGGGTGCGGGTGCGCAGCGTGACGAACTCTTCCGCCGCCGTCGGATGGATGCCGATGGTGCGGTCGAAATCCTGCTTGGTGGCGCCCATGACCACGGCGATGCCGATGCCCTGCATGATCTCCGCCGCGTCCTCGCCCAGCATATGGGCGCCCAGGACGCGTTGCGTCTTCTGGTCCACCACCAGCTTCATCAGGGTCTTGCGGCCCTCCCGCTTGCTCAGCGTGTGGCGCATGGGGGTGAAGCGCGTGAGGTAGATGTCCACCGGGCCGTGCAGCGCCGCCTCCTCCTCCGACAGGCCGACCGTGCCGATGGGCGGCGAGGTGAAGACCGCCGTCGGCACGTTCTCATAGCTCGCCCGGCGCGGATTCTTGCCGAACAGCGTATCGGCCAGGGCATGGCCCACGGCGGTCGCCATGGGCGTCAGGTTCAGCCGGTCCGTCACGTCGCCGATGGCGTAGATGTGCGGGATGTTGGTCGCGTGGTCGGCATCCACCGGGATCACGCCGCCCTTGCCGGTGACCACGCCGGCGCGCTCCAGGCCGAGGCCCGGCGTGTTCGGCGCGCGGCCGGTGCAGAAGAACACCGCATCCACCTCGCGCATGAAGTTGTTGCTGAGCGAGACCATCAGGTGGTCTTCCATCTTCGTGATGCGCGTCGGCATCACGCCGGAATTCATGCCGATGCCCTGCGCCACCATGGCCTCCACCACGGCGGTCCGCAGGTCCCCGTCGAAGCCGCGCAGCGGGAGTTCGGCGCGGTAGAACACGTCCACCTCGGCGCCCAGGCCGCGCAGCAGCCCCGCGAATTCCAGGCCGATATAGCCGCCGCCGATGACGGCGACCCGCTTGGGCAGCGCCTTCAGCGTGAAGAGATCATCGGAGACGAGGCCCAGCTCGGCGCCGGGAATGTCGAGCTTCGTGATCCGCCCGCCGGTCGCGATGACGATGCGCTCGGCCGTGATGCGCTTGCCGCCCACATCCAGCGTATGCGCGTCGAGGAACGTCGCCCGCGCGTCGAAGGTGGCGACACCCGCGCCGCCCAGCATGCGGCCATAGATGCCCGAGAGCCGCGCCACCTCGGCATCGCGCGCGGCGGCGAGCTTCGCCCAGTCATGCCCGTGATTCTTGATGTGCCAGCCGAAGGCGGCCGCATCCTCGGCCCACATGCCGTATTCGGCGGCATTGACCATGATCTTCTTCGGCACGCAGCCGACATTGACGCAGGTGCCGCCCCAGAAGCGCTCCTCCGCGACGCCCACGCGCGCGCCATGCCCTGCCGAGATGCGGGCCATGCGCACCCCGCCCGAGCCACCGCCGATCACGAAGAGATCGAAGTCATACGCCATGGAGCACCCTTTCAAGCTGCGCCTCACATAGGCGCTCCGCCCCCGCTCAGGAAGGGCGGCGCGGCACCACCATGCGCGGCGTGAAGACCTGCACGGCCTCGCCCGCCTGGTTCAGCGTGGTGATCCGCACCACGGCCGAGCCACGATCGGGCCGCGAGCGGGAGGGCGTCACCTCCAGCACCTCGATCTCCACGCTCAGCGTATCCCCGGGGCGGGTCGGGCGCGGCCATTGCAACTCGCCCCCCGCGCCGACGATGCCACCGGCCAGATGCCCGATGGCGCGGACGACGAGGCGCATGGTCAGCCCCGCCGTATGCCAGCCGCTCGCGGCCAGGCCGCGGAAGAGCGGGTGCTCGGCCGCCGCCACCGGGTCGGTGTGGAAGGGCTGCGGGTCGAAGCGCGCGGCGTAGTCCATGATCTCCTGCGCGGTCACCGTCACCGGCCCGGCGCGGAACACCTGCCCCGGCGAGAGATCCTCAAGGTAGAGCGGCGCGGCCACCGCGCCGAGCGGCGAGCAGAGCTGCACCAGCCCCCCATCCGGGTCGCGCAGGTAGGAGATGGTCTGCCCCCAGGGCTTGTCCACCGGGGCCAGCACCTCGGTCGCGCCCTCCGCCTGGGCGCGGGCATGCGCGGCCGCCACGTCCGGCACCTCGAAGGCGATCTCCTGGCTGCTGTCGCCATGCGGGGCGCCCAGGTGCAGGCCGGTTTCGCGTTCGAAGAAGCCTTGCCGCGCGAAGCCCAGCACCGTCTCACCGGTCTCCATGGCGATGTAGTCCTCGCCCAGCGCCAGCTTCTCGGTCAGGCCGAAGGCGCGCGCATAGAATGCCGCGCTGGCGCGGGCATCGGGCACATGGCGGATGACGCGGGCGAGGCGGGTCATGCCGGGATCGCCGTGCAGAGTTCCACCAGCGCGCCATTCGGGTCTCTGAGATAGGAGACGACCTGCCCCCAGGGCTTCTCCACCGGCGCCAGCACCTCGACGGCGCCCGCGGCCAGCGCCCGCGCATGGGCGGCCGGCACATCCTCCACCTCGAAGGCGATTTCCTCGCCCGGCGGCTTCGCGTCGGGCCGCGTCGGCGTGAAGGCCAGCCCCATGCCGCTGGTCACGAAGCCCTCGCGGCAGAAGGCGAGCACGGTGGCGCCGGTCTCCATCGCGATGAAATCCTCGCCCGCGGCGAAGCGGGGCGCCAGGCCGAAGGCGCGGCCATAGAAGCCGGCCGTCGCCACGGCGTCGGGCACGTAGCGGATCACCCAGGCGAGTTTCATGCGATCGGTCTCCCTGCCCGCGGGAGCTTAGGCAGCGCGCGCCCGGTTGTCAGCCGCCAGGGCCCACGCCTAGCCTCCCGCCCCAACACAGGAGGAACACCCATGGCCCGTCGCTTCATTGACCTCTCCGTCGCGCTCAAGGCCGGCATCGCGAGCGACCCGCCGCACATGCTGCCCGAGATCGAGTATCTCGATCACCACATGACCGCGCCCGCCATGGCCGACTACATGGGCGTGCCCGTCTCCGCCCTGCCCGAGGGCGAATACGCGGCGATGGAGCGCGTGCGGATCAGCACGCATAACGGCACGCATCTGGATGCGCCCTACCACTATTTCTCGCGCATGAACGAGCGCAGCGTGCCGGGCGGCGAGCCCGCCTGGCGGATTGACGAGGTGCCGCTGGAATGGTGCTTCTCGCGCGGCGTGAAGCTCGATTTCCGCAGCAAGCCGGATGGTCATGTCTGCACGCCCGACGATGTGAAGCGCGAGCTGGATCGCATCGCCTATACGCTCAAGCCGCTCGACATTGTCCTGGTGAACACCGCCGCCGCGGCGCGCTATGGCGAGGCCGACTACATCGACACGGGCTGCGGCATGGGCAAGGCGGCGACGCTGTGGATGCTGGAGCAGGGGGTGCGCGTGGTGGGCACCGATGCCTGGTCCTGGGACGCGCCCTTCAGCCACACCCGCCGCAAGGTGGCCGAGACCGGCGATGCCGCGCTGATCTGGGAGGGGCATCGCGCGGGGCGCGAGATCGGCTACAGCCACCTGGAGAAGCTCGCCAATCTCGACAAGCTGCCGCCGCATGGCTTCATGGTGGCCTGCTTCCCGGTGAAGGTGCATCGCGGCAGCGCGGGCTGGACGCGGGCGGTGGCGATCCTGGAAGACTAGCCCGCCTCAGCCGATCAGCCGGCGCAGCATGCCCCGCATCACCAGGCCGAGCTTCGGCTCCGCCACCTCGTTGCGATAGGCGCCGGTGTAGAGCCGAAGGATCAGCACGCGCCGGAGCGCGGTGCCGATGACGAAGCGCAGCGCCAGCCCGCCCTCCGTCACCCGCACCAGGCGGAAGGGGATGCGCAGCGCGCCCCGGTCCAGCAGCAATTCGCCCTGCCGGGCGACGCGCCCCGCGGTGTCCACCAGGGCGCCGCGCGTCGAGAGGTCGCGCAGGCGGGTGGGCAGGCGCGTGCCGTCGGCCAGCAGGATCTGCGCCGGCTCATCGGTCGCAAAGCGCTCCTCCTGGCGCGGGCGCGGCAATTCCACGCAGGTGGCGATGACGGTGCAGAGCAGCAACAGGTTCAGCAGGCTCCAGAGCATGTTCAGCGCATACCCCTCCTGCACCCGCGCGGGGCTCCAGGGGTCGAGGGCCGTGAGCATGCCGCCCGCCGTCAGCAGCGCCATCAGCGCGAATGGCGCGAGCAATCCCCAGTGGATGGTGATGCGCGTGGAGGAGAGGCCCTTGGGCGTCACGCGGAAGGGCTGGCCGAAGGGGCGCACCAGCGTGCGCGCCACGGTCGCGAGCACGGGGAAGGTGATCACCAGCTGGCTCACCTCCGAGAGCACCGGCAGCAGCCGCCCGCGCGAGAGCAGCGCGAGCCCCAGCATGCCCGCCAGGAGGTGCGGCGCCATCCAGAAGGCCAGCTCGCCCGGGCTGGCCGCGAAGGAGCTGATGCCGAACCACCAGAACAGAATGGGCGCCACCAGCATCATCAGCCGCGCGAGGAAGCTCGTGCCCCAGTAGAGCACGGTGTCGAGGCAGGAGATCCGCTGCGCCAGCGGCATGCGCCCCGCCCCGGCGAAGGACCAGCGCGTGTGGATCTGCTGCATGGCGCCCAGGCACCAGCGCGCCCGCTGGCCGACATATTCGCCGAGCCCCTCGGGCGCCAGGCCGGCCGAAAGCGCTTCGTCCAGGAAGATGGTGCGCCAGCCATGCTCGGCCAGCTTGAAGCTGGTCAGCATGTCCTCCGTCACCGTCTCCACCGCCATGCCGCCGGCCTGGAGCAGCGCCTCCACGCGCAGCACGGCCGAGGTGCCGCAGCAGAAGGCCGCACCCCAGGCATCCTTGGCGGGCAGGATGTGGTTGAAGAAGAAGCGCTGCTCATCCGGCAGCGCCTTGGCGCAGAGCAGGCCGGCCTGCAGCGGGTCGGGGTTGAAGAAATGCTGCGGCGTCTGGACGATGCCGACATCCGCCGCGCGGAACAGCGGCAGCGTGCGGCGCAGGATGTCCCGGTGGGCCGAGAAATCGGCGTCCAGCAGCAGCACGAATTCGGGCCGGCGGCCGGTGCTGATGGCGTGCGCGAGCCCGTTGTTCACATTGCCCGCCTTGGCGTGCCGCCCCTTCACCCGCCGCACGTAGAGCGCGCCAAGCTCCGCCGCGAGGTCGCGCACCCAGTCCCGCGCGCCGTCATCCAGCACCCAGACGCGCAGGTCGGCATGGGCGATGCGCGTGGCGCAGAGGATGCTGCGCTCCAGGATCTCCGGGCCTTCATTGTAGGTGCAGAGCAGCACGTCCACCGGCGCGTCGCGCAGGGCCGGCGGCGCGGGGTGCGCGGCATCGGCCGTGCGGTCGCGGTGGCGGAGCAGGAACACCATGACGAGTGCCGAGGAGAGGGCGGCCAGCGTCTCCATCACCAGGAAAGCCCAGGCCCAGGCGGCCTGGAAGGCGCCGCCCTCGGGCAGCGGCGCGCCCCAGCGCCAGGCGAGGTAGCGCGCCGTGAAGAACAGGGCGAGGCCAAGGCAGACGGCACGGGACAGCGCCGCCCGTGGCCCGCAGAGCGTGACGACCAGCAATGGCAGGCCCAGCGCCAGCAGCGCCGGCACCCAGGTGGCATCCGGCATCGCCGCCTACCAGGGTCGCGGCAGGCCGCGCCCGTCGAAGATCACGCGCCCGGTGCGCCCCACCGGGCAGGCCTTTTCCGGCTCGAAGGGCGGCAGGGCGATCCTCAGCAGCGCGGTCTGGCCGGGCGTGCGCGTCGGCAGCGCGGCAAGGTTCCCACCCTCGCGCGCCTCCGCCTCGCCCTGGCGCCCGACGACCATGCCGCGCCGCTCCACCGCCTCGCCCGCCAGGCGGAGTCGCGCGGTGCTGCCCGGCGGCACATGCGGCAGCGCGCTTTGCGGTACCGAGGCGAGCAGGAAGGCGCTGCGGCAATCCACCAGCTCGGCCAGGATCTCCTCGGGCAGGACGCGCTGGCCCGCCTGGGTGTGCAGCCGCCACAGGATCAGGCTCCGCGGCGGCGAGATGACGGCGCTGCGCCGCGCCTCATGCAGCTGCCGCTCCTCGGCCAGGCGGCGCTCCGCACGGTCCAGCGCCGCCTGCTGCAGGCTCAGCTGGCGCATCAGCTCGTCGCGGCGCAGCGTGAGCTCATCGAGCCGCTGGTCGGCATAGGCGGCGCCGGTCTGGCCTGGCTGGGTGAAGGCGCCGAGGCGCGCCGCCGCGGCCTGGCGCTGCAGCGCCAGCATCCGCATGCCTTGCGCCTCCGCCTCGCGCCGCGCGATCTCCAGCTCGGCTTCGGCGCGTTCGCGCGCGGCGAGGCTGGCATGGCCGCCACGCGCGAGTTCGCCGGCGCGGGCCGCATCCCGCGCGGCCCGTTCGGCGCGGGCCAGCGCCGCGCTGCGCAAGGCTTCCGCCTCGGCCAGCCAGGCCTGGTTCTCCTCGGCCAGCACGTCCCGGTGCAGGGCGGCGCGGGCGCGCAATTCGCCGGCCATGGCCTCCAGCGCGCGGATCTGGCCGATCAGGGCATCCACCTCCATCCGCGCCCGCTCCCCGTCCTGCTGCGCATCCAGCACGCGGCCGCGATCGGCCTGCATGTTCTCGATGCGCGCGAAGGCCAGCCCGTGCGGCAGCTCGGCGCCCGGCTCCCCCACGAGGTCCGTGACCTCGCCGCCGATGGGCGACCGGACGGGCAAGGTATGGGCCGAGATCACCGCATGGGCGGTGGAGAGCGTCAGTTGCTGGTGCAGCATGCCGGCGACCGCCGCGCCCACCAGGACGAGTGCCAGCAGCAGGCGGCCGCGCCGCGCCAGGAAGCCCCGGCGCGCGGGCAGCGGCGCCGCCGGGGGCAGGCTGAGCCCCGTGGTGGCGCGGCTCATCGCTTCGAAGGCCTCGGCACGCGAGGTTCCGGGCGGTGAGATATCGGGCATTGGGTGAAGTCCGGCGGCGGGCGGCGCCTCTTTTGCCGCGACCTCGGTAAATCAATCGTGACCGAGCGCCGACCCGGCGGTCACCAGGTGAAGCCCGCATAGCCCCGCCGCAGCGCATCGGCCCGGCCTTCGCGCGTCACCTCCCAGAGCGGGCTGTCCACCGCCAGGCGCTGCCCGCCGTCACGCTGCACGGGGCGCAGGTTCAGCGCGGCGCGGTTGCGCGTGGTGAGGCCGAAGAAGTCGAAGGGCACGCGGACATAGATGCCCTTGTCGAAGCTGCCCTCGCCGAAGCGCGCGTAGCTGACATTGGTGAAGGTGGCGAAGCCGCCCACCTCGATGCCGCTGTCGAAGCGGCGCCCCATCTCGATCGTGCCGCCCCAGTCGCCCGCGAGATACCGGCCGCCGCGCAGGGTCGTGTAAAGGTTCCACACCGGCAGATCGAGGTAGAGCGAGGCCTGGCCGGTCACGACGGAATAGCCGAGCGTGCCGATGTTCTGCGTGTATTGCCGCTGCGCCACCCAGTTCAGGTCGAGGCCGATGGCGAAGGGGCGGTCGCGCGGGCGCCAGAGCACCTCGCCGGAAATGCCGCCGAACATCGGCTCCAGCATGCCCGCCGTGACGCGGGCGAAGACGTCGCGCGCGGGCGTCCAGATGCGCTCGGCATAGAGGGCGGGCATGGTGGTGGTGTTGGCGCGGGCGTAGCGCGCGAAATCGCTGCGGACATGCGGCAGCACGCTGTCGCTCGGCAGGCCATCGGCGAAATTGCCGGCGAAGGCCTGCTGCACCGCGCCGGCGATGGCGGTGTTCCAGCCGATGTCGAGCCGCGCGCCGGCGGTTGCGCCCAATTGCCAGCGCACCGCCGTGTCGGGGTCGCCCACCATGATGTTCAGCGCGGGCGCGATGCCCCAGGTCAGGCGCGGCGGCGCGGCATAGGCGGCGGTCGGGCTCGTCTCGTCCCAGGCGGGCAGGAGTTGCGAGGCATGCAGGATCTCCTCCGCGCTGCCCATGGCGCGGCCCTGCGCCTCGAAGGCGCCGCGCAGCGTGACCAGGCGGGCGATGACCACGCCGTCGCGCTCCCAGATCACGCGGATGCGCTCGATCTGCGCGGGCAGGATAGGCTGGGCCGCGCGCACCACGCGGGAGGTGACTTGCGCCAGGGTGCGATATTGCCCGCCGGAGACGGCGATATGCGCCTCGTCCCCGCGCAGGTCGAGCGAGATGGGCAGGAAGCTCTGGGCGCGCAGCGCGGGAAAGAGGCGGCGCGCCAGCACGGCGTTTTCCGTCGCCTCGCCCTCGGCATCGTCGCGCCCCATGCGGATCTGCCCCTCGAAGCCGGCCGAGGCGGCGAGCAGGCGTTCGCGCCACCCACGCAGCGGCTCGGGCGGTGGCGGCGGCGCGCCTTCGACGGGGCGGGGGCGCATGGGGGGCGGCGGTTCGCGCGGCAGGTCCGGCGGCGCGTTGGGATCGAGCCGCAGCGAGGCGCGCACCAGGAAATCCGTGCCGTAGAGAAAGGAGGCGCCGATATCGAGATAGGGGTTGGGCTGCCAGTTCAGGCCGATGTTCACGCGGCTCGCCGCCTCGCCGCGCAGGTTGGTGGTGCGGGTGGGATAGCCGCCGCGCTCGTCGCGCAGCGCATCGGCCGAGTATTCGATCTTGGCGCGCAGCCCCTCGATCGGCCCCCAGGGGGTGGGGATCGGCGGCACGGAGTATTCGAGGCCGGCGAAGATGCCGGAATAGGGCCCGCGGAACAGGCTGTTCCAGGCGACCGTGCCGCCCTGGCCCACGCTGCGTGGCCGCGTGCCGAAGCCGGCCGGGCCATAGGTCAGCGGGTTCGTCACATCCTGCCCGGAAGACAGCCGGCCCCAGCCCATGCCGAGCGTCGCGTCGAGCGACCAGAAGCGCTTGGAGGCGACGATGTATTCGCCCTGGTAGATGCCGGTGCCGATCACGTCCTGCAGGCCGATGGCCAGGGCCGGTCGCCAGGCGCCCTCCTCCCAGACGCGCAGCTTGATGTCGAAGGCGCGGTCGGTCGTGGTGCCGCGGCCGGTTGTGCCGTTCAGCCGGTCGCTCAGCCGGAAGGTGGTCTCGAGGAAGGGCAGCGCCTGGAAATTGATGAAGAAGAAGTCCCGCTGCCGCCGCCAGGACATGCCGCCCTCGATGACGCCATCGGGGCGGAAGCGCGCATTGGGCATCTCGAGCAGGCCGACGCGGCCGAAATTGGAACCGGTGGCGGGGACTTCGTCGAGGGCACGGGCGGGGGCGGCGAGCACCAGCAGCCCGGCCAGGATGGCTGCCGCCCCACCACAACCCGGCCGCATGGCGGCCGGCGCGCCCAGACCGCGCGTCACGTCAGCGTGCCAGCGGTGGCGCGACGCCAAGCCGGCGCCCCGCACGCGGTGCCATGGCCTTCCCACCCGGCCGCACGGAGGCCGGCGCGCCCGGCGTTTGGGGGGCAGAGATCAATTCCCTCCCCGGTAGATCACGGCCAGCGCGGCCGCCGAGATCGCGAGTTGCCCCGCGATCTGCGTCATGTCGCGCAGGAAGCCCCAGGATTCGAAGGGCGAGGGATCATTGGGCACGATCACCAGGCTGCCCGGCGGCACCGGCGGCCCGCCCTGCTGCCAGGCGCCGAGGCCGGCCGGCACCGAGGTACCGTTGGGCAGCACGAGGAAGGCGCGCGAGGGGTCGGCGAAGCGCTGCGTGCCGCCCGCGGCCCGCACGTACTGGCTGGCCCGCCAGCCGCTGGTGAATTGCAGGCTGCCAGGATTCTGCACCGCGCCCACCACCGTCACGTCGTTCGGCCGCTTGGGCATGACGATCAGGTCGCCCGGCTCCAGCAGCACGTCCAGTTCCGGCCGCCCGGCGAGCACGACGGGATTGGCCTCCACCACCATGCGACCGGCGGCGGGGATGTTCCGCAGGCTGGCGGCCAGCTGCTGCCCCGCGGCCACCGCGCCCGAGACATCGGTGCCGCGGCCGCTGCTGCCGACCACGGCGGTGCCGGCGGCCACCTGCATCAGGCCCATTTCCAGCTCGCGGGCGGTGCGGTTGAAGCCTTCCTGCTGGCGCGCGCGCGCCGCCTCGCGCGTGAAGACGGCGCCATAGGGATAGGCCTGCGGCGTCAGCCCGCCCGCGCGGGCGATGACCTCCGAAAGGCGCTCGCCGCGACGGATGTCGTAGACGCCGGGGCGCAGGAACTCGCCCATCAGCGTGACGGGGCCGTTGTCGCGGTCGCCGAAGCCGCGCGGGATGCGGACGCCGTCGCGCGGGGAGAGGCGGACGGCGGCGAAGTTGCGGCTTCGCAGGTCGAGGAGGGTGCGCGTGAGCGGGATGGCGCTGGTCTGGTCCGAGGGCTCGCGCGTCAGTTCGACGCTGGAGAGGTCGGCCGTGTCGGTCAGGCCGCCCGCCACGGCCAGCACCTGATCCAGCCCGGTGCCGTTGGTGATGGGATAGAGGCCGGGCAGCCGGCCCTCGCCCGTCAATGTCATGGCATTGTCGAGCAGGTAGGTGAGCAGCGCGGGATAATCGAGGAAGACCTGCGGGCAGGGTGCCTCGCCCAGCCGGCGGAAGCCGCCGATCCGGGCATGGGCGAAGCGCTGCGGCGAGGACCGCGCCGCGATCTCAAGCTGCGTCAGCGCGGCGCAATCAAGGCCGCGCGACGGATCGGGGCCGGCACCGGGGGGCGTGGGCATGCCCGGCGCCGGCGCGGGAATCACGCTGGGCAGCCCGGCCAGCAGGCTCGCCGGCTGGGGCGGGGGCGTGGCGGGCGGGGCGATGCGCGCCTGGGCCGCGTTCAGCCGCCCGCGCTCGGTCTCGTCGAGCAGGGCCCATTGGACCGTGGGGCTGGAGAGCCAGAGCACATCGGCGAGCGAGAGGATGATGACCTCGTCGCCCTCGGCCAGATGCACATCGGCGCGGCCGGCCAGCACGGCCGAGAGGTCGAAGGGCTGGAAGCGGCGGCCGCGGGTGCGCGCATCGGTGCGCAGGATGACGGCCATGCGGGCATAGGGGTCGGGCCGGACGATGCGGCCATCGCCGAGCAGCCCGCGCAGGCTGGCGCCGCGCCCGCCCAGGGCGCGCGTCAGCGGCTGCGCCACATGGCCGGTGAGGCGGATATTGTGCGCCTGCACATCCGTGCCGGGCTCCACCAGCAGCAGGTCGCCCCGGCGGAGTGGCGATTGCAGGCCGATCTCGCGGAAGGCGCGGCGGCCCTCGCCATCGGTGGTCTCCAGCAGGAAGCGGTTGCCGGAGGGGCGCAGCGCATCGCCCGCGAGGCGCAGCATGGTGCCGAGCGGGGATGAGCCGCTGCCCGGCGGCAGCTCATAGATGGCGGGGCGCGAAACCTCGCCGCCCAGCGCCACCACGCCGCCGATGGGGGGCACCAGGATGCGCTCACCCTCGCGCAGCGTGAGATCCGGCGGCTCGCCCTCGCCGGCCAGCACGGGGTAGAGGTCCAGCACGCGGCGGCCGCGCGGGCCCTCGACGCGGATGGCGCGCAGCGTGCCGGATTTCCGCACACCCTGCGCCGCCACCAGCGCGTCGAACACATTGGCGAGCGGCGAGAGGGCGACGACGCCCGGGCGCTGCACCTCGCCGCCCACGAAGATCGTCACCTGGCGCATCTGCCGGACGGAGATGAAGACGTCGGCGCCCGCCAGCTCGCGCTGGGCGCGGCGGCCCAGTTCCTCGCGCAGTTCGCGCAGCGTGCGGTCGGCCGCGGCGAGGGGCGGCAGGTTGGGCAGCAGCAGCATGCCCTCTCGTGACACGCGCAGGGTCAGGTCCTGGCTGGTGCGGCCGCGGAAGCTGATCACCAGCTCGTCATCGCGGCCGATGATGTAGTCCTCCGGGATGGCGCCGGAGGCCTGGTTCAGCTGCTGGCCGAAGGCCTGGCCGGCCAGCGCGCCGGGCGGGTTGGTGCGGAAGCTGTCATAGCCGAATTGCCGGAGCGGCTGCGGCGTCATGGGCATGCGCGCGGCCGGGGTGGCGGCGGCGAGGGAGGCGGGCTGCGGGCGGCGATTCTCGAAGAACTGCTCGATGGGCGAGAGCGGCTCATCGGTCGCGGCCGGCGTCGGCGCCGGCAGGCCGAGGCTGGAGAAGGGTGCCGGCTGCGGTGCGGTGGGGCTCTGGCTGCCCAGCGTGCGGCCGGCGCCGGCATCGAGCAGCCGCTGGAGGATGTCCTGCTGGGCGCTGGGCGGCAGGGCCTGCAGCGGCGCGCCGCCGGGCAGGGTGGAGGGCAGGGCGGGCGGGCCGATCAGGGAGGGGGCGTTCTGCGCGGCCGCGGGCAAGGCCAGCACCAAGGTCCAGAGGGCCAGGACGCGGGCATGCTTCAACGAACGGGCTCCCCATTTTGGCGCAAGAACAGAAATCGAAAATTTAGTTATGAAAAAATAAGATGCATTATTTGCAACCATGCGGCGAAGCCTCCCCTCCTCGTCAAGCCTCTGGATTGCAAAATTGGATGCTGCTCGCCGTTTGGGGGCGCGGCCTGTGGCTTGGTCGCTGCTGGGCCGCGGCCCCTGGGCGCGTGGCTGGCTCCGCTGGCGGCTGCGCGGGGGCCTCCCGCCGGATGGCGCGGACCTCATGGCGGGGCCGGATGTGCGGCCGCTCTGGGAAGCGAATCGCTGGGCTGAACTGCCGCGCCTGGCGCTGGCTGGGCAGGGGCGGGCGATTCCCGACCGGGTCGCGGCTTGGTTTGCCGCCAACCCGCCCTACCGGGGTGTGAACTGGGCCTGCGGGCAGGAGGCGGCCTTGCGGGTCCTCCACCTCGCGCTTGCCGCGGCCCTGGCCGGCACGCCCGCGCCCGAGGCGGCGATGCGCGCCCTGGCGCGGCGGATCGGCGCCAACCCCGCCTATGCCTGGGCGCAGGACAACAACCATCCGGTCAGCGAGGCCTGCGGCCTGCTGATCTGCGGCCTGGCGCTGGGCGAGGGCGGGCTGGCCCGGCGCGGCGCGCGGCGGCTGGATGCGGCGGTGGCCCGGCTGGTGGCGGCGGATGGCGGCTTCGCGCAACTGAGCCCGGCCTATCACCGGATGCTGCTGGACGTGGTGGCGGTGACCGAATGGCTGCGCCGCCGGGCCGGTGGGCCCGAGGCCGCGCCCCTCACCCTCGCGCGCATGGCGGCGGCGACGCGCTGGCTGCATCGCCTCGCCTGCCCCGTCACCGGGCGGCTGCCCCGCATCGGGCACCAGGATGGCTCGCATGTGGCCGACCTGTCCGCGGCGGGGCCGGATGACGCAAGCGCCAGCCTGGAGCGCGCGGCGCGGATCTTCTGCGGCGCTTCGGCCGGCTGGCCGGCGGATGCGGGCTGTGCCGCCCTCGGCCTCACCCTGCCGGCCGCGGTGCTGGCGGCGGAAGCGGATTGGGAGGCGGGCGGGTTGCTCGGGCGGCGCTTCGGCCGCTTCCGCGCTATCCTGCGCGTCGGCCCGCTGCGCTTCCGCCCGGGCCATGCCGACCTCCTGCATCTCGATCTCTGGCGCGAGGGGGAGAACCTGCTGCGCGATGGCGGCACCGGCGCCTACAACCCGGCCGACCCCGCCTGGTTGGACTATTTCCAGGGGGCGGCGGCGCATAACGGCATCGCCTTCGATGGCGAGGACCAGATGCCGCGCCTTGGGCCCTTCCTCTTTCACCACTGGCCCGAGACCGGCGCGCTGCCCGGCGGTGGCTGGTGGCGGGACCATCGCGGCCGTCGCCATGCCCGGGTGCTGCGCGCCGCGCCCGGCGGGCTGGCCGTGGAGGATGCGGTGTCAGGTCCCTTCCGCGAGGCGCTGCTCCGCTGGCGGCTGGCGCCGGGGGACTGGACGCTCGGGGCCGAGGGGGTGGCGGGGGCGGGGATGCGGCTCAGCCTTTCGGCCGATGGCCCCATGGCGCTTCGGCTGGTGCGGGGGATGGAAAGTCGCGCCTATGGGGAGGTGTCGCCCTTGCCGGTGCTCGAGGCGTGCATTTCCGAAACGACCTCCCGCATCACGACACATATCCATAATTTATGATCCCATAGGTTGCATTTCCTGCATCTCCGCCCCCATCCTGCCTGCACGACGTGAGGCCATGATGGCGCTGGACGCTTTGCTCAGGGAGGTGTGGCGCCAGCGCATGGGCATCCTGCTCTGCTGCGCCGTGGTCTATGCCCTGGCCGCGACGTTGCTCTGGAACTGGCCGCGCAGCTTCGTCGCCACCGCCATCGTGGCGCCCTCCGAGACGACGGGCATCGCCACCTCCTCGCTGCTCACGCCCTCGGCCTTCCTGCAGCCCTCCCTGCTCGACCAACGGCCGGGCGGCAATTTCGCGGTCTATCTGGCGGCCCTGCGCGCGCCGGAGGCGGCCAACGTGCTGGCGCGGGACACGCCACTTCTGGCGCAAATCGAGGAGCGCCGCGCCGCCCTGCCGCTCGGCCCGATCCGCCGGCTGCTGGGCCTGCGCCTGCAGGCCGATACGGATGATGCGCTGCGCTTCCTGGAGCGCAACTTCGGCGCCACCCCCTCGCTCACCTCGGTCACCTGGACGCTGGAGCTGGTGCACCGGGACCGTGATTCCGCCCTCGACATGCTGCAACGGCTGCATGCCCAGGCCGAGGGACGGGTTCGCGAAACCCTGGCCGAGCTGGCCGGACGGCGCATCGCGGCGCTGGAGGCGCGGCTGCGCGTCGAGCCCGACCTCTTCCTGCGCAACAGCCTCTATGACCTGCTGGCGCAGCAGCAGCGCGCGGCGCTGGTGGTGGCGGCCGACGAGGCGGCGGCGGCGCGGCTCGTCTCCGTGCCGATGGTGGAGATCCGCCCCTCGGTGCCCAACCGGCCCCTGCTGCTGGTGCTGCTCGCCATCGTGATCCCGGGTGCCGTGCTGCTCGCCGTCACCTGCCGCATCCTGCTGCGGCCGCCCTTGCCGTCCGCGCTGGCCCCCGCCTGGCGACCGCCCGCCGAGCCCGCCCCGGCCCGCAAGGAGCCGGTGCTCACGCGCCTGCCGGGCGGCGACGGCGCATGCTGAGGACGGCGCCGCTCTTCGCGGCGCTGGCGGGGATGGCCGGCGCGGTGCTGCATTTCGCGGGCGCGCTGAAATCCACCCAGGCCGTGGCGAACCTGACCTTCGACATCACGCTGGTCGCGCTGCTGGTGCTGCTGGCGCTGCTGCCGGTGCTCGTTCTGGGCCGGGCCTGGCTGGTTTCGCGCGGCCTCGGCCCCCCGCTCGCCGCCTGCGGGCTGCTCTGGGCCTGGTGGGTGCTGGCCGCGACCTGGAGCCCATGGGGGGAGGGCGTCGCGGACCGGCTGCCGGAGATCGTGCTGGCGGGCCCGCTGATGCTCGCGCTCGGCCTGCTGATCGGCGCGGATCCCGCGGCGCGGCGGGTCTTCGCCGTGGCGGTGATCGGCCTTGGCGCCTATGTCGCGGCCGCCATCGCCTGGGGGCTCGCCACCGATGCCGTGGTGCTGGGCGGGCAGGTGGGTGCCGACCCCTACCGCGTGCGGGTGCAGTATCAGGTGGCCGGGCTCTCCATCGCCTGCGCGGCGGGGCTGGTCGCGCTGCGCGCCACGGCGGCGCGGGGGTTGTGGGTGCCGGTCTGGCTCGCGCTGCTGCTGGCACTCGCGGTGGGCGTGCTGCTGCCGGGCGGGCGGGCGGCGCTGCTGCAACTCGCCGCCGTGGTGGCGCTGGCGCCCGCCCTGCGCTGGCTGCTGGAAGGCCGCAGGGCGGCGGCGCTGGGCTGGATCGCCCTCGTGGCAGCGGGGGGCGGGGCGGGGCTCGGCCTGCTGCTGCTCGATCCCGGGCGCGCCGAGGACCTCGCCACGCTGGAGCGCCTGTTCCGCCCGGGCGGCGGGCAGGATTCCGCGCGGCTGATCCTCTGGGGCGAGGCCTGGCGGCTGGCGGGGGTGGCGGGCCTTGGCCCTGGCGGCTTCCCGCCCGCCATCGGCGTCGGCCAGGATCGCGGACTGCACCCGCACAACCACGCGGTCGAGGCGCTGGTGGAGGGCGGTGCGGTGGGCCTGCTGCTCTGGCTCGCCGTCTTCGGGGGCGCGCTGCTGCTCGCGTTCGCGCGGCTGCCGCGCGTCGCGCCGGAGCGGGCCGCGGTGATCCTCGCGCTGACCCTGCCCGTCGCGATGACCGCCATGGTCTCGACCGACCTCGGCAACCGCATGGTGTGGTTCGCGCTCGGCCTCGTGCTCTCGCTCGGCGTGGAGGCGCGGGATGCCTGACGGCGAGGCCTATCGGCGCTGGGGCAAGCGCGGCTTCGACGTGCTGGGCGCGGCGCTGCTGCTGGCGGCGGGCCTGCCGCTGCTGCTGGGCACCGCGCTGGCGGTGCGCGTCATGCTCGGCCGGCCCGTGCTGTTCCGGGAATGGCGCGCGGGGCGGGACGGCGTGCCGTTCCGCATGGTGAAATTCCGCAGCATGGCGGCCGGGCCCGGCAGCGACGCGCTCCGTCTCTCGCGCTTCGGCCGCGCCATCCGGGCGCTGGCGCTGGATGAATTGCCGCAGCTCTGGCTGGTGCTGCGGGGCGAGATGTCGCTGGTCGGCCCGCGCCCCCTGCCGCTGGACTATGTGCCCCTCTACACCCCGCGCGAGGCGACGCGGCTGGCGGTGCGCCCCGGATTGTGCGGCCTCGCGCAGGCGGAGGGGCGCAACGCCGTGCCCTGGCCCGCGCGTCTCGAATGGGATGCGCGCTATGTGGAGCGTGTGACGCTGCGCGGCGACCTCGTGATCCTCGCGCGTTGCGCCGGGCTGCTGCTGAGCGGCCACGGCGCGCATGCGCCGGGCGAGGCGACCATGGCGCCCCTCACTTCAGCCAGAGGGGGTCCTTCAGCTTCGTGAGGAAGGCCTGGAAGGCTTCCTCCTGCTCGGGCGTCGGCTGCATGGGGCGTGGCGTGCGCGGCGCGCCGGCCTCGCGCAGGATGGTCTGCACCACGGGCGCCGAGCCGAGCACGAGGCCCGGCTGCCGGCCGCCCTTCAGCTCCAGATAGACCTCGGCCAGCAGCTTCACGTCGAGCAGCGCATTGTGCGTCGTGCGCTGCGAGAGATCGATGTTGTAGCGCCGGCAGAGCGCATCCAGGCTGTTCTGCGCGCCGGGGAAGGCGAGGCGCGCGAGCGCCAGGCTGTCCACCATCCGCGCGGGGTCGAGCGTGGGCCGCTTGCAGCGGAACAGCTCGGCATCCAGGTGCTTGAAGTCGAAGGGCGCGTTGTGCGCGACGATGGGGCTGTCGCCCAGGAATTCGAGCATCGCGTCGGCGATCTCGGCGAAGCGTGGCTTGCCCTCCAGGTCGGCGCGGGTGAAGCCGTGCACGCGCGTGGCTTCCGGCGGCACGTCGCGTTCCGGGTCCACCAGCGTGTGAAACACCTTGCCCGTCGGCATGAGGTTCACGATCTCGATCGCGGCGACCTCGATGACGCGGTGGCCCTCCAGCGGCTCGAAGCCGGTGGTCTCGGTGTCGAGGACGACCTCACGCATCGCGCATCTCCCGCGCCTCTTGCCGTACCGCGGCATGCACGAGGCGCCGCACCCGGGCCTGGGCGTGATGGCGCGAGAGGCCGGTCGGGATCACCACATCGGCGCGGCGGCGCTTCTCGGCATCGGGCATCTGGCGGGCGAGAATGGCGTCGAGCCGCGCCTTGGTCATGCCTGGGCGCAGCAGCACGCGGCGGCGCTGCACGGCGGCGGGTGCGGAGACGACGAGGATGCGGTCGAACTCACGGAGGTCACGTCGCGTTTCGAACAGCAGCGGGATGTCGAGCACGACGATGCGCGTGCCGCGCCCGCGCCAGCGCTTGAGAAAGCGCGCCTGCTCGTCGCGCACCAGCGGGTGGATGATGCGCTCCAGCCGCTTCAGCGCCTCGGGCTGGCCGAGCACCGCGCGGCGCAGCGCCTCGCGATCCGTGGCGCCGTCACGCTCGGTTCCCGGGAAGGCCCGGGCGATGGGCCGCACCGCGCGGCCGCCCCGGGCCTGCAGGGCATGCACCGCGGCATCGGCGTCGAAGACCGGGACGCCCAGGCGCTGGAAGGCGCGCGCCGCGGTGGACTTGCCCATGCCGATGCTGCCGGTGAGGCCCCAGACCTTCATCGCGGCGGGATGTCCGCGGCGACGATGCGGCGCAGTTCCTCATCCACCACCGGCGCCACGCCGAACCAGGCCTCGAAGCCGGGCCGCGCCTGATGCAGCAGCATGCCGAGGCCATCCACGCCCAGCAGCCCGCGCGCGCGGGCGGCGGCGAGCAGCCGCGTCTCCAGCGGCACATAGACGATGTCGGCGACGACGGCATGCGCGGGCAGGGGCGCGAGATCCAGCTCCAGCGGCGGCTGCCCGGCCATGCCGAGGCTCGTGCTGTTCACCAGCAGCGCGGCGCCTTCGAGCGGCGGCATGGCGCTGACGGCGATGTTCCCGCCGAGCGCCCGGGCCAGCGCCTCGGCGCGCTGCGGCGTGCGGTTCACCAGGGTCAGATGCGGGCAGCCCGCGTCGAGCAGCGCGGCGGCGATGGCGCGCGCCGCGCCGCCCGCGCCCAGGATCACCGCCGGGCCGCGCCTCGGGTCGTAGTCAGGCAGGGAGGCGAGGAAGCCGAAGCCATCCGTGCAATCGCCGGTGATGCGGCCGTCGCGGAAGACCAGCGTGTTCACCGCGCCGGCGCGATGCGCGCGGGGCAGCACCTCGTCGCAGACCGCGAAGGCGGCCTCCTTGTGCGGGATGGTGACGTTCATGCCGCGGAAGCCCGCGGCCATCAGGCCGCGCACGGCCGTGGTGAAATTCTCGGGCGCGATGGGCAGCGGCACATAGGCCGCATCGAGCCCGTGCCGCGCGATCCAGGTGCCATGCAGCAGCGGCGAGCGCGAATGGGAGACGGGCCAGCCCGCCACCCCCGCCAGCATGGCCTTGCCTGTCAGAATGCGGCCCGTGACCATCAGCCGGTCAGCGAGGGAACCAGCGTCGCCTGCATCGCGGCGCAGAGGCTCTCCGAGCCATCCTCGGCCCGCATCCAGACCTCGGCGCGCGCCACGGTCAGCGTGCGGCCGAGCTTGAGCACCTCGGCCCGGGCGATGGCCAGCACACCACGCGCGGGGCGCAGGAAATTCACCTTGAGCTCCGCCGTCAGCACCTCCTGCCCCGGCGGCAGCAGGGAGAGGGTGGCATAGCCGCAGGCATTGTCGGCCAGCGTGGTCAGCACGCCGGCATGCAGGAAGCCCTGCTGCTGCGTCATCGTCTTGCGGAAAGGCGCCTCGATCACGCAGCGGCCCGGCGAGACGGAGGCGATGCGCGCCTCGATCACGCGCATCAGCCCCTGCTGGGCGAAGCTTGCCTCGATGCGGGCCTGGAGGTCCTTGTGCGGCATGCTCATCTTTCGGTCTTCATGAGGAGGGGCCTGGGGCGGGCGCTAGAGGCGCCAGCCGGTGTGGATGGCGACGATGCCGCCCGAGAGGTTGCGGTGCTGCACGCGCTCCAGACCGGCCGCCGCCATCATCGCGGCCAGCGTCGCCTGGTCGGGGAACATGCGGATGCTCTCCGCGAGGTAGCGGTAGCTCTCGGAATCCTGGGCGATGCGCCCGCCGAGCGCCGGCAGCGCCTTGAAGGACCAGGCGTCATAGAGCGGCGCCAGCGCGGCCACCTCCAGGCGCGAGAATTCCAGGCAATGGAAGCGCCCGCCCGGGCGCAGCACGCGCCGCACCTCGCGCAGCACGGCGTCCTTGTCGGTGCAGTTCCGCAGGCCGAAGGCCATGCTGACCTTCTCCACGCTGCGATCCGGCAGCGGGATGTGCTCGGCATCGGCACACAGGAAGGAGAGGCCGCGCACCAGCCCCTTCTTCAGCGCGCGCGACTGGCCGACCGAGAGCATTTCGGCATTGATGTCCGAGCAGATGACACGGCCCGCGCCGCGCTCCAGCGCCAGGAAGGAGATGTCCCCCGTGCCGCCCGCGAGGTCGAGCAGCGTCTCGCCCGGGCGGGGCTGGATGGCGTTGACGAAGATGCGCTTCCAGGCCCGGTGCAGGCCGAGGGACATCAGGTCGTTCATCACGTCATAGCGGGGGGCCACGCTGTCGAAGACTTCGCGCACCAGCCCGGCCTTTTCCTCGGCGGGGACGCTGCGAAAGCCGAAATCGGCGGTGGTCTCGGGGTTCTCGGTCATCCGCCGGGTATAGCGGCAACAGGGCGAATCTGCCATGCGGGGGACCGGAGAAAGAGGAGGCCGCCATCCCCGAATTGCCCGAGGTCGAGACCGTCATGCGCGGCCTGGCTTCCGTGCTCGGCGGCCAGGTGATCTGCCATGCCGAGACGCGCCGCGCCGGCCTGCGCTGGCCTTTCCCGCCCGGCCTGGCCGCGACGCTCACGGGCGCGCGGGTGGAAGGCTTCCGGCGGCGCGGCAAATACATGCTGATGCGCCTGGAGGGGCGGGAGAGCGTGCTGATCCATCTCGGCATGTCCGGCCGGATGGTGGCGCGGCACCGCGATGCCGCCGTGGTGGCCCGGATGGGCCCGCAGGGCCTCGCCAGCGACGCCCGCGGCCACAACCAGCCGCCCGAGGCGCATGAGCACCTGGTGATGGAGACGGAGGGCGGCTGGCGCGTCGGCTTCGTGGACCCCCGCCGCTTCGGCTGCGTGGACCTCGTCCCGCGCGACGCCGAGGACGGCCACAAGCTGCTGGCCGGCCTGGGCCCGGAGCCGCTGGAGCCCGGCTTCACGGTCGAGGCGCTGGAGGCGGCGCTGACCGGCAAGATCACCCCGATCAAGGCCGCCCTGCTGGACCAGAAGGTCGTCGCCGGCCTGGGCAACATCTATGTCAGCGAGGCGCTGTACCGCGCCGGGATCTCGCCCCGGCGGCTGGCCGCCACCATTCCGGGCGCCCGGGCCGGGCGTCTGGTGCCGGCCATCACCTCGGTCCTGACCGAGGCGATCGCGGCCGGTGGCTCGAGCCTGCGCGACTATGTGCGGGCGGATGGCGAGCTCGGCGTCTTCCAGGAACGGTTCGACGTCTATGACCGCGCGGGCCAGCCCTGCGCGCGCTGCCCAGGCCCGCCCGCCTGCTCCGGGATCACCCGGCTTGTGCAGTCGGGCCGATCCACCTTCTACTGCGCCAAACATCAACGCTGAGCGGCACGCCGCGGCCGCCAACCTCCGAGGACGCCATGGCCTACGAAATGATCCTGACAGAGACGCAAGGCGCGGTCGCCGTGATCCGGCTGAACCGGCCGCAGGCGCTGAACGCGCTCTGCGACCAGCTGATGGGTGAGCTGGGCGAGGCGCTGCGCGGCTTCGACGCCGACCCCGCCATCGCCGCCATCATCCTGACCGGCTCCGAGAAGGCCTTCGCCGCCGGTGCCGATATCAAGGAGATGAAGGACCGCACCTGGCCGGGCGTCTATTTCGAGGACTTCATCACCGCCCGCTGGGAGGCGGTCACCACCATCAAGAAGCCCGTCATCGCGGCGGTGGCCGGCTTCGCGCTGGGTGGGGGCTGCGAGCTGGCGATGATGTGCGACATGATCATCGCGGCCGACAACGCGAAGTTCGGCCAGCCGGAGATCAACCTCGGCATCATCCCCGGTGCGGGCGGCACCCAGCGCCTGACGCGCGCGGTGGGCAAGGCCAAGGCGATGGACCTCGTGCTCACCGCCCGCATGATGGACGCGACGGAGGCCGAGCGCAGCGGCCTCGTCGCCCGCGTGGTCCCGCTGGACCAGCTGATGGCCGAGGCGATGAAGGTGGGCGAGAAGATCGCAAGCCTCTCGGGCCCCGCCGTCGCCATCGCCAAGGAGGCGGTGAACCGCGCCTTCGAGACGACCCTGGCCGAGGGCGTGCGCTTCGAGCGCAAGATCTTCTATTCGCTCTTCGCGACCGAGGACCAGAAGGAGGGCATGTCGGCCTTCGCCGAGAAGCGCAAGCCCGCTTTCCGCAACCGGTGAGGGGCGCCGCCGCACTTCCCGTCTTGACGATGAGGGGGGCGGGGGCTTAGACCCTCGCTTCCTCGGGCGGCCTTCACCGTCCCTGTCACTCACTCCAGAAGCGATCGCACTCAACGCCCATGGCCAACAATGCTTCCGCGCGCAAGCGCATCCGCCAGACCGAGAAGCGCACCGAGCGCAACCGCATGCGCCGTTCGCGCGTGCGCACCTTCCTGCGCAAGGTCGAGCTGGCGATCGCCGGCGGCGACAAGGAGCAGGCGGCCGCGGCGTTCCAGTCCGCGCAGCCGGAAATGCAGACGGCGGTGACCAAGGGTGTGCTCCATCGCAACACCGTGGCCCGCAAGATGTCGCGCCTCTCGGCTCGCATCAAGGCGCTGAACACCGCTTCGGCCTGATCGCGCCTTCAACTACTGACAATTGGAACGGCTCTGCCGAGGGAAGGCTATTCTTCCCATGGCGGAGCTTTTTCTTGTGGCTGAACGTCACCGCATAGCGACTTGTTTGTCACACTGGGCGTGTTTTTGATAAATGGCGCCTGAACGACTTCAAGCCCGGCTGAAACCTGCGGTAACGTTTCCCCATCATCGCGGTGCCATGCAGCGTGGCGCCACGGTCGGTGTTGAGCATTCCAGTGTCGAGTACCGGGCGGCCCCGCCCTCAAAAACGAGCAACCAATATGCGGCCTCCCCCGAGGAACGCGTTGAGAGACTGAGGACAGGGATGGATCAGGACACGGGCGAGACCCCCCCGCCCAACGCCGGAAAGATCGCCGCCTGCTGGGCCCGCGTCCGCACACGCCTCCGACAGGAGGTGGGTGACGTCGAGTACCGGAACTGGCTGCGGCAGATGAGCCTGGCCGGTGTCGAGGGGGAAAGCGTCCTCATCCACCTGCCCACGCGCTTCCTGCGGGACTGGGTGCGCGACCATTACGGCGACCGGCTGCGCCTGCTCTGCCAGGCGGAGATGCCCGGCGTGCGCCTGGTGGAGCTGCGCGTGCAGGCCGCCTCCCGCGCCGAGAAGGCCGCGATCGAGCAGGAGGTGGCCGAGGCCTCGCCCCTCGCCGAGAGCCTCGCGCCCGCCGCCGCCACGCCGGCGATGGCCGAGCCCGTCCGCAACGACTGGCTGGTGCCGCTCGACCCCCGCTTTACCTTCGACAGCTTCGTCGTCGGCAAGCCCAATGAATTCGCGCATGCCTGCGCCCGCCGCGTGGCGGAGAAGCCCGCCCAGGCCGGCTTCAACCCGCTCTTCCTCTATGGCGGCGTGGGGCTGGGCAAGACGCATCTGATGCACGCCATCGCGTGGTCCCTGCGGGAGCGCGACCCGAACCTCTCCGTCGCCTACATGTCGGCCGAGAAGTTCATGTACCGCTTCATCGCGGCACTCCGCAGCCACAACACCATGGAGTTCAAGACGCAGCTGCGCTCGGTCCATGTGCTGATGGTGGATGACCTGCAGTTCCTGATCGGCAAGGACAACACGCAGGAGGAGTTCTTCCACACCTTCAATGCGCTGATCGACGCCGGCAAGCAGATCATCATCTCGGCCGACAAGGCGCCGAATGACCTCTCGGGCATCGAGGACCGCCTGCGCACCCGCCTCTCCGGCGGCATCGTGGCCGACCTGCACGCGACGACCTATGAGCTGCGCCTCTCCATCCTGCAGTCCAAGGCGACCATCTCCGGCGTCGAGGTGCCGCCCCGCGTGCAGGAGCTGCTGGCCCGCAAGATCGCCTCCAACGTCCGGGACCTGGAGGGCGCGCTGAACCGCGTGGTGGCGCATGCCAAGCTCTTCGGCCGGCCGGTCACGCTGGAATCCGTGCCCGAGGTGCTCTCCGACATCCTGCGCGCGCATGACAAGCGCCTCTCGATCGACGACATCCAGCGCAAGGTGGCCGAGCACTATAACATCCGCCTGACCGAAATGGCCTCGGCCCGCCGCTCCCGCGCGGTGGCCCGGCCGCGCCAGGTGGCGATGTATCTGGCGAAGCAGCTGACCTCCCGCTCGCTGCCCGAGATCGGCCGGCGCTTCGGCAACCGGGATCACACGACCGTGCTGCACGCGGTGAACAAGATCACGGAGCTGATGGCCGAGGATCCGGCTTTCGCCGAGGATGTGACCCTGCTCAGGAAGATGCTGGAGATGTAAGGGGCTTTGCCCCTCAGACCCCAGCAGGGAGCCTGCTCCCTGCACCCTGCTTTGACCGTTTCGGCCGGGATGCTACAGAAATCCCCGTATTGCGCGGCGATTCGCGCCATCGGACAGCAAGGGACCGGGAGAGATGAAGTTCAGCGTCGAGCGCGCCATCCTGCTCAAGGCCCTCGGGCACACGCAATCCGTGGTCGAGCGCCGGAACACCATTCCCATCCTCGCCAATATCCTGCTGGACGCGAAGGAAGGCACGCTGCGCCTGACCGCGACCGACATGGAAATCGCCATCGTCGAGGAAGTGCCCGGCGTGCAGGTGGCCCGCCCCGGCCGCACCACCGCCCCCGCCGCCACCCTTTATGAAATCGTCCGCAAGCTGCCGGATGGCGCGACGGTCGAGCTCGACCACAAGGGCGGCGACGCGCCCCTGACGCTGCGCGCCGGCCGCTTCAGCACCAGCCTGCCGGTGCTCCCGGTCGAGGACTTCCCCTCGATGACCGAGGGCGCGCTGCCGCATCAATTCAAGCTGGAGGCGGCCAAGCTGCGCGGCATGATCGCCCGCACGCGCTTCGCCATCTCCACCGAGGAAACCCGCTACTACCTGAACGGCATCTACCTGCACGTCGCCGAGGACGCCTCGGGCCGCAAGCTCCGCGCCGCCGCGACCGACGGCCACCGCCTGGCCCGTGTCGAGACCGACCTGCCGGACGGCGCCTCGGCGATGCCGGGCGTCATCATCCCGCGCAAGACCGTCAACGAGCTGAACAAGCTCGCCGAGGAGACGCGCGACGAGATCGAGTTCCGCCTCTCCGACACCAAGATCAGCTTCCGCGTCGGCACCGTCACGCTGACCAGCAAGCTGATCGACGGCACCTTCCCGGATTATGAGCGCGTGATCCCGCGCAACAACGACAAGGTCATGGAAGTCGGCACCCAGGCCTTCGCCCAGGCGGTGGGCCGGGTGGCCGCGATCTCCAGCGAGCGGTCGCGCCCGGTGAAGCTCAGCATCTCCAGCGACAACCTGCTGCTGACGGCCTCCAGCGCCGAGCAGGGCGAAGCGCGCGAGGAGCTGGATGAGGGGCTGGTCACCTATGCCTCCTCGCCCATCGAGATCGGTTTCCAGGCGCGCTACCTGAACGACATCACCGAGCAGGTGGGCGAGACGCTGCGCTTCAAGTTCTCCGATGGCAGCGCGCCGACCGTGGTGCAGGACGCGGCGGATGACGACGCGCTCTACGTCCTGATGCCGATGCGGGTCTGAGGCTCAGGACCACTCCAACCGGAGTTCGGTGACGGCCTTGCCCCATTGGGTGGCCGTCAGCCGCTCGACTTCCACGAAGCCCGCTTCGGCATAGAGGCGGGCGGCGGCCGGTAGCCCGTCCAGTGTCCAGAGATAGACCCGGCCGATGCCCTGCGCCCGCGCATGGGCCAGCGCCTCGCCCAGCAGCCGCCGGCCGAGGCCGCTGCCGCGCAGCGATGCGTCCAGGATGAACCAGCGCAGATGGCCGAGGCCGTGGCCCTCATCCTCCAGCGCGATGGAACCCAGCGCCCGGCCGTCATGCTCCACCGCGCGGAAGAAATCCCCCGGCGAGCGCGGCTTGGTCAGGAAATCTCCGAGTTCCCGCGCCACCTTCGCCTCGAAGACGGCGCCGAAGCCGTGGCTCGCGGCATAATGCCGCGCATGCAGCGCGGCGATGTCCCCGACCAGGCCGGGGAACCAGTCCTCGTGGATCTTCACCCGGCCAGTTCGGTGCGGAAGACGTCCAGCAGCTTCAGCGCGCCATCCGCCTGCACCAGGTGCCAGAAGGTCCAGCCATTGCAGGAGGGCGCCTCCTGCACCGCGGCGCCCACGCCATGGATGGAGCCGCGCGCCGTGCCGCAGGCGATGGTGCCATCGGCGAAGACCTGCGCGGCCCAGCGGCGGTGGCGGTCGGTCAGCGTGGCGCCGGGCTGCACCAGCCCGCGCTCCACCAGGCTGCCGAAGGCGATGCGCGGCTGTTCCTTGCGCGTGGGTGTCGGCGCCGTCTCGACATCGCCCAGCGGCTGGATGGCGGCGATGCGGCGCTCGGCGGCGGCGGCATAGGTGGGGTCGCGCTCGATGCCGATGAAGCGCCGGCCGAGCCGCTTGGCGACGGCGCCCGTGGTGCCCGAACCGCTGAAGGGATCGAGGATCACATCGCCCTTCTGCGTGCAGGAGAGGATGACGCGGTGGAGCAGCGCCTCGGGCTTCTGCGTCGGGTGGAGCTTGTTGCCCGCCTCGTCGCGCAGGCGCTCATTGCCGGTGCAGAGCGGGATGTACCAGTCGCTGCGCATCTGCAGGTCGTCGTTGAGCGCCTTCATCGCGGCGTAGTTGAAGCGGTATTTCGCGTCCTCGCTGCGGGCGGCCCAGATCAGCGTCTCATGCGCGTTGGTGAAGCGCCGGCCGCGGAAATTCGGCATCGGGTTGGCCTTGCGCCAGATGACGTCGTTCAGGATCCAGAAGCCGAGGTCCTGCAACGCGGTGCCGAGGCGGAAGATGTTGTGGTAGCTGCCGATGAGCCAGAGCGTGCCGTCCTTGCGCAGGACGCGGCGGCATTCCGTCAGCCATTCGCGCGTGAAGGCGTCATAGGCCGCGAAATCGGTGAACTGGTCCCAGGCGTCATCCACCGCGTCCACCAGGCTGTGGTCGGGGCGGTGCAGCGTGCCGCGGAGCTGCAGGTTGTAGGGCGGGTCGGCGAAGACCGCGTGCACCGAGGCGGGCGGCAGGGCGCGCAGCGTCTCGATGCAGTCGCCCAGCAGGATCCTGTCGAGCGGTATCTCGAGACCAGCGCCCAAGGCGGGAAGTTCCTTCGCGAATCGAAGGCCTGAACATGCGTGACGCGGAGTCGCGCCGTCAACAGCGGTGCCGCGCGAAGGCTTCCTCCACCGGCCCGAAGCCGCGCCGGTGATGTGGCGAGGGCCCGTGCTCCAGCAGGGCCTGGCGATGCTGCGCGGTGGGATAGCCCTGGTGCCGCGCGAAGCCATAGGCCGGCCAGCGCGCATCCAGCCGCGCCATCCCGGCGTCACGCAACGTCTTCGCCAGGATCGAGGCGGCGGCGATGGAGAGGCTGAGGCCATCGCCGCCCACCACGCAGCGCACCGGGCAGGGGAGGGGCGGCGGGCGGTTGCCGTCCACCAGCGCGAGGCCGGGCATCACGGGCAATCGCAGCAGCGCGCGGCGCATGGCCAGCAGCGAGGCGGCGAGGATGTTGATCCGCCCGATCTCGGCGGCCGAGGCGCCGCCCAGCGCGAAGGCCACGATGCCCTGGCGCTGGGCGTCGCGCAGCGCCAGCGCGGCGTTGCGGCGCGCGGCCTCCTTCAGGCGCTTGCTGTCATCCAGCAGCGCGGCGAGCGGGGCGGGGCAGGGGCGGAGGAAGACGACGGCGGCCGCGATGACGGGGCCGGCGAGCGGCCCGCGCCCGGCCTCGTCCAGCCCGGCGACCAGGCCGCCGGCCGCCTGCTCGAGGCGGAAGTCAGGCATGGGGCGCGCCGCCGCCGATCACGAATTGTGACGCGGCCGAAACCCTCTTGCGATGGAATGTAAACATTTCTACATGAATTTCAGTTAACCAAAAATCCATCCTGGAGACATCCATGCTTCTGACATCCCGCCGCGGCCTCCTGGCCGCCAGCGCCACCGGCTTGCTTGCCGGCAAATCCGCCCTGGCTCAACCGGCGCTGCCCGCCAATTGGCCGGACCGGCCGATCCGCATCATCGTCCCCTATGCGGCGGGCGGCATCACGGATGTGATCAGCCGTGGCATGGCGGTCGGCCTGCAGGGCACGCTGGGCCAGCCCGTGGTGGTCGAGAACCGGCCGGGCGCCAATGGCACCGTGGGCACGCTGGTGGCGGCGCGCGCCCCGGCCGATGGCACCACCCTGACCATGGGCATCACCGACACCTTCGCCATCAACCGCTCCACCTTCCGCTCGCTCCCCTACAGCGACGAGAACGACTTCGTGCCCATTTCCATGGTCACGCGCGTCCCCTTCGCGCTCATGGTGGGCGCGCATCGCCGCGAGATCACGGATTATGCGAGCTTCATCCGCGAGGCGCGGCGCGAGGCCGGGCGCCTCAGCCATGCCTCCTGGGGCGTCGGCTCCTCCTCGCACCTCGCCTTCGAGTTCGTGGCCCGGGCGGAGCGCTTCGAGAAGCTGCACGTGCCCTTCGCCGCGCAGGCACCGGGCATGCAGGCCGTCGCCTCGGGCCAGGTGGACTCCATGATGCTGCCGGTGGGTGGCGCCAACAGCCTGGCGGTGGACAACCGAGCCCGCATCCTGGCCCTCGCCCACCCGACGCGCATCGAACTCACCCCGAATGTGCCGACATTGACCGAACTCGGCGTGCCGCTGGCCACCGGCCTCTGGCTCGCGCTCTACGCGCCGGCCCGCACCCCCGCGCCGATCATCGCCCGGCTGAACGCCGCCGTGCGCGAGGGCATGCGCAACGAGCAGACGCAGGCCGTCTTCCGACAGCAGGCGGGGGCGGCCGAGCCCTCGACGCCCGAGGAGCTGGCCGCCTTCGCCGCGCGGGAGCGCGTGCAATGGGCGCAACTGGTGAACGAGAAGAACATCCGCGTCGAATGATCTTCACGATACATCCATAGGTTGCTGGAGTGTTAACGGCCCGGGAGCGCAAGTTCCCGGGCATGATCAGCAACCGCCTCATCGCCGCTGCCGGCCGGAGCGCCCCGGAATCCGCGCGGATCTTCAGGAAACCTTCATCCTTGCGGTGGCAGGTGGTGCGCATGATCACCACCAATTCCCTGGCGGCCTTCACCAAGGAGGTCGCCCCCCAGAACCGCATTGCCGAGCGCCCGGTGACGGAGGCCGCCGCCATCCGCCGCCAGATGCCGGGCGATGGCGCCACGATGGGCGCCGAGCAGGTGGCGCAGCGCCGGCTCGAGGCGGTGCCCCCGGCCCCGAGCAAGCCCTTGCCGCGTGGGTCGCTGCTCGACCTGCGGGTCTGACCCGGCCCGCCGGCGACCGGCTTGGCCTGCGATTGGTCGCGTCTTGCCTATGTTTTGCTCACGGATTGCGCTCGTGCATTATTTATGCGCGATTTATGTGAGGGGCGCCTGAAAATGATGCCTCCCTGATGGGACGGTTTTTTGCGCCGCGATATGCTGCGGTGCAACGTCGTTCCCACCTCCCGGAGGTCTCATGCCCATCCGCAAGCTTTTCCTGGCCTGTGCCACCTTGGCGGGCTTCGCCATGATCCAGCCGGCCCAGGCCCAGATCCCGATCGGCGAGAGCGGGATCACCGTCACCACCACCGGCACCTATGCCAGCGACTACCTCTTCCGCGGCATCAGCCAGACCCGCTCCCGCATGGCCTACCAGGCGGCGTCCGAGGCGGTGCACACGAGCGGCGTCTATGTCGGCGGCTTCATCTCCAATGTCAGCTTCCAGGGCCTGGATGCGCGGCAGGAGGTGGACGTCTATGGCGGCTACCGCGTCACGCTCGGTGGCGTGAACCTGGATTTCGGCGGCATCGGCTACCTCTATCCCGGCTATACCCGTCCGCCCGGCGGCGTCTCCCCCGTGCTCGACTACGCGGAAATCTACGCCAAGGCGACCTATGAGATCGGCCCCGTGAACCTGCTGGGCGCCTTCAACTACTCGCCCAACTTCTTCGGGCGTTCGGGCGATGGCTTCTATGTCGAGGGCGGCGCCGACTGGAAGACCGGCGTCTGGGACCTCACGCTGGGCGGCCGCATCGGCTACCAGTGGATCCAGCGCAACGCCGTCTTCGGCACGCCGGACTATGCGTGGTGGTCCATCGCCGTCACCCGCGAATTCCCCATCGCCAATATCGGCACGGTGGTCGCGAGCGTGGGCTACTACGACACCTCGATCAGCAAGCAGGACTGCATCTACGGCACGGCGCAGAACATCTGTAGCGCCCGCGCCCTGGCCTCGATCGCCTTCCGGTTCTGAGCGTGAACGACACCCGGCCCCCATGGCCGGGTGTTGACCCGGCGCTGGCGCGGGCGGACGCTCCCCCTTCCTCTTCGGAAGGCAGGTTCATGAAACCCGCGTCGCTCCTCGTTCTCCTCCTCGCCATGGCAGGTCCTGCCGCCGCGCAGGAGCGCCCGACCCTCACACCCGCACGCGACGTCGCCGTCACCTACCGCGTGACGGCGGAGGGCCAGCCGCCCGGCGAGATGCGCATGGCCTGGCTGGCCCAGCGCCGCCTGATGCGGATGGACATGCCGGGCGGGCAGGGCTGGATCGTCCTCGACATGGGGTCCGGCACCGCCTTCATGGCCATGGCGGCGCAGCGCATGATCCTCGACATGCCGGCCACGCCCATCGCCGCGCGCATGGCGCCCAGTGCCGCGGCCCGCTTCACCCGTGAAGGCCCCGCCCGCATCGCCAACACCGAATGCGTGAACTGGCGCGTCGAGGAGCAGGGCCAGGCCGCCCGCATCTGCCTCACCGCCGATGGCGTGATGCTGCGCAGCGAGACCCTCTCGCGCAATGCCACGGGCCCGGTTCCGGGCCTGCTCGAAGCCACGCAGGTGAGCTTCGGCCCGCAGGAGGCATCCCGCTTCCAGCGCCCCTCGGGCTATCAGAACCTGCAATTGCCGCCGCCTGCCGAAATCGGCGCCGGGGGCATGCCGCGCGGCACGGCGATCCCGCCGCCCGGCCTCAACATGCCGGGGCGCTGAACCATGCAACATCTCCTCCCTCGCCGCAGCCTGGCCGCGCTGCTCGCGACCCCTGCCGTCGCGCACGCCCAGGCGCCCGGCTGGCCCAACCGCCCGATCCGGCTCATCGCGCCCTTCCCGCCGGGCGGTGGCGTGGACCTCACCGCGCGCTTGCTGGCCGAACCGCTGGGCCGCGCCGTGGGGCAGACCGTGGTGGTCGAGAATCGCGGCGGGGCGGGCGGCGTGATCGGCGTCGAGGCCATGTCGCGCGCCGCGCCCGATGGCTACACCCTCTCCCTCACCGGGGCCGGCACCATCACCGCCGGGCCGCATCTGCGCCGCCTGCCCTATGATGCGCTGGGGCTCGGGCACATCACGCGGCTGGTGCGGATGCCCTTCATCCTCGCCGTCCGCACCGACCTGCCGGCGGCGAACCTCACGGAGTTCCTGGCCCTCGCCCGGCGCGGCGGGCTGCGCTACGCGAGCGGCGGCCCGGGCACCAGCCAGCATCTGGCGGGCGAGCTGTTCAACCAGCTGGCCGGTGTCTCCATCGAGCATGTGCCCTATCGCGGCACCGGCCCCGCGCTGAACGACCTCGCGGCCCGCGTGGTGGATGCCTATTACGGCGATCCCGCGACGCTCGGCCTCATCCAGGGCGGGCAGGCGCGCGCCATCGCCGTCACCTCGCCCGAGCGCTGGCCGCTGCTGCCCAACACGCCCGCCGCGATCGAGGCCGTGCCCGGCTACGTCGCCGAGAACTGGTATGGCCTGGCCGCGCCCGCCGGCACGCCCGACGCGCTGCTGGACGCGATCAACGCGCAGGTGCTGCGCGTGATGGCCGAGCCCGACACGAAGCGCCGCTTCGACGAGGCCGGGCTGCATCCCGCGACGCTGCCGCGCGCCGAATATCTCGCCTTCCTGCGCGCCGACAGCGAGGTCTGGGGGCGGGTGGTGCGCACCGGGAACATCAGGATCGGAGACTAGACTTGCTGATGGGCCATCGCCTCGCCGTGGATATCGGCGGGACCTTCACCGATCTCGTCCTTGAAACCCCCGGGCGCACGCATTCGCACAAGCTGCTCACCACGCCCGATGCGCCGGAGCGCGCAGTGCTGGAGGGGGCGCGCCTGCTGCTGGCATCGGCCGGCGTGGCGCCTGGCGCGCTCAGCCTCGTGCTGCACGGCACGACGCTCGCCACCAATGCGCTGATCGAGCGCAAGGGGGCACGCACCGCGCTGCTCACCACGCAGGGTTTCCGCGACAGCGTCGAGATCGCCTATGAGCACCGCTTCGCGCAATACGACCTGACGATGGAGCGCCCCGCCCCGCTCGCCCCGCGCGCGCTGCGCTACACCGTGCCCGAGCGCATCGCGGCCGATGGCGGCGTGCTGCTGCCGCTGGACGAGGCGGCGCTGGAGGGCGTGGCGGAACAGGCGCGCGCCGATGGCGTGACCGCGCTCGCCATCTGCTTCCTGCACAGCTTCACCAATGACGCGCATGAGCGCCGCGCGGCGGAGGTCCTTTCCGCGCTGCTGCCCGGCGTCTCGCTCTCGCTCTCCTGCGAGGTCTGCCCCGAGGTGCGCGAATATGACCGCGCCAGCACCACCCTCGCGAATGCTTATGTGCGCCCGCTGATGGATGGCTACCTGGCGCGGCTGGAAGACGGGCTGCGCGCGCAGGGCATCGCGGCGCCGGTGCTGATGATGATGTCCTCCGGCGGGCTCTGCACCGTGGGTGCGGCGCGGCGCTTCCCGGTGCGCCTGGTCGAGAGCGGGCCGGCGGGCGGCGCCATCCTCGCGCGGCATGTGGCGGCGCAGAACGGCCTCACGCGCGTGCTGGCCTTCGACATGGGCGGGACCACGGCGAAGCTGACGCTGATCGACGATGGCCGCTTCCACATGGCCCGTAGCTTCGAGGTGGCGCGCGCCTATCGCTTCGTGCAGGGCAGCGGATTGCCCATCCGCATCCCGGTGATCGAGCTGGTGGAGATCGGCGCGGGCGGCGGCTCCATCGCGCGGCGCGACGTGCTGGGCCGCATCCAGGTCGGGCCGGACAGCGCCGGCAGCGCGCCAGGCCCGGCCTGCTACGGCCTGGGCGGCACCGCGCCGACGGTGACCGATGCCGACCTCCTGCTGGGCCGGCTGGACCCCGCCATGTTCGCGGGCGGCAGCATCCCGCTGGATGAGGATGCCGCGCGTGACGCGTTCGCGCCGCTGGGCGCCGATGCGCCGGTGGGCGTGGCGGAGATCGTGGACGAGACCATGGCAAGCGCGGCGCGGGTGCATGCCGTCGAGAATGGCGAGGACACGGCCGGGCGCACCATGATCGCCTTTGGCGGCGCCGCCCCGCTGCATGCCGCGCGCCTCGCGCAGAAGCTCGGCATCACGCGCGTGCTGGTGCCGCGCGGCGCGGGGGTGGGCTCCGCGCATGGCTTCCTCCAGGCGCCGATCGGCTTCGAGGTGGTGCGCACGCGCTACACGCGGCTCGATGCGCTGGACGAGGCGGCGCTGGAGGCGATGTTCGCCGAGATGCGGCGCGAGGCGGAGGCGGTGGTGTTGCAGGCCGCCCCGCGCGAGGGCCTGGTGGAAGCCCGCACCGCCTTCATGCGCTACCGCGGCCAGGGGCATGAGATCGCGGTGCCGATCACGGCCGGCATCGGCGCGGCGGCGTTGCAGGAGGCCTTCACCGCCGCCTATCGCGGCATCTTCGGCCGCGCCATCCCGGGCCTGCAACCCGAGGTGATGACCTGGGCGCTGGCGCTCTCGCACCCGGTCCCGCCACCGACGCGCCTCGCCGAAATCACCGGGCGGGATGCGCCAGCGGCGGCGCAGCACCGCGCCCTGGTGGACCCGGCGACGGGCCTCACCGCGCCCGCCGCCATCCAGGTGCGTGACGCGCTGAAGCCCGGCGCCCGCGTGCCGGGCCCCGCCCTCATCATCGAGGATGAGACGACAACCGTGGTGCCCGCCGGCTGGTCCGCCACCATCAACGCGGCCGAGCAGATCGTGCTGGAGCACAGCCCATGAACGACATCCGTTTGCAGGTGATGTGGAACCGCCTGCTCTCCGTGGTGGAGGAGCAGGCCCGCACCCTGGTCCGCACCGCCTTCTCCACCAGCGCGCGCGAGGCGGGGGACATCTCGGCCGGCGTCTTCGACGTGGAGGGCCGCATGCTGGCCCAGGCGGTCACGGGCACGCCGGGCCATGTGAACTCCATGGCACGCAGCGTGAAGCACTTCCTCGCCGCCATTCCCGCCGAGAGCATGCGCGAGGGCGACCACTACATCACCAATGATCCCTGGCAGGGCACCGGGCACCTCTACGACGTGGTCGTGACCTCGCCCGCCTTTCACCAGGGCAAGCTGGTCGGCCTGTTTTCCTGCACGGTGCATGTGGTGGATATCGGCGGCATCGGCCTCTCGCCTGATGGGCGCCAGGTGTTCCACGAAGGGCTGCGGATTCCCATCATGCCGCTGGCGCGCCAGGGCGTGGTGGACCCGTGGCTGGTGAAGCTGATCCGCGCGAATGTGCGCGAGCCGGTGCAGGTGGAGGGCGACCTCTACGCGCTGATGGCCTGCAACGAGACGGGCGAGCGCCGCCTCTCCGCCATGCTGGCCGAGAACGGCCTGGACGACCTGGAGGTGCTCGGCGCGCACATCATCGCGCGCTCCGAGGCGGCGATGCGGGCGGAGATCGCGAAGCTGCCGAAGGGCAGCTGGAAGAGCCACATGCGGATCGACGGCATGGAGGCGCCGATCGATCTCCACGCCACCCTCACCATTGCCGAGGATCACATCGCGGTGGACTACGCCGGCACCTCGGCGCAGAGCGGCTACGGCATCAACTGCCCGCTCTGCTATACCGACGCCTACACCGCCTTCGGCATCCGCTGCATCATCGGGCCCGAGATCCCGAACAATGCCGGCACGCTGGACCTGATCCGCGTGACGGCGCCGGAGGGCAGCATCCTCAATGCGCTCTCGCCCGCCGCGGTGAATGCGCGCAGCACCATGGGGCACATGCTGCCGGACGTGGTCTTCGGCGCGCTGGACCAGGCGCTGCCGGGCCGCGTGCCGGCCGAAGGCACGTCGAACCTCTGGAACCTCAAGCTCGGCGCCGGACAGGGGCTGACGGGCATGACGCAGCGCCCCTTCATGGTGACGATGTTCCATTCGGGCGGTGCCGGCGCGCGCCCCGCACAGGATGGGCTCTCCGCGACACCCTACCCCTCGGGCGTGAAGAACGTGCCGGTGGAGGTGACCGAGACGGTGGCCCCCATCGTCGTCTGGCGGAAGGATCTGCGCGACGGCTCGGGCGGCGCGGGACGGTACCGCGGCGGCGACGGGCAGGTCATGGAGGTGGCGCATCGCCATGGCGAGGCGTTTGGCATCTTCGCGACCTTCGAACGCGTGCATCACCCGGCGCGTGGCCGCCATGGCGGCGCGGATGGGGCGCGCGGGGTCGTCCGGCTGGCATCTGGTGCCACGCTCAAGGCCAAGGGATTCCAGGTGATTCCAGCTGGCGACCGGCTTATCGTCGAAATGCCGGGCGGCGGCGGCATGCACCCGCCCGAGACGGAGTGACACGCCCATGACTTTCACCGCCGTCCTGCGCTGCCCTCGCAGCAAGATGCTGGGCGTGGCCATGGCCACCAGCTCCATCGCCGTTGGCAATCGCTGCCCCGTGGTGGTGCCGCGCATGGGCGCGGCGGGAGTTCAGGCGATCGCCGATCCGCGCCTCACCCTCACCTGCGCGCGCCTCATCGGGCTTGGCCTGCACGCGCCCAAGGTGGTGGAGGAGTTGGCGACGGGCGACCCCGAGCGTGACTTGCGGCAGATTGGCGTGGTGGATGCCTATGGTCATGCGGCGGGCTTCACCGGTGCCGGCAATGGCGTGCACGCCGCGCATATCCTGGGCCCGGGCTTCGTCGCCATGGGCAACGCGCTGGCCAATGACGGCGTGGTGCCCGCCATCGCCGCCTCGCTCACCGCCAGCGTGGAAGAGCCGATCGAAGTCCGGCTGATGCTGGCGCTGGAGGCCGGGCGCGATGCAGGGGGCGAGCACAAGCCGCTCAACTCCTCCGCCATGCTGATCTACGCGGATGAGCCCTTCAGTTATCTCGACCTGCGCGTGGATCTGCACGACACGCCGGTGCACGAACTCCGCAGCATCCTCGACCGCTTCCGCCCACTGCTGCCCTATTTCCAGGAGCGCCCCTACAACCCGCGCCTGGCCACGCACAGCAAATGGCTGGCCGACAATGGCCACCCGCCCGCGCATCGTTGACGAAGAGGAGCCCCGCATGCAGCGCCGCGATGCCCTGATCCTGGCTGGAACGCTCGCAGCCCCGGCCATCCACGCGCAGGAGGCCTTCCCCGGCAACCGCACGCTGACGCTCACGGTGGGTTTCGCCCCGGGCGGCGTGGGTGACATGGTGATGCGGCAGCTCTCGGAATCCGCGCGCGCCAAGCGCGGTGTGCAGACCGTGGTGGATTTCCGCCCCGGCGCCGGCAGCGCCCTCTCGCTGGACCGCATCGCGCGCGCCACCCCGGATGGCACGCAGGTGGCGTTGGGCTCGGTCAGCGCGCTCTGGATCATCCCGCACCAGCAGCAGCTGGGCTATGACCCACGGCAACTCACCGGCCTCGGCCAGATCAGCGGCCATCCGCTCGCCGTCTATGTGAAGACCGACAGCCCGCTGCGCAGTTGGGCCGATCTGCTGGCCTATGCGCGCAGCAATCCGGGCAAGCTCAGCTGGGGCACCACGGGCTCGCGCGGCTTCGCCGAGGTGCTGGTGGAGGCCGCCTTCCGGCATGAGGGCGTGCAGACCAGCACGGTGCCCTTCCGCGGCGGGGCGGAGGCCATCGCTTCTATGATGGGCGGCCATATCGACGCCGTCGCCTCGGCGGATTTCGGGCCGCTCCTGGCGCAGGGCGCCGTGCGGCTGCTGGCCGAGACCGGCCCCAACAAGGTGCCCGGCCACCCGGATGTGCCGACCTTCCGCGAACTCGGCTACCCGCTCTCCGACGCCGTGGCCTATGGCGTGGTCGGCCCGCCCGGCATCCCGCGCCAGGCGGTGCTCTGGTGGCAGGAGGTGATCCGCGAGACCACACAGGACCCGGCCTTCATCGAGGCCCTCCGCCGCATCTACGCCGTGCCGGATTATCTGGACGCCGAGGCCTATACGCGCGCCATCCGCGACGGCTATGCGCGCTTCGGTGCCGCCCTGCGCGGCTGATCTCGAGGCAGGGGCGATCGGGCTTGTCGGTGTTGAGGATCCTGATCGCTGCGGCCTGTCTCGCCGCCGCCAGCCTGCCCGCCGCCGCCCAGCCCGCCGCGCCGGCGCCGGGCCACCCGCACGAGCCGCTGAGCCTGGCGGCGCTGGCACGCATCGCGCAGAACCCGCTCGCCAAGGTCTATAGCGTGCCCTTCCAGAACAACACGAATTTCGGCATGGGGCCGCGCAAGCAGACGGAGAACATCCTCAACATCCAGCCGGTGCTGCCCTTCGGCCTCAATGACGACTGGAACCTGATCACCCGCACGGTCTTTCCCGTCACCTCCCAGCCCGGCCTCACCCCGGGGCAGGGCAGCAGCTTCGGGCTGGGCGCCACGCAGGGCTCCTTCTTCCTCTCGCCGGCGCGGCAGACGGCGGGCATCGGCTGGGGTGCGGGGGTGCTGGTGCAGGCGCCGAGCGTGACCGATCCGGCGCTGGGCAGCCGCGTCTGGGGCGCCGGGCCGTCCGGCATCGCGCTCGCCATGCGCGGCCCGTGGGTGGTGGGCACGCTGCTGAACAACGTCTGGTCCTTCGGCGGCGGGCCGCAGGATGCCTACAACACCTTCACCTTCCAGCCGCTGATCAACTACAATTTTGCGCATTCCCCGGGCACCTATCTCTCCACCCAGCCGCTCATCACGGCGGATTGGCTGGCGCCGCCGGGGCAGCGCTGGACGGTGCCGGTGGGCCTCGCGCTCGGGCAGGTCTTCCGCGTCCATGGCCAGCCGATGAACGCCAATCTCGGGGCCTATTACAACGTGATCCGGCCGGACAACGCGCCCGCCTGGCAGGTGCGCTTCCAGCTTGTTTTTCTCTTTCCGCGCTGAATCCGCGGCAGCTTGCGGCACCTCAAGGCGTGGGTCCAAGCTGCCGGTGCATGGTTCGCCATGCGACGCATTGGCAGCGAGGTTGAGCATGACGGCCGTTCCCCTCCATCGGGCTGCAGCAGCGCTCCTGTGCGTCGCCGCGTGCCCCGCCCTGGCGCAGCCGCATGCGGAGGACCCGAACAGCACGGCGGCGTTGGCGCGGGCGGTGCAGAACCCGGTCGCCAACATGTCGAGCCTGCCCTTCCAGAACAACACGAACCTGGATGCGGGCCCGCGCAAGCACACGCAGAACATCCTCAACATCCAGCCCGTCGTGCCCTTCTCGCTCAACAGCGACTGGAACCTGATCACCCGCACCATCCTGCCGGTGATGTCGCAGCCGGGCATGATGCCGGGGCAGGGCACCAGCTTCGGCCTGGGCGCCACGCAGTTCACCGCCTTCCTTTCCCCCGCGCGGCCGACCGATGGCCTCATCTGGGGCGCCGGCCCGATCATCCAGGTGCCGACGACGACGGATCAGGCGCTGGGCAGCAACATCTGGGGCGCTGGCCCTTCGGCCGTAGCGCTCACCATGCGCGGGCCCTGGGTGATCGGCGCGCTGGTGAACAATGTCTGGTCCTTCGGCGGCGCGCGGCACAACTCCTACAACACCTTCACCACGCAGCCCTTCATCAACTACAACTTCCCCCATTCGCCGGGCACCTATCTCTCGAGCTCGCCGATCATCACGTCGAACTGGATGGCGCGCAGCGGCCAGCAATGGACAGTGCCGGTGGGCCTGGCACTCGGGCAGGTCTTCCGCGTCTCGGGTCAGGCGGTGAACGCGCAGCTCGGCGCCTATTACAACGTGGTCCGGCCGGATGATGCCGCCTCCTGGCAGATCCGCTTCCAGGTCTCCTTCCTCTTCCCGCGCTGAAACCGGCTGACCTCGACGTAACGCGGGCGACACGGAATCGTGATGGCGCATCGGCCTTATTTTTTCGCATGATGCCGATTGTAAGTCGCCCGGCCCGGCCCTTCGGGGGCGATGCCGACGGCGCGGGTCGACCACCACACGGCGATCCTTCGCCAGAAAGAGGAAGGACAACAGGATGACGATCTCACGCCGCTCCGCGCTGGCCGGGATGGGCCTCATGGGCATGGTGCCCGCCACCGGCGCGCTGGCCGAGGGCCTGCGCCTCTTCGAGGGGATGGAGGATTTCTGGCTGGCCAGCGAAGCCTATGTCTATGGCTATCCGCTCGTCACCATGGAGATGACGCGCCGCATCATCACCAATGTGCCGGCCGTGCAGGGCACGCGCGGCCCGATGGGGCACATCATCAAGCTGCGCGAATATCCGAATTCCAGCTTCCGCGACGTCACGGCGCCGAACGCCGACACGCTCTACACCACCTCCTTCTTCGATGTGGGGCAGGAGCCGATGGTGCTCTCGCTGCCCGACATGAAGGGGCGCTACGCGCTCTTCCCGCTGCTCGATGGCTGGACCACGGTGTTCCAGGTCCCGGGCAAGCGCACCACCGGCACAGGGCCGCAGGTCTATGCCATCACTGGTCCCGGCTGGCGCGGCACGCTGCCGCCCGGCGTCACTGAATACAAGTCGCGCACCAACATCGTCTGGCTGCTGGGCCGCATCTACTGCACCGGCACGCCCGAGGATTACCGCGAGGTGCATGCGCTGCAGGACCAGGTCTCGCTGGTGCCGCTCAGCGCCTATGGCCGGCCCTATACGCCGCCGCCGGGCCGCGTGGACCCCGCGATCGACATGCGCACCGCGGTGCGTGACCAGGTGAACCGCATGAGCGCGGTGGAGTACTTCACGCTGCTGGCGCAGCTGATGAAGCAGAACCCGCCCAATCCCGGCGATGCGGAGCACGTGGCGCGCTTCGCCCGCATCGGCCTGGTACCCGGCCAGGATTTCGACGCGAGCAAGCTGCGCGCCGATTTCGTGAGCCGCATCCCCTCCGTCTCCTTCGATCGCATCATGATCCAGTTCCGGATCAACCCCGCGGTCACGAACAAGAATGGCTGGGCCTTCACCACGCGCACCGGCATCTATGGCACCGACTACCTGATGCGCGCGCTGATCACCGCCATCGGCCTCGGCGCCAACCGCCCGCAGGATGCGGTCTATCCGACCTCGCAGAAGGACGCGCATGGGCACGATTACAGCGGCGCCAACCGCTATGTGATGCGCTTCCCGCCCGGCCAGCTGCCGCCAGCCGACGGCTTCTGGTCGCTGACGATGTACGACGCCGACTACTTCTTCGTCGCGAACCCGATCAACCGCTACTCGATCAGCGCGCGGCAGGATCTGAAGCGCAATCCGGATGGCTCGGTGGACCTGCTGATTCAGCACGCCTCACCAGGCGCGGATCGCGAATCCAACTGGCTCCCGGCACCCGCGGGCAAATTCGTGCTGATGATGCGCCTCTACTGGCCGCGCGAGCATGACCCTTCGATCCTGGATGGCAGCTGGACCATCCCGGCCGTCAACAAGGTCTGATCGGAGCCTCGCAGACTCATCGCGGAGAGCTGGGGTTTGAGGCCCCAGCCGCCGGAGGCCCTTCCTGGGTGTTACCCCCGCGCGACCTGGCTGCCGGCGACGGCAGCGAGGTTCGCGATGCCGCGCGCCGTGACACTCGGCGTGAGGACATGGATGGGCTTGTTCATCCCCAGCAGCATGGGCCCGACCTGAAGCCCATCCGCCACTGCCTTCACCAGGTTGAAGGCGATGTTGGCCGCATCGATGTTCGGGAAGACCAGCAGATTGGCCGTGCCTTCCAGGGGCGAATCCGGCACGGCGCGGGCGCGGATCAGCGGCACCAGCGCGGCATCCGCGTGCATCTCGCCATCCACCTCGAGATCGGGTGCCGCGGCGTGGATCAGCTTCAGCGCCGCGCGCATCTTCCGCGCCGAGGGCGCGCCCGAGGCACCGAAGGAGGAATGGCTGAGCAGCGCCACCTTGGGCGTCAGCCCGAAGTTGCGCACCTGCTCGGCCGCGAGCAGCGTCATCTCGGAGATCTGCGCGGCGCTGGGGTCCACCAGCAGATGCGTATCCACGAAGAAGAGCGTGCCGTTCTGCGTGATGACGGCGGTGCAGGCATAGGCGCGGCTGACCTCGGCGCGCGCGCCGATGATGCCGAGCGCGTGTTCCCACTCGCTCATCCAGTCGCCATGGCCGCCGACGATGGCGGCATCGGCGTGGCCCGCCTCCAGCAGCAGGCCGGCCACGACCGTCGGTCGGGAGGCGACGCGGCGCTTGGCCGCCGCGGGCGTGATGCCGCGCCGGCAGACCTTGGACTGGTAGAGCTCCACCAGGGGCGCGAACAACTCCGGCTGCTCCTCCGGATGCATCACGCGCACCGACTGACCGAGCGCCATGCGCAGGCCGAGCGCCTTCAGCTTCGCCTCGATGACCGACGTGCGGCCGACCAGGATGGGCTCGGCCGTGCCTTCGTCCAGCACGGTCTGCACGGCGCGCAGCGTGCGTTCATCCTCGCCCTCGGCGAAGACGATCCGCGCGGGCCGGCGGCGGGCGGATTCCTGCACCGGCCGCATCAGGTTGCCGGAGCGGAAGACGAAACGGCTGAGATCGGCGCGATAGGCCTCGAAATCCGCGATGGGACGGCGGGCCACGCCGCTGTCCATCGCGGCCTTGGCGACCGCGGGCGCGACCTCCAGGATCAGGCGCGGGTCGAAGGGCTTGGGGATGATGTATTCGGGCCCGAAGACCGGCGCCGTGCCGCCATAGGCCGCGGCCACCACCTCGCTCGCCTCCACGCGGGCGAGGGCCGCGATGGCCTCGACCGCGGCCACCTTCATCGCCTCATTGATCGTGGTGGCGCCCGCATCCAGCGCGCCGCGGAAGATGAAGGGGAAGCAGAGGACGTTATTGACCTGGTTCGGGTAGTCGGTCCGTCCCGTCGCCACGATCGCATCCGGCCGCGCGGCGCGCACCGCCTCGGGCAGGATCTCGGGGTCGGGGTTGGCGAGGGCGAGGACGAGCGGCTTGGGCGCCAGCTTGTGCAGCCACTCGCCCTTCAGCACGCGGGGCGCGGAGAGGCCCAGGAACACATCCGCGCCGTCCAGCACCTCGGGCAGGGTGCGGGCGCTGGTGTCCTGCGCGTAGCGCGCCTTGGTGTCATCCAGGCCGGGGCGGCCCTTGTAGACCACGCCCTCGATGTCGCAGACCGTCACGTTCTCGCGCTTCAGGCCCATGGTCAGCAGCAGGTCGAGGCAGGCCAGCGCCGCCGCCCCGCCGCCCGTGTTCACCAGCTTCACATCGGCGAGGTTCTTGCCCTGCAGCAGCAACCCGTTGCGCACGGCAGCGGCGACGATGATGGCGGTGCCGTGCTGGTCATCGTGGAAGACGGGGATGTTCATCCGCGCGCGCAGCCGGGCCTCGATCTCGAAGCATTCGGGCGCCTTGATGTCTTCCAGGTTGATGGCGCCGAAGCTGGGCTCCAGCGCGGCCACGACCTCGACGAAATGATCGATCTCGTTGGCCTTCACCTCGATATCGATGGAATCGATGCCGGCGAAGCGCTTGAAGAGGACAGCCTTGCCCTCCATCACCGGCTTGGATGCGAGCGGGCCGATATTGCCCAGGCCCAGCACCGCCGTTCCATTGGTGATGACGGCGACCATGTTGCCGCGCGTGGTGTAGTCCCAGGCCTTGGCGGGATCGGCCGCGATTTCCTCGCAGGCGGCGGCGACGCCGGGGGAATAGGCCAGCGCCAGGTCGCGCTGGGAGGCCATGCGCTTGGTGGGCTCGATGGCGAGTTTCCCCGGCCGCGGGAAGCGGTGGTAGTCGAGCGCGGCGCGGCGGAAATCATCGTCCATGGCGAACCCTTTCTGAACCTCCGGCAAGATGCGAGGTAATGGGCGCAGCCGCAACCGCTCGCGCATCCCGCCCCACGGAGTGGGCGGCCGGCGTCCGGGGGTCTAAGAGGGCGTGCATCCGGCCGCATGGCGGCCTGCGCCGCCCAATGGCCTGCGATGTCGGGGAGGCCCGTGGCGCGGCGAAGCCAAGCCCACGGAGTGGGCGCCCGGCGTCCGGGGGTCTATGAGGGCGTGCATCCGGCCGCATGGCGGCCGGCGCCGCCCAATGGCCTGCGATGTCGGGGAGGCCCGTGGCGCGGCGAAGCCAAGCCCACGGAGTGGGCGCCCGGCGTCCGGGGGTCTAAGAGGGCGTGCATCCGGCCGCATGGCGGCCGGCGCCGCCCAATGGCCTGCGATGTCGGGGAGGCCCGTGGCGCGGCGAAGCCAAGCCCACGGAGTGGGCGCCCGGCGTCCGGGGGTCTAAGAGGGCGTGCATCCGGCCGCATGGCGGCCGGCGCCGCCCAATGGCCTGCGATGTCGGGGAGGCCCGTGGCGCGGCGAAGCCAAGCCCACGGAGTGGGCGCCCGGCGTCTGAGGGTAAGAATATGGTGCGGTCGAGAAGATTCGAACTTCCAAGGGGTTTCCCCCACCAGCACCTCAAGCTGGCGTGTCTACCATTCCACCACGACCGCAGACGAGAGCGTCCTAGCGCATGATCCCGCCCTGTTCAACCGACCCAGACCAAAATCCTTCGGGGCCAGAACCGCAATGGCGGATCAGCGAGGGCCTCACCCCTTATCCCGAGGCGCTGGCCGCGATGGAAGCCCGCGTGGCCGCGATCCGCGCGGGAAGCGAGGCCGAGACGGTCTGGCTGGTGGAGCATCCGCCGAGCTACACCGCCGGCACCAGCGCCCGGCCCGAGGAGCTGATCGAGCAGCGCTTCCCGCATTACGCGGCGGGCCGCGGCGGGCAATGGACCTATCACGGGCCGGGCCAGCGCACCGCCTATGTGATGCTCGACCTGACGCGCCGCCATGGCCGCGTGCCGCCGCGCGACGTGCGCGCCTATGTGCATGGCCTCGAGGAATGGATGATCCGCGCGCTCGATCGCTTCAACATCCGCGGTGAGCGGCGGGAAGGGCGTGTCGGCATCTGGGTGGTGAAGCCGGGCCTGGGCGAGTTCAAGATCGGCGCCATCGGCGTGCGCGTCACGCGCTGGGTCTCCTGGCACGGGATCGCGCTGAATGTGGAGCCGGACCTCGCGCATTTCGGCGGCATCGTCCCCTGCGGCATCGCCGAGCACGGCGTGACCAGCCTGCATGACCTGGGCGTCCTGGCGACGATGGAAGAGGCGGATGCGGCCCTGATGGCGGCCTGGGACGAGGTGTTCGGCACGGGCGCGGGTGTCTGATTCGCGCCACACTGGCGGCTGGCTGTCACTGTTGGGGTGCCAGAACGCTTGACACAGCGACCGGAACGAATGTCCAATCAAATTGACAGTTGATTTGTCAATCTAGATTGACATTCTGGGCAAGGTCAAGATCGCAATGGGACACGACCCACAGGCGGAGATCGCGCGGCCCTGCGCCGCCGCCCTGCCGTGTGCCCATCCGCACCGCCCCACCCCCCACTGCTTCCGTCCTTGGCGCGCGGTCCTCCCGCGCGAAGCCTGGGTGCCGAAGCCCCGAGGAACCCGCTCCTGGGTTCATCACGCAACGTCCACAGGTCTCTAAAGGAGGGACTGAACCATGTCTGACGAAAGCAAGGTCTGGCCGACCGGCCTGACCGTCGGGGAGGCGGAAGAACTCCACCGCTACCTGATCAGCGGGACGCGCACATTCGGCTTCATCGCCGCCTGCGCGCATTTCCTCGCCTACACCCTCTCCCCCTGGCTCAAGTAGGAGGAGGCCCCCATGATCAATGGCAAGATGTGGCTGGTGGTGAAGCCCACCGTCGGCATCCCCCTGATGCTGGGCGGCGTGGTGGTCGCCTCGCTCGCCGTGCACACGGCGATCCTGGCCAACACCACCTGGTTCCCCGCCTTCCTGCAGGGCAAGCCGCGCGCCGCGGCGAGCCTGAATGACGGGAACGCCCCCGCCGTCGCGCTGGCAAAGCCGGGAACACCGGCCGAGTTCGCCTCGCTCGCGGTGAAATAGGGCCAGGCCCGTCCTGGCTTGACGGGGGGCCGGCCCGCTTGGACCGACCCCTCACCCCCTCCCCCGAACAGGGCCCGCACGGGATGAACGGCGCATGAACCCGCTCTCGCGCAAGGTGATCGAAGGCTGGGCGCGGCTCGGCCCGCGCTTCCTGCCCTTCGCCGACGCCGCCACGCCCGAGATGCCGCTCTCGCGCCTGCTGCGGCTTTCGCTCTTCCAGGTCTCGGTCGGCATGGCGATGGTGCTGCTGATCGGCACGCTGAACCGCGTGATGATCGTGGAACTCGCGGTCCCGGCCTCGCTTGTCGCCATCATGCTCTCGCTGCCGCTGGTCTTCGCGCCCTTCCGCGCGCTGATCGGCTTCCGCTCGGACACGCACCGCTCCTTCCTCGGTTGGCGGCGGGTGCCCTTCATCTGGCAGGGCACGCTGATCCAGTTCGGCGGCCTCGCCATCATGCCCTTCGCGCTGCTCGTGCTGGCGGGCGAGGGGGAGGCCATGGATGCGCCGCGCTGGATCGGCCTGGCCGGCGCCGGCCTCGCCTTCCTCATGGTCGGCGCGGGGCTGCACACCACGCAGACGGTGGGCCTCGCCCTGGCGACGGACCTGGCACCGCCCGAGGCTCAGCCCAAGATCGTCGGCCTCATGTATGTGATGCTGCTGGTCGGCATGATCGGCAGCGCCATCGTCTTCGGCGCGCTGCTGGCCGACTTCACGCCGGGCAAGCTGATCCAGGTGATCCAGGCCTCGGCCGTGGTGACCCTCGTCCTGAACACGATCGCGCTGTGGAAGCAGGAGGCGCGCAACCCCGCGCGCACCGCCTTCCATCTGCCCGAGCCGAGCTTCCGCGAATCCTGGGGCAGCTTCATCGAGGGCGAGCAGGCGCTGCGCCGCCTCGCGGCGCTCGGCCTCGGCACGGCCGCCTTCTCCATGCAGGACGTGCTGCTGGAGCCCTATGGCGGCCAGATCCTGGGCCTCACCGTCTCCGCCACCACCACGCTGACCGCGAGCCTCGCCCTGGGCGGCCTGATCGGCTTCAGCTACGCCTCGCGCGTGCTGAGCCGCGGCACGGACCCCTTCCGGATGGCCAGCAACGGCGTGATCTGGGGCATCCCCGGCTTCGCGCTGGTGATCCTGGCCGCACCCCTGCAGGCGCCTGTCCTCTTCGGCCTGGGCGTGCTGCTGATCGGCTTCGGGGGCGGGCTGTTCAGCCATGGCACGCTGACGGCGACCATGAACCTCGCGCCCCGCGACCAGGTAGGCTTGGCGCTGGGCGCCTGGGGCGCCGTGCAGGCGACCGCCGCCGGCGCCGCGATGGCGCTGGGCGGCGTAATCCGGGATGTGGTGAGCAGCTGGGCCGGCCCCAAGGGGACCGGCGCCATGCTGGGCTATGCCAGCGTCTATGCGCTGGAGATCGTGCTGCTGCTGGCGGCGCTGGTGGTGATGCTGCCGCTGCTGCGTCGCCGGGGCGTGACGGCCCAGGCGATCTGAAGGCGGGGTCCGGAGGCAGGCGCCCCCGGATCAGCCCTTACCGCCCGCGCGCGAGAAACCCGCGCTGCGCCGGCGCCGCCGGGCGCTTCCGCCCCGCATCGCCAAGCGGCTTCACCCAGGCGCGCTCCGGCGCGGCGGGCCGGTTCGGCGCGCGCGGCTCGTCGCGGTGGTGCTCGCGGCGGTCATGGTCGCGCCCGCCGCCATGCTCACGCGCGCCATGCTCCCGCTTCGGCGCGCGCTGGTTCTGCTGCGGCGCGCCGCCGCGGCCGCGCTGCGGGCGCGTCGGCACGGCGCGGTCATTCAGCGGCACCGTCGGGTTGGAGCGGCGATCCTCGCTGTCGATCTTCTGGCGCGTCACCTTCTCGATGGCGCGCAGCAGGCCGACCTCATCCGGCGCCACCAGCGCGATCGCGACGCCCGAGGCGCCGGCGCGCGCGGTGCGGCCGATGCGATGGACGTAGGTCTCGGGCACTTCCGGCAGCTCATGCTGGATGACGTGCGTGACTTCCGGCACGTCGATGCCGCGGGCGGCGATGTCGGTCGCCACCAGCACCGGCGCGCGGCCGGACTTGAACTCGGCCAGCGCCCGCTCGCGCTGCGACTGGCCCTTGTTGCCATGGATCGCATTGGCGGCGATGCCGTCCTGCTCCAGCGACTTCACGATCTTGTCCGCGCCATGCTTGGTGCGCGAGAAGATGAGCACGCGGCCCACGCCCTCGCCGCGCAGGATGCCGGTGAGTGCGGCGCGCTTGCCCGCGCCATCCAGGAAGATGACCTTCTGGTTCACGCGCTCGGCCGTGGTGGAGACGGGGGTGACCTCCACGCGGACCGGGTCGATCAGCATGTCGGCGGCGAGGCGCGCGATGTCGGGCGGCATGGTCGCGCTGAAGAAGAGCGTCCGGCGCTCCTTCGGCACGGTCGCGACGATCTTGCGGATGGCCGGCAGGAAGCCCTGGTCGAGCATCTGGTCGGCCTCGTCCAGCACGAGGATCTGCGTGTGGTCCAGCCGGGCATGCTTGGTGCCCATGTGGTCCATCAGGCGGCCGGGGGTGGCGACCAGCACGTCCACGCCGCGGGCCAGCGCCCGCTGCTGCGGCACATGGCCGACGCCGCCGAAGACGGTGGCGACGGAATAGCCCATGTGGCGGCCATAGGTCTTGAAGCTCTCGGCGATCTGGCTGGCCAGCTCGCGCGTCGGGCTCAGCACCAGCACGCGGCAGCCGCCGCGCGGCGGGTGGCCGCCCATTTCGGCCAGGCGATGCAGGATGGGCAGCGCGAAGGCGGCGGTCTTGCCGGTGCCGGTCTGCGCGATGCCCAGGATGTCACGCCCCTGCAGCGCGGCGGGAATCGCCTGCGCCTGGATGGGCGTGGGAGTGGTGTAGCCGGCCTGTTCCAGCGCGCTCAGGAGGAGCGGGTTGAGGCCGAGTTCTTGGAAAGTGGTCATGATAAATCCAGCTGCGCGGCGCGCGCTTCGCGGCCGCGGAAGTTCAGGGTTGGACACCCCGCGTGGCTGGGCTGATCCGGGAGATACATCGAAGGTTCCGGCAGTTCGGCTGCCTTGAGGCGCTTCAGCTGGGCTGAAGCGCGGCGCCGCTCACGCGACCGGGACCTGGCGAGCATGCATGCCCGCTTGATGGCCGTGGTATGGTGCATCGCAAAACAAAGCGCAAGGCAAATCCGCACCACGCATGTCGGGCATGCGCGGCCGCTACCAGAGGCCGGGCAGCCAGAGGGAAATCGCGGGCAGCAGCGCCAGCAGGATGATCCGCACGAAGTCCGAGGCGACAAAGCCCATCACGCCCCGATAGGTCTCGCCCATCGGCACGTCCTTCGCCATGGCGTTGATGACGAAGAGGTTGAGGCCGAAGGGCGGCGAGATCATCCCCACCTCCACCGACATCAGCACCAGGATGCCGAACCAGACCAGCACCTGCTCCCGGCCCAGCCCGAAGTCCAGCGAGAGCATCAGCGGGATGAAGATGGGCAGCGTCAGCAGCACCATCGCCAGGCTCTCCATGAAGCAGCCCAGGATGAAGTAGATCAGCAGGATCATCAGCAGGATGACGATGGGCGCCACGTCGAAGGTGGCGACCACGGCCGAGAGCTCGGCGGGAAGGCGGGAGAGGGCGAGCGCCGCGCTGAACAGCTCCGCCCCCAGCAGCACCACGAAGATCAGGCCGGTGGTGACGGTGGTGGAGAGCAGGCTCTCCTTCAGCCCCTCCCAGCGCATGCCGCCCAGCGTCACCGCCAGCAGGAAGGTGGCGGCGGCGCCGATGGCCGCCCCCTCGGTCGCGCTGAACCAGCCGCCATAGATGCCGGTGACGACGAGGATGAAGACCATCGCGACGGGCCAGACCTCGGCGGTCGCGCGCAGCTTCTCGCGGAAATCCAGCGCGGGGGCGGGCGGCGCGGCATCGGGGTGCAGGCGGGCATAGATGTTGACCACCAGCATGTAGCCCGCGGTCGCGATCAGGCCGGGGATGACGGCGGCGACGAAGAGCGTGCCGATGCTCATCTCCGTGTAGATCGCATAGATCACGAGGATGACGCTGGGCGGGATCAGGATGCCGAGCGTGCCGCCGGCGGCCAGCGTGCCGGTGGCCAGGGCCGGCGAATAGCCATGGCGGCGCATCTCGGGCCCCGCCACCTGGCTCATCGTGGCGGCGGTGGCCAGCGAGGAACCGCAGATGGCGCCGAAGGCCGCGCAGCCGCCGATGGTGGCGACCGCGAGGCCGCCCCGCCAATGCCCCATCCAGGCGCGCGCGCAGCGGAACAGCGCGCGGTTCATGCCGCCCTTGGTGGCGAAATCGCCCATCAGCAGGAAGAGCGGGATGACCGAGAGCGTGTAGGAGGAAAACCGGCTGAAGGTCATCGAGTTCAGCGTGGCGAAGAGCCGGTCCCACCCGCCGATGGTGGCGAAGCCCACGCCGCCCACCAGCAGCATCGCCACCCCCACCGGCATCCGCAGCGCGATGAGCACGAGGGCGGCGGCGAACATCGCCAGGCCGATGTCGAAGTCGCTCATGCGGAACGCCTCACGCGCGCCGCGCTCTCCAGCGCCACGAAGGCGGCGCAGACCATCCAGAGCGCCATGCCGATGGCCGCGCCCGCATAGCCCCACCAGAAGGGGATCTCGAGGAACATGGTCTCGCGCTCACGGTCCCAGTTGTTGTAGCCGCCGATGGCGAGCCGCCAGGCCAGCACGAAGACCACGGCCGCCGCCACGCTGCGCATCAGCGCATCGAGGCCGGCAAGGCCGCGCGCGGGCAGCTTCTGCGTGAAGAAATCCACCATCACATGCGCGCCGCGCATCTCGGCCAGCGGCAGGCAGAAGGCGACGGCGACGCCGAGCAGCATCTCGACGATCTCGGAATCGCCCAGGATCGGCTTGTTGATCAACGCCCCCCGCAGCACCGAGCCGGCCGTGACGGCGACGGCGGCGAGCAGCAGTGCGCCCGCCAGAAGCGCCGCCCAGGTGGCGACGGATTCCAGCACCGCGCGCAGCCGGGGGAAGGGAACGAAAGCCGGCGCCGCGAGGACGCCGTGCTCCGTGACCTCCGGCGTGCTCAAGCCGGGCGGCCGTAGCGCGCGGTGATCGTCTGGATGGTCTCGAAGAGCTGGCGGCCATTGCGGTTGCGCCGCGTCATCTCGCCCATCCAGGCCTCATAGGCCGGTGCGACGGCGGTGCGCCAGCGCGCCATCTCCGCCGGGCTGATCTCGATGATCTCGTTGCCGGCATTGCGCGCGGCATCGATGGCGGGCTGGGTCTGCGTGTCCCACGCCTCGCCCAGCTGCTTTGAGAGGGCCGCGCCGGAATTGGCGTCGATCACGGCGCGCAGCTCGGGCGGCAGGCGCATGTAGCTGCGCTGGTTCATCAGCGTGAGCAGCATGCCTTGGAAGAGGCCCACGCCCGGCGGCTCGCTGTGGTATTTCGAGACCTCGAAGAGGCGGAAGGGCTGGGTGATGGCCCAGTTGATCAGGAAGCCGTCCACCTGGTTGCGCGACGCCGCCTCATAGACGCCGCCCAGCGGAATACCGACGGGGGTGGCACCCATCGCGGTCACCGCCTCGCCGATGAAGCGGCCGGCCACGCGCAGCCGCAGCCCGCGGAAATCCTCCAGCGTGCGCACGGGCCGGCGCGAGGTATGGATCAGCGCGCGGTCGGTCGAGTGGATCGAGATGATCTTGATGCCGCGATACTCGGTGTCCGCCAGGTTCTGCGAGACATACTCGAAGGCGGCCTGGGACATGGTGGCGCTGCGGCCGGTGTTCATGAAGGGCATCTCCAGCCCTTCCGTCCCCATGAAGCGGCCGGGCGTGAAGCCGGGCACGGTCCAGATGATGTCCACCACGCCGTCTTCCAGCTGCTGCGGCAGGTCGCGCGGCTGGCCGCCCAGCTGCATGGCCGGGAAGCTCTGGATGATGATCCGCCCCTGCGACTGCTGGTTCACGCGCTCGGCCCAGCGGTCGAGGTGGATCGTGTGGTCCAGCGCCGTGGGCGAGGAGAAGCTGTGCAGCCGCAGCGTGAAGGTCTGCTGCGCGCGGGCCACCAGCGGTGCCGCCAGGGGGGTCGCGAATGCGCCCAGCGCCAGACCGGCGCTCATGAGGTCACGTCGTTGCACGAGCCTGCTCTCCTTGGGTTTGAATGAAGCGTCGCAAGCTTTGGCGCAGCGTGGCAAGGCGCCTGTCGCGGAAATCCGCGCGCGGAGGGCATAAGCGCCTGCGCGGCGGGCAGCGGCTGCACGTTTCCTCGTCGCGCCTGCGCCAGTGGGGGCGGGGCCCGGCGCGGGCTAATGCACCGCCGATTCCGGAATCCAGCCCTGCTCGGCGAAGATCCGGCCAAGCCGCAGCCCCAGCGCATCGCCGATCCGCCGGCCTTCCGAGCCGGTATCGGCCGAGCGCGCATTGCTCACATTGGAGAGGATGGCATTGGAGGCGGCGACCTCCGCCACGCGCCCCACCACGGCCCCCGCGCCCATGGTGCCCAGGGCGCCCGGCGTCATCGGGCTCTGCGCCGTCGCCTCGAAGCTGCTGATCAGCCGGGGCGCGGCCTGGCCGTCGCGGTAATAGACCTGCACCTCCACCGTCACGCTGCTGCGCCCCCGGCCGAAGCCGATCAGGTTGCGCCGCGTCTGGTTGCCCTGATCCACCGAGAGCAGATGCCCTTCGACGATCACCACCCGCCCCGCGCCGGGCGGCGGGGCGCGGCCCACGCGCTCGGCCGGCAGGCCGAAGCTCTGCAGCTTGGCCGTCACCTCCGCCGCCACGCCGCCCGCCGCCTGGCGCCCGGCGGCCAGGCGTTGCTGGCTGAGCGACTGGTCGCTCGTCATCTGCGCAAGGCGCTGGCGGACGCCGTCATCGAGCTTCACATCGTCGGCGGCGACGCCGGGGTCCACCACATAGATGCGCTCCGGCCGGGGCAGTCGCCCGCCCGAATAGCCGGCCGTCTGTTCCACCTGCGGCGCCGTGCAGGCCGCGAGGGCCAGGCCGGGCGCGAGGGCGAGGGCGGCGCGGCGGCCGGGCTGCGGGGCGTGGGACATCGGGCCTTCCTTGCGGCGAGGTTCAGTGCGTCCGGAGCCTAGCGGGCGCCGATCTGCCCTGGGAAGCTGGACCACGCTGCCCTCACGCCGCGTGGTCCAGCCTTGTCTCGGAGGATGATTCAGCGTTTCGGCGATGCCGGCTCAACGCCTCATGCTCTAAAGGCTGGGCCGCCTGGTGAAGCCGGGCTCCGCCGGCGGCTCGGCGAATTGCTCCTCGATCCGTGTCACCTGCGCCAGAGGCGGGCCGCGCCGGCACGCGGTCAGCACCGCGTTCAGCCCATCCTCCTCGCCGGCCAGCAGGGCCTCGACCGTGCCATCCGCGCGGTTACGGACCCAGCCGGAAATCCCGTGGCGCCTTGCCTCGCGCACCAGCCAGTCGCGGTAGCCCACCCCCTGCACGCGCCCGGCGATGCGGAGCAGGCGGGCCGTCATCCCTGGCTCAGCGCCGCCAGCCGCGCGGCGAGGGCCAGGTCGGCCGCGACCTTCTCGCGGCGCTCCTCCGCCTCCCAGTCCAGGCCCCAGCGTTCCTCCTGGAAGAGTTCGTCCAGCACGGCCAGGCGATGCGCGTCGCCCGGTTCCAGCGCGCCATGGATGACGGCGAGGCCGAGCACGCAGCTGCCCAGCGCCGGCACCAGCACGCCCAGCGCCGAGAGCGCGACGGGCGAGAGCCCCGCCACCGCGTCATGCAGCGCGGTCAGCGCCTCGGGCGTCTGCGCCACCGGCATGATGCCGCGCGTGATCCGCAGATCGGCGCCGAAGCTGCTGCGCGCCCAGTCGAGCCAGGGCTGCCAGGCCGCGTCCTGCCGGGCGGCCAGCGCGTCATCCTCGGCGCGATAGCAGAGCAGGTCGGTCTCGGCGTATTTGGCGATGGCGGCGATGGTGGCGGCGGGATCGGGCGCGATGCGCTCGGCCGCCGTGCCGGTCAGCCGGGTGAGGGGGACATCCTCCCAGCTCATCTCGCCGCCGCGCTCGCCGCCCGCGGCCTGCCATTCGGCTGCCAGCGCCTCGCCCAGTTCGCGCGTGGCGACGCGCAGCGAAGCGCCGGTCGGCAGTTTCACGGGCCGGCCGTCGAGATGGATGGCGAAGCCGTCGCCCTCGGCGACGCAGGTGGCCTGGTTCCAGAAGCGTTTCATGACGGCGCCGTTCTTAGAGCCTGATCGCCTTTGGTGGAAACACCAAAGGCGTGAATCAGCCTCCGATCGCGATCCAGAGCATGCGCCCGCCGGCTGGAACCAGGGAATCAGGCCGCCTGGCGCAGCCCGAGTTCCGCCAACGCGGCCTCGACCGCGCGCAGCACCTGCGCGATCTCCGGCAAGCCGATATCGCCGATGGCGCCGATGCGGAAGCTCGGCGCCTCGGTGGTGAAATAGCTGCTGATCGTGACACCCTGGCGCTTCAGGGCGGCCACGAAGTCGGCCAGCACGAGGCCGGCCGGCTGGTGCACGGTGACGACGATCGGCCCCTGATCGGCTTCCTCCAGATAGGGCTTGAGGCCCAGCGCCTTGAGGCCGCGATGCAGGGCGGCCGCATTGGCCTGGTACCGCGCGAGGCGCACGGCGCGGCCGCCCTCGGCGTCGAAGCGGTCCAGTGCCACGTCGAGCGCGCGCAGCGTCTGCACGGGCCCGGTGAAGCGCAGGCTGCCCATGCCGTTCTGCCGGCTGTTCGCGAGCACATCCGAGAGGTCGAGGCTCCAGGAGCGCGCATTCCCCGCGCATTGCTCCGTCCGGTCCACCCGCGCGACGGCGAAGCCGAAGCCGGGCAGCCCCTCCAGGCACTTGTTGGAGGTGAAGACCACCGCGTCCATCTCAGGCTGCGCCGCGAGGTCGAGCGGCAGGGCGCCGAAGGCGGAGACGGCGTCCAGGATCATCCGCCGCCCGGCCGCGCGCACCACGGCGCCGATTGCGGCCGGGTCGTTCACGATGCCGCTGCCCGTCTCGCTCTGCACCATGCCGAGATGGCCGCATTCCGGGTGGGCGGCGAGGGCCGCCGCCACTTCGCCGGGCGTGATGCCGCGCGTGTCGGGGGCGTGCAGCTCCACCACCTCACGCCCCGCCTCGCGCGCGAGGCGCGCCATGCGCACCGCGTATTCGCCGTTCATCGGGATCAGGATGGCGCCGCCAGGCGCGACATAGGTGCGGATCGCCGCTTCGAGGATCATGTGCCCCGCGCCTTGCAGCGGCAGCGTCACATGCTCGCCCTCCACGCCGCCGGCGATGGCGCGGATGCGCTCGCGCAGGCGGGTGTAGAAGGGGCGGAAGGCGGCATCCCAGGGGGCGATGTCCTCGGCCATGGCGGCGCGCACCGAGGGATGGGTCTGCACGGGGCCGGGGGTGAGGAGCAGCATCGCGGGTCTTCCTGGTCTGAGCAGCGGCTCTTGCCGCGAATTCATCGGTTGGGGAACCCCGCGACGGGTGACTTGGGCGCATAAACCTCTACCCTGTGGGAATGGCCGATGCGCGCGTGACCGCCGTGATCGTCGCCTCCGCGCTGTTCATGCAGAACCTGGACAGCGCGGCGGTGGTGACCGCCCTGCCCTCGATGGCGCGGGAGCTGAACGAGGACCCGGCGCGGCTGGGGGTCGCCATCACCTCCTACCTTGTGGCGCTGACGGTCTTCATCCCCGTCTCCGGCTATGTGGCGGACCGCTTCGGGGCGAAGCGCGTCTTCCTCATCGCCATCGCGCTCTTCGGCCTGTCCTCCGCCGCCTGCGGCCTGTCCAACAGCCTGGGCGAGCTGGTGGCGGCGCGGGTGATGCAGGGCATGGCGGGCGCGATGATGGTGCCGGTCGGCCGCCTGCTCCTGCTCAGCGGCATCCGCAAGGACGAGATGCTGACGGCGATGACCTGGCTGACCATGCCGGCCATGCTGGGGCCCATCCTCGGGCCGCCGCTCGGCGGCATCCTGACCGACCTCTTCGGCTGGCGCAGCGTCTTCTGGATCAACCTGCCGGTCGCCGCCTTCGGGCTGGTCATGGTGGCCTGGAAGATCACGCCGCTGCCGCCCGCCAACCCAGGCCCGCCCGATCTGCGGGGGCTCGCCCTCGTCGGCGGCGCGCTGGCCACTCTGATGGCCGGGATCGAGACGGTGGGGCGCGGCGTGCTGCCGGATCACTGGCCGGGCGTGCTGCTCCTGCTGGGCGCGGTGCTGGGCTGGCTCGCGCTGCGGCATTGCCGGCGCGCCGAGGCGCCGGCGCTCGACCTCACGCTGCTGCGCCATCCGAGCTTCCGCCACGCGGCACTCTCCGGCAGCCTGTTCCGCATGGGTGCCGGGGGCGTGCCCTTCCTCGTGCCCATGCTGCTGCAGGTGGGCTTCGGCTGGGGCGCGACGGAGGCGGGCTTCGTCGCCTTCGCCACCGCCATCGGCGCCTTCGCCATGAAGCCGCTGACGCGCCCCATCCTGCGCCGCTTCGGCTTCCGCACCGTGCTGATGGGCAATGGCGTGCTGGCCGCCTTGGGCGTGGCGATCGGCGCCGCCTTCACGCCCGCCTGGCCCATCGCGGCCATGTTCGTGGTGCTGGCGCTGGGCGGGCTGTTCCGCTCGCTGCAATTCACCGCGCTGAACACGCTGGCCTTCGCCGACCTCCCGCGTGAGAAGCTGAGCGCGGGCACCAGCTTCTACGGCACGGCGCAGCAATTGCCGCCGGCCCTGGGCGTGGTGCTCGCCACCAGCTCGCTCGAAGTGAGCCGCCACATGGCGGGGCACGAGGCGCTGCTGCCGGGCGATTTCACGGCCGCCTTCCTGATCGCCGGGCTGGTCGTGCTCTCCGCCACGCCGCTCTTCGCGCGGCTGCCGCGCGATGCGGGGGCGGAGGTCAGCGGCAAGCGCTGAGCGCGCGGCGGGCTACCAGCGCGAGCAGTTGCTGACGCGGATCACCGGCCCGCCGGACGCGGCTTGCTGGTCCAGCACCAGGGAGATGTTGCCCGGCATGGCGGTGACGCCGGCCGCCGCCTCCACCATCAGAAGCGGCACGTTGCTGGTGCCCGCGGTCACGATCATCCGGCGCTCGGGCGAGGGCGTGCGCAGGTTGGGCGGAAAACCCGAGGCGGTGACGACGACGGCGATGGAGTGGGTGCGCGCATTGCCCAGCAGCACCGCCCAGGCCGAGGAGCCATCGGGCGCCACCTGCTGACGGACCAGTTGCGGTCCGATGGTGATGTTGCCGGCGCAGGGCGTGGCGATGGGCCCCTGCTGCGCCAGGGCCGGCTGTGCGAGAGCGAGCCCGAGGGCCGCAAGCAGCGTGGCGCGGGAAGGGGACATGGCGGAGGTCCTCGATCCTGGCGGGTTCCCTGGCGGCGGCGTGGGCGGCCAGTCACCCCGCAGCCGGAAGGCCCGCAAGCCTGGCCTTCGGGGGGCAGTCTAGGCGCGGATGCGGGGTGCGCGGAAATCGTCCCTGCCGCTTGCCGCCATCGGTCCGGGCGATGTGGCCGGGACCGGGGCGGCACGCCTCTGGAGCGGTCAGCGCGGCACCAGCGCGGGATTGCTCAACTCGCGCAGGATCTGCTCCTCGCGCCGCGCATCCTGCGCCACGCTGCCCGAGGCCGGGGGCGGCGTCGCGCGGCTCGGCGCGCTCTGGCTGCGGCCGGTTTCCTCACGGAAGATCTCCGCCTCGCGCCGGGCATCCTGGCTGGGAGTGGCGTTCAGCGCGGGCGGCGGCAGGGTGCCGGGCGCATTGGGGCTCTGGCCCATCAGCTCGCGATAGATCTGGTCCACCGCCTGGCCCTGGTTCTGCCGCGGCGGGGTCTGCGCCTCGGCGGCGCCGGCCAGCAGCGTGACCGTGAGGAGCAGAAGGCGCCCGGCCCCCGGGCGAGTGACGGTCAGCATGCGTGTCTCCGACGAGAATTCCGACCGGCAGCCTAGCAAGATCGCGGCAAAGTCACAGGGCCTCATTCGGCCGGCGCCGGGCTCGGCCCCTCCGCCTTGCCGCGCCCGCGGCTGAAGCGCCGCGCCAGCCCGTCAAAGCCCAAATACAGCACGGGCGTCACGAAGAGCGTGAGCGCCTGGCTGACGACGAGCCCGCCAATGACGGCAAGGCCGAGCGGCTGGCGCAGCTCCGCCGCGGCACCCCAGCCGGCCGCGATGGGCACGGCGCCGGCCGCCGCGGCCAGCGTCGTCATCAGGATCGGGCGGAAGCGCAGCAGGCTCGCGTGGCGCACCGCATCCGCCGGCGCTTCGCCCGCGCGCTGCCGCTGCAGCGCCACATCCACCACCATGATCGCGTTCTTCTTCACCAGCCCGATCAGCAGCAGCACGCCGATCACCGCGATCACCGAGAGATCGAGGCCGGAGAGCCAAAGCGTGGCGAAGGCGCCGAGTGCGGCGGCCGGCAGGCCCGAGAGGATGGTCAGCGGATGGATGAAGCTCTCATAGAGCACGCCCAGCACCACATACATGATCAGCACGGCGGCCAGCACCAAGGCACCCTGGCCGGCCAGCGCCTGCTGGAAGACCTGCGCCGAGCCTGAGAAGCCGGAGACGATGGTGGGCGGCAGCCCCATCTCGCGCTCCACCGCGCGGATCGCGTTCACCGCATCGCCCAGCGCCACTCCCGGGGGTGTGTTGAAGCCGATGGTGACGGCGGGCAGCTGCCCCTGGTGGCCGACGGTGAGCGGCCCCGAGCGGCGCTCGATGCTGGCGACGGCGGAGAGCGGGACGAGGCGCCCCGTCACGGATCGCAGGTAGAGCTTGGCGAGGCCCGTCTCGTCGCGCTGGTCCTCGGGCAGGGCCTCCAGGATGACGGGATAGGCATTGGCCTGGCCGTAGATCGTGCTGATCTGGCGTGAGCCGAAGGCCGAATACAGCGCCTGGCGCACCTGCTCGATGGAGACGCCGAGCGCCGTCGCGCGGTCGCGGTCCACATTCACCATGACCACGGGGCTGTCGAGCTGCAGGTCGGTGTTCACGTCCTGCAGCTGCGGCAGGCGGGCGAGCCGCGCTTCCAGCCGCGGCGCCCAGTCATAGAGCTCGTCCAGGCGCAGCCCCTGCATGGTGTAGATGTAGAGGGTGCGGGTCTGCCGTGCGCCGAAATTGATGTTCTGGATGGGCTGCAGGAAGACGCGCATGCCCGGCACGCCCGAGGCCTGGCGCCGCAGATCCTGCAGGATGGTCGTGATGTCCGGGCGCTGGTTGCGCGGCTTCAGCTCGACGAAGAGCCGCCCCTGGTTGATCGAGGCCGAACCGCCCACCGCGCCCACCGTCGCCACCACGCTGTTCACGTAGGGCGAGGCGGTGAAGATCTGCGCGATGCGCTGCTGCTTCTCGGCCATCGCCTCGATCGAGGCGCCACGCGGCCCTTCGGTGTTGACGATGACGAGGCCGGTGTCCTCGACCGGGAAGAAGCCCTTGGGCAGCTTCACCGCCATCCAGGCGGCGCCGACCAGCGAGGCCAGGAACAGCGCCCAGATGATCAGGCGGAAGCGCAGCGCGAGGTCGAGCAGGAAGGCGTAGCCCTTCTCGATGGCGACGAAGCCGCGTTCCAGCATGCGGTCGAGCAGGCCCGGCGCCTTGTGCTGGCCCTTCATGCGGCTGGCCATGAGCGGCGTCAGCGTCAGCGAGACGACGAGCGAGGCGATGACGGCGAGGCTGACGGTGGCGGCGAAGGCGTTGAACACGCGGCCCACCACGCCGCCCATCAGCAGGATGGGCAGGAAGACCGCGATCAGCGAGAGCGTGATGGAGAGAACGGTGAAGCCCACCTCCTTGGCGCCGCGGATCGCGGCGGCGACGGGATGCATCCCCTCCTCGATGTGGCGGACGATCGCTTCCAGCACGACGATCGCGTCATCCACGACCAGCCCCACCGCGATGGTGAGGCCGAGCAGCGTCACGTTGTCGATGCCGTAGCCCAGCACATACATGAGGCCGAAGGTGATGCAGAGGCTGATGGGCACGGCGATGGAGGGAATCAGCGTCGCGCTCAGCCGGCGCAGGAAGAGGAAGCAGACCAGGACGACGAGGCCGATCGCGATCAGCAGCGATTCCTGCACGTCATGCACCGCGTCGCGGATCGAGCGGCTGCGGTCGAGCATGACGCCGAGGCGCGCGCCGGGCGGCAGGGCCGATTGCAGCGCCTCCACGCTGCGCAGCACGCCATCCACCACATCCACCGTATTCGCATCGGGCTGGCGCTGAACGGCGAGCACCAGGGCGCGGCTTCCGTCGCGCCAGCTCGCCACGCGCTCGTTCTGCACGCCATCCGCCACCTCCGCGATCTCGTTCAGGCGGACCGGCGCATTGGCGCGGCCGGCGACGACGAGCTGGCCGAACTGCTCGGCATTCTGCGGCTGTTCGGTGGCGCGCAGCGTGAGCTGCTGCCGCGCGCCGCTCAGCAGCCCGACCGGCGCGTTGGAATTGGCCTGCTGGATGGATTGCTGGACCGTGTCGAAGGCGAGGCCCATCGCCGCGATCCGGTCGGGGTCGAGGCGGACGCGCACCGAGTAGAGCTGCTCGCCATAGGTCACCACCTGCGCGACACCCTGCACGCGGGACAGCGCGGGGGCGATGATGGTGCTCGCCACGTCCTGCAGGCGATAGAGCGGCACGTCGCCGCCCGAGAGCGTCAGCAGCAGGACCGGCGCATCGGCCGGGTTCACTTTCCGGTAGCTGGGCGGCACCGTCATCTCGATCGGCAGGCGTCGCTGCGCGCGGGTCAGCGCGGCCTGCACGTCCTGCGCCGCGCTGTCGATGTTGCGGCCGAGCTGGAATTGCAGGGTGAGGTTCAGCGTGTCCTGCCCGGAGTTGGAGCTCATGCTCTCCAGCCCCGCGATGGTGCTGAACTCGCGCTCGAGCGGGAGTGCCACCGAGGTCGCCATGGTCTCCGGGCTGGCGCCAGGGAAGTTCGCGAAGACGGAGATGACGGGGAAGTCCACGCGCGGCACGGCGGCGACCGGCAGGCGCGTATAGGCGATGGCGCCGGCGAAGACGGCCGCCATGGTCAGCAGCAGCGTCATCACCGGGCGCCGGATGCAGAGCTCCGAGATGTGCATGGCGGCGCCTTCAGTTCGCGGAGGAGACGCGCTGCGGCGCCGGTGCCGCGGGCGGCGCGTTCCGCTCGACGGCGCGCGCGCCCTCGGTCACGCGCTGCGCGCCGTCCACGATGATCTTGTCGCCCGCCGCGATCTCGCCGCGCACCACGGCGCGGTCCCGCAGGGTCCGCACCAGCTGCACGGCGCGCCGCCGCGCCGTGCCGTCGGGCGCCAGCACGAAGATGTAGCGGCCCTGCTGGCCGGTCTGCACCGCCGCCGAGGGGATGGAGATGGCGTCCTGTTCCACGCTGGGCACCACGGTCACGCGCACATATTGCCCGGGCCAGAGCGTGCCGCCCGGATTGTCGAAGCGGGCGCGCAGCTGGATGGTGCCGGTCGCGACATCCACCGCGCTGTCCACGAAGACCAGCGCGCCTTCGGCGGGCTGGCCGGTCTCGCCATCGCCCAGCGCCTGCACCGGCACCTCGCCCGCGTTCAGCGCGGCGCGGATCTGCGGCAGCCAGCGCTCCGGCACGCTGAACTGCACCAGGATGGGGTCCATCTGCGTGATGGTCGCCATCGGCACGTTCTCCGCCTGGCGGACGACATTGCCCACGCGCAGCGGCAGCACGCCGAGCTTGCCCTCCGTCTCGGCGGTGATGGTGGCGAATTCGATGTTGAGCCGGGTCTGCTGGATCAGCGCCTCGGTCGCGCGCGCGTTGGCGACGGCGGCCGCGGCCTCGGCCGTCGCCTGCTCGAAGCGCTGCTGCGCCGCGAAGCCCTCGCCGCGCAGCGACTGGTAGCGCACCGCATCGGCCTGGAAGCGGACGATCTGCGCCCGGTTGGCGGCGAGCTGCGCCTCCTGCTGCGCCAGGATCGCCTGGTTCAGCCGCGAGTCGAGCGTGAACAGCACCTGGCCGCGCCGCACCAGCTGCCCCTCCGTCACGTGCACCTGCGTGATCTGCCCGTCCACCCGCGTGCGGATGGTGACCACGCTCTCCGACACGACCGTGCCATTGGCCAGGATCTCGACCGGCAGGGGCCCGATGCGCGCCGCCTCCGTCGTGACCGGGACGGCCGGCTGCGCGGCGGCGGCCAGCGGCAGCAGCAGCGCGAGGAGGAACGGAAACAGGCGGGACAGCATGCGGGGCGGGGCTCCGGTCGGGGCGAGATCATCCATTCCCGCGCGGCGGGCCGCGGGGTTCATGCGATTCAACAGCACCGTCCTGAAAAGCCGAGTGACAAGGCGGAAAGGTTACCCTTCGTCACCCCGGGTTCTTCTGGGAGTTCAGCACAAAATGTGCATGATGCCGGTATTGAGGAAAGGAAGGCGTCGCATGTTTCGCTGGCTGGTTGTGCTTGCCCTGTTCTTCACAATTCCGGCGCAGGCCTTCGACCTTCCTGGCCTCTCCCGAGATTCCGGCCAGTATCGCGAGCAGCTCGAGCGCCGCTTCCCGGCCGGCGGCACGCCGCAGCAGCGCCAGGCGGCCGAGCAACGCGCCGCCACGGCCGAGCGCGCGAACAATTGGCCCAATGCCGCCCAGGCCTGGGAGGAACGCGCCGGCATGGGCGAGATGACGCCCGCGCAGTGGCTGGCGCTGGCCCGCGCGCAGCTGCGGCGCGCCCCGCCCGAGCCGGCGCGCGCTGTGCAGGCCGCCTGGCAGAACTTCATGATGGTGCCGGCCGGCACGCCGGAGATTCCCTCGCTGCTGCTGATCGCCGAGGCGCTGGGCCGCATGGACCGCCCGGCCCAGCAGATCGCCGCCCTGGAGGCCGTGCTGCAGCGCGCCCCGAACGAGGCGCGCTACGCCGAGGCGCTCACCCAGGCCCGCCGCGCCGCCGGCCTGCTCGTCGCGCGCGTGAACACGGAAAGCGAGGCCGAGCCGCCGCGCGCCTGCCTCAGCTTCACGCTGCCGCCCGCGCGCCGCCAGGACTGGCAGCCGCAGGACTGGATCCGCGCCGAGCCCGCCATCCCCGGCCTCGCCATCACGCGCGATGGCGATTCGCTCTGCGCCGTCGGCCTGCCGCATGGCCGCACCACGCGGCTGCTGCTGCGCGCCGGCCTGCCGGGCGAGGATGGGCTGCGCCTGAACCGCGACACCGCGCTCAACATCGCCATGCCCGACCGCGCGCCCCGCATGGCCTTCGACAGCCGCGCCTTCCTGCTGCCGCGCGGGCAGCAGGCGCGCGTGCCGCTCGCGCTCATGAACGTCTCGGCCGTGCAGCTGCGCATCATCCGCGTGGCCGAGCGCAACCTCGTCCCCCTCACGCGCGACTGGCGCCTGGGTGACCAGCTGGATTCCTGGATGGCGCAGGATCTCCAGGAAAGCTGGGGCCGCGTCGTCTGGCAGGGCCAGGTGGAGGTGCCGCGCCATCCGGCCAACAGCCTGCAGCGCCTCGCCATTCCGGTGCCCGATGCGGTGCGGAGCGCGGGGCCCGGCCTCTACATCATGGTGGCGCTGCCCGATGACGGCACGAACAACGCGTCGAGCCTCGCCACGGCGCAGCCCCTGATCGTCACCGATCTCGGCCTCACCGCCTGGCGGGGCGCGGGCGGGCTCGCCGTGCAGGCGCGCCACCTGGGCGATGCGCGGCCGGCCGCCGGCACCCGCGTGGCCCTGATGGCCCGCAACAACGAAATCCTGGCCGAGGCGGAGGCCGGCGCCGACGGACTGGTCCGCTTCGCCGCCGCCCTGCTGCGGGGCGAGGGGCCGATGGCGCCCGTCGCACTCCATGCCAGCACGGCGGATGACCTGGTCGCGCTCGACCTCGAGGCCGCGGCCTTCGACCTCTCCGATCGCGGTGTCGCCGGGCGCCCGTATCCCGGCCCGCTCGATGCCTTCCTCTGGCTCGATCGCGGCATCTACCGGCCGGGCGAGACGGTGCAGGCCATGATGCTGCTGCGCGATGTGGCGGGGCAGCCGGCGAACCTGCCGGTGCGCCTGCGCCTGCGCCGCCCGAACGGGCAGGTCGCCGCCGAGACGGTGCTGCGCGATGGCGGGCATTGGCCCGTGACGCTGCCCGCCGCCGCCCCGGCCGGCGCCTGGAAGATCGAAGCGCTGACCGACCCGAACGCGCCGTCCGTGGGCGAGGTGACGCTGCGCGTGGAGGCCTTCGTGCCCGAGCGCCTCGCCGTCGAGGTCGGGCCCGCGCCCGGGCCGCTGACACCCGGCCAACCGCTCGAGATCCCGGTGACCGCGCGCTTCCTCTATGGCGCGCCGGGCTCGGGCCTCACCGGCAACGCGCAATACCGCCTGATCACCGAGCGCAGCCCCTTCCCGGCCCTGCAGGGCTTCCTCTTCGGGCTGGAGGACGAGGTCTTCGCGCCCGACATGCTCTCGGCCGAACTGCCCGAGACGGATGCCCAGGGCCGCGCCACCCTGACGCTGAACCTGGAACGCGCGCCCGACACCACGCGCCCGCTGCGCGCGGAACTGACCTTGCAGGTGGAGGAGCCGGGCGGCCGCGCCAGCAGCGCGCAACTGCCGCTGGCCGTGGCCGGCGCGCCGCGCCTCGTCGGCATCCGCGGCCCGCAATCGGTGGATGCGAACAGCGAGGCCGCCTTCGACTTCGTCATCGTGAACCCGGCCGGCCAGCCGCAGGCCGGGCAGCTCAACCTGCGCCTCGTGCGCGAGCGACCGGATTGGCGCATCGTCCTGCGCTCCGGCCAGGCGCGCTACGAGACGGTCTGGACCGATGAGCCCGTGGACACGGCGAGCCTCGCCGTCACGGCGACCGCGCCGGGCCGCTTCGCCCGCAGCCTGCCCTTCGGCCGCTACCGGCTGGAGGCGCAGGAGGCCGGCGGCATGGCGCTCGCCTCCGTGCGCTTCCGCTCCGGCTGGACCGCCTCGGAATCGGCCGAGGTGCCGGACAAGGTGGATGTGGCGGCCGACCGTCGCGCCTATGCGCCGGGCCAGCCGATCACGTTGCGCGTCACGGCGCCCTTCGCCGGCCGCGCGAGCCTCGCCATCCTGACCGACCGTCTGGTCGCGCTGCGCGAGATCGAGGTGCCGGCCGCCGGCGCCGAGGTGACGCTGGAGGCCGACCCCGCCTGGGGTGCCGGCGCCTATGCCGCCGTGACGGTGTTCCGCCAGGGTGAGGCGGCGCAGGCGCCCGGCCGCGCCCTTGGCCTGACATGGCTGCAGATCGACCCCGCCGCGCGCCGCCTCGAGGTCGCGATCGGCGGCGAGGAGCGCGTGCGCCCGCAGCGCCGCGTCACCATCCCGGTGAGCGTCACCGGCGGGCAGGGGCCGGTGCATCTCACGCTCGCCGCGGTGGATGAGGGCATCCTGCGCCTGACGCGCTTCGCGACGCCCGATCCGCTCGCGCATTACGCGGGCCGGCGCACGCTCGGCACCGACATCCGCGACGACTACGGCCGGCTGATCCGCCCCGGTGACGGCACGCTCGCCGTGCTGCGCCAGGGCGGCGACGAGCTGGGCGACCTCGCCGCGCTGCGCATCCCGCAGCGCAACGTTGTGCTGTTCAGCGGCGTGGTGACCACCGATGCCCAGGGCCGCGCGGAGATCCCGCTCGAGATCCCGGATTTCGCGGGCGAGCTTCGCCTGATGGCGGTCGCCTGGGACGGTGCGCGCGTCGGTTCCGCCGCGCGCACGCTGCTGGTGCGCGACGCCGTGCTGGCCGAGGCGATCCTGCCGCGCTTCCTCGCCCCGGGCGACGAGGCGAGCATTGCGGTCCTGCTGCACAATCTCGAACTCCCGGCCGGCGAGGTCAGCGCCACGCTGACGGCCGAGGGCGCCATCGCCCTGGCCGGCCCGGAGCGCCTCGCCGCGCGCCTCGCCACCGGCGCGCGCGCGCAGCCCACGGCCACGCTGCGTGCGAACGGCCCGGGCGAGGGCGTGCTGCGCCTGGCCATCGCCGGGCCCGAGGGCTTCACCACGACGCGCGAGGCCCGCATCGAGGTGCGCTCCTCCCGCGCGCCGCTGGCGGTGGCGAGCCTGATCGAGATCGCGCCGGGGCAGGAGGTGCGGCTCGCGCCCGATGCCGCGCGCTTCCTGCCCGGCTGGCGCGCCACGGCACGGCTCGGCACGCCGGTCCGCTACGACGCCGAGGGCATGCTGCGCGCGCTGGAGGCCTTCCCGCTCGCCTGCCTGGAGCAGCTTTCCTCGCAGGCGATCGGCCTCGCCGCCGCGATCACCGAGGCGAGCACGCCCGCGCAGGCGGCGCGGTTGCAGCGCGCGGTGGATGGCGTGCTGGCGCGGCAGCGCTTCGATGGCAGCTTCGGCCTCTGGTCCGCCCAGGGCGAGCCGGAATACTGGACCTCCGGCTATGCGGTGGAGGCGCTGCTGCGCGCCAAGGCGGCCGGCGCCGCCGTCGCGGATGCCGCGCTGGAGGCGGCGCTGGTCAGCCTCTCCGAGCGGCTCGAGGAAACCAACCCGACCGAGCCCGCCGAATACGCGGCGCAGGCGGCACGGCTCAGCGCGCTCTCGCTGGCCGGGCGGCACCGGCTCGGCGCGGCGCGCCGGCTGATGGAGAACCTGGACCGGCTGCCCACGCCGCTGGCCCGCGCGCAGCTCGGCGCCGCCTTCGCCCGCGCGGGCGACACGGAGCGCGCGACGCGTGCCTTCACCGCCGCGCTCGCCGCGCCCGCACGGCGCGACTGGATCTACGACTATGGCAGCGGCGCGCGGGATGCGATGGCGATCCTCGTCCTCGCGCAGGAGGGCCGGATGCCGGCCGCGATGCTCAGCGCGGCGCTGGGCCGCCTGCCGGGGCCGGAGCTGACGCCCGCGTTGGCCTCGACGCAGGAGCAGGCCTGGGCGGTGCTTGCCGCCGCCACGCTGGGCCGCGATGGCCGCCCGGTGCGGGCCAGCCTGGACGGCACGGCGGCGCCTGGCCGCGTCGTGAACGCGACGGCGGGCGGCACGCTGCGCAACCTCGGTGATGCGCCCCTGCCGGTCAGCCTCACGGTCAGCGGCATCCCGGCCGAGGCCTTGCCCGCCGGGCGCAACGCCATGCAGATCCGCCGCCGCTTCCTCAACCTGGAGGGCATGGCGCTGAACCTCGACCAGCTGCGCTCTGGCACCTCCTTCATCATGGTGATCGAGGGCCGGGCGGAGTCCAGCCAGAACCACATGTCGATGATCAGCCAGGGCCTGCCCGCGGGCTGGGAGGTCGAGGCCCGGCTCGGCCCGGGCCCCGTGCCCGGCCTGCCCGGCCTGGGCGAATTGCCCGAGGCCGATGCGCAGCCCGCCCTCGATGACCGGGTCGTGGCCGCCTTCACCTTCTCGCCCGAGCTGCGGGAGTTCCGCCTCGCGGTGCGGCTGCGGGCGGTGACGGCGGGGCGGTTCGAGCTGCCGGGCGCCGAGGTCGCGGACATGTACCGCCCGGCCTTCTTCGCGCGGCAGGCGGCGGGTCGGATCACCGTCCTGCCATAGCCCGGCGCCCGGGAGCATGATGCGTTGAGGCGGCATCGCCGAAACGCTGAATCATCCTCTCAGCCAAGGCCAGACCATGCTGCGTGAACGCGGCGTGGTCTAGGCGCCGAGCAGCCGCTCCACCAGCATGCGCTGGGCCGGGCCCTCGCCGCGCTGCAGGCCGGGGTGAAGCCCGTCCAGCACGCGTACGCCCTGCGCCGCCGCGAGGTCGCGCGCGAGGCCGGGCGGGGCCACCAGCGCATCGCCCGGGGCCATGATGGCGGGCCCCTCCGGCGGCGGCTGGTCCGGCAGGTCTAGCCTCTCCCAGGCCCAGCCATGCGCGGTGACCCAGCCCTGGCCGGCCTGCGCGCAAGGTTCGGGCCGCATCGCGCCCAGGCCCTCGCGCAGCATGGTCAGCGTGCCCTCCTCCAGGCCGGCGAGGCCGGTGTCGAGCCAGAGGCGCGGCTGGCGCACCCCGGGGAAAGTGGTGGCCAGGGACAGCCCCGCCGCGGCCGCATCCCGCGCGGAGAGCGGCAGGTCGCGGCTGATGGCGAGCAGATGCGCGAGCCCGGCCTGCGGTCCGTGGACATAGGCGTGCTCCAGCACGGCGGCGTAGGCGGCGGCGACGCGGTCCGGGTTCAGCTCCCGCAGCGCCCAGCGCCGGGCGGCTTCGCCCATCTGGCTGCGCAGCGCCGCGTCGCGGCCGATCTCGAGCAGGGCGGCGGCGAGTTCGGCGGTCTCGGCCGGCTCACCGATCAGGCGGCAGCCGGAGGCTTCCATCTCCGCCATCGCGCCATGCCGGTTGGAGATCAGCGGCCGGCCGGCCATCAGCACATCCTTGGCGGCGGCGGAGGTCTCGCCCCGGCTGCCGCGCCGCAATTGCACCGCGAGGTCGCAGGCGGCGAGCCAGGCCTGGTAGATGCCGGGCGGCACCCGCCCCGCCACGCTGACGCGCCCGGCCAGGCCCTGGCGCTCGGCCGCGGCCATGAGGGCCGTGCTGCCATCCTGCGCCTCGCCCACGAAGACCAGGCGCGCGGCGGGCACGGAACGGGCCAGGGCGGCGAAGCCGGCGAGCAGGCGTTCGGGCAGCTTCTGCGGCGTGACGATGCCGAAGGAGGCGACGATCAGCTCCTCCTCCGCGACGCCGAGCGAGGCCCGCGCCGCCTCGCGCGAGGGCAGCAACACGGGCTGGCGCATCAGCGGCAGGACATGGGCGTGCGCGAGGGCGGCATTGCCGTATTGCATCTCGAGGAGCCAGCGCGCATGGCCGGAATGCAGCACGAGGGCGAGCGCCTCGGCCATCGGCCCTGCGCTGCCGGCCAGCTCGTAGGGGGCGAAGAGCGCGGGGTAGCCCTCTTCGCGCACCACGCGCGTCGTCCGCGGCTCGGCCGCATCGGCGCGGCGGTCGAGCCAGTTGCGCAGGTCGGTGATCGCGGCCTCGTGCAGCGTGACCACACCCGGGATGCGCGGCAGCAGATCCTGCAGGATGCGCGTGTGCATCGGGTTGTTGCCGATGTGATAGAGCACGCGGTCGAAGCGGCCGCCCTGTTCGGCGAAATCATCCTCGCTCATCCAGGGCAGGCGCCCGGTGAGCGGCCCTTCCGGCCGGACCGCGCTGACCACCGTCACCGCGTAATGCGCGGCCAGCGCGGGGGCGAGTTCCGCCGTGTAGTCGGCGATGCCGCTCGGCGTCGGCGGCAGGGGGGAGATGACCGCGAGGCTCTTCTTGCGCCCCAACCGGCCCTTCGGCGCCACGGGGCGGGCGCGCTCGAAGGCGGCCCAGGCCTCCGCCGCTACGCGGTCCCAGCTGAAATCGCGCGCGCGGCGCGGGCCATAGGCAGCGAGGTCGGCGCGCAGCTCGGGCGCTTCCAGCAGGCGCTGCATCAGGCGGGTCAGCCCCTCGGCATCCTCCGGGTCGAACAGCGCGTCGCTGCGGGCCAGCACCTCGGGCAGGGCGGAACGGTTGCTCGCGATGCAGGGCGCGCCGCAGGCCATCGCCTCCAGCAACGGCAGGCCGAAGCCCTCGGCCAGCGAGGGCATGACGAAGAGGCCCGCCGCCGCATAGAGGCCGGGCAGGTCGCGGTCCGGGATGAAGGGCAGGCACACCATTTCGCCCTCGGCCACGCCGGCGCCGCGCGCCATCTCGCGCAGGTGCGGCGGGTTCACATGCCCGATCGCCAGGCGGTGGCGGGCCCGCAGCCCCTCGGGCAGCGCGGCATAGGCGCGCAGCAGCAGCCCTTCGTTCTTCCGGAAATCCCCGGCCCCCAGGTAGAGCAGGTAGCCCTCGGCCAGGTCGTAGCGCCGCAGCAGCGCCTCACGCGCAACCGGGTCGGGCGGCGGGGGCGCGAAGCCGGGCGAGGCGCCGCCGCCCACCACCACCACGCGCTCCGGCGGCAGGGACAGATGGCGCAGCACCTCGGCGCGCGTCGCTTCGGAATTGGCGAGCAGCGGCGCGCAGGCGGCGAGTTCGTCCAGGCACCGCGCATACCAGGGCACGAGGCCGGCCTCGCGCCAATGCCCGTCGAGATACATCTCGCGCAGCGTCATCGGGATCAGGTCATGCACGGTCGCGGCGATGCGCGGCCGCTCCAGCTCCGCCGGCCAGGTGGTGACGACATCGTGCCGCAGCCCCTCGAAGACCGAGCCGAGATGCAGCAGGTCCGGGGCGGCGGCGCTCACCGCCTCGGCGCGCAGATGCTCGGCGAGGCGGCGCAGCGACGCCTGGGGATGCTGCCCCGCGGCGCAGCCCGGCGGCGCGGTCCAGCGCCGGATCCCCTCCGGCCCAAGCAGCGGGGCGAATTCCGCCGCCAGCCGCGCCGCCGAATCCGCGAGGCGCAGATTGAGCAGGATCTGCACCTCGTGCTGGCCGCGCCCGCGCACCAGGGCGCGCGCCAGTTCCAGGCTGTAGCGGCCCAGGCCCGCATGCCGCGCCGCCCCCTGCACCCCCTGGAGGTCCAGCATAAGGCGCATCGGGCGCTCAGCCCTTGCGCGAGGTGACGAGGCGCAGCGCCGCCCGCCCCGCCTCGCCGCCCGGCAGCGGGGTGGCGGGCTCGGTCGTCTCGGCGCGCAGCCGCGCCTCCAGCGCCATCAGGCGCGTGGGCGAGAGGGCGTGCGCGGCGCCGCCCTCGGGCAGCATCACGGATTCGATCATGGCCAGCCGTGCGGCCATGTCGCCCTCGGCGGCCCATTGCAGCGCGGCGATGCGGATCGGCGGCACGCTGCGATCCTCCATGCTCAGCGCGATGCGGGCCATGCCCTCGGCATCCGTCCGGATCTGCAGCGGCAGCAGCAGCGCGCCGCCGCCCTCCGGCAGGTCGGTCAGGCCGCCGGGATGGCGCAGCCGGCCATGCGCGCCGGCGCGGACATGCAGGTGGAGCAGCACGCGGACCTCGCCCGCCGCCTCGAGGGGCAGGGCGAGGCGCAGCGCCGGATCGGCCGCCAGGGCACTCACGCCCTGGCCATTGGCCGTCTGGCTCCAGCCCTCGGCGAGCAGGGAAAGCCAGTCCTGCGTGGCGGCGGCGGCGCCAAAGACCACGGCGCGCCCGGGGACGAGGCGCCCCGTCTCCTGCGCGGCGGCGGTGATCTCGCTCAGCGCCACGCGGATCGGCCGGCGTTCGCCGTCCGGCGGCGGGTGGGTCGGCCCGTCCACGACGAGGCGCAGCGTGGCGGGGCCGGCCGGCACGTCCAGCGCCAGCATCGCCTCCTGCCCGGGCTCAACCTCGGCCCATTGCAGCGGGCCGTCGCCCAGCGCGATCCCGGTGCGGTTTTCCATGGCCCAGGGGGCGGCGCGCAGCCGGAACCAGAGCCGCAGCGGCGCCGCGCAATCGAGATGCAGCGTGCCCGAGGTGCCGATGAGCCAGGCGCCGGGCGCCTCCGGCGGCTCGAAGCCCGCGCCGAGGACGAGAAGGTCCCCCACCGCCGCGCCGGGTGCGAAGAGGAGGCGTTGGCCGGGGGCCAGGCGGGGCGGTTCCGGTGCCGCCCGCTGCGGGGGCGGCGCGGCCAGGCAGCCCGAAAGCTCCTCCAGGAAGTGGCGCGTCACATCCGGCCAGCCGCGCGGCGTGAAGCCCTCCCGCAGCTTCGCCTCGGCGGCGGCCAGCGCTGCGCGGTCGGTCACGAAGTGTCGCACCCGGGCAGCGATGTCGCGCGGGCTATAGGCGTCGATCGGCTCGGCGAAGCCGCCCGCCGCTTCCGGCGTGGCGCCCTCGAGGGCGGCGAGGCAGAGCTTGCCCAGCGCCAGGGATTCGCCCACCGGCAGGCCCCAGCCCTCGGTGAAGGAGGGGAAGATGGTGAAAAGGCAGCCACGATAGAGCCCCTCCAGCTCGGGGTCTGACACGCCATGCACGAGGCGCACGCGCCCGCCCAGGAAGCGCGTCGCCTCCAGCTGCTCCATCAGGTCCGTCACGCGCCAGCCGGGCCGGCCGACCAGCACCAGCGGCGGCGGGTCCAGCCCCTCGCGCAGCAGGATCTGCCAGGCCTGGAACAGCGCCAGGTGGTTCTTGCGGGATTCGATGGTGCCGACGCAGAGCACGTAGTCCTGCCCCTGCAGGTCGCGCACCGCCTCGGGGAAGGCGAGCGCGTCGGGCTTGTCGGGCGGGCTGATGCGATGGGCCAGCGGCACCGGGCGGATCGGGATGCTCGGCGCCTCGATGGCGGCGAGTTGCCGCCCCAGCTCGCGCGCGGTGAATTCCGAAATGGTCAGCGCGAAGTCCCAGAGGGTGGCGCCCTCCTCCAGCCCCTGGCGGAAGGCGGCGACCGTGCCTTCGCTGGTGTGTTCGGGATGGCTGAGGGGGATGAGGTCGTAGATCAGCACGCCGATCCGCAGCCCCGCCGCGCGCAGCCGCGCCAGCGCCGAGGGCACGCCCGCCCAGAACCAGAAGGCGCCCATGATGAAGAAGACGCGCGCCGAGGGCAGGTGCGTCGGTCGCGCGCGGTCCATCGCGCCATGCACCAGCGCCTCGGCGCGGAGCGCGTCATGCGGCTCGTGCAGGCAATAGGCGATGATGGCCGCGATGTCCTCGCGCGCCAGGGTCCAGAGCGGGCCGAAGCGCTCGGCCAGGAAGACGAAGCGGGCCTGCTCGGCCGCCACCGGGTCGGCCAGGATGCCCTCGGCCAGGCCGAGCTGGACGCGCTGGATACCGGTGGCGCGGCCGGTGTCGCGCACCATGGTCAGCAGGTCGGTCACGTCATGCAGCTGGGGGCCGCCGGGCGTTCCCTCATCCGGGGGGGCGCCGCCGACGCGGCGGATCGCCTGCCAGTTGCGCCGCTCGGGCTCCAGGCGGAAGGCCTCGCGCGCGGCGGCGATGGCGGCGTTGCGCCGGCCGGCCTGGAGCAGCGCCTCGGACAGGGCGCGGTGGGTGGCGGGATTTTCCGGCGCGCGCGCGACATCGAGCTCGGCCTCGCGCAGGCGTTCGAGCGCCAGGCGCTCGCGCTCCGAGATCTGGCGGGCCGTGACGCCGGCCGGCCGCGGGCGGATCTCCACGCCGGCCAGGGCCGCGAGTTCTTCCGCCGCGTGGTTGACGGGCGCCAGCTGGTCGGAGAGCGCATAGGCCGCCGCCGCCTCCTCCAGGCGGCCCTGCAGCTTGAGCGCATGGCCGAGCTGGAGCGCGATGTCGTGGTCGCGTGGCCGGCGTTCCTGGGCGGTGCGATAGGCCTGCTCGGCCGCCGGCAGGTCACCCGCTTCCTTGCGGGCATGGCCGAGCTGCACCCAGAGCGCCGCGTCATCGGGGGCGAGGGCGAGGTAGCGTTCGTAATGGGCCGCGGCCTCGGCCCAGTCGCGCCGGTCGCGCGCGGCATCGCCGTCGCGCCGCGCCGCCAGCGCGGCCATGCGCTTTACCGCCCGCTCCCGTTCAGCGGCACGCCCGGCCAGGAAGCGGGTGAGAAAGGCGAATGGGTTCAAGCACGTGCTCCGGGGGATGTAACTTCAATCCCCCGGAGTGGCGCGCCCCGTCAAGCGCGCCGGGGCTTGGTCCGCCATTCTCCGGCTGAGCCGCGCCAACATTCGCCCGCGCGACTCAGCTACAATTCGCCCGCGCGGCTCAGCCGCGACGATTCACCAGCGCGTCATAATCCTTCATCAGCGTCTCGGTGATGGCGCCGGGCGTGAAGTCCTGCGTGCCGATGCGCCGCACCGGCGTCACCTCGGCGGCGGTGCCGGCCAGGAAGACCTCGCTCGCCTTGGGCAGCTCGTCCGGATGGATCACGCGCTCCACCACCTTCATCTGGCGCTTGCGGGCCAGGTCCATCACGGTGCGGCGGGTGATGCCGTCCAGGAAGCAGGTGGGCTTGGGCGTGTGCACCTCGCCATCCATCACGAAGAAGGCGTTGGCACCGGTGGCCTCGGCCAGGTCGCCCTTCCAGTCGAGCATCATGGCGTCGTCGGCGCCTTCATCCATGGCGGCCTCCTTGCTCATCGTGCCGATCATGTAGAGGCCGGCCGCCTTGGAGGCGGTGGGTGCGGTCTCGGGATGCGGGCGGCGCCACTTGGCCATGGCGAGGTTCACGCCCTTCATGCGCTGCTCCACGCCGAAATAGGCGCCCCACTCCCAGACGGCGATGGCGAGCTGCACGGTGGTCGCCTTCGCGGCCACGCCCATCTCCTCGGCGCCGCGCCAGGCGATCGGGCGGACATAGGCGTTGGTCAGGCCATTGCGACGAATCGTCTCGTTGCACGCATCATCAATCTGCTGTGCGGTATAAGGGATCTCGAAGCCGAGGATCCGGCCGGACTGGAGCAGGCGTTCCGTGTGCTCGCGCAGCTTGAAGATCTCGCCGCCGTAGCAACGCTCGCCCTCGAAGACGGCGGAGGCATAATGGAGGCCATGGGACAGGACGTGCAGCTTCGAATCGCGCCAGGGGCGGAATTCGCCATTCCACCAGATCACGCCGTCGCGATCATCGAAGGGAACCAGGGCCATGTCTTTCCTCCTTGGCGCCGTAAGAGACCCGAACGGAACGCCGGGGGCGGAATGGGCGCATCATCCTGTCGTTTTCCCGTGCCCATGTAGAATGACCGCAAAAAATGTGTCAATGAACCTGACCGAAAATGGAATCATGGCTGCCATGCCGGAAACACTGAAGTCCGAACTCGCCCGCCCCGAAACGCCCCGCCTCGAGCCATCCCGGGCGGAGCCCTCCCGTGCGCCGGGCGGCACGCGCAGCCTGCTCTTCCTGCGCGAGGAGGAGCTGCGCCTGGCGCAGGACCTGCTGTATTTCGGCTACCGGGACTTCACCGCCGGGGCGGACCGCATCCTCGCCACCCTCGGCATGGGCCGCGCGCATCACCGCGTGCTGCACTTCGTCGGCCGCGCGCCGGGCATCAAGGTGGGTGAGCTGCTCGCCATCCTGGACATCACGAAGCAGTCGCTCGGCCGCGTCCTGCAGCCGATGATCGAGGATGGCTATGTCCATCAGGCGCCCGGCGTCACCGACAAGCGCCAGCGCCTGCTGAGCCTGACCGAGCAGGGTGCCGCGCTGGAGCGCCGCCTGTTCGACGCGCAGCGCGAATGGGTGCTGCGCGCCTATCGCGAGGCGGGGCCCCAGGCGGTGGAAGGCTTCCGCCAGGTGATGCGCGGCCTGATGGGCCCCGAGGCGCGCGCCCAGTTCGAGGCACTGGAGCGCAGCGCCGCGCCCGGCCGCACCACGCCCACCTTCTCCCCCAACCCCGCCCCGCGCTTCGAGACCCGAGGAGGCTGATCCATGGCCGAGACGAGTGCCGACATCCTGGTGGTGGATGATGACGCGCGGCTGCGCGCGTTGCTGCAGCGCTTCCTGACCGAGCAGGGCCACCGCGTCGCCGTCGCCGGGGACGCGACCGAGGCGCGCGCCGCGATCGAGGCGATGGCCTTCGACCTGCTGGTGCTCGACGTGATGATGCCGGGCGAGACCGGGCTGCAACTGGCCGAGCATCTGCGGCGTGAGGGGCATGAGACGCCCATCCTGATGCTGACCGCGCGCGGCGCGCCCGATGACCGCGTGGCGGGCTTCGAGCACGGCGCGGATGACTACCTGGCCAAGCCCTTCGACCCGCGCGAGCTGGCGCTGCGGATCCGCACCATCCTGCGCCGCGCGGCGCCCCGCGCCGCCCCCGCCGCCCTGCCCGAGGGCCCGATGCAGCTGGGCCAGCGCTGGTTCGACGCCGAGCGCTGCGAGCTGCGCGGCCCCGACGGCACCCAGCGCCTGACGGGCGGCGAGGCCGCGCTGCTCACCGCGCTCGCGCGCCGCGCGGGCGAGGTGCTCTCGCGCGAGGAGATCGCGGTGGCGCTCGGCACGCCCGATGCGGGAGAGCGCAGCGTGGACGTGCAGGTGACGCGCCTGCGCCGCAAGATCGAGGTGGACCCGCGCGAGCCGCGCTTCCTGCACACCATCCGGCACAAGGGCTATGTGCTGAGACCGGGCCCATGAACCAAGGGCCCATGAACCAAGGGCCCATGAGCGAGCGGCCATTGGGCCAGGGACCCATGGGCCAGGGCCCGGTGAGCCAAGGCCTGGCGCGGCCCGTCGCGAAGCGGCCGGACAAGTCGCTGCTGCGGGGCCTGGGCGGCCTGCTGCCGCGCGGCCTGCTGGCCCGCACCCTGCTCATCATGCTGCTGCCGCTGGTCGTGCTGCAGGGTGTCGCGCTCCAGCTCTTCTATGGCGGGCATCTCGACGTCATCTCGCGCCGGCTCTCCGCCGGCCTCGCCGGCGATGTCGCCTTCGTGGCCAATCTGGTGGACCAGGTGCCCGAGGCGATGCGAGGCCAGATCCTGCGCGAGGCCAATTGGCGCCTCGGCCTCTCGCTCGGCTTCGAGCCGGGGCAGCTGCTCGGCACGCCGCCCGCCCGACCCGCCTGGATGCCCTTCCTGCCGCTGGAGGAGGATCTGGACCACGCGCTGCGCGAGCGGATGAGCTTCACCTTCGACGCCGACTGGCACAGCGACCCGCAGGCCATCGTCATCCGCGTGCAGACCGGCACGGGGCTGCTCTCGGTCGAGGCGCCGCGCAAGCGGCTGTTCAGCACCACGCTCTACGTCTTCGTGCTTTGGCTCGTCGGTTCCGCCCTGCTGCTGGCGGGCATCGCCATCCTTTTCATGAAGAACCAGGTGCGCGCCATCCGCCGCCTCGCGGAAGCCGCGGAATCCTTCGGCCTCGGGCGCGACACCGCCCCCATCAAGCCCGAGGGCGCGCGCGAGGTGCGGCAGGCGGCGCTGGCCTTCAACGCCATGCAGGGCCGCATCCTGCGCTTCGTCAGCCAGCGCACGGAGATGCTGGCCGGCATCAGCCATGACCTGCGCACGCCGCTCACGCGCATGCGGCTCGCCATCGCCATGCTGCCGCGCTCGGCCGAGACGGCGGAGGATCTGGAGGCGCTCAACCAGGACCTCGAGGAGATGGAGCGCATGGTCGAGACCTACCTCGCCTTCGCCCGCGGCGAGGGCATCGAGGCGCCGCGCCCGGCCGACCTCGTGGAGCTGGTCGAGGAGATGGCCGCCAAGTCCCGCCGCAGCGGCGCGGATGTGAGCGTGAACCTGCCCGAGGCGCTCACCTTGCCGTTGCGCGCGGATGCGCTGAAGCGCGCGCTGGGCAACCTGCTCGACAATGCACGGCGGCACGCGAAGCGCATCGCCATCGCCGTGGCCGAGGTGCAGGAGGCGGGGCGCCACTGGGCGGAGCTGACCGTGGACGATGACGGCCCCGGCATCCCGGCGGCCGACCGCGCCGAGGCCTTCCGCCCCTTCAGCTCGGGCTCGGCCACCGGCACCGGGCTCGGCCTCGCCATCGCGCGGGACATCGTCCGCGCCCATGGCGGCGAGATCCTGCTGGAGGAGAGCCCGATGGGCGGGCTGCGCGCGCGGATGCGCCTTCCGGTCTGACCGCATGGCAGGGCTGCGCGCCGCGCCCTGACGGAAGGCCGGCGGCGAAGCCAGATGACTGACACATCCGGAGGGGTTGGCGCAGATGGCGCAAAAGCAGCTTCACCTGGGCGCTTTCATGCGCCCCGTCGTCATTCACACCGGCGGCTGGCGCTATCCCGGCGCCTGGCCGGATGCGAATTTCAGCTTCCCCAAGCTCAGGACGCTCATCCAGGCACTGGAAGCGGCGAAGTTCGACGCCTTCTTCATGGCGGACCACCTGGCCCTGCTGAACATGCCGGTGGAGGCGCTGCGCCGCAGCCACACCGTGACCAGCTTCGACCCGCTGACGCTGCTGCCCGCGCTGGCCGCCGTGACGGAGCGCATCGGCCTGATCGCGACGGCCAGCACCACCTACAACGACCCCTATCACGTCGCGCGGAAATTCGCCTCGCTCGACCACATCTCGAACGGGCGCGCGGGCTGGAACCTGGTCACCACCGCCAACCCCGATGCCGCGCAGAATTTCGGCCATGACGAACACATGGCGCATGGCGAGCGCTACAAGCGCGCGCGCGAATTCTACGACGTGGTGACCGGCCTGTGGGACAGCTTCGCCGATGACGCCTTCATCCGCGATGCCGAGAGCGGGATCTTCTGGGATCCCGCGCGGATGCATGTGCTGAACCACAAGGGTGCCGAGCTTTCGGTGCGCGGGCCGCTGAACGTGGCCCGCCCGGTGCAGGGCTGGCCCGTCATCGTGCAGGCCGGCGCCTCCGAGGCGGGGCGGCAGATCGCGGCCGAGACGGCGGAGATGGTCTTCGCCGCCGGCGGGCCGATCGCCGATGCGCGCGCCTTCTACGCCGATGTGAAGGGCCGCGCCGCGGCAATCGGCCGCAACCCGGATCACCTGAAGATCCTGCCTGGCGCGCTCGTCGTCGTCGGCGCGACGCTGGAGGAGGCGCGGGAGAAGCGCGCGCGGCTCGACAGCCTCGTGCATTACGAAAGCGCGCTGGGCGCGCTCTCCATCGCGCTCGGCGTGGATGCGCGCGGCTTCGACCCGGACGGCCCGCTGCCCGAGATCCCGGAGACGGAGGGCGGCAAGTCGGGCCGCGAGCGCGCCATCGCCATGGCGCGGCGCGAGAACCTGACCGTGCGGCAGCTGGCGCAGCGCCTCGGCGGCTATGGCGGTGCCGCGATCGTCGGCACGCCCGGCAGCATCGCCGACGAGATGCAGGAATGGCTGGAGACCGGCGCCTGCGACGGCTTCAACGTCATGTTCCCCTATGTGCCGGGGGGCCTCATGGATTTCGTCGGCGAGGTTGTGCCGGAGCTGCAGCGGCGCGGCCTGTTCCGCACCGAATATGCGGGCACGACGCTGCGCGAGCATCTCGGCCTGCCGCGCCCGGCCAATCGGTTCTTTCCGTAGGCGATCGGGCCCCGGCTACTCGACGCGGCCGATGCGCTGCACGGCGCGCACCAGGCGCGCCGAATCCTCGACGAAGAAACGCGCGAAATCCGGCGCGTCGAGATAGCGCGGGGGCGAGCCGGCGGTCTCGAAGGCGCGCAGCAACTCCGGGTCCTGCATGGCGAGGCGCAGGCTCTCGCGCAGGCGGAGCTGGATCGCGACGGGCGTGGCGGCGGGCGCGAAGAGGCCGGCCCAGATGTAGAACTCCACTTCCGGAAAGCCCGCTTCCATGAAGGTCGGCACATCGGGGAAGGCGGGCGCGCGCTCGCGGCCCCAGCAGGCGAGAACACGGACCCGGCCGGACTGCACATGCTGCGTGACCGTGCCAGGGGCGGTGGCCAGCGCCTGGATATTGCCCGAGAGCAGCGCGGTGATGGCCGGCCCAGCGCCCTGGAAGGGCACGTGCAGCAGGCGGATCTGCGCGGCGGAGGCGAACATCTCCATCGCCACATGCAGCGTGCCATAGGCGCCGGAGGAGCCGTAGGGGATGTCTCCCGGCCGGGCGCGCGCGGCGGCGACGAATTCGGCGAGGTTCGCCCAGGGCGCATTGGCGGGCACGGCCAGCACAGTCGGGTCGGCGTTGACGAGGCCGATCGGGGCGAACTGGTCCACCGTATAGGGCGGCGGGCGGCCGAAGAGGCGCTCGGCCTCCGGAATCACGGCGAGCGAGGAGAGCGCCATGAGCAGCGTCTGCCCATCCGGCGCGGCGCGCGAGACGAAGCCGGAGCCGATGGCGCCCGCGCCGCCCGGGCGGTTCTGCACGACCACGGGCTGGCGCAGGTTGCGCTCCATCGCGGCCGCCACCGGGCGTGCCGCCAGGTCGGCCTGGCCCCCGGGCGGGAAGCCGACCACCATGGTGATGGGGCGGGTGGGAAAATCGACGGTCTGTCCCGCGGCGGGGCCGCCAAGGGCGGCGGTGCCGGGCAGCAGGGCCAGGAGGCCGCGACGGTCCAGCCTCATGCTGCGGCGGCGGTGTCGCGGTCTTCGGTCAGGCGGGCGGATTGCTGCGGCTGTTCATCCCGCGGCGGCTCATAGAAGGCCGCGGCGCGCTGCGCCTGCTCCGGCAGGGTGCAGATCTGCGTCGCCGTCAAAGGACGACGGCGCAGCATGGGCAAGGTGCTGGGTCCGCGCAAAGTTGTTCCTCCCACCGAAGGTTGTCACGCAATAGTCGCAATTGCCGGTTTAGGCCACTCGATTCTCAAGCATTCCAATTCCGGGAACCTCGATCCGCACCACATCGCCGGAGGCGAGGAAGCGTGGCGGCGAGAACCCGATCCCCACGCCCACCGGCGTGCCGGTGGCGATGACGTCGCCCGGCTCCAGCGTGATGCCGGCGCTGATGGCCTCGATCAGGGTGGGAATGTCGAAGATGAGGTCGCTGACCGAGGCGTGCTGCCGCTGCTCGCCATTCACCCAGGTGGTGAGGGTGAGCTTCGCGGGATCGGGCACTTCATCGGCGGTGAGGATGGCGGGGCCCATGGGGCAGAAGCTGTCCAGCCCCTTGCCCAGCACCCATTGGCTGTGGCGCTTCTGCAGGTGGCGCGCCGTCACGTCGTTGATGATGGTGTAGCCGAAGACGTGCTTCAGCGAATCCGCCTTGGCGATGCCGCGGCCGCCTTTCCCGATGACGACGCCGAGTTCGCCCTCGTAGTCGAGGCCGCCGGTCGGATCGAGATGGCCGAGGATGGGCTCGCCGGTCGCGATGATGCTGGTGTGCGGCTTGCTGAACACCACGGGGAAGGGGGGCACCACGTCCTTCGCGCCGCCGTCGAAGCCGGAGCCGGCGAATTCCTTGGCGTGCTCATGGTAGTTCTTGCCAACACAGAACACGTTCTTCGGCGTGCGCGGAATCGGCGCCAGCAACCGCGCCTCGGGCACCACCGGCGCATCGCCGATGGCCGGCATGCGTCCCGAGGCGATGAGGCCCAGCATGTCGCGCGGCAGGGAGGAATCGACGGCGGTGATGTCGCGCACGGCACCCGAGGAATCGAGGGCGCCGACGCGGGCGCCCATGCCATCGGTGAACGTCACAAGCCGCACGTGTCATGCCCCCGTCACAATGAGTGGCGGGGGTGAAGCATCTTTTCGCGGACGTTACAAGACGGGTGCGGCGGGGGACTGGAACGCGATTTCCAGGGCCCGCGCCCCGCGGAAGGCCAGGTCGTCGCGGTAGAGCGCGGCGGCCACCTGCACCGCCCGCGGCATGCCCTCGGCATCCAGGCCGACCGGCACGGAGATGGCGGGCTGGCGCGTCAGGTTGTGGCTGAAGGTCCAGGGCGCCCAGTCCCGCCAGAGCGCCATGCGTGGATCAATCGTCGGCTGGTCGGCGGCGAAGGCGGCGGTCGGCGTGCAGGGCGTGAGCATCAGGTCGTAGCGCTGGTGGAAGCGCGCCATGGCGTGCGCCGCCTCGATCCGCAGCGCATCGGCGCCGAGGAAATCCACCGCGCTCATCCGTCCCTCGGCCTCCGCCACCTCTGCGATGCCGGCATCGAGCAGCGCGCGCTTCTCCTCCGGCACCGAGGCCACGAGGCGGGAGAGTGCGACCCCCCAGACCCGGCCGAAGATGGCGCGCGTGTCGGGCAGTTGCGGGTCGGCTTCCTCGACGATGGCGCCGGCGGCTTCCAGCGCGCGGGCGGCCGCCATCAGCGCGGTCTCGCCCTCGGCGTCCAGCGGCGCATCGAAGCCCAGGCGGCGGACGAGCGCCACGCGCATGCCGGCCACGCCATCCTCGATGCCGTCCCGCCAGTCGCGCTTCTCATCGGGCAGGCAGAAGGGGTCGCGCAGGTCATGCCGGGACATGGCGTTCATCATCAGCGCCGCGTCGCGCACGCTGCGCGCCATGGGGCCGGCGACAGCGACATTGGCGAAGGCGCCGAGCGGCCATTGCGGGATGCGGCCGAAGCTCGGCTTCACTCCCACCACGCCGCAAAAGGCGGCCGGGATGCGGATGGAGCCGCCGGCATCCGTGCCGATATGCAGAGGGCCGAAGCAGGCCGCCGCTGCCGCCCCCGCGCCGGAGGAGGAGCCGCCCGGCGTGCGCTCGCGATTCCACGGGTTCCGGGTGATGCCGTGCAGCGGGCAGTCGCCCGGCGATTTCCAGCCGAATTCCGTGGTGGTCGTCTTGCCGATGATGACGGCGCCGGCGAGCTTCAGCCCAAGCACCGAGGGGGAATCCTCGGCGGCGGGCGTGGCGTCGGTCGTGCGGCTGCCGCGCCGGGTCGGGAAGCCGGCCACATGCAGCAGGTCCTTCACGGTCACCGGCACACCGTCCAGCGCGCCCATGGGGCGCCCGGCGGCCCAGCGCGCCTCGCTCTCTCCCGCCTGCTGCAGGGCGCGCGGGTTGAGCGCGGCAAAGGCATTCACCCAGGGGTTCATCCGCGCGATTCGCTCGGTGACGGCCTTCAGGGCCTCGACGGGGGAAAGGGCGCGGCGGGCATAGAGGGCGAGAAGCGCCTCGGCTTCCATCAGGGCGGGGTCGGTCTGGGTCATGCATGCAGAATGCGCCGCCCCGCCGCGCGCGTCACGGGGGCTGGGCTCAGCCGGCCAGCCCCCGGGCGCGCAAGCCGGCCGCCACATGGTCCACGAAGGCGCGCACCTTGGGGATCATCAGCCGGTTCGTCGGATAGACGGCGAAGATCCCGCTCTCCGCCGCACGATGGTCCGGCAGGACGCGCTGAAGCAGGCCCGCCGCCAGCGCATCCGCCACCGCCCAGTCGGGCACCGCCGCCAGCCCGACGCCGGCCAGCGCCGCCGCGCGCAGTGTCTCCGTGTTGTCGGTCAGCAGGACCGGGCGCACCGGCACGCTCTCGCCGCCCAGCCGCCAGGTGTCCCGCCAGGCCAGCGGGGCGAAGCCGACGCAGCGATGCGCCGCGACATCGCCCGGCACCAGCGGCGCGCCATGCTGCGCGAGGTAGCCGGGGGCGGCGACGATCACCACGCGCGAGGTTGCGAGCCTTCGCACCACCATCCCCTCGGCCGGCGTCTCGACGACGCGGATGGCGAGGTCGAACCCATCCTCCACGAGCCGGACATTGCCGGGGGATTCGGCCAGTTCCAGCTCCACCGCCGGGTGCTGGGCCAGGAAGCTGGCGAGGCCGGGCACGAGGTGGCGGGCGGCGAAGCATTCCGGCGCCGCGACGCGCAGCCGGCCGGCGGGCATCTCCTGCAGCGACTGCGCCTCGAGCCGGGCGGCGGCCTCCTCCTCCAGCAGGCGGCGGCAGCGCGCGTAGAAGACGCGGCCCGCCTCGGTCGGCTCCACGCGGCGCGTGCTGCGGTCGAGGAGGCGCACGCCCAGGCGCTCCTCCAAGCCGCGCACCGCGGCGCTCACCGAGGATTTGGCGGTCTGCAGGCGCTGCGCGGCGGTGGTGAAGCTGCCTGCCTCCACCACGCGCACGAAGGCCTCGATCCCCGCGAAAGCGCTCATCGGGCGATTGTTCGCCCTGGTGGACGGCCTGTCCAGAAGCGCTGGCTGTGCCGGCCGGCCGCATGCGCGCAACCTCGGCCCGGCGCAGGAGAGGCGCGAAGACGGAGGAGACGATCATGATGGATGCAAGGACCAAGGCGGCGGTGGGCGTGCTGGCCGCCGCGGAGGGCGAGGTGCTCGATGTGTTCGGCGCGAGCCTGGTGGCGAAGACCAGGCCAGAGGTGGTCGGCTTCCTGCTCGCCGATCACGTCGTCCCGCCGGGCTATGTCGTGCCGCCGCACAGCCACGCGGTGGACCACGAGGCCCTGTTCCTGCTGGAGGGTGAACTGACGCTGCTGAGCGCCCATGGCGAGGCCCGGCTAACGGCGGGCGGCACGGCGCAATTGCCCGCGGGCGTGCCGCATGGCTTCCGCAACGACACGGACCGGCCGGTGCGGCTGCTGGTGCTGGCGGCACCGGGCATCCAGGCCCTGGAAATGTTCCGCCATTTCGACCGCGCCGGCCAGGCCGCGCCCGGCGGGCTCGCACCGCCGCAGATCATCGAGATCTGCCGGCAATACGGCGTCACCATGGGCTGAGCGGTGCGGGGTTCAGCGCCAGTTGCGGCGCGGGCCGCTCGGGTCCGGCGCCTGGGAGCAGGTCTGCACGGTCACGGTGGCGCTGGCATTGGCGATGCTGGTGGGCAGGGCGGGCGTGAGGCTGCGGATCGGAACGACCAGGGAGCCCGGCCCGAGCGAGCCCGTGGACTGGCTCTGGATGGTCCGGCTGAAGCCTGTGCCGCTGAGGACGACCTGGACGCTGAAGGAGATCCAGTTGGTCGGGTGATCATTGTTCAGGCTGACAACCAGCTGGTCCGTGCCGATCGAGTAGACCTGCCTGGGCGAGAGCGTGCAGCCGTTGTTGTTGCTGTAGTTGAGCGTGATCGCCGTGGCGGGGATGGCGAATTGCGCCTGGGCGGGCAGCGCGAAGGCGAGGGCGAGGAGCGCGGGAAAGGCGAAGCGAACAAGCACGAGATGGGCTCCAGTTCCGGCGTCAGGCCGGCTTGAGGGGGAGGCAGGCCGCGGGATGCACCCTACATGTTGGCCAAGGGGCGATTGCCGGCCGCATTGACGCAGTTCACCAGCACCGCCGTCGCCGCCGGGCTGGCGAGCGAGGAAAGGGGCGTGCCCAGCCCGCCGATCTCGACGGTGTTCGAACCTGTCGGGCGCGCGCTGAACGCCACGTCAGGCAGCGTGCGGGAGAAGCTGCTGCCGGCACTCATGCCCGAGATCGTCAGCCGGAGGGTGAAGCTGATGGGGGAGGCGCCCGCATTCGTGAAGGTGAACCGGACATCGCTCGCGCTCTTGCCCGTCGTGATGCTGACGGGGGTCACGCGGCAGGGGGAATTGCCCGGTATCGTGATGGTGATGGCGTTGAACGGGATGTTTTGCGCCTGGGCCGGGAGGATCACCGCGAGGCTGGCGAGCGCGACGAGGCCGGGAAGCTTGGACATGAATGGTTTTCCGCTGGGGCAACAACAGATGCGGCGATCATGGCGGGCAATGCGGCGCGGCGCCAATCGGTCTGTCCGACCATCGTGACAGCCCGTGCCTATCAGCCGTGATGCGAGGCCACCCCCGCGACCGGCACCGCCGCCGGCCCGGCCCGCCGCGCCTCCAGGATGCGGCGGGCATCCTCCGCCCGCCCCGCCTCGGCGCAGGCGCGCAGCAGCGTGAATTCCACCAGGTCGGTCTGGGCGCGGCTGCCGCCGATGCGCTCGCTCTGCGGCAGCAGCGGCTCCAGCGTCTCGATCACGCTGGCGAAGTCACGCCGCCCATAGGCCAGGAAGGCGCGAGAGATGGCCGGGATGACCGGCCCTGAGGGATAGCGCCCGGCTTCGGCCAGCGCCGCCATCTGCGCGATGCGGGATTCGAGCGCCGCCGCATCGCCGGCCACGGCCTCGGCCAGCATCACATGCAGGTCGGCGAAGGCGATGCCGGGGCGGGGGAAATGCGCGCGGGCGAAATCGCGCAGCGCCATCCAGGCCGCATCGTCGCGCGGCTGCCCCGCCAGCTCCCAACGCCAGAGGAAGGAGGATGCGTCCTGCAGCTTCTGCCGCGCGGTGCCGCTGCCGCCCTCCAGCGAGAAGGCGGCGCGGTAGAGCGCCAGCGCCGCCTCCGTCTCACCCGCCTCCAGCTCGCCGAGCGCCAGGTGCCAGTGCAGATGCCCGTGCAGCACGCCGCCGCGCGGATAGGCCCGGAGCCATTCCCGCAGGAAGGCGCGCGCCGCATCCCCCTCGCCCTGCTCGTAGCAGAGATGCGCGCGGGAATGCGCGACCCAGGCGGAATCCGGCCGCCGCGCGAAAGAGACCTCGATGCGGCTGCGCGCCGCGGCATGTTGGCCCGTCTCGTTCAGCGCCATGGCATGGGCGGAGGCGAACCACCAATCCTCCCCGTAATGCGGCGCCAGGCGATCCATCATGGCCGCGAGCCGAGCCTTCTGCCCGACCTGGCCGGAGGAGCCGAGCAGCCCGTTCGGGTTGGCATTGGTGTTCAGCACCATGGCATCGCGCGGCCAGGCTTCGACATGCGCCTCCAGCGCCGCGATGGCGGCTTCGATCGGCCGCGTCATCAGCGTGCGATAGAAGGCGATCTGGCTCGCCTCGCGCGCCGTGACGCCGCCGGCGAGCGATTCCGCGGTGGCGAGCGCCTCGGCCGCCGCCGCCGTCTCGCCGCGCAGCAGCAGCCCCTGGGCGCGGCCGACATGCGCCAGCGCGAAGCCCGGATCAGCCGCGATGGCTTCGTCGAAGGCTTCCACGATGCCGTCATATTGCGTGAGTACGCGATCGAGCCCGCGCGCATGCGCGTCCCGCGCCGCGTCCGAGGCGGTGGTGAGCGGCAGGCCGTAGGGGTCGCTCAGCATCAGCGCAACTCCGGGAAATCCTCCTCGCGGAACTCGGCCTCCCCGCGGGCGCCGGTGGCGAAGCGCTTCTCCTCGATCTGGCGCAGCTCCACGCGGCGGATCTTCCCCGAGATCGTCTTCGGCAGGTCATAGACCTCGAGGCGGCGCAGGCGCTTGTAGGGGGAGAGGCGTTCGCGCAGGTGCTGGAAGATGGAGAGCATGGTGGCGCGGTCCGCCTCCACGCCCTCGGCCAGCACGATGTAGCCCTTGGGCACGGCCAGCCGCACCGCATCGGGGGCGGGCACCACAGCGGCTTCCACCACCGCCTCATGCTCGATCAGCGCGCTCTCCAGCTCGAAGGGCGAGATGCGGTAGTCGGACGCTTTGAACACGTCATCCGCGCGGCCGACGTAGGTGAAGTAGCCTTCGGCATCGCGCGTTGCGACATCACCGGTGCGATAGGCGATGGAACCCAGCGGCACGAAGCTGCCGTCATCATTCTGGTAGCCCTGCATGAGGCCCATGGGCGGGGGGTCGAGCATGATCGAGACCTCGCCTTCCTCCACCTCCTGGTCGTCCGGGTTCAGCAGGCGGATGCGGTAGCCGGGCGATTCCTGGCCCATGCTGCCGGGCTTGACCTTCTGGCCCGGGAAGCTCGCGATCTGCAGGGTCGTCTCGGTCTGGCCATAGCCCTCGCGGATGGTCATGCCCCAGATCTTCTGGACATGCTCGATCACCTCGGGGTTCAGCGGCTCGCCCGCCGAGCAGAGTTCGCGCAAGGCGCCCCGGTGCGGCGCCATGTCCTGCTGCACCATCATCCGCCAGACGGTGGGCGGCGCGCAGAAGGTGTTCACCCCCTGCGCGGCCATCGTCTCCAGCGTCGCGCGCGCATCGAAGCGCGGCTGGTTGTTGATGAGGATGGTGGCGCCCGCATTCCAGGGGGCGAAGACATTGCTCCAGGCATGCTTCGCCCAGCCGGGCGAGGAGATGTTGAAATGCAGGTCCCCCGGCTGCAGCCCCAGCCAATACATCGTGATCAGGTGGCCCACCGGGTAGGAGCACTGGTCATGCAGCACGAGCTTCGGCTTCGCCGTGGTGCCGGAGGTGAAATAGAGCAGCAGCGGGTCGCGCGCATGGGTGACACCCTGGGGCGTGAAATCGGCGCTGTTTTCGAGCAGCGCGTCGTAATCCACCCAGCCCGAGGCGCCGCCGACGGCGATGCGCGAGACCTTCGGATCCAGCCCGTCGAATTTCCGCGCATCGGCGCCGGTCGCCACCACATGCTGTACACGGCCGCGCTCGAACCGGTCCTTCAGGTCGGCGGGGGTGAGCAGCGTGGTCGCGGGGATGACGACGGCGCCCAGCTTCTGCGCCGCCAGCATCGTCTCCCATAGCGGCGCGATGTTGCCGAGCATCATCAGGATGCGGTCGCCGCGCTTCACGCCCATGGCGCGCAGCCCATTGGCGAGGCGGCTGGAATCGGCGGAAAGCTGGGCGAAGCTGCGGGTGGTGGCGCCATCGCCGAGAATCCGCAGCGCCTCGCTGTTGCCGAGCGGGCCGCGGGCCAGTTCGGTATCGAACCAGTCCAGCGCGTAGTTGAAGCGCTCCATCGCGGGCCAGCGGAAATCGCGATGCGCCGCCGCGTAGTTGCCGCGATGGGCGAAGAGAAGGTCGCGCGCCTGTTTGAATGCCTCGCCGCTCATTGGGGCCTCCCCACCGTGTTCTTCTGCGGGGAGGTTAGGCGGCGAAGCGGGGCCGGCGCTACCCCGCGAAAGGATCGCGCAGCGCGATCGTGTCGTCACGGTCGGGCGAGGTGCTGAGCATCATGACCGGCGCCTCCACCAGCTCCTCGATGCGGCGGATATACTTCACCGCCTGCGCCGGCAGCTGCGCGTAGCTGCGCGCCCCCATGGTCGAGCCGGACCAGCCTTCCATCGTTTCGAAGATGGGCTCGGCCTTGGCCTGGGCGCGCATGGCGGCCGGCAGATGGCGCATCTCGACGCCGTCCACGCGGTAGCCGGTGCAGATCTTCAGCTCGGGCAGGCCGTCCAGCACGTCGAGCTTGGTGAGAACCAGGCCGTTCACGCCGCCGATCTTCACCGCCTGGCGCACCATGGTCGCATCGAACCAGCCGCAGCGGCGGGGGCGGCCTGTGACCGTGCCGAATTCACGGCCACGCTCGCCCAGGCGGCGGCCGATCTCGTCATGCAGTTCGGAGGGGAAGGGGCCGGAGCCCACGCGCGTCGCATAGGCCTTGGCGATGCCAAGCACGAGGCCGATGGAATCCGGCCCCACGCCCGCGCCCGCCGCCGCATTGCCGGCCACAGTGTTGCTGCTGGTCACGTAGGGATAGGTGCCGTGGTCCACATCGAGCATCACGGCCTGTGCGCCCTCGAAGAGCACGCGCTTGCCGGCGGCGCGGGCGGCGGCCAGCCGCTCCCAGACCGGTTCGGAATAGGGCAGGAGCTGGGGGGCGAGGGCCAGCAGCGCATCGAGCAGCGGCTGCTTCTCGAAGGGCGTCGCACCCAGGCCGCGCAGCAGGGAATTGTGATGCAGCAGCAGCTCGTCGAGCTTGGCCGAGAGCGTCTCCGGCTCGGCCAGGTCACAGAGGCGGATGGCGCGGCGGCCCACCTTGTCCTCATAGGCGGGGCCAATGCCGCGGCCGGTGGTGCCGATCTTGTCCTCGCCGCGCGCCGCCTCGCGCGCGCGGTCGAGTGCGGGGTGCAGCGGCAGGATGAGCGGCACGTTGTCGGCGATGCGCAGGTTGTGCGGGCCGACATCCAGGCCCTGGGCGCGCACCTTGGCGATCTCGCCCAAGAGCGCGTCCGGGTCGAGCACCACGCCATTGCCGATGATGCCGAGCTTGCCGCGCACCACGCCTGAAGGCAGCAGCGAGAGCTTGTAGGTGGTGCCATCCACCACCAGCGTGTGGCCGGCATTGTGGCCGCCCTGGAAGCGCACCACGATCTCGGCGCGGCTCGCCAGCCAATCCACAACCTTGCCCTTGCCCTCGTCGCCCCACTGGGCGCCGATCACGGCGACATTGGCCATAACGCTTAACCTTTCTGAACCAGCGGGACGGGGTTTGCGCCATCCCAGACATGGGTGCAACGGAGGGCGCCCGGCGCATCCTCGGCGGCCAGGGCCGCGACGGTGGCGAAACCCTGTTCGCGGAGCGCGGCACCCGCGGCGGCCGGCGTGCCGAGCGGCAGGAAGCAGCGCGGCCGGGGCGGGGCGGGCGGGGCCGCGCGCAGCACGGCATCGGGGTAGAGCGTCATGCCCGTCGCCGGCTCGTCATTCGCGGAGAGGTAGCGCCCGCCCTTGGCCAGCTCGCCCGACTGGCCGGGGCCGAAGATCGTGAAGGCGACGCCCACATGATAGCGGAAGCCACGGAATTCCACGGGATCGAGCGTGATGCGCAGGCCGGGGGCGCGCGCCGCGATCGCCTCGATGATGCGCGCCGCATTCTCGGCGATGGCACGTGCCGCCTCGGGCAGTTCGGCGTCACGCAGCACGGCGAGCGCGGGCCCGGCCGGGCCCGCGGCGGCCAGCAGGCGGGGCAGCAGCAGGGCCACGGGCCCGGCGCCCTCGGCCAGCGCCGTGACGGCGGCGGCGTCCTTGCGATCCAGCGCGCGGATCAGGCGCTGGGCCAGCGCATCCTCGATCCCGGCGGCATCCAGCAGGGCCTGCGCCATGCGCGGCAGCGTCACGTCCAGCGTGATGCCGGTCACACCCACCCGCGCCAGCGCCTCGGCGGCGACCAGCGCGACCTCGGCATCGGCCTCCGGCGCTGCGCCGCCGATCAGCTCCACGCCGGCCTGGGCCAATTGGCGGGAGGGGGCGAGTTCGCTGCCCCGCACCCGCAGCACCTGGCCGGCATAGCAGAGGCGCAGTGGCCGGGTCTGCTGGCCGAGCCGCGTGGCCGCGATGCGCGCGACCTGGGGCGTGGTGTCGGCGCGCAGACCCATCATGCGCTGGCTGACCGGGTCCATCAGGCGGAAGGTCTGCTCGGCCACGGCGGCGCCGGAGCCGCCCAGCAGGCCTTCCTCGAATTCCAGCAGGGGCGGCTTCACGCGCTCATAGCCGTAGCGGGCGAAGCCCTCCATCAGCGCCTCGATGAGCGCGGCCTCCCGCTCTGCCTGGGGCGGCAGCAGGTCCATCAGCCCGGCCGGCAGCAGCCCGGGCGGGGTGGTCAGGGAGGATCCGTCATTCATGCGGTTACCATCTGTGACAGGGGGCATGCTGACCGGCAAGATGCCGGCATGGCATGGGTGACCCTCGAAGGAGTTTCCATGAAACGTCGCACCATGCTGGTTCTGCCCCTCATCCTCGCCGCCTGCGACATTGATCCGGTGACGGATTACATGGGCGGCTTCGGTGACCCGGTGCGCGGCGCCGCCCTCTTCGCGCCGCGCAACCTGGGCGATACCTCGCGCTGGCAGGGCGACCCGGCAGGCGCGGCCATGGCGGCGGCGCAGCTGGAATTCCTGGCCCGCAGCTTCCGCGAGAACCCGATCTACAGCGTGCCCAGCAACCCCGCGACCAGTCAGACCCTGCAATCGGCCGTCGCCGAGATGCGGGCGGCGCTGGGCATCGCGCCGGGCGCCCGGAACGCGGATGTGGAGATCCTGCTGCGCCGGGCCAGCGTGGCGCTGCGCGAGGGCAGCCAGGCGCAGGCGCTGGCGGCGCTGACCGGCCCCAACTTCACCGTTCCGCCGCAAGAGGTGCTGCGCCGGCTGGGCGACCTGCCGCGCCTGCCCATCGTCTCGGCCGCGGCGGGCATGGCGGCGAACGAGATCAGCCCGGGGCGGCGCAGCTAGAGCCTGATCCTCCATGGTGGAAACGCCGGGGCGTGAATCAGCCCCCCCAGGTCTCAACCCGCCCAGGCTTCCGGCGGGATGACCCAGGGCAGGTCCGTGTCCTCGGTGCGGGCGCCGGCGGCGGTGACCAGCGCATGCGCCTGGCCGCGATGATGCGTCTGGTGGTTGAACATGTGGGTGACCAGCAGCCAGCGCGGCCGCCGCATCTCCTGGCCCGTGGCGCCGCTGAACCAGCTGAGGTCGCCCTCGAGATCGGCCGGCGTGAGGCCGGCGGCCCAGGCCTCGATGCCGGCATCGGCCTGGGTGCGACGGGTGGTCAGGTCCTCCCAGTCGGTGATCCAGGCGGGGCTGCCGGGAATGCCGGTGGGTGGCCTTTCCCAGCCGGCGAAGCGGTGCATCCAGACCGTATCGCCCCAGAGCAGGTGGCAGAGCGTGCCGTGGATGCTGCCGAAGAAGGCACCGCGTTGGGCGCGGCGGGCGGCGTCGTCCAGCGCTCCCGCCGCCCTGTAGAGGCGGCGGTTCATCTCGGCATTATAAGCGGCCATGGCCCTGGCCCAGGCGGGCGTGATCATGGCGGCGGGCGCTTGGGTCAGGCTTCGCCCACGCAATCCAGCATGGCGGCGTCCAGCGCCTCGGCCGGCGCCTTGCCGCCCCAGAGCACGAACTGGAAGGCGGGGAAGAATCGCTCGCACTCGGTCAGCGCGATGTCCACCATGTCCTCCAGCGATTCGGCCGAGGCGCCGGGCGCGCCGCGCAGCAGCACGGCATGGCGGAAGACGGGCACGCCCTCCTCGCTCTCCAGGCCGAAATGGCCGATCCAGAGGCGCTCATTGGCCAGGGCCAGCAATTCGAAGAGTGGCGCGCGGCGCGTGTCCGGCACCTTCACGTCGAAGGCGCAGGAGAAATGCATGGCGCTGATCTCCGGCGACCAGGAGAAGAACAGCGTGTAGTTGCACCATTTGCCCGGGGCTTCGGCCGCCATTTCGCCATCCGAGCGGCGCTCGAAGGTCCAATCATTGGCGATGACGATCTGTTCGAGCACATCGAGCGGGTTGGTGGCGCGTTCTTCCCCAACCTCGGCCAGCATTCCGGACATGTGGCACTCCCCAGGCACCCCGTTGCGATCACCCGCCGGGCCCCGGGCGGGCCATGGCGCGTGGGTGGCAGGACCGTGACGGTCCTTTCGCAGGCGGGGCAACCCTCCCGATGGTCCCCCTTGGCCTAGGGATTGGGGTGCGGCGCCTGATTCACCACCACCGCTAGGGTATGGCACCCTGAATCCGCGCCGCAAGTCCTTCCCGCAAGAAGAAGCTGTGAATAAGTCGCGTTATTCCACCGGCAGGAAGATGAAGATCACCGCCGCGACCAGGCAGCCCATGGCGGCGAAATAGGTCCACCGCAGCTGTTCGCCCAGGAAGGTCACGCTGAAGACGGCGAAGACGCCGAGGGTGATCACCTCCTGCATCACCTTCAATTGCTGGCCGGTGAAGGCGCCCGACGCATAGCCGATGCGATTGGCCGGCACGGCCAGGCAATACTCGAAGAAGGCGATGCCCCAGGAGACGAGCACGGCCACATAAAGCGGCCAAGCGGGGGCCTTGAGGTGACCGTACCAGGCGAAGGTCATCAGGATGTTGCTGCCGATGAGCAGCAGGGGGGTCAGCCAATACGCGCTCATGGATCGGGCATCGCTCCCAGGGGTTGCGCGGGCTTCGGCGCCGGCGGCAGGCGCTTCAGCAGCCAGAGCATGATGCAGAGCGCCGGCAGGGCGGCCGCGGTGGTCATCAGGAAGAAGTTGGTCCAGCCCAGCGCCTCGGCCCATTGCCCCGACCAGGCGCCCAGGAAGCGCAGCGGCACGGCGGCGAGCGAGGACAGCAGCGCATATTGCGTGGCGCTGAAGGCCCGGTTGGTGAGCCCGGTGAGGTAGGCGACGAAGGCGGCGTCCGCCAGGCCGTCGGTGAAGTTCTCGACGCCGACCTGGGCGTAGAGCATCCCCATGTCACGCCCCGCCCAATAAAGCGCGACATACATGAGGTTGGAGAGCATCTGCAGCAGGCCCGTGATCACCAGCGCCCGGCCCACGCCGATCCGCGCCACGAAGAAGCCGCCGGCCAGGACGCCCGCGAGCGACATGACCAGGCCGAAGACCACCGCCACCTGCGCCACATCGGTCCGGCTGAAGCCGATGGCGCGGTAGAAGGGCGGCGTCATGATGCCGGCCAGCGCCTCGCCCAGCTTGAACAGCACGACGAAGAGCAGGATCGCCAGCCAGTAGCGCCGTCGCGTGAAATCCACGAAAGGATCCACGACCGCGAGCTTGATGCGCCGGGCCCAGGACATGTCCTCGCGCGGCGGCGCCGCGGGCTCCGGCGCAAAGAGCACGGCAAGGAAGCCGATGCCGACCAATGCCGCGCAATACGCGAAGGCGCCCGACCAGCCGACCAGGCCGACCATGCCGAGCGCGCCGGCATTGGCCGCCAGCAGCGCGAAGCGATAGCCCCAGACATAGCAGGCGAAGCCGTAGCCCTGCTCCTCCTCCTCCAGGATCTCGATGCGATAGGCGTCAATCACGATGTCCTGGCTGGCGGAGAGGAAGGCGACCACCACGGCGACGGCCGCGGTCATCCAGGCGGCGCTGGCAGGGTCGGTGAGCCCCAGCGCCAGGATCGCCACCATCAGCGGCGGCTGGATGCTGGCGAGCCAGCCGCGCCGCCGCCCGAGCGAGCGGAAGAGGGGCGGGGAGGCGTGGTCCATCACCGGGGACCACAGGAACTTCAGCGAATAGGCGAGCCCGATCAGCGCCGTGAAGCCGATGGCGGCCAGCGAGATGCTCGATTCGGAAAACCATTGCCGCAGCACGAAACCGGTGAGCGGCAACGGCACGCCGGCGGCAAAGCCCAGCGCCAGCATGATCAGGAAGCGGCGGTCGCGGAACAGGATCAGCATGCGGCGAAGCTACCGATCCGCCGGGCGCGCCGCCAGTTCCGTGGGGGGCGCAACCGGTCTACACCGCCGGCCCATGGACATCACCCGCTTCTTCCTGATCCGCCACGCCCTGGTCGAACCCTCGGCGCGCGCGATGCTCTACGGCAACATGGATGTGGCGCTCTGCGACGCGGCCCTGCGCGAGGAGGCGGCGCTGTATCGCTGGCTGGCGCTCCGCCTGCCGCGCCCGGCCCGCTGGGTGGTGACGCCGCTGAGCCGCACCCGCGCCACGGCGGCCGCCATCTTCGCTGCCGGCTACCCGGAGCAGCCCCTGGTGGTGGAGCCCGACATGGCCGAGCAGTCGCTCGGCGAGTGGCAGGGCATCACGCATGAGGCGCTGACCGAGCGGCTGCGTCACCCGCCCCACCCCTTCTGGCCGCACGCCGCGGCGGAGCGCCCGCCCGGCGGCGAAAGCGTGGATGACGTGCGCGAGCGCGTGGGCCCGGTGCTGGAGGGGCTGGCGCAGAGCCTGCCGGGGCAGGACATCGTGATGGTGGCGCATGGCGGGACGATCCGCGCCGCCCTGTCCCACGCCTTGAAGCTCGACGGGCACCAGGCGCTGACCTTCTCGGTCAAGAACCTCTCCCTGACGCGGATCGAGAAGCACGGGCCGGATTGGCGGGTGGTCTCGGTCAATGAGGAGCCCTGGCTGCTCGAAAACCCGACGCCGCCCTGAACCTGCCACAGAGGCGCTGTTGAAAGGCCTTCCGGCGCGGCCCCCGGCTCGTTAGAATCGTGGCGCTGCGAAGGGTTATCGGGGGAAGCTCATGCGCCTTGTCATTCTGGCCGCCGCGGCGGCGCTGCTTGCGGCCTGTGCTGGCTCCCCCGGGGGGAATGCGCCGCAATCGCTGGTGGATCGCTCGGCGCTGACCGTGCAGGACATCCTCTCCACCGGGAATGACCGTCTCGATGCCGCGAGCGTGCTGCGCCGGGCGCGCGGCGCCGTGGTCTGCCCGCAGAGCTTCCGCGCCGCCTTCTTCGCCGGCGGTTCGGGCGGCAATTGCGTGCTGGTCGGGCGCGACGCCGCCGGGTCCTGGTCCTCACCCGCCTTCTATGCGGTGGGTTCGGGCAGCCTCGGCTTCCAGGCCGGCATCCAGGACAGCCAGACGCTGCTGCTCCTCATGAATGACCGCGCGCTCAACGCGGTGATCGACCGCCAGTTCAAGTTCGGCGCCGATGCCTCGCTCGCCATCGCGCATCTCGGCGGCTCGGTCGAGGGCGCCACGACCACGGCGCTCGGGGCGGACATCCTCTCCTTCTCGCGCTCGCGCGGGCTCTTCGCCGGCCTCGCGCTGGAGGGGTCGGTGCTGAACCCGATGCCTGACTGGAACGCCGCCTATTACGGGCGCGAAGTGGGCGCGCGCGAGATCGTCATCAGCATGTCCGCGCATAATCCGGGTGCCGATCCGCTCCGCGCGGCGCTGATGCGCTTCGGCGCCCAGGCCACGCCCGCCGCCGCGGCCCCTGCGCCGGCCGCGCAGCCCGTGGCGAGCCCGGCTGGCAATGCGGCCCCGCGCGGCAGCGTCGGCCGCACGCCGCTGCCGCCGCCCCCGCCCTCGCGCTGAGCAGGGTTGCCGGCGCCTCCGTTTCGCGGCCGGCGGGATTGGTCTAAACCACTCGCGTGTCAGACACACCCGCCGCCCTTGGGGCCTTCTGGAAGACCAAGACGCTCGACGCCATGACGCGCGCCGAGTGGGAAAGCCTCTGCGACGGCTGCGGGCGCTGCTGCCTGCACAAGCTGCGCGAGGATGACACGGGCCGCCTGCACCACACCGAGATCGCCTGCCGGTTGCTCGACACGGCGACGGCGCGCTGCACCGACTACGCCAACCGCAAGCGCCGCGTGCCGGACTGCATCCGCCTCACCCCCGCGCGGCTGCAGAAGATCGATTGGCTGCCGCCCACCTGCGCCTATCGCCTGGTGGCCGAGCGGCGGGACCTGCCCGAATGGCACCCGCTCCGCTCAGGTGACCCGGAGAGCGTGGTCCGCGCGGGCGTCTCCGTGCGCGGCCGCGTCATCCCCGAGCGCGCGGCGGGCGCCACCGAAGACCACATCGCCACCTGGCCGGGCAACTGGCCGAAACGCGCGGGCGTGAAGCCCGCGATCGGTTCACTGGAAGGAACTACGCCATGAAGGACGCCCTGTTCGGCGGCATCAACGCCGCCGTGCTCACCGCGATGAAGCCCGACTTCACGCCCGACCTCGACCGCATGGCGAAGCACGCCAAGTGGCTGCTGGCCAATGGCTGCAACGGCCTCGGCATCATGGGCACGACGGGCGAGGCGAACAGCTTCGGCCTGCATGAGCGCAAGCAGATCCTGGAAGGCCTGATCGCGCGCGGCGTGCCCGCCTCCGTGATGATGCCCGGCACCGGCTGCGCCTCGCTGGCCGATACGGTGGAACTCACCATCCATGCGCGCGAGCAGGGCTGCCGCGGCGTGCTGCTGCTGCCGCCCTTCTACTACAAGGGCCCGAGCGATGACGGCCTCTTCGCCTATTTCGACGCGGTGGCGAAGCGGGTCGGCGGCGGCATCGCCCTCTACCTCTACCACTTCCCGCAGCAATCGGCGGTGCCTTTCAGCCTCTCGCTGATCGGCCGCCTGCTCGACGCGCATCCGGGCGTCTTCAAGGGCGTGAAGGACAGCTCGGGCGACTACGCGAACATGAAGGCGATGATCGACGCCTTCGCGAGCCGCGGCTTCGAGGTCTATTCCGGCTCCGACGAGTTCGTGCAGAAGATCCTGGCCGAGGGCGGCGCGGGCTGCATCACCGCCGCCTCCAACTGCAACAGCCATTGGGGCGGCATCGTCTATGCGAAGCGCACCGGCCCCGAGGCCGATGCGGCCCAGGCCATGCTGACGGCGACGCGCCGCGCCGCCACCGCCGTGCCGCTCATCCCCGGTCTGCGCGAGATCATCGCGCGCAGCACGGGCGATGATGGCTGGCGCGTGATCCGCCCGCCCCACCTGCCGCTCTCGAAGGAAGATGGCGACAAGGCCTGGGCGACCTGGCAGGCGACCGGCGCGCTGCCGCTGCCGGGCATGCCGGCGGTGAAGCAGGCGGCGGAGTAGGCGCGATGGCCGAGCCGCTGCGCTGCCGGGAGCCGGCGGTTCCCGTGCTGCAGATCGATGATGACAAGGTGCGCGTCATCCGCTGGGATTTCGGCCCGGGTGCCGAGACCGGCTGGCACCGGCATGGCTGGCTCTATGTCGTCGTGCCGATGATGGATGGCCAGCTGCTGGTCGAATACCCGGACGGGACGACCAGCACATCCATCCTGAAGAAGGGCGAGGCCTATCATCGCGTCGCCGGCGTCGAGCACAATGTGGTCAATGCCGGGCCGGGCCCGCTCTCCTTCGTCGAGACCGAAGTGAAGGCGTTCCCGGGTTAGCCCGGGAACGCGTTTCCCTCACTCCACCGTCACGCTCTTCGCCAGGTTGCGCGGCTGGTCCACATCCGTGCCCTTCAGCACGGCGACGTGATAGGCCAGCAGCTGCACCGGGATGGCGTAGAGAATGGGCTGCGCGAAGACGCCCACCTCCGGCAGCACGATCACCCGCTCGGCGAAGCGCGCGAGGCCGGGGGCACCGGCCGCGTCGGTGAAGGCCATGATCCGCCCGCCGCGGGCCGAGGCCTCCTGCAGGTTGGACAGCGTCTTCTCATAGAGCGGCCCGCTCGGGCAGAGCGCGATGACCGGCACCTGGTTGTCGATCAGCGCGATCGGGCCGTGCTTCATCTCGCCCGCCGCATAGCCCTCGGCATGGATGTAGCTGATCTCCTTCAGCTTCAGCGCGCCTTCCATCGCGATGGGGAAGAGCGCGCCGCGGCCGAGGAAGAGCACGTCCCGCGCGCTGGCCACCTCGGCGGCGAGGGCCTTGATCTGCGCGTCCTGCTCCAGCACCTCGGCCGCCTTGTGCGGGACTTCCAGCAGCGCCTTGGTCAGCACGCCCTCATCCAGCGTGGTCAGTTCGCGCCGCGCGCGGCCCAGGCCGATGGCAAGGCAGGCCAGCACGGCCAGCTGCGCCGTGAAGGCCTTGGTGGAGGCGACGCCGATCTCGGGCCCCGCTACCGTCAGCACCGTCGCATCGCTTTCGCGCGCCATGCTGCTCTCGGGCACGTTGACGACGGAGAGGATGCTCTGCTGCTTCTCCCGCAGCAGCTTCATCGCCGCCATGGTGTCCGCCGTCTCGCCCGACTGGCTGACGAGGATGGCGGCGCCGCCCTCGGCCAGCGGCGGGTCGCGGTAGCGCAGCTCGCTCGCCACATCGGCATCCACCGGGATGCGCGCGAGCTGCTCGATCCAGTAGCGCCCCACCTGCGCGGCGAGGAAGGCCGAACCGCAGGCGGTCATGGTGATGCGCGGCACGCGGGCGGGGTCGAAAGGCAGGCGGGGCAGGTTCACTTCCAGCGTGCGCGGGTCGAGGTACTGCCGCAGCGTGTCGCCCAGCACGGCCGGGTGCTCATGCAGTTCCTTCTCCATGAAGTGGCGATAGTTGCCCTTGCCGGTCGCCGCCCCCGAGACGGAGGTGGTGCGCACCTCGCGCGTCACCGGGTTGTCGTGGATGTCGAAGAAGCGTGCGTCATTCTCGGAGAGGACGGCCCAGTCGCCCTCCTCCAGATAGGCGATGCGGCGGGTCAGCGGCGCGAGCGCCAGCGCGTCCGAGCCTACGAACATCTCGCCCTCGCCGAACCCCACGGCCAGCGGCGCCCCCTGGCGGGCCACGATCAGCGTCTTCGCCTCGCCCGCGAACATCATGGCGACGGCGAAGGCGCCCTGCACGCGCTTGAGCGCGGCCGAGGCCGCCTGCTCCGGCGTCATCCCCTGGGCCAGCAGGTCGTCGAGCAGCAGGCAGAAGGTCTCGGTGTCGGTCTCGGTCTGGAAGACGGCGCCCTTGGCCTCCAGCTCGTGCCGCAGCTCGGCGTAGTTCTCGAAGATGCCGTTATGGACCACGGCCACGCGGGCCGTCGCATGCGGGTGCGCGTTGCGCTCCACCGGCGCGCCATGCGTGGCCCAGCGCGTGTGGCCGATGCCGGTGGTGCCGCTCAGCGGCGATTCCGCCAGGACCTGGGCGAGGTTGCCGAGCTTGCCCTCGGCGCGGCGGCGCTGCACTTCGCCATCCACCAGCGTGGCGATGCCGGCGCTGTCATAGCCGCGATATTCCAGGCGTCGCAGCGCCTCCAGCAGGCGGGGGGCCGCCGCTTCCCGGCCAACGACGCCGACGATTCCACACATGCAATCGATACTCCCAGCTGGCGCTCCCGCAGGGGATGCCGCCTATTTGCCCTTGAAGCCGCGGCCCGGCTTGTTCACCTGCCGGCCCCGCGCCACGGCCAGCGCGTCATCCGGCACATCCTCCGTCACCACGCTGCCGGCTGCGACCAGCGCGCGGTCTCCCACGCGGACGGGGGCGACCAGCGCCGTGTCGCTGCCGATGAAGGCGCCGGCGCCGATGACGGTGCGGTGCTTGTTCACGCCGTCATAATTGCAGGTGATGGTCCCCGCGCCGATGTTCGAGCCCGCGCCGATCGTCACGTCGCCCAGGTAGCTCAGATGGTTGGCCTTGGCACCCCGGCCCAGGCTGGCGGCCTTGAGCTCGACGAAATTGCCGACATGCGCCTCCTCGCCCACCTCGGTGCCCGGGCGCAGCCGCGCATAGGGGCCGATGATGGCGCCGCGCCGCACCACGCATTGCTCCAGATGCGAGAAAGCGCGGATCGTCACCCCTTCCTCCACCGTGACGCCGGGCGCGAAGACCACATGCGGTTCCACCACCACATCGCGGCCGAGCTTCGTGTCCCAGGCGAGGCAGACCGTCTCGGGCAGGGTCAGCGTGGCGCCGCCGAGCATGGCGGCCGCGCGCAGCTGCGCCTGCACCTCCGCCTCGGCGGCGGCGAGCTCGACACGGCTGTTGATGCCGCGCAGCTCCGCCTCGGGCGCTTCCACGGCATGGCTGCGCCGGCCCTCGGCGCGGGCGGCGCCCACCACATCGGTCAGGTAGAACTCGCCCTGGCGGTTCTCGTTCCTGAGCCCCGCGAGCCAGCGCGAGAGATCGGGCCAGGCCGCGCAGACCACGCCGGCATTGCACAGGCCTATGGCGCGCTCCGCCTCGCTCGCATCGGCCCATTCGACGATACGCTCCACCGCGCCCGCGCCATCCTGCACCACGCGGCCGTATTTCGCGGGGTCGGCCGGGCGCATGGCCAGCAGCACGAGATCCGCCGCGTCACGCGCGGCGACCAGGCGCTCCAGCGTGGCCGGGGAGACGAGGGGGTTGTCGCCGTAGAGCACCGCGACATCGCCGGTGAAGCCCTCCAGCAGGGGGGCGGCCATGCGGGCGGCGTGGCCGGTGCCCAGGCGCTCGGCCTGCACCACGCTGGCATGCGGCGCCACCGCCTTCTGCAATTCCGGCATGCCGGGCCCGGCGACGACGATGATCCGCTCGAACACCGTCTCGCAGGCGGCGATGAGGTGGTTGATCATGGGCCGCCCGGCGATGCGGTGCATCACCTTGGGCATGGCGGACTTCATGCGGGTGCCCTGTCCCGCCGCGAGAATGATGGCTGCGCGCATGTTCAAGGCGTAGCCGCCCCGGCACCCGGGCCGCAACCCCGGCGACGGATGACGCTTTCTTGCACCGCGTATCGCCGGGGGCTTCCTTGCCGTGGCGGGGCGCGGCGGCTACCACCCTGGCATGCCGCTCGCCATTTTCGACCTCGACGGAACGCTGGTGGACAGCGCGCCCGATCTCCGCGCCGCGCTCAACCGCCTCATGGCGGCCCAGGGCCTGGATCCCTTCCCGCTGCCCGAGGTGGCGGCCATGATCGGCGACGGCGCCCGGGCCCTGCTGCTCAAGGCCTTCACGGCCCGCGGCCTCGCCTTCGATGAGGCGCTGCTGCCCGGCTTCCTCGATGATCTCGAGGCGAATTCCGCCGTGCTGACCCGCCCCTATCCGGGCATGGTGGCAGCGCTCGAGGCGCTCGCCGCGCAGGGCTGGCGCCATGCGGTCTGCACCAACAAGCCGATCGCGGCCACGCGCGCGCTGCTGGCCGAACTCGGCCTCGCGCCGCATTTCGCCCTGGTCCTGGGCGGCGATAGCCTGCCCGTGAAAAAGCCCGACCCTGGCCATGTGCGCGGCGTGCTGGAGGGGCTGGGCGTGGCCGCGGCCGATGCGGTGATGATCGGCGACCACCAGAACGACATCCGCGCCGCGCGCGGTGCCGGGGTGCGCAGCGTCTTCGCCGCCTGGGGCTATGGCGAGGGCACGGGCGCCGATCTCAGCGCCGCCGCGCCGTCAGCGCTGCCCGCGCTCCTCGGTTAGCTCCACCAGGCTCGCCTGGATCGTTCCCCACCAGCGGCTCGCGATCTCGACCTGGACGGGAATCGCCGGCGCGCCGGGCTGCGGCACGCCGAAGACCAGGCTGCTGCGCGTGGGCCGGCTCGTATCCTCGATCGGACGGTCGAGCGGGATGCCGGCGATGGGGCGGCTTTCCACGTCGCAGCGCAGCAGTCCGCGGTCCGAGGCCAGGACCACGGGATGCGTCGTCACCTCGAAGGCGGTCACGCGGCGGCCGTCGAAGGTGCGGGCGCGCACGTCGCAGCGCGCCGTCTCCCGCACATGGGCCGTCAGCATCACGATGGCTGAGAGCGGGTCGACATGGCCGCGCCGCGCGTCATCGGGGACGGGCGTGCGCTCCATGTCCTGCAAGGGTTCCAGGGCCGCGACTCGCGCCGTGCCGTCGGGCGCGTATTCGAGCAGCGTGCGTCGGGGCATGCCGCGCCAGGTGCCCTCGGTCTGGTAGCGGCGCGGCTGGGCGGCGCCTGTCCGCAGCACGCCCTCGCTGAGCGCCCGGGTCTCGGAGCGGATGAGCCAGGCGGCGACGCCGCGTGTGCGGGAGCGCGTCTCGATGCTGTAGGGCGTGCCGGCCGGCCCCAGGGTGAAGCGCACCTCGGCATCGGCCACGGTGATGCCGGCGGCGGTGATCACATAGGTCGCGCGCCAGCGCTCGGCCGAGGCGGGGGCCGTGAGCAGCAGCAGGGTGAGGACGACGCGTCCGAACATGCGTCAACATTTAGGCCGCGCCGGGCCGGGTGCAACCGGCTTGACAGGAACAGCGTCCCGCCGCAAAGGGAGCGCCATCGGATGGGCGCGTAGCTCAGCGGTAGAGCACTGCCTTCACACGGCAGGGGCCACAGGTTCAATCCCTGTCGCGCCCACCATCCGATCCCCTGCCAGCAACTCTCCGGATTTCGATGCCGGCCCGCTCCCCATGTGGCCTGCGGGCAGGGGCCGCCTGACGCTGCGTGCGGCCAGGAGGGCGCCTTCCCGGGCCATCGGCGGGCTCGAACAGGTGGATGACCGCTTCGCCGATCCTGCCTTCCCGCGCGGCGTCTGCGGTTCAGCGGAAGGCCCAGCGCAAGGTCTCGGCGAGGCCGCGGGTTCCGGCGCGCAGGATGGGCCGCCCAAGCACCGGGTTCGTGAGTCCGTGCATCTCCCGTGCCCAGCCGGGCAGCAGGTCGATGGCTGCCTGGTTGCCCAGGGCCTGCAGGGGCGCCGCCCAGGGCGCCCGGCTCGCGGGTTGCAGCAGGAAGCGCCGCACCTCCCGCGTGCGGGCGTCGCTGCGCAGCGCGGCGCGGCCCGCCGTGATGAGGCGCTGCGCGGCGGTGGCATCGCGCGGGACGGGGTCGGCGCCCAGCCGCGCGCCCACCTCCGCCATCTCGGCGAAGTAGCGGTCCTGCTCGGCGCGGCCCATGCCGGGTTCGCCATAGCGCCGCCAGGCGGCCAGGAAGCTCGTCGTCTCGGTCACATGCACCCAGGCCAGCAGGCTGGGGTCATTGGCATGGTAGGGCGTACCGTCGGGCAGCGTGCCGCCGACGCGGTCATGAATGCCGCGCACCCGCTCGATCACCGCCAGCGCCTCCTCCCGACCGCCATAGGTGGTGAGCGCGATGAAGCGGGCGGTGCGGCGCAGCCTGCCATGCAGGTCGGTGCGGAAATTCGAGTGGTCCCAGACGCCGGCGAGGACTGCCGGGTGCAGCATCTGCAACAACAGGGAGGCGATGCCCCCCACCATCATGGAGGTGACGTCGCCATGCACCCGCCAGGCGACGGAGCGCGGGCCGAACAACCCGTCCGGCCGGCGCGGCACCGGCGCCTCGCCCTTCGCGCGGTCATTGAACAGGGCGACCACCCGCGCCGCGATGGCGTCCTTGATCGGCTGGGCGGGGTCCGGCCTTGCGCGTGTCATGCAGGGGATATGGGGCCGGTGCGCGCGATGGCGAGGCCCGCTTGCGGCCCGCGGCTTTAGCGCCCATCCCAGCGGTCATGGACCATGAACAACCGATCCAGGCCGTCATCATCGGTGCCAGCGGCGGCATCGGCGCGGCGCTCGCCGCCGAGCTGGAGCGGCGCGGCCAGCGCGTGCGCCGCCTCGGCCGCCGGACCCTGCCCGCGCTCGACCTGCTGGACGAGGCGAGCATCGCCCGCGCCGCGGCCGAGACCGGCCCCGGCCAGCGCCTTGTCCTCGATGCCACCGGCTTCCTGCATGATGGCCGCTTCCAGCCGGAAAAGAGCTTCCGCCAGCTCGATCCCGCCCATATGGCGCGGAGCTTCGCCCTGAACGCCACCGGCCCCGCGCTGCTGATGAAGCATTTCCTGCCCCTGCTGGCGCGCGATGGCCGCGCCGTCTTCGCCACGCTTTCGGCCCGCGTCGGCAGCATCACGGACAACCGGCTGGGCGGCTGGACCAGCTATCGCGCGGCCAAGGCGGCACTGAACCAGATCATGCGGACCACGGCGATCGAGCTGGCGCGGACCAGGCCGCAGGCGATCTGCGTCTCGCTGCATCCGGGCACGGTGGATACGGCGCTCTCCGCCCCCTTCGCCAAGGCGGGGCTGGAGGTGCAGCCGCCCGAACAGGCCGCCGCGCGCCTGCTGGACGTGCTGGACGGCCTCACGCCCGCCGAGAGCGGGGGCTTCTTCGACCATCACGGCCGGCCCATCCCCTTCTAGGGCATGATGTGTTGAGGCGTGATCGCTGAACCGCTGGATCATCCTCTCAGCCACCGGCCCCGAAGCCGCGACCAACGCCGCGCGGCGGGCGATCGCGTCAGCCGCCGAGCTGCGCCAGTTCGCGCTCCAGTTCGGCGATCTCCGCCCGCGTCTGCGCCAGGAACGCGTCGCGCTGGCTGATCTCGGCCTCGGTCTTCAGGTGCCAGCCGAAGGCGGTGGTGATGTCCTGGCGCTTGCGGCGGATGAGGTCGCGCAGATCGGCCCGGCGGGCGGCGCGCTCCGGCGTGTCGGCAGGCGCGGCCGGCGCGGTCTCCGTTGCGGCCATGGCGAGGATGCCGGGCCTCGTCCCGCCGCCGGCCCATTCGGCGCCCGCGGCCGTCATCCCGGCCGGGAGGGTCTCGGGCCAGAGGGCGCCGCTCTGCGCGAGCCGGCCGAACAGGGCGATCAGCGCGGACCAGCGCAAGGCGGCAAGGCGCTGCGCCGCCCGCTCACGCGCCGCGCCGCCGCGGATGGCGGCGGCGGGTGGACGGCCCAGCGCCTCCGCCTCCTGGCGAAAGGCGCGGCCGGCCTGGGCGCCATACTCGGCCTCCAGGAAGGCGACGACATCGCCGAGGCCCGCGCGATGCGGCAGCGCGCGGCGATGCTGCCGCCAGCCCGACATCACCTCGCGCGCCGTGATCCGCGCATCGAGGCGCTCCATCGCGGCGAAGCTCACCGCCTCCGCGAACCAGTCATAGAGCCAGGCCAGGTGGTAGGTAATCCAGCGCGCGGCCTCGGCCAGCGCAGGTGCGTGGCGGCGCAGGCGCAGCGCCAGCCAGATGACGGGGGCGAGGGCGAGGCCGATCAGCCCGGGAGAGGCCGGGCCGGTGGCGGCGAGGATGGCCGCCATCGTCGCCGCGCCCAGCATGGCGGCGTCCATCGCCAGGGTGAGGAGCGTGACCAGCTTGCCGGCCAGCCCGCGCGCCCCGCGCTGCCGCTCGCGCAGCAGCGCCCGCGAACGCTGCAGCAGGGCGCGCGCCTCGGGGCGGTGCTCGGCGATCCCGCTGCGTTCGAGCATGGCGATCAATTGGCGCAGTTCCTGCACCGACTGGCTGGTCCGCGTGCTGGACAAGGCGTTCTCCGGCGGCAAAGACAGGTCCGGCGCCGGGCTTCGCACAACCGGGTGAGGGCTTGGTTAACCCATCCGCGCGCCCGGGGCCGGGGCATGCCCGCGCTCGATCTGCGTCAGGGCCTCGCGCTCCGCCTGGTCCAGGCCGAAATACTCGAGCTTGTAGAAGTTCAGCCACTTGGCGATGACAATGGCCGGCGTGCCGACGCAGGCCATGTTGTAGGCGAAGACGGCGTGGTTGAATGCCTCCGCCGCGTCCGTGATCTCCTCGGCCATTTCCTCGAAGGAATGGGCGAGCTGCGCGAGGCGCGCCGGATCCACCTGGTCCGGATGGGCCTCGCCATGCGCCAGGGCGTTGACGATGGCGGTCTCCAGCGCCTGCTCGGCCAAGCCGGCGGCCATGGGCGAGAGATCCGCGACGAGGGCGGCATTGCGCGCCTTCACCAGGGCCTGGACGGGCTTCTGCGCCTTGCGTGGCAGATCCTGCAGCGCCTGGACCAGGGGCGTGACCAGGCCATGGCGGCGCTGCAGCCGGGCGGCCAGCGCCGGCCAGGTACCGACGGCCTCGGCCCGCAGCCGCCGGAGGCGCGTGCGGATCAGGCCACCCCATGTCACGAGGGCGACCAGCACCGCCGGGATCACCCATTCCATCGCAACCTGCCTCCCATCCTCGTTCATTCCGATGTTAGGGCGGATTGGACCTGGTCGGGGAGGGGGGCGCCCTTGCATCCGGCCCGCGGATGACCTAATCCCCGCGCTTCAACGGCTGGGCAGCCATCGCCGCCTGCCGCATCCCGGAAAGCCCGACATGAAGCCCGACACCCACCCCGCCTACCACGAGATGACCGTCATCATGACCGACGGCACCACCTTCAAGACCCGCACGGCGGGCGGCAAGCCGGGCGACACGCTGCGTCTCGACATCGACCCGAAGAGCCATCCGGCCTGGACGGGCGTGCAGCGCATCATGGACACGGGCGGCCAGGTCGCCAAGTTCAACAAGAAATTCGCCGGGATCGGTATGCGCAAGGGCTAAGGCCCGCGCACAACCTGCTCCGGGTGCCGCCCTGGCCGATGGCCAGGGCGGTTTTCGTTGTTGGGGACCCCTCTTGAAACGGCGCTGGCGACATTCCAGATCGCTGCTGTCGAGGCGCCGTCAGGGCCTCGGCGTGGATCCAGCCAAGGCATCGCCCGTTCTGGGGATGCGCGCGGCGGAACACTTAACCCGGACCTTGCTACAGCAGGAGGTTCATCATGAACGCCGTTGATTTCTCCCCCCTTCTCCGCACCGCCATCGGCTTCGACCGCTTCGCCCGTCTGCTCGACGGCGCGCGCGTGCAGGCCGAGTCGCCCGCCTATCCGCCCTACAACATCGAGGTGACGGGCGAGGACAGCTATGTGCTGACCATGGCCGTCGCCGGCTTCGGCCCCGATGACCTGGAACTCGTCGTGCGCGAGGACACGCTCTTCATCTCGGGCAAGGCGCCCCAGGCCGAGGGCGAGGCGCGCCGCTACGTGCATCGCGGCATCGCCGGCCGCGCCTTCGAGCGCCGCTTCGTGCTGGCCGACCACCTGGTCGTGCAGGGCGCGCGCATCGAGAACGGCCTGCTGCATGTGGCCCTTCAGCGCGTGGTGCCCGAGGCGCTGAAGCCCCGGCGCATCCCGATCGCCCATGGGGGCGCAGCCGGCAGCGGTGCCGCGGCGCCGAGCCGGCCCGTGGCGATCGAGCAGGCGTCCCAGGCCGCCTGACATCTTGGCCTGACACGGGAAAGGGGGGCGCAGGCCCCCCTTTCTTCATTCCGGCGGCTTGCGGAAAAACGCCTCGGCGGCCGCGCGGTGGCTGCCACAGGTCAGGATCGCCGCCTCGGCGCGAGCGATTTCGGCCTTCAGCTCCGCGATATAGGCCCGCAGTTCCGGCTCCGACCAACCCTCCAGGCGGGGCGGGTGCAGGCCCTCGCGGGGCTTGGGGCGGGGATCATCCTCGAAGATCACGCGATTTCTCCTCTCCTGGCGGGGCTGTCCCGTCGCGGGGGGTGACAGTGGCCGGGGGTGAACAGTATAGGGCATGCACAGATCGGGTGTGGGCCCCCGGGCCGCCCCTCTCCATCCACGGAACAGACCTTCTTCTCCCGGAAACACTGACATGGCCCAGCCCCTGATGCCCAAGGCAACCGCCGTGTGGCTGATCGAGAAGACCTCGCTCTCCTTCGAGCAGATCGCCGATTTCGTGCAGATGCACCCGCTCGAGGTCCAGGCCATCGCCGATGGCGAGGTGGCGCAGGGCATCATCGGCTATGACCCGGTGGCCAACATGCAGGTGACGCGCGAGGACATCGCCCGCTGCGAGGCCGACCCGACGGCGCGCCTCGTGCTGGCCGCGCCCGCGGTGCCGGTGGCCAAGGGTCGCGGGAAGGGGGGGCGCTACACGCCGGTGGCGAAGCGCAATGACCGCCCGGACGGCATTGCCTGGCTGCTGCGCAACCACCCCGAGCTGCCGGATGTGCAGATCGGAAAGCTCCTCGGCACCACCAAGGAGACCATCCAGAAGGTGCGTGACCGCACCCACTGGAACAGCGCGAACATCAAGCCGCGCGACCCGGTGATCCTCGGCCTGTGCACCCAGGGGGCGCTGAACGCGGCGGTGACCGCGGCGCAGGAACGGCTGCGCGCCGAAGGCATCGCCATCCCGGTTCCGGCCCCGGCCGAGCCGGAATAGGCGCCCTCCGCCTGTGTTCTAGTCCCGCGCGCTCAATGTGCGCGGCGCAGCCGCTCCATCTCTTCCTTCAGGTGCAGCTTCTCCAGTTTCATCTTGGCGATGGCCGCGTCATCGGGGCGGGGCCGCGCGCCTTCATGGGCGATGCGGGTCTCGATCTCGGCGTGGCGGGTTTCCAAGGCGCGAATCCTGGGGGCATGCATCATGCGTGGGCATCCTCTTTCGATTTCGCCCGGGCGGGAACGCCCACCCGGGGCATCACCTTCGCGCGCGCTCTGTTGCCAGCGCGCCAAGCCATGCTATCCCCATTCCCTCGGCGAAGGGAAAAGATTTCCTCTACCCTCCGGGCCGAATTTCCAGCCCTCGCGATCAGGATGGCGGCACATACGGATGCTTGAAGACCGCGAAGCCCTGCTCCGCCGCCTGCACGAATTGCGCAGCGAGCACCGCGACCTCGACACCGTCATCGCGCGGCTGGAGACCGGCCTGGGCGACCAGTTGCAGATGCAGCGCCTGAAGAAGCGCAAGCTGAAGCTGAAGGACGAGATCGCCTGGCTCGAGAGCCAGCTCGTCCCCGACATCATCGCCTGACACAGGACCAGCATCATGGCGGAGAGCGCGCCCCGTGTGGGCGTCATCATGGGCAGCCGTTCCGATTGGGAGACGATGCGCCATGCGGATGAAACCCTGACGGCGCTCGGCATCGCGCATGAATGCCGGGTGGTCTCGGCGCATCGCACGCCGGGCCGCCTCTTCGACTATGCGACCACGGCGCGCGGGCGCGGCATCCAGGTGATCATCGCCGGGGCCGGCGGCGCGGCGCACCTGCCGGGCATGGCGGCGAGCATGACGCCGCTGCCGGTGCTGGGCGTGCCGGTCGAGTCGCATGCGCTCAAGGGCATGGATTCGCTGCTCTCCATCGTGCAGATGCCGGGCGGCGTGCCGGTCGGCACGCTTGCCATCGGCAAGGCCGGCGCGATCAACGCGGCGCTGCTGGCCGCCTCCATCCTGGCGCTGGCCGACCCGGCGCTGGCGGAGCGGCTGGATGCATGGCGCGCCCGCCAGACGGAAGGCGTCCCGCATGACCCGGTCTGAGGGGGCGCTGCCGCTCGGTTCCACCATCGGCATCCTGGGCGGGGGCCAGTTGGGGCGGATGAGCGCGATCGCGGCCGCCCGCCTGGGCTATCGCTGCCATATCTTCGCCCCCGAGGCGGATTCGCCGGCCATGCAGGTCTCGGCCGCGGCCACCGTGGCCGGGTATGAGGATGTGGAGGCGCTGCACCGCTTCGCGGCCGCGGTGGATGTCGTCACCTATGAGTTCGAGAATGTGCCCGCCGCGACGCTCGCGGCGCTAGAGGGCCGCGTGCCCTGCCGCCCGGGGCCGCGCGCGCTCTCCATCTGCCAGGACCGGATCGCGGAGAAGCGATTCCTGGCCGAGGCCGGCGTCCCCGTCGCCCCCTGGCGGCCGGTGACGAGCCTCGCCGAATTGCAGGCGGCCATCGGCGAGATCGGGCTGCCGGCCGTGCTGAAGACCACGCGCCTTGGCTATGACGGGCGCGGCCAGGCGGTGCTCCGGCGCCCCGAGGAGGCCGCGGCGGCCTTCGAGCGACTCTCGCCCAAGCCGCTGATCCTGGAAGCCTTCGTTCCCTTCGCGGCCGAGATTTCCGGCATCGCGGCCCGCGGGCTGGACGGGGCGGTCGCCACCTATGATGCGGTGGAGAATCGGCATCGCCACCACATCCTCGACCTCTCCTTCGCCCCGGCCCGGCTGCCGGCCGAAGCCGCGCGGGCGGCCCGGGAGAATGTGGCCAAGGTCGCGGTCGCGCTGGAACTGGTGGGACTCGTGGCGCTGGAGATGTTCCTGCTGCCGGATGGATCCCTGCTCGGCAACGAGATCGCCCCCCGGCCGCACAATTCCGGGCATTGGACGATGGACGCCTGCCCCTGTGGGCAGTTCGAGCAGCATATCCGGGCGGTCGCCGGCCTGCCGCTCGGCCCGGTTGCCCGCCATTCGGATGCGGTGATGCGCAACCTGGTCGGGCCCGAGGGGCTGGCGGCCTGGCCGCGCCTGCTCGCGCGCGGCGATGTCGTGGCCCATTGGTACGGCAAGGCGGAGGCGAAGCCGGGCCGCAAGCTGGGCCATGCCAATCGCCTGCTGCCCCGGGACGCGCTGGCGGGCCTCGATGACGCGGCGGCCTGTGACGGATTGTGACCTGTGGCCGAAAAGCCAATGGGCGTTGTTGCCTTTAGGCCACAGATGGTGGGAAATGCGGGGCGGGGTGGTGCATTTGCCGGAACACTGGTGTTAAGGTGCCCTCACGCAGCGGGGATTCTCATCCAGAGGGTGTGCCACGCAGCGACCGAACAAACGTTTTTGATCTAAGGAGAACGAGGATGAGCCTCAAGAAGGCCCTTATGGCCGCGACGGTTCTGTCGCTGCCCGTGGCCGCCCAGGCGCAACCGATCTCGGGCCTGTACTTGGGCGCGGGCGTGGGTGCGAACTACCGTGAGAACAACTCGGTCAACCCGCGTCTCTCGCCGTCGGGCATCCTGACCGGTCAGGTCGGTCTCGACACCGACTGGGGCTGGGCCGGCGTTGCCAGCATCGGCTGGGGCTTCGGCAACGGCCTGCGCGCCGAGCTCGAGGCGAACATCCGCCAGAACACCGTCAGCTCGGGCACGATCGCGACGCCGACCGGCACGCGCAACGCGACCGCGACGGGTGGCCAGATCTATCAGTACGGCCTGATGGGTAACGTCTTCTACGACATCCAGACCGGCTGGCGTCCGGGCGGCGTTGGCATCACCCCGTATGTCGGTGGTGGTATCGGCGTCGTGCAGAGCAACTGGCGTTCGGTTCGCGGCAGCGGCAATGGTGGCATGATCACCATCGACGACACCGCCAACAACTTCGCCTACCAGGCGATCGGTGGCGTGGCCTTCGGCATCACGCCGGCTCTGGCCCTGACCCTCGAGTATCGCTTCTTCGGCTCCACCCAGCCGGACATGGGCATCCGTGGCCAGGCCGTGGGCGGCCCGAACAACGGCCGCGTCCTGCAGGGCCGCTATGACGGCGACAACCTGAACCAGTCCGTCCTGGCTGGTATCCGGTACGCCTTCAACGTTCCGACCCCGGCCCCGGTTGCCGCTCCGGCTCCGGCCCCGGCTCCGGCCCGCACCTTCCTGGTCTTCTTCGACTGGGATCGCGCTGACCTGACCGACCGCGCCCGCCAGATCATCGCCGAGGCGGCGACGAACGCCCGTACGGTTCGTTCGACCCGCATCGAGGTGTCCGGCCACGCCGACCGCACCGGTTCCGCGGCCTACAACCAGCGCCTGTCCGTCCGCCGCGCCGAAGCGGTGGCCGCCGAGCTGGTTCGCCGTGGCATCGCTCGCAACGAGATGACGATCCAGGGCTTCGGCTTCGATCGTCCGCTGGTTCCGACGGCGATGGGCGTGCGCGAGCCGCAGAACCGCCGCGTCGAGATCGTCCTGCGCTAAGCCGGACGTCTCCTTCGCGAGACTTCGAAAGGGGTGGCCTCGGCCACCCCTTTTTTGTTGGGCGTCATTCATTGGTAACTTGGCAGGCAAGCTGGACCATGGTGTTGCAAAACTGCACCGTGTGAGGCGAAAGTCACTGCTTCCTGAGCAGATGCCTAAATGAAGGCTGTGCAATCGCGCAGCTTGTCCTAAAAGATAATCTTATTGCGGACCGATTGAGGGCCGCGTGGTTCATGCCGTCTTATGCAAGGAGAAGCGAAATGCTTCGTGAAACGAAAATCGCCCTTGGGGTGATGGCGACCGCCCTGGCCCTGCCGGCGCTGGGCCATGCCCAGTCCCTGTCGCTCTCGGGCGTCTACATCGGCGCCGCCGCTGGCGTTAACCTGGTGCCGGAGCAGACCGGCCTGACCAACCGGCAGCTGGCCGGCCAGCTCCGGGCGCTGAACATCCCCACCACCACCCAGGCGGGTTCTGACACCGGCTTCGCCGGCTCGGTGGCGATCGGCTATGCCTTCGGCAACGGCATCCGCGCCGAGATCGAGGGCAGCTTCCGCCAGAACGAGGCGGGCTCGACCGGCTCCTCCACGAGCACGGCTTCGGGCACGGGCCGCACCTGGGGCCTGATGGGTAACGCCTTCTACGATTTCCGCATCCCCTCCGCGCCGTGGATCATCCCCTACATCGGCGGCGGTATCGGTTACGCCTGGCGCGAAGCCCAGGAGCTGACGCTGATCGACCGCGCCTCGGGCGGCACCTTCGTGACCTCCGGCACGGAAGGCGCCTTCGCCTACCAGGCCATCGGTGGCGCGGCCTTCCCGATCAGCTCTGTGCGCGGCCTGTCCGTGACGGCCGAGTACCGCTACTTCGCGTCCAACCCGGTCTACTTCCCGGTCGTGGGCTACAACACCCGGACGGGCGCCCCGGTGGTGTCCGGCGGTGCGAAGACGGCTGGTGAGAACCACTCCTTCATGGTCGGCCTGCGCTACTTCCCGTGGCAGCCGGCTCCGGCAGCCCCCGTCGCGGCCCCGGCTCCGGCCCCGGCTCCGGCCCGCACCTTCCTGGTCTTCTTCGACTGGGATCGCGCTGACCTGACCGACCGCGCCCGCCAGATCATCGCCGAGGCGGCGACGAACGCCCGTACGGTTCGTTCGACCCGCATCGAGGTGTCCGGCCACGCCGACCGCACCGGTTCCGCGGCCTACAACCAGCGCCTGTCCGTCCGCCGCGCCGAAGCGGTGGCCGCCGAGCTGGTTCGCCGTGGCATCGCTCGCAACGAGATGACGATCCAGGGCTTCGGCTTCGATCGTCCGCTGGTTCCGACGGCGATGGGCGTGCGCGAGCCGCAGAACCGCCGCGTCGAGATCGTCCTGCGCTAAGCCGGACGTCTCCTTCGCGAGACTTCGAAAGGGGTGGCTTCGGCCACCCCTTTTTTGTTGGGCAGGGCCCTCGGCGCGCAGACAAAAAAAGGCGGCCCAGGGGCCGCCTTTCTTGGGGTCGCGGAGCGGGGCTCAGCGCGCGGGGCGGGAGCTCGCACGCTGCGGGCTCGCGGGTGCCGCCGGGCAGGCCTGCGCCGTCAGGGACTGGTGCACCTGACGCGTGACCGACACCTGGGACAGCTCGCTCGGACCATTCGCCGCCATCGCAGCCGCGAAAAGCGGACCCTGTTCGCGGCAGAAGAAGCTGCCGCGATCGATGCTGATGCGCGACTGGCTGTTGGCCAGCTCGGTGATGTACTGATCGAGCTGCCGCTGGTGCTGCGCGCCTTCCGTCCGGCGGAAATAGGCGCCCAGATTGCGGAAGGCAGTGGCCAGCTCCGACTGATTCTTCCGGACGAAGGCATTGTACTGGTCGTGCTGGCCGCAGGCGAGGGCCGCCACGAGCAGCTGGCTTTGCAGAGCGCGGATGTCGAAGGCAGCCTTCTCGGCCGGCTGCAGGCAGGATTGCCGGCTGGCAGCTGACGAGGCCGGCGCGGCGGCAGCGGTGCGAGCGGCAGGCGTCGCCGGGGCTGCCGGCGCCGGTGCGGCGGCCGCCACCGCGGGGGCTGCGGCAGGCGCGGCAGCCGTGACCGTGGGTGCTGGGGTCCCGGCGCAGGCGGCCAGCGCCGAAAGGGCCGCGACGCCCGCAAGAAGGCGCCGTGCCAGAGGGCTTTTCAAAGGCGTCATTCCGCCCAATCTCCCGAATCGGTGGGCCAGCTTCCCGCACCCGGCGAATCCGGGCGAAACGGCCAAACTGACCAGAACAGCATCGCCCTTTACACGCTCCCGCGCAGGGCGCGAAGCCTGTTTAGGCGGCTTTCCGCGCCGGTTGAGGCAAATCTTGCAAGCGCCTGTCCAGGAACGACAAAACCTCGTCCATTTCCGGCTCGATCGGGCGCAGCCAGAAGGCCAAGGTCGCGGAATACACCGCGGCCAGCGTCGCCCGGCGCGTGTACCAGGAAAAGTCGGCCGAACGGTCACCCGCGGCATGCCAGATGGCCGAGGCGGTGCGCGCCAGAAGCCGCAGGGCGAGCGGCGCGTTCCAGGGCAGGGCGAGCAGGGCGAGGGCGGAGCGCAGCGCCTCGCGGTCAGGCTGCAACAGCCGCAGGCGCAATTCCACCACGCGGCGGATGCGCTGCGGCGTGCGCAGGGCGGCCAGATCCTCCGCGGCCGCGGCCTCGTCCATGCGGGCATCCACCAGGGCGAGCCAGGCATCCACCGCGCCCGTGACGCCGCGCGGGAAGGCGCTGGAGAGCAATTCCGGCGGCTCCCCGCAATCGGCCAGCGCGCGGCGCAGCGTCTCGCCACTCCATCCCTCCCTGCGGGCGCGGCGGACCGCGGCGTCGATCCAGGTGGCTTCGGTCATGCGGCTTCCTCCGGAAAGCGGGCCAGTTCCTCGACGAAGCCGAGGCGGCTGAGATCGGTCATGCGGCTGAGATAGAAGAGGCCGTCCAGATGGTCATTCTCGTGCTGCAGGACGCGGGCGGCGATGCCCTCGGCCTCGCCCTGCACCGGCCGGCCCTCATGGTCCAGGCCGCGCCAGGCGACGCGGGCGGGGCGCTCCACCTCGCCCCGCAGGCCCGGGATGGAAAGGCAGCCCTCCCAGGCGCGGGCGCGCTCGGCGCCGATCGGCGTGATCTCCGGGTTGATCAGCACGCGCAGCTCCTGCCCCTCGCGCCAAAGGAAGAGGCGCAGGGCCTGGTGCACCTGGGGTGCCGCGAGGCCGATTCCCCCCGCATCGGCCAGTGTCTCGGCCATGTCGAGGATGAGCTGCCGGATCTCGGGGGCGGTGGGGTCGTCCACCTCCGCGGCGCGGCCCAGCAGCACCGGGTGACCCATGCGGGCGATCTTCAGGATGGCCATGCTGCCCTCTTGCAACTCCGGGGATGTGGGGGTGTTTTTCCCGCATGCGAGGGCTTCCCGCCAGAGGGGCGGATGTGATATGCGCTCCGCACGGCCACGGGGCGTGACGCTCCGGGGCGATACGTCGTTTTCGGCCATCAGGAGATTCGCCCGCGTGCAAGTCGTCGTTCGGGATAACAATGTTGACCAGGCGCTGAAGGCGCTCAAGAAGAAGCTGCAGCGCGAGGGCGTGTTCCGCGAGATGAAGCTTCGCCGGCACTACGAGAAGCCCTCCGAGCGCCGTGCGCGCGAGGCCGCCGAGGCCGTTCGCCGCGCCCGCAAGGTTGAGCGCAAGCGCATCGAGCGCGAAGGCTTCTGAGCCTGGCTCCGGCGCTTCGGCGCCGGTTCTTCCGGATCGAGATGACGTCACCGTGGCAGGCCTCCTGCCGCGGTTTTCTGCGTTATGGCTGACGCGAAGCCACGCCGCGCCCCGGGCAACAAAAAAGGCGCCGCATCGCTGCGGCGCCTTTTCCGTGAGTGAGGCTGCGGCTTAGCGCTGCAGCGCCTGCACGATCTCCTGCGTCACCTTCTTGGCGTCGCCGAAGAGCATCATGGTGTTCGGGCGGAAGAACAGCTCGTTGTCCACGCCGGCATAGCCGCTGGCCATGCCGCGCTTCACGAAGAACACGGTCTTGGCCTTCTCCACGTCCAGGATGGGCATGCCATAGATGGCGCTGGACTTGTCGGTCTTGGCCGCCGGGTTGGTCACGTCGTTCGCGCCGATGACGTAGGCGACGTCGGCCTCCGCGAACTCCGGATTGATCTCCTCCAGCTCGTGCACTTCTTCGTAGGGCACGTTCGCCTCGGCCAGCAGCACGTTCATGTGGCCGGGCATGCGGCCCGCGACGGGGTGGATGGCGTAGGAGATCTCGACGCCCTCCTTCTTCAGCAGGTCCGCCATCTCGCGCACCACCTGCTGCGCCTGGGCCACCGCCATGCCGTAGCCCGGCACCACGATGATCTTCTGCGCGTTCTTCATGATGAAGGCCGCGTCTTCCGGCGAACCGGCCTTCACCGGCGCGCGCTCACCGCCGCCACCGGCCGCGGCCGTCCCGCTGTCAGAGCCGAAGCCACCCAGCAGCACGTTGATGATCGAGCGGTTCATCCCCTTGCACATGATGTAGGAGAGGATGGCGCCCGAGGCGCCCACCAGCGCGCCGGTCACGATCAGCAGCAGGTTGCCGATGGTGAAGCCGATGCCCGCCGCCGCCCAGCCCGAGTAGCTGTTCAGCATCGAGACGACGACCGGCATGTCGGCGCCGCCGATCGGGATGATCAGCAGGAAGCCCAGCGCGAAGGAGAGGAGCGCGATCACCCAGAAGAGGAAGGGCGAGCCGGTCAGCACGAAAAGGAAGATCAGGAAGACCAGCACGCCGCCCAGGATCGCGTTCAGCTTGTGCTGCCCGGCGAACATGATGGGCGCGCCCGACATCCGGCCATCCAGCTTCAGGAAGGCGATGACCGAACCCGAGAAGGTGATGGCGCCGATGGCGAGGCCGAGCGACATCTCGATCAGCGAGGCGGCCTTGATATTGCCGACCACGCCGATGCCGAAGCTCTCGGGGCTATAGAAGGCCGCACCCGCCACGAAGACCGCCGCGAGCCCCACCAGCGAGTGGAAGGCCGCGACCAGCTGCGGCAGCGAGGTCATCTGGATGCGGTTGGCCAGCACCGCGCCGATCGAGCCGCCGATGGCGAGGCCCGAGACGATCAGCACGAAGCCGCCGAAATCCATGCCGGAATTCAGGATGGTGGCGATGATCGCCACCGCCATGCCGGTCATGCCGTATTGGTTGCCCTTGCGCGAGGTCTCCGGGTGGGAGAGGCCGCGCAGCGCCAGAATGAAGAGGACCGAGGCCGCCAGGTAGGCGAGGGTCGAGATCGTCGCCATCGGTTCAGCCCTTCTTCTTCTGGAACATGGCGAGCATCCGGCGCGTCACCATGAAGCCGCCGAAGATGTTCACGGCGGCGAGCGTCACGGCGAGGAAGCCGAAGAGGCGCGCCGCATCGCTCTGCGCCGCGGCGGCCGCCAGGATGGCGCCCACGATGATGACGGAGGAGATCGCGTTGGTGACGCCCATCAGCGGCGAATGCAGCGCCGGCGTCACGTTCCACACGACGTAGTAGCCGACGAAGCAGGCCATCAGGAAGATGGTCAGCATCAGCAGGAAGGGCTCGACCACCTGCGCGACGGGGGCGGCGGCCTCGGCGGCGCGGCGGGCGAATTCCGCCAGCTCCGTCGCGCGGGCCGCGAGTTCGGCGGCCTTTTCGGCCAGTTCGGACTGGGTGCTCATCTGGGCTCTCTCCTCAGGCCGCGAAGTTCTTGTGGACCACGGCACCGCCGCGCGTCAGCGTCACGCCGGCCACGATGTCGTCCTCGGGCGGCAGCTTGGGCGCCTTGGCTTCCTTGTCCCAGAAGGTCGTCAGGAAGGTCAGCAGGTTGCGGGCATAGAGCGCGCTGGCGGCGGCGGGGATGCGGCCGGGCCAGTTGGTGAAGCCCAGCACCTTCACGCCGTTCGGCGTGACGATCATCTCGCCCGGCACCGTCGCGGCGCAGTTGCCGCCGGCATCGGCCGCGATGTCCACGATCACCGAGCCCGGCTTCATGCTGGCGACCATCTCGGCCGTCACCAGGGTCGGCGCCTTGCGGCCCTGCACCAGCGCGGTGCAGATCACGACGTCCTGCTTGGCGATGTGCGCGGCGACCACCTCGGCCTGCTTCGCGTAGAACTCGGCCGAGAGCTGCTTGGCGTAGCCGCCGGCCGTCTGGGCCGCCTTGCTCTCCTCATCCTCATAGCCGACGAAGCTGGCGCCGAGGGACTTGATCTCCTCCTTGGCGGCCGGGCGCACATCGGTGGCGGAGACGCGGCCGCCCAGGCGGCGCGCGGTGGCGATGGCCTGCAGGCCGGCCACGCCCGCGCCCATGATGAAGGCATTGGCGGCGGGGATGGTGCCGGCGGCCGTCATCAGCATGGGGAAACCGCGGTCGAAGGCCTCGGCGGCCTCGATCACGGCGCGATAGCCCGCGAGGTTCGCCTGCGAGGAGAGCACGTCCATGCTCTGCGCGCGGGTGATGCGGGGCAGCAGCTCCATCGAGCAGGCCTCGACGCCGGCCGCGGCATAGGCGCTCGCGGCGGCGGCATCGGCGCCCAGCGTGCCGATCAGCAGCACGCCCTTGGGCAGTGGCGCTTCCGGCGCGCGCACGGCGAAGACGATCTCCGCCCCCTGCAGCGCGCTCGCGGCATCGGCAGCCATCTCAGCGCCGGCGGCCGCGTATTCCGCGTCCGGAATGCCCGAGGCCAGGCCCGCGCCCGCCTCCACCGCAACGCCGAGGCCCATGGCCTTCAGCTTCTTCACCGTTTCCGGCGTGGCGGCGACGCGGCTTTCGCCGGCCCGCCTTTCCTTGAGAACCGCGAGGCGCATACCGTGCTCCAGAAGGACAATCCGCGCTCCATAGTCACGCCGCGCCCCGAAGTGCAAGCGGGGGACCGGCATTTCCCGAGTGGAATGTTCGGAAATCATCCGGACAGCCCGGAAAGGGCGCATCGCCTGCCCAGGCGTGCGGCAGCAAGGCCGGCGCCGCGGTCCGGCGGATGGATGCGGACAAGCGCCGGGCGCGTGCGGCCGGTTCAGCCGCCCGTGGGGCGCGCCATGGCGAGGCAGGGCCCGGCGGATTCCGCCGCCTGCCGCGCGGCATCGCGGCTGACCGCGCCCGACATCACCATCGAGACGGCGGCGTTGCGCAGCGCATCCGGGATCGAGGCGCCGCCCAGCACGCCGGGCAAGGCGCGGGTGAAGAGTTGCTGGCCCAGCGGCTGCAGCCCCGCCGCGCAGCGCTCGGCGCCGGCCCGGTCCGCCCAGGCGGGGGCGGCGGCGAGGATCAGGGCGGCGGTGAGGGTCCAGGCTTTCATGAGGGCTCTCCTGAGGTTGCCCCAGGCATAGGCCAGGCCCGGCGCCGCGCCAATTCCGCCTCGAGCTCGGCGATGCGCGCATCGCGGGCGGCCAGGGCGGCGGCCACATCCGCCGCCTCGAAGCGCTGCGGGATGTGCTGCGGGCAATTCGCGTCCCAGGCCGCGACGTCGAACAGGATCGCCTGCTCGGGGATGCCGGCATACCCCTCGGGGCGCAGCGCCTGGAGCAGGCCGGGGTCGTCCTCCATCACCCGTGCCTTGCCCCAGAGCTTGATGCGGCGGCGATGCGCGTAATCCATCAGGAAGAGGAAGGCCTGCGGGTTCTCGGCGAGGTTGCCGAGGGTGATGTACTGCTTGTTGCCCTTGAAGTCGGCGAAGCCGATTTGCTTCGGCGAGAGCACATGCAGGAAGCCCGCCGGCCCGCCGCGATGCTGGAGATAGGGCTGGCCTGCCGCGCTCGCCGTCGCCAGGAAGACGCTGGTCTGCGCCGCGATGAAGCACGCCAGGTCGGGCGTGATGCGGCTGCGGAAATCCATCTCGGCATGGCGGGGCCGCGCGGTCTTGCGGTCCTGCACGGCGCGGATGCTGGGGGTGAAGGGGATCTGGTTCACAAGCCCAGCTCCGTGAGGCCGGGATGCCCATCCGGGCGGGGGCCTTGCGGCCAGTGGAAAAGGCGCTGCTCGGCGCGGATCGCCAGGTCGTTGATCGAGGCGATGCGGGTCTGCATCAGGCCGTGTTCGTCGAATTCCCAGTTCTCGTTGCCGTAGCTGCGGAACCACTGGCCGCTATCGTCATGCCACTCATAGGCGAAGCGCACCGCGATGCGGTTCCCCTGCCAGGCCCAGACCTCCTTGATGAGGCGATACTCCAGCTCACGCGTCCATTTGCGCGTGAGGAAGGCCTCGATCTCGGCGCGGCCCCGGAGGAATTCGGCCCGGTTCCGCCAGCGGCTGTCCTCGGTATAGGCCAGCGCCACGCGGGCGGGGTCGCGGCCGTTCCAGGCATCCTCGGCCATGCGGGCCTTGTGGGCGGCGGTCTCGGCGGTGAAGGGCGGGAAGGGGGGGCGGGACATCGCTTTCTCCTCGGGTGTGGCGGCGGGCTGCCCCGCCGCCATCGGGCTCACGCGGCGCGGGCGGGGGTCACTGCCGGAAAATCCACCTCGGTCCGTGCCACCTCATTGAGGTAGTTGGTCCAGGTGTTCAGGGCGACATGCAGGACGATCTCGACGATCTGCGCGTCGCTGTAGCCGGCGAGCTTCACGAGGCGCAGCGCGTCATCCTCCACATGGCCGCGCTCTCGCGCCACCTTGGCGGCGAAGCGCACGGCCGCATCGGCCTTGGCGTCGTTCGAGAAGCCGGCGCGGTTGGCGGCGATCTCGGCGGCGTCGAGCCGGGCCATGTGCTGGCCGATATAGCTGTGCGCGGCCAGGCAGTAGTCGCAGCCATTGATCTCGGCGACGGCGAGCGCGATGCGCTCGCGCGTCTGGGCGGGCAGGCTGCCCTTGGCCAATGCGCCGCTCAGGCCGAGATAGCCCTCCAGCGCCGCCGGGCTGCTGGCGACGGTGCGGAACAGGTTGGGCACGGAGCCCAGCTGCTTCTGGACGGCGTCGAGGAAGGGGCGCGAGGCCTCGGGGGCGGCGTCGATCGAGGCATGGGTGACGAGACGGGTCATCAGGGTGGTCCTTGTCCGGGGCGGCCGGAGGGCCCGGCCACCGCGATCCGGACGATCAGCCATTGCGGCGAAACTGATAATTTCCGTTCTTGGCACTTCATCATTGCTCATGCTGCAATGATCCATGGACCGCTTCGCCGCCATCTCCGCCTTCATCGCCGTGGTGGACCGCAAGGGCTTTGCCCCGGCCGCCCGGCATCTGGGCCTCGTCCCCTCGGCCGTCACGCGGCATGTGGCGGCGCTGGAGGCGCATCTCGGCGTGCGGCTGCTGGCCCGCACCACGCGCTCCGTCACGCTGACCGAGGCGGGCGCGCATTACCTGGAGCGGGCACGGCGGATCATGGCCGAGCTGGCCGAGGCGGAGGAATTCGCGCAGTCGGAGCGCCGCACGCCGGTGGGCCGGCTCGTCGTCTCGGCGCCGGCGGTGTTCGGGCGCCTGCATGTGGCGCCGCTGCTGGCGGATTTCCTGGCCCTTCACGCGGGCGTGCAGGCGGAGCTCCAGCTTTCCGACCGTCGGGTGAACATGGTGGAGGAAGGGGTGGACTGCGCCATCCGCATCGGCCACCTGCCCGATTCCGGCCTGGTGGCGCGCCGCCTGGGCGAGACGCGGCGCATCATCGTGGCGGCGCCGGACTACCTGGCCCGCCACGGCACGCCCGAACAGCCCGAGGCGCTCGCGGCGCACCGCATCATCCGCTTCTCCGCCTTCGAGGGCGCCGAGGAATGGCGGCTGTTCCGCGCCGGCGTCGACCAGCGCGTGCCCATCGCCCCGCGCCTTGTCACCAACAGCGCCGATGCCGCGCTCTGCGCCGCGGAGCGAGGGGGCGGGGTCACCATGGTCCTGGCCTACCAGGCGCGCGAGGCCATCGCCGCCGGGCGCCTGGTCCGCCTGCTGCGGGATTGCGAGCCGCCCGCCATGCCCATCCAGATCGCCTGGCCCGCGGCGCGGCTGATCCCGGCCAAGCTGCGCGCCTTCATCGAGATGGCGGCGGAGCGCTGCGACTGGGCCTTCGGCTGATCAGTCGAGCTTGATCGCCGCCTGCCGGATCACGTTCGCATAGCGCTCGGCATCGCGCCGCAGCAGCGCCGCCGCATCGGCCTGGGTGCCGCCGCCGGGCAGGAAGCCCGCCTCGCTGATGCGGGCGCGCACGCCGCGGTCGTTCAGCCCGCGGTTCACGCCCGCGACCCAGCGCGCGGTGATCGCCTCCGGCAGGCCGGGCGGGCCCATCACCATGTACCAGACATTGGCGTCGAAGCCGGGGAAGCCCTTCTCGGCCACCGTGGGCACATCGGGCAGCCACTCCACGCGCCGGGGCATGGTGACGGCGATGGCGCGCACCCGGCCGGCGCGGATATGCGGCAGGTAGGTGGGCAGGGTGTCGAAGGCGATGTCGATGCGCCCGGCCAGGATCTCCGTCACGGCCTGGCCGGTGCCACGGAAGGGCACATGCGTCATGCGCAGCCCGGCCTGGGCCGAGAGCAGCTCGGCCGCCAGATGCTGCTGCGTGGCGACGCCGGAGGAGGAATAGTTCAGCGTCCCCGGATTGGCCCGCGCATGCGCCAGGAAGCCATCGAAATCCCGCACGGGGGAGGAGGCCGGGACCACGCCCACCAGCGGCACGGTGCCGGCCAGCACCACCGGTGTCTGGTCACGGTGGATGTCGAAGGGCGGCGGGTTGAGCAGAGGCGGCACGACGGCCGAGGCGCTCACCGTCGTCATCAGCATGGTGTAGCCATCGGGCCGGGCGCGGGCGAGCTGCCCCACGGCCAGCGTGCCCGAGGCGCCGGGCCGGTTCTCCATGGCCAGGGCCTGGCCCAGCTCATCCTGCAGGGTGGGCTGCAGCGCGCGGGCGATGATGTCCGTGCCGCCGCCCGGCGCGAAGGGGATGAGGAAGGAGATGCTGCGCGTCGGATAGGCCTGGGCGCGCGCGATGCCGGGCATCGCGAGCGCGCCGAGCAGCAGCGGGCGGCGTTGGATCATGGCGGTTCCTCAGTCTTGTTGGGGCCGAGGCTACGCGAAGCCGGGGGGGGGGCGGAAGCCCGCCCCCGCCTCAAGGCAGGAAGGAGAAGATCACGAACACCGCGAAGACGGCGAGGTGGACCGTCCCCTCCAGCACCGTCGTCCGCCCGCTGCCCAGCGTGACCGCCAGCAGCAGGAAGGTGAGGCCGAGCAGCACTGTCATGGACTGGCTGAGGCCGAGATGCAGCGGCTCGCCAAGGTAGAGCGCGACGACAGCCACCGCCGGGATGGTGAGGCCCACGCAGGCCACGATGGAGCCGAGCGCCAGGTTCAGCGCCGTCTGCAGGTTGTTGCTGGCCGCCGCCCTCACCGCGGTGATCCCCTCCGGCAGCAGGACGATGGCGGCGATGACGATGCCGACGACCGCCATGGGCGCGCCGATGGCGGCCACCCCGGCCTCGAGGGTGGGGGAGAGCTTCTTGGCCAGCAGGATCACCACCAGCAGCGCCAGCGCCAGCAGCAGGAAGGCGAGCCAGGCGGCGGCGCGCGAGGGCGGGTCCCCGTGCAGGCCGTGGTCCACCATGAAGTCGGTCTTGTGCCGGATCAGCTGGACATAGAGAAACAGCGCATAGAGGCCAAGCGCGATGATCGAGACGAAGACCAGCTGCGGCGAGCTGAAGACCGGCCCGGGCGTGCTGGTCGTGTAGCTCGGCAGCACCAGGGTGAGGACGGCCAGCGGCATCAGCACCACCAGCAACGCATTGGCGGCGACGGGGCGGAAGCTCTGCGCGAAGTGCCGCACGCCGCCGAGCACGAGGCAGAGGCCGAGGATGCCGTTCAGCGCGATCATCAGCGCGGCGAAGATGCTGTCCCGCGCCACGGTCGGGCTGTCGCCGCCCAGCATGATGGAGACGATCATCCCCGCCTCCAGCACCGTCACCGAAAGGGCCAGGACCAGCGTGCCGAAGGGCTCGCCCAGGCGCTGCGCCACGGTCTCGGCATGGTGGACGGCGGCGAAGACGGCGCCGAGCAGCCCGGCGGCGACCAGCAGGGCAGGGGCCCCCTCGCCCCAGAGGAGCAGCAGGGCGAGGCCGGAGACCGGAATGGCCCAGCTCCAGAGCGGCAGCTTCCCGACGGCTTGCTTCATGGTGCGGACCCCTGACGATTGATGATCTCTATCATGCCAGAAAGGCCTCGCGAGTGGAACGCGGGGCCAATTTTGCACAAAGGAAGAACGCCATGGTGGTCCGGCCAGGGCGCGGGCCACCAGTGGTTGTGGTTGGGAGGTGCGAATCGGGCGGTCCCGATTCGTTCGCGCGAATCGGGGCGCAGCATTGATTCAAAACAATTTTGCTCCCGCGAATCGGAGAATGTTCAAGGTTTGTTCTTTTCGCGGCCCATGACCACGCCGAGACCCGCCAGGCCGAGCGCCGCCACCAGCATCGCCGGGGTGAAGCCGAACCCCTCGCGCGCCAGCCCCATCACCACCGGCCCGGCCGCCTGGCCCAGGAAGAAGTGGAAGGCATGCATCGCCACCGCCGAGGCACGGGATTGCGGCGCCACCTCCGTCACCCGGGTCTGGAGCGAGTTGTGCAGCATGAAGAAGCCAAGCCCGAGAACCCCGCCCGCCGCCATGAAGACGATGGCGGCGGGCGCGAGGGCAAGGCCCGCCACACCCACGGCCGCGAGGCTGCCGCCCAGGCGCATCATCCGGCGCGAGCCCAGCCGCGCCACCAGCAGCGGCGCGAGCCCGGCATAGGCAAGGCCCCCCGCCCCGAAGGCGGCGACCGTCAGCCCCGCCTCCCGCGTGCCGCCCAGCCCGGTCTCCGCCAGGTGGTTGGCGAAGTAGGGGAAGCCACCGAAGACCAGCAGACCCTCGATGCCCACCGCCCAGAACAGCACCAGCGCGGGTCGGTGCGTGAGCAGGAAGCGGTAGCGGCCCACCGCCTGGCCGAAATCGAGCCGGCCCGTCGGCTCCGGCGTGCGATCGCGCAGGATGGTGAGCATGGCGGCCAGCGTGAGCGCGCCGCAGAGCAGCATGAGCCCGCGCCAGCCCAGCATCGGCTCCAGCAGCCCGGCCACCGCGCCGCCGGCCATCTGCCCCACGATGGCGCAGGCGAGGAAGCGGCTGATCGCCACCTGGCGCTCGGCCAGCGGCACGCGGTCACCGAAGAGGGCCAGTGTGGTCGGGAAGATGCCGCCGCCCGCCGCCCCGGTCAGCACGCGCAGCAGCATGAGCAGCAGGAGGCTCGGGGCCAGCGCCGAGGCGAAGAGGAACAGGGCCTGGAAGGCGAGGGCGAAGGTGATGATGCGCCGCTTGCCCAGCGCATCCGCCACCGGCCCCAGCACGGGCTGGACCAGCGCATAGGGCAGGGCGAAGCAGGTGGCGAGCAGCGCGACCCGCGCCGGATCGGCCTCGAAATCGAGAGAGATGACCGCCACCAGCGGGTCGGTCAGGCGGGTTGCGAAGGCGGAGGCGAAGCCCGCGAGCGCGAAGGTGAGGATGAGGGCGCGGTGCGGGGAAGCGGACATCGCCCGCAAAACTGGCCCGACCGCGCCCGGAGGCAAGGCGGGCCCGGTTACGTTTGCGTCATCGCGCCGGCTTTGCCCTGCAGGGCAAAGGCGCCCCCATGCACATGGACCGGCTGGTGATGCACCAGGCCCCCGCGCCTCCGCCGCTGCGTGACGCGGACACGATTTGCCTCCTTCACGCGGCGCGGGCTAGAGCATGACGCCCTGAGCGAGGGCGCGCTGGCGGTGATGCCGGCACCTCGCACGGCGGTCCGCTGCCCCGGCGAAAGCCGGCGGCGATCCGGGGCGTGGCGCAGCCGGCGCGCGGTGGTGGTGGGAAGGCGACGAACCGGGACTATGGCACGCAGCATCATCTTCCTGACCACGCCGACCAGTGCCACCGGCTCCATGTACCGGGTGCTGCGCGCCATCGCGACCGGTCGCTACCAGCGGGTGGACTGGCTGGAATCCCTCTATGAGGCCGGCCGCATCCAGGACGCGACGCGGGAGGTGCCGCCCCGCGAGGATTGCCTGATCCTCCACAACACGCCGCAATACTTCAATCACGGCATGCGCCTGCTGGACTACCGCTTCGTGCTCAACGCGCGCGATCCGCGGGACATCGTCTGCAACCAGTATCACTGGCAATTCGTCCATGAGGCGCCGCTGGAGACGCCGGAGCAGACCGCCGCCCGGCGCGAGCGCGTGGCGCGCGAGGGGATCGACGCCTTCGCGCTGAGCTTCGACAACACCGGCTATCTGAAGGGCTGGTTCAACGCCGTCCGCAGGATCGCGCCGCAGGACCGCATCTTCATCGGCTACGCCATGTACTGCCTGCATTTCGAGGAGGTCGTGGCGCGCGCCTCCCACTTCATGGGCGTGCCGCCGGAGAGTTGGACGCGCCAGCAGCGGCGGCAGATCGCGCGCGAGCGGGTGGAGAACCTGCCCAACAATCCGTCCTGGATCGGCCAGAAATGGGCCGGGACGGACACTGCCCCGGGCCGGCACCGCCAGGAGCTGCAGCCCGAGACCATCCGCATCCTGACCGAGCGCTACCGCTGGTTCCTCGACTTCCTTCGCCGCTTCGACGACCCGAAGGTCGCCTCCACCTACGAGTGAGGGAAGCCTACTGCACCCGGTTCTCGACCAGGTCCGTCACCACCGCGGGGTCGGCCAGGGTCGAGGTGTCGCCCAGCTGGTCGGTCTCGTTGGCGGCGATCTTCCGCAGGATGCGGCGCATGATCTTGCCCGAGCGGGTCTTGGGCAGACCCGGCGCCCACTGGATGGCATCGGGCGTCGCGATCGGGCCGATCTCCTTGCGGACCCAGGCCACCAGCTCCTTCTTGAGCGCGTCGGAGGGCTCCTCGCCCGCGTTCAGCGTGACGTAGCAGTAGATGCCCTGGCCCTTCAGCTCATGCGGCATGCCGACCACGGCGGCCTCGGCCACCTTGGGGTGCGCCACCAGCGCACTCTCGACTTCCGCCGTGCCCATGCGGTGGCCGGCGACGTTGATCACGTCATCCACGCGGCCGGTGATCCAGTAGTAGCCATCCTCGTCCCGCCGCGCGCCGTCGCCGGTGAAGTAGAGGCCAGGGAAGGTCGAGAAATAGGTCTGGATGAAGCGCGGATGGTCGCCATAGACGGTGCGCATCTGGCCGGGCCAGCTGTCGGTGATGACGAGGTTGCCCTCGGTCGCCCCTTCCAGGAACTTGCCTTCGCCATCCACCAGTGCGGGCTGCACGCCCGGCAGCGGCAGCGTGGCGGAGCCGGGCTTCTGCGCGACCGCGCCCGGCAGCGGCGAGATCAGGATGCCGCCCGTCTCGGTCTGCCACCAGGTGTCCACGATGGGGCAGCGCTCCTCGCCCACCACGCGGTAGTACCAGAGCCAGGCTTCCGGATTGATCGGCTCGCCGACCGAGCCCATCACGCGCAGCGACTTGCGGGAATGCTTCTTCACCGGGCCCTCGCCCTCGCGCATCAGGGCACGGATGGCGGTGGGCGCGGTGTAGAAGATGTTGACCTGGTGCTTGTCCACCACCTGCCACATGCGGCCGAAATCCGGGTAGTTCGGCACGCCCTCGAACATCAGCGTGGTGGCCCCGTTCGCGAGCGGGCCATAGACGATGTAGGTGTGGCCGGTCACCCAGCCCACATCCGCCGTGCACCAGTAGATCTCGCCCGGGCGGTAGTCGAAGACCAGTTCATGCGTGAAGCTGGCCCAGACCATGTAGCCGCCGGTGGTGTGCAGCACGCCCTTGGGCTTCCCGGTGGAGCCCGAGGTGTAGAGGATGAAGAGCGGATCCTCGGCGTTCATCCGCTCCGGCGCGCAGGTCGCGGGCTGGGCCGCGGCCGCCTCGTGCCACCAGATGTCGCGGCCGGCCTGCATCGCCACATCGGCGCCGGTGTTGCGGACCACCAGCACATGCTCGATCGAGGGGCAGACCTTCAGCGCCTCGTCGGCATTCACCTTCAGCGGCACCTTGCGGCCGCCGCGCCGGCCTTCATCGGCCGTGAGCAGGATCTTGCACTCGGAATCCTGGATGCGGGAGGAGAGGCTGTCCGGGCTGAAGCCGCCGAAGACGATGGAATGCACGGCGCCGATGCGCGCGCAGGCCAGCATGGCGACGGCCGCTTCCACGATCATCGGCAGGTAGATGCAGACCCGGTCGCCCTTCTTCACGCCCAGCGCCCGCATGGCATTGGCGATGCGGCAGACCTGCTCGTGCAGCTCGGCATAGGTGACCTTGCTGTCGCTGTTCGGGTCGTCCCCCTCCCAGATGATGGCCACCTGGTTGCCGCGCCCGGCCTCGAGGTGGCGGTCCAGGCAGGAGACGGAGGCGTTGAGCTCGCCATCCTCGAACCACTTGATCGAGACGTCGCCGGTGAAGCTGGTGTTCTTGATCTTGGTCGGCGCCTTCATCCAGGCGATGCGCTTGGCCTCGTCACGCCAGAAGCCGTCCGGGTCGGATTTGGCGCGGGCCACCATCGCGGCCCGCGTCTCTGCCGTGACCTTGGCCGTGCTGGCGATGCTGGGTTTGATGGCGATGAGCGCGTCATCCGACATGGGCGTTTCCTTCCTCGAACCAGTCTGCCTTGGGGGCGTGTTTGGGGAAGATAACCGCACGCCGCCTTGCGCCGCGTCAATCGCACTGTCCGGGCCTCAACAAAAGACCCTCCCCGGAGTGAGCCGGGGAGGGTGAGTCGGGGTCTGGGAGGGATCCGGCCGGCTCGTCAGGAGCCGGCCGGGGTGATCAGGCGGCGCGCCTCAGTTGGTGCGCGGCGCGGTCGGCGCCGGGGTGGTCGCGGCGGTGCCGGAGGGCTGGACCGGGCGGACGGGCGCCTGGGCGGTGCCCTGCGTCCCCTGGCCCTGCGTCGCCGGGCGGGCCGCGGCCTGGCCGCCGGGGTTGGCCGGCGTCGCGGGGGCGGCGGCCACGGGGCGCTGCGTGCCGCTCGCGGCGGGGGCCGGCGTGCCCGTGCCCTGCGAGGTCCCCTGGGCGAAGGCCGGGGCCGCGCCGATCAGCAGCGCGAGGGTCAGGAAGGCGGGGCGGAAAGTCTGGACCATCGAATGTTCCTCCTTGGGGAACCACGTTGCCCGGGGTGGGCTTCGTGTGAGGAGGAATTTGCGCGCCGCCTGTGCCGGGGCTTGGGCGTTCGCGAGGTATGTTGAGGGCAGGCGCGGCGAATTGAGGGCGATTGCGGCGGCCTGCCATGATCGGCGCCTCAGGGCTGCCAGATGCGCCGGAAGGCGAGGGCGGCCAGGCCTCCGGCCAATGAGCCCGCCAGCGGCAGGGCGGGCTTGGCGAACAGGAGCAGGTGCAGCAGCAGCGCGCCCGCCACAGCCCCGCCCAGCGCATAGGCCAGCCGCCCCTGCCGGCCGAGCGCGGCCAGCAGCCCATGCACCGGCAGGCCACCGGCCAGTGTCATCAGGAAGGCGAAGGGCCAGGCGAAGACCATGGCGGCCGAGCCCAGGGCGAAATCGCCGATCAGCGTCGGCGTGATTTCATCGAGCCCGGCCCCGGGGAGATAGGAGATCAGCAGCAGCACCGGCAGCGGCGTGAAGCAGGCCACGAGCGACGCCGCGAGCACGCCGAGCAGCAACCGCCAAGGCCGGCCCGCGACCAGCCGTTGGCCGAGGCTCACCCCTCCACGCGCCGCGCGGGCCCCACCGGATGCATCGCCACCGCCGCGCTGCCAGCCGAGCCCGGCGCCGGCAAAGGCCGGAAGCCCTCCGGCACCTCGATGTCCGGCCGCTCGGCGAAGAGGCGCGCCCAGGCGCGGTTGGAGACCTCATCCGCCTCGCGGAGGATGCGCGCCTCGTCCATCGTCAGGATCGCGCCGTCGCGCATCAGCCAGCGCCCATCCACCATCACGTCGTCGATGTCGCGCGCCTGGCCCTGGTGCACGAAGACCGAGACGGGGCGCAGGAAGGGGACGAGATGCGCGCGGTCGGTCCGCAGCATGATGAGGTCCGCCAGGTTGCCCGGCGCCAGCCAGCCGCCATCGGGCACGCCCATCGCCTTGTAGCCATTGCGGGTGGCCCAGCGCAGCGCCTCCTCCGGCGTCGGGTTGCGGCCATCCTTGCGGCGCACGCGCTCCATGAAGAGGCCGGTCCGCATCACCTCGACCATGTCCTCGGCCATGTTGTCGCTGCCCATGGCGATGTTGCAGCCGGCGTCGGCCATCTCGCAGACGCGGGGGCTGAGCCCGCGGCGGGCCGCGATGGCGGAGTTGAAGGCGACATGCGCGCCGCGCTTGCCCAGGATCTTCTCTTCCAGCGGCGCCATGCAGCGGCAATGCGCGCCGATCATCCGGTCATGGATGAAGCCGATGGAATCCAGGAACTCGGTCGGCAGCATGTTGTGGTGCGCCTGCACCGCTGCCACCTCGCCCCAGATCTGGTTGAGGTGGATGGTGCAGACCGTGTCCAGCTCCTGCTGGAGGTCGCGCAGGTTCCGCAGCAATTCGGGCGAGCACATGTCCGGCGCCCAGGCCGAGACGCCGACGCGGATGCGCCCGCCGGCCGCGCCGTTCCACTTCGCGTGCAGCGCGCGGATGCGGGCGATGCCGGCCTCGCCCACCTTCGCGTCGCGCTTGAACTCCGCGGGGTCGCCGATGGAGGTGCCGACGCGGTCCCAGCTGCGCTCGGCCAGCAGCATGCGAAGGCCAGTGGCTTCCATCGCCGCCGCGTAGTTCTCGATCTGGGTCGCATCCTCCAGCACGGCTGTGGTGCCGGAACGGAGCGCCTCCAGGGCGCCCAGCTCGCACATCACGCGCTGCTCCTCCGGCGTCAGCGGCGGCAGGGGGATGGGCGAGAGGCCGCCGGTGAAGGGCGGCTCATGCGGCGGCGAGAGATCCTCGAAGACGCCGCGCGCCAGCGTCATCACCAGATGCGTGTGGATATTGGCGAAGCCTGGGAAGACGGCGCGGCCCGTCGCGTCCACCACCTCGGCGCCCGGGTATTTCGCCGTGATCTCGGCGGTGGGGCCGATGGCGGCGATGCGGTTGTCCTCAATGGCGATGGCGCCGCCGTGATGGATGGTGCCCGCTTCATCGCCCGTCACGATGGTCGCGTTGGTGATCAGCATCATGGGCTGTGCCCTCCCTATTCCGCCTGGATGTTGGCCTCCCGCACCAGCCGCGTCCAGAAGGCGCGCTGCTCGCGCATATGGGCGTCCAGCGCGGCGCCTGGCGTGAAGGCGGCGACGGAGCCGAGGCTGATCATCTGCGCCACCATCTCCGGCTGCTGCATCACGGCGCGGAAGCCGTCCTCCAGCACCTGCCGCCGCGCGGGCGGGATGCGCGCGGGGGCGATGACGCCGTTGAAGCCCACCAGCGCCCAGTCCGTCCCCGTCTCGCGCACCGTGGGGATGTCGGGCAGGGCCGGATGCCGCTCGGGCGAGGAGATGGCGAGCACCCGCACGCGGCCGCCCTCATGCGCGCCGCGGAACACGCCGTAATTGCCGACCATGAGCTGCACATCGCCCGCCAGCAGCCCTTGCAGCGCGGGCCCCGTGCCGCGATAGGGCACATGCGTCATGGAGACCCCCGCCGCGCGGCGCCAGGATTCGTAGAAGAGATGCGGCCCGGAGCCGATGCCGGCCGAGCCGAAATGCAGCGCATCCGGCCGCGCCTTCAGCAGCGCCACGAATTCCTGCATGGTCCGCGCCGGCACGGCCGAGGAGACGACCAGCACGGACGGGCCGGCGGTGAGTTGCGCCACGCCGACGAAATCGCGCTGCGTGTCGAAGGGCAGGTTCGGATAGAGCGCATGCGTGATGCCGAGATTGCCGGCATCGCCCATGAACAAGGTGTGCCCATCGGGCTCCACGCGGGCCATGAACTCCATGGCGATGTTGCCATTGGCGCCGCCGCGATTTTCCACGACCACCGGCTGGCCGAGCCGCTCCGAGAGCTTCTGCATGATCGGCCGCCCCACCGTGTCCACGCCGCCGCCCGCGGGGTAGCCGATGACGAGGCGGATGGGCCGGTCGGGGAAGGGCGCCTGGGCGAGGGCAGGGGTGGCAAGGGGCGCGAGCAGCAGGGCGCGGCGGGTGGCGAGCATGCGGGCGGTCTCCACGGGAAGGCCAGAGCCTCGCGCCCCGCGGCGCGCGGGGGAAGCGGGAAGTTTCATGCCGTCACGGGCATCGGCCCCACGCCTGCCCAAGGCTTGGGCGGCGCCCCTCCCGCGCGGCCGCGATGCGGGGCATGCTGCGCGGCAAGACCCCAGGGAGAACACCATGTCCAACCCCCAGCCCGTTGCCGGCCTGTTGCTGTTTCCCGGCCTCACGCAGCTTGACCTCACCGGTCCCTATGAGGTGATCGCGCGCCTGCCGGGCTGGCGCACCGAGATCGTCGCCAAGACGATCGCGCCGGTGAAGACCGATCGCGGCCTCGTCATCACCCCCTCCGTCAGCTTCGCCGACGCCCCGCCCTTCGACCTTCTCGTGGTGCCCGGTGGCCCAGGCACGGATGACGCGATTCTGGATGCGGAGACGGTGGAATTCGTCCGCCGCCAGGGGGAAGCGGCGCAGCATGTCTTCGGCATCTGCACGGGCAGCCTGCTGCTTGGCGCGGCCGGCCTGCTCCGGGGCAGGCGCGCGGGCGGGCATTGGGCGGCGCGCGACCTGCTCACGCAATTCGGCGCGGAGGTGAGCGATGCGCGGATGACGAAGGACGGCAAGATCTACACGGCCGGCGGCGTCACCTCGGGCATCGACATGGCGCTGCGCGTCGTGGCCGACCTCGCGGGGGAGGATGTGGCGATGGGCATCCAGCTGCAGATCGAATACGACCCCGAGCCGCCCTTCAACGCCGGCACGCCCTTCGTGGCGCCGGCGGCCGTCGTGGAGCGCGCCCGCACCGCGGGGGCGGCGCGGCGCGCCATCCGGGCGGCCGCGGTGGAGACGGCAGCCTCCCGCCTCAGATCGTGAGCCGATAGACCCGCGCGGCGGTGCCCGAGAAAAGCGCCGTCCGCTCGCTTGCGCTGGCGCCGGCCGCGAGGCGTTTGAAGGCGTTCCACAGCACCGGGTAGCTGCACATCCCCTTGTCCACCGGGAAGTTGCTCTCGAACATGCAGCGCCCGGCGCCGAAGGCCTCGATGCAGGCCTCGATGGTGGGGCGCCAGGCCATGGCCAGGGCTTCGGAGCTCGGCGGCAGCGCCGCCTCGTGGAACTTGTAGCCGCCCACCTCCATGGCGAGGCCGCCCAGCTTCATCATGACGTTCGGGCAGGCGGCGAGCGCCTTGATCGCGGCATGCCAGGTGGCGAAGACCTCATCGTGCCTGTAAGGCCCGACGCCGACCGGCCCGCCGCAGTGATCCACGATGAGCGTCAGCTCCGGCACTGCGCGCGCCACCTCCAGCACCTGCGGCAATTGCGGGTGATAGGCCCAGACGTCGAGCGTGAGACCCATCGCCGCCAGCCGCCGCGCGCCCTCGCGCAAGGCAGGGAGCGGCAGGGGGCCGGGCGGCGGCGATTCCAGGTTGCTGCGGACCAGCGGCGAGGCATCCCAGGCGGTGCGGTTGCGCACGCCACGGAAGCGCCCGCCCGCGATCGCCACATGCTCCTCCAGCAGGGGCGTCACGCGGTCGCCCAAGGTCAGGTCGACGAGGCCCACGATACCGGCGCAGGCGCGGGTGCGCCCGCCTTCGGCCGCCTCGGCCACGCGCGTCATGAAGCGCGTCTCGCCGAGCGGGCGCCGCTCGGGCGCCTCCGCCATGTCGTATTGCGACCCGCACTGGATGAAGACGGTGGCGCGGATGTCGTGCCCCGTGTCCGTATCGGCCAGCAATTCCGGCAGCAGGTAGCGCTGGTCCGACTGGTCCCAGATGTGATGGTGCGGATCGATGATCGGCAGGGCCGGATCGAGGATCGGCTCCTGATGCTGGTCGAGCCAGGCCTCGCGGATCGCGATGTGGCGCGCGGCGGTCATGCCGGGGGGTGGGATCATGCTGGCCATCGGGCGCTACTCCAGCCGGATGTTGGCGTCGCGCACGAAGGCCTGCCACTTGGCGCTCTCGGCGCGAAAGAAGGCGGCGAACTGCTCGGGCGTGTTGGGTTCGGCCGTGAGGTCGCTCGCCCGCAGCGTTTGCTGGAAGGCGGGGTCCACCACGATCTCGTTGAGCAGGGCGGAGAGCCGCTCCACCACCGGCTGCGGCGCGCCGGCGCGCAGGAAGATGCCGTTCCACTCCACCGTGGCGAAGCCGGGCAGCGTCTCCGACAGCGCGGGAAGATTGGGCAGGGCATTGATGCGCGGCCGGTTGGAGGTATGCGCCAGCGCCTTCACCTGGCCGTCCCGCACCTGTGCGATGGCGCTGTTCACATTGCCGAAGAACAGCCGGATCTGCCCGGCGACGAGGTCCATCAGCGCGGGCGCGCCGCCGCGATAGGGGATGTGGTTCGCCTTCACCCCCGCATCGCGCAGGAAAAGCTCCAGCACCAGGTGCTGCTGCGAGCCGATGCCGGAGGAGCCGGCGGCGAAGTTGCCATTGGCGCGCCGCATCGCCGCGATCAGCTCCGGCACGCTGTTGACCGGCGAATTGCGCTCGACGAGGACGAGCTGCGGCACGGCCATGGTCTGGAAGACGGGCAGGAACTCGCGCTCCGGGATGTGCCGCTGCCCGGCGAAGAGGGCGGGCGTCACCGAGATCGGCGTCGCCTGGTTCATGATGGTGTAGCCGTCATTCGGCGCCTGGATCATCGCCTGCTCGCCGATGGTGCCCGTGGCGCCGCCGCGATTCTCGACCACGAAGGTCTGGCCCGTGCGCGTCGCCAGCGCCTGGGCGTAGAGGCGCCCGACGAGATCCGCCGCACCGCCCGCCGGCCAGGGAACGATCATCCGCACCGGCCGGCTGGGCCAGGAGGGTTGTGCGAGGGCGGGCGTGGCCAAGGCGATCGGGGCGGCCAGCAGCGTGCGGCGCCCCCAGCGATGGTGGTTCATGTGGCGTTTCCTCCAGGCCGCGTTCGGCGACGGCGCATCTTGGTTCAGCCACCGGGCCTTGACCACCCGCGCCCGGTGGCGCGGCCAGGGCATGATCGGCGCCGTCCATGCCACCCATCGTCGGAATGGATTGGGCGCCGGCCGGATGCCCGACTAGGCTCGCATGGTCGCTGGAGGATCGCCGCATGCCGCGCAACGCCATCACCGCCGCCCTGCTCGTCGGAGCCCTCGGGGCCTTCGCTCCGCCCGCGCTTGCCTCGGCCGCGGATTGCCTGCCCAGCGGGCGGCTGACCCTGCTCGGCGTGCAACGCGAGCCCACGGCGGAGGGCGGGCTCCGCGTCTCCATCCTGCTGCAGAACAGCCAGCCCTTCGCACAGACCTACAACGTGACCTATGTGGGGTCTGCCCGCGAGACGGTCGGCAATTTCCGGCGGCGGATCGGACCTCAGTCGCAGGTCGTCCAATGGGTGGCGACCTTCCGGCCGGGTGCCCCTGGCGTGACCGACCAGATGATCACCGGGCAGCTGCACCTGGTCTGCGAGTGAGTTGCGGGCGCGGCCCTCCGCAAGCCCGCCGGGCCCCGCCGAGGGTCAGAAGCCGTAGAGCCGCGCGGGATTTCCGCTGAGGATCATCGCCCGCTTCGCCGCATCCGGCTCCCATTCCGCGAGCAGCCCCAGCATGTCGCCGTCATTCGGCATGGGCTTGTCGAAATGTGCCACATGCGGCCAGTCGCTGCCCCAGATCACGCGCTCCGGCGCGGCGGCGATGACGGCGCGGGCGAAGCTGGCCGTATCGGAATAGGGGAAGGCCGCCTCGGCAGAAATGCGGCAGAGGCCTGTCAGCTTCACCCAGAACAGGCCGTCGCGCAGCATCGCCAGGAACTCCTGGTAGCCGGGATGGGCGATGCCGCCGCGCGCCACCTTGGTGTAGCCGATATGGCCGACCGAGACGGGCAGGCGCATCGCCTCGGCCAGCGCGCGCAGCTGGGCCGGCTGTTCCTCGACATGCACGAGCAATTCCACATGCCAGCCGAAGGGACGGATCACCTCCGCCACATCCGCCAGCGCATCGAGCGAGCGGAAGGGCATGCCGCCCTTGTCCACCAGGTTCACCCGGATACCGCGCGCGCCCTTCGCATGCATGGCGGCGATCTCGGCCTCGGTCACGCCCTCGCTGACGGCGACGATGGCGCGCAGCCGGTCCGGATGGGTGCCGGCGGCATCCAGCACGGCGCGGTTGTCGGTGCCATGCACGCTCGCCTGCACCACCACGCCGCGCGCGATGCCGAGCGCGTCGTGCAGCGCCAGCAGCCGCGCCACGCCATTGTCGGGCGGCGTGTAGCCGCGGGTGGCCTGGTAGGGGTAGCGCGCGGCGTCGAAGACATGGGTATGCGTGTCGCAGGCCAGTGGCGGCATCGCCATGGCGGGGGGGCGGGGCACGGGGTCCGGCCCGGGGCAGTCGCGAATCTCGTTCATGGGGCGGAGCTTAGGGCGCCGCCGCCGGTCAGCCCAGAAGGCCGATCCCGCGCAGGAAGCGACGCACGCCAGGCTGGATCAGCGCCGGGTCGGTCACCGCGCTCGCCGTGTTCTCGGCCGTGGTCTCGCTGGCCTGGGCCAGGCGCTGGCCGAGGTCTCCGCGCGCCTTGTGCAGCGCGGCGGCGAGGCGATAGCCCAGCTCCTCCTCCAGCCCTGGCCGCGCGAGGATGAGGCTCCAGGTGCCGACCGATTCCACCGCCTCGGCCTGGCCGGGGTAGCTGCCGGGGGGCAGCGTCATCGGGCGCAGCGTGGGGTCGGCCGCCAGGATGCGCGCGCGTTCCGTCGCTTCCGGCGCCACGAAGCGCAGCCCCTGCGGCCCGCGCGCCAGGGTGACGAAGCCGGGCCAGCCCGCGCCCCCGCCCCAAAGCGCGGCGACGCGCCCCTGCATCACCATGGCCGAGCCATCCCCCGCGCGGTCCAGCAGGACGCCCTGGAAGTCCCGCTCCGGGTCGAGGCCGAGGCCGCCCATCACCTGCCGCGCCAGCACCACGAAGCCCGAGCCCCGCGCGCCCTAGGCCACGCGCTGGCCGCGCAGTTCGCTGATGGACCGGATCGGGCTGTCCCCACGCAGGCCGAAGAGGCCGGGCTGGGCATACATGGCGAAGAGCAGGGTCACGCCCCGCCCGGCCGCCAGCTCCACCGTCGCCGTCTCGCCCGCGACAAGGCCGAGATCCACCCGGCCCTCCGCCAGCAGGTTCACGTTCTCGAGGCTGCCCGCCGTGTTGCGTGGCGCGATGGTGAGGCTCGGATCGGCGACATGGATGGCGGCGACGAAGGCCGCGCCATAGGCCGGGAAGCCGCCCCCCGGCGTGGCGGTGGCGAGCTAGAGGGTGACGGGCGGGAGGGTGGCCGGCGTCTGGGTCGCCGCGCGGCCGGCCATCGCAAGCGCGGGTGCGGCCAGCAGGGCGCGCCGGATGATCACGCCTCCTCTTCCTCCGGTGCGCGGATCACGGGCAGCAGGGCGGTCTCCTTCACCGTCGCCATCGCGATCTCGACCGAGATGCGCTCCATCCCCGCCAGGGGGCGGATTTCCTCGGCCATCAGGGTCTCCAGCGCCGCAATGTCCGGCAGGCGCAGCTTGACGAGGTAGGACCATTCCCCGGTGAGCTGGTGGCATTCCAGCACCGTCTCCAGCTTGCGGATCAGGCGGCGGAAGGCGATGTCCTCCTTGCCCGGGCGGATGGCGACGCGCAGGAAGGCAAGCAGGGGGCAGCCCACCTCGGCCGGGTCCAGCTCGGCATGCCAGCCGCGGACCACGCCCCGTTCCTCCAGCCGCTTCAGCCGCTCCGCGGTCGCCGAGACGGAGAGGCCGGAGACCTTGGCCAGGTCGGCCAGCCCCGCGGCGCCGTCCTGCTGAACCGCGATGACAATTTTCCGGTCAATTTCGTCCATGGCGGGAGGCTATTCGGATAAACTCGATCTGTAAACGAAAATGCGGCGTTCCGATCGCAAGGGCAAGGGTTTCCGCCATGCGAAAATGCCCGGCAAAGACTTGGGCCCCGCCTCTTGTCCGCACGCCCGCTGCTCAATACATGGGCAGGTGAAGCCGCGCATGGGGCGCGGAAGCCGCGTATCCGCGCGGCAGCAACAGGGGCTCAGCCCGGTGCCTGACAGGGGCCGGACCAGAGCCGCCGCACAGGAGCATGCTCGCATGAGCAAAGTCATCGGTATTGACCTCGGGACCACCAATTCCTGCGTCGCCATCATGGAAGGCGGCGAGGTGAAGGTCCTGGAGAACGCGGAGGGCGCGCGCACCACCCCCTCCATGGTCGCCTTCGCGAAGAATGGCGAGCGTCTGGTGGGCCAGAGCGCCAAGCGCCAGGCCGTGACCAACCCGAACAACACCCTCTACGCCGTCAAGCGCCTCATCGGCCGCAAGTTCGACGACGCCATGGTGCAGAAGGAGAAGGGCCTCGCCCCCTTCAGCATCGTGAAGGCCGACAATGGCGACGCCTGGGTCGAGGTCGAGGGCAAGAAGTATGCCCCGCAGCAGATCAGCGCCAACGTCCTCACCAAGATGAAGGACACGGCCGAGGCCTATCTCGGCGAGAAGGTGACGCAGGCCGTCATCACCGTGCCCGCCTATTTCAACGACGCCCAGCGCCAGGCGACGAAGGAGGCCGGCGCCATCGCGGGCCTCGAGGTGCTGCGCATCATCAACGAGCCGACGGCCGCGGCCCTCGCCTACGGCATGGACAAGAAGACCTCGGGCACCATCGCGGTCTATGACCTCGGCGGCGGCACCTTCGACGTCTCCATCCTCGAGATCGGCGACGGCGTCTTCGAGGTGAAGTCCACCAATGGCGACACCTTCCTGGGCGGCGAGGATTTTGACCAGCGCGTGATCGACTACCTGGCCGATGAGTTCAAGAAGGAGAACGGCATCGACCTGCGCGGCGACAAGCTCGCTCTGCAGCGCCTGAAGGAAGCCGGCGAGAAGGCCAAGATCGAGCTCTCCAGCTCGAAGCAGACCGAGATCAACCTGCCCTTCATCACCGCCGATGCGTCCGGCCCGAAGCACCTCGTCATGCAGCTGACCCGCGCCAAGCTGGAGTCGCTGGTGGAGGACCTCGTCGCCCGCACCATGGCGCCGGTGGAGCAGGCGCTGAAGGATGCCGGGCTCTCCGCCGGTGAGATCGACGAGGTCATCCTGGTCGGCGGCATGACGCGCATGCCCAAGGTCATCGAGGCGGTGAAGCAGAAGTTCGGCAAGGACCCTGCCCGCAACGTGAACCCTGACGAGGTGGTCGCCATCGGCGCCGCCATCCAGGGCGGCGTCCTCAAGGGCGACGTGAAGGATGTGCTGCTGCTCGACGTGACGCCGCTTTCGCTCGGCATCGAGACGCTGGGCGGCGTGTTCACGCGCCTGATCGACCGCAACACGACGATCCCCACCAAGAAGTCGCAGACCTTCTCGACCGCGGATGACAACCAGACGGCTGTCACCATCAAGGTCTACCAGGGTGAGCGCGAGATGGCGGCGGACAACAAGCTGCTCGGCAATTTCGACCTGCAGGGCATCCCCCCCGCACCGCGCGGCGTGCCGCAGGTGGAAGTGACCTTCGACATCGACGCGAACGGCATCGTCAGCGTCTCGGCGAAGGACAAGGCCACCGGCAAGGAGACCCAGATCAAGATCCAGGCGAAGTCGGGTCTCTCCGACGCCGACATCGAGAAGATGGTGCGCGATGCCGAGGCCAATGCCGAAGCCGACAAGAAGCGCCGCGAGGCGGTCGAGGCGCGCAACCAGCTCGACACGCTGGTGCACTCCACCGAGAAGACCATCCGCGAGAATGGCGACAAGGTGCCGGCCGATGAGCGCGCCGCCGCCGAGGCGCTGATCACCGAGGCGCGCGCGGCCATGGAGAGCGGCGATGCGGAGGCCATCAACGCGGCCGCCGAGAAGCTGAGCCAGGCCGCGATGAAGATCGGCGAGGCGATGTACAAGGCCGAGCAGGCTTCGCCCCAGCCCGAGCCCGGCCCGGATGCCACCAAGCCCAACGACAAGGTGGTGGACGCCGAGTTCGAGGAAGTGGACCCGAAGAAGAAGAAGGGCTGAGCATCGCCTCAGTCCGATGGCTTCCAGCGCCCGGGTCAGTGATGGCCCGGGCGTCTCTGTAATTCCGCCCAGGAGTGACCATGGCCAAGCGCGATTATTATGAAGTGCTCGGCGTCAGCCGGGACGCCTCCGAGGACGAGCTCAAGAAGGCCTATCGCAAGCTCGCGATGCAGTTCCATCCCGACCGCAACCAGGGGGATGCGAAGGCGGAGGCCCGCTTCAAGGAGGTGAACGAGGCCTACGAGGTGCTGAAGGATGGCGACAAGCGCGCCGCCTATGACCGCTTCGGCCACGCCGCCTTCGAGGGCGGCGGCGGCGGTGGGGGCGGCGGGAATCCCTTCGGCGGCGGCGGCTTCGAGGACATCTTTGAGGAAATGTTCGGCCGCTTCGGCGGGCGCGGCGGCCGCCAGGCGACCGGTCGCGGCGCCGATCTCCGCCAGGAAGTCCAGATTACCCTGGAAGAGGCCTTCGCCGGCACGAAGAAGACCATCCGCGTGCCCAGCAGTGTCTCCTGCGAGGCTTGCAACGGTTCGGGCGCCGAGGGCGGCAGCGCGTCCGCCACCACCTGCGGCACCTGCCGCGGTTCGGGCAAGATCCGCGCGCAGCAGGGCTTCTTCCTGATCGAGCGCACCTGCCCCACCTGCTCGGGCTCGGGCAAGATCATCAAGAACCCCTGCAAGGTCTGCTCGGGTTCGGGCCGCGTGCAGCGCGACCGGACGCTGAACGTGACCATCCCGGCCGGCGTCGAGGACGGCACCCGCATCCGCCTGACCGGCGAGGGCGAGGCCGGGCTGCGCGGTGCGCCGGCAGGCGATCTCTACGTGGATATCGGCGTAAAGCCGCACCCGATCTTCCAGCGCGAGGGGCCCAACATCATGGTCCGTGTGCCCCTGCGGATGACGCAGGCCGCACTTGGCGCGAGCGTGGAGGTGCCCTCCATTGATGGCGGCCGCTCAGCCGTGAAGATCCCGGCCGGCACCCAGACGGGCGACAATTTCCGCCTGCGCGGCAAGGGCTTCTCCGTGCTGCGCAACCCCGCCCGCGGTGACATGTATGTCCAGGTCGTCGTCGAGACGCCGCAGAACCTCACCGCCAAGCAGCGCGAGCTGCTTGAGGCCTTCGAGGCCGAGGCGGTGCAGGGTGGCAAGAGCAGCCCGGAAAGCGAGGGCTTCTTCGCGAAGGTGAAGGAGTTCTGGGACGGGCTGGGTCGGTAAAGGAACGTCCAGGGCGCTGCCCTGGACCTGCCGGGGCCGTGAGGCCCCGGCCCCCTGATCTCAGAGCCCGGCTGCGCGGGCGCGGGCGCGCACGAGCGCCAGAACGGTGCGACAGGTGGGCGCTGGCAAACCGGTCAATTCCGCGAATTCCACGATCACGCCCAAGAGCGCCTCGATCTCCATCGGGCGGCCGCGCTCCAGGTCCTGCAGCATCGAAGTGCGATGCGCGCCCACTTCCGCCGCGCCAGCGATGCGCTTGTCCACGTCGATCGCGAATCGCACGCCCAGCGCCTCGCCGATCGCCTGCGCCTCCAGCATCATGTTCCGCGCCACCTCGCGCTGGCCGGGATCACCCGTCAGCTGGTCCAGCGTATTCACCGTGAGCGCCGAGATCGGGTTGAAGGCGAGATTGCCCCAGAGCTTCACCCAGATCTCATCGCGGATCTTGGGCCGCACCGGCGCCTTGAACCCCGCCGCCACCAGCGCCTTGGCCACCGCCTCCACGCGTGGCGTGCGCTCGCCACTCGGCTCGCCCAGCGTGAAGCGGTCGCCATAGGTGTGCTCGATCACGCCGGGCTCCGGCACATCCGCCGCCGGGTAGACGATGCAGCCGATGGCGCGCTCCGGCGCCAGCAGCGCCGAGACCTCGCCGCCCGCATCCACGCTCTCCACGCGCCGGCCTTCATACTGGCCGCCGATCTTATGGAAATACCACCAGGGGATGCCGTTCACGGCCGAGACGATGGAGGTCTCGGGCCCCAGCAGCGGCTGCATCTGCTTGGCCGCACCCGCCAGCGAATGCGCCTTCAGCGTGACGATCACCGCATCCTGCACGCCCGCCTCCTCCGCGGTGGCGACGCAGCGCGGATACACGATCGTCTCCTGCCCCTCGCTGATCAGCTTCAGGCCGTTCTTCTGCATCGCAGCCAGATGCGGCCCGCGCGCGATGATCGTGACCTCGGCCGATTCTGCCGCCGCCATCTTCGCCGCCATCAGCCCGCCAATGGCGCCGGCGCCAAACACGCAGATCTTCATCAGAGCGAAATCCCCAGCTTCTCAGCGAGTCCGATACGCATCAGCTTGCCCGTGGCTCCCTTCGGAATCTCGGGCAGGAAGACGACCTTCCGCGGCACCTTGAAGTCCGCCAGGTACTTCGCCGCGAAGTCGCGCAGCTCGCGCTCGGTCAGTTCAGCGCCTTCGCGCAGCACGACGGCCGCACCCACTTCCTCGCCCAGCTTGCTGTGCGGGATGGCGAAGGTCAGCGCCTGCGCCACGGCAGAGTGCGCGGAGAGAACGCCATCCACCTCCAGCGGGCTCACCTTCTCGCCGCCGCGGTTGATGAGTTCCTTGAGCCGGCCGGTGAGCTGGAGATAGCCATCCGCGTCCAGCATCCCCTGGTCGCCTGTGCGGAACCAGCCATTGGTGAAGGCCTTGGCATTGGCTTCCGGATTCGCCTCATAGCCCGCGGTGACGTTGGGGCCGCGGATCACCACCTCGCCCACCTCGCCCTGCGGCAGGAACTCGCCCTCGTCGGACATGATGCGCACCTCGGGGCCGGCGGGCAGGCCGACGGCGCCGGGCTTGCGCTTGCCGCGCAGCGGGTTGGAGGCCATCTGGTGTGCCGCCTCCGTCATGCCGTAGCTCTCGACCAGCGGGCAGCCGAAGGTGGCTTCCATCGCCTCCATCACCGGCCCGGGCAGCGAGGCCGAGGAGGAGCGGATCAGCCGCAGCTTCGCGCGCTGGATGATCTCGGCATTGCGATCGGCGCGGCTGAGGATGGTCTGGTGCATCGTCGGCACCGCTGTGTACCAGGTGGGGCGTTCCTCATCGAGCAGGCGGAAGAACTTCAGCGCATCGAAGCCGCCGGTGCAGCACACCGCGCCACCGGCCGCGACGCTCGACAGCACCGCCGCGATCAGCCCGTGGATGTGGAAGAGCGGCATGATGTTCAGGCAGCAATCGCTCTCCGAGAGCTCCAGCGCGGTGCCGATGTGCCGCGCGGAGGCCGTGATGTTGCGTTGGCTGAGCGGCACGATCTTCGGCCGCGCCGTGGTGCCGGAGGTGTGCAGCACCAGCGCCTCGTCATCGGCTTCGGCCATGCCGGGCTTGCTGGCCGTGCCGGGCGTGCCGCCCTGCAGCGTGAAGCTGCCGGCCGCCTCGCCGGGAATCAGCTCCAGCACCGGAATCCCCAGCGCCTCCGCCGAGGCGCGCGCGGGCGTCGCGTCGGCCTGCTGCACGATGATCGCCTTGGGCTTCAGGTCATCGAGGTAGAAGGTGAACTCGTCGCCCTTGTAGGAGGGGTTGAGCGGCGCGGTGGACGCGCCGGCGGCGACGCAGAGGAAGGCGGCCGCCATCTCGGGCCCATTGGGCAGCACGATGGCCACGCGATCGCCGCGGCCGATGCCCTTCGCGTTCAGAGCGGCGACGGTGCCGGCGGCGAGCGCGCGCAGCCCCTCATGCGTCAGCGCCGGGCGGCCGGGCGCGCGGAGCGCCGGCGCCGCGGCGGCACCGCGTTGCAACAATTCACCGAGGTTGCTGATCGCACTCATGAAACGCAGTTCTCCTGGAACACGGACCCAATGAAGCGCGGCATCGCGCGGAAGCGGAAGGCTGCCAAGCGGCTTTGCAAGCTTTTCATCGCTTCACAGCCAATTGACTCCTTTACGGAACGAGAGGGGTTCCAAGCGGCTTTGTAAAGGGCATTTACAGGCACGGTTCACGCCATAGGAGGCCCTTGCCCATGATGCTCAGTCGTCGCCAATTGCCGATGATCGGGGCCGGTCTTGCGGTCTCCGGCGCCGCGCAGGCGCAGCGCGCCTGGGAGCCGCAGCGCCCCGTGCAGTTCATCGTCCCCGCCGGCACCGGCGGCGGCGCCGATCAGATGGCCCGCATCATCCAGGGCATCATCACCAAGCACAGCCTGATGCGCCAGCCGATGATGGTGGTGAACAAGGCGGGCGGCGCCGGCGCCGAGGGCTTCCTCGAGGCCCGCAACGCGCGCGGCAACCCGCATCTGCTGATCATCAGCCTCTCCAACCTCTTCACCACGCCGATGTCCACGGGCATCCCCTTCTCCTGGCGAGACCTGACGCCGGTGAAGATGATGGCGCTGGACGAATTCGTGCTCTGGGTGAACGCTTCGTCGCCCTGGCAGAACCTCCAGCAATTCGTGGAGGCCGCGAAGGCCGGGCGCATCCGCATCGGCGGCACCGGCTCCAAGCAGGAAGACCAGATCATCACCGTCGCCATGCAGCGCGCCATGGGCACGGAGTTCATCTACGTGCCCTTCCGCGGCGGCGGCGAGGTGGCGACGCAGCTCGTCGGCGGCCATATCCAGGCCACGGTGAACAACCCGATCGAGGCGGTGACCCATTGGCGCGCGGGCACGCTGCGCCCGCTCTGCGTCTTCGATACGCGCCGCCTGCCGGGCGAGGGCCGCATCACCGACACGATGGGCTGGCAGGACATCCCCACCTGCAAGGAGGCGGGGCTCGACGTCGAATACCTGATGCTGCGTGGCGTCTTCGCCGCGCCCGGCATCACCGCGCCTCAGGTCGCCTTCTACACCGAGCTGCTGAACCGCGTGACGCAGACGCCCGAATGGCGCGACCTGATGGCCAATGGCGCCTTCAACACCACGACGATGACGGGCGCGCCCTTCGTCGAGTGGCTGACGCGCGAGGAGGCGCGTCACCGTTCCCTGATGCAGGAAGCTGGCTTCCTGGCCACTGGAGGCTGAACCCATGAGCGTCACCACCGGAAACGACACCCTGGTTGAAGCGGCCGCCGAGCGCGGCCCCAGCATGAAGGGCATGGAGATCGGCACCGCCGTCATCCTCATGGCCGTGGGTGGCATCGCCATCATGGACAGCCTGCGGATCGGCGCGGGCTGGGCTGGCGACGGGCCGCAATCGGGCTACTTCCCCTTCTGGCTCGGCCTCATCCTTGTTGGTGCCAGCCTGGTGAACCTCGCCATGGCGCTGAAGCCCGGTGCCAAGGCCGAAGGCGCGCTCTTCGCCACCTGGCCGCAGCTGCGGATGGTCGCTTCCGTGCTGGTGCCGACGGCGGTCTATGTGGCCGTGATTCCCTTCGCCGGGATCTATGTCAGCTCCGCGCTGCTGATCGCCTTCTTCATGATCCGCTTCGGCGAGTTCCGCTCCGTCGTTTCCCTCCCCTCGGGCGCACTGGCGGCGGGCGTGGCCTTCGCGATCTTCGAGCTGTGGTTCCTCGTCGCCCTGCCCAAGGGCCCGCTCGAAACCTATCTGGGCTACTAGCTCCCCACGAAGCCTTCGCCGGCGGAATGCCGGCTGCGCGGCCTTCCGCCGCCGAAATCTTCGCGGGGCCACCGGGCCTCGTTCTCTCCAAACTCAGCTCATCCCGATGCGGCAAAGCCGCATCGGGGCTCCCCGGCGCGCGCGCCGTCGCGGTGGCGCTTGATGCTGCACTCCTGCGCCCGGCGGCGCTGAAGGGTTCGCACTGATGGAAGAAATCAGCCTCTTGATGCAGGGCTTCGCGGTTGCCCTGCAGCCGGAGAACATCATCCTGATGGTGGCCGGCATCGTGCTCGGCGTGCTGATCGGCGTGCTGCCGGGCCTGGGTGGCGCGAACGGCATCGCCATCCTGCTGCCGCTGACCTTCGCCCTGCCGCCGGTCAGCGCCATCATCCTGCTCTCCTGCATCTACTGGGGCGCACTCTTCGGCGGGGCCATCACCTCCATCCTCTTCAACATCCCGGGCGAGCCCTGGTCCGTCGCCACGACCTTCGACGGCTACCCCATGGCGCAGCAGGGCCGCGCGGGCGAGGCGCTGGTGGCGGCCTTCACCTCCAGCTTCGTCGGCGCCTTCATCGCCGTGCTGATGATCACCTTCGTCGCGCCGCTCGTCGCGCAATTCGCGCTGCAATTCGGCCCGCCCGAATTCTTCGCGGTGATGTTTCTTTCGTTTGCCTGCTTCATCGGCCTGTCCAAGGGGTCGCCCTTCAAGGCGCTGGCCGCGATGATGTTCGGCTTCCTGCTGGCGGGCGTGGGCCTCGATGGCGTGACGGGCCAGCTGCGCATGACCTTCGGCTCGATGGAGCTGATGCGCGGCATTGATTTCCTCGTCGTTGTCATCGGTCTGTTCGGCCTCTCCGAGATCTTCCAGTCCATCGAGGAAGGGCTGCGCTTCAAAGGGCAGTCCGCGAAGATCACCCTTCGGACCATGCTCAAGACCTGGTCCGAGCTGCCGCGCCACTGGTGGCTGTTCATCCGCTCCTCGGTCATCGGCTGCTGGATGGGCGTCACTCCGGCCGGCGCCACGCCGGCGAGCTTCATGAGCTACGGCGTGGCCCGCCGCATGGCGACCGACAAGGAGAGCTTCGGCAAGGGCCGCGTCGAGGGCGTCATCGCGCCCGAGACGGCGGCGCATGCGGCCGGCACCTCGGCCCTGCTGCCCATGCTCTCGCTTGGCGTGCCGGGCTCGCCCACCGCGGCCGTGCTGCTGGGCGGCCTGATCATGTGGGGGCTGCAGCCGGGGCCCATGCTCTTCGTCGAACAGAAGGATTTCGTCTGGGGCCTGATCGCCTCGATGTATCTGGGCAACATCGTGGGCCTCATCATCGTGCTGGCAGCCGTGCCCTGGTTCGCGATGATCCTGCGCGTGCCCTTCTCGATCATCGCCGCCATCATCCTCATGGTCTGCGCCATCGGCGCCTACACGGTGAACAGCGCGGAGTTCGACGTGGTGCTGATGCTCATCTTCGGCGTCATCGGCTATGTGATGAAGAAGCTGGACTACCCGTTGGCGCCGCTCGTGCTCGCCCTGGTGCTGGGGGACCGCACGGAGGAGAGCTTCCGCCAGGCGCTCCTGATCAGTGAAGGTTCGCTCGCCGTCTTCTTCTCGAACTGGCTGGTCGGCACCATCATGGTGGCGGGGCTGACTCTGATGTTCTACCCCGCCATCAGCAAGCTCATGGCTGGCTTCCGCAGTCCGAAGCCCGCCTGATGGCGGGGTAGCCCCGCGCCCGCGCCGGTGCCAGCATCGGCCCGGGGGCAGGGGACACGCCATGAAGATCACCGGCATCGAAAGCCGCATCCAGCGGAGCAGCTTCACCTATGGCGCGGGCAGCGCGGGTGTGGGCGGCAACCTCCATCTCAAGGACATGGACACGCTCATCCTCCGCGTGGAGACGGAGGATGGCCGCGTGGGCTGGGGCGAGGGCTTCGGCTTCAACCTGGTCGAGACCACGAAGGACGCGCTGGACCGCCTGCTCACCCCCGCCTGCCTCGGCCAGGATGCGACGGACATCGCGGGCCTCACGCGCATGCTGGCGCGGCGCTTCCACAATTTCGGGCGCAATGGGCCCATCACCTTCGCGCTCTCCGGCCTCGACATCGCGCTCTGGGATCTGGCGGCGCAGCGGGCGGGCCAGCCGCTGCACGCGCTGCTGGGCAGCGCGGGACGGGCACGCGTGCCCGCCTATGCCAGCCTGCTGCGCTACGGCGTCCCGGAGGATGTCGCCCGCAACACGGCGGCTGCGGTGGCCGAGGGCTACCGCCAGATCAAGCTGCATGAGGTGGACCTGGCCTGCATCCGTGCGGCGCGCGATGCGGCTCCGTCCCAGATCCCGCTCATGCTCGACATCAACTGCGCCTGGGCGACCGAGGCCGAGGCCATCGCCTTCTGCCAGGCCGTCCGGGGGATGAATGTGCGCTGGGTGGAGGAGCCGATCTGGCCGCCCGAGGATGCGCCCGCTATCGCCCGCGTGCGCGCGGCGGCGGGCGTCGCCATCGCGGGCGGCGAGAATGCCGGCAGCCCCACGGACTTCGCGGCGCTCTTTGCCGCCGGCGCGCTGGATGTGGCGCAGCCCAGCGTCACCAAGATCGGCGGCGTCACCGGGCTGATGGAGGTGGCACGGCTGGCGCATGCGGCGGGCGTGACCCTCGTGCCGCACTCGCCCTATTTCGGCCCGGGCCTGCTGGCCACGCTGCATGTGCTGGCCGCGCAGGAGCAGGAGGCGCCGATCGAGGTCTACTACGCCGACCTCGCAACGCCCCCCTATGGCCAGTCCCTGGCAGTGCGCGAGGGCTTCATGGCGGTGCCCGACGGGCCCGGCCTCGGCCTCGCGCCCGCCTTCTGAGTTACCCGATCGGTGGCTTGCCGAAGGCCGCGGTGTAGCGCTCGATGAAGCGCGGCTTCACCTCCGGGTTCACGATGCGCGGCGGCATGCGCCCGGCGGCCAGCTCGGAGAAGGCGAGTGCGGCGATCTTCGTGATGTTCGCGCGGCTTTCCTCGGTCACACCCGCCGTGTGCTGGCTCGCGATGACGGCACGGTGGTGCAGCAGCGGGTGGTCCACCGGCGGCGGTTCCACCTCCCAGACATCCAGGCCCGCGCTCGCCACTTGGCCCGATTCCAGCGCGTCGAACAGCGCCGCCTCGTCATGGATGGAGCCGCGCGCGGTGGTGACGAAGATCACGCCCTTCTTCATCGCGGCATAGGCCGCGGCATTGATCATGCCGCGCGTCTCGGGCGTCAGCGGGCAATGGATGCTGACCACGTCGGCCTCGGCCAGCAGCGTGCCGAAATCCACCTTCTCGCCGCCATGCGCGGCGATGGTGGCGGCGTCCAGATAGGGGTCGCAGACCAGGACGCGGTTACCGAAGGCGGCCTTCACGATCTCAGCCACGCGCCGGCCCACATGGCCGAAGCCCACCAGGCCCACCACCTTGCCGCGCAGCTCCCGGCCCAGCAGCGTCGCGCGGTTGCGCGCCGTGCCGGCGATCATGGAGGCCTGCGCCTCCGGCATGCGCTTCAGGCAGGCCAGCATCATGCCAACAGCGTGCTCCGCGACACCCTCCGCATTGCCGCCGGCCTGGTTCACCAGCAGCACGCCCGCATCCGTGCAGGCCTCCGGGTTGCAGGGGTCGTAGCCCGCGCCGTAGCTCGCGGCCATCAGCAGATTAGGCAGCTTGCCCAGCAGCTCGGCATGCACATGCAGCGGCAGGGGCAGCTCATCGCGTGCCGCCATGACGTAGTAGCCATGGCAGGAGGAGAGCGCCTGGATCTGCTCGCCCGTGCTGGCCTCCAGCGGGATATGGACAATCTCCAGCGCCGGGTCCTGCGCCGCGGTCGCCAGGAAATTGGGGTGCGGCACGAAGCCGACATAGCCGATGCGGAATCTTTGCAACTTGGGTCTCCCGTTTGCGGCGCAGGCTCGCCCAAGCCGCGCCGCTTGGCTAGCCTGCCCTCCCGATACACAGGGGGAGACGCATATGGGCGCCGGACCACTCGCGGGCATCCGCGTGCTCGACATGACGACGGTGCTCTTCGGCCCCTACGCCACGCAGCTCCTGGCCGAGATGGGCGCCGAGGTCATCAAGCTGGAAGCGCCCGAGGGCGATGTGACGCGCCACACCGAGCCTGCGCGCAACCCAGGCATGGGGGCGATCTTCCTCACGCTCAACCGCGGCAAGCGCGGCCTCTGCCTGGACCTGAAGCAGCCCGCCGCGCGGGATGCGGCGCTGGCCGTGGCCCGCACCTGCGACGTGGTCATCACCAATGTCCGCCCGCGCGCACTGCAGCGCCTCGGCCTCGATTCGGCGACGCTGCGCGCGGCTGATCCGCGCCTCGTCTTCTGCGCGCTGGTCGGCTTCGGGCAGGACGGCCCCTATGCGGAGAAGCCCGCCTATGACGACCTGATCCAGGGCATCGGCGGCCTCGCGCATCTGGCGCTGGCGCAAGGCGCCGCTGCGCCGCGCTATGCCCCCTTCGCGTTGGCCGATCGCGTGGGCGGCATGCACGCGCTCTCGGGCATCCTCGCCGCTCTGCTGGAGCGCAGCCGCACCGGCCTGGGGCAGGAGGTGGAGGTGCCGATGTTCGAGGTGATGGCCAGCATGGTGCTGGGCGACCACATGGGCGGCCTCGGCTTCGAGCCGCCGACCGACCAGGGCGGCTATGCCCGCCTCATCAGCCCCGACCGCAAGCCTTATGCGACGCGGGACGGCTTCATCGGCGTGATGATCTACAACCAGGCGCAATGGGAGCGCTTCTTCGCCGCCATCGGGACGCCCGAGCGGATGACGCAGGACCCGCGCCTGAAGAACCACACCACGCGGCTGCGCCACATCGATGAGCTCTATGCCGAGCTTGCCACCATCTTCGCCACGCGGGGCACGGCGGAATGGCTGGCGCTGCTGGAAGCGGCCGACCTGCCCTGCGCCCCGGTGCATGACCTGCCCAGCCTGCGTGCCGATCCGCACCTCAACGCGCGCGGTTTCTTCCAGCCGGAGCAGCACCCGAGCGAGGGCGCGCTGACGCGGATGGCGGCGCCGGTGCGTTTCTCCGCCCATGGCGAGATCCCGCGCCGTCCCACGCCGCGCCTGGGTGAGCATGGGCGGGAGGTGCTGCGCGAGGCGGGGTTGGACGAGGCGGCGATTGCGGCCCTGGTCGCGGCGCGGGCGCTGATCCTGCCCGATTAATTCCGTGGACTTGTGTGGATGACCTTCGCATCATGTCTTGGACATGTGACGGAGCCCCCGCATGACCCAGCTTCCCCGCCGCAGCCTGCTCGCCGCGCCGATCGCCGGCCTCGCCGCGCCCGCCATGGTCGCCGCGCAGGGAGCGCGCTCGCTGCGCTTCGTGCCCCAATCGGACGTGACGGTGCTTGATCCGCTCTGGTCCACCGCCTTCGTCAGTCGCAACCACGCCTATCTCGTCTATGACACGCTTTACGGCACCGATGCGAACTTCGCGCCCCAACCGCAGATGGCCGAGGGGCACGTCGTCGAGGATGAGGGCAAGACCTGGACCATCACGCTCCGCCCCAGCCTGCGCTTCCATGATGGCGAGCCGGTGCGTGCGGCCGATGCGGTGGCGAGCCTGCGCCGCTGGGGTGCCCGCGATGCCTTCGGCCAGGCGCTCTTCGCCGCGACGGATGAACTCGTGGCCCTGGATGACCGGCGCCTGCGCTTCCGCCTGAAGAAGCCCTTCCCGCTGCTGCCGGCCGCGCTCGGCAAGACCACCGTCACCGTCCCCTTCATCATGCCCGAGCGCCTGGCCCGCACCGATTCGGCGACGCAGGTGACGGAGATCATCGGCTCCGGCCCCTATCGCTTCGTCCCCGGCGAACGCGTGGCGGGTGCCCGCACCGTCTATGCGCGCTTCGACGGCTATGTCCCGCGCGAGGGCGCGCCGAGCTTCACCGCCGGCGGCAAGGTGGCCAATCTCGACCGCGTCGAATGGGTGGTGATGCCCGATGCGGCGACGGCCTCAGCCGCGCTCCAGGCGGGCGAGGTGGATTGGTGGGAACAGGCGGTGACCGACCTGCTGCCCACGCTGCGCCGCAACCGCAACATCGAGATTTCCACGCTCGAGACCTCGGGCTGGGTGGGCTTCCTGCGCTTCAACCACCTGCAGCCGCCCTTCAACAATCCCGCCATCCGGCGCGCCATCCTGGGCGCCATCAACCAGCCGGACTTCATGCAGGCCATCGTCGGCAACAACCCCGATCTCTGGCGCGGCAATGTGGGCGTCTTCACGCCCGGCACGCCGCTCGCCAATGACGAGGCGATGGGGGCGCTGACCTCACCGCGCGACCTCGATCGCGTGCGGCGCGAATTGGCGGCGGCCGGCTATAACGGGCAGCGGATGGTGCTGATCGTACCGACGGACTTGCCGTTCCTGCGCGCCATGTCGGAGGTGGGCGGCGACCTGTTCCGCCGCATCGGCATCAACCTCGACTACCAGGCGCTGGACTGGGGCACGGTGCTCTCCCGCCGCACCTCGCGCGAGCCGGTGGAGCGCGGCGGCTGGTCCGCCTTCTTCACCTTCGGCGGCGGGCAGGATTTCGCCTCGCCGGCCGGGCATCTCGGCCTGCGCGGCAATGGCACGAATGGCTGGATCGGCTGGCCCGACAGCCCGGAGCTGGAGAACCTCCGCAACGCCTGGTTCGACGCGCCCGATCTCGCGGCGCAGCAGGCCATCGCGCGCCGCATCCAGGCACAGGCCATGCAGGATGTGCCGATGATCCCGCTCGGCCAGTATTTCCTGGCCACCGCCCATCGCCGCAACGTCAGCGGCATCGTGCAGGGCGCGCCGCTCTTCTGGAACGTCAGGAAGACGTGACCGATTCGGGCTGCGTCGCGTTCGGGAAGAAGAGCTGCTCGCCATTGATGCGGTAGCCGGCGATGGCGGCCTGCCCGGCGGGCGAGACGATCCAGTCCACGAAGGCCTGCCCGTCGCGTGCCTTCACGTGGCTGTGGCGCGCAGGGTTCACCAGCATCACGCCATACTGGTTGAACAGGCGCTGATCGCCCTCGGTCAGCACGCGCAGCTCCTGCCGGTTGCGGAAGGAGAGCCAGGTTCCGCGGTCCGCCAGGATATAGGCGTTCTGCGCCGCCGCGGTGTTCAGTGCCGGGCCCATGCCCTGGCCCACGGCGCGATACCAGTTTCCCGCAGGCTCCACGCCGGCCTGCTGCCAGAGGCGCAGCTCCGCCGCATGGGTGCCGCTGCGGTCGCCGCGGCTGACGAAGGGCGCGCGCGCCTCGGCGATGCGGCGTAGGGCGGCCACGGCATCGCGCGAGCCTGCGATGCGCGCGGGGTCATGGGCGGGCCCGATGATCACGAAATCATTGAACATCACGTGCTGGCGGCGCGTGGCGAAGCCCTCCGCCACGAAGCGCTCCTCTGCCGCGCGGTCATGCACGAAGACCACGTCCGCGTCGCCGCGGCGTCCCACATCCAGCGCCTGGCCGGTGCCGAGTGCGACCACGCGCGCGGTGATGCCGGTCTGCTCCCGGAAGAGCGGCAGGATATGCCCGAACAGGCCCGACTGCTCGGTGCTGGTGGTGCTGCTGATGGTGATGACGCGCTCCTGCGCCCAGGCGGGCAGGGGGGCGGGCGTCGCCAGCAGCGCGAGGGCAAGGAGGGGGCGGCGGAACATGCGTCTCACTCCAGGATGTCGCCGCGCAGGAAGGCCTGGGCCTCGGCGCTGGCGGGGGATGAAAAGAAGGTCCCGGCCGCGGCCTGCTCGACGAGGCGGCCCTGGTGCAGCAGCAGGATCTCGCCGGCGAGGCGGCGCGCCTGGTGCAGGTCATGCGTGGTCATCACGATCTTCACGCCGCGCTGGGCTGTGCGGGCGAGGATCGCCTCCACCGCGCGCGTCGCGGCGGGGTCGAGGCTCGCGGTGGGTTCGTCGAGGAACAGGATGTCGGGCCGCAGGGCGAGGGCGCGGGCGAGGGCCACGCGCTGCTGCTCGCCACCCGAGAGCAGGCGCGCGGGCCGGTGGGCCAGGTGCGGCAGCCCCACCTCCTCCAGCGCGGCGGGGATGCGGCCCGGCTCCTGGATGCCGGCGAGCGAGAGCGCATGCGCGATGTTCTGCGCGACGCTGCGGCGGAGCAGCACGGGCTTCTGGAAGAGCATGGCCTGCCGCCCGATGCCCGCACTCAGCACCTGCCCCGTGCTGGGCGGCAGGAGGCGATGCAGCAGGCGCAGCAGCGTGGACTTCCCCGCGCCATTCGGGCCGATGATGAAGCTGGGCGCGCCCGGGCCGATGGTGAAGTCCAGCCCCTGCAACAGGGGCAGGCCGCCCACGCTGTAGCCCAGCCCCTCGGCGCGCAACATGGGGCCGCTCATCCCGACCACCGGGCCGAGGCCTCGCGCAGCAACTGCGCCGCCGCATTCACGCCGAGCACGATCGCCATGAGCACGATGCCGAGGCCGAGCGCCAAGGGCAGGTCGCCCTTGCTGGTCTCGAGCGCGATGGCGGTGGTCATCACGCGGGTGAAGCCCTCGATGTTGCCGCCCACCACCATGACGGCGCCGACCTCGGCCGAGGCGCGGCCGAAGCCCGCCAGCAGCACGGTCAACAGCGCGAAGCGCCCGTCCCAAAGCAGGGTGCGCACGGCGCGGCCCGGGCCGGAGCCCAGCGAGCGCAGCTGCTCGGCATATTCCTCCCACATCCCCTCCAGCACCTGGCGCGTCAGCGCCGCGAGGATGGGGGTGATGAGCACGGCCTGCGCGATCACCATGGCCGTCGGCGTGAAGAGCAGGCCGAGCGGGCCGAGCGGGCCGGAGCGGGAGAGCAGGATGTAGATCACGAGCCCCGCCACCACCGGCGGCAGACCCATCAGCGCGTTGAGCAGCACAAGCAGGCCCTGCCGCCCGGGAAAGCGTGCAACGGCGAGCAGCGCGCCCAGCGGCAGGCCGATGCAGGCGGCGATGAGGGTCGCGGTGAGCGAGACGCGCAGGCTGAGGGCGATGATCGCCCAGAGCCCCGCATCGCCCGCGGCGACGAGGCCCAGCGCCTGCTGGAATGCGGCCCCGAGATCTTGCATGACACGGCTGTAAGCCCGGCGCTTTCTGGCGTCCACGGCGAGATGAATTGATCATCTGCCGTCATTTGCCGATATTTGCCGGATGGATGTCTGGACCCTGAAGGAGGCCGCGCAGTTCCTCCGCCTCTCCGAACGCGCCCTCTACGACCTCGCCCGCGCGCGGCGCCTGCCGGCGGCGCTGGTGGGCGGCAAATGGGTGTTCCCGGCCGAGGCGCTGCGCCGCTGGCTGGTGGATCAGGCCGAGGCCGGGGGCCGCGCCGCGCCGCCGCCCATCCTGGCCGGCAGCCATGATCCCCTGCTGGACTGGGCGGTGCGGCAATCGGGCTGCGGCCTTGCACTCAGGGCGGGCGGCAGCCTGGATGGGCTGGATGCGCTGGTGGCCGGCACCGCCCTGGTCGCCGCGCTGCACCTGCGCGACGAGGAGGGCGGCTTCAACGAGGCCGCGGTGCGCGCCGCCCTGCCCGGCGCGCCGCTGGTGGGCCTCACCTGGGCCTGGCGCGAGCAGGGGCTGATCACGCCGCCCGGCAATCCGGCCGGGCTCTCCGCCATCGCGGACCTCGCGCGGCCGGGCCTGCGCGTTATCGGCCGCCAGCCGCGCGCCGGCAGCCATGTGGCGCTGGTGGGCCTGTTGAGCGATGCCGGTGTGGCGCTCCGCGACGTGGCCTTCCTGCCTGAACCCGCGCTGGCCGAGGATGAGGTGGCCGCCGCCGTGCTGCGCGGCGCGGCCGATGCGGGCTTCGGCATCCGCGCCGAGGCTGCCCGCGCCGCCCTCGGCTTCGTGCCGCTGCTGCGGGAGCGGTTCGACCTGGTCCTGCACCGGCGCGACGCCTTCGAGGCGCCGATGCAGGCGCTGCTCGCCTTCGCCCGTACGCCGCTCTTCGCCGAGCGGGCCGCGCGGATGGGCGGCTATGACGTGACCGAGACGGGGCGGGTTTCCTTCAACCTCTGACTAGGCGTGGACCTCTTCCTCCTCCTCGATCTGCAGCGCATCGTTGAAGCGGTTGAAGAAGCCGCAGAGCGTGATGCGCAGCGTGAGCTCCACGATCTGCGCCTCGGTGAAATGCTCCAGCAATTCGGCGTGCAGCTTCGGCGTGACCCGGTTGGGCGTCTCCCAGGCGACCTTGGCATAGCGGATCACCAGCCGGTCCACCGCGTCGAATTCCGCGGGCAGGTCGGCGTCCATGATGCGGTCCACCGCCTCGGGCGAGACGCCGGCCACGACCAGGAAGGGCTTGTGGTGCGCCACGCAGTAATGGCACTCGTTCAGGCGCGAGACGACGACGATGGCGATCTCCAGGTAGCGCTTGGGCAGGGTGGCCGCCGCGCGCAGCTCCATCAGCATGGGCATGAGGTGGCGGAGTGCGGCCGGCACATGCGCGATGACCGCGACCTGATTGCGGAAGGGCCCGTATTGCCCGGCGAAATCCTCGTAGATGGCCGCGAGATCAGGGGGCAGCTCGCTCGAGGGGATGGAACGCACGCGGGCCATGGCTCTGCTCCTGCCGGGTGGGAATGGGCAGGGTGGACCGGGCCGCGTCGCGCTTCAATCCGCGGTCGCGCCCGTGGCGCGCACCACCGGGGCCCAGCGTGCCGTCTCCTCCGCCATGAAGCGCGCGAAATCGGCACGGCTGGCGGAGGCGCGCGGCAGGCTGCCGCCGGCCGCGAGGCGCGCGGCGAGTTCGGGCTCGGCCAGCGCGGCGATGGTCTCGGCATGCAGCCGGTCGAGGATGGCGGCGGGCGTCTGCGCCGGGGCGACCACGCCGAACCAGCCGGTGGAGACGATGTCCACGCCGCCCTCGCGCAGGGTCGGCACCTCGGGGAAGGCCGCGATGCGCTCCGTGCCCGTGACGGCGAGCGGGCGCACGCGCCCGGCGCGGGCCAGTTCGGCCACGGCGCTGACCGACTGGAACAGCACCTGGATGCGGCCCTCCATCAGGTCCGTGTTCATCTGCCCGCCCGCATTGTAGGGGATGTGCTGCAGCTCGATCCCCGTCGCCTGGGCGAATTGCGCGCCGGCCAGGTGCTGCGAGGAGCCCGCGCCGACCGAGCCGAAATTGATCTGCCCCGGGCGCGCCCGCGCGAAGGCCACGAATTCAGCCAGGTTCGAGACCGGCAGCCCGGGCGGCACCACCATCATGTTGGGCACCAGCGCGAGCAGGCTGACCGGCGCGAAATCCGCCACCGGGTCGAAGGGCAGGTTGCGATAGAGGCTGCGGTTCACCGCATGGCTCGCGATGCTGGCCAGCCCCAGCACATAGCCATCCGGCGCCGCGCGGGCGACCAGCGTCATGCCGATATTGGTGCCGGCGCCCGGCCGGTTCTCGACCACGATCTGCTGCCCGAGGCGGGCGGCGAGGCGCTCCATCACCAGCCGCGCCGTCACATCGCCCGCGCCGCCCGCCGGCCCGGGCACGACGAAGCGGATCGTCCCCCGTGCGGGCCAGGCCTCCTGCGCTTGGGCCGCGAGCGGCAGCAGGGGGGCGGAGAGGAGGAGGCGGCGGAGCAGGTTCATGGTGAACCCGGAATAGGATGCGCGCCCCTCCGCCCGCAAGCGCGGCTTGTGCCCCGTCGCGCGGGGCGCGAGACTCGGGGCCCCGAGAAGAGAGGCGATGGCGATGCGTGACGTGCTGGGCTGGCGGAAGAAATTCGGCGTGATGGGCCCCTCCACCAACACGGTGGTGCAGCCGGACTTCGACATGATGCGCCCGCCCGGCGTCACCGCGCATTACAGCCGGATCTTCACGCCCAACGCCCATGCGGTGAGCAACGAGACCTTCCGCGCCGGCGCCGAAGTGATCGGCGCCAATACGCTCGACGCCGTGCGCAGCGTGATGACCTGCGAGCCCGACTACCTCGTGATGGGCATGAGCGCCGTGACCTTCTTCGACGGCGTGAAAGGCGCCGACCGCTTCGTCAGGAGCGTGGAGGAGGAGAGCGGCCTCAGGATCAGCGTCGGCTCGCATTCCTGCCACGCGGCCTTGCAGGCCTATGGCGGTGTCAAGCGCCTCGCCATCCTCTCGCCCTACTGGCCCAGCATGAATGCCGAGGTGATCCGCTATTTCGGCGACATGGGCTATTCGACGGTGCGGGACAGGGCGCTTCAATGCCCGCGCTGGACCGCCATCGCCGAGGTGACGCCGGCCGAGCTGGTGCCCGTGCTGCGGGAGCTGGACGGCGATGATGTGGACGCCATCGTGCAGGTGGGCACCAACCTCTCCATGGTGCGCCTCGCCGCGGCCGCCGAGATGTGGCTTGGCAAGCCCGTCATCGCGATCAACACCGCCACCTGGTGGCATGCGCTGCGCGCCAATGGCATCACCGACAAGATGGACGGCTTCGGCCGGCTGATGGCGGAGTTCTGAGCATGCGTTTCGACGAGATCACGGCGCCCACGCCGACGGAGGCGAGCCTTGCGGCCGAGGCCGCCGCCATCAACGCCCTGCTCGATGCGGGCGACCGCGCGGCGGCGGTCACGCAATGGGATGCTGCGCGGCGTGCGCATGACACCTGGTCGGCGCTGGTGCATCTGCGATTCGCGCAGGACACCGCCAATGAGGAGGCCAAGGCCGCCCGCGAATACGCCGACAAGCTCGCCCCCGTCGCCACCGGGCATGAGGTGGCGATCAAGCGCCGCCTGCTGGCCGATCCGGACCGCGCCGGCATCGAGGCGCTGGTGGGCGCGCATGTGCTGCGCCTGTGGGAGACGGACATCACCACCTTCGACCCCGCCATCGCGGCCGACCTGGAGGAGGAGGCCCGGCTCTCCGCGCGCTACACGGCGCTGCTCGCCTCGGCGAAGATCGCGCTGGACGGGAAGGAGCTGAACCTCTCCGGCCTCGCCCCCTATGCCGAGCATGCGGACCGCGCCATGCGCCACGCGGCCGAGGCGGCGCGCTGGGAGTTCTTCGCCCGGAACGGCGCCGAGCTGGACGAGATCTATGATTCGCTGGTGAAGCTCCGGCATGGCATGGCGGTGAAGCTGGGCGATGCGAATTTCATCCCGCTCGCCTATCGCCGCATGCGCCGCGTGGATTACGACGCGGCGGATGTCGCCCGCTATCGCGAGGAGGTGGTGCGCCATGTGGTGCCGCTGGTGGCGAAGCTGCTGGAGGCCCGCCGCGCCCATTTCGGCTGGGACCGCCTGCGCTACTGGGACGAGGCCCTCATCGACCCCGCCGGCAACCCGGCACCCATCGGCGACCACGACACGCTGGTGACCGCCGCGCAGACCATGTTCGACCGGATGGACCCGCGCCTGTCCGACTTCTACCGCCTGATGCAGGCGGGCGGCTTCCTTGATCTGAAGAACCGGCCAGGCAAGGCGGGGGGCGGCTTCTGCACCTCCTTCCCCACGGTCGGCGTGCCCTTCATCTTTGCGAATTTCAACGGCACGCATCACGACATCGGCGTCTTCACGCATGAGATGGGCCACGCCTTCCAGTGCTGGGAAAGCCGCCATTTGCCGGGTATCGACCAGCTCTGGCCCACCATGGAGGCAGCGGAGATCCACTCCATGGGCCTCGAATTCCTGACGCATCCGCAGATGGGGCTGCTGGTGGGCGAGGCGGCGGCGGACCGGTTCCGCCGGATGCACCTGATCTCCTCGCTCGCCTTCCTGCCATATGGCGTCTGCGTGGACCACTTCCAGCACGAGGTGCACGCGAACCCGAACGCGACCCCGGCCGAGCGCCACGCCATCTGGCAGCGGCTGGAGCGGCTCTACATGCCCTGGACCGACTATGGAGACCTCGCCTACCCCGCCAAGGGCGGGCGGTGGCAGGCGAAGCAGCACATCTACAACAGCCCCTTCTACTACATCGACTACACGCTGGCGCTGTGCTGCGCGATGCAGTTCTGGGTGAAGTCCCGCCACGACGCGCGGGCCGCGCTGGACGACTATGTGGCGCTGTGCGCCCGCGGCGGCTCGGCCCCCTTCCAGGAACTGGCGCATGGCGCGGGGCTGGTCTCGCCCTTCGCGGAGGGTGCGCTGGCCGAGGTGGTGCGGGAGGCGGAAGCGGCGCTTGGCTAGGATTCCGCTTGCGATTCTGCTCGGCGGGCTGCTGCTGGTCTGGCCCGCCGCGCTGAACCTCTATCCGCTCGTCTTCGTGGACAGCTTCACCTACATCCGCCAGACGACGATGGGCGTGCCGCCCTGGGACAAGTCGCTCACCTATGGTGCCGCGATCCATGCGCTGCATGGGGCCTGGTCGCTCTGGCCGGTGGCGCTGGCGCAGGGGCTGCTTGCCTCCTGGCTGCTCTGGCTGACGCAGCGGGCGCTGCGCGAGGCGCCTGGGCCCGGGGCGCATCTGCTGGTCTGCGGCGGGCTTGCGGCGCTGACTTCCGCACCCTGGTTCCTGGCGACGGTGATGCCCGATGCGCTGACGGCGCTTGGCCCGCTCTGTCTCTTCCTGCTGGGCTTCGGCCGCCTCTCACGGATCGAGATGCTGGCGGTCGGCCTCCTCGGGGCGCTCGCCATCTCGGGCCACATGGCGCATCTGCCGCCCGCCCTGGCGTTGGTCGTGATGACGGCGCTGCTGACGCGGCGTCTGGCCCCCGTGCTGCGGGTGGCCGCGCCGCCGATGCTCGCGCTGCTGGTGTTGGCGAGCGCGAATTACGCCGCCTTCGGCCGCTTCGCGCCCTCGCCGCATGGCGCGATCTTCCTGCTGGCACGGTTGCAGGATGACGGACCCGCGCTGCGTCTCATGCAGGCGCGCTGCCCAGAGGATCCGGGCTGGCGGCTCTGTGGCTTCCTCGATCGCCTGCCGATGGATGCGGAGGATTTCCTCTGGGGCATAAGCCCGATCAACAGCGAGGCCGATGGCAGCCTGCGCAAGCTGGGCGGCCTGCGCGCCGTTCCCGAGGCGCGAGAGATCGTGGGCGCGACGATCGCCGCCTATCCGGAGGAGGTGGCCTGGGCCATGCTCCGCAACGCGTTGCGCCAGCTCACCCTGTTCCGCGTCGGCGACACGCTGGTGCCCACCTCGCTCTTCAGCACGCGCGAGGTGATCGAACATGGCTTCCCGGCGGCCGAGTTGGCGCGCTTCGATGCGGGGCTGCAGGCGCGCGGCCTGCTGCCCGCGGCGGCGGCGCCCTTCCTGCCCATCCATCTTCCGGTGGTGCTGCTGGCGCTGCTGCTGGCGCCGTGGCTACTCTGGCGCGCCGCGCGGGCGCGGGATGTGCCGCGCGCCGCCCTCATCCTCTTCGCGCTCGTCGCCATCGGCGGCAATGCCGCGGCGACGGGCGCGCTCTCCAAGCCGCTGAACCGCTATGAGGCGCGGATCATCTGGCTGCTGCCGGCCGCCGTGGGCTTGGCGCTGCTGCCCCTCAGGCGGCGCTGAAGGTGATGTCCTTCGCGCCGTCCCACAGGACCGAACGGCACACCTTCGCCAGGCGGTCGAGATCGGCCGTGATGGTCAGGAAGTGGTTGCCGGCCAGCTGCCCGGCCTTGCTGGCGAAGCAGCAGGGGCCATAGGCCACCAGGATCTCCGTCTCGCTCACCGCCCCGGGGATGCCGCCCGGATAGACGATGATCTGCCCCGGCGCGGGGTAGCTCGTCGCGTTCTCATAGCCAATGGAGAGGTCGCGCTCGCCCATCGGGATCCAGCAGGCCTCGCCGCTCCAGCGGACATGGATGATGCGGTCCTTGTAGGGCACCAGGTGGCGGAAGCGCGCCACAGTCTGCGGCGCGGCCTCGGTCTCGAAGCGCGCCTGGAAGATGTCGCCGCCGATATTGATGGTGATGTCGCTCACGATCCTGCCCTTTGCTGGAGTTGTCGGCGGAAAAAGCACGGAGCGCGCCTCAGGTCGAGGGGGTGATCCAGGCCGTGACGCGCCGGGCCAGTTCGGCGCCGTCGCCCGCCAGCAGCAGGCGCTTCACCCGCGCCCGCTCGCCCGCGAGCAGGCGGATGTCGGATTTGCGCAGCCCCAGCGCGCGGGCCAGGAAGGCGATGAGCGCCGCATTGGCCGCGCCTTCCACTGGCGGGGCAGAGAGGCGCAAGCGCAGATGCGTTCCCGCATCCGGCGTGGTCGCGACGCCATCCAGCCCATCCCGCCCCGCGCGCGGGGTGAGGCGGACGACGAGCCGCAGCCCCTCGGGCGTGACCTGGAAAGGTTCCGCCAATCATTCCCCCGTCAGATGCGTCCCAACACCATCAGGATGACGACGATGATCAGGACCGTGCCCAGCACGCCGATGCTGCCATGGCCGAAGCCGTAGCCATAGCCACCGAAGCGGCCGCTGAACCCGCCCAGCAGCGCGATGATGAGAAGGATGACGAGGATGGTGCCGATGGGCATGGCGCGGTCTCCGGGTTCTGGCGCGTGAGGACCCACGCGGACCATCAACGCCTGGCCGCCCCGCAAGGTTGCCCCCGATATGTTTTTTGCCTGCAACGATGCCGGGCGTTACGCTGCCCTGGGCATAAGGGGGCTTGGCATGGCTGATCCGCACCGCATCGTCATCGTCGGAGGGGGCGCCGGCGGCCTCGAACTCGCCACCCGCCTCGGCAATCGCTACGGGAAAGGACAGCGCGCACAGGTGACGCTGGTGGAGCGCAGCCGCACGCATCTCTGGAAGCCGTTGCTGCATGCGGTGGCGGCGGGCAGCCTGGATCGCGCGCAGCATGAGCTGAACTACCTGGCCCAGGCGCATTGGCACCACTTCACCTACCGCTTCGGCGAGATGGTGGGCCTCGATCGCGCGGCGAAGGAGGTGCTGCTCGGCGCCATGCTGGACGAGGAAGGGCGCGAGATCACGCCGGCGAGCCGCCTGGCCTACGACACGCTGATCATCTCGGTCGGGTCCGTCACCAATGATTTCGGCACGCCCGGCGCCGCGCAGCACGCCATCCCGCTGGAGACGCTGGATCAGGCGAGTCGCTTCAACCGCCGCCTGGTGAACGCCTGCCTGCGCGCCAACGCGCAGCCCGAGCCGGTGCGGCCCGGGCAATTGCATGTGGCGATCATCGGCGCGGGCGCGACCGGCACGGAGCTGGCCGCCGAACTGCACCGCACCGTGCGCGCCGTCGTCGCCTATGGCCTCGATCGCATCCAGCCCGAGCGCGACATCCGCATCATGCTGGTGGAGGCGGCGCCGCGCATCCTGCCCGCCCTGCCCGAGCGCATTTCGGCCGCGACCAATGACCTGCTCGCGAAGATGGGCGTCGAGGTGCATGCCGGCACGCGCGTGGCCGAGGTGCGGGCCGATGGCGTGGTCCTGGCCGATGGCGGTTTCCTGCCCGCCGAGCTGACGGTCTGGGCGGCGGGGGTGAAGGGCGCGGATTTCCTGAAGGACATCGGTGGCCTCGAAACCAACCGGATCAACCAGCTCAAGGTCCTGCCCACGCTGCAGACGACGCGCGACGAGAGCGTCTTCGCGCTGGGCGACTGCGCCTCCTGCCCGCGCGAGGGGTCGGACCAGCCGATCCCGCCGCGCGCCCAGGCGGCGCACCAGCAGGCCAGCCACATGTACAACCAGATCGAGCGTCTGCTCGACGGCAAGCCGCTCGAGCCCTTCGTCTATCGGGATTTCGGCTCGCTCGTCTCGCTCGGAAAATACAGCACGGTGGGCAGCCTGATGGGCTTCCTGGTGGGCAAGTCCATGTTCATCGAGGGGTATTTCGCGCGGCTGATGTATCGCTCGCTCTACAAGATGCACCAGACGGCGCTGCATGGCAGCGCGCCCACCGCCTGGCGCAGCCTGGCCAGCCTCGTCTCGCAAAGGGCGGAGCCTGGTGTCAAACTCCACTGAACCAGAAAGGGGAGGGGAGGCATGGACCGCAGGATGCGGCAGTTCGGCATCGTCGCGACGGCCATCGGCAGTGTTGGCGTCGTCATCTTCGGGCTGCTGCTGGTGCAGGTGATGGATGACCCCAAGGCCCGCACCGCCGGGCTGAAATGGGGCTTCATCCTGATGTCGCTGCTGGGGGGTATGGGCGTCTTCGCGCTCAGCATGGCGCTGGGCAAGCGGAAGTCGCGCGCGGGGGATTAGCGGCCGGTGAAGCGCGGCGGGCGGCCCTCGCGCCGGGCGGCGCGGCCCTCGGCGTAATCGGCGCTGTCGTAGCAGGCGTCGGCCAGCGCCTGGGCGCGGGCCAGGTCTGGCGGGCCGTCGCGTCGCGCGATCTCGCGGAAGGCGGCCTTGGCGGCGCGCAGCGAGAGCGGTGCGGCCGCGGCGATGTCGCTGGCCGCCGCCTCGGCCGCTGCCAGCATCGCGGCCCGATCGGGCAGCATTTGCGTGACGAGGCCCATCCGCTCCAGCTCGGCGCCGGCGAAGCTGCGCCCGGTCAGCACCATGCGCCGCGCGGTGGCGAGGCCGGCCACATCCACGAGCTTCGCGATATCCTCCAGCCGGTAGGGCAGGCCCAGGCGGACGGCGGGCACGCCCATGCGCGCCTCCTGGCTCGCGAAGCGCATGTCGCATTGCAGGGCGAGCTCGAGCCCTGCGCCCAGGCAATGGCCGTGGATGGCGGCGATGGCGGGCTTCTCCAGCGCCGCCATGCGTTCCGCCACCGCGCGCTGGAGCGCGTTGTAGGCGGCGGATTGCGCGGCATCGGCGCGGATCGCCTCGAATTCCGAGATGTCGTTGCCGGTGCAGAAGGCCCGATCGCCCGCACCCTGGAGCAGCAGCACGCGGATGGCGGGGTCGTCCTGGACCTGGTCCAGCAGGCCGGGCAGCGCCTGCCACATGGCGGCGGTGATGGCGTTCATCCGGCGCGGATGGTCGAAGGTGAGGCGCGCGATGCCGGCCGCGACCTCCAGCGTGACGCGCGCCTCGTTCACCCCAGCGCCTCGATCTCGGCCCGCGTCATCAGGTCCGCGTATTTCTGGCCCATGTCGAAGAGGTTGGCCTCATGCGGCGCGATGGCGCGGTCGCCCACGCAATCCGTCGCCACGATGGTGCGGAAATCATGCTGCAGGGAATCGACCACCGTCGCGCGCACGCAGCCCGAGGTGGTGCAGCCTGCCACGATCAGCGTGTCCACCCGTCGCATCGTCAGGAAGCCCGCGAGATTCGTGTCGAAAAAGGCCGAGGCGCCGCGCTTGCGCACCACGAGTTCGCCCGGCGCGGGCGTGAGTTCCGGGATGATCTGCGAGAGCGGCGAATGCTCCGTCAGCTTCAGCAACGAAGGCGCCTTCAGGGTGAAGACGCCCGCATCCGAGCCATCTTCGGCATAGACCACGCGGGTATGCGCGACCGGCCAGCCCTTGCGCCGCGCATGGGCGAGCAGATGGACGGTTTCAGCGATGGCGGGGCCGATATTTCCGCCGCCGAATTGCGACGGGTCGGCGAAGCCCACCACATAGTCCACGATGACCAGCGCGGGCGCGACGCCGAAGCCCGCACGGCGGCCGAGGCCCTGGCGGGCGTAGATTTCTTCATCGGTCTCGGTCATTCGATGGCCTCCAGGTCACGCAGGCTTTGGATCATGCTGGTGCGCAGCAGATGCGCGCGGTGTCGCGCCGGATCGGCCACCGTCGCGCGCAGATCGTCGAGGAAGGCCTGGCGCACCGCCGGGTCCTTCTGGTTCAGGATGGAGCGGTTCCGCAGCGCCTGCTGCTGCACGACCTCCAGCGCCACCTTGCGCCGCTGCCGCTCGTAGCGGCCCATCGCCGCCAGCGGCGCGCCGCGCCAGACGGCGGCAAGCTTCTCCGCCAGGTTCAGTGCGTCATGGATGCCGCCATTCATGCCCATGCCGCCGAGCGGATTGTTCACATGCGCCGCATCGCCCGCGAGGAAGACACGGCCTTCCACATAGCGCTCGGCCACGCGCTCATGCACGCGATAGGCGGTGCGGTGCGTAATCTCGTAGGCGCCGCCCTTGGACAGAACCTCCTGCATGCGCTGCTCGATCCGCGCATCGGAGAGCATGACCTCCTCCGGCTCGTTCGGGTCGGTCGGCAGCAGCAGGCGCCAGAGGTTGCGGTTCCGCAGCAGCACGAACCACTCATCCGGGTCGCTGATATAGGCGATGTTGGTGAGGTCCTCGATCGCGTCGTGATAGGCGAAGGGCGTGGAGAGCGTCAGGTAGATCTCGGGGATGGTCTGCCCCTCGAAGCCGATGCCAAGGCTCTTGCGGATGGCGCTGCGCGCGCCGTCGGCGCCGATGAGGAAGCGGCCGGCCAGTTCTTCCCGATGGCCGTCCGGCCGGCTGATGGTGAGGCGAACGCCGTCCTTGTCCTGCGTCACGCCGAGCGCGCGCGCGTCGTAGATGAACTCCACCGCCGCATTCGCCGCCAGGCGCTCGCGCAGCAGGCGCGTGAGCCGCCATTGCTCGCATTGCAGGCGGTAGGGGTGGCGCGTGTCATCCGCGATCATCGCGTGGTCGAAGGTGGCGATGGGCCCCTCGGCACGGTCGCGGAACTGCCAGGTGGGGCAGATCAGGCCGTCCGCGATCAGGCTCTCCACCACGCCGAAGCGCTCCAGCATGTCGAGCGTGGGCGGGTGGAAGGTGCTGGCGCGCATGCCGTCCGGCAGGTCGCGCTCGGCCTCGATGATGGCGACGGGAATGGCCTCGGCCGCCAAGGCCGCGGCGGCGACAAGGCCGACCGGCCCCGCGCCCACGATGAGAACACGATCACGACTCATGCGGACGAGCCTAGGGCGCTGCGCCCGGGCCTGGGAAGCCCGTCAGCCCCAGCTTTCCTGCTTTCCGCTGCGTCGCGCCACTGCCACCGTCTGGGGCTTCGGCAGGGGGCCGGGGCGGCCGAAATGCCAGCCCTGGCCGAGATGCACGCCAAGCCCGCGCATCATGAGCGCCATCTCTTCCGTCTCGATCCGCTCGGCCACCACGCGGGCGCCCACGGCGACGGAAAGATCCACCATGGAGGCAACGAAGCTGCGGTCCCGCTCGCTGCGCATCGCCGCCTCGACGAAGCTGCCATCCACCTTCACATAGTCCACGCGGAAGGCTTTGAGGTAGCGGAAGGCCGCGGCGCCCGCGCCGAAATCATCGAGGCAGACCGGGATGCCGCGCGCGCGCAGGCTTTCGAGCGTGGCGGCGGCTGCGGCCTCCTCCTCGATCTCGGCGCTCTCGGTCAGCTCCACCATCAGGCGCTGCCCGGCGGAGGGATGGGCCGCGATCAGCGCGTCCAGGCTCTTGCGGAAGGCCGTGCTCTGGAGCGACAGGCCGGAGATGTTCACCGCGATGCGCTGCGCCCCGGTGAGTGCGCTGGCCGCCTGCAAAGCGACCTCGGTGACGGCGAGGTCGAGTTCCTCCGTCAGGCCGACCGTCTCGGCCAGGGTGACGAAATCCTGCGGGCCCGCATCGGCCCCCAGCAGGCCACGCTCGGGGCGGAGCAGCGCCTCGTAATGGTGCAGGGCGCGCTCGCCGAGGCTCATGATGGGCTGGTAGTCGAGGTGGAAGCGCCGCTGGGCGATGGCCCTGCGGATGGTGCCGGCGCGCGCGGTGATCTGCTCGACGAAGCCCGAGAGCCCGTTGCTGAAGCCCTCCTCGAGCAGCCCGGCGGCGCCGGCGCGGGTGAAGGTGGCCAGCCCATGCCGCAATGCCCGGACGGCCTGGACGGGCGAAAGCGCGCCCCCATCCAGCTGCAGCATGCCGCCGCTCACGCTGCCCCCTTGTCCCTGCTGCCGCAGCAGGATCTCGAGGCGTTCGGTCACGGCGGCGATCTCGGCCGCGCTGGCTCCGGCGGCGGAGAGCAGCCCGTAGCGGCCCGGCGCCAGCTCCGCCGCCATGTTGCCGGCCTGGCCGGTCAGCGCGGCGCGCATCTCCGCCGTCATCGGGCCCGACACCTCGATGAGGCCGAGCCCGCCCGCGCCTTGGCCCGGCCGGCGTAGCCGCGTCTCCGCTTCGCGCAGCAGCGCCACGGCGGTGGGCGTGGCATCGGCCGCGGGATCGAGCGGGATGGGCACCGGGCCCATGGAAAGGCACAGCCGCGGCGGCTCGCCCGGCAGGGCCAGGTGCAGGCCGGAAACGACGAAGGGCGTCTGTTCGGCATTCGCGAGGCGGATCACGGTGGGCGAGAGGCGGCCGCGCTCGGGCATCAAGGCCAGGGCGGCGGCGAAGCTGCTGCGATCGGGCGCGGCGATGAGGGCGGCGAGGTCCTGGCCCATGAAGCTTTCCGGCGCGGCGCCGAAGCGCACGCGGAAGGCGCCGGCGGTGAAGGCGATCTGGCCTTCCAGGTTGGTCTCGACCAGCATGTCGGCGCCGGCGAAGGCGAAGGCGACGAAGCGCTCGCGGTCGCCCAGGGGGCGGCGGGCGGCGGTGCTCATGCTGTGGTCTCCGCGGCTTCCGGCATGATGTTGCTTTCGAGGCGTGGCGTCCGGCTCCTGCGGCGCCCCGTGGCCTTCATGGGCCCGCGATGGTGAATCGGCGCTTAAGCGGCCGGTAGGCCGCTGGACAGGCGCGGCCCGCCGCGCATATGCAGTCATATGGTTGAATTCACACGTCTCTGGGACGTCCTGGTGGTGGGCGGCGGAAATGCGGCGCTCTCGGCCGCGATCACCGCGGCGCGGGCCGGCGCCAGCGTCATCGTCGCCGAGCATGCGCCGAAGGCCATGCGCGGCGGCAACTCCCGCCACACGCGCAACCTGCGCGCCCTGCACCCCAAGCCGACCGACGTGCTCACCGAGAGCTACCTCGAGGAGGAATACTGGGATGACCTGCTGCGCGTGACCGGCGGCCGCACGGATGAGGCGCTGGCGCGCATGTGCATCCGCGCAAGCGAACATGCGCCCGGCTTTCTGCGCGATTGCGGCGTGGTCTTCCAGCCGAGCCTGTCAGGCACGCTCAGCCTCTCCCGCACCAACGCCTTCTTCCTGGGCGGCGGCAAGGCGCTGGTGAATGCGCTCTACCGCACGGCCGAGAAGCTCGGCATCACCATCCTCTACGACACCGAGGTGCAGCACATCGCCATCGAGGAGGGCTTCGCGCGGGAGGCCATCGTCTCCTGGCGGGGCTTCCCGCAGCGCATCCGTGCCAAGGCCGTCATCGCCTCGGCCGGCGGCTTCCAGGCGAACCGCGAGTGGCTGCGCGAATACTGGGGCGACGCGGCGGACAATTTCCAGATCCGCGGCACGCCCTATGCCCAGGGTCGCGTCTTGCGCGACATGCTGGCGAGCGGCGTTCAGGAGGTCGGCGACCCCACGCAGTTCCATGCCGTGGCCAATGACGCGCGCGCGCCAATGGCCGATGGCGGGCTCGCCATGCGCCTCGACTGCGTGCCCTTCTCCATCGTCGTGAACAAGGACGTGGAGCGCTTCTATGACGAGGGCGAGGATGTCTGGCCCAAGCGCTACGCCATCTGGGGCCGGCTGATCGCGCAGCAGCGCGACCAGCGGGCCTTCGCCATCACCGACAGCCAGGCGCTGCACAACTACCTGCCGAGCGTCTTCCCGCCGATGAAGGCGGACAGCATCGCTCAGCTCGCCGTCATGCTCGACCTCGACCCCGCCAAGCTCGAGCGCGTGGTGGCCGAATACAATGCGGCGGTGCAGCCCGGCACCTTCCACGGCAACAAGCTGGATGATTGCCGCACCGAGGGCCTCGCCATCCCCAAGAGCCACTGGGCGCGACGCATCGACACGCCGCCCTTCTACGGCCACCCGCTGGCGCCGGGCATCACCTTCACCTTCCTGGGGGTGAAGGTGAATGATCGCGCGCGGGTGATGATGGCCGATGGCAAGCCCTCGGGGAACATCTTCGCCAGCGGCGAGATCATGGCGGGCAACATCCTGGGCCAGGGCTACCTGGCCGGTTTCGGCATGACCATCGGCACCGTCTTTGGCCGCATCGCAGGCGAGGAGGCCGCGAAAATTGGAAGGAATTAACCGCCCCCCTGCGCCCGGCGGCATGACCGGCACGGAGAGCGAAGCCACCATCGAAGCGCGGCGGCAGATGGAGATCTGCAACGCCTGCCGCTACTGCGAGGGCTATTGCGCCGTCTTTCCCGCGATGACGCTGCGGCGGGAGTTCACGACGGGTGACCTCACGCATCTCGCGAACCTCTGTCATTCCTGCAAGGGCTGCTACCACGCCTGCCAATATGCGCCGCCGCACCCCTTCGGCATCAACGTGCCGGAGACCTTCGCGACGATCCGTGCGGAATCGTATGCCGAATACGCCTGGCCACAGGGCATGGGCCGCGCCTTCGAGCGCAACGGCACGCTGGTCTCGCTGGCCGCCTTCCTCTCGGTCACGCTGGTGCTGCTGCTGACCATGGCGCTGCAGGACCCGGCCATCCTCTACACCGCGCAGACCGGCACGGGCGCCTTCTTCCGGGTGATCCCCTATTGGCTGATGGTGGGCATGGCCTCGCTCAGCTTCGGCTATGCGCTCTTCGCCATGGGGATGGGCGCTGTGCGCTACTGGCGCGGCACGGCGCCGGGCGCGGGGCAGAAGCCCATCACGGCGGGGCCGGTGGCCGAGGCGGCGGTGGACATCCTGACGCTGCGCAACCTGGGCGGCGGCGGGCATGGCTGCAACGACCTGGATGACAGCTTCGCCCAGGCGCGGCGGCACCTGCACCACGCCATGTTCTACGGCTTCATGATGTGCTTCGCGGCCACCAGCGTGGGCGCCTTCTACCATCATTTCATGGGCTGGAAGTCGCCGCATGCCTTCCTGAGCCTGCCCGTGCAGCTCGGCACCTGGGGCGGCGTCCTGCTGTGCATCGGCACGGCCGGGCTGCTGTGGGTGAAGACGGTGACGGACCCCGGCCCGGTGGCGAAGCGCCTGCTGGGCGGGGAATACGCCATGCTGGCGCTGCTCTTCCTGATCAGCAGCACGGGCCTGCTCTTGCTCGCGATCCGCCATACGGGCGCGATGGGCGTGATGCTGGCCATCCATCTCGGCCTCGTCCTCGCCTTCTTCCTGGTGATGCCCTACTCGAAGATGGTGCACGGGGTGTATCGCGGCCTGGCCCTGCTGCGGAACGCGCAGGAGAAGCACAAATGATCGCGCGCCGTGCCGCCCTTGGCCTGCTGGCGCTGCCAGGGCTGGCCCGGGCGCAGGGCCGTCCCATCCGGTTGATCATCCCCTTCACCGCCGGCGGCAGCAACGACATCGTGGGCCGCATCCTGGCCGAGGGCATGTCGGCGCGGTTGGGCCAGCCTATCGTCATCGAGAATCGCGGCGGCGCGGGCGGCATCCTGGGCAATGACATCGTCGCCAAGGCGGCGCCCGATGGCACCACCATCCTGCTCGCGGGCAGTGGCTCCTTCGTGATCTCGAGCCTCGTGCATCCGCGCGTGCCTTATGACGTGGCGAATGGCTTCGCGCCGATCGGCCTGCTGGGGGCGGCGCCCAATGTCATCGCGGTGCACCCCTCGGTGCCGGCGGGCAACCTGGCGGAACTCGGCGCCTTCGCGCGCGGCAAGAACCCGCCACTCACCTTCGGCACGCCGGGCGCGGGCACCACGGCGCATGCGCTGGGCGCGATGATCGCACTGACGCTCGGCTTCGAGCTGGACGCCATCCATTACCGCGGCACGGCCCCCGCGCTGACCGATGTGGTGGCCGGGCGCGTACAGATGATCACCAATGCGGCGGCGCCCTTCCTGCCCTTCCTCTCGGCCGGGACGCTGCGCGCCATCGCCATTGCCGGGCGCCAGCGCGCCTCCATCCTGCCGGAGCTGCGCACCTCCTTTGAGCAGGGCTTCCCGCAGATCGACAGCGCCACCTGGTATGGGCTGCTGGCGCCCGCCGGCACGCCGGTGGAGGCGACGGCCCGCCTGCATGCCGCGATGAACGCGACGCTGGCCGACCCGGTGGTGCGCTCGCGCCTCATCGAGAATGGCGTCGAGCTGGAAACGAGTCCGACTCCCGCCGATTTCGGGCGCTTCGTTGCGAGTGAGCGTGAGCGCTGGGCCGTGATCGTGCAGCGGGCGAATCTGCGGGCGGATTAGGGGCCCCGACCAAACTCCACCTCAGAGAATGGTCGCTGCGCCTCCAGGATCCGGGCCTCATAGGCCCGGTGTCTGAGGGCCTAAAACCTAACCAGCGCCCCGCCCCAGGTGAGGCCGCCGCCGATGGCTTCCAGCAGCACCAGGTCGCCGCGCTGGATCCGGCCGTCATGCACCGCCTCGGCCAGCGCCAACGGCACGGAGGCGGCGGAAGTGTTGGCGTGGCGGTCCACCGTCACCACCACGCGCTCACGCGGCAGGCCGAGCTTCTTGCCCATCGCCTCGATGATCCGGATGTTCGCCTGGTGCGGCACCAGCCACTGCACATCCTCGCGGCCGATGGAATTCGCTGCCAGTGCCTCGTCCACCACGGCGGAGAGCTTGTTGACCGCGTGCTTGAACACCTCGCGCCCCGCCATGCGCAGCGGGCCCGCGGTGCCCTCCACCAGCAGGATGTCACCATGGCGCCCATCGGCGTGCAGGTGGGTGGAGAGTACGCCGCGCTCGCCCTCTTCCGCGCGCAGCAGCACCGCGCCCGCGCCGTCGCCAAAGAGCACGCAGGTGCCGCGGTCGGTCCAGTCGAGGATGCGCGAATAGACTTCGCTGCCGATGACGAGCAGGGACTTCGCCTGGCCCGCGCGGATCATCGCATCCGCGACCGAGAGGGCATAGACGAAGCCCGTGCAGGCGGCCGAGAGGTCGAAGCCGAAGCCGCGCGTCATGCCCAGCAGCGCCTGGATGCGAACGGCGGTGGAGGGGAAGGCATGGTCCGGCGTGGCGGTGGCGACGATGATGCCGTCCACCTCATCAACGGCGGCGCCGGCATGGGCCAGCGCCTTGCGCGCGGCCTCGGCGCCGAGCGAGGCGCAGCTCTCATCCGGCCCGGCGAGGTGGCGCTGGGTGATGCCGCTGCGCTCGCGGATCCAGGCATCGCTGGTGTCCAGGCCGAAGCGGGCCGCCAGGGCGTCATTGTCCAGCACATTGGGGGGCAGATGGCCGCCGCAGCCGGCGATCACGGAACGAAGCGTCAAGGCGGATCAGTCCTGCTGAGCGGTCACGGCCGACGGATCGGCCTCGGAGCCGGTCATGGGCGGCGCATGCGTGGCGAGGCGCGAGAGGCCCTCGCGGATGTTCTGCGTGAAGCCGTGCGTCACCATGTCCATCGCCACGTCCATGGCATGGGCGAAACCCGTCGCGTCCGTACCGCCATGCGACTTCACGACGACGCCGTTCAGGCCGAGCAGGATGGCACCGTTGTAGCGGCGTGGGTCCATCCACTCGCGCAACCGCTCCAGCGCAGGCCTTGCCAGCAGGTAGCCGGCGCGGGCCGGGATGCTCGAGGTGAAGACCTGGCGCAGCAGGTCGCGCATCAGCTTCAGCGCGCCCTCGCCGGTCTTGAGCGCGACATTGCCGGTGAAGCCATCCGTCACCACCACGTCCACGGTGCCGGCGGCGATGTCATGCCCCTCGACAAAGCCATGGAAGTTGATGCCGGCATGGCCCTCGCGCAGTACCTCGGCCGCCTGGCGCACGCGGTCATCGCCCTTCAGCTCCTCGGAGCCGACATTGAGCAGGCCGATGGTGGGGTTGGGCAGGCCGAGCACGGCGCGGGCGAAGGCATCGCCCATGATGGCGAATTCGACGAGGTTGCGCGCATCGCACTGGATGTTGGCGCCAAGGTCGAGCATGACCACGTCGCCCCGCGCGGAGGGGGTGATGGCGGCCAGCGCCGGGCGGCCGATCTCGGGCATCGTCTTGATGACGATCTTGGCGAGCGCCATGAGCGCGCCCGTGTTGCCGGCGGAGACGACGCCCGCCGCCTCGCCCTTGGCCACCGCGTCGATGGCGAGGCGCATGGAGGAGTTCCGCCCCTGGCGCAGCGCCACGGTCGGCTTCATGTCGCCCGGGATCGCGTCCGGCGCGTGGCGGATGACGCAGAGCTTGGCGGCGCGCGGCCGAGTCTTCAGCCCTTCGCGCAGCCGCGCTTCGTCACCCACGAGCAGGAACTGCGCCTTGGGGTGGCGCTCCGCCGCGAGGTCCAGGCCGTCGAGGACGCTGTCGGGGGCATGGTCGCCGCCCATGGCGTCAACGGCGAGGGAAAATCGCCGCAAAGCCCCCTCGGAGGGTGCCGCCATGTTCACGCGCGGATCGCCCCACCCGTCATCGGCTTAGCCGCGAACCACGCCCTTCAGCGCATCAGCGGCCGCGACCTCACGGCCGTCATAATGACCGCAGGAGGAGCAGACATGGTGCGGGCGCTTCAGCTCGCCGCAGTTCGAGCACTCCACATGGCCTTCCTTCGCCAGCGCCAGGTGGCTGCGGCGCATGCCGCGGCGGGAAGGGGAGACTTTCTTCTTCGGGACGGCCATGGAGCCAGCCTTTCAACGGGTAGGGGACCGCCCGGACAAGCGCCGGTCGGTCCTGGCAAGAGACGGGGCGGGGTGCGCCCAAGGGATAACGGCCGCTGCGGGCAAGCGGCAGCAGGGAGGGTGGGCGATTAGCACCCATTCTTCCCCTCGCGCAACCTACCCTTGCGGCTTCAGACGCAACAGCTTTGCAAAGGGGCTATGCGCGGCGTCCTTGTCCGCATTCTCGGGCATGGCCGCGCCGGGCGCGCGCGGATAGGGGTCGAGGGCGAGCGACAATTGCTGGGCCAGTGCCTCGCCAAGGTCGGCCACGCCCTGCTCGGTCTCGATGTCGTCCGGGTCATCCTCGCCATCGGAGGGCTCCATGCCCTCGGGCAGCAGCCGCCAGGCGATGGGCTCCCGCACGGATTGCCGGATCGGGACGAGGGTGATGCCGCAGGCCTGCTCCAGCTCGGCCGTCAATTCGCCCGTCACCTGCACCTCCCCTTCGGCGCCCGGGGTGAGGCGCAGGTCGGCGGCCAGGCTATGCAGGCTCAGCAGTTCGAAACGGCGGGCCAGCGCGGCGCGTTCCTCCGCCCCGGCCTCGAGGTGCAGGCGCTGCCCGGCGGCGGGCACATGGGCCAGGGGCAGGCGGTGGCTGAACTCGGCGCTCATGCGAAATGCACCTGGCCCCGCAGCAGCGCCTCCAGCTCTTGCCCGGCCAGCAGGGCGGAGACCCGCTCGGCATGGCGGGCGAGCTCCGTGCCGGCGCCCTCGGGGGCGGGCTCCTTCACCCAGATGTTGCGTTCCAGCGCGGCGGCGAGGGCAGCGGTGTCGCCCTGGTCCAGCGCCTCGGCATAGGCGGTGGCGCGGCCATGGAAGCCCTCCCACAGCATCTTCACCCGCTTGCCGACGCTGAGGTCGCCGATTCCCATCTCGCGCAGGTTCACGTCCATGTCGGCGAACATCGCGTCGAAGACGGCCTGGCCCAGGGCGTCGGCGGTCTTGTCGGTGGCGGCGCGCAAGCGGCGGATCAGCAGGCCGACATGCAGGCAGACCAGCTCATACCGCCCCGCCGTGGTGTCGGGCACGCCAAGCTCGGCATAGAAACGGGGCGTCCGGGCGGCGCCGACGGCGGCCGCGTAGAGCTCGAAGCCGGTCCGCTCATGCGGGCGGCGCCGGAACAGGCCGAAAAGGCCCATGATGCGGAAAATCCTGACAAGAGCCCCCGGGCGGGGCGCGCCGTTCAGGCGCATTGACCACGGGGGCAGGGTGGCGTTAAGCCCGGGACATGGCCCGTCACCCAGCCTTGGTCAACATCCGAATCCTGACCCTCCTGGCGCTGCCGGCATTGGCCGGCTGCGCCTACCTGCCGCCGATGCCCGAGCGCCCGCGCGACGTGTTCACCACGCCGATCGTCAATCGCGGCCATCCGGTGACGGAGGACCAGATCGCGCAGATCACCACGGGGGTCTCCACACGGGCCGACGTGCAGGCGCTGCTGGGCAGCCCGAGCCAGACCAGCACCTTCTCCGACAACAGTTGGTATTACATCAGCGGCGTCACGCAGCTGCGGCCCGCCCGCAGCATGGCGCTGCGGTCCCAGCGCGTCGTCGCCATCGATTTCAACCCGGCCGGCACAGTCGCCGAGATCCGGCAGCTCGACTTCACCCAGGGCGACATGCCGCGCGTGAACTTCGTCGAGCGCGAGACGCCGAGCCCGGGCAATGAGCGCACGCTGATGCAGGCGCTCTTCGGCAATGTGGGCCGGATCGGGCCCAATCCGTCCGGCAATGCCGGCATCCTGCCCGCCGGCGGTCCGGTGGCCGGCGGCGGCCGCTAGGGCGCGACGCGTCGAGGCGGAATCGCCGAAACGCTGGATCATCCGCTCGACAATGTCAGGACCATGCGGAACGAACACAGCGTCGTCTGAGGCCGCTGTCGCCAGCCAAGGCTTGATTCCCGGCGGTTTTCCGTCATGCTGGCGGTTTCCGCCCGCATGTCGCGGCCGGATGTTCCACAGGAGCGCTGAAGCGTGATCCCCGCCCTGATGCCGACCTACAACCGTGCCGACCTCGCTTTCGAGCGGGGTGAGGGCGCCTATGTGTGGACGGATGCGGGGCGACGATTCCTCGACTTCGGCTCCGGCATCGCCACCTCCTCGCTCGGCCACGGCCACCCGCACCTGGTGAAGGCCATCGCCGAGCAGGCGGCGCGGGTGATGCATGTCAGCAACCTCTACCGCGTGCCCCAGGCCGAGAAGCTGGCCGCGCGGCATGTCGCGGCCTCCTTCGCCGACAGCGTGTTCTTCTGCAATTCCGGCGCGGAAGCCAATGAGGGCATGGTCAAGGCGGTGCGGAAGTACCATGCCGAGAACGGCCATCCGGAGAAGTTCCGGATGATCTGCTTCGAGGGCGCCTTCCACGGCCGCACCCTCGCCATGCTGAGCGCCACGGGCAACGAGAAGTACCTCGCGGGCTTCGGCCCGGCCGTCGAGGGCTTCGACCATGTGCCCTTTGGCAACATGAACGCCGTCCGCGACGCCATCACCCCCGCCACCGCCGGCATCATGATCGAGCCGGTGCAGGGCGAGGGCGGCGTCCGCCCGGCCGACCTGCGCTTCCTGCGCGAACTCCGCGCCGTCTGCGACGAGTTCGGGCTGCTGCTGGCGCTGGACGAGGTGCAGACCGGCATGGGTCGCTCAGGCAAGCTCTGGGCGCATCAATGGGCCGGCATCGAGCCTGACGTCATGTCCTCGGCCAAGGGCATCGGCGGTGGCTTCCCGCTCGGCGCCGTGATGGCGAAGGAGGCGGTCGCCAAGCACCTCAAACCCGGCACCCACGGGACCACCTATGGCGGCGGGCCGCTGGCCTGCGCCGCGGGCAATGCTGTGCTGGACGTGGTCCTGGCCCCCGGTTTCCTGGATCAGGTGGACCGCGTGGCGCGTCACCTCTGGCGCGGCATGCTGGCGCTGGCCGAGCGCCATCCGCGCGTGATCCTGGGCGTGCAGGGCGCCGGGCTGCTGCTCGGCCTGCGCCTGGTGCCGGAGGTGAGCAACGGCGCCATGCAGGCGCAATGCGTGGAGGAAGGCCTGCTGACCGTCGCGGCCGGGATGAACGTGCTGCGCGTGGCGCCGCCCCTGATCATCACCGAAACCGAGGTGGATGAGGCGCTCGCCGCCCTCGACCGCGCCTGCCTGGCCCTCACGCCCGCTGAAGCGCTGGCGCCCGCCAAGTGAGTGCCTTGTTGAAGCCGACGGCCGGGGGCGGCGAAGGCCCCCGGCACTTCCTGGAATTGATGGACCTCGACGGCCCCACGCTCCGGCACATGCTGGAGCTGGGCAAGAAGGCGAAGCGCGGCGAGGTGCCGGGCCAGCCGCTGGCCGGCAAGACGGTGGCGCTGATCTTCGAGCTGCCCTCCACGCGCACCCGCGTCAGCTTCGAGGTGGGCATCCGCCAGCTCGGCGGCACGCCGCTCGTGCTCACGGCGCGCGAGATCCAGCTGAACCGTGGCGAGAGCGTGAAGGATACGGCGCGCGTGCTCTCGCGCTACGTGGACGCCATCATGTTGCGGACCGCGGATGTCTCGAACATCCGCGAACTCGCGGCGCATGCCACGGTGCCGGTGATCAACGGGCTGACCAACATCAGCCATCCCTGCCAGCTCATGGCCGATGTGATGACCTTCGAGGAGCATCGCGGCGCGATCGCCGGCCAGGTCGTCGCCTGGACGGGCGATGGCAACAATGTGGCCCAGAGCTTCATCCAGGCCGCGGCGCGCTTCGGCTTCACGCTGCGCATCGCGACCCCGCCCGAGCTGGCGCCGCCCGCTGAGCTGATCGCCTGGGCGCGGCGCGAGGGCGCGCAGATCGAGCTGACGCATGATCCCGTCGCCGCGGTCCAGGGCGCCCGCTGCGTCGTGACCGATTGCTGGGTCTCGATGAGCGACGAGAAGGATGGCGAAACGCTGAGCCGGCATAACCTGCTGGCGCCCTATCAGCTCAACGGCGCGCTGCTGAAGCAGGCGGCGCCCGATGCCATCGTCATGCATTGCCTGCCGGCCCATCGCGGCGAGGAAATCACCGACGAGGTAATGGACGGCCCGCAGAGCGTCGTGTTCGACGAGGCGGAGAACCGGCTACACGCCCAGAAGGGCGTGCTGCTCTGGGCGATGGGCCTGGACTGACCGGCCTCAGGCGCGGCGCTGGTAGTCCAGCCCGCGTGCCAGCCAGCAGCCGATCTGCACGCCGCTGACCTGCCCCGCCTCGCGGCGGAAGGCGAGCGTCCAGTCCCCCGGCGGCGCGTGATCCAGCGCGCGCGGGCAGGGCAGCGCCCAGAGATCGGGGCCGATCGGCTCCAGCATCTCCATCCGCCCCTGGCCCACCGGCCCGGCGAAGCCGCCATAGGCGACGCCGCCCGCCGAGGTCACCAGCAGTTCCGCGTCCAGCTCGGCGCAATGGTAGTGCCCGGCGATGTCGCGGCTCGCCGTGCCTTCGCAGGGGATCAGCCGCGCGCGGTGGTTTTCCTGCGGGCGCTCCATCCATAGCCCGTCGGGGCCGGCATGCAGCCGGGTGCGGGCCGACCCGGCCGAGCCATCCGGCTGGAGGTCGAGCTTTTCCGCCCCATGGCCAAAGCGCAGCCGCAGCTGGCCGGGGGCGGCAAGGTCGATGCGCGCCGAAAGCCCCGTCTCCGGCTCGCGATAGCTGCCGAGCCAGGTCGGGGCGGGCAGGCCGGCGTCGGGCTGCGGGCGCGTCTCGCCCAGCACTGCGGCCAGCGCATCCAGCGCGGCGCCGGCCGCATCCCCCATGTGGTTGAACAGGACGACGATGGAGAGGCGCTCGGCCGCCACATGCAGGCGGTGGCTGCGCCAGCCGCGCAGCGCGCCGCCGTGGCCGGTGAAGTCCCGCCCGAATTCCCGCCCGCGCGCCAGGCCGAAGCCGTAGGGGGCGGGCGCGCCACCGGCGAAGGCCACGGGTGCGCTGAGCCGGTTGTAAAGCCCTGCCGGGTCGTCGCGCGTCGCATCCACATGGCGTTCCCAGGCGATCATGTCGTCCAAGCTGGCGCCGAGACCGGCATCACCGGTCCAGAGGATGCGGTTCTCCGCCGCGCGGAAGCCGGTGGCTTGGCTGCCCTCGTAGCCTTCCGTGCCGTCCGGCATGGCGCGCGTGTCGGCGGCGAGGAAGGCCGTCGCCATTCCGGCCGGCTGGAAGAGGTGGCGGGCGAGAAGTTCCGGGAAGGACCGGCCGGTTTCCGTCTCGAGCGCGTCGGAGAGCAGGCGGAAATTCTGGTTGCAGTAGGAATAGCGGGTGCCCGGCGCGAACTGCAGGCGGCGCGTGGCGGCGATCAGCCGCGCGGCCTCCACGTCGCCGAACGGCGCTTCCACGGGCGAGCCGAGCAGCATGGCCACCGCCCAATAGTCGCGCAGGCCCGACTGGTTATGCGCGAGGTGGAGCGCGCCGGGGGCTGGCCCCTCCAGCAGGGGCAGCCGCGCCCGCACCGCGGCGTCCAGCGCGGCGGGTTCCGCGCCCGAGGCCAGCATCGCCCCGCAGGTGAACTGCTTGGTGATGGAGCACATGCGGAAGAGGCTGGCGGGCGTGAAGGGGATGCGCCGCTCGGCATTGGCGTAGCCCCAGGCGTGGCGCACGAGCACCTCCCCCGCGCGGAGGATGGCGATGGCGCCGCCCGGGCCCGGATGGGCCCGCGGCAGGGATTCGAGCAGGGAGTCGAGGCGATCTTGCATGGGGCGCAGTCTCGCCCCGATGGCCGCCTCAGTCGATGCTCAGGTTCAGCCGGCGCACCGTATCCCGCTCATAGGCCACGCGCTCCCGCGCGAATTCCAGATAGGCCTGCGGGCCCAGATACTCGTTGGGGTTTTCCCAGCGCCGCATGATCGCCTGGCTGGCGTCATCCTCGAAGGCCTTCTTCAGGCTGCGGTGGACGATGTCCACGATCTCCGGATCAAGGCCCTTCGGGCCGACGATTCCATAGGGCGAAGTCACGCTGGTCCCGAGGCCCAGTTCGCGCAGCGTGGGCGCATTGGGGGCGGAGCCGAGGCGCGTCGGCGTCCAGACGCTCAGCAGCTTGAACTCGCCGCTTTCCACCTGCGGCCGCCAGGATTGGGCGTCGGCCACGATGTCGATCTGCCGGCCGAGCAGCATGGTCACCCCCTCCTGCGCGCCGCGCGTGGGGATGTGCTCCATCCGCACGCCGCGCTGGGCCAGGATGTCCTCCATCGCCAGGTGGTTGGTCGTCGCGATGCCGGAGGTGGAATAGGTCAGCTGGCCCGGGCGGCGGCGCGCCTCGGCGATCATGTCGTCAAACGTGTTCCAGCCGCGGTCGGCGCGGACCGCCGTGCCGAAGACGAAGCCGGTGACCTGCATGATGTAGCTGAAATCCGTGATGGGATCCCAGGTCGGCTGCCGCGTCAGGAAGGGGTGGCGCAGGATGGAGAGGTGGTGATGCGCCAGGGTGTAGCCATCCGGCCGCGCCTGCTGCGTCAGGAAGAAGGCCGCGCGGGTGCCGCGCGCGCCGGGCATGTTCTCGATGACGATGCTCTGCCCCGTGTCGCGCTGGAAGATCTCGAACATCTGCCGGTGCAGCGCGTCCAGGCTGCCGCCGGGCGGCCAGGGGATGAGGAAGCGGATGGTGCGGTTCGGGTAGCGCCCCTGGGCCAGCGCGGGGGCGGCCAAGGGCGATGCGGCGAGCGCGCCGAGCAGCGCACGGCGTTGGATCGTCATTCTTTTCGTTTCCTCCCTGAACGCGGACCGGCGCTATTCCATGCGGATGCCGAGCCTTGTGACCATCTCGCGCTCATAGGCGGCGCGTTGGACGACGAATTCCTGGTAGTCGGCCGTGTTGTAGTAGACGAGCGGCATGTCGAACTGGTTGCGCACGCGCGTGTTCTCCGGGCCCATCAGCGCCGTGTGGAAGGCGTCATGCAGCAGGCGGACGATGCCGGGGTCCATGCGCGGCGGGGCGCACAGGCCGTAGTTCGACGTGACGACCAGGTCATAGCCCAGCTCGCGCAGGGTGGGCGCATTGGGGAAGCGCGACACGCGATCCGCCGTCCAGACACTGAGCAGGCGCATCTGCCCCGCCTCGACCGGCCCGGCCCAGACGCTGCTGTCCGCGATCATGTCGATCTGCCCGCCCAGCACCTGGGGCACCGCCTCGGAGGCGCCGCGGAAGGTGACATGCGTCATTTCGATCCGCTCGCGCGCCATGATGTCTTCCATCGTCAGATGGTTCGTCGTGGCGATGCCGGAGGTCGCGAAGCTCACCCGGCCCGGATTGGCGCGGGCGTAGGTGATCATGTCCTGCCAGGTCTGGAAGCGGCTGTTGGCTGCGACGGCGACGCCGAAGAGCCAGCCGCTCAGCCCGATGAAGTTCGTGAAGTCGGTCGTCGCGTCCCATTGCGGGTTGCGCACCAGAAAGGGCCGGCGGATCACCGAGAGGTGCATCTGGCCGATGGTGTAGCCATCGGGCCGCGCCTCGCGCGCCAGGTGCACGGCGTGCAGCGTGCCGCCGGCGCCGCCGCGATTTTCGGCGACGACGGGCTGGCCCAGCAGGCGGCCGGCCTGCTCGCCCAGGCTGCGGAGCTGCGCATCGGCGCTGCCGCCCGGCGCCCAGGGGATGATCAGGCGGATCGGGCGTTCGGGGTAACGGCCCTGGCCGCTGGCCACATGGGGCGCGGCGAGCACGGCGCCGCCCACGGCGAGGGCATGCCGGCGTGAAAGGGTGTGGGCCATGACGTTCTCCCAAATGCCTCGGCGCATCTTACGGCGCCGTCATCCGGGATTGGGGCATGGAACCGGGGCGCTTGCCAAGTCCCTTCGTCGCGCGGCGAGGCGCCCATCCGGGGAGGCTTCCGCCCCCGCGGCGATCCGGCCCTAGGGCGCGAAGCAGCGCAGCGTCGTCGCGTTCTGGAGCGCCCTGGCGTCCAGGTTCCGGTCACTGGTGCCCAGCGCATGCTCGATCTGGCCGCCCGGGGGCAGGTAGCCGTTCAGCGCTTCGGCCGGGCGGGTGCTGCCGGGCAGGGTGAAGCTGTAGCTGTAGCGGAGGCCCGTCCGTCCGCGATCGGCGAGTTCCATCCGGTAGATGTAGCTGCCATCGCCCAGCGCGAGGCTGGCGAAGCGTGGTGGCGCCAGGCCCAGCGACGCGCAGTCGCGCTCGATGCCCGGAAGCTGCGCCTGCGCGGCGGGGGCGGTGGTCAGCAGCAGGGGCAGGGCGAGGAGGAAGATGCGGATCATGCGGACCTCATGACGGGGGCGTGCAGCATGCAACGCACTGCTACGCCGGGTCCATCAGGGCTGGCGGGGGATTGGCTGGCAGCGCAGCCGCGTCGCCGCCTCGATCGCCTCGGCCGCGAGCCGCGCCTCACCGGCGCCGAGGCGGATGCGCTGCATGCGTCCCGCCTCGATCCGCAGGGCCGGGAGGCTGCCCTCGCCCCAGCGCGGCTCGACCTGGACGGCGCGCATGCCGGGGTTGGACAGCGTCGCCCAATAGGCGAAGCCGGCCCCCTCCGCCTGGCTGCCGGCGCCCAGGATGATCACCTGGCCCGCGCAATCCTGGGCGGCGGCGGGCAGCGTGCCCAGCAGCAATGCCGCCATGCCCATCCATCCCGCTCCGCGCATGCCGCATCCTTCCCTTTGCCCGGCGAGCAGTGCCACGCCGGCGGCCGGATGGCGAGGCTCAGCCCGGCGCGGCGCAGATCAGCGTGGTGTTGGCCTGGAGCGCGGCGGTGGAGAGCGGGCGGTCCGTCCGGGCCAGCCAGTGTCGGTTCCAGCCGCCCGGCTCCATGCGGAAGGCGCCACGGTTCATCGCGCCCAGGCCATTGTACTGCACCGTCACCTGGACCGGGCGCCCCGAGATGTTCCGCAAATCCACCGAACTGGCCCAGTAGCCGCGCTCCGACTGGCTCTGCCAGCCCACCGCCTCCAGCACGCCGCTGCAATTGGGCGGGATCGCCTGGGCCTTTGCTCCGGCCAGGGGCAGGGCCAGCAGGCCGGCCGCGATGATGATCCTGCGCATCGTCCACTCCCTTCCGGATGGCATGAGCTTGCCCCGGCCCCGCGCCCGGTGCCAATCGGCCCCGCGCCAATCGGCCCCGCGGCAATCGGCACTGCGCATGGCGCCGATCGCCCGCACCTTGCGCCGCGCCCCCGCCCGCGCCAGTTTGCGGCCAAATACGGTTGAGGATCACCCATGTCTGACAGCTTCGACGTCATCGTCATCGGCGCCGGCCCCGGCGGCTATGTCTGCGCCATCCGCGCGGCCCAGCTCGGCCTCAAGGTCGCCTGCGTGGAGAAGCGCGCGACGCTGGGCGGCACCTGCCTCAATGTCGGCTGCATCCCCTCCAAGGCGCTGCTGCAATCTTCCGAGCATTTCGAGGAGACGAAGCACAAGCTGGCGGATCATGGCATCAACGTGACCGGCGTCTCCTTCGACCTCGCGCGCATGCAGGCCCGCAAGGCCGAGGTGGTGGGCGCCAACACCAAGGGCGTGGAATTCCTGTTCAAGAAGAACAAGGTGACCTGGCTGAAGGGCGCCGGGCGCATCGTGAACCCGACCACGGTCGAGGTCGCGGGCCAGAGCTACAGCACGAAGAACATCGTCATCGCGACGGGCAGCGAGAGCATCCCGCTCAAGGGCATCGAGGTGGATGAGACGCGCATCGTCACCTCCACCGGCGCGCTGGAGCTGACGCAGGTGCCCGAGCACCTGGTGGTGATCGGCGGCGGGGTCATCGGGCTTGAGCTCGGCAGCGTCTGGGGCCGCCTGGGCGCCAAGGTGACGGTCGTCGAATATCTCGACCGGATCACGCCGGGGATGGACAACGAGCTCTCCAAGGCCTTCGAGCGCGTGCTGACCAAGCAGGGCTTCAAGTTCAAGCTCAAGAGCAAGGTGACCGCCGCCGTGGCGGATGCGACGGGCGTGGACGTCACCATCGAGCCGGCCGCGGGCGGCGAGGCGGAGAAGATCCGCGCCGATGTCGTCCTGCTGGCCATCGGCCGCCGGCCGCATGTGGAGGGCCTGGGCCTCGCCGAGGTCGGCGTCGCACTCGATGAGCGCGGCCGCGTGAAGACCGACGCGCATTACGCGACCAACGTGCCCGGCATCTACGCCATCGGGGATGCCATCGCCGGCGCGATGCTGGCGCACAAGGCCGAGGATGAGGGCGTGGCGCTGGCCGAGCTGCTGGCCGGGCAGAAGCCGCACATCAACTACAACGCCATCCCGAGCGTGGTTTACACGTGGCCCGAGCTCGCTTCCGTCGGTGAGACGGAGGAGCAGCTGAAGGCGCGCGGGCAGGCCTACAAGGTCGGCAAGTTCCCCTTCACCGCCAATGGCCGCGCGCGCGCGATGGGGGACATGGACGGCTTCGTGAAGATCCTGGCCGATGCCAAGACCGACGCGGTGCTGGGCGCGCACATCATGGGCCCGGATGCCGGCACGCTGATCGCCGAGATCGCCATGGCGATCGAGTTCGGCGCGAGCGCGGAGGATGTGGCCCGCACCTGCCACGCCCACCCGACGCTGAGCGAGGCGGTCAAGGAAGCCGCGCTGGCCGTGGACGGACGGGCTTTGCATATCTGAATGCCCTCAGATGCCGGGCGCGCGCGTCCGCGCGCTTGGCTTCGGATCGCTGAAGCGATCCGCCGGCCGCAGTTGCGGCCGGATTCTGCGTGGGCGGGCGCAGGCTTGCCGGTTCGGCGCTGACTGCCGGCTTACTCCGCCCGTATGTTCGCGCTTCGGATGACGGCCTCCAGCGCCGTGGTCTGGGCTGCGATGAAGCTCGCGAAGGCCTCGGGCGTGCCACCGCCCAGCACCGCGCCCTGTTCGGCCAGGCGGCCGCCGATCTCGGGCTCGCGCAGCGCGGCATCCACCGCCGCCGCCATGCGGGCCACGATCTCGGGCGCTGTGCGGGCGGGGGCGGCCAGTCCGAACCAGGTGCCGAAGACAAAACCGGGCAGCCCGGCCTCGGCCGTGGTCGGCACGTCGGGCAGTTGCGGCAGGCGCTGCGGCGTGGCGACCGCCAGCGCGCGGACCGTTCCCTCGCGGATCTGCGGCAGGATGTTGGGCAGGTTGTCCACCATCAGGTCGATCTGGCCGGAGACGAGGTCCGTCACCGCCGGCGCCGCGCCGCGATAGGGGATGTGCAGGATCTGCGCGCCGCCCTGCTGCTTCAGCAATTCCAGCGCGATGTGCAGCGAGGAGCCATTGCCGGCCGAGCCCGCGCGGACCGCATCCGGCCGCGCCCGCGCCGCCTCCAGCATCTGCGCCAGATTCTGCCAGGGCCGGTTGCGCGCGACGACGATCACCTTGGGCGTGTTCACCAGCAGCACCGTGGGCGCGAAGGCGCTGCGCGTCTCATAGGGCATGGCGGCGAAGAGGAACTGGTTGGCCGCCAGCGGCCCGATCGAACCGAGCAGCCATGTGTAGCCATCCGGTGCCGCCTTCGCGACGAGGTCCGCGCCGATATTGCCGCCCGCGCCCGGCCGGTTCTCCACCACCACCGGCTGGCCCAGGGCGGTTTGCAGCCGCGCCGCCAGCGGCCGAGCCAGCAGGTCCGCGAGGCCACCGGGCGGGAAGGGCACGATGATGCGCATCGCCCGGCTGGGCCAGGCGCCCTGGGCCGATGCCGCCACCGGCAGCAGCGCGGGAAAGGCGAGGAGCGAGCGGCGATCCATCATCTACTTGGCCTTGTGGTAGAGGTGGGGGATGGCGTGATCCACGACGACGTCGAGCAGCATCGGTCCCTCGGCCGCGAAGGCGGCGTTGAGGCCCGCATGCAGCGCCTCGGCCGTCTCGACGCGCTGGGCCGGGCAGCCCTGGCCTGCGGCGAGGCTCACGAAATCGAGGCCCGGCAGCTCGATCCCCGGCGCGCCCTCCACCCCCAGCACGCGGGAGAAGCTGCGCATCGCGCCATAGCCCGCATTGTTCACGACGATGATGGTCAGCGGCAGCCGTGCCTGCACCGCGTTCCAGATCGCCTGGATGGAATACATCATCGAGCCGTCACCGATGACCGCGACCACGCGCGTGCCCGGGTTCGCCATGGCGACGCCGACCGCGGCGGGGAGCGAATACCCCAGGCCGCCCGAGGCCATGGTGTAGAAGCCGCCCCAGCGCGTGACGGGCAGGTGCCTCTGCAGCGCGGGCCGGTGCGAGGGCGCTTCCTCCACCAGGATCGCCTCCTGCGGCATGGCGGCGCGCAGCGCGGCGAAGAGGTATTCCGCCGGCAGGGGCAGGGCGGCCGCAGGTGGGGGCGCCGGTACGCGCGGGGCGGGCGCCGCGCGCCGCGTCTCCGGCAGGCGCTCCCGCAGCGCTGGCAGCGCGAGGCGCATGCTGCCCAGGATGGCGGTGCCGGAGGCGGCGGCCGCCGCCGCCTCGCCATCCGAGGTGAGCTGGAAGATCGGCGTGCCATCATGGAACACCGCGCATTCGCCCGCGACATGGAAGGTGAAGGCGGGCGCGCCGATCACGAGGATGAGATCATGCCCGGCGAGCCCCGCTGCCACCGCATTGGGCGCGGCGGCCAGGAAGCCCTGGAAGAGCGGATGATCCTCCAGGCAGGCGACGCGGCTGGCGAAGGGGCTCGTCAGGATCGGCGCGCGCGCGTGCTCGGCCAGCGCCAGCAGGGCGGGGCCGGCGCCTTCCTGGTCCACCTCGGGCCCGACGACGAAGACCGGCCGCTCGGCCTTTGCCAGCGCCGCCGCCAGGCGGTCGAGCAAGGCGGGGTCCGGTGCCACATCCACGCTGACCAAGCGCGCCGGTACGGGGCGCGTCAGCACGCCCCAGTCATCCATCGGGATGCTCACCAGCGTTGGCCCCCAGGGGCGCTGCATGGCGATGCGGTGGGCATGGGCGATGGCGGCCGGCACATCCTCGGCCCGCGCCGGTTCGATGCTCCATTTCACATAAGGGCGCGGGAAGTTCGCCGCCTCGGTCGCTCCCAGGAAGGGGTTGCCGGGCAGGAGCGAGCGCGCCTGCTGGCCGACCGTGATGACCAGCGGCGCCTGGTTGCGGAAGGCGGTGAAGATGTTGCCCGCCGCATGCCCCACGCCCACCGCCGAATGCAGGTTGCAGAAGGCGGCACGGCCGGTGGCGCGCGCATAGCCATCCGCCATGCCGACCACCACGGATTCCTGCAGCCCCAGCACATAGGTGAAGTCGTCCGGCCAGCGGTCGAGGAAGGGCAACTCGGTCGAGCCCGGATTGCCGAAGACCGTGGTCATGCCGAGTTCGCGCATCAGCGCGAAAGTCGCCTCGCGCACGGTAACGACGCCGGTCTCCATCGGGCCATGCGGCATTCTGCTTCCCCCTGGGCTTTGCGCCAGGGTTACGGCCTCCTGGGCCTCAGCCGCAAGCGCTACGTCTCCGCCCGGCGCGCGACGCGCCGCAGCACCGCGCAAAGCCGGGAGAAGCTGAGCCAGAAGCCGCCATGGCCCGGTGCATCCTCGGGCCGGCCATTCACTTGCGGCTCGCCCCGGCGAAGCAGGGCGAGGCGGGCCTCCATCCGGCCGCGCATGTTTTCCAGGAAGGCATCGGTGGCCGACAGATACTGCTCCAGCAATTCGGCGGTGACCTCGATCTCGGCGCTGGGCTTGCCGGCCGCGGTGAAGCGCTTCAGGCCACGCCCCTCGGCGAGGATGGCCAGGTGCAGCCGGTGAAGATCAGCGAGGTGCCGCGCGCAGCGCATCCGGGCCTCGCGGATCTCATCCTGCATGTCGGCCGCCATGGTGGATCCTCCTGTCGGTGGAGGATCAGGCGGAAAGGTTAATCAGACCTTGCCATCACCAGGCGCACCAGCCGCTCCAGCCGCGGATCGGCGAGGCCCATGGCGGAGAGCTGCCGGGCCGTGTTTTCCAGATATTCCCGGTTCGTGCCGGTCTTGCCCGCGCCGCGCGCGATGGTGGCCGCCGTGCTCTGCTCGCAGGGGCGGCAATAGGCCGGGTGGGCGCGGTCCGCGACATAGGCGATGCCCTGCACCGCGCGGCCGGAGGCGAGGCGCAGCTTCAGCAGGCGGCGGTGATAGACGTTCTCGCCATTCGGATTTTCGCGCGATTCCAGGTAGTCCAGCACGGCGGGCGCCTCGGCGCGGGCCACGCGGAAGGCGACCCCGCGGCAGGCGCCGCCGCGATCCAGCCCGAGCACCAGGCCGGGCATCTCGGGCGTGCCGCGATAATGCCGGGACCAGAGGCAGAAGCGCCGGTGATAGCCGCGCAGCAGCGCCGGCTCATGCCCCAGATGCGGGAAGCCCGGCCGCCAGATGAGCGAGCCATAGGCGAAGACGTAAAGATGCCCGTCGGCATCCAGGGGAAGATCCTGCACTCCGCTTGAACCTTTGCGAAACCGGTCGGGATGTTTAACCCTGCCGGCATGGCAAGAAAATGGTGGGCGTTCCTCCTCCTCGCCCTGATCCTGGCCGGTGGCGGCCTCTATTGGACCTGGCAGGAGGCGACCAGCCGCCTGGAGGTGGAGCTGGCCCGCTGGACCGAGGCGCGCCGCGCCGAGGGCTGGCAGGTGCGCCATGCCCCCCCCGAACGCGCGGGCTTTCCGGTCGGCGCCGTGCTGAACCTCTCCGAGCTCTCGGTGCGCGCGCCCAATGGCGTGGGCTGGCAATCGGCGGGTGCCACGCTCGGCCTGTTTCCGCAGGACCATCGGCAATTGCGGCTGGAGCTGACCGGCGCGCAGCAGCTCATCCTGCCGCGTGGCGCGATGCCGGTGCAGAGCCGCTCGCTCGTCGCGCGGCTGCGCCTGGATGGGCAGGGCGGCACGCTGGAAGGCGATGGGCTGCGCCTGGGCGATGAGCTCGCGGTGCAGAGCCTGGCGCTCAATCTGTTCGGGACGGATTTCGACATTCGCGCGGCCGGGCTGGCGCCGGCCGGCCTGCCCCGGCTCGACAGCTTCCAGGTAACCGGCAAGCTCAACCAGCCGCCCGGTCTCAGCGCCGCCGCGTGGCGCGCGGCGGGCGGCGCGCTCAGCATCGGCCATGCCGAGGCACGGATGGGCGAGGCGGTGATGCAGCTCCGCGCCACCCTCACGCTCGATGCGCAGCTTCAGCCCGAGGGGCGGGGCACCCTGACGCTGGTGGGCGTGCAGGAAGGGCTGAACGCCGTGGTGCAGGCCGGGCTGGTCGCGCCCAACATGGTGGGCGCGCTGCGCGCGGGCCTGCTGCTCAGCGCCCGCGTGCCGGCGGAGGGCGGGCCGCCGCGGGTCGAATTGCCGCTCGAGCTGCGGAACCGGCGCCTGACCATGGCGCGCATTCCGCTCGCCACCCTGCCGCCCGTCGAATGGCCAGGCGCCCCGCGCCGCTGACGGCCCTGCAACGGTGACGGCCCTGCACCCGTGACGGCTCTGTGCCCCGGACGGGTTGTCCTGGGCCGGGGGCCGCCGCATGCTGCCCGCCAAGAAAACTTCTGGAGGAACAGCATGGCGTCCGTCCCCATTGCCGGATCGCGTTTTGTCATCATCGGCGGCGGCAGCCTGGTCGGTTCCGCAACGGCGGGGGAACTGCTCGATGCGGGCGCCGCCGAGGTTCGCCTCTTCGACAATTTCTCGATGGGCGCGGAAAGCGCCGTGGCCCATCTGAAGGACCATCCGCGCCTCAAGATCATCCGTGGCGACGTGATGCGCATGAGCGACCTGCTGGCCGCGCTGGAGGGCGCGGATGGCGCGTTGCTGCTGGCGGCCTACATGACCCTGAACATGGACCGCGACCCCTGGGGCGGCCTCGATGTGAACATCCGCGGCGTGCAGAACGCGCTGGAGGCCAGCGTCGCGCGCGGCGTGAGGAAGGTGGTCTTCGCCTCCTCCAACGCGGTCTATGGCTATGGTCCGGGCATCAAGGGCGACCTGGTGGAGGGCACGCCCTTCTACAGCGAGGGCGCGCCGCCGGCCGCCATCATCTATGGCGCGACCAAGATCATCGGCGAGCAGCTCTGCCGCACCTACACGGCCAAGCGCGGCCTGCCGCATGTCGTGCTGCGCTATTCCACCGTCTATGGTGAGCGGCAGCACCACCGTGCGGCCAATGCGCTCTACATCATCGAGACGCTGGAGAAGCTCTCGCGCGGTGAACCGCCCGAGATCTTCGGCGATGGCAGCGAGACCAAGCATTTCGTCTATGTCGGGGACCTCGCGCGCGCCAACCGCATGGCCTTCGAGAGCGCGGCGAGCAATGTCGCGGTGAACTGCTCCGGCCCCGCGCCGGTGACGACGCGGCAGCTGGTCGAGCTGGTCACGGAACTCGCCGGCGGCGGGCCAGCGCCGAGCTTCGTGGGCGAGACCGCGGGCAAGGTGCGACTGACCTCAGGCGGTGCCTTCCGCATCGCGCATGAGAAGGCCTTTTCCGCGATCGGCTGGAGGCCGGAGGTGGATATGCGCGAAGGCCTCTCGCGCCTCATCAAGTGGCTCAAGGAAGGAAACGCATGATGCATCGTCGCACGCTGCTTGGCGCCACCCCGGCGCTGCTCGCCACCCCGGCTTTGGCGCAATCCTGGCGGCCGGACCGGCCGATCGAGATCATCGTGGGCTTCGTCGCCGGTGGCGCCACCGACGTGGATGCCCGGCTCTACGCCCGCTTCCTGGAGCCGCGCATCGGCGGCAATGTCGTCGTCGTGAACCGCCCTGGCGCGGGGGGCGAGGTGGCGCTGGCCGCCATCGCGCGCGGGCGCACCGACGGCACGGTGATCGGCACCACCAACATGCCGGGGCTGCTCACCATCCCCATCGAGCGGACGGCGCAGTTCAAGCTCGATGACTTCGCGCCCATCGGCAACCTGGTGGGCGACCCCTCGGCCATCTCGGTCGCCGCCGACAGCCCCTATCGCACGCTGGAGGACCTCTTCGCCGCGGCGCGGCGCGATCCGGGCGGCATCACCTTCGGCTCGCCCGGCATCGGCACGGATGACCATCTGCTGATGGTGCTGATCCAGCAGGCGACGGGGTTGCGCTTCAACCATGTGGCCTTCCAGGGCGATCCGCAGATCCGTACCGCCATCCTCGGCAAGCAGATCGTCTCCACCGGGCTGAACCTCGGCTATGTCCTGACGAACAACGAGGGCATGCGCCTGCTGGCGGTGGCCGCCAATGCGCGCAGCCGCTTCGCGCCCGACCTGCCGACCATTAAGGAGAAGGGCATCGACGTGACCATGGCCTCCGAGCGCGGCCTGGTCATGCCGGTCGGCACGCCCGCGCACATCGTCTCGCGCTTCCGCGAGGCGACGGACGACATCGCGAAGGACCCTGAATTCATCCGCGCGATCGAGGCGCGCTCGCTGCTGGTGCGCCATGAATCGGGTGAGGCCTGGTTCGCCCGCTTGCGCGAGGATGAGCGGCGCTATCGCGCGCTGTGGCAGACCACGCCCTGGGCGCAGCGATGAGTGTCGCTTCCGTGCAGGGCCTGCCGCCGCGGGGCGCGCCGCGCCTTGCTGGCAAGCGCGTGCTGCTGCTGGGCGCCGGTTCGGTCGGCGAGGGGATCGGCAATGGCCGCGCCATGGCGATCCTCTTCGCGCGGGAGGGCGCGCAGGTGGCCTGCGTGGACCTCAACCTCGCGGCCGCCGAGGAGACGACGGCGCTGATCGCGGCCGAGGGCGGCCAGGCCGTGGCGCTGAGCGCCGACGTGACGCAGGAGAACGAGATCGCCCGCATCGTGGCCGCGACCCTGGCCGCCTTCGGGCGCATCGACATCCTGGTGAACAATGTGGGCGGCAGCGTGCCCGGCGGCCCCGAGGAGATGTCGCCCGAGGTCTGGCACAAGCAATTCCACCACAACCTGCACTACGTGCATCTCAGCACGCGCGCGGTGCTCCCGGTCATGGTGCAGCAGGGTGGCGGCGCGATCGTGAATCTCTCCTCCGTCGCGGCGCTGCGGAACATCGGGCCGGACCTGATGGCCTATGCGGCGTCCAAATCGGGCGTCATGGCGCTCTCGCGGATGATCGCGGTGCGCTATGCGCCCCAGGGCATCCGCTGCAACGTGGTGATCCCGGGGCTGATGCACACGCCGCTGGTGGAGGCGCGCCTCGCCGGCCAGCGAAGCGGGGGCGATGTCTCGGCCATCGTCGCGCGGCGCAACGCACAGCCGCCGATGGGCCGCATGGGCGATGCCTGGGACGTGGCCTATGCCGCGCTCTACCTCGCCTCCGACGAGGCGAAATACGTGACGGGGGCGGAGATTGTGGTGGATGGCGGGCTGACGCTGAAGACGCCGTGACGTGAGTGCCGCCCTCGGATGGCGCGGCGGCGGCGCCGCCATCCGCGCGTCCAGCTTCCATCTGGGGTAAGGCGAGCCTGAGCGGGCAATTTTATTTGCCAACAAAAAAGATTTCTGCTAACTAATAATTCTATGTTTTCATACAAGTGGTCGGAAAACTGTGTCCTTTGCTTGATGCGGATGGCAAAGATCTAGCTTTCGGCGCGGTTGGCGGGATATAGCAACCATGTTGCAGGATGGTCAGGGCGGATCCTCGAATAAAGTGCTCGATTACGTTGCGAGTATCCCGGATACGCTAGAGTACAAGGGTGAGTTTGGGGCCGAGCTCATCCTGTTCCTGCCCTTCGTCAATTGGCTGTCGCGGACTGGATTGCTCGGCAGCCGGCGTATCATCACGTATCGGGGGATGAAATGCTTTTATGACGACCTGAAAGCGCTGGAGGTCGTCGAGCAGAGTGGCGTCCGTGTCGCGCGCCAGCCGAAGAACCGGTTGCCCTGTCTTCCCGCCAAGGATGAACATACGCTTGGGCGGTTCGGCCCCTGCGCCTTCCATATCTACCCGGACCTCCGCAGGAAATTCGCGGCGCTGCCGCTTCAGTCCAGGGTTGCGGCAAGTGACCGCCCGTTGCTTGTCATTCACAACAAGTTCAACAGCGAATGGAACTCCGGCCCGATCAACTTCATCGACCCGGCCACGCTGGAGACGATCTTCAGCACTCTGAAGCACCAGTTCCAGATCATCTACATTCGGCATGGGGCTGGCCAGCGCAACGTCGCCTACAGCCAGGATGTGGATGGCCAGATGGATCTCGGTGATCTCGAGGTTCTTGAACGGCACCACGAGGTTCTTTCATTCGACGCGCTGTTCGCCGAGCACGTGGCCGGTGGCGGCCAGGATGACATCAACACCTTCAAGAACAAGATATACAGCAGGTGCTTCTATTTTCTCAGCGTGCAGGGCGGCGGGTGTCACCACATCGCCTATTTTCGCGGCTCATTGATGGTGATACTTCACAAGCGCGGGCACGAATCAAAATACGCCTATAGCGAGGGATATTATAATTTCCTGGCGAACCCGGCCCCCATCCGGGCCATCTGCGCGGATAGCGACGAGTTGATGCGCGCTGCCGCGCTTTTTACTGAATCATGCGTGATCGGAGATCGTGTGCATCTCTCGGACAAGGCAAGGCAGATCATTCGGCCGTTCCTGCCGAAAGTGAACATGACGGGCAAGAAAATCGTCTGATATCCGTATCTTCTGGGCGGTGGAGGCATCATTGGCAACGCGGGTAAAATTCTGGCTGCAGGACCAGGCGATCGGGAACTTCGGGGATGCGCTCGCCCTGGTCTACCGGGACCTCATGTTCACCAATGAGTGCCGGTTTTCGCATGGAACCCTGTACCTGGTGGGCAGCGTGATCGAGCCGGGACGCATCAAGGCGGCCCAGCGAAACGGCTTCAAGCCGGAGGACGGGCGCGGCCAGGCCATCTTCTGGGGATGCGGCCTGCAGAACGCCAAGCCGCTCTCGGCAGAATTGCTGACCAGCTGCTTCTTCCTTGGCGTGCGCGGCGCCCATTCGCGTGATGTGCTCGGCCTGCCGAAATACACCCCGCTGGGTGACACGGCCCTTCTGCTTCCGCGCTTCTACCAGCCGAAGCATGATCCGGCCGTCGCCGGCAAGGTGTTGTGGGTCCACCACCTGCGTCACACCGCGCCGACCGCCGAGGACCTGGAATCCTGTCCCGACTCCGTCGTCATGTCCCCCGCCACCGAGAACACCACCGAAGCCTGCCTCCGCTTCATTGACGCGATCGCTTCGGCCAAGTTCGTCATGGCCAATGCGATGCACGCCGCCATCGTCGCCCTGGCCTATGGCGTGCCCTTCGCGTTCTGGAGCGGCACGGGCGTGAACTACCCGTTCAAGTGGGGCGACTTCACCAGCGGCGTCGGGTTCGAGCTGGGCTTTGCCCGGAGCTACGCCGAGGGCGTCGCTCTCTATGACCAGACGCGGCCGGATCGCGCCTGGCAAAGCATGAACCTCGACCCGCTCCTGAAGATGGCGCCGTTCAACCTGAAGGTCTGACGGCGCCGCGCTGCTCCGTCCGGCGGTCAGTCAAGCCGCCATTCCACCAGAAAGGCGGGGGCCGCGGCGCGCTCCGCCATCGTCTGGTTGTCGCGCGTTTGGCCGCAGGCCTGCACATAGGCGCAGATGCGGCCGGTGGCCTCCGCCAGGCCGATGTCGAGCACCGGTTCGTAGAAGCCCAGGTCATCCGGCCAGAGGAGATGATCCTCGGCCGTCTCCGCCAGGAACAGCGGCGGCAGCAGGCGCTTGGCGACCAGCGCATTCCCTGCTTCGGCCGTGCGGAAGACGACGAGGACCGATCCGTCCGGCAGGGCCGCGCAGGCGGGGCGGCTATGCGGCAGGTAGAGCGTTCCTCCGCCCACCAGCCGGCGGCTGGAGGTGAAGCGCGTGATGGGATGGGAATGCCACCTCCCACCCTGGTCCGGCCAGAAGATGTGCACCTGGGACCGCCCGCCCGGTTCCGCATGGGATGCGACGCCGAACGGCCGGCCATCGGGAAGGCGCGTTGCGCCAGCCTGGTTGGAGAGGTCAGCATCCCAGGGGATGGCCACCACGCGCTCCGTCACGAAGGGTGTCACGGGCATCTGCAACTGCAGGCCGCGATGAGTGAAGGCCTGCCGGTCGAGCAGATCCACCTCGCAGAAATCCATCCCGATGTTGCGGACATGGCTGCCCGTATGGGGCAGTTTTCCGCTGCGCCAGACGTGGAACAGCCCGAACCGGCCGGCATGCTCGCGCAGCGGGGTGTTGATGTAGGGGCCGGAATGCATGGTGGCTGTGCCGGCGCCGCTCAGGATCGGAACGGATTCATCCGACCATGCCTGCCGGGCCTCATCCCACCCGCGGCAGCACCAGACCGAGCGCCCGGGATGGCCGCGCCGGTAGAGAAGGAAAAGCGCTCCGCCTGCCGCGGTCAGGAAGGAGGGGTAACTGGTCCGCTCCTCGCCCAGCAGCGCGGGGTCTTCGACGAGCCGGAAACTCGCCAGGTCCCCCGCTTCTGATCTCCCATAGAAGGGCGGACTGACATGGGCGCCGCCGGCGACGTGGATGCGGTTCCGGGTGTCGATCACCAGGCTCGGGCTGTAATGGGCGTCCTGCGTCCTTTGCGGCACCTCGACGCGAACCGTCTCCATGCCACCACCGCCGAGGTCGCGCTGGCCAACGATGAGGTGGCCCGTCCCATCCAGGAAGCAGAGCGCCTGGCGCCCGTTCCGGCTGAACACCCCGTGCTGCCGGTAGGTGGTGCAATTCAGGGAATTGCCGCTCCAGGCCGGGCCAAGCTCGAAGACCGCGACCTGACGGAGCTTCGCGGCGGAGGCGCAGGTCCCGCTGCCGCCCATCGGCTCAGGGCTGGGTGAGATGCGTCAACGGCTCGGTGGCTGCCCGCCATGCCGCATAGACCTCTTCCTCGCTTTTTCCGGCGAGGATTTCGCCCAGCATGGTGTTCATCAGGCTGAGGATCGGGTCACGGATGGTTCCGAGGTTCTCGATGTTCAGCCCGGCCAGGCCCGCGAACCGGATGTCCTTCGGGTTGCGCGGCTTGAAATCCACCGGGACGCCCATGGCCAGGCTCGGCAGGTAGCAATGCAGGCGCGAGGTGATGACCCGCTCCAGGCCGCAATAGGTCTCCAGCTTGGCGACGGCCGTTTCGAGGTTCGTCACGAGGCTGGCCTCGCGGGAGTCCGGGTGGCCGTGATGGAACTTGAGCCCGAGTTCGGGGGCGATCTCGCCCGGCTCCGGATTGGCCTCGACGAGGGCCACCTGGCGGGTGGCGGGTGCCCCCGGCTCCTTGCGCAGGATGGTCCCCATGGTCGTCGTGATGCAGCCGGTGAAGAAGGCCGGGACGTTCTTCTGGCGCAGCAGGTTCACCGTGGACCAGTCGCGGCAGCCAATCGGCCCGTATTGCCGCAATTGCCGGATGGCGGCCGGCGTCAGGATCCGCGGCTCGTTGACGTGGAAGGAAATGAAAATCGGCCGCAGCGCCGTGTTCAACGGCAGGTCGAACCGGGCGTGGAACAGGTGGTGCATGTACCAGCCATAGACGAATACCCAGGTGCCTTGCGGGTAAGCCTCATAGGTGGACGCATCGCGGTTGACGCGGACGAGGCGCACGGTGGTCTCGTGCCTCGGGTCGCGCAGGCGGTCGGGCACGCGGTCCTGCAAGCCCGTGACGAAGCCGCCGATCCCGTCGTCCGACTGGTATTTGACCTTCGAGAACCGCGCCAGATTGCCGAGATAGGCGAGGGTCTGGATCGGATCGCCGATATTGGTCGAGGATCGGTTCATGTCGAGCGACTTGTAGTCGATGACGCCGAGCCGGACGGCATGATCCCCGTCCACGACGCTCCTGTCGCGCTCGCGGAGGAAGCGCCGGATCCAGGCGGCCTCGGTGGCGACGGCCGGCGGCTGCTGGCCGAGATCGATCGCGGAGAGCAGCTGCTCCGCCTCCTCGAAGCGGTGGTTGAGGGCGAGCGTCCGGACCACCGGCCAGGCCTGGGCCGGCTGGGCGGCGAGGCCCAGGGCGCTCACCTGCCCATAGGCCGACAAACCGGCATCAACCGAGCAGCGGAAGGCGGCCGTGACATAGAGGTTGGGTCGCAGCATGCGGCTGCGGTCATCCGGCGCCGTGCTGAGCAGGCGGTAGGCTTCGGCGTGGTTCTTGCGGCGAAGGGCGATGCTGGCCGCGGCCACACGGCCAAGCCAGGCCTCCGTGTCCGAGGCCATCAGTTCGTTCGCGATCACGGTCGCCTCCGCCGCCCGGCCCTCGGCCAGCATCTTTTGGACGGTCTCGAGGATCGCGCCATCCGAGGGCTGAAGGATGGGGGGCGCGGCTGCGCCTGCGGCAGGCAGGAGGGGCATGGTCTGGGCCGGTTCGCTCAATCCGAATTCCGCCTTGAGTTCATCCGACAGGGGCAGGAACTTGCCCGTCTGCGGCAATTGGTTGGAGGAATGGTTTTCACCTGTCTCGACCGTGTACACGGCCGCTGGAAACGGGATCGCCTGCCAGGACGACGCAAACTTGGCAAAGTACTCGCTCGCCTGCACATGCGAACCATAGATTTTCTTGAAGTATTCGGCCCCGGTGCGGCTGATGACCTGTGCATGATCATCGGGCGGGCAGTCTGGAATCTTCAGGTCTTTGACGTTGTAGATCAATGATGTGCCGCATCGGCGGTGGAAGCCGCCCAGGAGGGCGAGTTTCCTCGCGCGCGGCGAGTACATGTATCCCTTCTCGATATACCAACCGCTTCCCTGGCCGTGCTCGTTCAGGAAGGCCGCGAGACCGCGGCTGACGAAATCATCGGCATCGAAGGCAACGATATGGGAGGGATTGTACTCCAGTGCGTAGCGGACGGCGATGGCAATTTTCTGCCCCTTGTCGTGGCGGAAGACCTCGCGCGAGGCCTCCAGATCCGCTTCGACCGTCGGGGGCGGGAGGTCCACTTCCACGAACTGGACCTTGGCCGGCAAAGTAAAACTTGGGCGAACATGCCCCACCACGACCACGTGGAAGTCCTGACTGGTCTGGGCGACGACAGACTTGAGTGTGGATTCCAATAAATCTTCGACTTTGGCGTAGTTATTGGCACTCTCGGGATGTCGCAGGCATGTCACGAATACGATCACGTTAACATCTCCACGCATCGGCCAATTACGAAGCAATACAATCATATCCGCTTGAGGGAGCTAGTGTAAAGCACACCTTGCCGGGGGCGTACCGATCATCTGCCGATTCGCGAGCCAGCCGGCAGGTCGCGGCATGCCGCCTGCTGCATCGTGGCAACCCCCGCCCGACTCATCGCCGTGCGTCGAGGAACAATGTGCCCCGGTTGTATTCGAGTGGAATTTCCGCTCTGCAATGTTGAGGCGGGTAGATTGCAGAAGCAGATAATAATGAGTAGTATTGGCCGAGCAGAAAAATACAAAATTATATTATATTTCCTGAGCATTTAAATCGAGGGAAACTTGTTATGGCACTGAGTGAGCTTGCGAAGAAGGTGCGGCAGGGCCGCCTGACCTACCTGAGCGAACAAAAGTTCGCGAGGTTGGAAGCCACTCTGCGCGCCGTCATTGCCGCGCGGACGGAGGGTGCGATTGCCGAGTTCGGTGTCGCGCTCGGCGGGTCGGCCATCGTGCTGGCATCGCAAGCCCTCGCGGCTGGGCGCTCTTTCCACGGTTTCGACGTGTTCGGCATGATTCCGCCGCCGGCCTCAGAAAAGGACAGTCCCAAGTCCAAGGAGCGGTTTGAGATCATCCAATCCGGCAAGTCTTCCGGAATCGGTCCTGATAAGTATTACGGATATATTGAAAATCTCTACGATCGCGTTTGTCAATCGTTCTCGGAATTCGGAATCGAGGTTGGGCAGAAGGGTATACATTTGCATAAGGGGCTGTTTCAGGACGTCGTTCCGGACGTTGATATGAAATCCCTGTGTTTCGTCCACATCGATTGCGATTTCTATGACGCGGTGAAGTATGCCTTGAGTTCGTCGTGGCCTTTGCTTTCCGTGGGTGGCTGCGTGATGTTTGATGACTATCATACCCATGGCGGCTGTAAGGCGGCGGTGGATGAATATTTTGTGGGTCGGGATGATTACGTTTTCGGTGATGGAGCGAATTTCAAGGTCATGAAGCGTCAACCGGCCTGATCTGCCGGGGCTGCCGGCGCCGCCTGGCCGGGTCGCGCCGCACTTCTCGGCCACATCCGTCGCGGTGGCAGTTCCGTCGGGGTTTCATCTCGATGGCGGACCCTCGGGCAGGTGGCGTCGGACGTCGTGCCGGCGGCGCTTCGGCTGGCCAGGTTGCATGCGATCACATGGTTGATCTTCTCGCCGGCTGCGCCGGCCCTAATGTCCGGAGGGGGGACCTTGCCTCCTCTTCTAGTCCGATGTAGGTTTTGCACTATCGTCAAGAGAAGAAATCCCTATCGTTACCTAGACTTAGATATTGCCCTTCAAAGCAGCAAAAATTAGACGACGTCATTGGACTTTGAAAAAATCATCATAAAGCAAATCGGAGAGCCAGCTCGCGTTTGATCGCTTTTGATGCATTTGGGGGCGATTGGTTTGTTGGTTGGGTGAGCGCCTGGGATTCAGGTCTTGAAGGAGCTGGCGGATGAATTCTGTTCGGAGCCCAGGGGCTGGTGTCGCCGAAGGCGATGCTGGATCCCTCTCCTTGATCCGCAATTCCGAGTTCGGGGGGTGGCGGTCGGCCCGCCCCGTTCGCGCGGCGCACCAGAGTGACGTCTGCCCGGCATGGGCGATCCAGCTCAAGGGGGTCAATGCGGACCCTGTCGCCTCGTTCCGCCCGCTCGCCGCCTCCGACAAGCCGACCGGCCTGGTCATCGAAACGAGCAGCCCGTTGGCGCGTTTGCGCATCACGCAGGCCCTACAGTTTCCCGCCGGCCTCCAGCATGGCCGCTTTCGCCTCAGCATCGCCGGCATCCACACGATTCAGCCGGGCCTCAATCTGAACTGGGTCGCGCTGCTGGTCGAGAATGCCCAGAAGAAATGGGTCTTCGAGGACATGCTCCTGCAGTCGCCGCGGGTCGGGCCGGAGCCCGCCGCGCTGACGGTCGAGTATCTGCGGAGCGTCTCCTCCTCCTCCCCCAGGATGCTCGCGTTGGAGTTCTCGGGCGAGGCCGGCACCGTCGCTCTGTCGAGCGTCGAATTCGGTACCATGTCCCAGCCGGCCGCCGATGCGTCGCGCGCCCGCGAGTTCTCGGGCGGGCTCTTCTCGGTGTCCGGGCGGCGCGTCCTGGGTTGGGTGGCCGACCGGCCCAGCTCGGCCACGCTGGGTCTCTATGGCAACGGCGCCGAGCTGGTCCGCGTCACCGTGGGCGGCCTTTCTTCGATGGATGCGAATGGCGATCCGCGGCTGCGGCGCTTCGGCTTCGCCGCCGAGCTTCCGGCCGCCGTCGCCGCGGCCCGCCCCGCTCGGATTTCGTTGTGTGAGCGAGCGTCCCAGCTTGAAGTCGCATCCATCGAGCTGCCCGTGCCGGCCGAGGTCGCGATCGCCGGCGCGCCGATGCCGTCCCCGCCCCGCGAGGCGTCTGCCCCGGCTGAACCGCCGGCGGCCCGCGCGGTTTCCCCGGCCGAGAGGCTTCTCGAGGCCAAGGCCCGCGCTTCGGCCGCCGCGCGGTCCAGCTCAGCTCCGGCGGCCGAAGCGCGGGCGTCAGCACCCGCCCCTTCGCCGCCCCGCCCCGAGGCGAAGCCCGACCGCGCGCTCACGGTCGAGGCCGGGGTGGATCGCGTCGAAGGTGAGTCCCTGGTGTGCTGGGGCATCGTGAGCGATGCCGCGCGGGCCGTCCTGGTCACGATCGACGGCCAGCCGGTGCGCGAGATCGAGGCGAAGGGGCTGCGGGAGCCCCTGGCCGGTGGGAACCGGGCGCTCGCCGAGCATGGCTTCCTCGTTCCGCTGCCCGCGCATGTCCTTGATGCCGAGCTGCACTCGGTCGCCTTCTATTGCGGCGCCACCGGACGGCGGCTGCGGGCCGAGAATCTCCGTATCCGCTTCCCCAAGCGCGAGGTTGCGCGGGCGCCCGCCCCCCAGGCCCCGAAGCCGTCGCCGGCCCCCAAGGCGCCTCCGGCCGAGGCCCGGCCGAAGGAGGGTGCATCCGTCCGCACCACCGGTCGTCCGGCCACGGCGGAAGGGGCGGCCAACCCCCTGAAGGTGGCGGTGGTGGCCTGGGACATGGCGCACAACCCCGTCGGGCGCGCCTTCCTCCTCGCCGACATGGCCGCCAAGCGTCATGATGCGGAGCTGGTCGGGCCGATCTTCGCCTTCTATGGGGGGCGGATCTGGCCGCCCATCGCGGACGGCAAGCTTCCCATGCGAAGCTTCCCCGCGACCGATCTCAAGAGCTTCCTGACCGGCGCGATCGAACTCGCACGCAACACCCGCTGCGACGTCGTCCATGTGGGCAAGCCGCGCCTGCCGAGCCTCGTCCTCGGCGCGTTGATCCGGCATTTCAACGACTGCCCGATGGTCGTGGACATCGACGACCACGAGCTGGCCTTCACCAAGTCCAACGCGCCCGCCTCCATCGAGGAGATCCGCTCGGCGGTGCGGGACAACCCGCAGGAACTCGCCAGCCCCTACAGCGAGCTCTGGACCCGCTTCGGCGAGACCCTCGTGACCGAGGGTGAGCTGGTCACCGTCTCCAACGTCGCCTTGCGGCGGCGTTTCGGCGGGATCACCGTGCGCCATGGGCGCGACGAGCGTGTCTTCGACCCGGCGCTCTATGATCGCCGCGCGGTGCGCGCCGAATATGGCTTCAAGGATGCGGACCGGGTCATCCTCTTCCTCGGCACGCCCCGCCCGCACAAGGGTATCTTCGATATCGCCGATGCGCTTGAGCGGCTGGGCGATGATCGCCTGGTCCTCTGCATCATCGGCACCGTGACCGACAAGCGGACGGCGAACCGCTTCGCCTCCTACAAGAAGGCGCGGATATCGCTCAATCCCGACCAGCCCTGGAAGCGCCTGCCCGAGCTCGTGAACCTGGCCGACGCGGTGGCGATCCTGCAGGATCCGAGCGAGCCAATCTCGCAATACCAGATTCCGGCGAAGCTGACCGATGCGCTCGCCATGGACGTGCCGGTGCTGGCGCGGGCCGTGCCGCCGCTGCTGGACCTCGCGCTGGCCAATGCCTTCGAGGTGGTGACCGACGATGCCTCGCTCGACGCCGCGCTCCGCCGTGTCGCCGCCGCACCCGCGCGGGGCGGGGGCAAGGGCACGCGCTCCTATTTCCTTTCGGAGCTCAGCTACGAGGTGAATGCGGCGCGGCTCGACCTCGCCTATTCGACGGCGCGACGCGGCCAGCTGGTCGAGCCGCATCTGTTCGAGCAGACCTTCCGCATCCTCGAGGAACTCTCCGGCGTGGCGCTGCCGCGCCTCGTGGCGCAGAAGCCAAGGCAGGAGCTTCGCGCCCCGCTGGTCAAGGGCGAGCGCCCGCGTGATCTCGTCTTCCTGTGGAAGCAGAATGATTCGGACGTCTATGGCCGGCGGTCCGACATGCTGGCGAAATACATGCTGGAGACCGGGCGCGTCCGCCGCATCATCCACTTGGACCGTCCGATCAGCGTGGTGGACCTGGAGCGCCAGGCCGAGCTCGCGGCCGGCGAAGCGGCCCACCAGGGCAGCCTTGTCTACGTCAACACCGTGAAGCGGATCCTCCGCACGGCCGACGCCCCCGACTTCATCCGGCGCACCTTCCTCCACCGGGCGGGCCCGCGGGCCGCGCGCGCCTTCGGGCAGGAGCTGCGGCCGGCCAGCGCCTATCCCGACTTCGTCCGGGAGGTGCTGGCGGAGGTCGGTTGCGACGAGGCGCCGATGCTCTGGGTGTCGCCCGTCATCTTCGAATATCCCGAGGTCGCCGACGCCGTGCGGCCCGGTTTCGTGGTGGCGGACCTGATTGACGACCAGCGGACCTTCCCCGGCAGCAGCGAGGCCTATACGCGCCAGATCGAGCGGGCCTACCAGACGATCCTGACGGAGGCGGACACCGTCTTCAGCAACTGCGCCCCCGTCCGTGACGCCTTCGCCAGCCTCCGGCCGGACATCCATGTCGTCCCGAACGGCGCCGAAATCCTGCCCGATGTCGAGAGCTGGGGGATGCCGCCCGAGCTGCGTGGGCTGCCGCGCCCGATCATCGGCTATGTCGGCAACATGCGGGACCGCGTGGATCTCGAGCTCATCGAGGCGGTCGCGCGGCGCTATCCGCATGGCAGCATCGCCCTGGTCGGCTCGGCGCATGGCCGGCCCGAGGTGGCGGAAATGAGCGCCCGCTGCCCCAACATCCATCTGCTGGGCGTCCGGCCCTATGAGACGGCGCTGCGGATCATGCGCGGCTTCGATGTCGCCATGATCCCGCACCTGAAGAGCGACCAGAGCGACCGGATGAATCCGCTGAAGCTCTACGTCTATTTCGCCGTCGGCGTCCCGGTGGTGACCACCGATGTCGCGAACATCCAGGACATCGGCCCCTATGTCAGCGTGGCGGCGAGCCAGAAGGAATTCATCGCCGCGATTGATGCGACCCTTGCCGGCCGTGGGCCCAAGGTGGACCCCGCCACCCGCGCCGCCGTGCTGAACGACGTGTCGTGGGAAACGCGCGTGAACCAGATCTGGCGGGTTCTTGAGGAAGGAACCTCGTGATGGCAGTCGATCCCAAGTCCACGACACAGGTCGCCGCCGGGGGCAAGGCGCCGCCCGTCTGCCCGTGCTGCGGTGGAACGCGCTTCGGACCGGGGCCGGGTGGCCGGATGAGCCGCCGCGGGCGGCCGCCCACCTGCCTGCAATGCGGCTCGCTTGAGCGGCACCGGGCAGGGCGGCAGTTGATCGACACGATCCGCGACCGCGCCGCCTTCAAGGAATTCTCCCTGCTCGACTTCGGCGACATCCGGGTGGTGGCGGGGGGCTGGTTCCGAAGCATCGAGACGAGCGCCTTCGGCTCGCCTGGTGCCATTGATCCGCAGGCGATTGACCGGCCGGACGGCAGCTACGGCTTCATCATCTGCTACCATGTGCTGACGCGCGTGCCCGATCATCGCAAGGCGCTCGGCGAACTGACGCGCATCCTCTCACCGGATGGGCTTCTGGTCCTTGCCTATCCCTCGCCGGCGACGCGTGCCGAGACGACGGACTGGGGGGCCCCCGACCCAAAGCAGCATGGCAGCTACCGTATTCTCGGCCGGGATTTCGAGCCGGAATTGTCGGTCTGCACGGCGGGGGCGCATGTGCTCGCGGTAAAGGCGGTGGACCCCGTGACGGCCGATGATGATCTCGTCTATATCGTGACGAAAGATTTTCGATGGGTTCGTCGGATTCTTGCAACGAAGGTCGAAGTGCGGTTGCTCGACTAGGGGGGACCGCGCGGACGCCTGCCCGATGGGCGTTCTAAACTTTACCATAGCGCGGACAAATTCCTTGTCAGACACGCCCACCGACAGCACGTTCCCCCCGCATTCCTACGCGTCGACCTGTCGCGTTTGTGGTTGGAAGGGCATGTTTGTCCGTCAGAAGCGGTCGATCCGTGAGACCTATCCTTGCCAGTCATGCCGCTCGACGTTGCGTTACCGCGTCCAAGCCGAGGCAATACTGAATCATTACTCATCCCTTGCAGCGCCTGACCTCACATCCCTGGTGAAGATGCCCGGGTTTCGGAACCTCGTGATCTTCGAGCCGGGGATTTCCGGTCCCTTTCGGGCCATCTTCAAGGGCCTGCCGCATTACACCAAGTCATTCTACTGGAGCGATCTCGCGAGCGGCGCGATGCGTGACGGAGTGACCAACCAGGACCTGATGGCGTTGAGCCTGGCTGACGCTTCGGTCGACCTGGTCATCACCTCCGACATCTTCGAGCATGTCCGCCACCCCTATCGGGCCTTCGCGGAGATCAGTCGCGTGCTGAAGCCCGGCGGGGCTCATATCTTCACCATCCCGACCGCATCTCCCCTCGCGCCGAAGACCGTGAAGCGTGTGGATGTGGATGGCGACGAAGATGTTTTTCTCTTGCCTGAGGTCTATCACGGCGACGGGAAGGGGGGGCGCTCGCTCGTCTACAACGACTTCGGCATGGATATGCTGGACGAGCTAGAAAAGCTTGCTACCACGACGACGATCTTTTCTTATCCGTATAACGAGAGGCCAGTGCGTTCCGCCTTGGCTTTTGTTTCGGTCAAGAAGCATTCTTGAAGCACCGCGCGTCGTGAGAGGAACGGCTTTGTCGTGACGGATTCAATGCTCCTGCAATGGACCACGCAGCAGTCTGAGATCTGCGAACGCATCCGCCGTAGCTCGTCTCCTCTGAAGATTCTGCTCAAGACGAAGAACGAGGCGCATTTCCTGCAGCGCTGGATCGATCATCATGCCGCCATCGTGGGCATGGAAAACCTGATCATCTTCGACAATGACTCCGATGACCCCGACGTGCTGGCGACGCTGCGCCGCACGGCGGAGCACGCGACGGTGGCACAGTTCACCGGCTTCCATAACGGCCTGCACCGCCCGGCGCAGTATCCGGATCTGTACGACGCGATACGCGGCACCAGTGAATATTTCATCCTGCTCGACACCGATGAATTCGTCTGCTGGGTCAATTCCAGCGCTGAGGTCTTCTTTGGTCCCGCGATCGTTCCTGAAATCAAGGCGCTGCCGCCGGCTGACATCCTGGCAGGCATCTGGCTCAACAACTACGGCGACCGCGAAGACCGTTTCACCCTCTTCGAGGATGAGGCGGTGACGCCCTCCGGCCTGATGAGCGGCAAGTCGGCCGTGCATCGCTCTGCGGCGCTTCGGGGCATCTATGGCCACAACTTCCAGCTGGACGGACCGGATCTGAGCCGCGTCGCGCCCGGGGCGCTGCTGCTTCTTCACATGAAGAACCTGCTTCCCGCCCAGCGCATGCGCGTGAATGTCGAGAAGCTCCGCCAATACAGCGTCCTGTCCCCCACGGAGGGCGTGGAAAAGGCGCTGCAGATGTCCTGGCAGGAGATGCGGCCGGGCAATCCACGCCAATGGATCAGGGAGATCCATATGCTCGCCGGCCGCTCCCCGAAGGGAACCGCGCGCCGGGACAAGCTTCAGTCCGGGCAGGTCCGGATACGGGGCGGTGCCCCGATCGAGTTCTTCTCCGAGCAGCAGCGGGGCATGTTCGTCGACTTCCTCGGCAGACTGGGGCCGCGATTGAAGGCGGGGCGTGAATACCGCCAGGCTACGGCCGTCAAGGCCTGACCGACCGCCGCGCCCAGGCCGGCTCCCGCTCGCTCGATGCGAGCCAGGCCGGTCCCGTCTTGTCTTACGGGGGGCTTCCATGGCGAGGCGGCCAGGATGGGGCGGGCGCTTCGTCCTGCCGCGGGGACCTGTGCGTCGAGGTACTTGCATCCCCGATCCAAATATCCCATCCCCTGATCCCCAGCGGGGTCGTTCCAACCAGCCTCCCCTGTCGAGACCTGATAACCCCGAAGCCAAGGCTGGGCCGTTCGCGAGCTTCTCCTGGCAGACCCTCGAGGCGGTGATGAAGCCACGGCGCCGATGTGATCCAGATGCGTCCCGCCGCGGGGCAGGCTTCCGGCATGGGTAGCGTCCTCGTCACCGGGGCGGCCGGCTTCATCGGCGCGCATCTCTGCCAGGCGCTCCTGGCGCGCGGCGAGCACGTCATCGGGCTCGACAATCTCAATGCCTATTATGATCCCTCATTGAAGCGCGCGCGCCTCGCCGCGCTCACCGGGGACGCACCGGCGGGGCGCTTCCGCTTCGAGAAGCTGGACCTGGCCGACCATGAGGCGGTGCTCGCCCTGATGCGGGCGCATCCGGAGATCAACCGCGTGGCGCATCTTGGCGCGCAGGCCGGCGTCCGCTGGTCGCTCGAGGCGCCATTCGCCTACACCGCCGCCAATGTCACCGGCCATCTCTCGGTGCTGGAGGCGATCCGCCGGGCGGAGGGCCGCATCCGCCATACGGTTTATGCCTCCACCAGCTCGGTCTATGGCGCGCGCACGGATGGCGCCTTCCGCGAGACCGACCGCGTGGATCACCCGGCCTCCCTCTACGCCGCGACCAAGGTCGCGGGCGAGGTGATGAGCCGGACCTACAGCGACCTCTACAAGCTGCCGCTCACCGGGCTGCGCTTCTTCACCGTCTATGGCCCGTGGGGCCGGCCCGACATGGCCTATTGGCTCTTCACCGACGCGATGCTGAAGGGCCGCCCCATCTCCCTCTTCAACGAGGGCCGCATGATGCGCGACTTCACCTTCGTGGATGACATCGTCCAGGGCGTGATGGCCGCGCTGGACACCCCGCCGGCCGATGGCGGCCACCGGCTCTACAACATCGGCAACAGCAGGCCCGAACCGCTGCTCGGCATGGTGGCGCTGCTGGAGGAATTGCTTGGCGTCACCGCGATTCGCGAACTGAAGCCCATGCAGCCCGGCGACGTGCCGGCGACCTTCGCCGATGTCTCGGCCATGGAGCGCGATTTCGGCTGGAAGCCCACCACGGATCTGCGCACGGGGCTGACGCGCTTCGTCGAATGGTGGCGGCGCTACCACGGCTAGACCGGGACGCGCTTTCGCGGGATCACGGTGCGAGCCGCCCTGGCCACCGGAGAACGCCCATGCCTGACCCCGCCGAGCCCTACGCCCAGCGCCCCGCCCTGCGCGGCACGCGGCACATGGCTTCGGCCGGCCATTACGGCGCCGCGCATGCCGCCTTCGCCGTGCTGGAGGCGGGCGGCAATGCGGTGGATGCGGCGGTGGCCGGCGGCATCGCGCTCGGCGTCGTGCAGCCCGACATCGTGAATGTCGCGGGCGTCGCCCCCATCATGATCCGCATGGCTGATGGCGCGGTCTGGACCATCGCGGGCCTCGGCCCCTGGCCGCGCGCGACGGACCCCGAGCATGTCCTGCGCAACTGCGGCGGCACCATCCCCGAGGGCATCCTTCGCACCGTGGTGCCGGCCGCGCCCGATGCCTGGATCACGGCGCTGGCACGCTTCGGGACCATGCGCTTTTCCGAGGTGGTCCAGGCCGCGATCCGCTTCGCTGAGGGCTTTCCAGTGCATCCGCTGATGGCGGACACCATCGCGGGCTATCGGGAGAAATATGCCCGCTGGCCGTCCAACGCCGCGATCTTCCTGCCGGGCGGCCGGCCGCCACGCGTGGGGGAGATCTTCGTGCAATCGGATCTGGCCAAGAGCCTGCGCTACATGGCCGACGAGGAAAGCGCCGCGCTGGCCCGCGGCGGGGACCGCGCGTCCGGGCTCGAGGCCGCCCGCGCCGCCTTCTACCGGGGAGACATCGCGCAAGCCATCCTGCGCTTCCACCGCGAGGCGGGCGGCTGGCTCGCGGCCGAGGACCTGGCCGACTACCGGTCGCCCGTGGAGCGCGCGATCACGACGCGCTTCGCCGGCGTGGATGTCCATACCTGCGGCGCCTGGTGCCAGGGGCCGGTGCTGCACCAGGCCCTCGCGCTGCTGGACCCGGCGGCGCTGAAGGCAGCGGGGCACAACAGTGCCGACTACCTGCACCAGATCATCGAGGCGATGAAGCTCGCCTTTGCCGATCGCGAGGCCTTCTATGGCGATCCGGACTTCGTGAATGTGCCGCTGGAAGGCCTGCTCGACCCCGCCTATGCCGCCACCCGCGCCCGCATGATCGACCCCGCCCGCGCTTGGCCCGACATGCCGCCGCCGGGCCAGCCGCGTGGGGCCGCGCCCATCGCTGCGGGCGCGCCGCTGAACGTCCCGGGCGCGCCCTCCGGCCCGCCGCGCGACACTTCCTACATCTCGGTGGTGGATCGCTGGGGCAATGCGGTCTCGGCCACGCCGAGCGATGTCTCAAGCGACACGCCGGTCATTCCCGGCACCGGGCTCTGCCCTTCCTCGCGCGGCTCGCAATCCTTCACCGCGCCGGGCCATCCGAGCCGCATGGCGCCGGGCAAGCGGCCGCGGCTCACGCCCAACCCGATCATGTTGGAGCGCACGGGTGAATTCGTGATGCCGCTGGGCACGCCGGGCGGCGATGTGCAGTCCCAGGCGATGCTGCAGGTGATGCTGAACATGCTGCTCTTCGGGATGGATCCGCAGGACGCCGTGGAGCACCCGCGCGCGGCCACCTACAGCTTCCCCGACAGCTTCGAGCCGCATGTGACCCATCCCGGTCGCATCTGCCTGGAAGGCCGGATCGCGCGCGCGACGGGCGAGGCCCTGGCCGCACGCGGCCACCAGGTGAGCTGGTGGCCTGACCGCATCTGGCGCGCCGGTGCGGTCTGCATGGTTCAGGCGGACCAGCGCAGCGGCATCCTGACGGCCGGCGCCGATCCGCGCCGCGCCAGCTATGCCGTGGGGTGGTGAGGCTTGGAGGTCTGCCTCAGCTTCGACAACGGCCCTGAGCCGGAGGCGACGCCGCTGGTGCTCGCGGCCCTGGGGCGGCGCGGCCTGACCGCCACCTTCTTCCCCATCGCGCGGAAGCTGCGCGACCCGGCGCGGCGCGCGCTGGCCGAGCGGGCGCTGGCCGAGGGCCACCGCATCGGCAACCACACGCTGACGCATGGCGCGCCGCTCGGCCTGCGCGGCGGCGCGGAGGCCGTGGCCGAGATCACGGAGGCCGAGGCGCTGCTCGGCCCGCTGAATGCGGGGCGCCTGTTCCGGCCCAATGGCGGCGGCGGTGCGCTGGGGCCGCATCTGCTCAACGCCAGCGCGCTCCGGCACCTGCGCGCCCAGGCCTATACGGTGGTGCTGTGGAACGCCGTTCCCGGCGACTTCCGCGACCCCGAGGGCTGGCCCGCCACCGCCCTCGCGCAATGCCGCGCGGCCAGTGCCCCGGTGCTGATGGTGCTGCATGACCTGCCCAATGGCGCGATGCGGCACCTCGATGCCGTCCTGGATCGGCTGACGGGGGAGGGGGCGCGCTTCCTCGGCGAATTCCCCGAAGCCTGCCTCGCATTGCGGGAGGGTGCCCCCCTGTGCGACCTTGCAGCGATTTCACGGGAGGATATCGCGCCATGAAGCGCCGCGCCTTGCTGGCTTCAAGCCTGCTCGCTCCGGGCATCGCCCGCGCCCAAGCCTGGCCCGACCGGCCCATCCGCCTCGTCGTGCCCTTCCCGGGCGGGTCGAGCACCGACATCCTGGGCCGCATCGCGGCGCAGCAGCTTTCGCGCGGGCTGAACGGCGCGACCGTGGTGATCGACAACCGCGCGGGCGCGGGCGGCACCATCGGCTCGCACTACGTGGCGCAGGCGGCGCCCGACGGGCTCACGCTGCTGCTCGGCACCATCGGCACGCACACGGTGAACCCCCACCTGATGCCGAACCTGCCCTATGATCCGATGCGCGACTTCACGCCCATCATCGCGCATTCCAAGACCAAGATCCTGCTGGTGGTCCGCCCGCAGCTCGGCGTGCGGAGCATGGCGGAATTCGTGGCCCTTGCCCGCACCCGGCCGCTGTCCGTCGCTTCCTCCGGCACCGGCACCACGGGTCACCTGGCGCAGGCGCTGCTGGGCGAGGCGACCGGCATCACCACGACGCATGTCCCCTACCGGGATGGCGCCCGCGCGGTGACCGACCTGCTGAGCGGGCAGATCGATTCCATGTTCTACCACACGCAATTCGTCCGCTCGCACATCGAGGCGGGGACGATGCTGGGCCTCGGCATCACCGGCGCCACGCGCAGCGACGTGCTGCCGGGCGTGCCGACCTTCGGCGAGGCTGGACTGCCCGCCATCAACATCGAGGCGTGGTGGGCGCTGTATGCGCCGCCGCGGCTGCCCGCGCCGCTGACGCAGCGGCTGAACGGCATCTTCAACGCGGCCCTGGCCGAGCCCGAGACGCGCGCGGCCTTCGCGCGCAACGGCGTGGAGGGCATGGGCGGCAGCCCGGAGGACCTCGCGAACTTCCAGCGGGCCGAGCTGAGCCGCTGGCGGGAGGTGATCCGCCGGGCGAACATCACCGCCGATTCCTGACGCGCCTCAGGTATCCGAGAGCCGGCCCAGCCCTTCGGCGAGTTCGGGGAAGATGTTCTCCACCTCGTCGAAGAAGAGGGCCGCGATCCGGCGATAGCCCCATTCGGTGAAGTGGACGCCGTCTTCCGCGCGGAAGCCGCGCGGGCCGCGCTCCAGGCTCACGCTGGACTTGAAGCGGCCCTGCGGATCGCTCGTCGCCTCCCAGGTCGGGATCCAGACGGCGCCGGCGGCCAGCGCGGCATTCTGCTGGATCTCGTTCAGCTGGCGCACCGCATTGGCGAATTGCGCATCGCGCACATTGGGCAGCCCGAACCAGACGGCGCGCGAGCCGGCCTGCACCGCATGACTGACCATCTCGCCGACGCGGCGGCCATAGCCCTCGGCGAAGGCCTGGGTGCCGAAGGCGAAGCGCGAGCGCGTCTCGCGCACCACCAGCGGGCGGAAATCATTGGCGCCCACCCAGAAGAGCGTGAGGTTCGGCCGGTGCCGCGCGACGAGATCTCGCGAGACGGTGGGCCAGTCATGCTCGTCGCTGCGGGTCACGCCCGTGGCGTGCAGCGTGCCGTTCGTCACGCGCACCGTCTCACGCCGGCGGAGCTGCCCGTTCAGCGCGAGGAACATGCCCTGGGCGAGGGAATCACCGCAGAAGAGCAGGTTCACCCGCTCGGGCGCCGGGCGCTCGGGGAGGGGGTTGGGCAGGATGGCGGGTTGCGCCAGGGCGATCCCGCCCGATGACAGCAGCGCCATTGCGCCATAGAGAAGGCATCGCCGCGAGCGAGATGCGGGTAGGGCGCGGAACGCCACGCGGGTTTTCTCCGGGACAGCGGGGGATTGGGGGATTTATACCATGCAGATTGTCACAATGAAGTCCCCGGCCCGCACGAAATGCTGAACCGCCGCGCGTTGTTCCTGGGCTCCGCCGCCCTGCTCGGCGGCTGCGGCGCGCGGCCGGAACCCCTGGCGGGCGAGGTGGGCGGGCCGCTCATCCTCGCGCAGGCGCGACCGGATACCGGGCTTGAATCGGTGCTGCCCGCGCGCGCTGGCGACAATCCCTATGAGCCGCTGGCGAACGCGCTGCGCGCCGCCGGGCGGGGCCAGGCCTCGCGCGCCCTGATCCTCATCCTGGGCGACAGCCACACCGCGGGCCCGGTCATGGTGGGGCACCTGCGCGAGTTGATGCAGGCGCGCTTCGGCGCCGCCGGTCCCGGCCGCCTGCCGCCTGGCCGCGCGCAACGGCCGATCAATGCGAACCAGCTGGTCGAGGCCTCGCAAAGCGGCGAATGGACGGCGCGCAGCGCGCTCCGCGCCAGCAATCCCGGCCCCTTCGGCCTGACCGGATTCCGCCTGACCGGAACCCGGGCGGGCGATGTCATCACGCTCCGCTCGAGCGAGGCGGCAGGCTTCGACCGCGTGCATCTCGGCCTGATGGCCGGGCCCGAGGCCGGCAGCTTCCGCCTGCGCGTGGATGAGCTGGCGGTGGGTCCGGTCACGCTGCGCAGCGCCGGTCCGGAATTCCGCCCACTCACGCTGGACGCGCCGCCGCGCAGCCGGGAGCTGGCCATCGAGGTGACGGGCGATGGCCCGGTCGAACTCCTGGGCTGGGGCGTGGACCGGAGCGGGCGCGGCGTGCTGGTCGAGGGATTCGGCATCAATGGCGCCACCCTCGCCTCGCTCGACAACCGCGACCCGACCATCTTCGCCCGCGAGCTGACGAACCAGCCGCCGGCCCTGGTCATCCTTGCCTTCGGCACGAATGAGGCGGTGGATGCCGATTTTGACGAGGCCGCCTATGCGGTGCAGCTGACGCGCCAGATCCAGCGCCTGCGCCAGACGCTGCCGCGCAGCGGCATCATGGTGATGGGCGTGCCCGATGCCGGCCGCCCGGTGCGCGCCACGCGGCGTGGCCGCCCACCGCAGGGCTGCGCCGCCGTCTCGCCCCTGCCAGCGCTGCTCCGGGTGCGCGCGGCGCAGCGCAGCGTGGCCCAGGCGCAGCGCGTGGGCTTCTTCGACTGGAGTGCCGAGGTGACGCGCAGCCCCTGCCGCCTGCCGGAACTCGCGCGCGGGGATGCGCCGCTCATGCGGCCCGACCTCGTGCATTTCACGCCGGACGGCTATCGCCTGACGGCGGAGCGGTTGCAGGCGCATCTCCTGCGCGGCATGGGCCTCGCCACGCGAACCACCGCCACCTGAATGCTCTTCCCGACTGGCATCTTCGCGATCTTCTTCGCGGTGGTCTTCCTCGGCCACTGGTCGCTCGTCCGCTTCCGGCCGGCCTGGCACAAGCCCTTCCTGCTCGCCGCCAACCTTGCCTTCTACGCCTTCTGGAGCGTGGAGCTTTGCGCCGCGCTGCTGCTGGTGGGCGCCTGGACCTGGGGCATCGGCCTGCTGGCCGGGCGCGGGCGCTCGCGCGCCTGGCTCTGGACCGGCATCGCCGGCACGCTCGCCTGGCTGTTCTACTTCAAATACACCAACTTCTTCCTGCAGGAGGTGGTGGGCCGGCTCGACTGGCTTGGCCTCGGGCCCATGCCGCTGCTCGACATCGTGCTGCCGGTCGGCGTCTCCTTCTACGTCTTCCAGGCAATCTCCTACATGGTGGATGCCTATGAAGGCGCCGCCGAGCCCGAGCCATCGCCGCTCAACGTCCTCGTCTACCTGACCTTCTTCCCGCATCTGGCGGCCGGGCCCATCGTGCGCGCCGCGCGCTTCCTGCCGCAGCTGCACGCGCCGCCGGACCGCTTCCGCATCCCCGTGGCGATGGCCTGCATTCTCATCCTGGGCGGCCTGTTCAAGAAGGTGGTGATCGCGTCCGAACTCGCGACCGGCATCGTGGATCCCGTCTTCCGCGACCCGGCCGCGCATGGCGCGCTGGACATCCTGCTGGCCAGCTACGGCTACACCATCCAGATCTTCTGCGACTTCTCGGCCTATTCGGACATGGCGATCGGCTTCGCGGCGCTGCTCGGCTATCACTTCCCGAAGAATTTCGACCAGCCCTTCCGCGCCGTCACCCTCTCGGAGTTCTGGCGGCGCTGGCACATCTCGCTCTCCACCTGGCTGCGGGACTACGTCTATATCCGCTGCTTCGGCGGCAATCGCGGCAATGTCGGCCTGGCGCTGATGGCGACCATGGTGCTGGGCGGCATCTGGCACGGTGCGGCCTGGACCTTCGTGCTCTGGGGCGTGATCCATGGCGTCGCCCTCTGGATCGAGCGGGCGCTGGGCGGCAACGCGGCGCCGGTCACGACGGCGGGGCGCCTGCTGCGCTGGTTCGTCACCTTCCACATCGTCGTCATCGCCTTCGTGCTCTTCCGCGCGCATGACATGGCGGGTTTCTGGGCGATGATGGCCGGCCTCGTGCAGTTCGACCTGCCGAACGAGAGCATCACCTGGCGCCTCCTGGCGCTCACGCTGCTCGGCCTCTCCTTCCATTTCTGGCCGGCCGATCTACGTGAGCGGACCGAGCGCGCGCTGCGCCGGCTGCCGCCCTTGGCACTCGGTGCGCTCTGCGGCGTGGCGTTGCTGCTGATCCTGCTCGCCGGCCCCGAGGGGGTCGCGCCCTTCATCTACTTCCAGTTCTGAGGGAGCACGCGATGCAGCAACCCTGGATGCCCGATGCCCCGCCGCCGCAACCCGGCGTGCCCGACGACTTTTCCCGCGCGTCGGCGACGCTGCCGGTGGGGGCCGCGCTGGTCGTGCTGGGGGCGGTCTGGCTGCTGCTGCTGATGGGCCGCTCCGGCGCCATCCTCGACGCCGCCTATGGGCTGCCCATCCTGCCGGGAACCGAGGCGCTGATCGCGCTGGCCGAGGCCTGGCACGCGGGGATGGAGGCGCTTGGCGTCCCGGCGCTGACGCAGCGTCTGCGGGCGGTGCTCTCCTGGGGCCGCGCCTGATTGCCTGGCGGGGATGGGGCTTCCCCACCCTCGTGATGTCACCTCAGCGGATCATGCTCTGGCGCTGTGCGCTGGCCGGCTGCAGCCCGGCCACGGCGGCACGCTCCAGCCATTGCGAAAGCCCCGCCCACCAGGCCTGGTAGCCAAGGCCCGTCGGGTGGATGCCGTCATGCGAAGGATAGACGCAGCGCGCGAGGCGGCCGCTATGGATGGCGGGCAGGTCGCGCAGCCGGTCGCTCGCGCGGCGGAGATGGCGGGTGAGGGCGGCATCGAGCGCGGCGCTTCCACGCTCCAGCGCAGCATCCTGGAAGCAGCCGGGCGTGGCCCAGATGGCCTGCTGCGCCTCCCACGCCTCCATCACGGCGGCGATGCGCAGCGGATAGGCCTCGGCCTCCGCGGCGGTCATGCCGCGCAGGTCATTGGTGCCGAAGACGAGGATGAGGCGCCGGGCGCAGCGCGGCTCCTGCTGGCGCAGCCAGGCGATGCCCGCGCCCTGTTGCGCGATGACGGTGAAGCCCAGGGCTCGGGCATGCGGGGCGAGGCCAACGGCCAGGCTGTCGCCCAGCAGGATGTCGGGGCAGGCGGTCTCGGCCCGTGCCGGGGCCAGCGGGGCTGCGGCGAAGGGCAGGGCGAGGGCGGCCAGAAGGGCCAGGAAAGGCCAGCGGCGAGGCGGCATGGGCAAGGGACTCCGTCCTGGGGTCGGCACGCGAGGTGCCAGACCCGGGGTGAAAGCGCGGTAAACGCGGTTTTGGGGGGAGCGCGGCGAAACATGGTTGACGTGGCCTGCTCTTCCCGGCTTTCCTGCCGGTTCAGAGACTTGCGGGCCTCGCATCGTGTTGCGGGGCCGGCCATGACGGAGAGTCGACGATGGATACGCTGACGCGGTCCGGCCTCGCTGAGGCCATCTATGCGGAGGTCGGGCTCTCCCGCAACGAATCAGCCGCCCTTCTGGAGGCGGTGCTCGAGCGCGTCTCCAGCGTGCTGGAGACCGGGGAATCCGTGAAGATTTCTGGCTTTGGCACCTTTCTCATCCGTCAGAAGGGGCAGCGCATCGGGCGCAATCCCAAGACAGGCGTTGAAGTTCCGATCCTGCCCCGGCGTGTGCTGACCTTTCGGCCGAGCCAGGTGCTGAAGGCACGGATCAATGGCACCACCCCGGCCAATGGCGGCAAGGAGTGAGCGGGCAAGCTGGTCTAGAGGATCGCCCGCGGTTGCGCAAATCCGCGCAGGCCTTCCGCACCATCAGCGAGGCGGCGGAGCAGCTCAACGTGCCGCAGCACGTCCTGCGCTTCTGGGAGACGAAATTCCCGCAGCTCAAGCCTTTGAAGCGCGCGGGCGGCCGCCGCTACTACCGGCCGGAGGACCTCGCGCTGCTCAAGCGCATCTCCGACCTGCTGTACACGCAAGGCTACACGATCAAGGGCGTGCAGCGTCTTCTGGACGAGGGTGAGCCCGAGCTTCCGCTGGGCGAACCCGCCCAGGAGGATAGTGCGCTGGCGCAGATCCTGGCCGAGCTGGACGCGATCGCGGTGGCGCTGCGCCGGCTCTGAGGTTCAGCGCCCCTTCTGCTCGCGATCCTGCTTGGCGCGCACCTCGGCGCGGGCGAGCGGGAAAGCGGCGATGCTGCGGTCCGCGAGGCCCGGTAGCAGGTCCAGGATGCGGCGCCACTCCTCAGGCTGGCCGCCCTGGCAGGCATCCTCCAGCGCGCGGGCGGCATCGCGCAGGGCGATGGCGCCGAAGGTGGCGGCGGCCGCCTTCAGGCTGTGCGCCTCGTCCTCGATGCGGACCGGGTCGGTCATCGCGTGCATGCGACGCACGCGCTCCTTCGTTTCGGCGGTGAAGACGCTGATCAGGCGCGGCAAGCGCCCCGGACCCACGGCGGCGCGCAGCTCCTCCAGCGTCTCGCGGTCGAGCAGGGGGGCGGTGGCGCCGGGCTCGGCTTCCGGAATCGGCACGCGGGGGCGGCGCGGCCGGGCATCCAGCACGCGCTGGACGGCGGCCAGGAGTTCGACCTTGCCGAGCGGCTTGGCGAGGTGCCCATCCATGCCGGCCGCGGTGCAGCGCTCGGAATCCCCGGGCATCACGCTCGCCGTCATGGCGATGATGGGCACGCGGCCGCGGGGGCCCGGCACGGCGCGGATGGCGCGCGTGGCGGCATAGCCGTCCATGAGCGGCATGCGGATGTCCATCAGGATCAGGTCATAGTCGGAGGATTCGGCGGCGGCGGCGGCTTCCGCCCCGTCGCGCGCCAGTTCGACCGTGTAGCCGGCCTTGCGCAGGATCGCGGCGGCGACGAGCTGGTTCGCCTTGCCGTCCTCGGCCAGCAGGATGCGGCCATGCGCTCCGGCCAGCGGCTGCACCACCACGGGCTGCGGCGCGATGCGGGGCGGCGGCGTGCCCGATTCCGGCACATGCGCGAGTGGCAGGTCGAAGAAGAAGGTGCTGCCGCGCCCGGGCGTGCTGTCCACCGCGATCTGCCCACCCATGAGCGCGACAAGCCGCTTGCAGATGGCAAGACCGAGGCCGGAACCGATCTGCTCGCCCGCCGGATCGGCCTGGGCGAAGCGAGTGAAGAGGCTCTGGCGCAGCTTGGGCGGGATGCCGATGCCGGTGTCGGTCACGGCGAAGCCCACATGCCCGTCGGGCAGGGCCGCGATGCGCAGTTCCACGCTGCCGCGATGGGTGAACTTCACGGCGTTGTCGGTCAGGTTGATCAGCACCTGGCGGATGCGGCTCGGATCGCCGACCAGCTGGCCGGGCAGCAGGTGGTCGAGGCTGGCGGAGAGCTCGATGCCCTTCTCGGCGGCGGCAGGCGCCAGCAGGTCCAGCACGTCCTTCACGATGTCGGCCAGCGAGAAGGGGTCGGAATGGATGCCGAGCTTGCCGGCCTCGATGCGGCTGAGGTCCAGCAGCTCGTTCACGGTGTGCAGCAGGGTGGCGCCGCAGCGCTGCGCCGTCTCGGCATAGGCGCGCTGCTCGGCGTCGAGCGCGGTGTCGAGCAGGAGGGCCAGCGTGCCCATCACCCCGTGCAGCGGTGTGCGCACCTCATGCGACATGAAGGCGAGGAAGTCGCTCTTTTCCTGGTTGGCGCGCTCGGCCGCGCGACGGGCCTTGATCGCCTCGCGCTCGGCGCGCTTGCGGGCGGTGACGTCGTGCTGGATGCCGATATAGGCGACGAGTTGCCCCTTCTCGTCCATCACCGGGGCCATGCGCAGCTCGTTCACGAAGCGGCGGCCGTCGCGGCGATGGTTCGTGAATTCGAGGGTGATGGGCTTGCCACCGGCGATGGCGAGCCGCAGCGCGCGGACGGATTCTTTCTCCGTGCCGCGGCCCTGGAGGAAGCGGCAGTTGCGGCCCAGCACCTCCTCCGGCGGATAGCCGGTGAGCTGGGTGAAGGCCGGGTTGATGAAGACGAGCGGGCAATCGGGCAGCGAGGGATCGGCCACGGTGATGCCGGTGGGGGCCGAGGCGATGGCGAGTGCCAGCACGCCGTTGAGGCCGGCGGCGGAGACCGCACCGTCCCCGCCCTCCAGATAGGCATTGCCGCCCGCGTCACGGATGATGCGGGCCTTGTCGACGGGCGGAGCCCTACTCGTCATAGGTGAGGAGAGTTTCGACGGGGACATCGAGGCGTTTCCTTCCGCCGAGGAACGTGAGTTCGATCATCGCGGCGACGGCGGGCACCACGGCGCCGGACTGGCGCAGCAGATCGAGCCCGGCGCGCATGGTGCCGCCGGTGGCAAGCAGGTCATCGAGCAGGATCACGCGCTGGCCGGGTTCCACGGCATCGGCCTGCATCTCGATCCGGTCCGTGCCGTATTCGAGCGCGTAGTCGAGGCCGACGGTCGCGCCGGGCAGCTTGCGGGGCTTGCGCAGCATGATGAAGCCCAGGCCGAGCTCAAGCGCCAGCGGGGCGGCGAGCAGGAAGCCGCGGCTTTCGATGCCGGCGAGCAACTGGGGCTGGTAGGGGCTTGCGCAGCATGATGAAGCCCAGGCCGAGCTCAAGCGCCAGCGGGGCGGCGAGCAGGAAGCCGCGGCTTTCGATGCCGGCGAGCAACTGGGGCTGGTAGGGGGTGATCCGCGCCGCCATCTCGGCCATGGCGGCCTTCCAGGCCGGCCCGTGCCGAAGCAGGGTCGAGATGTCGTAAAAGAGGATTCCCGGCTTGGGAAAATCGGGAATGCCACGGATGTGGCGCTTGAGGTCGTTTTGCGTCACGGGATTCTTTGCTGCGATCTGGCCGATGGGATGATTCGGGCGGAAGGGCGCCTGGAGTGACGCCGGGTTCGCTCGAACGGCTTGAAGCCTAGTCCCTTCGGGCAATATTTAGCAAGCTTCTCTCCCGCTCACGGGACGAGATTGCCAGAGGAGGCCATGTCGTTCCTATGTCACGAGGTAAGGTTGCGTTCCTGATCGGCGTGGTCGGATTTATCGTTTATATCGCCGTTGTGGTCGCGTTAGGAGATTTTGTTGTCCACCGACATTGGGCAATACAGTTGGTGTATTACGTCACCGCTGGCATCATCTGGGTGATTCCGGCCAAGCGGTTGATCGAATGGAGCGCCAAAGCCCCGCGATGACGGGGGGTGCCATGGTCTTCTCGCCGGCGAGTAGTGGGGGTTGCTTGCAACTGCGGGCGCTTCTGATGCGGCCGGGCGAGCACAATACCTCCTGAATACCCGCGGCGGGGGGATGGCCGGGTGGGACCCGGCCATCCGTTTCCCTCACATGCTGGCGCCCGAGGCACGCACAACCGGCGCCCAGCGCTGCTGCTCGCCCTGCACCCAGGCGGCCAGGCCCGCCTGCGGAACATTCTCGCCCGGCACGAAGGCGATGGAGTCCATCCGCTCGCGGATGGCGGGCTCGGCCAGGATCTCGCGCACGGCGGCGCCCAGGCGCTCCCCGATGGCCGGCGGCAGGCCGGCCGGCGCACAGAGCATGAACCAGTTGAGGCTCACCACATTGGCGAAGCCCGCTTCCCGCGCCGTCGGCACGTCGGGCAGGATGGCCGCGCGCTGGGCCGAGGAGACGCAAAGCCCGCGCATGGTGCCGGCGCGGATCGCCTGCACATTGGCCGCCGCCGTGTCCCACAGCGAGGTGGTGGTGCCGCCGAGCACGGCGGTCTGCGCCTCGGGCGCGCCGCGGAAGGGAGCATGCAAGAGCTGGGCGCCCGCCTCCATGCCGAAGAGCACGCCGGTCAGGTGGCCCATCGAGCCGATGCCGGAGGAACCGAAGCTCACCGCATCGGGCGCGCGCTTCGCCGCCGTCGCGTAGTCGGCCAGGCTGCGGATCGGGCTGTCACCCTTCACCGCGCAGACAATGGGCGCGCCCCCCATCAGGGAGATGTAGGTGAAGCTGCGTGCCGGATTGTAAGGCAGGTTTGCCATCATCGAGGGCAGCAGCACGAGCGGCCCGGCGGTGGACATCAGCAGCGTGTAGCCGTCCGGCCGCTCATTGGCCGCGGCGCCGACACCCACCGCGCCGCCGCCGCCCGGGCGGTTGTCGATGACGAAGGACTGGCCGAGCATCCGCTCCAGCCGCTCGGCCACCGGCCGCATCATGAGGTCCGAGGCGCCGCCGGGCGTGAAGGGGATGATCACCCGCACGGAGCGATTGGGCCAGGCCGGCTGCGCCTGCACCAGGGCCGGGGTGGCCAGGAGGGGGGTGGCGGCGAGCAATTGGCGGCGATTCATGGGCGAGTTTCCTTGAGAGACATGCCCAGTTGAATGCAAGCGCCATGCCCAGGGCAAGCGCCACCGTGCCGCTCCCGGATCACATGCCGGCCGTCTCGCCCTCGGTCAGCCGGAGCAGCGCCTCCATGTCGAGGATCCGCACCGTCTGGTGCCCGGGCTCGCTGATCAGCTTCTGGCGCTTGAAGGAGGCGAAGCTGCGGCTCACCGTCTCGAGGGTGAGGCCGAGGAAATCGCCGATGTCACTGCGCGTCATCGGCATGGGAAGGTCGGTCGGGAGCGGCCCGCGCTGGCGGTAGGCCTCGACCAGGCCGATCAGGAAGCTCGCGACCCGCGCCTCGGCCGAGCGGCGGCCGACGGAGACCAGCTGGTCCTGCGTGTTCGACAATTCGCGCAGGCAGAGGTCGAGCATGCGACGCTCCATCTGCGGGTAGAGCCGCAGGAGGGAATCCAGGCGGCCGCGCTCGATGCGGCAGAAATGGCCGCCGGTCAGCGTCTCGGCGTCGAAGGGATAGGTCTGGCCCGCGCCATAGCCCAGGATGTCCCCAGCGAAGCGGAAGCCCACCACCTGCTGCTTCCCGTCGGGCAACAGGCGGGAGAGCTTCACGACGCCCTCCACGATGGAATAGGCCCGCTGGGCCGGATCGCCCTCGCGGAAGAGCACGCTCTTGGCCGCCAGGTGGAAGCGCTGCGAATCGGCCGAGATATCGTCCAGCGCCGAAGCGTCGAGCCTGTGGCACAGGCCTGCCACCCGGCTCCCGCAGGTGGAGCACGGCTCCGCCGGCTGCGTGTCGCGGACCAGGCTATGGGTGGCGTCGAGCGGGTTCACGGCTTATTCTCTCCCTCAACCGAGGCAGAGAATAAGCCTGACATTCTCCGAGTTGCAAGCTTGGTGACACAACTCCTGTCAACCCATCTTGTCAGTCCCCGGTCATGGTGAAGGCGCCCGGGTTGATGGTCACCGTGCCCGGCCCGGCGATGGCGACGGGCGAGGTCAGCGGGGACCAGGTCAGGGCGTTGCCGCCGCTCGCCGCATCGAACAGCCCGACATGGGAGAAGCTGCCGGCGGCGGCGGTGAAGGTGAAGCGAACCGCCTCCGCGTTCTGCTGCACGCCGGTGCCCGTGAAGGTCACGCGCTGGCGGGCATAGCCATTGCCCACCGCCTCGCCGCTGATCCCCGTGGGATCGCTGCCGCCAGTGCCGAGGCCGAGGAAGACCGCGGTGGGCAGCACCGGCGAGCGGCCGCACAACGCGCGGGTGAGAACGTTCTTCGCGTAATCGGTGAGGGAGCTCATGGGATCGTTCCTTCTCGCTCAGGGTCAGATGTCGGTGGCGGTGGCGAAGCGCGACGGCGCGCCGCCCGCCTCGGGCTGCAGGCGGATGGTCCGGTAGAGGTCCTCCACCGCGAGGGTGTAGGGGTCCTCCAGCGTCGCTTGGTCGAAGCGGAAGCTCAGGCGGTCGAGCGGCGCCTTGCCGGCGCGGCGGGCCGCCTCGTCGCGATAGCCGTGCAGTTGCGCCTCGACGACGCCGGCCACGCGGTCCACCTGCACATGGGTCAGGCGCCAATATTCGGCGAAGGCGCCGGTGTCGTTGATCTCGATCGGGATGAGGAAGGCCATGGGGTTCTCCTGCGGTCAGCTGGCGGTCGTGGCTTCGACATTCGCGAAGCGCGCCGAGTGGTTGATGGTGGTGGCGGCGGCACCCGTGACGGTGACGGCGATGCCGCCATTGGCCGTGTCAGCGCCGACGTCGAGGCGCCATGCGCTGCCGGTGCCGCTGCTGGCGGTGGGGGCGATGGCGCTGCCCGCGCCCTCATAGAGGGTCGTGGTCGCCGCGCCGTTGCCGCGCACCGCCGAGACATTCAGCCGCCATGTCGCCGCCGCCGTGCTGCCCGTCGCCTTGGCGACGACGGTGAGCGTGCCGGCATAGCTGCTGAAGTTCGGCAGGATGATCTGGTTGGTGGCCCCCTGCGCGGCGTTGTCGGAGGTCAGTCGCGTCGCGGTCGCGTCGGTCGTCTGGCGGCAGAGCACGTGCTCGCCGGCCTGGGCATCTCCCTGGCTGGCGATCTGCGAGCCCGCCCAGGCCCCGCGCCCGGCGATGCCGCGCGTCGTCGCCTGGCCGCCGCCCGGAATCCAGGAGCGTGACCCGCCGGCCGTGTTGGTGCTGCCGCCCGCGACCGTCGCGGATGCGCCACTGGCCGTGTTGGTGAAGCCGCCCCCGGTGCAGCCAAAGCCGCCGCTCGCGATGTTCGAGTTGCCGCCGCCCACATAGGCGCTGTTGCCGGAGGCCGTGTTGGAACTGCCGCCGCCGATCGCCGTGTTGGTGCTGGACGCGACATTGGTCGTGCCGCCCGAGACGACACTGTTGAGGCCGCTGGCCGTGTTGTTGGCCCCGCCGCCGATCGTGCTCTGCGTGCCGGAGGCCACCTGGCCCGCCGCCGTGCGCGTCGTCTGCCAATCGGTGGCCGAGGCGCCGCGTGCATTGCCGCCTGCCACCGCATTGTCGGGGAACTGGGCGAGCACGGCCCCCGTGCCCTTGGGCTGCATGATGGCCGAGATGTTCGCGTCCGATCCCTTCGCCCGCCAGCCGGTCCGTGCGGGGGTGCCGGTCACGCCGCCGAGAATCTCGGGGCGGTTCACCGTGCTGGCCGGCGTCGTCACCTCGAGGCCATGGGCGCCGCTCACCGCGCCGAGGCTCGCCGTGCCGCTCGCCATGCGGGCCAGCTCCACGCCGCCCGCGCTGACGCCGAGCGTGGCGGCCGCCGGGAGGAAGAGGCCCGTATCGGACTGCGCGAGGGAGAGGCCGGGTCGCGCCGCCTCGCCCGCCGGCGCCTGGAGGCCGACGGAGCCATTGCTGCCGGCGTTGAAGACAGGACCCGGATTGGCGGTCTCCAGCAGCGGCGGGCTCGCGAGGTTCACGCGGTTGGGCGTGCCGCTCGCGACATTGGCGATGTGCAGCGCTGCCGCGCCATTGTTCCGCAGGTTGAAGTTCACGCAGCGCAGGGCGCCGACGTCCATGCGGTTGCCGCTGCCCTCGATGCGGATCGGATTATCCTCGGCATCGTCGATGCGCAGCGTGCCGATCTGCACGCGGCTGGCATTGGTGTTGACGTAGATGCCGATGGAGCCGGGCAGCGGCGCGCCGCCGGCGTTGAAGATCTCGCACTGCACCGTCATGGCATCCACCTGGCCGTCGGTGCCCGCGGCGTCGATCCAGATCCCGTGCCGCACGAAATCCGCATAGGCCTGCCCGATGCTGAACTTCTGCGTGAAGCCCGCCGCGGAGGACGTGAAACGGAACATCGAGCGGTAGCCGAGGACGAAGGCCTGGTCCACGAAGACGCCGTCGCAGCGGCGGAAGATCAGCGCGTCGCCATTCGCCTGCTGCCAGCGCACCACATTGTCGTCGGCCGACCAGAAGGGCCAGAAATGGAGGTTCAGCATGCGCGAGGTGTCGTAGCCCTCGTCGATCTCGATGCCCGCGGTGAAGACCTGGCCGCGGATCCGGCGGAAATCGGTGCGCCCCGAATTCCGCACGAAGATGCCGCGATTGACGGCCGAGAGCATGATGTTGTCGAAATCCACGCCGCCCAGGCAGTCGGTGACGCGGAACAGCCAGTCATAGTTCGTGGGCGCCCAGCTCGCGTTCAGCGCGGCGGTGTGGTTCTGGCGGAAGGCCATGTCGCAGACGGCCGAGCCGCGGGCGCCGACGCCGGTGAAGGTGAAGGGCGTGAAGCCCGTCTGGTCCACGGTGAGCCAGGTGCCCTGGCCGGGGCTGCCGCCTTCGCTGAAGCCCGCGCCCTGCAGCCGCACGGCGCCGCTGCTGATGGTGATGGCGGTGGCGAGGCGATAGGTGCGCGGGCCGAACTGCACGACGCCACCGGCGGTGCCGAGCGCATTGATCGCGGCCTGGATCGCGGGCGCGTCATTGGTCGTGCCGTTGCCGAGTGCGCCGAAGTCGCGCACGTCCACGCCGCGGTCGGCCAGCACCGCGCGCCGCATCTGCGACAGGGTGGCACGCCGCGTGGCCGCCGTGGGCGAGGTCTGCACGAAGGGCGTGAGGTCGGCATCCGCGACGGCCGTCGCCGCGGGCAATTCGCTGATCTTGAGGTCGGGCATGGGGCTCCGTCCGGTCTGGGGGAAGGTGTGGGGGCGGCGCGGTGGCTCAGCCCTGGGAGATGGCGGAGCCGTCCTCCTGCAGCAGCTTCGCGCCGTCCTCGATCAGGATCAGGCGGAGGTCGGGCAGGATGTTGAAGCTGCGCGAGGTGGCGACGACGCCGGTGTCCAGCGCATCCTCGATCCGGATGCGGTAGCCGGTGCCGACCGGCGGCGTGGGCAGGGTGGCCGTGACATAGCCCTGATCCACATTCACCAGCACCGCGGGAGGGATGATCTGGTTCTGCGCGTTGCGCAGCGTGATCACCACCTGCTGGATCGGCCCGGTCACCTGCGCCTGCACCGGGATGGAGGTGCCGACGATGATGCCGGCCATGAGCGGCGCGAGGATGATGGTCGAGACCACGGCGCCCGCCGCCTGCACCATGCGCAGCGTCTGCGCGATGGAGCGGGTGAGCGCGATGGGCGCCACCGCGCCGTCGAGCGTGACGCCGGGGCCGGTCGCCGCATTGCTGCGCACCGGCAGCATGGCCATGGCATCGGCCGATTGCACGATCATCAGGTCGCCCGCGCGGAGCGTGGCGGCGGCGGGTGCGAAATAGCCGGCCGTCGTGATGGCGGCCTGCAGATCCGTGCTGCGGTAGTGCCAGAGGTTGAAGCGCGCGGTCTGGATCAGCGGCACGAGGTCGCTAGCGATGAAGGGCATGGGCGTGCGTCTCCTAAGCCATGAGGGCGGCAAGCCGCGCGGGCGCGCGGGGTGCATCGGAAGGGGAGGGAGGGGTGCGGCCCGGGGCGCGGCACTGGACGCAGTTCACCCCTTGGCCCGCCTTCTTTACGAGAACAAATAAAGAACGTCAAGGAAAAAAAGCGGATATTGTGGAACCGACGCGCCTGCGCCATTAGGCACAGCACCCTGATGCGGAGCCCGCCCCATGCGCCGATTTCTGCTGACCTTGGTCCTGCTGCTCACTGGCCTCAACGCCCAGGCGCAGCAACCCACGCTGAACATCTACAACTGGGCCGACTACATGGATCCCTACGCGATCGAGCGCTTCCAGCGCGAGACGGGGATCCGCGTCCGCTATGACGTCTATGACACGCTGGAGACGTTGGAAGGAAAATTATCCGCAGGGCGCTCCGGCTATGACATTGTGGTCCCCACCAGCGAACCCGCCTTCAATCGCCTGGTCCGCGCCGGCGCGCTGCGCCCGCTGGACCGTGCCCGGCTGCCCAATGCCGCCAACCTCGACCCGGCGCTGATGGCGCGGATCGCGAGCGTGGATCCGGAGAACCGGCATGGCGTGATCTACCTCTGGGGCACGGTCGGCCTCGGCATGAACGCCGCGCGCATTCGCGAACTCGCGCCCGATGCGCCGCTCGACAGCCTGGACCTGCTGCTGAATCCCGAGCATGCGCGCCGCATCGCGCGCTGCGGCATCGCGGTGATGGACAGCGCCGTGGATGTGCTGCCCTCCGTGCTGCGCCATCTGGGCCGGCATCCCGACAGCACCACCCAGGCCGATCTCGATGCCGCCCAGCGCGCGCTGCTCGCGATCCGCCCCTTCCTGCGCTCCATCCCCTCGCCACCCGCCATCATCGATGCGCTGGCGGCGGGCGAGATTTGCCTCGCCTTCAGCTATTCGGGCGACGTGATCCAGGCGACGGCTCGCGCGCGCGAGGCACGGCGCACGCATGAGGTGACCTATGTGATGCCGCGCGAGGGCGCGCAGCTCTGGTTCGACATGATGGCGATCCCGGCTGATGCGCCGAACCCCGATGCCGCCCATGCCTTCATCAACTTCATCCTGCAGCCCGACGTCATGGCCGGCATCACCCGCCAGGTGCGCTATCCCAACGCCGTCCCCGCCTCGCGCGCCTTGCTGCCGCCCGAGGTGGCGAACGATCCGAGCGTGTTCCCCCCGGCCGAAGCGCTGGCGTTGAGCTTCGTGGCCGGCACGCCGGCCCAGGCCGGCGAACGCGCGCGGGCGCGGCTCTGGGCGCGGTTCAAGGCCGGCCGGTGACGCTGCTCGCGCTGGAGGGCGTGACGCGGCGCTTCGGCGCCACCCTGGCGCTGGACGCCCTCTCGCTCGAGATCGGCGCGGGCGAGTTCTTCGCGCTGCTGGGTGGCTCGGGCTCGGGCAAGTCCACGCTGCTGCGCGTGATCGCCGGCTTCGAGGCGCCGGATGCGGGCCGCGTCACGTTGCGCGGGCGCGACATTACCCACCTGCCGCCGCCCGGGCGGGACCTCGCGATGATGTTCCAGTCCTACGCGCTGTTCCCGCATATGAGCGTGCGCGAGAACATCGCCTATGGCCTGCGCCGCGCGGGCGAACGCGACCCCGCGCCGCGTGTCGCGGAGCTGGTGGCGCTGCTGGGGCTGGAAGGGTTGGAGGCGCGGCGCCCGCAGCAGCTCTCGGGCGGGCAGCAGCAGCGCGTGGCGCTGGCCCGCGCCTTGGCACGCCGGCCGCCGCTGGTGCTGCTGGACGAGCCGCTGGGCGCGCTCGATTCCGGCCTGCGGGAACGCACGGGCCTGGAATTGCGCGCGCTGCAGCGCCGGCTCGGCGCCAGCTTCGTGATGGTCACGCATGACCAGGCGGAGGCGCTCTCGCTCGCGGATCGGGTGGCAGTGCTGGAGGGCGGGCGGATCGCGCAGGTGGCGGCGCCGCGCGAGCTCTATGAGCGCCCGACCACGCGCTCCGTCGCGCGCTTCCTGGGTGCGGCCAATGTCCTGGAGGCCGGGCGCTTCCGCTTGCGGACGGACGCGACCGCGCCCGCCTATGCGCTGCGTCCCGAGCGCATCCGCATCACGGAGAGCCTGCCGGAGGTGAATGGGACGCGTGCCACCGTCACCGACATCGCCTTCCGCGGCGGCGATGTCCTGCTGCTGGCCGAGGCGGAGGGGCAGGGGCTGCGTCTCGTCCTGCCGGCCGGCGCGGCGTTGCCCGTGCCAGGGGCGGAGATCTTCCTCGCATGGGACGCCGCCGCGCTGGCGCCGCTCTTGGCATGATCCGCGCCGGCGCCTGGCTTGCGCTCCTGCTGCTGGTGGCGGCCCCGCTGGCCATCGTGCTGGGCATGGGCTTCGGCACCTCGGCGCCCGGCGTGCCGCCTGTCATCCCGCCCATCGGGCGGGAGGGCTGGCAGGGGAGCTTCGAGGCCTGGGGTCTGCTGTTTGCCGACACCTACTACCTCGATGCCGCGCTGCGCTCGCTGCGGCTTGCGGCCATCACGGCGGGGCTCTGCCTTGTGCTGGGCTTCGGCATGGCGCTCGGCATCGCCTCGGCCGCGCCGCGCTGGCAGGCGCCCCTGCTGGCCCTGGTGCTGCTGCCCTTCTGGTCCGGCTTCGTGCTGCGCCTCGCCGCCTGGGTCGGGCTGCTGCGCGATGGCGGCTGGATCAACGCGACGCTCCTCCATGTGGGGCTGATCGCCGAGCCCATGCCACTGCTCTACAGCGAGGGCGCCATGCTGCTCGGCATGGTGCATGGGTACCTGCCCTTCGCGGTGCTGCCGCTGACCGCCACGCTGGCCCGGCGCGACCGGCGGCTGGAGGAGGCGGCGGCCGATCTCGGCGCCGGGCGCTGGACGGTGTTCTTCACCATCACCCTGCCGCTCGCCGCGCCTGCCGCCGGCGCCGCCTTCCTCTTGGTCTTCATTCCCGCGGCGGGCGAGGTGGTGATCCCCGAGGTGCTCGGCGCGCCGGATTCCGTGCTCTTCGGCCGCGCCATCTGGGGCGAGTTCTTCCAGACGCGCGACTGGCCGGCGGCGGCTGCGCTCTCCACCGCACTGCTGGCGCTGCTGCTGCTGCCCATCGCGCTCTACCAGCGGCTTTCGGTGGCGCGATGAGGCGGGCTCTGCTCACGCTCGGGCTGCTTTTCCTCTGGGCGCCGATCCTGCTCATGTCGGCCTATGCCTTCTCGGGCAGCCGCGTGCCCTTCGAATGGGGCGGCTTCTCGTTGCGCTGGTTCCAGGCGTTGGCAGCCAATGAGCGGCTGCTGGAGGCGGCATGGCTGTCGCTGCGCATCGGCGCGGCCTCCGCCACGCTGGCGACGTTGCTGGGTCTCGCGCTGGGCTGGGTGCTGGCGCGGCATGGGCGCTTTGCGGGGCGGCCGCTTTTCGGCGTGCTGGCCGGCGCGCCGCTCGTGCTGCCCGAGGTGGTGATGGGTCTGGCCCTGCTGCTGCTTTTCGTCGGCCTTCAGGCGCTCACGGGCTGGCCCGCGCAGCGTGGTGCCGTCACCGTCTGGCTGGCGCATGCCGCGCTCGGCATGGCCTATGTGGCCGTGCTGGTGCAGGCGCGGCTCGCGGGCCTCGATCCATCGCTCGAGGAAGCCGCTTCGGACCTCGGCGCCAGCCCGGCCGTGGTGTTCCGCACCATCACCCTACCGCTGATCGCGCCTAGCCTGGCGGCGGGCTGGCTGCTCGCCTTCACGCTCTCGCTGGACGATGTGGTGCTGGCGAGCTTCGTCTCCGGCCCGGGAGCGACGACGCTGCCGGTCTATCTTTTCTCACAGCTTCGCCTGGGCATGACGCCCGAGGCGAATGCGCTGGCGGTGGTCATGCTGGCCGTGGCCGGCGGCCTTGGCCTGATCGCCTGGATGCTGCGCCTCAGGCGTTGAGCAGCGCGTCGATGTCGGCCTGCGCGAGGTCGGCGGCGTTGGGCGCGGCGGCCACGGTCTGCATCTGCGTGCGGACCACCACCTTGGTTTCGGCCGCCCGCGCCTGGCCGGGCAGCACGCGTTCCAGCATGGTCTCTACCTGCTGCAGGTGCTGGATCGCGCGGCGGATGCGCTGGCCAGTCACGTCCTGGAAACTGCACGCTTCGAAGATGGCGTTCACCTTTTCGGCCAGGTCCTGCATGCCCGCCGCGTCCCGCTGGCCGCTCGAGATCCAGTCCTGGATCGCCTCCGCCGCTTCGAGGATGACGTTGGCGGCGGATTCCGTCGCCATCACCACGGCCTCCAGCTCCACGCCGCTGTTGCGGCTGGCCTCGGCCGGCGCGGCGACGAGGTTCGCGATGCGCTCATGCATCTGGGTCAATTCCTGCGTGATGCGCTCCTCGCTCATGTCGGCGAGCTGGACGCTCGCGTGCAGCTCCGCGCTCAGTTCCGCGATGCGACGGTCGAGGAAGCGGTTCATTTCAGTGAAGAGCGGCTGGAACTCGGCCCGGACGGCCGCACCGACGGCAGCGGCCAGGGCGTCCTGCAGGGCAGGCGTGATCTCGTTCGACATGCTCGGGGACCTCGTCATCGGCAAACCAGGCGGCAATAGGCCGGCGGGCATGAAATCGCGGTTAACGGCGGGATTCACGCATCGGCAAGACCTCTGACCTAAGTCTGCCGGCATCTCGTCGAAGAGGATGCATGACGATGCGCGTGAGAACCCTGTTCAACCTGGCAATGCTGTCCATTGGCTGCGTCGCAACGCTGGTTGCGGGCGGCCTGGCCTGGAGCGAGTGGCGCAAGGCGCAGGGTGCGCGTGAGGCGGCCGGGCATGTCGCGGTCTCGGCCGATCTGCTGCGCCTGACCGAGCGGCTGGTGATCGAACGCGGCAACTACGTCATCCGCATGAACGCGGCCGGCGCGGCGGATTCCGGCGTCATGCAGCGGCTGCGCGCGCTGGAGACCGAGACCGATGCCGCTCTCCAGCGGACGCTGGACGCGCTGCGCGCCGCCGGTCTGGAGGCCGGCCTGCGGCGACTGGAGAGCATCCCGGCCGAACTTACCGCCCTGCGTGCGCAGCTGCGCCCCGCGGCGGAGCAGCCGTTGACCGCGCGCGAGGCAGCCATCCGCGGCCGGCCGCAGGCGGCCTATACCGCGATGCTTTCGAGCGTCAGCCAGCTGCTGGATGGCAGCCACCGAGCCGTGGCCGAGGCAGGCGGCGGGCTTGAGGGCCTGCTGCTCGTCGCGCGTATCACCTGGGATGTCCGCGACGCGGCCAGTCGCCGGATCGTCGCCGTGGGCACGGCGCTGAACAGCGGCCGCGCGCTGACGCCGGCCGAACTGGAGACGATCGCCGGCGCGAGCTTCGCGGTGGAGAGCGGGTGGAACCGTGCGCGCATGGTGGCCCGCATGCTCGGTGAGCCGCCACGCGTGGCACAGGCCCTGGCCGAAGTGCAGACGCGCTATTTCGGCGAGGCGATGCGCATGACGGATGCGCTGATCGCGGCGGGCCGCGCGGGCTCCGCCTATCCCTTGAGCGGTGACGCCTTCACCGCCTGGGCGACGCCCGCGCTGCAGCAGCTCCTGCTGCTGCGCGACGCCGCGCTTGAGGAAGCGGTCTCCGCAGCCGGCGCCGCGGAAGCCGCGGCTTGGTGGAGCCTCGCCATGGTGCTGACCGGGGCGCTGGTGGTCGGGCTGTTGCTGGCGGGCCTCGCGGTGCTGTTGCGCCGGCGCGTGGTGACGCCCGTGCTGGACCTGACCGGCAGCGTGCAGCATCTGGCCGAGGGTGACCTTGCGCGGAAGATCCCGCATGAGGGACGTCGGGACGAGATCGGCCAGATGGCCGGCGCGCTGGAAGTGCTGCGGCGAAAGGCCGAGGTCGCCCGCGCCACCGAAGCGGCGGCCGCCGCCGCGCAGGCCGCGAAGCTGGCCGAGGGCGAACGCACGCAAGGCCTGGTCCGCGCCTTCGAGGTCGAGGTGGCGGAGACGCTGGGCGCCTTTGCCGCCGCCGCCGCGCCGCTCGACGACACGGCCGATCGCCTGGGCCACGCCGCCACGGATGCGCGCGACCGGGCCGAGGACATGGCCCGCGCCGCGGGCAGCGCCTTCGAGGAGGTGGGCCTGGTGGCCAATTCGACGGAGGAACTGGCGGCGAGCATCGCCGATGTGGCGCGCCAGGTGGCGGAGAGCGCGCGCATCGCCGCCAAGGCTGCCGAGGACACGCGCGCGACGGATGCCGCCGTGGGCGTCCTGGTTGAAGGCGCGCAGCGCATCGGCGACGTGGTCGGCCTGATCAATTCCATCGCGGCGCAGACCAACCTCCTCGCGCTCAACGCCACGATCGAGGCGGCGCGCGCGGGCGATGCCGGCAAGGGCTTCGCCGTGGTGGCGGGCGAGGTGAAGGCGCTGGCAGCGCAGACCGCGAAGGCCACCGAGCAGATCCGCGAGCAGATCGGCACGATGCAGCAGGAGACGGGCCGGGCGGCGGAAGCGGTGCGCGGCATCGGGCGCACCATCGCGGAGGTCAGCGCCATCGCCGAGCAGGTGGCCGCGGCGGCGGAGGAGCAGGCGGCCGCGACCAAGGAGATTGGCCGCGCTGTCTCGCGTGCGGCCAGCGGCACGGAGGAGGTTTCGCGCCAGACCGCGCAGGTGCGCGAAGGAGCGGAAGTGACGGCGGCGGCCACCACAGAGCTGCGCGATGCCTCCGCTGGGCTGTCGCAGCAGGCCATCGCGCTGCGCGGCAAGGTGGATGGCTTCCTGGGCGCGATCCGCGCGGCCTGAGGCGGGCCCGGCCGCGCGGCCTATTCGGCCGCGTTGCGGGCGGGCAGGGCGGGTGGTTCGCAGCCCGTCTCGCAGCAGCGGCCGGGCTGCTTCGAGGTGCGCTTCCCTTCGTCCAGGATGCCGCGGTCGAGCAGCCTTTCAACCAGCGCGCTGCGTTCCTCCACCGGGTAGTTGCGCCAGATCTCGCGCTTCATCGCCTCCGGGCTGCCGCCGCCATGCAGCGAGATCACGGAATACCAGCCGCCCTGGTTGGAGGCCGTGAGGTCCTCCATGAAGCGCGCCACGTCGAGGCGCTTCTCCGCCGGGATGTCGGGGCGACCGGCGAGCACGGCGGAGAGTGAGGCGGCTGTCTCGGGGTTGTGGTCCTCATCCGGGCCGGGCAGGGCGACGATCAGGCCACCCGAGACGTAGTGGGCCAGGCGATGCATGTCGTAGATCTGCGTCGCCAGCAGCAGCTTGCCGATGTTGCTGAACACCGTTTCGGGCATCACCGCGCCCGAGGGGTCGCGCGTGCCATAGACGCTGGCGGCGACGCCGCAGGCGTAGAATCCCTCGACGATCTTGATCAGGTCCACCATCGCATCCCGCACATGGGCGTGGCGGTCGGTGTCCAGGCCGTTCGCCTCGATCATCAGGGCGCCGGCGCCGATCAGCAGGTCACCGAAGCCGGCGCGGGCGGCGATGCAGGAATGGCGGTGATGCGTCGCGTAGCTGGTCGTCATGAAGCCGGCCTCGACCGTCTCGCCCGCGAAGAAGACGCGCTCCCACGGCACGAAGACATCCTCGAACATCACCACACCGGTGGACTGGCCATACGTGTTGCTGAAGCGGGCCGCGGCCTCGCCCGGGCGGCCGGCGGGGCGGGAGACGATGGTGACACCCTCCGCATCCACCGGCACCGCGCAGCAGACGGCGAAATCGGCATCCTCGGGCGTCATGGTCCGGCACGGCATGACGAGGAATTCGTGCATGTAGGGCGCGCCGGTGACGATGGCCTTGGTGCCGCGAATGATGATGCCATCCGCACGGCGTTCCTTGATGTGCACATGCACGTCGCGATTGACCTGCTGGCCGGGGCGCTTGGAGCGGTCGCCCTTCGCATCCGTCATCGCGATGCCGAGCGAGAGGTCGCGCGCCTGCACATCATCGAGGTAGGCGAGGAAGCGCGCATGGCGCTCGCCGCCATGCTCATCATCGGCGCGCTTCGTGCCCTGGTGCAGCGCGTTCAGCGCGTCATGCGCCAGGTAGCGCTGGGCGCAGCCGGATTCGCGGCAGAGCAGACGCACCGCCTCCAGCTTGGTCAGCAGGTCATCCGTGCTGCCATTCACATGCAGCATGCGATTGGTGACGCGGCCCGAGCCCTGCTGCGTGGCCACCATGCGCTTCTCGTATTCGGGGCGCAGCGCGAAGTCATAGGTCACGCCCAGCGCGTTGATGCCCGGCGCCAGCAGCGGTTCATCCGCCACGCTCTTCACCTGCTGGCCATTGACGAAGACGCGCGGCGAAAGCGCGCGGAGCGAGTCGCGATAGGCCTCGGCGGACATCAGCATGGTGGCGTTTCCCTCTCTCATTCCCTTGGGCTTGCGAAAAATCTAACGCTGTTCGATTATCGGGGTCAATGAGCGCTTCGACGAAAAAGGAACTGGGCCGGCAGCGCATCCTCGATGCAGCGCGCGAGGTCTTCGCCGAGCAGGGGCTGGAGGGCGCCAGCCTGCGGGCCATCGCGGCGCGTGCGGGCTACACGCCGGCCGCGCTCTATTTCCACTTCGACAGCCGCGAGGCGATCTATGCCGAACTGCTGCGCGCCTCGCTCGCCGATCTCACGGTTGCCATCGCCGCCGCCGCGCAGGGGCCGGACGCCTTCCGGCAGGGCGCGATGGCGCTGTTCGATTTCTACGCCGCGCGTCCGCAGGAATTGGCGCTGGGCCTCTATCTCGGCCCTGGCGGTCCTGCGCCGCGCGGGCTCGGGCAGGGGGTGGACCCCGAGTTGAACGCCCTGTTGCTGGAGGCCTTGGCACCCATCCGCGCAGCCGCCACCGTGCCTGAGCCCGATGCGCTGGTCGCGGAGGTCTTCGCCCAGGCGGTGGGCCTCCTGGTGCTGTCCGAAACCCGTCGCCTGCGCCTGTTTGGGCTGCCCGCGCGCGGCCTGATGCAACGCCTGCTGGAGCGCATGCCATGCTGACCCTGAACCGCCGGACCTCCCTGCTGCTCCTCGTGGACCTCCAGGGCAAGCTGCACCCCGCCATCGAGGGCGGGCCGGCCGTGGTGCGGGAGGCCTTGCGCCTCGCCAACCTCGCCAGGCTCTTCGACATCCCGGTCTGGGCCACCGAGCATTGCCCGGACCGCATCGGGCCCCTCTTGCCGGAACTCGCCGCGCTGAGCGAGGCGACCTTCCACAAGACGAGCTTCGATGCCTGCCGCACGCCCGCCTTCCGGGACGCCCTGCCGGCCGAGCGCACCGACATCGTGGTCTGCGGCTATGAGGCGCATGTCTGCGTGATGCAGACGGCGCTGGGCCTGCTGGGCCTGGGCCGCCGCGTCTGGGCGGTGCGGGACGCGATGGGCTCGCGCCGCGCTGCGAACCGCGAGGCGGCGCTGGCCCGCCTGGCCGGCGCCGGGTCCACGATCATCACCACCGAGATGGCCGGCTTCGAATGGGCCGAGGATGCCGCGGACCCACGCTGGCGTTCCCTGCTGGCATTGGTGAAGGACCCCGGGTAACTAGAAAGGAATGCAATCGGGGGGCGCCGTGACCAAGGGCGACATAACCAGGGGCGACGGCACGGGCCGACGCGACATCACGAATTCCGGCGCCGATCCGCGCCCACGCTATCGCCAGATCAGCGACGAGCTGCTCGCCCAGATCCGCGGCGGCCAGCACGCCATCGGCAGCATGCTGCCGACCGAGACCGAGCTCTGTGCCCTCTACGGCGCGTCACGCCACACCATCCGCGAGGCGCTGCGCCTGGTGGAGGAGGCGGGGCTGGTCGCGCGCCGCCAGGGCAGCGGCACGACCGTCATCGCGCATGAGAATCGCGGCCGCTTCGTGCAGGACCTGACCAGCATGGGAGGTCTCCTCCAATACCCGGAGGAGACGCGCCTGACCGTGCTGCGGGCACGCGAGGTGCCGGCGAGCGAAGTGCCCGGCGTGCCGGAGGGCGAGACCTGGCTGCGCGTCGAGGGCATCCGCCGCGTCCGCCTCACCACGGCACCGATCTGCTTCACGGTGGTCCACATTCCGACGGAATATGCCGGAGTGATCGAAGAGATCGGCCAGCAGCCCAGCTCGGTCTATGCCCTGATCGAACGCCGCTTCGGGCTGCAGCTGTCCTCGGTCGAGGTGGATCTCTCGGCGGGCGGCGTGCCCGAGGCCCAGGCCGCGCTGCTCGAGGTCGAGCCCGGCGCGCCGGCACTGATGATCCGCCGGCGCTACCTCGACCAGAATGGCCGTGTCTTCGAGGTGTCGGAGGGCTGCCACCCTGCCCCCCGCTTCACCTATCGCGCGACGCTCAAGCGCGAGGTGTGAGGCCGATCCGCTCGGCCAGCGCCACGATGCGCTGCGCGCGGTCCACGATCGGGTAGTCCACGAAGCGTCCCTCCACCTGGATGGAGGCCAGGCCCTGTGCCTCGGCCTCGGCGAAGGCGGCTATGATGCGCCGGGCGCGGGCCACCTCCGCCTCCGCCGGGGAATAGGCGGCATTGGCGACGGGCACTTGGTCCGGATGAATGCAGAGCTTGCCCTGGAAGCCCAGCGCCACGCCGCGCGCGCAGGAGGCGGTGAAGGCCTCCATCTCCCGCAGTTCGATCCAGACCGTGTCGATGGGCGCTTCCAGCCCCGCGGCGCGGCTGTGCAGCACCATCTTCTCGCGCGCACCTTCCAGCACCGTCTCCGCCAGATCCCAGGTGATGCCGAGGTCGAGCGTGTAGTCGCCGGCGCCGAAGCTGAAGCGCCGCACGCGGCTGCCGAGGGAGGCGGCGCAGGCGGTGAGTGCGCCCAGGCCCGCCATGCCACGCGCCGTCTCGATGATGGGCATCACCTCGATGCCGCGATGGGGCAGGCCACGCTCGCGCTCAAGCGCCGAAATCAGCCAATCCACGGCGATGAGCTGGGCCGGGTCCTCCAGCTTGGGCAGCACCAGCCCGTCGAGTCGCGGGCCGATCACGGCCTGGATGTCGCCGGGGCAGAATTCCGTATCGAAGGCGTTGACACGCACGAAGCCGCGGCAGGTGCGGGGGCGCTCCAGCGCCGCATTCACCAGCGCGCGGGCCGCGACCTTCGCCGAGATCGCCACCGCATCCTCGAGGTCGAGGATGCAGGCATCGGCGCCGGCGGTCAGCACCTTTTCGGCGCGGCGGGCATGGTCGCCGGGGGCGAAGAGGAAGGTGCGGTTCGGGGCGGTCATGCGGCGTCTCCTGCGATGTTCCTTCGCTGATAGGCGGGGCGCCGGGCGGCGTCCAGATGGATTTGTCCGTATGTTTGACAGGGTCGCCCGGACATGCCCATCCTTCCGGAAAGGGAGACAAACGTCATGGACAGCCTGCCGACCGAGCTTGCCACGCGCACGCCGATTTCCTTGCAGCTGGGCGAGTTCGCCACCGCCCTGCGGGTGGAGGAGATTCCCGCCGACGTGATGGAACAGGCCAAGCGCCACATGCTGGACAGCCTGGGTATCGCCATTGCTGCCTCGGGCTTCGATTATGCGCGGCGGACCATCGGCGCGATCCATGGCATGGCCGGGGCAGGCAGCCATCCCGTGATCGGCATGCCCTACCGCCTGCCGCTGCGCGATGCCGTGATGATGAACGGCGCGCTCATCCACGGCCTCGATTATGACGACACGCATTCGGACGCGATCGTGCACGCGTCATCGAGCACGGTGCCGACGGCGCTGCACATGGCGCGCGAGCATGGCGCGAGCGGTGCGGAGGCGCTGCTTGCCTATATCCTCGGGGTCGAGGCGGCTTCGCGCATCGGCGCCGCCGCGCAGGGTGGATTCCACCAGGTGGGCTTCCACCCGACGGGCATGGTCGGCGCCTTTGGCTGCGCGCTGACGGCGGGGCGCCTGGCCGGCGCCACGCCCGCACAGATCGGGGCGGCGCAGGGCATTCTGCTCTCCATGGCCGCGGGCTCGCTGGAGTTCCTGGAGGATGGTTCCTGGACCAAGCGCATCCATCCCGGCTGGGCGGGCTTCGCCGCGATCACCGCGACGGCCCTGGCGCGCAACGGCTTCAAGGCGCCGCCCGCCGCCTATGAGGGGCGCTTCGGTCTGTTCCGCAGTCACATGCAGGACAAGGCGCCCTCCGACCTCTCGCGCTGCACCGAGCGCCTGGGCGAACTGTGGGAGATGCGCAACAACGCGCTGAAGCCCTATCCCTGCTGCCACTTCAACCACGTCTTCGCCGATGCCGCGCTGGCCTTGCGCGCGGCGCACGGGCTGCGGCCGGAGGACATCAAACACATCACGGTCCGGATCCATCCGGGCCAGGTGAAGGTGGTGTGCGAGCCGGAGGCGGCGAAGAAGGTGCCGGCCAACTCGTATGACGCGCAGTTCAGCGTGCATTATGCCGTCGCCTCCTGCCTGCTGCGCGGACGCCTCTCGCTCGACGAGCTGGAGGAGGAGATGATCCGTGATCCGCGCGCGCTCGCCCTCTGTGCGCGCACCAGCTACGAGACCGACGCCACGCTGAACTTCCCGCGCTACTACGGCGGCGAGCTGGTGATCGAGACGATGGATGGCCGCGTTCTGCGCCATCGCGAGGAGATGAACCGCGGCTCCGACGGCAATCCGCTGACCATGGCCGATGTGGAACGGAAGTTCATGGAAAACGCGGGCCGCCAGATCTCCGCGGCGCAGGCCCGGCGCATCCTTGACCTTGTCATGGGCCTGGATGCGGCGTCGAATGTGATGGCGCTCACTGAAGCCCTGAATGGCTGAGGACGCGCCACACGGTCGAGGAAAAAGATTGATGTCACGACGCGGCGAAATGGCCATGGTCGCCTTTCTTCAGGCGCAGAACTGCTCGAACTACCCGGGGTCCTGGCGGCATCCGGAAACGATGCAGGACTTCCTTTCGCCGAAGTATTACCAGCGCATCGCCCGCAACCTCGAGGATGGCCGCTTCCACATGGCCTTCTTCGACGACCGCTTGGCCCTGCCGGACATCCTGGGTCATGACCACGCGCAGGCGGTGACGAACGGCATCCGTGTCGTGAAGCTCGACCTCATCTCGATCCTCACCGCGATGGGTCTGGCGACCGAGAAGCTCGGTCTCGGCGCCACCTATTCGACCACCTATTACGAGCCCTATCATGTGGCCCGCGTCTTCGCGACGCTGGACCACATGCTGGGCGGGCGCGTCGCCTGGAACGTCGTCACCTCGCTGAACGACAGCGAGGCGCACAACATGGGCCGCGCCGAGCACCCCGAGCATGACCTGCGCTATGACCGCGCGGATGAGTTCATGCAGATCGTGCTCAGCCACTGGGATGCCTGGGGCGATGACGCGATCATCAACGACCGAGCCTCGGGCATCTTCGCCGACCCGAGCAAGGTCCGCCGCCTGAACCATGAGGGCCGCTGGTACAAGAGCCAGGGCACCTTCACCGTGCCGCGCACGCCGCAGGGCCGGCCGGTGCTGATCCAGGCCGGCCAGAGCGGTCGCGGCAAGACCTTCGCCGCCGCCTGGGGCGACTTGATCTTCGTGATCTATCCGAACCTCAAGGCCGGCCAGAAGGTCTATGCCGAGTTCAAGGCGCAGGTCGCCGCCTCGGGCCGGGATCCCGCCAAGGTCCGCGTCTGCCCCGCCGTCTACGCGATCGTGGGCAACAGCAAGGATGAGGCGGCGGAGAAGCGCGCGCTGATCGAAAGCCTTGCCAAGCCGGTGGACGGCCTCGCACTGCTCTCCGAGGTGCTGAACTACGACTTCGCCAGCAAGGGCATGGACGATGCCTTCACCGACGAGGAACTCGCCGGCATCAAGGGCCTGCAGGCGATCCGCGACCGCGTCGTCGCCGGCTCGGGCAAGCAGAACCCGACGCTGCGCGACTTCGTGCAGATCAGCGGCCGCGGCACCATCCGCGAGTTCCCTTGCTTCACCGGCACGCCGCAATCCATCGCGGACGAGATGCAGGAATGGTTCGAGAGCGAGGCCTGCGACGGCTTCGTGCTCGCTGCCACGCACATGCCCGGCGCCTATGAGGATTTCGTGCGCCTGGTCGTGCCCGAACTGCAACGTCGCGGCGTGTTCCGCCGCGAATTCACAGGCACCACCCTGCGCGAGAATCTCGGCCTGCCGCGCGCCGCCCCCTTCGACTGGCAAAGGACTCCCGCCGCATGATCCAACGCCGCCATCTGCTCGCCACGCCCGCGCTCGCGCTCGCCGCGCCGGCCTTCGCGCAAGGCTATCCGACACGCCCGGTGCGCATCATCGTGCCCTTCCCACCGGGCAATATGAGCGACCTGATCGCACGCGTGCTGACCGAGGAGATGCAGACGCGGCACAACGTCCAGATCGTCGTGGACAATCGGGCGGGCGCCACCGGGGCGATCGGCGTGCAGGCGGTGACCAGCGCGCCGCCCGATGGGCATACGCTGCTGCTGACCAGCAACTCGCCCGTCGCGGTGAATCCGGCGGTCACGCCCAACCTGCCCTTCGACGTGCTGCGCGACCTCGTGCCCATGTCGCTGATCGGCTGGACCGGATTCCTGATCGTGGTGCCGCCCGACCTGCCCGCCAACAACCTGGCCGAGCTTGTGGCCCTGATGCGGGCCAATCCCGGCCGCTACATCGCGGCCAACCCGGGCATGGGGACGGCGGGGCACCTGACGACGGAGATGTTCTCCCGGCTCGCGCGGGTGCCGATGGAGCAGGTGCCGTATCGCGGCTCGGCCCAGGCGCTGCTCGACCTCTCGGCCGGGCGCGTGCATTTCATGATCGACGCGATGACGAGCGCCATGCCGCAGGTGACCGGCGGCCGCGTGAAGGCGCTGGCGGTGCTGGCGCAGGCGCGTTCGCCCATCCTGCCGAATGTGCCGAGCATGCGCGAATCGGGCGTGCCGGAGGTGGTGGATTTCCAGAGCCTGGCCTGGGCTGGCCTGCTCGGCCCGGCCGGCACGCCGCCGGCCATCACGCTCTACTGGAATCGCGTCCTCAACGAATTGCTGGCCGACCCCGCCTTCGTCCGGCGCCTCGCCCAGCAGAATGTGGAGGCTGCGCCGCCGGGCGGGCCGGAGCGGCTGGCCGACATCCTGCGCACCGACCTGGCCCGCTGGCAGCAGCTGGTGCGTGACGCGAATATCCGGATCTGAGGGGGGCTTTACGACCCCGGCGGTGCCTCGCTAAAGGGCTGCACGGCTGGGGTGTAGCCAAGTGGTAAGGCAGCGGTTTTTGGTACCGCCATTCCTAGGTTCGAATCCTAGCACCCCAACCAGCCCCACTCAGTCCGGCGCCAACGCCACAGCGGTGCCGATCATCGAATCGCGCGTCACCAGGGCCGCGAGCCGCGCCTCGTCCCAGCCTTCCGTGCCCTCCGGGCGGCGGGGGATGACAAGGTAGCGCAGATCGGCCGTGCTATCCACGACGCGGATGCGCGTCTCCTCCGGCAGGGTCAACCCGAATTCCGCGAGCACGCCGCGCGGGTCGAGGACCACGCGCGAGCGATAGGCCTTGCTCTTGTACCAGGCGGGCGGCACGCCCAGCAGCATGCGCGGGTAGCAGGAGCAGAGGGTGCAGGCGATGACGTGGTGCAATCCCTCCTCATTCTCGAGCGCGATCAGCTCCGGCGCATCGGGGATGGTGATGCCGAGCCTCGCCACCGCGGCGCGCGCGTCGCGCTTTAACTCCGCGTGGAATTCCGGATCGGCCCAGGCCTTGGCGATGACGCTGGCGCCGAGCTCGGGCGTGCGGCCCTCCTGCAGCTCGATCTGGCGGGTGATCTGCTCGGCGGTGAGGATGCCCTTCTCGATGAGCAGTTCGCGCAGCGCGCGCTCCAGGATCTGGAAGGGGCCGGGCGGGCCCTCGCCATCCTCGATGGGCGCGTGGTCATGATCGTGATCGTGGTCGTGATCATGATGGTGGTGATGCGGCGTGCTCATGGGGCGGCCTCGCTTTCCAGCCAATCCTCGTAGATGTCGGCCTCGATCTCGTCCCGCGTCGGCTGGCCGTCGGGGCCGAGATGCGGGAAGCGGACGCGGTAGAGAAACAGCTTGGGCAGGCCCGGGCGGTGCTGCGCCAGCTGGGACGGGTCATGGAAGCGGCCGGCATATTCCGTCACCACGCCGCGATGGCCGCGCAGGTAGAAGGGCGTGCGGCAATGGCCGCGCACCGGCCGGTCGGCGACGCGGACTGGCGTGCCGGGCACGAAGCGCGGCTCAGGCGGCATCGGCCAGCTCCTTCGTGATGGCGGCGACCCGCGCCTCGATCTCCTCGCGCGTCAGCACTTGCTGCTCGACCAGGAGGTTGGTGATCGCCTGCAGCCAGCGGTCATAGTAGGGCAGGTGGTCGTAATCCTCCTGCGAGAATTCCTCGATGGCACGCCGCAGTGCATCCGTCTTGAAGGCGCCGCAGGCCGGGCCTGTCAGCAGCATGAGCATGGCGTCCACCCGCAGCTCATAGAGCGTGCGTGGATGCTCGGTGCGATCAATCGGGCCGAGGTCGAGCCCGCCTATGTCATGCATGGCGCGTTCGCTGGTCATGCCTTGTCCTCCTCGAACAGGATGAGATGCGCGGGGTCGGGGCGCAGATGGACAGTCTCGCCGATGGCGGGCGGCGCCGCCAGCGCCGCGGGCGGCAGGCTCGCCGAGAGGGCCAGGCCAGCCGGGCCCTCCGCATAGAGCGAGGCATGCGCGCCCTTGAAGACGATTTCGGTCACGCGCGCGGCGATGCTGCCGGACGCGGCCTCGCGCAGGATCGTCATGTGCTCGGGCCGGATGCCGATCCGCACCGCGCCGGGGCTGGCACCGGCGTGCAGGATTTCGCCACCGCCCGGCAGGCGCAGTGCGCCCTCCGGCGTGACATCGGCCGGGATGAGATTGGCCTCGCCCAGGAAATCCATCACCTCGCGGCTGCGCGGGCGGGCATAGAGGGTCGCGGGGCGCTCCACCTCGCGGATGTCGCCGGTGAACATGACGGCCACGCGATCGGCAAGCGAGAGCGCCTCCTCCTGGTCATGCGTGACGATGATGGTTGTGACGCCGACTTCGCGATGGATGCGCTTCAGTTCCACTTGCATCGCGTCACGCAGCTTGCGGTCCAGCGCGCCCAGCGGCTCGTCCAGCAGCAGGATGTCGGGCTTGATGACGAGCGCGCGCGCCAGCGCCACGCGCTGCCGCTGGCCGCCCGAGAGGCGCGCTGGGTAGCGATCGGCCATCTCGCCCAGGCGGACCAGGTCCAGCGCCTCCTCCACGCGCTTCGCGATGGTGCCGCGGTCCTGCCCGCGCATGCGCAGCCCGTAGCCGATGTTCTGCGCCACCGTCATGTGCGGAAACAGCGCATAATCCTGAAAGACGAGGCCGAGGTTGCGCCGGTGCGGCGGCAGGCCGAGCACGGAGCGCCCGGCGATGCGGATCTCCCCCCCGCTCACCGGCGTGAAGCCTGCGATGGCGCGCAGCGTCGTCGTCTTGCCGCAGCCCGAAGGGCCCAGCAGCGCCACGCATTCGCCATCCGCCACGTCGAGGCTGACGCCGTGCAGGATGCGGTTGCCCCCCAGGGTCACCTCGACGCGATCGAGCTCAAGCCGGGCCATGGGGTCTCCTCAGCGCGGGATGGAGAGGGAGATGATGCGCCAGCGCCGCTCGGCCAGCAGGATGAGCAGCGCGACCACGGCGACATAGGCGGAGGAGAAGGCCGCCGGCGTCGGGTCCAGGTTCTGGCTGATGTAGTTGAACAGCTCGATCGGCAGGGTCGTGAGGTCGCCACGCACGAGGAAGACGCTGATCGGATAGTTGTCGAAGCTGATGAGGAAGGCGAAGAGGAAGCCGCTGACCAGGCCCGGCGCCATCTGCGGTAGCGTGACTGTGCGGAAGACCTGCCAGGGCGAGGCGCCGAGCGAGGCGCCCGCCTCCTCCAGCGAGGGGTTGGAGAGGGTGAGGGCCGCCGCCACGGTCCGCACCGGATAGGCGATGACCAGCACGAGATGGCCGATGACCAGGCTCCACCAGGTGAAGGCGACGCCCAGCAGGATGAAGAACTGGATCAGCGCGATGCCGATGGCCACGATGGGCAGCGCGATGGGCGAGAGCAGCAGGGAGGTCAGCATGGCCTTGCCCGGCAGCGGGCTGCGCACCAGGGCGAGGGCTGCGGCTGCCCCCATGGCGGTGGCGAGCGCGGCGGTGATCACGCCGATGTAGAGGCTGGTGATGGTCGCATCCCAGATGCGGTTGATGCGGCTGATATTCTCGAACCAGCGCAGCGAGAGGCTTTGCGGCGGGAACTCGATGAAGATCGAGCCGCCGAAGGCCACCACCCCGGTGAAGATCACCGGAAAGATGAGAAAGGCGAGGCCGAGGCTGGCCAGCAGCGCCACCACGGCGCGGAAGCTCTTCGCGTCAGGCATGGTGGCGGAACACCAGGCGGATGAGGAGCGTATAGGCCAGCAGGATGCCGAAGGTGACCAGCGTCAGCGCCACGATCATGGCCGAGCCGAAGGGGAAGTTCAGCTGCACCAGGAACTGCTCGGCCGCCACCTGGCTGATCATCGCCGTCGCGGGCGAGCCGAGCATGAGGGGTGTCACGAAGGCGCTCATGCAAATGGCGAAGGTCAGCGTGGTGCCGCCGAAGATCCCCGGCATGGAGAGCGGCAGCACCGTGCCGAAGAGCGCCCGCCAGGGCCCGGCGCCGAGCGATTGCGCGGCTTCGACGAAGGAGGGTGGGATGCGCGTCAATGCGCCGTAGATCGGCAGGATCATGAAGGGCAGCGCGTAATGCACCAGCGCCACGATGGTCGCACCTTCGCTGTAGACCAGCCGCAACGGCTCCTCGGTCAGGCCGAGCGCCAGCAGGAGCTGGTTGACCGGTCCCGCGTCGGCCAGCGTCACCAGCCAGCCATAGTTCCGCACGATCAGGCTGGAGGCGAGGGAGACGAAGATCGTGATGAGGATCGCCGTGCGCCAGAAGGTCCGCACCTGGAAGAGAAACAGCGCGATCGGATAGGCGATGAGCAGCGTGAGCAGCGTGGAGATGGCCGAGATCCGCACCGTCCGCTCCAGCGCCCGCCATGAGCGCCCGGAATTCCAGACGCGGTCATACTGGAAGAGGTGCAGCCCCGCGCGCGGCTCCAGGTCGGCCGGCGCGGAGCGCAGGCTTTCCTCGACCATGTATCCCAGCGGCACGAGGTAGAAGGCCGCGAGGAAAACCAGCGCGGGCGCAATCAGCAACAGCCCGGTGAGGCGCGGGGAAGCGCCCTGCATCAGCCGAACACGTTGTTCCAGGCATCGGTGAGCCGGCCGCGCTGCTCGGAGAGGAAGCGCCAGTCGGCGTAGAGGATGTTCTCCGGCGGACCGAGCAGCTCCATCGTCCGCGGTGACGGGTTCACCTCGCGGTTGGCAGCGCGCGAATGCAGCACGCTGTCAATCTTGCTCTGGAACTCACGCGAAAGGCTCATGTTCACGTAGCGCTCGGCCAGTTCCACGTTGCGTGCATTCACCGGCATGTTGAGGCCGACGATCTCGCCATGGATGCCCTCGGTCAGCGGCACGGCGGGCTTGATGGGCGCGCCCTGCTCGATGATCGGGTTGATGAAGATGCCGTAGAAGGGCACCAGCGGGATCTGGCCCGATTGCAGCATCTGGATGGCCTGCGGCGCGCCGGTATAGGCAATGGCGCCATTCTCCTTCAGCCGTGCGAGATGCCGGATGCCGGCATCGAGGTCCCGCTGCGCCTCGGCGAAGGGCTTGCCGGTGGCGATCTGCGCCGCCGTCGTCACCATGCGCACGCCGCTGTTCCAGGTGATGGGCGGGATGGCGACACGCCGGCGCGAGGAGGGATCCCAGAGCTGCGCCCAGGCGGTGGGCTGCGTCGTCTGCGCGCGGGTGTTGTAGTAGAGCGTGTGCACCGCATCGATGACGCCGGCCGAGTAGTTGTCGGCCAGCTTGAAGGCATCGCGCAGGAAGGCCCAGTTCGGGATATTCGCCGGATTGTGCGGGCGCAGCAGCCCGGCCTGGGCGGCGGCGAAGACGCCCGCCTCGGAGAACTGCATCAGGTCGGGCGGGTTGTCGCGCTGGGTGCGGAGCATGGCGAGCATGTTCGCCGTGACCGATTGCTGGACGTTCAGCCGCGCGCCCGTTTCACGCTCGAAGGCCGGATGCAGCTCGTCGATCCAGAGGCGGGCCAGCAGGCCCTGGTTCAGCACCACGGTCAGCGTGCCGCCGGATTGCGCGCGGCTGGTGACCCAGGGCGCGCTGAGGGGCAGCGACAGGGCGCTGGCGGCAAGGATGGTCCGGCGGGAGGCGATCATGACGGGCTCCTTCGATGTCCGGACAAGCTGTGGCGGAAGCGCTGCGCCCGTCAAGTGATCAGGGCGCCGCCCGCGGCCCACCAGGCGGGGGGCATGCCGCGCGCGGCGGCAGCCGCCTCGGCCGGTGTCGCGAAGATGCCGAAACATGTGGCGCCGGAGCCGCTCATCCGCGCCAGCAGGCAGCCGGGCGCGGCGCGCAGCGCGGCCAGGACCTCGCCGATCACCGGGCAGAGGGAGAGTGCCGGCGCCTCCAGGTCATTGGTCAGCCGCGCGAGATCGGCCGCCATGGCCGCCGCACTGCCCCAGGCGCCGGGGAGGGTGGCCGATGGCGAGAAGCCACCCTGGCGCGCGCGGAAGACGGCGGGGGTGGCCACCGGCACGCGCGGATTGACCAGCAGAAGCCCGCATTCCGGCAGGGTGGGGCCCGGGCTGATCTGCTCGCCGATGCCCTGCATGCGGGCGGGGCGCGAGGCGACGCAGACCGGGATGTCGGCGCCCAACGGGGCGGCGAGTCGCGTCAGGACCGTCTCTTCCAGCGCGCAGCCCCAGAGGCGGTTGAGCAGGCGCAGCGCGGCGGCCGCGTCGGCCGAGCCGCCGCCGATGCCGGACGCGACCGGCAGATGCTTTTCCAGCCGCAGCGCCGCGCCCGCCGTCACCCCGGCCTCGGCCGCGAGGGTGCGGGCGGCGCGCAGCACCAGGTTGTCGGGTTCGGCGGCCAGGCTCTCGCCGAAGGGGCCGGCCAGCGTCAGGCTCAGCTGATCGGCCGGGGCCGCGGCGAGGCGATCGGCGGCGGGGCCGAAGACGGCGAGGCTGTCCAGCAGGTGGTATCCGTCGGCGCGGCGGCCGGTCACGTGCAGGAACAGGTTGACCTTGGCCGGGGCGGCCTCCTCCAGCGTCGTCATGTCAGCGGCGGGCGGGCCGGGGCAGGCCGCTGTCGATCTTCATCCGCAGGCGGGTCGCCTCGGCAGGTTCCGGGTCCATGGTGAGTGCCCGCTGCCACTGGAAGCGCGCCTCGCGCTCACGCCCGGCGGCCCAATAGGCGTCGCCCAGGTGGTCGTTGATGGTGGCGCTGCGTGGCTCCAGCTCCACCGCGCGCTCCAGCTGCGTGATGGCGGCCTGGATCTGCCCCATGCGGAACAGCACCCAGCCGAGGCTGTCGGCGATGTTGCCATCCTGCGGGCGCTGGGCCGCGGCGCCTTCCAGCATGGCCTTCGCGCGTTCCAGGTTCACGCCCATGTCGGCCCAGGTATAGGCGAGGTAGTTCAGCACGAAGGGCTGCTCGGGCGAGAGCGCCAGCGCCTGGAGGAAATCCTCCTCAGCGCCTGGCCAATTGCCGGAGCGTTCCCGCGCGATGCCGCGTGCGTAGAAGAGCGGCCAATCGGCAGCGCGGATGGGCTGGCTGCGGGCGATGGCGCCGTCATAGGCCTGCACCGCCTCGGCGAAGCGGCCGCGCCGGCGCTGCAGGTCACCGAGGCGCGTCAGCGGTTGCGGCAGGCTGGGCTGTGCGTCGGCCATGCGGCGCAGCAGCGCCTCCGCCTCCGGTGCGCGGCCCAGCCGGTCGAGCAGGTTGGCCTGGCGGAGCTGGGCCGGCCCGAAAAGCGGGTCGCCCTCGGGCACCAGCAGCAGCGTCTCGCGCGCCGATTCCAGGCGTTCGCCCTCGGTCAGGGTATCGGCCAGCAGCAGCAGGGCGGGGGCGAAGCTCGGCCGCAGACGCAGGGCGAGGCGCGCCATCAGCGTCGCCATCTCCTCCAGGCCCTGGCCGCGCAGGGCGCTGCCCAGCGCCACATAGGCCTCCGCGATGCCGTCGGCCGGGCCCTCGATGGCGCGCTGGGTGAGCACCAGGCGGCGCGCGGGCGGCAGGACGGCGAGCGCCAGGTCGTCATTGGAGCCGGCCAGCTCGTCGAGCAGCCGCGCCGCCTCGGCCGGGCGCCCGGCACGCTCGAGGATGCCGGCGGCGAGCATCGCAAGGCGCAGCGTCGGCTCGGGCTGGTCGGCCAGGGCGAGGCGGACGAAGCGCTCGGCCTCGCGCGGGCGGTTGGCGACGTCGGCGATGAGCGCCCCGTGCAGCGCGTTCAGCGCGCGGAAGCGGCCCTGCTCGGCCAGGGGGCGCAGCGTGGCCAGCGCCTGGTCGGTCTGGCCGCGTCCGGCCTGGGTCCAGGCCAGCAGTACGGGCTGGAGGGCCGAGACCGGCCCCTGGCGGTGCAGGTTGCGCGCCCGCGCCTCCGCCCCCGCCCAGCGCCCGGCCGCCACCTCGGCGCCGAAGAGCACAAGCTGCGCCGAGGCGTTGTCCGGCAGGCGGCGGGCGAGGCGCAGCGCATCCGGCCGGCCATCCATGAGGGTGGCGATGAAGGCGCGGTGGATGAGGTCGGGCTGGTCCGGATCGGCGCGCAGGGCCGCGAGCAGGCTGTCGGCCGCCACCTTGGTATCCAGCTCCTCGCCCGCGAAGCGGCCGACGAGGTAGTTGCCGAAGACGCTGCCGCTGGCCGCGACCTCCCCTCGGCTCGGCGCCGAGCGGCCGGCCCGGTCCACGACATTGGGCCCGCCCGCCGCGCAGGCAGCAAGCATGGTCAGGCCCAGGAGCAGGAGCCGGGGTGGCAGGCGTCTCTCGCGCATGGATGGAATGTAGGCATGCGAGGGGGTGCCGCACCATGGGGCGTGGTCTGTTCACCACAGTTGCCGGCCACAATGTGGCTTTTCGGCATCGGTTCCGGGGCGGGGGGCCGCTTGAACCTTCCGCGCAGCCGTGCCCTCATCCCGTCCAGGCAAGGCAAACAGAGGAGAGGTGGGCATGTTCAACCGTCGTCATGTTCTGGGGGGCGGCGCCGCGCTGGCGCTTTCCGGTGGCACCGCGCTGGCGCAGGGCCAGACGCTCCGGGTCGGCTCCACGCCGACGGGCATTCCCTTCACCTTCCTCGACACCAGCCGCAACACGATCACCGGCTTCATGGTGGAGCTGATCACCGAGATCGGCCGCCGCCAGGGTTTCGCCGTGGATGTGCAGGCCACCCCCTTCGCGGCGCTCATCGCCTCGCTCACCTCCTCCCGCATCGACCTGATCGCGGCGGCGATGCTGGCCACGCCCGCGCGGCGCGAGCAGATCGATTTCTCCGACCCCGTCTATGCCTATGGGGAAGGCGTCGCGGTGCGCGAGGGCGAGCAGCGCCCTTGGCGCAGCCTGGCCGACATGCGCGGCGTGGCGGCAGGGGCGCAGATCGGCACCGTCTATATCGAGCCGCTGCGCGCGGCCGGCCTCGATGTCCGCACCTATGACAGCGTGGCCGACATCATGCGCGACGTCTCGCTCGGCCGCATCGCGGCGGGCTTCGGCGATGCGCCCATCGTCTCCTACCAGATCGCGCAGGGCACCTTCCGCGGCGTGCGGCTGCTGCCGGAGTATCGCCCCTCGATCGTCGGTAGCATCGCCATCGGCACCCGCAAGGGCGATCCGGTGATGGCGCGGATCAATGCGGGGCTGGCCAGCATGAAGGCCGATGGCGCCTTCACCGCGCTGGTTACCAAGTGGAACCTGCCGCCTTCGGCCGCGTGAGCGGCGGCGCTTGACCTGGGCGGGTTTCCTGCGGGACGGGCAGCAATTTCTGCCCATCCTGCTGCAAGGGGTCTGGGTGACGATCGCCGTCACCCTCTGCGCGCTGCTGCTTTCCACGGCGCTCGGCATCGTCTGGGCGCTGATGCGCACCTCGGGCAAGCGCTGGCTGGAATGGCCGGCGATGCTCTTCACCAACACGATCCGCGGCATCCCGATCCTGGTGCAGCTCTTCTACATCTATTTCGTGCTGCCCGAGCTGGGCGTGGACCTCAACGCCTTCCAGGCGGGCGTGATCGGCCTTGGCGTCGCCTATTCCGCCTATATGGGCGAGGTGTTCCGCGCGGGAATCCTCGCCGTGGATGCCGGCACCATCGAGGCGGCGGAGAGCCTGGGCATGAGCCGCGCGCGCATCCTGACGCGCGTGGTGCTGCCGCAGGCGGTGCGGATCGTGTTGCCGCCCTATGGCAACAACCTGATCATGCTGCTGAAGGACAGCTCGCAGGCCAGCGTCATCACGGTCGCCGAGCTTTCGACGCAGGCGCGCCTCATCGCCTCCTCCACCTTCAAGAACCAGGAGGTCTGGACCATGGCGGCGCTGCTCTATCTGTGCCTGTCCATCCCGCTGATCATCCTGGTGGCGCGGCTGGAAAAGCGGTTCGGCCGGCGATGATCGAGATCGACAAGCTGCAGAAATCCTTCGGCACGAATCGCGTACTGGATGGCATTTCGCTGAACATCCGCCAGGGCCAGGTGGTCTGCGTCATCGGGCCGTCGGGCTCGGGCAAGTCCACGCTGCTGCGCTGCGTGAACGGCCTCGAATCCTATGAGGGCGGCGAGGTGAGGGTGCTGGGCAGGCGGGTGGACCGTAACAGCCCCGAGATCCGCGCCACGCGCCAGCAGGTGACGATGGTGTTCCAGCGCTTCAACCTGTTTCCCCATCGCACCGCGCTGGAGAACGTGACCGAGGGCCCGATCTACGCCGCCGGCGAGGACCGTGCGGCGGCGGAGCGGCATGCGCGCGAATTGCTGGCCCGTGTGGGCCTGACCGGGAAGGAGAGCGCCTATCCCTCCCAGCTTTCGGGTGGCCAGCAGCAGCGTGTCGCGATCGCCCGCGCGCTCGCCATGCGCCCCAAGGCCGTGCTCTTCGACGAGCCGACCAGCGCGCTCGACCCCGAACTGGTGGGCGAGGTGCTGACCGTCATGCGCGACCTGGCGCGCGAGGGCATGACCATGGCCGTGGTGACGCATGAGATGGGCTTCGCGCGTGAGGTCGCGGATCACGTGGTCTTCATGGACAAGGGCCGCGTCGTCGAGGAAGGCCCTCCCGCGGAAATCCTCACCGCCCCGCGCGAGCCGCGCACGCAGGATTTCCTGCGCCGCGTCCTGCGCCCCCTGGAGTAGCCCATGCTGCCGCCGAGCCTCTATGCCGAGACCGCCATCCCCGCGATGCCGACGCCGCCTCTGGCCGGCGAGACGCGCGCCGAGGTCTGCATCATCGGCGGCGGCTTCACCGGCCTCTCCTGCGCGCTGCATCTGGCGGAAGCGGGGCGCGACGTCATCCTGATCGAGGCGGAGGAGCCGGGCTGGGGTGCCTCCGGCCGCAATGGCGGCCAGGTGAATCCCGGCCTGAAGCCCGACCCGGACCAGGTGATCGCCGATCACGGTGAGGATCTGGGTGGGCGCATGCTGGAACTCTCCTACGGCGCGCCGGATGCCGTCTTCGACCTGATCCGTCGCCACCAGATCCTGTGCGAGGCGCGGCAGGAGGGCACGATCCGTGCCGCCATTGATGGCAGCAACGCCGAGGATGTGCGCCGCACCGCCGAGCAATGCGCGAAGCGCGGCTGGCCCGTGGAGTATCTGGATGCCGCCGCCATCGCGAAGCTGACGGGCACCACGCGCTATGCGGGTGCCATGCTCGACCGGCGCGGCGGCGATGTGCAGCCGCTCTCCTATGCGCGGGGCCTGGCGCGTGCGGCGATGCAGGCGGGCGCGCGGGTGCATGGAAAGACGCCCGCCACCTCGCTTGCGGAGGCAGCGGGCGCGTGGTGCGTGACCACGCCGCAGGGCGCCATCACGGCCGCGCATGTGGTGCTCGCCACCAATGGCTATACGGGCGATCTCTGGCCCGGGCTGCGGCAGAGTGTGGTGCCGGTCTTCAGTTCCATCGCCGCCACGGCGCCGCTGGATGAGGCCGTGGCGCGAAAGATCATGCCGCTGCGCGCCTCGCTCTATGAGGCCGGGAACATCACCGTCTATTACCGGCTGGATCAGCAGAATCGCCTGCTCATGGGCGGGCGTGGCCCGCAGCGGCCGATCAGCGACACGCAGCCCATCCAATACCTGAAGGACTACGCGCTGCGCCTTTGGCCGGAGATCAAGGGTGTGGCCTGGACGCATGGCTGGAACGGTCAACTCGCCATGACGAAGGATCATTACCCGCATCTGCATGAGCCCACGCCGGGCCTGCTGGCGGGCCTCGGCTATAACGGCCGCGGCGTGGCCATGGGCACCGCCATGGGGCGGCAATTGGCGCGGCGCATCCTGGGCGAGCGGGTGGACATGCCGGTCACGCCCATCCGTCCCATCGCCTTTCATCGCTTCTGGCGCATCGGCGTCGCGGCCAAGGTGCTGGAAGGCCGGCTGCGCGACCGCCTGGGCCTGTGAGCGCGCTTTCCCCCCGCGCCGAGGCGACGCGCGCGCGCATTCTCGATGCCGCGCTGGCGGAATTCGCCGCGCATGGCCTGGCGGGCGCGCGGGTGGACGAGATCGCGGCGCGGGCGGGTGCGAACAAGCGCATGCTCTACGCCTATTTCGGCGCGAAGGAAGATCTCTGGCTGGCCGTGCTCGAGGCCGCCTATGCCGCCAAGCGCGCGGAGGAGGAGCAGGTCGAGGTCTCGCACCTTCCGCCGGCTGAGGCGATGGCGCGGCTGGTCGCCTTCAACCTGCGCTACACGGCGCGGCACCCGGAATTCGTGGCGCTGCTGAACCAGGAGAACATCCACCGTGCCGCCTATCTGCGCCGCTCGGCCGATGTGCCGGCGCTCTATTCGCCGCTGACGCAACGCCTGCGCGAGGTGCTGGCGCGCGGTGCCGCGGCCGGGATCTTCCGGCGCGATGCGGACCCTTTGCAGCTCTACCTCTCCATCGTGGCGCTGGGCCATTTCACGGTGGCGAACATGCACACCCTCTCCACCATCTTCGGCACCGACCTGGGCAGCGAGGCGGCGTTGGATGCGCGGGAGGCGCATGTGGTGGCCATGGTGCTGGGCTATCTGCGGCCTTGACCCGGAGCCCCGCGGGGCGATAGGTAACCAGACGGTTACTTAAACGGGGAAACGACCATGGCGCAACGGCGCATCGGCATCATCATGAACGGCGTCACCGGGCGCATGGGCATGAACCAGCACCTCATCCGCTCCATCGCCGCGATCCGCGCCGATGGCGGCCTGCCGCTCGCCAATGGCGACATCCTGATGCCGGACCCGATCATCGTCGGGCGCAACCGGGCGAAGCTGGAGGCGCTGGCCCGCGCGCACAATGTGGAGCGCGTCAGCACCGACCTCGACGCCTGCCTCGCCGACCCGAAGGACGAGATCTTCTTCGACGCGGCAACGACGCAGATGCGCGCGGGCCTCGTCCGCAAGGCCATCGCCGCCGGCAAGCACGTCTATTGCGAGAAGCCGACCGCCGACAATCTGGCCGATGCGCTGGACCTCGCGCGCGTTGCGAAGGCCGCCGGCATCAAGCACGGCGTGGTGCAGGACAAGCTGTTCCTGCCTGGCCTTCGCAAGCTGAAGATGGTGATCGACAGCGGGCAGCTGGGCCGCCTGCTCTCGGTGCGAGGGGAGTTCGGCTACTGGGTCTTCGAGGGCGATCTCCAGCCGACGCAGCGCCCTTCCTGGAACTACAAGAAGGCCGAGGGCGGCGGCATCATCCTCGATATGCTCTGCCATTGGCGCTATGTGCTGGACAACACCTTCGGCGCGGTGAAGTCGCTCTCCTGCCTCGGCGCTATCCACATTCCGAAGCGCAAGGACGAGGCGGGCAATTGGTACGATGCCGACGTGGATGACGCGGCCTATGCCACCTTCCAGCTGGAGGGTGCCAAGGGGGAGCCGATCGTGGCCCACATCAATTCCTCCTGGGCGACGCGCGTGCGGCGCGATGACCTCGTCACCTTCCATGTGGATGGCACGCATGGATCGGCCGTCTGCGGCTTGACGGATTGCTGGGTGCAGCCGCGCGTGGCCACGCCCAAGCCCGTCTGGAACCCCGACGTGCCGCAGACCATCAATTTCTACGAGGGCTGGCAGAAGGTGCCCGACACGCAGCCCTACCCCAACGGCTTCCGCGTCCAGTGGGAGCTCTTCCTGCGCCATGTGGTGGGCGAGGTGAAGGACTACCCCTGGGATCTGCTGGCGGGCGCCAAGGGCGTGCAGATGGCGATGGCCGGGCTGCAATCCTGGGAAGAGCGCCGCTGGATCGATCTGCCGAGGCTGGAGGTCTGAACGATGGCGACCCTGCGCCTGCCGACGGCCAACGGCCTCGAGGACTTCACCACCAGCCCGCCGCGCGAATTCGCGAAGGCGCTGCCGCCCTATCCGCGCGTGGCCTTCGCCGCCGCGCATGTGGTGGCCGACACGCTGGCCGAGCAGGATCCCTGGCTCGACGCCAAAGTGGATTGGGACCGCACCATCGCCTTCCGCAAGCACCTCTGGTCGCTCGGCCTTGGTGTCGCGGAAGCCATGGACACGGCGCAGCGCGGCATGGGCCTCGACTGGAAGGCGGCGCAGCAGCTCATCCGCCTGAGCCTGGATGCGGCGAAGGATCACCCGGGTGCGGTGATCGCCTCGGGCGCCGGCACGGACCACCTGACCCCCGGGCCGGATGTCACGGTGGATGACGTGATCCGTGCCTATGAGGAGCAATGCGAAGCCGTCGAGAAGATGGGCGGGCGCATCATCCTCATGGCGTCGCGTGCGCTGGCCAAGGCGGCGAACAGCCCGGCCGATTATGAGCGCGTCTATGCGCGCATCCTCGGCGGCGTGAAGCAGCCGGTGATCATCCATTGGCTGGGCGAGATGTTCGACCCCGCGCTCGAAGGCTACTGGGGCAACCACGACCACATGGCGGCGATGGAGACGGCGCTCGCCGTCATACACGCGCATGCCGCCAAGGTGGATGGCGTGAAGATCTCGCTCCTGGATGACCAGAAGGAGATCGTGATGCGCCGCCGCCTGCCGAAAGGCGTGCGGATGTATACGGGCGACGACTTCAATTACGCCGAACTGATCGCGGGCGATGCCGAGGGCTATTCCGACGCGCTGCTCGGCATCTTCGACCCCATCGCACCGGCGGTGGGTGGTGCTCTGGCCTCGCTGGCGAAGAACGATCTCAGCACCTTCCACGAGATCCTGGCGCCGACGGTGCCGCTCAGCCGCCACATCTTCAAGGCGCCAACCCGCTTCTACAAGACGGGCGTGGTCTTCATGGCCTGGCTGAACGGGCATCAGGACCACTTCGTCATGGTCGGCGGGCAACAGAGCACGCGCTCCATCCAGCACTTCGCCGAGCTGTTCCGCCTCGCGGATGCGGCGGGCCTGCTGAGCGACCCGGAGCGTGCGGCGAGCCGGATGAAGCAACTGCTCGCCCTGCATGGTGTCGCGTGATTCCGCTCTCGCTCAATACCGTCACCGTCAAGGAGAAGTGGGGCCTCGCCGACTGCATCGAGGGCTGCGCGCGGCATGGCATTCCCGGCATCTCGCCCTGGCGTGACGTGCTGCACGCCATGGGCGTGGATGGCGCCGCGCGGAAGATCCGAGATGCGGGCCTGACCGTCACCGGCCTCTGCCGCGGCGGCATGTTCCCCGCGCCGGACGCCGCGGGCCGCGCCGCTGCCATCGAGGACAACCGCCGCGCCATCGAGGAGGCGCACAAGCTCGGCGCGCAATGCCTCGTCATGGTCTGCGGCGGCCTGCCCGCGGGCTCGAAGGACCTGCCTGGCGCGCGCGCCATGGTGCGCGATGGGCTCTCCGCCATCCTGGCCGAAGCGCGTGCCGCTGGCGTGACACTGGCGCTGGAGCCGCTGCACCCCATGACCTGCGCGGATCGCTCGGTGCTCTCCACCCTCGGCCAGGCGCTCGATCTCTGCGAGGCGCTGGGGGAGGGCGTCGGCGTCGCCGTGGATGTCTATCATGTCTGGTGGGACCCCGATCTCGCGCGCCAGATGCGCCGGGCCGAGGGCCGCATTGCCGCCTTCCACGCCTGCGACTGGCTGGTGCCGACGACCGATCTCGTCTTCGACCGCGGCATGCCCGGCGATGGCGTCATCGACATCGCGGCCATCCGCCGTATGGCCGAGGCTGCGGGCTACAACGGCTTCACCGAGGTCGAACTCCTCTCCCGCCGCTGGTGGGCGGAGGAGCCGGATCACGTGCTGCGCGTGATGAAGGAGCGTCACGCCGCGATTTCTTGAACCACGCTGGGCAAGCCGCGTAGAACGGCGCCCAAGAACCGGAGGAAACACGAGATGATCCGCACCACCCGCCGTGCGGCGCTGGCCCTGCCGGCGTTGCTGCTGCCGAGCCTCGCATCCGCCCAATGGGCGCCGACGCGTCCCTTGCGCTTCGTCGTGCCCTTCGCGGCCGGCGGCGCCACCGACATCGTGGCGCGCGTGCTGAGCGACCCGATGGGCGAACGCCTGGGGCAATCCGTCGCCGTGGACAACCGCACCGGTGCGGGCGGCAATGTGGGCGTCGAGAACGTGGTCCGCAGCGCGCCGGACGGCATGACGCTGCTGATGGGCACGACCGGCACGCTCACCATCAATCCGCATCTCTACGCCAATATGGGCTTCAACCCGCTGACGGATCTCGCGCCCATCGGCCTCGCCTTCGCGACCGACCATGTGCTGATCGTGAACCCGCAGGTGCAGGCGCAGACGGCGCAGGAATTCCTGGCGCTGGTGCGCGCGCAGCCGGGCCGTCTCTCCTACGGTTCGGGCGGCAATGGCAGCTCGACCCATACAGTGGTGGAGCTGTTCAAGCTTGTCGCGCAGGTCGACATCCAGCACGTGCCTTACCGCGGCTCCGCCCCCGCGCTGAACGACACGGTCGCCGGCAATGTCCAGGTGATGCTCGACCAGGTGGCGAGCGCGCTGCCGCAGATCCAGGCGGGCCGCGTCCGCGCGCTGGCCGTGACCGGCGCCCGCCGCCATCCGGCTCTGCCGAATGTGCCGACCGTGGCCGAGATCGGCCTGGCTGCCGCGGAAGCCACCTCCTGGGGTGCGGTGATGGCGCCCGCCGGCACGCCGCCCGCCGCAATCGAACGCCTGAACGCCGTGCTGCGCGAGGCGCTGACCCTGCAGCCGGTGCGCGAGCGCCTGACGCAGGTGGGGGCCGAGGCGGTCACGTCCAGCCCCGCCGAGCTGGCCGCCTATCTCCGCGCCGAGACCGAGAAATGGGGGCGCGTCGTCCGCGAAGCGCGCATCACGGTGAACTGAGCCATGCTGCGCCGCGCCCTGCTCGCCACGCCGCTGGCCGCGCCCGCGCTGGCGCAATCCTGGGCGCCGACCCGGCCGATCCGCATGGTCGTGCCCTTCGTCGCCGGCGGCAGCACGGATGTGGCCGCGCGCATCGTGGCCGAGCCGATGGGCGAGCGTCTCGGCCAGCCTGTCATCGTGGAGAACCGCGGCGGCTCGGGCGGCAATATCGGCGGCGAGATGGTGGCGCGCGCGGCGCCCGATGGGCACACGCTGCTGATGGGCGTGACCGGCCTGCTCAGCACCAACATCCATATCTACCGCAACATGGGCTTCAACCCGGCGCGCGACCTGGCGCCGGTCGGCATGGCCTACACGAGCGACATGGTGATCGTGGTCCCGCCCTCGCTGCCGGTCCGCAATCTCGCGGATTTCGTGGCGCTGGCGAAGGCGCGGCCAGGGCAGCTCTCCTTTGGTTCCTCAGGCCATGGCGCCTCGACGCACACGGCTGCCGAGCTGTTCCGCCTCGCCGCCGGCATCGAGCTGCTGCACGTGCCGTATCGCGGCTCGGGCGGTGCCATGGCGGACCTCATGTCCGGCACCATCCAGATGATGCTGGTGCAGATCGCGGCGACGGTCGGCCCGGTGCGCGAGGGGCGACTGCGTGCCCTGGCCGCGACCGGCCCACGCCGCCATCCCCTGATGCCCGATGTGCCGACGCTGGCCGAGCAGGGCTACCCCCAGGCCACGGCCACCTCCTGGGGTGCCGTGATGACGACCGGCGGCACGCCGCCCGCAGCCATCGCGCGGCTCTCCGAGGCGTTGCGCGCCGCACTCGCCACGCCCGCCGCCATGCAGCGCATGACCAATGCGGGCGTGGACCCGGAGGCGAGCACGCCCGAGGCGCTGGCGGGCTTCCTCCAGGCGGAAACCGAGAAATGGGGCCGGGTCGTGCGGGAGGCCCGGATCACGGTGGACTAGGGCTGCCCCTGGCGAGGCCACGCCGCCCTCTCCATCGCGCGCATCGCCGATACATCCGGCGTCTCCACGCTGCCGAAGCCGGGAACGGCGAGGCTCCCGATCTCCAGCCCGCCCTGGCGGATCTTCAGGCGCGGGCCGCGCGGCGTGTCCGCATAGAGATCGGGATGCGCCTCCATGAAGCGCACCGCCTCGGCCTTGGGCCGCCCGCTGAATCCATCGATGAAGTGGTGCCCGTTGCGCTCCACATGCGTCAGGCCCATCGCGCTCACCAGCGCCAGGTCCTGCTGCACGCAGATGCCCGCCAGCGTCGTCAGATCCTCGGCCGACATGAAATGCCCGTCGCCCCATTTGCGGCAGCGCGCCAGATTGATGAGCGAGCGCCACATGCCCTTGCAGGCCTTGGTGGAGACGCCGGCATAGCCGAGCCCCTTGGCGATCACGAAGGCGTCCAGCGCGCCGTCGCTCTCATCAATGATCACGGGCCGCGCGGCGGCCAGCGCCGACATGCCCGTCTCCAGCGCGCGTGCGCGCTTCACCGGCTGCTCGATGAAGAGGATGGAGGCGCAGAGCCGCTTCAGCCGCGGCTCGGCCTGCATGGCGCGCCAGAGCGCCAGCGCGCCCTCCGCATCCTCGTATTGCTCATTGCCGTCCAGGGTCGCGTGGTAGCCGCCATGCAGACGGTCGAGCACGGAGGCGATGCGGCAGAGGCGCTCGACATCGGTTTCGACATGGCCGCCGACCTTCAGCTTCCAATAGGCATGGCCGTAGGTGGTGGCGACCTCTTCCAGCGTCTCGGGCAGGCCGTCATTCACCCGCTCCTCCAGGTCGGCGGCGGTGATCGGGTCCACCAGGCCCACCGTGTGGCGCGCATGGATGCGGCCGGGCGGCGGCGTCTCGGCCAGCATCGCCGCGAAGTCGAAGCCCGCGAGGTCCGGAATGAGCGCATGCGGCGCCATGCCGCCAAGATTGGCGCGCAGCGCCGCGTCGAATGAGAGGCCGGTCAGGCGCAGCAGCGCGTCGAACGCCGCGCGGTCCCACAGCGCGCGGCCGAAGCTCGCGACCAGCGGGTTCAGCCCCTCCGCCGCGCAGGCCGCGACATGCGCGGCATAGGCATCCGCATAATGGCCAAAGGCGGTGTTGAACCCCGCCGCCAGCGACTGTGCCTCGGCGATCTCGAGCGCGCGGCGCAACTGGTGCTGGTTGTCGGCGTCGCTGAGCGCGGGGTCCTTGTCGAACCACTTGGCGGCCAGCGTCTCGGCCGACCAGCCCCAGGCTTCGCGGCCCGATTCATCCTGGATGCGCGTGCGCACCACGGCCTGGATGCCGTCGCGCACGGTGATGACGCCGAAGCGGAAGGGCATGCGCAGCATGAAGGACCATTCGAAGCGCTCGGCTTCGAGGAAGCGGAATTTCATGGCGCGATGCCCTCCTGGATCCCGCGCAGATAGCCGATGGCCCGTGCCGCGCAAGCCACCGGATCGGGGTGGTAGTCGAAGGGCTCCACGCCGCAGATGCCGGCGTAGCGCGTGTCGTGCAGCGCGCGCAGTACCGGCGCGAACAGATCCGCGCCCTGGCCTGGGCCACGCTTGTTGCGGTCGTTCAGATGCACATGCGCGATGCGCCCCCCGGGGACATGGCGGCGCAGCAGCGCCGCGGCGCTCTCGCTCTCGCCGTTCCCGGTGGCGCAGGTGTCCAGCATGGTCTGCAGCGCGGGGTGGCCGATGCGCATCACGATCTCCAGCGCCTCGGCGAGCGAGGAGGCCCAATTGGTCTGGCCCGGGTCGAGCGGCTCCAGCACATAGGAGACGCCGGCCGCGCCGGCATGGTCGGCGATCACGGCGAAGGCGGCCTCGGCGCGCGCCGCATCGCCCGGCTCGCGCACACGCCGCTGCGCTGGCGATCCGTGCACGAGGTAGGTGGCGCCCAGATCCACGGCCAGGTCCACCAGCGCGCGCATCACATCCACCGTGGCCGGCTGCCGCGCGGCTTCGGTGATGGACAACCCGGCCGGCGCCACCAGCAGCCAATGAAGCCCGGTGATCGGTTGGCCGGCCCCTTCCGCTATGCGTCGGAACTCGGCGCGGCGTGCGGCGGGCAGCCGGTGCGGCGTCTCGGCATCCAGGGTGAATGGCGCGACCTCCAGCCCGTCATAGCCAAGGCTGGCGGAGAGCCGCGCCTGCTCGGCGAAGGGCAGATGGCGCAGCACCTCATTGCAGAGCGCGAAGCGCATGGTCGTTCCCTCCCTCAACCCGGCGAGGCTAGCGCGGCCGCCCGGGCCGCGGCAGTTCAGCGCCGTGCATTTTTCGCAGCACCCCGCTTTCGGACAAATCGCCCGCCCGCCGGAAGCGGCTGGAGCAGGAGAGGGAGGAGGGGAGGGGATTCGTCATACCGGTATCATAGGAAAATAATGCCAAATCGGAAAGACAAAACCTTCCGGTCTTTTCCCGCCGGCCGCATCCGTGGCATGCAGGGAGCGGGGAATACGCCAGCGCGGCCCGAATGAGGGGGCATCAGCGCTGCGGGTCTTGTTGGTGGATGGCGAGCCTGAGCGTGCGGAAGCCGTGCGCCTGGGTCTGGAAGCGGCCGGTTGTGCCGTCGTGGCGATCGCGCCCGACGTGGCTGACCTGACGGCGCGCGTCCGCGCGAGCCAGGCCGATGTCATCGTCTGCGACCTCGACGACCCCTCGCGCGATGCGCTGGAATCCATGCGCGCCCTGCACCGTGACGAGCCTCGCCCTGTCGTCCTCTTCGCTGAGCGCGGCGCGCCCGAGCAGATCGAGGCGGCGCTGGAGGCCGGCGTCGCCGCCTATGTGGTGGAGGGCCTGGCGCCCGCGCGGGTGCGGCCGGTGCTGGAGGTCGCGATCCGGCGGTTCCGGGCGCATGAGGCGCTGCGCGCCCAGCTCGCCGAAGCGCGCGCGACGCTGGAGGAGCGCGACCAGATCGCCGCCGCCAAGCGCCGGCTGATGCGCGATGAGGGCCTGTCCGAGCCCGAGGCGCACCGCCGGCTGCAGCGCATGGCGATGGAGCGGCGGCTGAAGCTGGGGCCCATGGCGGCGGCCTATCTGAATAAAAAACCGGCAATTCGGATCGAGTAGAGGCGACTCAGGTTCGTTCGCCTAACAAGCGTGCATTTTGCCGCTTGCGCCCTGTCCCTCACTGGCGATAGGAGGCATCCCACGGGCGGAATGCAATGGCGCATTCCTGGCAAGCCCGGCCCTCCTCCCGGTGGCCCATGACGGTCCGCCCGATGCGTGGACCTGCCGCTTGCGCCCGCTTGGCCTCCCCACCCCCCGCATCCGTCCGGCCGCGCGCGTCATGCGCCTGGGCTTCGTTCCGCTCTTTGACGCGGCGCCGCTGCTGGTGGCCGAGGCGCTGGGCCTCTTCGAGACGGTCGGCCTGCGCGTGGCGCTCTCGCCCGAGGGCTCCTGGGCCGCGATCCGTGACAAGCTCGCCTTCTCCGCGCTGGATGGTGCGCATCTTCTCGCGCCCATGCCCATCGCCCTGGCGGCCGGGCTCGGCGGCGTCGAGGCGAGGCTGCAGGTGGCCTGCGGCCTCTCGCGCAACGGCAATGGCATCACCCTCTCGAACGAACTGGCGGCCGGCGATCTCGCGGCCAAGCTGAAGGCGCGGCGTTCGCCCGCGACGCTCGCCGTCGTCTTTCCCTTCTCCTCGCACAACTATCTGCTGCGCCGCTGGCTGCTGGCCCAGGGCGTGGACCCCGAGCGCGATGTGCGCCTCACCGCCGTGCCGCCACCGCGCATGGCGCACCGGCTGGCGGCCGGCGAGATTGACGGCTTCTGCGTCGGCGCGCCTTGGGGGGCGGCGGCCGAGGCGATGGGGGCGGGCCAGGTCGTTGCCGGCACGGCGGAGATCTGGCCCGAGCACCCCGAGAAACTGCTCGCCTTCAGCACGGAATACCTCGCCACCCATCGCGAGCAGACGGTCGCCGCCACCGCCGCTGTCATCGCTGCCGCGCGCTGGCTCGATGACCCGGAGAACCGCGTGGAGGCCATCTCCATCATGGCCGGCCGCGCGCTCTGGCAGCTCAGCCCCGCCACCATCGAGAGCGCCTTCGACGCGACACACCGGATCCGCTTCCGCGCCGCCACCCTGCCGCGCCGAGAGGAGGCGGCCCTCTGGCTCTCCGCCATGCGCGAGGCCGGGCACATGCCCGGCACCATCCCCGACGCGCAGGCCCTCGCTCCCTTCCATGACGGGCTGTGGCGCGATGCCGCGGCCCGCCTGAACGAACCCGAACCCCTCCTGGAGACCCAAGCATGAGCCTCTCTCGCCGCAACGCCATCGCCGGCACCGCCGCCCTCCTCGCCGCCGCAAAGGCGGTGAGCGGCTCGGGCGTGCATGCCCAGGGCAGCACCACGCCGGAGGTCCGCAAGGCGATCTTCGGCTTCATCGCACTGACCGATGCCGCGCCGCTCATCATCGCGCGTGAGAAGGGCTTCTTCGCCAAGCATGGCATGCCGGATGTGGAGGTGAACCGCCAGGCGAGCTGGGGTGCGACGCGCGACAACCTGGTGCTGGGCGGCGGGCGCGGCGGCATTGACGGCGCACATCTGCTGACACCCATGGCCTATCTGATCCACATGGGCCGCATCACCCAGAACAACCAGCCCGTGCCCATGGCGCTGCTGGCGCGGCTCAACACCAATGGCCAGGCCATCAGCGTTGCTGCCAAGCACATGCAGCTTGGCGCGCGGCTTGACGCCTCGCCGCTGCGGCGTGCGCTGAACAGCGACAGCAAGGTGGCGATGACCTTCCGCGGCGGCACGCATGACATGTGGATCCGCTACTGGCTCGCCGCCGCCGGCATCGACCCGGAGCGCGACGTCTCGACCATTGTCGTGCCGCCGCCGCAAATGGTGGCGAATATGCGCGTCGGCACCATGGACGCCTTCTGCGTGGGCGAACCCTGGAACGCGCAGCTGGTGAACCAGCGACTGGGCTACACCGCTCTCGTCACCGGCGAGTTCTGGAAGGACCATCCGGAGAAGTGCCTGGCGCTGCGCGCCGACTTCGTGCAGCAGAACCCGCGAGCCACCGAGGCGCTGACGGCGGCCGTGATCGAGGCCGCGCGCTGGTGCGACACGCCGGCCAACAAGCAGGAGATGTGCGAGATCCTGGGTCGCCGCGCCTGGTTCAACGTGCCGGTGAACGACATCATCGGCCGCATGCGCGGCGAGGTGGATTACGGCGATGGCCGCACCACCACCAACACCGACATCACCATGAAGTTCTGGCGCGACCACGCGAGCTACCCCTTCCGCAGCCATGACCTCTGGTTCCTGACCGAGAATCAGCGCTGGGGCATCCTGCCCGAGGGGCTGGAGACGGCGCCGCTGCTGGCACAGGTGAACCGCGAGGACATCTGGCGCGCCGCCGCCGCCCGGGCCGGCGTGCCGAATGGCGAGACGCCCAGCGGCACCTCGCGCGGGCGCGAGACCTTCTTCGACGGCAAGGTCTTCGACCCCGAGAATCCGGCGGCCTATCTCGCCTCGCTCTCCATCAAGAAGCTCTCGGCGGCCTGAGCATGAACGCGATCACACCCCCGGCCGTCACGGCCACGCCGCCCCTCGCCACGCCCGCCGCGGCGCCCGCGCCCCGGTCATCCAAGGCCTGGGCCTCCGCCTTCATGCGCCGCGTGAACGAGACGCTGGCGGTGGTCATCCCGCCGCTGCTCGTCGTCGCGGGGCTCTTCCTGCTCTGGGAATGGCTCTGCTCCGGGCCGGGGGCGACCTTGCCGCCGCCCTCACGCGTCTGGAGCGACACGAAGGAGCTGATCCTCAACCCCTTCTATGACCGGGGCGGGTTGGACAAGGGCCTCGGCCTGCATCTCGCCGCCAGCCTGCAGCGCGTGGCGCTGGGCTTCGCGCTGGCCGTCGTGGTGGGCGTGGGGCTGGGCATGCTGGTCGGTTCCTCGAAGCTCGCGATGCGCGGCCTGGATCCGATCTTCCAGGTGCTGCGCACCGTGCCGCCGCTGGCCTGGCTGCCGCTCTCGCTGGCCGCCTTCCGCGAGGCGCAGCCTTCCGCGATCTTCGTGATCTTCATCACTGCGGTCTGGCCCATCATCATCAACACCGCCGTCGGCGTGCGGAACGTGCCGGCCGACTACCGCAACGTCGCGCGCGTCATCCGCCTGCGCCCGCATGAGTGGTTCCTGCGCATCGTGGTGCCGGCGGCGGCGCCCTACATCTTCACGGGGCTGCGCATCGGCGTCGGCCTCTCCTGGCTCGCCATCATCGCGGCCGAGATGCTGATCGGCGGCGTTGGCATCGGCTTCTTCATCTGGGATGCGTGGAACAGCTCCAACCTCTCGGACATCATCGTGGCGCTGATCTATGTCGGGCTCGTCGGCTTCGTGCTGGACCGGATCATGGCCTTCGCCGGTCGCGCGGTGACGCGCGGCACCACCGAGCAGTGAAGGGGCACGCGCCATGAACCGCAGCTTTCTCGAAGTCTCCCGCCTTTCGGTCCGCTTCGGGCCGACGGCGCCGCTGGTGCTGAACAGCATCGACCTGAAGGTGGAGCAGGGGCAGTACGTCGCCGTGATCGGCCATTCCGGCTGCGGCAAGTCCACCCTGCTGAACGTGGTGGCGGGCCTGCTTCCCGCCACGCTCGGCGGCGTGTTGCTGGAAGGCAGCGAGGTGACGGAGCCGGGGCCGGACCGTGCCGTGGTCTTCCAGAATCATTCGCTGCTGCCCTGGCTCACCGTCTATGAGAACGTGAAGCTCGCGGTGGACCGCACGGTGGGGCGCAATATGTCCCGCGCCGAGCGCCATGCCTGGACCATGGAGAACCTTGCCCTGGTCCGCATGGAGGGGCACGCTCAGAAGCGCCCGGCCGAGATCTCGGGCGGCATGAAGCAGCGCGTCGGCATCGCCCGCGCGCTGGCCATGAAGCCCAAGGTGCTGCTGCTGGACGAGCCCTTCGGCGCGCTGGACGCGCTGACCCGCGCGCATCTTCAGGACCAGGTGATGGCGATCCATGCGCGGCTCGGCACCACCATCATGATGATCACGCATGACGTGGATGAGGCGGTGCTGCTCTCCGACCGAATCGTGATGATGACGAACGGCCCCAACGCCACCATCGGCGAGGTGCTTGAGGTGGATCTGCCCCGCCCGCGCGATCGCCTGGCGTTGGCCTCCGAGCCGCGCTTCCTGGCGGCGCGCGAGGCGGTGCTGCGCTTCTTGCATGAGCGCCACGCGCTGCCGGCCGCCGCGTGAGCCAGCAGGTCCTGGTCATCGGCGCGGGGCCGGCCGGCACGCGCTGCGCGTTGCGCGCCGCCGAGGGAGGTGCGCGCGTGACGCTCTGCGGCGCCGAGGCGGCACTGCCCTATGACCGGGTGGCGCTCTCCGCGCTGCTGGCGGGCGAAAAGACGCTGCCCGAACTGATCCCGCATGACCTGCGCGGCTTGCAGGACCGTGGCGTCGCCTTCCGGCCCGCCACGCCCATCGCGGCGCTGGACCGTGCGGCGCGGGCGGCGGTGACGGCGCGCGGCGAGCGGATCCCCTATGACCGGGTGGTGATCGCCACCGGATCGCGCGCCATCCGCCTGAACGTGCCAGGCGCCGGGCTGCCGGGCGTGCTGACTTACCGAACGCTGGACGATGTGCGCGCCATGCTGCGCGCGGCGCGCGGCGGTGGCTCCGCCGTCGTGGTCGGTGGCGGGCTGCTCGGGCTGGAAGCGGCCGCGGGCCTGGCCCGGCGCGGCATGACGGTGACCGTGCTGCATCCGGTGGAATGGCCGATGGAGCGGCAGCTGGATGCGGGCGCGGGCGGATTGCTCGCGCGCCGGCTGGGGCGTGGCGGCATCCGCTTCGCCATGCCGGCGCAACTCGCCGCCATCGAGGGCGAGGGGCGCGTGGCGGGCGTGTTGCTGGCCGATGGTCGGCGCATCGCGGCGCAGATCGTGGTGATGGCGGTCGGCATCCGGCCCGACACGACACTCGCCGCCGCCGCCGGCCTCGCCATCGGGCGGGGCATCATGGCTGATGCGGTGATGCGCAGCAGCGATCCGGACATCCTCGCCATCGGTGAATGCGCGGAGGTGGAGGGCCGCATCATCGGCCTCGTGGCACCCGCGCTGGAACAGGCGGAGATCGCGGCCGCGACGCTGACCGGCGGTGCCGTGCGCTATGCGCCCCGCGCGGAATCGGTCGCGCTGAAAGTTTCCGGCACCGCCGTCTGGTCGGCCGGCGAGATCGAAGGGGAGGGCGTCACCCTGCGCGACGAGGAGGAGGATCGCTACCGGCGGCTCTTCCTGCGCGGGGACCGCCTGGTGGGCGCCGTGCTCTATGGCGACGTGGCCGATAGCGGTTTCTACCTGGACCTCATCGCCTCGGGCCGGAGGGTGGGGCGGCATGCCGCGGCCCTCGCGCTCGGCCCGGCCTTCGCGCGGGAGATGGCGTGATGGAAGGCCCCGGTTTCTCGCCCGAGCAGCAGAACTACCTCAAGGGCTTCATGGCCGGCGTGGAGGCGCGGCGCGGCGCGCTGGCGCCGGCGGGCGGCGGCACCGCGCCCGCCGATGCGCTGCGCGCGGCCCAGGATGCGACCATCGCGCGCGGCGGAAAGCTCGTCCCGCAGGAGGAAGCCAAGCGCGAAAGGCACCCGCTGGACCGCTGGAGCGAGATCACGGCGCGCGCCGAGGCCGGCCAATTCCCGAAACCCATCGATGACTTCATCGGCCGCTTCCACGGCCTGTTCTTCGTCGGCCCCGCGCAGGACGCCTTCATGTGCCGCCTGCGCATCCCTGGCGGGATCCTCACCGCGCACCAGGCGCGCGAGGTGGCCGCCATCGCAGAGCAATGCGGCGGCGGCTTCATCGACATCACGACCCGGGCCAACCTGCAGATCCGCCTGATCCCGGCCGGCAAGGGGCCGGAGGTGGTGATGCGCCTTGGCGAGATCGGCCTGCTGCCGCGCGGCACGGGGGCGGACAATATCCGCAACATCACGGCCTCTCCCACGGTCGGCCTCGATCCGCGCGAATGGCTGGATACGCGGCCCATCGTCCGCGCGCTGCACCACCACATCCTGAACACGCGCGACCTCTTCGGCCTGCCGCGCAAGTTCAACATCAGCCTGGATGGCGGCGGCTCCATCGCCGTGCTGGAGGAGACGAACGACATCGCGCTCAGCGTGGTGCGGGTGGGTGGCGCAGATCGCTTCCGCCTCGGCCTCGGCGGCATCACCGGGCATCAGGACCTGGCCACGCCCACCGATGTGGCGGTGCTGCCGGGCGAGGTGGTGAAGCTCTGCGATGCCATCCTGCGCGTCTTCATCGCCCATGGCGACCGCACGGATCGCAAGAAGGCAAGGCTGAAATACCTGCTGGATGCCTGGGGCCATGCGCGGTTTCTCGGCGAGGTGGAGGCGGTGCTGGCCCATCCCCTGCCGCGCTTCGACATCGCGGCGATGCAGCGCCCGCCGGCGCCCGATCGCCTCGCGCATGTCGGCGTTCACGCGCAGCGGCAGGAGGGCCTGCATTGGCTGGGCGTGGTGGTGCCGGCGGCCCGGCTTTCGGCGGATCAACTGCGCGGCCTGGCGGGCGTGGCAGAGCGCTTCGGCAATGGCGAACTGCGCCTCACCGTCTGGCAGAACCTGCTGGTCCCGAACGTGGCCGATGTCGCGGGCGCGCTCGCCGCGCTGGCGGCGCTCGGCCTCTCCACCGACGCCAATGCCATCCGCGCCGGCCTCGTCGCCTGCACGGGCTCGGCCGGCTGCAAATTCGCGGCCGCCGACACCAAGCGCAACGGCCTCGAGATCGCATCCTTCCTGGAGGAGCGGATCACGCTGGACGCGCCGCTCAACATCCACCTCACCGGCTGCCACCATTCCTGCGCGCAGCATTTCATCGCCGATATCGGCCTGCTCGGCGCCAAGGTGGAGCAGGGCGAGGATGTGCTGCCTGGCTATGACATCCATCTCGGCGGTGGCGCGGCGCAGGAGGCGCGGATCGGCCGGCTGATCCGCCCGAAGGTGCAGGCCGAGGCGGTGGCGCCGCTGCTGCTGAACATCCTGCGCCATTGGCAGGCCGATCGGCAGGCGGGCGAGAGCTTCCGCGACTTCTGCGCCCGCCACGCCGATGCCGAGTTGAACGGGATGCTCGAAGCATGAACGCCATCGCGCAGAATTTCGGCCCGGCCCCGGTGCCGCTGATCCCCGAATCCGCCCCCTTCACGCCCGAGCAGCGTGCCTGGCTGAACGGCTTCCTCGCCGGCCTCTATGGCGGCGCCGAACAGCCGGGCCTGTCCAGCGCGCCGCCGCCGCCCGCCGAGGATTTCCCCTGGCACGACCCGGCGCTGGAGCTCGACGAGCGCCTCGCCCTCGCCGAGGGGCGCAGCCTGCCGCGCCGCCTGATGGCCGCCATGGCGCAGCTCGATTGTGGGCAATGCGGCTATCTCTGCCAGACCTATGCCGAGGCGCTGGCCGACGGGCGCGAGACCTCCACCGCGCTTTGCCAGCCCGGCGGCAAGGTCACGCGCGATGCGGTGAAGCGCCTGATGGCCGATGTGGAGGTCGCGCCCGCCGCCGCGTCCCCCATTGTGGCGCCGCGCGGCGAGGTGGCGCGGCTGCTTGCCTCCGAGCGCCTGACCGGGGCCGCCAGCGGGAAGGATGTGCGCCGCATCGTGCTCGACCTGGGCGGCACCTCCGTTACCTATGAGCCCGGCGACTCGCTTGGCGTCGTCGTCCGCAATGATCCGGCGCTGGTCGAGGCCTGCCTCACCCGTCTCGGCGCCACGCAGGACGAGGCCCTGCGCGAGGCGCTCTCCGCCGAGCGCGACATCGCCCGCCCGCTCGACCGCACGCTCGATCTGCTCGCCGGCGCCGCGCGCGACCCGCGCGAGGGTGCCGCGCTCCGTCGCCTGGCCGATGGCGAGGATGGCGCCGAACCCGCCGATGCCGACCTGCTGGACCTGCTGGAGGCCTTCCCCTCCGCACGGCCGCCGCTGGGCGATCTCGTGGCTTCGTTGCCCACGCTGAAGCCGCGCCTCTATTCCATCGCCTCCTCGCCACGCGCCACGCCAGGGCGCGTGGAGCTTTGCGTCGGCGTGGTGCGCGATTCGCGGCGCGGGCGGGTGCGCGACGGCATCGCTTCCTGCCACCTCGCCTTCCGCGCGGATTCCGTGCCCGTCTATGCGCAGGCCAGCCATTTCCGACTGCCCGCGCGGGCCGAGACGCCGGTCATAATGGTGGGCCCCGGCACCGGCATCGCCCCCTTCCGCGCCTTCCTGCAGGAGCGCGCGGCCCTTGGCCTGAAGGGCCGCACCTGGCTCTTCTTCGGGGACCGCCATGCGGCGACGGATTTCCTCTTCGCGGAGGAGATCGCGGCCTGGCGCAAGGACGGCACGTTGCAGCGCCTCTCGCTCGCCTGGTCGCGTGACGGGAGGGCGAAGGATTATGTGCAGCACCGCATGCTGGAGGATGCCGCCGACCTCTGGCGCTGGCTGCAGGATGGCGCGCATTTCTACGTCTGCGGCGATGCCAGCCGCATGGCGAAGGATGTGGATGCGGCGCTGCGCGAGGTCGCGATGCGCGAGGGCGGCATGAACGCCGACCAGGCGCGCGACTGGATCGTCGCCCTCGCGCGGCAGGGCCGTTACCAGCGGGACGTGTATTGATGGACGGCTCCCTCCTCGCCGCCACGCGCACCACCTGCCCCTATTGCGGTGTCGGCTGCGGCGTGCTCGCCGGGGCTGATGGGAGTGTCCGCGGCGATCCGGCGCACCCCGCCAACCAGGGCCGCCTGTGCAGCAAGGGTGCCGCGCTGGGCGAGACCACCGGTCTCGAAGGCCGGCTGCTGCACCCGATGGTGGACGGCAAGCGGGCCAGCTGGGACGCCGCGCTGGATGCCGCGGCCGAGGGCTTCCGCCGCGCCCTCGCGCAGCACGGGCCGGAGGGCGTGGCGCTCTACGTTTCCGGCCAGCTCCTGACCGAGGACTATTACGCCGCCAACAAGCTCGCGAAGGGCTTCCTCGGCACCGGCAACATCGACAGCAATTCCCGCCTCTGCATGGCGAGCGCCGTCGCCGGCCACAGGCGCGCCTTCGGCGAGGACCTCGTGCCCGGCGTCTATGCCGATCTGGAGCAGGCGGACCTCGTCATCCTGGTCGGCAGCAACCTTGCCTGGTGCCATCCCGTCCTGCACCAGCGCATTCTTGCCGCGCGCGCGATCCGCCCGCAGATGCGCCTCGTCGTCGTGGACCCGCGCCGCACCGCGAGCTGCGAGGCGGCGGATCTGCACCTCGCGCTGCGGCCGGGCAGTGATGTCGCGCTCTTCGCCGGGTTGCTCGCGCATCTCGGCCGTGCCGGTTTCGCCCTGCCGGAGGGCCTTGGCCAGGTGCTCGACGTGCCCGCGCTGACCGGCCTCGCCCCCGCGCAGCTCGCCACCTTCCACCATTGGTTCACGACGACCGAGCGCGTGGTGACGCTCTGGAGCCAGGGCACCAACCAGTCGAGCAGCGGCACCGACAAGGCCAATGCCATCATCAACTGCCACCTCGTCACCGGCCGCATCGGCCGGCCGGGCATGGGGCCGTTCAGCGTGACCGGCCAGCCCAATGCGATGGGCGGGCGCGAAGTGGGGGCACTCGCCAACATGCTGGCCGGGCATCTCGATGCCGAAAGGCCGGAGGAGGTGGCGGCGCTGCGTGACTTCTGGCAGGCGCCGAACCTGGCCCTGAAGCCGGGCCTCAAGGCGGTGGACCTATTCCGCGCGGCGGAGGAGGGGCGCATCGGCGCGATGTGGGTGATGGCGACCAACCCTGCCGTCTCCCTGCCGGACTCCGCCCAGGTGCGGCGCGCGCTGGCGCGCATCCCCACCCTCATCCTCTCCGATTGCCATGCGGGCAGCGACACCGCGCAGCACGCGCAGATCCTGCTGCCCGCGCTGGGCTGGGGCGAGAAGGACGGCACCGTCACCAATAGCGAGCGCGTGATCAGCCGCCAGCGCGGCTTCCTGCCCGCCCCGGGCGAGGCGCGGGCCGATTGGTGGATCATCGCGCAGGTCGCCCGGCGCCTCGGCTGGGGCGCGCATTTCGCCTGGCCCAATGCGGCCGCGATCTTCCGCGAGCATGCGGCGGTGACGGAACTCGCCCGCCCCGCGCCGCGCGTCTTCGACCTCGGTGGCCTCGCCGACCTCAGCGACGCCGGATATGACGCCCTGCCGCCGACGCAATGGCCCGTGCCGCGCCAGGGGCCGCGCGGCGGCCGCATCACGCCGCCGGTGCAGCGCCTGGTGGTGACGCCCTTCCGCCGACCCGCGCATCAGGGCGGCATGATCCTGCTGACCGGCCGCCTGCGGGACCAGTGGCACACCATGACGCGCACCGGCCGCGTGCCGCGCCTGATGCAGCACGCGCATGAGCCGGTGCTGACCGTGAATCCCGCCGATGCCGCGGACCTCGCCGAAGGCGGCCTCGTGCGTGTGGCGAGCGCGTGGGGCGAGGCGGTGCTCCGCCTCGCGCTGGATGCGGCGACGCCGCGCGGCGCCTGCTTCGCGCCCATGCACTGGACCGACCAGCTCTCGCCGTGCGGCCGCATCAACGCGGCCGTCACCCCCGCGACCGATCCGGTGAGCGGCCAGCCCGAGCTGAAGCACACGCCCGTCACGCTCACGCCCTTCGCGGCTACCTGGCACGGCGTGCTGCTGGCCCGCCGGCCGCTCGGCGCAGCGCTTGCCGATTGGTGCGCCCTCGCTCCCGCGGCCGAGGGCGTATTCCGGCACGAGATGGCGGGGCAGGATGCCATCCCCTTCGCGCGGCTGGCCGAGGCGCTGGGCGAGGGGCCGCCCACCATCGCGCTCCACGCCGAGGCGACGGGCGAGCATCGCGCCGCCTGGCTGCGCGATGGTCATCTCATCGCCGTGCTGTTCCTCGGCCCCAACCATGTGCTGCCGCCGCGCGAATGGCTGATCTCCCTCTTCGCCGAGGCGCGGATCGGCAGTGCGGCGCGGCACGCGCTGCTGGCCGGCATGCTGCCCGATGGTCCGCCGCCCTCGCCCACGCTCTGCGCCTGCCACGGGGTGAGTGCGACCACCATCCGCGCCGCGATCGAGGCGGGTGCGGGCGATGTGGCGGCGATCGGTGCGGCCACCTGCGCCGGCACGGGCTGCGGCAGCTGCAAGCCGGAGCTCGCGGCCCTGCTGGCGTTGGCGCCCGCCTGATGCGCCACTTCCCCGCTTTCCTCGACCTGCAGGGGCGCATCGTCCTGTTGCTCGGCGCCGGCGAGGCGCTGGAGGCCAAGGCTGCGCTGCTGCGTGCCGCCGGTGCGGAAGCGCGCGAGGCCACGCGTTTTGATCCGGCCCTGCTGGAGGGCTGCGCGCTGGCCGTGGCGGCCGGCGCGCCGGAGGAGGATCTCGCTGCGCTGCACCGCGCCTGCCTCGCGCGCGGGATTCCCGTGAACGTCGTGGACCGGCCGGAATTCTGCTCCTTCATCACGCCCGCCATCATCACGCGGGAGGGGATCACCATCGGCGTCTCGACCGGTGGCGCGGCCCCGGTTCTGGCGCGGCTGATCCGCCAGAAGATCGAGGCGGTGCTGCCGCCCCTGCTCGGGCGCGTTGCGGCGCTTGGCGCGACGTTCCAGGCGGCCGTGCGCGCCCGCATCCCGAGCCTGCCCGCGCGCCGCGCCTTCCTGGAACGCGCGCTGACCGGCACCCCGGCCGATCTCGCGCTGGGCGGCCGGCAGGCGGAGGCGGAGGCCGCCTTCGCCCGGCTGCTGGAGCAGGCCGAGGCCGCGCCGCGCGGCTTCGTGCAGCTCGTCGGCGCCGGGCCGGGTGCCGCGGACCTGCTGACGCTGCGCGCGTTGCGCGCGCTGGGCGAGGCGGATGTGATCGTGCATGACCGGCTGGTGAGCGAGGAGGTGCTCGACCTTGCGCGACGCGACGCGCGGCGCATCTTCGTCGGCAAGAAGCGCGCGCTGCATTGCGTGCCCCAGGAGGGCATCAACACGCTCCTCGTCGAGCTGGCACGCGAGGGGCTGCGCGTGGTGCGCCTCAAGGGCGGCGATCCCTTCATCTTCGGCCGTGGCGGGGAGGAGGCGCAGGCGCTGGCCGAGGCCGGGATTCCCTTCGAGGTGGTGCCCGGCGTCACCGCCGCGCTGGGTTGCGCCGCCCAGGCCGGCATCCCGCTCACGCATCGGGACGCCGCCCGCATGCTCACCTTCGTCACCGGCCATACGCGCGAGGGGCGGCTTGACCTGGACTTCGCGGCGCTGGCCCGGCCGGGGCAGACGCTCGCCATCTACATGGGCCTTACCACCCTGCCGCAACTGCGCGACGGGTTGGCGCGCGAGGGCTTCGACCCTGGCACGCCCGCCGCGCTGATCGAGCGCGGCGGCTCGCCCCGCCAGCGGGAATTGCGCGGCACGCTGACCGAGATCGTGGCGCGCGCGCCTGGCTGGGCGGGGGATGGCCCGGTGCTGCTGCTGCTGGGCGAGGCGGTGGCGCATGGCGCGCTGCCGGCCCGCGCGGAAGCCGCCTTCGCCTGAGCGCCGGCTTGCGGTAGAACGCCCTCCTTGCCGGAGGAAACACCATGCACCGCCGTCTCCTGATCGCCAGCATCCTGGCTGCCCCCGCCATTGCGCGCGCGCAGACCCAGCCCTTGCGCCTGATCGTCCCCGCCCCGCCGGGTGGCAGCACCGACATCCTGGCCCGCATCCTCATCGAGCGTGCGGGCGCTGCGCTGGGGCAGGCCATCGTCGTGGACAATCGCGGCGGCGCGGGCGGCATCATCGGCACCGAGGCGGCGGCGCGCGCCGCGGCGGATGGCAACACCATCATCCTCGGCCACAACCAGACGCATGCCTCCAACCAATGGATGGCGCGCAACCTGCCCTACAATGTGATCGAGAGCTTCACACCCGTGGCGCGGCTCGCCACCGTGCACCACGCGACGGTGGTGCCGGCCAATTCGCACGCCCGCAACATGGCCGGGCTGATCGAAATGGGGCGCGGCGGGCGGCGCGTCTCCTACGCCTCATCCCAGGCGGGCTCGGCCAGCCATGTGATCGCGGAGACCTTCGTGCGGCGCTCGGGCATGGATGCGGTGCATGTGCCCTATCGCGGCGGCGGCCCCGCCACGCAGGACACGGTGGCGGGCGTCGTGGATTTCTATGTCTCGACCTGGCCCGGCGTGGTCTCGCTGGTGCGCGAGGGGCGGCTGCGCGCGCTCTCCATCGGCGCGACGCAGCGCGTGCCGGGCTTCCCGGACCTGCCGACGACGGCCGAGGCCGGCGTGCCCTTCATGGCGGTGGATGCCTGGTTCGGCCTCTTCGCGCCGCGCGGAGTGGATGCGGCGCGCGTCACGCGCCTCTCCGAGGCCTTCCTGGCCGCATTGGCCCAGCCCGAGACGGCCGAGCGCGCGACGCAGGCCGGGCTGAACGCGGCGCCCATGGGCCCGGCCGCCTTCGCCGAATTCCAGCAGGCCGAGGTGCGCCGCTGGCAGGACATGGCGACGCTGACCGGAATCGTGATGGAGTAGCGGCGGCTACGCCTTCTTCTCCCAGCCGCGCTCGCCCTGCTGCCAATAGGTGAGCGCGTGCCCCGCCGCCTTCGCCGCGCTCCAGCGGCGGCGCGCGGCGGCCACGGCGTTCTCGTCTCCGCCGTCGAACAGGTCGAAGGCGCGGGCATAGAGCGGCAGATGCACGCTCTCGCTGCCTTCGGTCAGGAACAGGTGCTGCGCGCCATTGGGCGGTGGCGCATCGGCCAGCGTCAGGAAGATGGGCTGCACCGCGCCGTCCCGCGTGCCATGCGGCAGCCAGTCGGGCTCCGGGCAGGTCCAGAGCGCGTCGTCGAGCGACTTCAACCGTTCCTCGCTGGCGCAGAGCACCAGGGCGCGCTGCTGCAAGGCGAGCACACGGCCGAGCAGGCGCGGCAGGGCCTGCTCCAGCGTGCTGCGCGTGAGGTGGTAGAAGCCGATCTCGGTCATGGCACCGTGAGCACGATGTTTCCCATCGCCGTGCCATCCATCACCTTGTCATGTGCGGCGGCGCATTGGGCGAGCGGCATGGTCGCGGCGATGGCGTGCTGCAGCCCGCCATCGCGCAGCAGCTTGTCCAGCACCGCCTCGCATTCCGCCCGCGCCTCGGCGCTCAACTCATAGACGATGAAGAAACGGATCGCCGCACCGCAGAGGATCATCGGGAAGAAGCCGAGCGTGATCTCGGCCGCGCCCGAGCCGTAGGTCACGCAGAGGCCGTCCTGCTTCACGATGCGCGGCAGCAGCGCGGCATTTGCGGCGAGGTCCACCTCGATCACGCGGTCCACGCCGCGCCCGCCCGTCAGTTCCTGGACACGCGCGGCGACATCCTCGGCGCGGTAGTTGATCACGGCATCGGCGCCGGCCGCCATCGCATGCGCGGCCTTGGCGGCGGAGCTCACGGTCGCGATCACCTGCTTCGCCCCCAGCCGCCTCGCGAACTGGATCGCGTAATGGCCGACGGCGCCGGCACCGCCCGCGACCAGCACGGACTGGCCGATCACGCCGCCATCCACCATCACGGCGCGCAGCGCCGTCAGCGCCGGGATGCCGAGGCAGGCGCCCTCGGCGAAGCTCACATTCTCCGGCAGGGGCACGGCCTGGGCGGCGGGGAGCGCGATGTATTCCGCCGCGGTGCCGAAGGGCCGCTTCCACTGCCCGTTCCAGAGCCAGACGCGCTGACCCACACGGGTCGCATCCACGCCCGCGCCCACGGCGGCGATCACGCCCGCGCCGTCGCTGTGCGGGATGACGCGCGGTGCCGACATGGGGCGAGAGCCGCCGCGCGCCTTGCAATCCGAAGGGTTCACGCCGGAGGCATGGACGCGCACCAGCACCTCGCCCGGCGCCGGCTCGGGGCGCGGCATCTCGCCATGCACCAGCACCGCGCGCGCGGGGCCCGTCGCCTCATACCAGATGGCCTGCATCATCCGTTCCTGTCCTTGCTGTGCATCATAGCCGATGCGGGTCCTCGAAGTGGCGCTCGACCAGCGCGTCCAGCAGGCGCACGCCGAAGCCTGTGGGCGTGCCCTTCGCTGCCAGGCATTCCGCCGTCTCCGCCAGGTCGACGCCCGCGATGTCCAGATGCGCCCACGGCAATGCGCCCACGAATTCGCGCAGGAAGGCCGCGGCGTGCGAGGCATCGGGCTGCGGCCCGCGCCCGGCCGGCACGCATTGCTTGAGGTCGGCGATGTCGCTCTTCAGATCCTCGCGGTGGCGCTCGCCGATGGGCAGGGGCCAGAGGCGTTCGCCCACCACCTCGCCCGCCGCCGTGACCGCGGCGCCCAGCGCCGCGTCATTGCCGAAGAGCCCGGCGCGATGATGGCCCAGCGCCGTCACCACGCTGCCGGTGAGCGTGGCAAGGTCGAGCAGCGCCTGCGGGCGGAAGCGGCGCGCGGCAAGGTGCAGCGCATCGGCCAGCACCAGGCGGCCCTCGGCATCCGTGTCCACGACTTCCACGGTGCGGCCGCTCATCATCTGCAGCACGTCGCCCGGGCGGTAGGCCATGCCGCTCGTCGCATTCTCCGCGATGGCGAGCACGGCGACGGCGGGGCAGGGGGAGCGGCGGCGGGCGAGGGCCAGCATCGCGCCCGCGCAGGCGGCCGCCCCGGCCATGTCGGCGCGCATCGCCTCCATGCCCGCGGCACCCTTGATGGAGATGCCGCCCGTGTCGAAGCAGATGCCCTTGCCGATGAAGGCGACGGGCGGCGCCTTGAAGCCGCCCTTCCAGCGCAGCAGGACCATGCGCGGCGGATGCGCGCTGCCCTGGCCCACGGCGAGCAGCCCACCGGCACCCAGCCGCCGCAGCGCCTTGCGGCCGAGCACCGCGACCTCCAGCCCCTCCTTCCGCAGCGCGCGGAGGCGCTTGGCGAAGGCGCCCGGTGTCAGGTGGTTGCCGGGCTCCGCCACCAGTTCGCGCGCGAAGGCCGCACCGGCCAGCGCCGCCTCGGCGCGGGCCCAGGGCTCGTCCAGGAGCGATGGGTCATCCACCAGCAGCTCGATCCGGCGTGGCCGCCTCGCTGCCCTCAGTCGGTCGAAGCGCCAGGCGCGCAGCAGGGCGCCCGTCGCCAGTGAGACGGCGCAGGGCGCGGAGAGTCCCCGCGCATCCAGCGCCACGCGCGCCGTCTCGCCGGCCGCCGCGATGCAGGCGGCGCCGACGCGTTCCCATTCATGCGGGGAGGAGGCGCTGCCAGCGCCGACCCAGCGTTCCTCGGGAGAGAACTGCAGAACCTCGCCCGGCCGGCCGCGGAAGCCCGAAGGGTGATCACCCTCCGGGACCGGGCGCAGCCGCAGCGCCCCGCGTGAGGGCGCGCGCCGGATCTTCAGCACCGCTCAGCCTTCGTAATGCTCCGCCACCAGGCGATCGAGCATGCGCACGCCATAGGCGGTGGCGCCCTTCGGGATGGTCGGGCTGTCCTTGCTGCTCCAGGCCGTGCCGGCGATGTCGAGATGCGCCCAGGGCTTGCCCTGCACGAAGCGCTGGATGAAGCAGGCCGCCGTGATCGAGCCGCCGGCGCGGCCGCCGCCCACATTCTTCATGTCGGCGATGTCGGACTTGATCTGCTTGTCATAGGCATCGCCCAGCGGCATGCGCCAGGCGGCCTCGCCCACCGCATTGCCGGCGGCGATGATGCGCGCCGCCAGTTCCTCGTCATTCGCGAACAGGCCCGCATGCTCATGGCCCAGCGCCACGATGATGGCGCCGGTCAGCGTGGCGAGGTCCACCATGAAGGCCGGGTCGAACTTCTGGATCGCGTAATGGATCACGTCGGCGAGGACGAGGCGGCCCTCGGCGTCGGTGTTGATGACCTCGATGGTCTGGCCCGAGGCGCTGGTCACCACGTCACCCGGGCGCTGCGCGTTGTGGCCCGGCATGTTCTCGACGAGGCCGACGATGCCGATCACATCCGCCTTCGCCTTCCGTCCGGCAAGGGCGGCCATCAGCCCGGCGACGGTGCCCGCGCCGGCCATGTCCCACTTCATGTCCTCCATGCCGCCGGCGGGCTTGATGGAGATACCGCCCGTGTCGAAGGTGACGCCCTTGCCGATGAAGCAGAGCGGCTTGTCCATCTTCCGCTTGCCGGAGCCGTTCCACTTCATCACCACCATGCGCGGCTCGTTGATGGAGCCCTGGGCCACGCCCAGCAGCGCGCCGAAGCCGAGCTTCTTCATCTCCTTCGGGCCCAGCACTTCGATGCCGAGGCCGAGCTTCTCGAGCCCCTTCAGGCGATCGGCGAATTCCGCGGGGTGGAGAATGTTGCCGGGCTCAGAGACCAGGTCGCGCGTGAGGAAGACGCCCTCCACCACGGCCTTCATCGGCGCGAAGGCCGTCTTCGCGGCGGCCGCCTCGCCGGTCCCGATGGTGAGCTTGGCGAGCTTCGGCTTGTCCTCGGCCTTCTCGGTCGTGCGGTAGCGGTCGAAGCGATAGGCGCGCAGCGCCGCACCCATGGCGAGGCTCGCCGCCTGCTCGGCGCTGAGGCCATCGGCCGCCACCATCGCCGCCGCCTCGCCCGAGACGAGGGGCACGAGGCTGCCGCCGAGCTTCTCGGCATCCGGGCTCTCGCCCAGGCCGAGCGCCACAAGCTTGGTGATGCCGCCATGCGGCGCCCAGAGCGTGGCGGACTGGCCCTTCTTGCCCTTGAAGCCCGCCGCCTCCAGCGCGCGGGCAAGGCCGCCCTCCATCGCCGCATCCAGCGTGGCGGCGAGGCCGCTGAGGGCCGCCCCCTCGGCGATGGGCAGGACGAGCGCGCCGGCTTTCGGCAGCGCGGGCTTGGCGAAGGCGATGTCGAGCATGGGGGATCGGTTCCGGTCAGAGGGTTCCCCATAGGATAGGGGCTGCCTCGCATTGCGTCATCCCGGCCGGGTGGATAGACCAGCCGCATGACCCACGCCGAACTCCTGGAGCTGGCCGTGCGCCTCGCGCGCGCGGCGGGCGATGCGATCGAGGCGGTGCGCCGGGCCGGCTTCGCCATCGAGCGCAAGGGCGATGCCAGCCCCGTCACCGCCGCCGACCGCCTGGCCGAGGGCATCATCACCGAGGGGCTGCGCGGCGCCATGCCTGAGATCCCGGTGGTGGCCGAGGAAGCCTTCGCGGCCGGCGAGGTGCCGGAGGTGGGCGATCGGTTCTGGCTGGTGGACCCGCTGGACGGCACCCGCGAATTCGCCGCCGGACGCGACGAATACGTGACCTGCATCGCGCTGATCGAGGCCGGGCGGCCCGTGCTGGGCGTGCTGGGCGCGCCGGGGCGGAGCAGCGTTTACGCCGGCATCGTGGGCGAGGGCGCCTGGGCCGAGGAAGCGGGCGCGCGCCGTGCGATCCAGGCGCGCCGGCCCCCGGCCGAGGGGCTGCACGTGCTCGACAGCCGCTCCCACCGCGACGCCGCGGCGACCGAGGCCTTCTGCCGCGACTGGCCGGTGCGCGAGACGACACGCATGGGTTCCGCGCTGAAATTCGCCTGGATCGCGGAGGGCCGGGCCGATCTGATGCCGCGCCTCGCCTCCGGCATCATGGAATGGGACACGGCGGCCGGGCAGGCGGTGCTGGAGGCGGCGGGTGGCCGCGTGGTGGATGCGGCGGGCCAGCCGCTGCGCTACGGCAAGCCCGGCTTCCGTAATCCGGGCTTCGTCGCCTGGGGCGCGGCATGACCGCGCTGCTTGACGACCCGCTGGATGCGGCGGCGCTGCTGCGCGCGGGCGCGCTCGTCGCCTTCGCGACGGAGACGGTCTATGGCCTCGGCGCGGATGCGCGGAACGGCCAGGCGGTGGCCGGCATCTTCGAGGCGAAGGGCCGCCCGCATTTCAACCCGCTGATCTGCCACTTCGCCGAGGCCGAGGCCGCCTGGGCCGAGGTGCGGGCCGATGACCGGGCCCGCGCGCTCGCCGCCGCCTTCTGGCCGGGGCCGTTGACGCTGGTGCTGCCGCGCCGGGCCGATTGCCGGATCGACCTCCTGGCTGGCGCCGGGCTGGACACGCTGGCCGTGCGCGTGCCGGCGCATGCGGGCGCGTTGGCCCTGCTGCGGGCCACGGCCACGCCCATCGCCGCGCCCTCGGCCAATCGCTCGGGGCGCGTCAGTCCGACCACCTCCGCCCATGTCATGGAGGAATTGTCCGGCCGGATCGCAGCGGTGCTGGAGGGGGGCGAATGCGCGGTGGGCGTGGAATCCACCGTGCTGGATCTGGCTGGGGGCGGCGCGGCGCTGCTGCGGCCGGGTGGCGTGCCGGTGGAGGCGATCGAGGCGGTGATCGGCCCGGTCGGGCGGCCGCTGCCGCGGCATGCCGGGCCGCAGCCGACGCTGCGGAGCCCGGGCATGCTGCTCTCCCACTACGCGCCCACGCTGCCGCTGCGTCTCGATGCGCGCGAGGTATCGGCGGATGAGGCGCTGCTGGCCTTTGGCCCGCCCTTGCCCGGTGCGGCGGTGACCTACCAGTTGTCAGCGGGCCGGGACCTGCGCGAGGCGGCCGCCCGACTCTTCGCCGGGCTGCGCGCGCTGGACCGGCCGGGGCTCAGGGGCATCGCGGCCATGCCTGTACCGGGGGACGGGCTGGGGCCGGCCATCCGCGACCGGTTGGCCCGCGCGGCGGAGCCGCGGGAGTAAGGCGCGCGGCGGAGCCGCGGGAGTAAGGCGCGCGGCGGAGCCGCGGGAATAAGGCGCGCGGCGGAGCCGCGGGAGTAATGCGCGCGGCGGAGCCGCGAGAGTGGAGATTTAGGCGGGGATCGCGTGCGGAGGGGCGTCGCCGTCCGGTCCGGCCTTCAGCGCGGCATCACCCGGTAATGCTCCTGGTCCTCGCCCGAGCAATCGCGCTTCAGCGCGGCGAGGCGGACGGAATTGTGGCTATGCCCGATCCGGTTCTGGCGGGCGATCTCTTCATCGATGGATTGGTTGAAGCCCTGGCACCCGCTCAGCCGGTTGATGACGGGGCCGGCCGTGGTGGTGGTGGTCGTGGTGGCGACCGCGACCGGCGTCGGCGCGCCCTGCAGCCAGTGCATCAGCCCGAAACCGCCGGCCGAGCAGATCACGATGACCAGAAGGCTGGACAGGAATTTTCCGGGCGCCATGAGAGAAGTTCCATAAATGAAACGCGTTGCTAAAGAATATAGCAGCTATGTCGCGTGTGCAAAATCACATTCGGTCGTTTTTTTGGTATGGCCGGCCCCAGGGCATGAAAAGATGCGTGGCGGCCCGCGCGGGTCTCTGGAGATGCCCCGCGGCGCCGCTATAAACCCGCATGCCCGACCACGCCCCCCCTGCCGCCGACCCCTCCCTGATCACGGCCTTCCGCGACATCCTCGGCCCTGCCGGCGTGCTGGCGGAGCCGGGCGACATCGCGCCGCATCTCAGCGACTGGCGCGGCCTCTACCAAGGCGAGGCGATGGCGGTGCTGCGCCCGGCCAGCACGGCGGAGGTCGCGGCTTGCGTAAAGCTTTGCGCCCAGCAGGGCATCGCCATCATCCCGCAGGGCGGCAACACCTCCATGGTGGGCGGCGCCACGCCCGAGGCGCGGCCGCGCCAGGTGGTTCTCAGCCTCGCCCGCATGAACCGCGTGCGCGAGGTGGATACGGCCGACATGACCATGACGGTCGAGGCCGGCCTGGTCCTGGCCCGCGCCCAGCAGGTGGCGGCGGAACATGGCGTGCTCTTCCCCTTGAGCCTCGGCGCCGAGGGCACGGCAATGATCGGCGGGCTGCTCTCTACCAATGCCGGCGGCAACACCACGGTGCGCTACGGCAACGCGCGCGAGCTGATGCTGGGGCTCGAGGTCGTGCTGCCCGATGGCAGCGTGATCCATGGCCTGCGCCGGCTGCGCAAGGACAACACGGGCTACGCGCTGCGGCACCTCTTCGTCGGCGCCGAGGGCACGCTCGGCATCATCACCGCCGCCGTGCTGCGCCTCTTCCCCGCCGCGCGCGAGACGGCGACGGCCCTCTGCGCCGTGCCCTCGGAGGATGCGGCCCTGGCCCTTTTCCGCCGCTTCCGCACGGCCGATGAGGGCGCGGTGCGGGCCTTCGAATACATGTCCGGCATCGGCATGGGGATGGTGCTCTCCACCATCGAGGGGGCCACGCTGCCGCTCTCGGCCCGCGCGGACCACTACGTCCTCGTCGACCTCTCCGCCTCGCGCGAGGGGGCGGGGCTGCGCGGCCTGATGGAGACCGTTCTGGAGGCCGCGATGGAGGCCGGCGAGGTGGAGGACGCGGCGCTGGCCGAATCCGAGGCCCAGCGCGCCGCCATCTGGCGCCTGCGCGAGGAGCACCCGGAGGCGCAGAAGCGCGCCGGCGCCAGTGTAAAGAATGATGTCTCCGTGCCGGTCTCGGCCGTGCCGGAACTGATCCGCCGGGCATCCGACGCTTGCCGCGCCCTCATCCCCGGCAGCCGCCCCGTGCCCTTCGGCCATATGGGCGATGGCAACATCCACATGAACCTGGCCCAGCCCGAGGGCATGTCGGCCAGCGATTTCCTGGCCCGCAGCCATGACATCATGGATGTGGTGAACGAGGTGGTGCGCGACCTCGGCGGCAGTTTCAGCGCCGAGCACGGCATCGGCCGCCTCAAGACGGACATGATGGAATCCTGGCGGGGTGGCGCCGAATTGGACGCGATGCGCCGGATCAAGGCGGCGCTGGACCCGCGCGGCCTCATGAACCCCGGCAAGCTGCTTCCCGATGCGTGACCTTCCCGCCATGGGCTGGTAAGACCGCGCCCATATGAAGCGCATTGACCTCTACATCATGCGGCAGCTCGCCCTGTCGTTGCTGGCGGTGACGGTGGGGCTGGCGGCGCTGGTCTGGCTCACCCAGTCGCTGCGCTTCATCGAGCTGGTGCTGGACCGCGGCCTGTCCATCTGGGTCTTCCTGGAGCTGACCGGCCTGCTGCTGCCGAGCTTCTTCGGCGTGATCCTGCCCATCACCACCTTCGTGGTCACCCTCTTCACCTATGTTCGCCTGGCCTCGGACCGGGAGCTGGTGGTGATGCGCGCCGCCGGCCTGAGCCAGTGGCAACTCGCCCGCCCGGCCCTGCTGGTGGCGATGGGCGCCATGGGCATCTGCTTCATTCTGAACCTCTGGCTCACCCCCGCCTCCCACCAGGCCTTCCGCGAATGGCAGTTCGAGATCCGCAACCAGATGGCGGGCCTGCTGTTGCAGGAGGGCGTGTTCAGCTCCGTGGGCGAGGAATTGACGGTCTATGCCCGGGACCGGGATTCGAGCGGCACGCTCTACGGCATCCTGGTGCATGACTCGCGGGAGCGCGGCGCGCCCGTCACCATCCTGGCCGAGAGCGGGCGCATCGTCTCCACCCCGCAGGGGCCGCGCGTCACGCTGTTCAACGGCCAGCGCCAGCAGGTGGAGCGCGTGATGCAGCCGGATGGCAGCAGCACCCTGCGGCTCACCGTGCTGACCTTCCAGGAGAACAGCCTCGACCTCGCGCGGGCCAACCGCAGCGAGGGGCAGCGCTTCCGGAACGCGCAGGAGCGCACGATGGGCGAGCTGCTGAATCCGGAGGAAGGTGTCTCGGTGCGCGATCGCCGGCGCTTCCTGGCCGAGGCGCACCAGCGTCTCACCGGTCCGCTCACCGCCGTCACCTTCGCGCTGCTGGCGCTCGCCGTGGCGCTGTCCGGCCAGTTCCGGCGCTTCGGCGGCGGCATCAACCTCTTCATCGGCAGCCTGCTGATGGTGGGGCTGCTGGCGCTCGGCCTCTCCATCGGCAATCTGGCGGCCCGGCAGAGCGCGCTGATCCCCTTGATCTGGCTGCACGCCCTGCTGCCCGGCTTCGCCTCCGCCTGGGTGATTTCGGGCATGCCCGGCCTGCCGGACCAGATGCGGGGCTTCGCCCGATGATCGTCGCGAAGACGCTCACCTTCTATGTCGCGCGCCGCTTCCTGGCGGCCACCGCGGGCATGCTGCTGGCGCTGACGCTGCTCGTCTCGATGTTTGACTTCATCGAGCTGCTGCGCCGCGCCGCGACACGCCCCGATGCGGGCTTCGCGCTGGTCGCCTCCATCGCCGGGCTGCGGATGCCGTTCGTCGGCCTGCAGATCATGCCCTTCGCCATCCTGTTGGGGGGGCTGCTCGCCTTCTGGCGCCTCACCCGCTCCTCCGAGCTGATCGTGGCGCGCGCGGCCGGCATCTCGGCCTGGGGCTTCCTGTCCGGGCCGCTGGCCGTCGCGCTCGGCTTCGGCCTGATCGCGATCATGGCCGTCTCGCCCATCTCCTCGGCCATGCTGGCGCGGGCGGAGCGGCTTGATGCCTCCTATCTGCGCGCGGGGGGTGGCGTTACGGCGCTGGCCGGCGGGCGTCTCTGGCTGCGGCAGGGCGATTCCGGGCTGGAGCCGGGCGGCGTCGCGGTCATTTCCGGCCGGCCGGCCCGGCTGCTCGGCACCGACCGGCTCGCCGATTTCAGCCTGACCGAGGTGACCATCTGGCGCATCTCGGCCGGCGGTTCGGCCATGGCGCGGATCGAGGCGCCGCGCGCCACGCTGCGCCCTGGCCGCTGGGAGGTGGAGGAAGCGACCATCTTCGGCGGTGACCGCCTGCCGCGCCCGCCGGCCCGTTTCGTGCTGCCCACCGACCTGACGCCCGACCGGATCGAGAACAGCTTCGCCTCGCCAGACACGCTCTCCTTCTGGGCGCTGCCTGATTTCATCGCGATCCTGGAGCAGGCCGGCTTCTCGGCCTTGCGGCACCGGCTGCAATTCCAATCCATGCTGAGCACGCCGGTGCTGGCGATCACCATGGCCCTGCTGGCCGCGGGCTTCTCCATGCGCAACAGCCGGCGTGGCGGCGTGGCGCAGACCATCGCGGCCGGCGTCGCTGCCGGCTTCGGGCTGTTCGTGCTCGATCGCATCACCGGCGAGTTCGGGGAATCCGGCACACTGCCGGTCTGGCTCGCCGCCTGGGCGCCCACGGCCACCGGGCTGCTGCTGGCCCTGGCCCTCTTGCTGCATCTGGAGGATGGGTGAACGCCTTGCCCCCCACGCCGCTGCTTCCTCCCGTGGTTCCCCCCTTGGGGCCGCCACGGCCCCTGCCGCGCTTCGCCCGGCGCCTGATCCGCCGCGCCCAGGCGCGCCGCCTCGGCCTGCGCCCGAGCCCGCGCCTCTGGCGCTGCCTGGCCCTCGCCATCCTCCTGGCGCCGGTCGAGCTGCTGCTGCCGGCCAGCGCGCAGATCGCACCCGCCTTCGACCCCGCCTCGCAGACCTTCGCGCCCATGGGCTTCGTGGACTCGCAGATGGCGCGGGAGACGCTGCCGAGTCTGCTCTCCAGCCCGGCCGCGTCCGCGCCCGCCGGCCCAGCCGGGGCGACGCCGGTGGTGGACAACCGCACGGACGGCCCCGTCACCTTCTCCGCCGAGGAGGTCGAGTATGACCGCGAGAGGGAGCGCGTGGTGGCACGCGGCCGCGTCGAAGCCTGGCAGGGCGGGCGGTTCCTGCGGGCCGACAGCTTCACCTATGACCGCAACACCCGGGTCGCCCTGCTGCAGGGCAATGTGCAGATCATCGAGGCGGACGGGCAGGTCTTCTACGCCGAAGAGGCTGAACTGGGTGACGGCTTCCGCGACGGCGTGCTGACCGAGATCCGCGCCCGCCTCGCGCAGAATGCCCGCCTCGCCGGCAATGGCGCGCGCCGGACGGACGGCACCGTTACCGAGATCGCGCGCCCGGTCTATTCCTCCTGCAACCTCTGCGAGGCCGACCCGACGCGCCCGCCGCTGTGGCAGATGCGCGCCCGCACGGCCACGCAGGACCGTGAATCCCAGCGCATCTCCTACCGCGACGCCACGGTCCAGATCGGCGGCATCCCGCTCTTCTACACGCCCTTTCTCTCCCATCCCGATCCGCAGACGCCGCGCGCCTCGGGCTTCCTCTTCCCGACCAACGGCTACACGCGCTTCCTCGGTGCCTTCACCCAGACGCCGTATTTCTGGGCGATCGACGAGACGCAGGACCTGCTGGTCACGCCCACCATCGGCACGCTGGCGCCACCCAACCTCGCCCTCGAATACCGCCGCCGCTTCAACAACGGCGAACTGCAGATGCAGGGTTCGATCGGCTACATGAACCAGGAGCAGGCCGAGCGCGCGGCGGCGGGCGGCACTGGCTCACCCGGCATCAACGGGCATTTTTTCTCGCGCGGGCGGTTCGCCATCAACGAGAATTGGCGCATTGGCTTCGACGGCAACTACGCCTCGAGCGACAGCTACCTCCGCACCTACAAGTTCGAGTATCGCCGCGTCCTCACCAGCACCGCCTACGTCGAGGGCTTCTGGGGCACCGAGGCTTATGCCCGCCTGGATGTGCGCTACTACCAGGGCCTCAACACGGCCGATGATCTTTCGACCATCCCCTTCGTCGGCCCGAACGGCATCTACGAGCATGCCCCCCGCAAGCAGTTCCTGGGCGGCTACATCACGTCCGATGTGGGCGTCCTCGGCCTGACGCGCCCGACCGGCACCTTCAGCCAGCGCCTCGCCAGCCGCGTCAGCTGGGAGCGGCCGGTGCAGGGCGCCTTCGGCGACATCATCACCTTCCGCAGCCAGTTCGACGGCACCGGCTACTATGCCGGCAACCAGCAGAACAATGGCTTCAACCCGCTGCCCGAGGCCAATGGCATCCATGCCAACGGCAATATCCGCATCGCGGCCGATTGGCGCATGCCCTTCATCCGCTCCGCCGGGGAATGGGGCACGCAGATGATTGAGCCGCGGGTGCAGCTCGTCACCGGCCCGCATCTCGGCCGGCAGCTGCGCTTCCCGAACGAGGATGCGCTGGATTTCGAGTTCACCGAGGCGAACCTCTTCCAGCTCAGCCGCTACACCGGCCGGGACCGCATGGAGGGCACCACGCGCGCCGACCTGGCGCTGCGCGGCAGCTGGGACTTCGTGAATGGCGGCCGCGTGGAGGCCGTGGTCGGCCGCTCCTTCCGCACCACGCAATCCACCACCTTCCCGCTCAACACCGGCCTGAACGACCGCGCCTCCGACTGGGTGACGCGCTCCACCTGGACGCCGGTCTCCTGGGTGGACCTGATCGCCCGCAACCGCTTCGACAGCGAGAGCTTCCAGCACCGCGCGACCGACGCGGTGGCGAATTTCAACCTTGGGCGCGTGGGGGCTCTGAGCAACCTCTCGCTCAACGGCGGCTACCTTTTCAACAACCGCCTGCCGCAATTCACCAGCAGCACCGGCCGCAACGAGGTGCTGGTCGGCGCCTCGGTGCAGTACCGGACGGCGGCGGGCGGCGTCTGGCGGGCCGCCGGCTCGCTCCGCTACGACGTGGTGGCCGACACGCCGGCGATGGTCATCGCCAATTTCGGCTACGAGGACGAGTGCTTCATCATCGAGGGCCGCTTCCTCCGCCGCTATGCCCGCAACTCGACGACGGGCGAGCCCTTCATGGGCAACACCGTCTTCCTGGTCCGGCTCGGCTTCAAGACCGTGGGCGACTACTTCTTCCGGGCCATTTGAGGCCCGGTTTCCGGCCGGGGCGGTTCTGCTTTAAGACAGGGGATCATGACCCGCACCCGTTCCCGAATCGCCTCCAGGTTGCTCCCGTCGGGCCTGCTCCCCCAGGGGTTGGTCCCCCAGGGGTTGCTCCCGTTCGGGATGGCGCTCTTCCTCGCCGTCGCCGTGGCGCCCATGGCTTTCGCCCAGCCGCGACCGGCCGGCGCGCCCGAGGCGCCCGCCCCGCAGACCGGCAACCGCATCCTGGCCGTCGTGAACGGGGACCCGATCACCCAGGCCGAGGTCACCTCCCGCTCCCGCCTCTTCGCGCTCAATGTCGGCATGGGCGTCGCGCCCGAGATCCTGGGCCGGCTGCAGCCGCAGGTGCTGCGCCTCGCCGTGGATGAGCGGCTGCGCATCCAGGAGATCCAGCGCCGCCGCATCGGCGTCTCCGACGCGGACATCGCCGAGGCCATCGCGGATATCGAGCGCCGCAACAATCTGCCGCCCGGCGCCATGCGCAACCAGCTTCGCAATGCGGGCATCCAGCCGCGCGTGCTGTTCGACCAGATCCGCGCGCAGATCGGCTGGGGCCGCCTGCTGCGCCAGGCCCTGGGCCCGCTGGCGGAGATCAGCGAGCAGGAGGTGGCTGATGCCATCGCCAGCCGCCGTGCGCAGGAGGCCCAGGCCGAATACCTCGTCAGCGAGATCTACCTGCCGGTGGATGACCCCGCGAATGAGGGCGAGGTGCGCCGCTTCGCCGATGAGGTGATTGGCCAGATCCGCCGCGGCTCGCCCTTCCCGGTCGTGGCGTCGCAGTTCAGCCAGGCGCAGACGGCGCTGGGCGGCGGCGATGTCGGCTGGGTCGGCGTCAACCAGCTCGACCCCGAGGTTGCCAGCATCGTGACCCGCATGCCGCCCGGCGCGGTCAGCAACCCGATCCGCGTGGCCGGCGGCTTCCAGATCGTCTCGCTGCGCGCCCGGCGCGAGGGCGGGACGGCGGCGCAGCTCTCGACCATGCTGACCATCCGCCAGCTCTTCACCCCCTTCGACCGCCCGCTGGACCCACAGGCGCCGACGGAGCAGCAGCGCGCCGTGGTGGAGCGCGCCCAGCGCCTCTCCCAGACGCTGCGTGGCTGCGAACAGGTGGACGCGCTGCCGCGCACGAGCGACCGGCCGACCGATCCGGGCCCGATCCGCCTGGAGGGCCTGAATCCGCCCGCGCTGCGCAGCATGCTGGCGAGCCTGGCGATCGGCCGGCCGAGCCAGCCGGTGATCGCGCCCGATGGCGTGCTGCTGCTGATGGTCTGCTCGCGCGAGCAGCGGAACATGAACGAGTTCACGCCGGACGCCGCGCGCCAGCAGATCCTGCGCGACCGCGTGGAGCTGCTCTCGCGCCAGCTGCAGCGCGACCTGCGCCGCCGTGCCGTGATCGAGATGCGTGTCTGAGTCAAAACAAGAGCTTGGGCTGACGCCCCTCGCCGGCGTCGTCGGCAAGTATGGCCTGGATGCCCGCAAGGCGCTGGGCCAGCATTTCCTGCTGGACGAGACGCTCTGCGCCCGCATCGCGCTGCTGCCCGGCGACCTCACGGGGCGGCATGTGCTGGAGGTGGGGCCGGGCCCGGGCGGGCTGACCCGCGCGCTTCTGGGCAAGCCGCTCGCGCATCTCACCGCCGTCGAGCTGGATGAGCGCGCCATCGCGGCGCTGGCCGAGGTTGTGGCGGCGCATCCCGGGCGCCTGACCGTGTTGCGCCAGGATGCGATGAAGTTCGATGGCGTGGCGCAGCTGCCCGCGCCCCGCCAGGTGGTGGCGAACCTGCCCTACAATGTCGGCACGCCGCTGCTCATCGGCTGGCTGCGCGAGGCCGCGTCCTGGGAGCGGCTGACGCTGATGTTCCAGGAAGAGGTCGCCTTCCGCATCACCGCCGCGCCGCAGACCGAGCATTACGGCCGCCTCGCCGTGCTGGCGCAGTGGGTGGCGGATTGCATGGTGGGGCTGCGGCTGCCGCCCGGCGCCTTCCGCCCCCCGCCGCGGGTGCATTCCGCCGTGGTGGTGATTACCCCGCATGCCGAGCAGCCGCCGCCCGAGCTGTTCCGCGCGATGGAGCGGGTGACCGCGGCCGCCTTCGGGCAGCGCCGCAAGATGCTGCGCGGCTCGTTGAAATCGCTGGGCGGCGCGGAGGCGCTGCTGGAGCAATGCGGCATCGCGGGCGAGCGCCGGGCCGAGGAATTGCCGGTCAGCGCCTTTGACGCGCTGGCCCGCGCCGTGCTGGCCCGCGGCGGCGCCTGACCCGCCCTGGCGCGCGGCCGCGATCCGATTCAGGATGCGCGCGTCCAAGAGATGGAGCATCACACATGAAGCGCCTGCAGATCGGCGACGTCGCCATCACCAGCCTCATCGAGCGCGACGGTCCGTGGCGGCGGCCGGAGGATTTCTTCCTCAACTACGACAGCGCCGCCAAGGCCGCCGATGTCGCGCGGCTGGCGCCGGAGGTGTTCGACCGCGCCTCGGGCAAGATGGTCATCACCTACCAGACCTTCGTGGTGCGCACGGCCCAGCACGTCATCCTGGTGGATACCTGCACCGGGGAGGACAAGGGCTACCCTGCGCCCATGGACTTCCCGAAGCAGCCCTGGATGGATGCGCTGACCGCCGAGGGGCTGACACCGGCGGACATCGACTACGTCTTCTGCACCCACCTGCACATCGACCACAGCGGCTGGAACACGAAGCTCGTCAACGGCGAATGGGTCCCGACCTTCCCGAATGCGAAGTACATCTTCCACAAGGGCGAATACGCCGCGTGGGAGGCGCTGGAGCGCGAGGGCAAGGAGCGCGCCGGCGGCGCGGGCGGCGTGTGGCGGATGAATTGCGAGCCCATCGCCAAGGCCGGCCAGGCGCTGCTGGTGGATGAGAGCTTCACGCTGGATGACTGCATCTCGCTCATCCTCACGCCCGGCCATTCGCCCGGCCATGTCTGCGTGAAGATCAGCAGCAAGGGGCAGACCGCGATCATCGCGGGCGACATGATGCACCACCAGCTGCAATGCTTCGACCCGACCATGTCCACCATCTTCTGCTGGGACCCGCATGCGGCGGCCGAGAGCCGCAAGCGCGTCTTCGAGGAGGTGGCCGAGACCGACACGCTGCTGCTGCCGATCCATTTCCCGACGCCGACCGCGGGCCGCCTGAAGCGGGCCGGCGGCGCCTATGATTGGGTCTTCGCGCGGTAGCGCCGCTTCAACCGCCCTCGGCGAGCCAGGCGCGGATCTCCGCGCCGTGCTCGTCGAGGTCGGGCGCGCGGACGCGCAGCGTAGCCGGCGTGCCCTTGAGCTTCAGCGGCGAGGAGAGCGTGCGGATCGCGCCGCGCGCCGGGTCCGCGATCTCGGCGCTGACGCCGCGTGCCACCGCCTGCGGGTGGGCCAGCGCCTCGTCATAGGCCAACACCGGCTCGGCCGGGATGCCGGCGCCGCCCAGCGCCGCGAGCCAATGGGCACTCTCCCGCGTCAGGAAGGCGGCCTGCAGCAGCGGCACCAGCGCGTCATTGTTCCGCACGCGGTCGGCATTGGTGGCGAAGCGCGGATCGGCCGGCAATTCCGGCAGGTTCAGTATGTCGCAGAGGCTGCGCCAGAAGGCGTCCTTGTTGGCGCCGATCGTGATCCAGCCATCCCGCGTCTGGAAGACGCGATAGGGCGAGTTGCCGCGATGCAACTGCCCCATGCGCTCGGGCCGCGTGCCCTGGCTGAAGACATGAGCCGCCTCATAGACGCCGAGCGCGAGGCCAGCCTCGAAGAGCGACTGGTCAATGTGCTGGCCCATGCCGGTGCGGTGCCGCGCCATGAGGGCGGCGAGGATCGCGCTGGTGGTGAACATGCCCGCCGTGAGGTCGGTGATGGCCACGGGCAGGCGATAGGGCTCGCCATCGGGCGGGCCATTGCCGGCCATGAGGCCCGACATGCCCTGCGCCATCATGTCGAAGCCCCCATGCTGCGCCCAGGGCCCGGTCTGGCCGAAGCCGGAGATGGAGGCGACGACGAGGCGCGGATTGGCCGCGTGCAGCGCCTCCCAACCAAAGCCGGCGCGGGCCAGCGCGCCGGGGCGGAAATTCTCCACCAGCACATCGGCGCGCTTCACCAACTGCCACAGCAGCGCCGCATCGGGCGGCGCCTTCAGGTCAAGCGCGATGCTGCGCTTGTTGCGGTTCCACAGCGCAAAGGGCTGGCTGCGGCCGTCGACGAAGGGCGGCATGCGCCGCGCCTCGTCGCCCTCGGGCCGTTCCACCTTGATGACCTCGGCGCCGAGATCGCCCAGCATCATCGTGCAATAGGGGCCTGACAGAAAGGTCGTCAGGTCCAGCACCAGCAGTCCGTCCAGGGCGCCGCTCATTCGGGGCGCAGCCCGGCATCGGTCGCGATGCGCGTGAGCAGGGCGCGCTGCTCCGTCAGGAAGCGGGTGAATTCCGGTCGCGGCTGGAAGGCGGCCTCCATGCCCAGCGTGGCGAGGCGCGCGCGGATGTCGGGCATGGCGAGCGTGCGCTGGGCCGCATCCTGGATGCGATCGAGGATGGCGGGCGGCGTGCCCGTGGGCGCCCAGAGGCCGATCCATTCCACCAGTTCGAAGCCGGGCAAGGCGGCCTCGGCCACGGTCGGCACATCGGGCAGGACCGACATGCGCGTGGCGGAGGAGACGGCGAGCGCCCGCAATTGCCGCCCTTGCACCAGCCCCACGGCTGAGGGCGCGGTGGCGAAGTTGAACATCGTGTCGCCCGCCAGCACCGCCTGCGCGCCCTGGCTGCCGCCGCGATAGGGCACATGTGTGGATTCGATCCCCGCGCGCTGCACGAAGAGGAAGCCTGAGAGATGCGAGGCCGTGCCGATGCCGGCACTCGCCCAGGAGACGCGGCCGCCCTGCTCGCGCAGGCGCGCGATGTAGGTGGCGAGGTCCGCCGCGCGCTCATTTGCCGGCACGATCATGATGAGCGGCATGACCGACATGCGTGCGATGGGCGCGAAGTCGCGCTCGTAGTTGAAGGGCAGGTTGCGGATCAGCATGTGGTTCAGCGCATGCGCCGAGGGGTCGGCCAGCAGCGTGTAGCCATCGGGCCTGGCCTGCGCGACCATGGCGGCGCCGATGGTGCCCGCACCGGCCGTGCGGTTCTCGATCACGAAGGGCTGGCCCAGGATCTCGCCCATCGGGCCGGTCAGGACGCGCATCGTGGCATCGGTGCCGCCGCCGGGCGCATAGGGGATGATCAGCCGGATCGGGCGTTCGGGGAAGGGCGCCTGCGCGAGGGCGGGCGCCGCCAGTGAGCCGAGCGTAGCGAGCGTTGCAAGCCCTTTCAGGATTGTCCGTCTCATCTTTGGTGTCCTCCCAGTTCTTGTTGTCGTTGTGGTGGTCAAGGCAGTCCGTTGCGGCCGTGGCGCAGATAGGCGGGGCGTTGCGACAGGCGTTCGAAATAGGCGCTGACGGCGGGATAGGCGGGCTTGTCGAAGCCCTTCACCGCGAACCAGCGGTTGACGACGAGGCCCATCGGGATGTCGGCCAGCGTGAAGCCCTCGCCGCAGAGGTAGGGCTGTCCAGCGGCCAGCTCGCGATCGAGCAGCGCCATGGCATGGGTGAAGTCCTGCCGCCCCTGCTCGACGAACCAGGCATTGTTCCAGGGCGCCTCCTGCAACTGCCCGCCCAGGAAGGCGCCGCGCATGGCATGCGTCAGGTCATAGGCGACCCAGTCCAGCCATTGCTCGACGCGCACGCGCCGCTCCGGCGCGGCAGGATAGATCCACTCCGCGCCATGCTTGAGGCAGAGATAGCGCATGATGGCGTTGGACTCGCGCAGCACGAGGTCGCCATCCAGCACCACTGGGATCTGCGCGACCGGGTTCAGGCGCAGGAATTCCGGCGTGCTGGTCGGCGTATAGCCGCGGCCCCAATCCTCCCGGACATAGGGCAGGGCGATCTCGTCGCAGAGCCAGAGCAGCTTGCGCACGTTGAAGGAATTGGGCCGCCCGAGGATGCGGAGCTTGTCATCGGCCATGGAACACGGCCTCCCGTTTTTCGGCGAAGGCGCGTTCGGCCTCGCGGTGATCTTCGGTGAACCATAGGCGCGCGAAGACGCCGGCCGCCAGATTGCGGGCCTCGGCGCGCGGCAGTTCAAGCGTGGAGAGCGCCTGTTTCGCGCCGCGGATGGCGAGGGGTGCCGCCGCTTCGAGATCGGCGGCGAGGCGGAGCGCGGCCTCGCGTGCATTCTCGGCCACCAGCTCGACCAGGCCCATGGCCTGCGCGGCCTCGGCGGTGAGGCGCTCGCCCGTCAGCAGCAGGCGCATGGCGGTGCCGCGGCCGACCCGGGCCGCGAGGCGTTCCGTGCCGTCCCAGCCGGGAATGATGCCAAGGCGCAGCTGCGGAAAGCCCAGCACCGCTCCCGCCCCTGCCACGCGCAGGTCACAGGCGAGCGCCAACTCCGCCCCCCCGCCCAGCGCATAACCATCAATGGCGGCGATGACCGGCAGCGGGTGCGCCTCGATCGCGTCCAGCAGCGCCCGTGCGGCGCCGAAGACGCGCTCCAGCGCGGCCGCGTTCTCCAGCGCGCGATAGGCCTTGAGGTCTCCCCCCGCACAGAAGAAGCGGCCGGTGCCGCAAAGGATGACGCAGTTCAGCGTCTCGTCCCGCGCCGCGTGGTCGAGCCGCGCGCGCAAGGCCAGGATCGTCGCCTCGTCCAGCGCATTGCCGGCGGCGGGGCGGTCGAGCGTCAGCAGCAGCGCGCGGCCCGCGCGCTCCTCCCGCAAGCCGGGGTCAGTCGCGCTCGACGACATGGATCAGCACCCCGCCCATGGCTTGCGGGTGGCAGAAGCCGATCTTCGCGCGGCGCGAGCCGGGGCGGCCCTTGAGGTCGATCATCGGCAGGCCCGCGGCATGCAGATGCGCGAGCGTGCGATCAATGTCGCGCGACTTTAAGGCGATGTGATGCAGGCCGGCGCCGCGGCTTGCCACGAAACGCGCGATGGCGCCCTGGTCCTGCCGCGTGTTGCCGGATGTGCCATGCGCGACCTGGCCCGACTGCGCGGGGTCGAAGTTCTGCAGGAACTCCAGCTCGCAATCGCCGGTGGTGATGAAGGCGACGCGCAGGCCGCCCACCGGCACGGGCGGGCGCGTGTGATAGACCACGCCGTAGCGGTCGGAGGTGAAGCTCTCGACGGCGATCTGCACCTCCATGTCGGTCTGCTGGCTTTCCAGCGGGCAGCCCAGGCGTTGGCAGAAGGTCGCGATGGCGGCCTGGTTGTCGGCGCTGGCGATGCCGATGTGGTCAATCCGGTCCACCCAGCCCGAACGACCGATCCCCATGCGGAGCGCGGGCGAGAGCCGCACGCGCACGCCCGAGGTCTGTGCCGGGTCCAGCGCCATGGCGCCGCCCGGGGCCGTGCTGGTGGCGAAGCCCGACTGGGACAGCGCCGCGCCGGCCCGCGCCGGGTCCTCGGCCGCGAAGGCCACATGATGCACGCCGGGCTGCGCGCCCGCGCCGAGGAAGGGATCATCCGGCGTGAAGAGGGCGAGCGCCGTCTCGCCGATGGCAAAGCAGGGGGCCGTGCTGCCGGCAAAGCGCAGGTCCTGGCGCGGCAGTTCCAGAAGCTCGCCCAGGACGCGGGACGCGGCGGCGACATCCTTCGTGGCGAGCGCGACATAGGCGAGGCCGAAGCCTGTCATTTGGTGTTCCTTCCCTGATCGTCTTTGGTCTTGGGCGGGGCGGCGAATTGCCCCACCAGGCTGTCCAGATGCGCGTTGGTCAGCGCCATGGCGGCCGCTGCGTCGCCCTTCGCGATGGCGGCCAGGATCGCGTCATGCTCGGCGATGGAGGTCTGCGGCAGTTCCGGCACGCGGCTCATCGCGGCCTGGTAGCGGCGCAGGCGCGCGCGAATCTGCGCGTACATGCCGGCCAGGATGGCGTTGTCGCCGGCGTCCACCAGCGCCTCGTGGAATTCGGCGGCGAGGCGCCCATAGCCGGCCATGTCGCGCTGGGTGACGGCGCCGCGCATGCGGCCGGCGAGGCCTTGCAGCCGCTCCATCACGGCGGGGTCACGGCGGCGCGCGGCGGCGCCGGCGGCAAAGGCCTCGATCGCTGCGCGTACGCCGAAGAGCTCGCGCAGTTCCTGGTCCGACAGCAGCCGCACCGAGGCGCCGCGATGGGGCGAGAGGTCGAGCAGGCCCTCCTGCGCCAGGATGCGCAGGGCCTCGCGCAGCGTGACGCGGCTGGTGCCCGAGCGCAGGACAAGCTCCGCCTCGATCAGCCGCGCGCCTGGCGCGAGGCGCCCCTCCAGGATCTCCTCCCGCAGCCAATCGGCCAGGCGGTGGGAGAGGGTCTCCGGGCGGGCAAGGGGCTTGGCGGCGGGAATTTCGGCGGATCCCAGGATTGTTAGTCAATCCTGGGAAGAAAGGACCGGACAAGTCAAGCGGTCATTCGGGCAGGATCAGACCGCCCTCCGCCACCAGCGCCGCGATCTCCTCCGGCGTGAAGCCCGCCTCCTCCAGCACGGCGCGGCCATGCTCGCCATGCGCCGGGGCGGGCCCGTCCACACGGCCGGGCGTGGCCGAGAACCAGGCGGGCATGCCAGGGAAGCGCATGCGGCCGTGTCGCGTCTCCTGCTCCAGGAAGAAGCCGGTGGCGGCGAGGTGCGGGTCCTGCAGCACATCCTCGGTGCTGTTCACGGGGGCGGCCGGGATGCCGGCGCGCTCGAAGCCTTCCAGCCATTCGGCGGTGGTCCGCGTGGCCAGCGTCTCCGCCACATGGCCGTAGCATTCGTCGATGTTCTGCGAGCGGCTGTTGAACGTGGCGAAGCGCGCATCCTTCGACCAGTCAGGATGTCCGATCAGGTCGAAGAAGGCGCGCCACTGCTTGTCGGTGTAGACCAGCGCCGCGATCCAGCCATCCTGCGTGCGATAGGGCCGCCGCTCGGGCGAGGCGGCGCGGGGATAGACCGGCGGGCCCATCGGCGGGTCGAACAGCGCGCCGTTGATGTGATCGGTCAGCACGAAATTGGCCATGGTCTCGAACATGGCGACCTCGATCTCCTGCCCCTCGCCGGTGCGTGCGCGGTGCAGCAGCGCCATCAGGATCGCGTAGAGGACGGTGAGGCCGGAGACCTTGTCCGCCACCAGCGTGCCGGAATAGCTGGGCGCGCCCTGCATGCGCGCCTGGATGCCGGCCATGCCGCTGATCGCCTGGATGATGTCGTCATAGGCCGCGTTCGGTGCATAGGGCCCGCGGCGCGAGAAGCCATAGACATTGGCATAGACGATGCGCGGATTGGCGGCGCGCACCGCCTCATAGCCAAGGCCGAGCCGCGCGATGGCATCCGCGCGCATCGAGTGCACGAAGACATCCGCATCCGCGACAAGGCGCAGCAGCGCGGCACGGGCGGCGGGTTTCTTCAGGTCCAGGGCGAGGCCGCGCTTGCCGCGGTTGAGGTTGAGGAACATCGCGCCTTCGCGCGGAGCGCGCATGACCGGCACCTCGCGCGTCGTGTCGCCCTCGGGGCCTTCCACCTTGATCACCTCGGCGCCGTGATCGGCCAGGATCTGCGTGCAGAAGGGGCCCATCAGCACCGCCGTCAGGTCCAGGACTTTCAGGCCGGCGAGCGCACCGAAGCCGCGGCCGGGTTGTTCGCTCATGGGGGATTCTCCTTCAGGGCACGTTCCAGGCTCTCGCGCGCGGCCGGCGCCGCGATGGCGATGATGCGGCGCGCGCGCTCGTGCTCGCTGGCGCCGCGCAGATCGGCCACGCCATGCTCTGTAACGACGAAATCCACATCCGAGCGCGGCGTGGTCACGGGGCCGGAGAGGCGCGCCACGATGCGGCTTGCGCCGTCGGACGCCGTCGCCGGCAGGGCGATGATCGAGGCGCCGCCGGCCGAGCGTGCCGCGGCGCGGGCGAAATCCGCCTGACCGCCGACGCCGCCGATGACATTCGCTCCGATCCGCTCGGCATTCACCTGGCCGGTGAGATCCACTTCCGCCGCCGCATTGATGGCAAAGAGCCGCGGAAGCTGCGCCAGCACCACCTCGTTGTGGGTGTGGCTGGAGGGCTTGAGCGCCACTGCCGGATTGCGATGCGCGAAGCGGTGCAGTTCCGCGCTGCCGACCAGCGTGGTGGTGACGGAAACGCCGGGGGCGAGCGGCTTGCGCGCATTGGTGAGCGTGCCTGCACGCATCAGCGCCATCGCGCCATCGCCCAGGATGCCCGAATGCAGGCCGAGGTCGCGATGGCCGGCCAGCGCGGCCAGCACCGCCTCGGGCAGGGCGCCCAGGCCGGTCTGGATCGTGGCGCCATCGGGGATCAGGGCGGCGATATGCGCGCCGATGGCGCGCTCGGTCGCATTGGGCTCGGCGCGCGGCAGGAGGTGGGGCGCGCGCGTGCTGTGCAGCACCGCGTCGAGCCGCGCGGCGGGGATGCGGGCATGGCCGCCCGTGTCGGGCACCTGCGGGCTGACCTCGGCGATCACGGTTCGGGCGCGCGCGACCGCCGCATCCATGTAGTCCACGCAGGCGCCCAGGCTGTGCGTGCCCGCGTCATCGGCCGGCGGCAGCAGCAGCAGCGCGACATCGCAGCGGATCTGCCCCGCCACGATCATCCGGTGCACCTGCCCGCCATGGACGGGCAGCACCTCCAGCACGCCCGCACTCGCCAGGGCGCGGAAGGTGCCGAGGCCGCCCAGGCCGCGCATCGCGATGTGATCGGCATGCGTGGGCCGCAGCACGCGCGCGAGGCCAGTGCCGAGGAAGACCGAAACCCCGCCGAGGGCCGCGCGCTGCTCCACCAGCGCCTCCACGAGGCTCGGTGGCTCGCCCGTCACCTGGCCCCAGAGGATGTGGTCCCCGGGGCGGATGCATCGTGCGAGGTCGAGGCTCAACCGGATCCCGCCCTAATAGGACTTTGGCTGGCCGAGCACGCGCTCGGCGATGTGGGACAGGATCAGCTCGCGCGAAACGGGCGCGATGCGCGGGATCAGGCTTTCGCGCAGGTAGCGCTCGACGTGATACTCCTGCGCGTAGCCCATGCCGCCATGGGTCATCACCGCCGTCTCGCAGGCGCGGAAGCCGGCTTCGGCGGCGAGGTATTTGGCAGCATTGCTCTCGGCGCCGCATTCCTGGCCGGAATCGTAAAGGCTGGCGGCCTTCCAGACCATCAGTTCGGCGGCTTCCAGCTCGGCCCAGTTGCGCGCCAGCGGGTGCTGGATCGCCTGGTTCTGGCCGATGGGGCGACCGAAGACGCGGCGCTCCTTCGCGTAGTTCGAAGCCTTGCGCAGCGCCGCGCGGCCGATGCCCACCGCCTCGGCCGCGATCAGGATGCGCTCGGGATTCATGCCGTGCAGGATGGCCTGGAAGCCCCGGCCTTCCTCGCCGATGCGGTCCTCCATCGGGATCTCGAAGCCGTCGAAGAAGACCATGTTCGAATCCACCGCGTGGCGGCCCATCTTCTCGATGAGGCGGATCTCCACCTTGCTGCGGTCGATCTCGGTGTAGAACAGCGTAAGGCCATCGGTCTTGCGGCGCACCTGGTCGAGCGGCGTGGTACGGGCCAGCAGCAGCATCTTGTTCGCCACCTGCGCGGTGGAGATCCACATCTTCTGCCCGTGCACCACATAGCGGTCATTGTGGCGCTCGGCACGCGTCTTCAGCTGCGTGGTGTTGAGGCCGACATCGGGCTCGGTCACCGCGAAGCAGGGCTTGTCCTGGCCTGCGATGAGCGGTGGCAGGAAGCGCTGCTTCTGCGCCTCGTCGCCGAAGATGACGACGGGATTGAGCCCGAAGATGTTCATGTGCAGTGCCGAGGCGCCGGACATGCACGCGCCCGAGGCCGCGATGGCCTCCATCATCAGCGCTGCCTCGAAGATGCCCAGGCCGCCGCCGCCATATTCCGTGGGCATGGCGATGCCGAGCCAGCCGCCCTTGGCCATGGCGGCGTGGAAATCATGCGGGAAGACGCCCTCGCGATCCTTCGCCAGCCAGTACTCATCGGGGAAATCGGCACAGATGCGGCTGATCTGCTCGCGGATCGCGACCTGCTCGGCCGAGAGGGTGAAGTCCATGGTGTTTCCTTCCCAATGGGCGGGAGCATGCGGCGACGAGGCCGGTGCGTCAACGCGGTGCTTGACGGCTCTGTTCGCAAAATCATAGGCTGTTCGCATAAACGAACGCCTGATCACAGGCGCCGGAGGAAACATGGTGCTTCGCACGCCGCTTCGGCGCCGCGTCCTGCTGGCCGCGCCGGCTCTCCCGCTCGCAGCCCCCGCGCTGGCGCAATCCTGGCCCGACCGGCCCTTGCGCCTCGTCGTCGCCTTCCCGGCGGGCAGCCTGACCGATGTGCTGGCGCGCCTGCTGGTCGAGCCGATCGGCCAGCGCCTCGGGCAGCCGGTGGTGGTGGACAACCGCGCGGGCGGCAACGGAACGGTCGGCACCATCGCGGTGCAGCAGGCCGCGCCCGACGGCAATACGGTGCTGATCATCAGCACCAGCGCGGCCTCGGTGAATCCGCACATCATCCGCCGCCTGCCCTTCGATCCGGTTCGGGACTTCACGCATATCGGCGCCATTGCCGAGGCGCCCTACCTGCTGGTCGTTCCGGCCTCCAGCCCGGATACGAACCTCGCGCAATTCCTCGACCGCGCCCGCGCGCGTCCGGGCGAGATGACCTTCAGCCATGGCAATGCCAGCGCGCTGATCATGACGGAGGTGATGGCGCGCCGTGCCGGCGTGCGCCTCAATGCCGTGCCCTATCGCGGCGGGGCCGAGGCGCTGACCGATGTGGCCGCCGGGCGCATCGACTGCACCTTCACCGATTTCGCCAACGGCCTTGCCCAGGCGCAGGGCGGGCGCGTGCGCGGCATCGCGCAGTCGGCCGGGCAGCCCACGCCGCTGGCGCCCGAGGTCCCGCCGGTGGCGCGCGTGGTGCCGGGCTACGACATCAATGTCTGGTTTGGCCTCTCCGCCCCCGCCGGCACGCCGGAGCCCATCGTGCGGCGCTGGAACGAGGCGCTGAACGGCGCCCTGCGCGACGAGGCGGTGGTCGGCCGCCTGCGCCAGCTGGGCTTCCTGCCCTTCACCCAGACGCCGGAGCAGTTCGGCCAATACATCCGCAGCCAGCTCGCCAGCTGGGGCGAGCTGGTGCGCATCGCCGGCGTCGAGCCGCAATAGTGGATGGCGGCTTCGCCCCTGGGGAACAGCGCGGTGGCCCGCGCTCCGTCGCCCGTGTGCTGGAGCTGATGGGGCGGCTGGCCAGCGCGCCCGAGGGTCTGACGCTCGCGGCACTGGCCGGTGCGCTGGATGCGCCGAAGACGAGCCTGCTGGGCCTGCTGCGCGGTCTCGCCGCCGAGGGCTATGCCGTGCAGCAGGAGGCGCGCTGGCGGCTGGGGCCCGAGGCGGTCGGCCTCGCCCGCGCGATCCTGGCGGCGGCCGGCGATGGGGAACTCGTCAGCACCGCGCGCCCCGTGCTGGAGCGCCTCGCCGAGCAGATGGGCGAGACGGCCATGCTGGCCGTCCTGGCCCCCGACCGCCGCGCCATGGTCTATGCCGACAAGGTGGAGAGCCGCACCGCGCTCCGCTTCGCCGCCACGGTGGGCGATGCGCGGCCGATCCATTGCACCGCCTCGGGCCGCGTGATGCTGGCCTTCCTGCCGCCGCCCTGGCCGGCCGAATTCCTGCGCGGCGCGCGCCTCCCCGCCTATAGCCCGACCAGCGTGACCGACCGCCGCGCGCTGCGCCGGATCGTCGCCGAGACGCGCGCGCAGGGCTTCGCCGTGACGCTGGGGGAAACGACCGAAGGGGTGGCCGGCATCGCCGCCCCGGTCTTCGGCGCGCGGGGCGAGGTGGTGGCCGCCCTGATGCTGGCCGGCCCCATCGCGCGCGTCGAGCCACGCATCCCGCTGCTCTCTCGCCGCGTCTGCGAGGCGGCCGGGCAGATTTCCCGCCGTCTCGGCCATCGTCCCAATTGAAGGAGCATCCATGCCCGGCCTGCATTATGAGGAATTCACCGAAGGCCAGGTCTTCGAGCACGCGCTCTCGCGCACCGTGACCGAGGCCGACAACATCACCTTCAGCCTGATGACGCTGAACCCGCAGCCGCTGCACATCGACCGCCACTTCGCGGAATCCACCGAATGGGGCCAGCCGCTGTTCAACAGCCTGATGACGCTCGGCATCATGATCGGCATGTCGGTGAGCGACACGACGCTCGGCACCACCATCGGCAATCTCGGCATGACGGAGGTGCGTTTCCCGAAGCCCGTCTTCCATGGCGACACGCTGCGCTCGCGCACGCGCGTCGTGGCCAAGCGCGAAAGCCGCTCGCGCAGCGACGCGGGCCTCGTCGAGTTCGAGCATGAATGCCTGAACCAGCGCGGCGAGATCGTCGCCACCTGCCGGCGCATGGCCTTCATGCGCAAGCGGCCGGTCGCCCAAGGGAAGACAGCCTGATGCGCAGCTGGCTCTTCGTCCCCGGCGACAGCGAGCGGAAATTCGCGCGCGCGGCGAAAGGGGAGGCGGATGCGCTGATCCTCGACCTGGAGGACAGCGTGCTGCCGGCGAACAAGCCCGCTGCGCGCGGCACCACGCGTAACATGCTGGAAGCACCGCGCGCCCGGCAGCAGCGCTGGGTGCGGGTGAATGCGCTCGACACCGGGCTGACGCTGGGCGACCTCGCCGCCGTGATGCCAGCGCGGCCGGATGGCATCGTGCTGCCGAAATGCGCCGAAGCCGGCCAGGTGCGCCAGCTCGGCCATTGGCTCGACGCCTTCGAGGCGGCGCAGGGGCTGGAGCCCGGCTCCACGCGCATCCTCGCCATCGCGACCGAGACGGCGGCGTCGCTCTTCGGCCTGGGCAGCTATGCCGCGGCCGGGCCGCGGCTGGCCGCACTTACCTGGGGCGCGGAGGACCTCTCCGCCGATATCGGCGGCCTCGCCAATCGGGCCGAGGGCGCCTGGCTCGGCGTGTATCGGCTGGCGCGGGAGATGTGCCTCGCGGGTGCGGCGGCGGCGGGCGTGCCGGCGATCGACACGGTGCATGTGGACATCAACGACCTCGACGGCCTCGCCATGGATGCGCGGGCCGCGCGCCGGGATGGCTTCGCGGGCAAGATGATCATCCACCCGAGCCATGTCGCCGCCACCAACGCCGCTTTCACGCCGGCGCCCGAGGAACTCGACTGGGCTCGGCGCGTCGTCGCCGCCTTTGCCGATGGCGGGGCAGGGGCCACGCGCATGGATGGGAAGATGCTCGACCGGCCGCATCTGCGCCTCGCGGAGCGGCTGCTGGCGCAAGGAGGCGCATGAGATGAAACGACGCAGCATCCTGGCCCTGTCGGCCCTCGCCACACCTGTGCTGGCGCCGCCGGTCTCGGCGCAGGAGGAATGGCCGCAGCGCCCGGTGCGGATCATCGTGCCCGCCGCTGGCGGCGGCAGCAGCGACCCCATCGCGCGGCTGCTGGCCCAGGCCTATGCGGCGCGCTTCGGCCAGGGCTTCGTGGTGGAGAACCGGCCGGGGGCGGCGGGCAATGTGGGCATGACGGCGGCGGCGCGCGCCGCACCGGACGGCCACACGCTGCTCTTCGCCTTTGCCGGGCCGTTGGCCACCAACCTGGCCCTGTATCGCGACCTGCCCTTCCAGACGCAGCGGAATTTCGACGCGATCGTCCGCATGGGCGGCGTGCCCAATGTCCTGGTGGTGGGCCAGGGCTCGCCCATGCAGAACCTCGCCGATTTCGTGGCGCGGGCGAAGGCACGGCCGGGCTCGCTCGCCTATGGCTCGACCGGCAGCGGAAGTTCCATGCACCTCGCCGGCGCCCTGCTGTCCGAGGCGGCGGGAATCGAGCTGAACCACATCCCCTACAGCTCGCCCGCCGCGGCAACGACGGACCTGATCGCGGGCCGGCTCGATTCCATGTTTCTTGGCGCGCCGGGCACGGTGCCGCTGCTCCGCGGCGGACAGATCCGCGCGCTGGCCGTGCTGGCCGAGCGCCGCGCCCGCGTGATGCCCGAGGTGCCCACGGCGGCGGAGCAGGGCATGCCCGGCGTGGTGATGGGCACCTGGTTCATGCTGCTGGCCCCGAAGGGCACGCCGCCGCGCATCATCGAGGCGCTGAACGCCGCCGCGAACGAGGCGCTGGCCGGGCCAGGGCGCGAGACGCTGGCGCAACTGGGGCTGGAGCTGGAGGACGGCGCGGCCGGGGGCACGCCCGCCGATGCGGAGCGTTTCCTGGCGAGCGAGATCGCACGCCATGCGGAGATCGTCCGGCGCGCGAATATCCGCATCGAGTAGGACGGAACATCGGGGCGAGAGGATTCGAACCTCCGACCTCCTGCTCCCAAAGCAGGCGCACTACCAGGCTGTGCTACGCCCCGTCACGCCGGTGTTTAGGCGTGGGCGGCCAGCGCTTCAAGCGGGCGGCAGCACCTTGCCCGGATTCATCCGGCCATCGGGGTCGAGCGTCGCCTTGATGGCGCGCATCAGGTCGAGCGCCACGGGCGATTTCAGCTTGGCCATCGCGGCACGCTTGGACTGGCCGATGCCATGCTCGGCCGAGAAGCTGCCGCCCAGCTCCACCGCGATCTCACCGATCAACCCTTCGAATTCCGGCGCGCGCGCCTGCCATTCGGCGTGGCCCATGCCGGCAGGCGCCTGAAGCGAGAGGTGGATGTTGCCATCGCCCATGTGACCGAGCGCGATCATCCGCCCCTCGGGCCAATTGCCGGCGATCAGCGCCTGGGCGCGCTCCAGGAAGTCTGGGATGCGCGAGACGGGGACGGAGGTGTCGGTGGAGAGCCCCGGCCCTTCCATGCGCGAGCAGGTCGGGAAGGTTTCGCGGATGTTCCAGAGGTTCTGGCGCTGCGCCTCGCTTTCGCAGATCACCACATCCTCCGCCTCGCCGGCCTCGATGCCGGCCATGAGCGCGGATTCCAGCGCCTCGCGCACCGGGATGGCGGCATGGGTGCTGGCCGCCTCGATGAGGCAGTACCAGTCGGTGGAGAGCTCCATCGGCTGGCGGATGTTGGTGCCGTGCTTCAGCGTGATGTCGATGCAGATCTTGCGGATCAGCTCGAAGGCGACGAGCTCCGCGCCGCTTTCCTGGCAGCGCGCCAGGAGTCGCAGCGCCTCGGCGGGCGAGCGGACGGCGACCATCGCCGTCTCGCGCCGGGCCAGCTGGGGAAACAGCTTGAGCGAGGCGGCGGTGATGACGCCCAGCGTGCCTTCGGCGCCGATGAAGAGGTGGCGCAGCGCATAGCCGGAATTGTCCTTCCGCACGCGGCGCAGATCATCCAGGACGCGGCCATCGGGCAGCACCACCTCGAGCCCCAGCACGAGATCACGCGCATTGCCGTAGCGCAGGGTGCGGATGCCGCCCGCATTGGTGGAGAGCGCGCCGCCCACCATGGCCGAGCCCTGCGCGCCGAAATGCAGCGGGAAGAACCGCCCGGCCTCGGTCGCGGCGTTCTGCACCGCCTCGATGGTGCAGCCGGCCTCGGCGGTGATGGAATTGTCCAGCGGGTCCACCTCGCGCAGTCGATTCATGCGCTCCAGGCTCAGCACCACACTGGCCGGGCCCTGCGCCATGGGCACCGCGGCGCCGGCCAGCGAGGTCCGGCCCCCGGCGGGCACGACCGCGAGGCCGAGTTCGGCACAGCGCCTGAGCGCGGTGCTGACCTGCGCGGTATCGGCCGGCCGCAGCACCGCCACGGGCTGGCCGTGATACACGCCGCGCCAATCCACGGCATAGGGGGCGATGTCGGGCTCGCTGCGCAGGCAGGCGGCGGGGCCGAGGCTTTCGGTCAGGGCGTCGAGTGGGGACATGCCGCCATGGCAGACCCGCAGGCCCTGCGCGTCAAGCACCCGCGGCTGGCAGTTGACCCGGGCGCAAGGCGCATGGACCATCCGAGGCAACCGGGGAGGATCGGCGCATGGATGAGACGGATGTGGTGGTGGTGGGCAGCGGTTCGGCCGGCAGCGCCCTGGCCGGGCGGCTCAGCGAGGACCCGCGGATTCGGGTGACGGTGCTGGAGGCCGGTTCCAAGGACACCAATCCCTGGCTGCATGTGCCCATCGGCTACGCCAAGACCATGTACCACCCGACCATCAGCTGGAACTACCAGACGGAGGCCGAGGCCGAACTGCATGGCCGCTCCGTCCCCTGGCCGCGCGGCCGGGTGCTGGGCGGTTCCTCCGCGATCAACGGGCTCATCTACATTCGCGGCCAGGCGGCGGATTACGACCATTGGCGGCAGCTCGGCTGCACCGGCTGGGCCTACGAGGATTGCCTGCCCTATTTCAAGCGCTCGCAGAACCAGGAGCGCGGCGGCAATGAATTCCACGGCGCCGATGGCCCCCTCACCACCAGTGACCTGCGCGACAAGGGCGTCCTGCCCCAGGCCTTCATCGATGCGGCGCTGGAGCTGGGCTTCCCCCGCAATGACGACTTCAACGGCGCCGACCAGGAAGGTGCGGGCTGGTACCAGGTGACGGTGCGCAACGGTTTCCGCTGCTCGGCCGCCACCGCCTATCTCAAGCCCAACCTCAAGCGGCCCAATCTGCGCCTGATCACCGACGCCCAGGTGCAGCGCCTCGTCATCGAGGGCGGGCGCGTTACCGGGGTGGTCTATCGGGTGGGCAACGAGGAACGCACGATCAAGGTGACGCGCGAGGTGGTGCTGAGTGCTGGCGCCATCAACTCGCCCCAGGTGATGATGCTCTCGGGCCTGGGCCCGGCGCAGCACCTGGCGGAGATGGGCATCGCGGTGCAGCGGGACATCCCGCAGGTCGGCCAGAACCTGCAGGATCACCTGCAGGCGCGGCTGATGTATCGCGCGAATCAGAACGTCACGATCAACGAGCGGGTGAATTCCTGGCTCGGCATGGCGAAGATGGGCATCGAATTCGCGCTGACGCGGGGCGGGCCCCTGAGCTTCGCCGCCGGCACCTCAGGCCTCTTCGCGCGCGTGCTGCCGCAGAGCGCCACGCCCGATGTGCAGTTCCACTTCATTCCCTGGAGTGCCGACAGCGTGAAGGAGGGGCTGCACAAATTCCCTGGCTTCACCATCAGCGTGTGCCAGCTTCGCCCGGAAAGCCGCGGCGAGATCCGTCTGGCGAGCCCGGACCCGATGGCCAAGCCGCATATCCATGCGCGCTACCTGACCAGCGAGACGGATAAGCAATGCATGGTGGAGGGCGTGAAGCTCGCGCATCGCCTGGCGGAGACCAAGGCGCTCGGCCGCTTCATCGCGGAGCCCTATGCGCCGCCGCCCAATGCGGCGCGCGATGAGGCTGCGCTGCTGGAATTCGTCCGCCGCAACAGCGGCACCATCTACCACCCCACCAGCACCTGCCGCATGGGCGAGGATGCGGGCGCCGTGGTGGATACGGAGCTGCGGGTGAACGGCGTGGGCGGGCTGCGCGTGGCGGATGCGAGCATCATGCCGACGGTGGTGAGCGGCAATACCAATGCCGGCTGCATCATGATCGGCGAGCGCTGCGCCGACTTCATCAAGCGCGCCGCGTGATGGCCCGGTTCGACGCCATCATCATCGGTGCCGGCATGTCCGGCATGTTCCAGCTCATCCGCCTGCGCGAACTGGGCATGAAGGTGCGCGTCTTCGAGGCCGGCACCGGCGTGGGCGGCACCTGGTACTGGAACCGCTATCCCGGCGCGCGCTTCGATTCCGAGAGCTACTCCTACGGCTTCTCCTTCGATCCGGAATTGCTCCAGGAATGGAGCTGGTCCGAGCATTTCGCGCCACAGCCCGAGACGCTGCGCTACCTCAACCGCGTCGCCGAGAAATACGAGCTGCACCGCGACATCCAGTTCAACGCGGAGGTGAAGTCCGCGCATTTCACCGGCGAGGGCTGGCACGTGACGCTGGCCGATGGCAGCGCGCATGAGGCGCGCTTCCTGATCACCGCGATCGGCCCGCTCTCGGCGCATACGCTCCCGCGCATCGAGGGCATCGAGAGTTTTCGCGGCCCGTCCTTCCACACGGCCCGCTGGCCGAAGGAGGGGATTGATTTCGCCGGCAAGCGCGTGGCCGTCATCGGCACCGGCGCCACCGGCGTGCAGACCATCCAGGAGGTGGCGAAGACGGTGGGGCACCTCACGGTGTTCCAGCGCACGCCCAACTGGTGCACGCCGTTGCACAACAGCCAGATCACGCCGGAGCAGCAGGCCGCGATCAAGCAGGGCTATCCCGAGATGTTCGCCCGCTGCGCCGAGACCTATGCCTGCTTCCTGCACACCGCCGACCCGCGTGGCACCTTCGAGGTCACGCCGGCGGAGCGCGAGGCCTTCTGGGAGAAGCTCTACGCCTCGCCTGGCTTCGGCATCTGGGTGGGCAATTTCCGGGACAGCTACACCGACCCCGCCGCCAATGCCGAGCTTTCGGCCTTCATTGCCCGCAAGATCCGCGAGCGGGTGAAGGACCCGAAGGTGGCAGAGATGCTGATCCCGAAGAATCACGGCTTCGGCACCCGCCGCGTGCCGATGGAGACGCGCTACTACGAAGTCTACAACCAGCCCAATGTCGAGCTGGTGGACAGCAAGGCCACACCCATCACGCGCATCACGCCGACCGGCCTCTCCACCACCGAGCGCGACTTCGAATTCGACATCATCATCTATGCCACGGGCTTCGACGGCCTCACCGGCGCCTTCGACCGCATCGACATCCGCGGGCGGGACGGGGCCTCGCTGAAGCAGGCCTGGGCATCCGGCGCGCGCACGCTGGTCGGCATGCTGGCGCATGGCTTCCCCAACATGTTCATGCTGCTCGGGCCGCACACCGCGCTCGGCAACATCCCGCGCAGCATCGAATACAATGTGGAATGGGTGACGGCGCTGCTGGCCCACATGCAGGCGCACCACCTCACGCTCGCCGAGGCGCGGCCCGAGGCGGTGGAGGCCTGGATGGCGCATGTGATGGAGTGCTCCATCGGCCTGCTCTCCAACGACGTGGATTCCTGGTTCACCGGCGTGAACAAGAATGTCGAGGGGCGGCAGGTGCGCACCGTCGCGCGCTACAGCGGCAGCGCGCCGGGCTATCGCGCCCGCTGCGACGAGATCGCGGCGGGCGGCTATGCCGAGCTGGACTTCAGCCCTGCATGCGGATCGGCGTCAGATCCTGCATCCAGCTCTGTGCCTGCGTGAAGTTCCGCACGCGGCGTGAGAGGCCGCGCGGGTTGGTGTCATGCACCACCCAGATCCACATCGCCTGGTCCACCAGGCGGCTGTGCAGCCGGGCGAGGACGCGGTTCTGCGCCTCGATCTCGAAGGTGTTGCGCGCCTCCACCACCAGGGCATCGGCCACCGGGTCCTGGTAGTTGCCCCAGTTGAAGCCGCCGCGGACACGCCCCGCGCCATAGGAGGGACCGAGCAGGCCGATATCGGGGTCCCAGAAGGCCCAGGAATTGTTGTTGGCGTGCAGGCCGCGATTCTCCGGCGCCTCGGCGCCCAGGCGCCGGCGGCCGCGCAGCGCCTCCCAGTCCATCACCTCGAATTCCAGCTCGATGCCGACATCGCGGAAATTCTGCTGGATCGCCTCGTTCATCGGCATGGGCTGCATCTGGCCCGAGCCGGTGGGCGCCACGATGAACCGCGTGCGCACCGGGTTGGCGCGCGAGAAGCCCGCTTCGGCCAGCAGCCGCCGGGCGCGGTCAGGGTCGTAGCCGATCTGGAAGCTGGGCGCGCCGAACCAGGGATGCCCCTCGGTGATCATGCCCTTGGCCGGCAGCGCCAGGCCGCCCAGCATCTGCACCAGGCCCGCGCGATCAATGGCGAGGTTGGCCGCTTGCCGCACCCGCAGGTCGCGGAAGGGCGAGCCCTCGACGAAGGAGAGCTGGTGGCACCAGATATGCGGATAGGCGTTGGTCACCACCTGGTGCCCGGCGGCGCGGATGCGCGGCACCGCGTCGGGCGGCGGCGCCTCGATGAAGTCCACCTGGTTGGAGAGCAGGGCGGAGACGCGCGTCAGCGCATCGGGCATCGGGATCAGCGCCAGGCGGTCATGCTGCGGGATGCGCGCGCGGTCCCAGTACTGGCTGTTGCGCAGCGCCTCCAGCCGCTCGCGCGGGACGAAGCGGTCGGCGATGTAGGGGCCGGTGCCGGAGGGGCGCTGCGCGAAGCGGTCCCAGTTGCGGCCCACCTCCTCCCACCGCGCGGGCGAGGAGTAGAAGACGTTCACCATGAGATAGGGGAAGACGGCGTCCACCACCTTCGTCTCGATCTCGATGGTCATCGGGTCGCGCACACGCCAGCGCTCGATGTTGCCGGTGTAGAGGCTGCCCTGCGCCGCCTGGGCGCGGTCGAATTGCGGCGCGTCGCGGTCCAGCAGCTTGGCGAGGTTCCAGGCCACCGCCTCGGCGGTGAAGGGCGAGCCGTCATGGAAGCGCACGCCGGAGCGCAGGCGGAAGACCCAGAGCTTCTTGTTCTCGGCGTCCACGCTCCAGGATTCGGCCAGCGCCGGGCGGAGCACGGCGGCGCGGTCGGCGCGGGAGAGGTCCCAGGCGATCAGCGGATCATAGAGGGTGTGGCCGAGGAAGCGGTTGCCCTCGGCGCCCTGGCTCGGCTGGCCCGTGGTGAAGGGGATGTCGGCCACCGTCATGCCGACGCGCAGCGTGGTCGATGCCTGGCCTTGGGCTGGGGCTTGGGCCTGTGCGGCGGCGGGGGCGGCGGCGAGGGCGGCGCCCGCCGCCAGAAGGTCACGACGATGCATGCGAAGCTCCTGCGGCGGCTATTCCGAGGGACGGAGGCTTGCACGCGGCGGGGGCCTCCGCAACCGCTTCCCGCCCCGGGGTGAAACGGGCAGGATGGGGGCATGGAGAAACGCCCCCAAGCCCTGATCCTCGGCGCTGGCATCATGGGTCTCTGCACCGCCTGGGCCTTGTTGCGCCAGGGCTTCGCGGTGCGGCTGCTGGACCAGGTGCGGCCGCCCAATCCCGCCGCCTCCTCGGTGGATCATCACCGGCTGATCCGCCACGCCTATGGCGCGCAGCGCGGCTACATGCGGATGGTGGATGACGCCTACGCCGCCTGGGATCGCCTCTGGGCCGATCTGGGCCCCCAGGCGGAGGGAGTGCTGCACGTGCCCACCGGCGTGCTGGCACTGGACGACACCGCGGGCGCCTGGGTGCGCGAGACCAGGGCAGCCCTGCTGGCCGATGGCCGCGCCCATGAGGACCTGACGGGTGCCGAGATCGAGGCGCGCTTCCCCTATCTCTCGGGCGCTGGAATTCGCGATGCCTTCTTCTGCCCCGCCGGCGGCGTGCTGCTGGCCGAGCGGATCGTGGCCGCACTCGCACGTCACCTGGTGGCGCAGGGGGGCGTGATCGAGGTGGCGCGCGCCACCGCCATCCATCCCGAGCGTGCGAGCGTCACGCTGGAGGGCGGCGGCACGCGCGGCGCCGATGTGCTGGTGGTGGCGGCCGGTCCCTGGATCCCGCGCCTGCTGCCGGAGATCGGCCGGCGGGTCACGCCCTCGCGCCAGGTGGTGGTGCGGCTGGAGGCGCCGTCCGCCGCCTGGAAGGCCGCGCCCATGCTGCTCGACCTCGCGGCCGAGGGCGGGTTCTACCTGGTGCCGCCGGTCGCCGGCACGCCGATCAAGATCGGGGACCACAGCTTCTCCCGTGAGGGCCACCCGGATGACGACCGCACACCGGACCCCCGCGAGGTGGAGCGCATCCTGGCGCTGGCCCGCAAGCGCATTCCGGGCATTGAGGGGTTCACTCGCCTCGGCTCGGCCACCTGCTTCTACGATGTGGAGCCGGATGAGCGCTTCGTCATCGAGCCGCTCGGCCCGCGCGCCTGGGTGATGTCCGGCTTCTCCGGCCATGGATTCAAGTTCGGCGCGGTGCTGGGCGAGCGCCTGGCCCGCGCCATCGCCCAGCCCGAAACTGCCGCGAGCCTGCCCGCCTGGGCGGCCGGCGACGAGGTGATCCCCGCATGACCCAGACCGACGACATCCTCTTCGCGCTGACGAAGCTGCACCAGCTCCCCGATTGCGGCCTGGAGGAGGGCGACATCGCCGCCCTGCTGGAGGAGATGCGCAAATTCACCGAGGGGCTGATCGAGCCCGGCTGCGGGGAGGCGGATCGCATCGGCGCGCGTTTCGAAGCGGGCGTCGTCACCTGCCCGCCTGCCTATAAGGATGCCTACGCCGCCTGGGTGGAGGGCGGCTGGCAGGGGCTTGCGGCCGGCGAGGAGCATGGCGGGCAGGGCCTGCCCTTCGCGCTCTGGACCGCGATGTCCGAGCTGCTGGCGACGGCTGACATGGCCTTCTCGCTCTGCCCGCTGCTCACCTGCGGCACGATCGAGGTGCTGGAGAAATACGGCACGCCCGGGCAATCGGCGAAATGGTTGCCGGAGCTGACCAGCGGCCGGTGGAACGGCACCATGTGCCTGACAGAGCCGCAGGCGGGCAGCGACCTCTCCACCGTCCGCACGCGGGCCGAGCCGCTGGGCGATGGCCGCTACGCGCTGCACGGGCAGAAAATCTACATCACCTATGGCGCCAACGACATCGCGGCCAACACGCTGCATTTCGTGCTGGCCCGCCTGCCCGACGCGCCGCCCGGCTCGCGCGGGATCAGTCTCTTCGCCACGCCCAGCATCCTGCCCGACGGCACGCCCAATGCGCTGCGCTGCGGTGGCATCGAGCACAAGCTCGGCATCCATGCCTCGCCCACCTGCACCATGCTCTTCGAGGGCGCGGTGGCGGAGCTGATCCATGAGCCGCATCGCGGCCTGCAGGCCATGTTCGCGCTGATGAACAACGCCCGCCTGCAGGTGGGCGTGCAGGGCGTCGCGATCGGCGCTCGCGCGGGCAAGCTGGCCGAGGCCTATGCGGCGGACCGCATCCAGGGCGGCCGGCCCATCGCCCGCCATCCCGACGTGGCCCGCATGCTGGCCGAGATCCGCGCCATGACGCTGGCCGGGCGCTTCCTCTCCTACGAAGCGGTGATCGCGGCCGACCATGCGCGGCGCGGCGATGCGGAGGCCGAGGCGAAGCTTGCCCTGCTGACGCCCATCGTGAAGTCCTGGTGCACCGACCGCGGCGTGGAGGCGGCGAGCCTCGGCATCCAGGTGCATGGCGGCATGGGCTTCGTGGAGGGCAGCGGCGCCGCGCAGGTGCTGCGCGACGCCCGGATCACGCCGATCTACGAGGGCACCAACGGCATCCAGGCGCTCGACCTCGTCACCCGCAAGCTGCCGCGCGACCAGGGCGCGCTGCTGCGCCGCATGCTGGCCGAGGCGCGGGCCGCCGATGCGCGCCTCGCCCCCGCCGTGGATGCGCTGGAACATGCCACGAGCTGGATCCTGGCCGCGGCACCGGAGGAGGTGGCGGCCAGCGCCACCGCCTATCTCGAGGCCTGCGGTTGGGTTCTCGGCGGTGCGCTGCTGGCTCGCGCTGCCCGGCTGGAGCCGCGCTACGCCCCCATCGCGGCCTTCTATCTCGCCCGCCTGCTCCCGCGGGCGGAGGCGCATGCCGCGGAAGTGACCGGCGCGGCCGAACTGCTCGCGCTGATCCCCGCCTGAGGCCGGCGGGTTGCGCCGCGTGCCTTGAGGGAAGGGGCATGTCGCCAAATCGCCACAATCGGGCGGCAAGCGCCCGACCTTCCAAGGGACGGGGACTTGCGCGAATGACGCAACGCAGCATCTTGTCCGGGTCACGAGATATACATCAGGCATGAACGCACCTCTCTCCTCCCCTTCGGTCCGCCGCTCGCGCCCTCATGTTGCCGTCATCGGGGCGGGGCCCGGAGGGCTCGCCGCCGCGATGCAGCTGGCGGCCTCCGGCGCACGGGTGACCTTGTTCGAGAAGGACGGGGTGGTGGGGGGGCGCACCCGCACGCTGACCTCGCCCGAGGGCTACAAGTTCGACCTGGGGCCGACCTTCTTCCTCTATCCGCGCATCCTGGAGGAGATCTTCGCGGCCTGCGGCGCCAAGCTGCAGGACGAGGTGGAGCTGATCCGCCTCGACCCGCAATACCGCCTGATCTTCGAGGGGCAGCCCAACATCACCATCGACGCGACGGGCGACCTCGCGCAGATGGAGCGCAACATCGGCAGCTTCGCGCCGGGCGATGTGGCGGGCATCCGCCGCTTCATGACCGACAACCGCGAGAAGCTCGCGGTCTTCCGCCCCTTCCTGGAGCGGCCCTTCCTGAACACGACCGACATGGTCGGTGCCGACATCCTGAAGAGCCTGCCGCAGCTGCGTCCGCACCGGCAGGTGGACCAGGACCTGAAGCGCTACTTCAAGGATCCGCGCACACGGCTCGCCTTCAGCTTCCAGACGAAATACCTGGGCATGTCGCCCTTCAAGTGCCCCTCGCTGTTCACGATCCTGAGCTTCCTGGAATACGAATACGGCGTGTACCACCCGGTGGGTGGCTGCGGCGCGGTGAGCGACGCCATGGCCCGCGTGGCCGAGCGGCTCGGCGTCGAGATCCGCCTGGACACGCCGGTGGAGAAGGTGACCTTCGCCGGGCGCCGCGCCGTCGGCGTCGAGGTCGGCGGGCAGCACATCTCGGCCGATGCCGTCGTGCTCAACGGCGACTTCGCGCACGCCGTGCCGAAGCTCGTGCCCAATTCCATCCGCAAGGCCTGGTCCGACCAGAAGATCGAGAAGTCGCGCTACTCCTGCTCGACCTTCATGCTCTACCTCGGCATCGAGGGCACCTATCCGGAGCTCTCGCACCACAACGTGCTGCTGGCCGAGGAATACCAGCGCAACATCAAGCAGATCGAAAGCGGCGAACTGCCAGACGTGCCGAGCCTCTACATCCAGAACCCCTGCGTGACGGATCCGAGCCTCGCCCCCCCCGGCCATGCCGCGCTCTACATGCTGGTGCCCGTGCCCAACCTGCGCCATGGCGCGGATTGGAGCGTGGAGGGCCCGCGCTACCGCGACATCGCGATCCAGCGCCTGAAGGTGCTGGGGCTGCACGATATCGAATCCCGCATCCGCTACGAGCGGATGGTCTCACCGCAGGATTGGCAGGATGAGTTCTCGGTGGGCTTCGGCGCCACCTTCAACCTCAGCCATGACCTGATGCAGATGCTGAGCTTCCGGCCACGCAACCGCTTCAACGACACGCAGGGCTTCTACCTGGTGGGCGGCGGCACGCATCCGGGCTCCGGCCTGCCGGTGATCTACGAGGGGGCGCGCATCACCTCGCGCCTCATCCAGCAAGACTTGGCGCTGACGGCGGAGCCCGCCCTCGCGCCCGCCACGGAGGCTTGAACATGTCCCATGTTGTCGTTGTCGGCGCCGGCCTCGGCGGCCTTGCCGCCGCCTGCACCGCGGCCGCGCGCGGCCACAAGGTCACGCTGCTGGACAAGAACCCCTGGCTCGGCGGCAAGGCCGCGCAGCTCTTCCTGGATGCGCCGGATGGCAGCGGCAAGTTCCGTTTCGACATGGGCCCCACCATCCTCACCGTGCCGCGTGTGCTGCGCCGCATCTATGCCGAGGCGGGGCGCGATCAGGCGAAGGAGTTGCCGCTGATCCGCCTCGACCCGCAGTGGCGCTGCTTCTTCGAGGATGGCAGCCGCATCGACCTGATGGCCGATGTGGACGTCATGGCGAAGGCCATGGAGGATTTCGCGCCGGGCAAGGGCCTGGGCGACGGCTACCGCAAGTTCCAGCGGCTGGCCAAGCACCTGCACGGCGTCTCCGAGAAGTTCTTCTTCTGGAAGTCGGTCGAGGGCATCGGCGACACGCTGAACATGCGCGCCAACCTCAACCCGAACACGCTGAAGGATGTGCTGAGCCTGCGCATGGGCCAGACGGTCGCCAAGGTGATCCGGGGGAATGTCCCGGATGAGCGCCTGGCGCAGATGCTGGACCACTACTGCCAGTACGTCGGCTCCAACCCCTATCTGGCGCCGGCCGTGCTCGCCTCCATCGGCGATATGCAGGCGAGCGAGGGCGTCTGGTATCCGGTGGGCGGCACCCGCGCCGTGGCCGAGGGGCTGGCGAAGCTGGCCGGCGAACTCGGCGCCGACCTGCGCCCCAGCAGCGACGTGACGGGCTTCGACATCGAGAACGGCAAGGTCGTCGCCGTGAAGCTCGCGAGCGGCGAGCGCATCGCCTGCGATGCCGTGATCTCCAACATGGACGCGATCCGCACCTACAAGGAGCTGGTCGGCGGCACGGCGGGCGACACCTACGCGAAGAAGGGCTTCGAGCCGGCCTGCAGCGGCGTCGTGCTCTACATGGGCCTGAAGAAGCGCTACCCGCACCTCGCGCATCACTGCTTCGTCTTCTCCCGCGATGCGGAGGAAGAGTTCGACGCGATCTACAAGAAGGGCGAGCCCGCGCCGGACCCCACCGTCTATCTGGCGGCGACGGCCGAGACCGACCCGACCAGCGCGCCCCCGGGCGGCGAGGCGCTCTACGCCCTCGTCCACACGCCGCATCTGCGCCCGCATCACGACTGGAACGAGATCTTCCCCGGCTATCGCCAGAAGATCCTGGACAAGCTGAAGCGCACGGCAGGCCTCGACGATATCGAGGAGAACATCGTGGTCGAGCAGCGCCTGACGCCGGTGGACATCCACAACCGCTACCGCGTGCTGGATGGCGCCATCTATGGCCTCGCCTCGCACGGCTCCTTCCTCGGCGCCTTCAAGCCGGGCAACCGCTCGCGCCAGGTGAAGGGACTCTACCTTGCCGGCGGCGCGGCGCATCCGGGCCCCGGCATGCCGATGGTGATGATGTCCGGCTGGATCGCGGCCGACAGCCTCGACCAGGATCTGGGCGGCCGCGGCATGAGCCCGGAGGCGGAACTGGCCGGCCGGCGCGAGTCCGAACTCATCGGCGCCTGAGCATCATGGCGACGGAGGCGCCGCCTTCGCCGGTCCAGCTCCGTTCTGAGCGGATGATGGCGTTCTTCAACATCGCCTTCAGCCGCACCTTCGCCGGCCATTTCTCGGCGCTGCGCGTCGCCCATTGGGGGGAGCCGCAGCTGCCCGAGGGGCGGCCGGCCATCATCCTCGCCAACCACCCGGGCTGGTGGGACGGCGTGATGTTCATGCTGCTCATGCGCCGCTTCTTCCTGGAGCGGCCCGGCTTCACGCCGATGGATGCGGCGGCGCTGGAGAAATACCCCTTCATGAAGCGGCTCGGCGTCTTCGGCGTCGAGCAGAATTCGGCGCGGGGCGCGGTGCGCTTCCTGCAGACGGCGAAGCAGGCGCTGGAGGATCCGCGCCACATGCTCTGGATGAACGCGCCCGGCCGCTTCGCCGATGCGCGGGAGCGGCCGGTGCCGCTCGCCCCCGGCGTCACACGCCTGCCCGAGATCGCGCCCGATGCGGTGCTGGTGCCGCTTGCCCTCGAATACGTCCACTGGACGGAAAAGCGCGGCGAGGCACTGCTCGCCTTCGGCACGCCGCTCGATGCCCGTGCCCTGCTGGCCGAGGATCGTGACACGCGGACCGAGACGATCCGCGCCGCCATGACCGAAACGATGGACCGCCTGGCCCAGGATGCGATCAGCCGGGATGCGGAACGGTTCCGCATTGTGCTGGACGGACGTGCCGGCATGGGTGGAATTTACGGCGCCTGGCAATATATCAGGGCTGTCATGCGCGGAGAGGCGCATGACCCGCGCCATGACACACGGACCCAGCCTGGGGCGCGGCAAGGGGAGAAGCGAGGCTAGGATGGAATTCGCCCATATCGCCCTGGCACTCGCACTGCTGCCCATCATCTTCGGAATCATCAATCTCCGCCGCATGCCGCGGCTGCGCAGCACGCCGCCGGCCGGCACGCGCGTCTCCATCCTGATCCCGGCCCGCAACGAGGCGGGCAACATCGCGGCCTGCCTCGATGCCGCGCTCGCCTCCACCGGCTGCGAGGTCGAAGTGGTGGTGATGGATGACGGCAGCACGGATTCGACGGCCGCGATCGTGCAATCCTATGCCGCCCGCGACGCGCGGGTGCGGCTCGTCCAGGCGCCGAGCCTGCCGCCGGGCTGGACCGGCAAGGTCCATGCCTGCGCCCGCCTGGCCGAGGCCGCGACGGGCACTCACCTGCTGTTCATCGATGCCGATGTGCGCCTCGCGCCGCACGCCGCGGCCGCGATGGCCGCGCATAGCGCCACGCACAAGATCGCCATGGTCAGCGGCGTGCCGCGCCAGATCATCCGCAGCATCGGTGAGGGGCTGACCGTGCCCTTCATCAACTTCCTGCTGATCTGCTACCTGCCCTTCGGCGGCCGGGCGGTGCAGCGCAAGGCGAGCCTCGCGGCCGCCTGCGGCCAGCTCATCCTGGTCGAGCGGCGGGCCTATGAGGCCATCGGCGGCCATGCGGCCATCAAGGGCGTGCTTCATGACGGCATCGCGCTCGCACGCCGCTTTCGCGAGAACGGGCATGACACGGAAATCGTGGATGGCACGCCGCTCGCCACCTGCCGGATGTATGACAATTTCAGCCATGCCTGGGGCGGCTTCATCAAGAATGCGCGGGAAGGCATGGCGACGCCCGTCGGCCTGCCGATCTGGACCGTGCTGCTGGCCGGCGCCCATCTTTGGCCCTGGGCGCTGCTTCCAGACATAGAGGCCGTACTGACCATCTGCCTGATGTTCGCGCTGCGCGCCGCCGTCACCTGGCGCACGGGCGAGCCCTGGTGGACGGTGCCGCTGCACCCGCTGACGGTGCTGGTGGCGCTGGCCATCCAATGGACGGCGCTGGTGCGCTCGGCCCTCGGGTTGAAGGCGGGCTGGAAGGGCCGGGCCTATGCGGCGGCCAAGGCCGAGGGCTGAGGGCTACATGATCGCGCCCGGTGGCGGCGCGGTGCGCGGATAGACGGCGCAATAGACCACCGACAGCTCAATCGTGCCGTCCGCGAGATTGGCCGGCAGCGCGGGGCCGGAGACGCTGATGCTGCCAGTGCCGCGCGGCAGGTTCTGGCCGCCACGATAGCGCAGCACCTCGTTGCCATGGCGCCAGTTGACCTCCAGCGTGGCGGTGAAACTGCCATCCACCGGTGCGTTGACCAGGATCTGGAGGTATCGCCCGCCCGGTGTGCCCGAGACCGACAGGATGGAGGGCTGGCAGGCATTCCCCGATTGCTGCGTGACGGTGACGCGGGTGGAGGGCCAGGTGAAGAAGCCTTGGGCGGTGGCGGGCAGGGTCATCGTGCTGGCGAGGGCGGTCAGGATCAGGGGTCTCATGGGGGCCTCCGTGCTGCGCGCAACCTGGCCGGGGGGCGGGCCGCGCGGCAAGCGGATGGTGCCTCTCGCGCGGATCGGCGGCGCCAATCGTCCGGCATGGGCTGGAAAGCGCGCGCGACACAAGCCACAAAGGCAGCATGAATGATGTCACCGCGCCCGGTGCGCCCAACCGCACCCATGACACGGAGAACTTCCCCACCGCCTCGCTGATCCTGGCGAAGCCGGTGCGGGCGAAGGTCATGGCCTTCTACCGCTTCGTCCGCATGGCGGATGACATCGCCGACAGCGAGAGCCTCAGCCCCGCCGAGAAGCTCGCCCGGCTCGATGCGATGGAGGCCTCGCTGGACGATCCGGCGACCCCGATCGCCGAGGGCGCCCGGATGCAGGCCGAGGGCGTCGGCGTCGAGGAAGCGCGGCTCATGCTCTCCGCCTTCCGGCAGGATTCCGAGCAGGCGCGCTATGCCGAATGGCCCGACCTCGAGGATTACTGCCGCCGCAGCGCGGACCCGGTGGGCCGCATGCTGCTGCGCCTGCATGGCACCACGGCCGATGCCGCCAAGCAGGCCGCGGACGGGCTCTGCACCGCCCTGCAGATCCTGAACCACCTGCAGGACCTGGTGCCGGATCGCGAGAAGCTGGACCGCGTCTATCTGCCGCAATCCTGGCTGGCGCTGGCCGGCGGCGAAGCGGCCTTCTTCGAGCCGGCCAATCCGAAGCGCCGCGAAATCCTGGATGCCGCGCTGGACCGCGTGGAGGATCTGCTGGACCGCGCAAGCGCCCTGCCGCGCCTCTGCACCGCGCGGCGGCTCGCCATCCAGTCGGCCATGACCATTGGCCTGGCCCGCCGTCTGCTCGGGAAGCTGCGCGCGGCCGATCCGGTGCTGGGGCGTGTCGCCCTCGGCAAGCTCGATTTCGCGCGGGAGCTGGTGGCGGCCCCGCTGCTCGGCCCGCATGATCCGGTGCTGGTCGCCGATCGCGTCAGCCGTGCCGGCTCTTCCTTCGCGCGCGGCATGGCGACGCTGAAGGGCGAGCGCCGCCGCGCGCTCTGGGCCGTCTATGGCTTCTGCCGCGTGGTGGACGACATCGCCGATGGCGCCATGCCGGAAGGCGAGAAGCGCCGCCTGCTCGATGCCTGGCGCGCCAAGCTGACTGTGCCGGATTGCGCCCTCTCGCGCGAATTGCTGTTGGCGCGCGAGGCCTTCGAGATCCCGCTCGCCGAATGCGAGGCGATGGTGGCCGGCATGGAGACCGACGCGGCCGACCATCTGCGCCTGCCCGACGAGGCGGCGCTCGATCTCTATTGCCGCCGCGTCGCCGGCAGCGTGGGCGCCATGTCGGTCCGCATCTTCGGCGAGCCGAGGGCCGAGGCCTGGGGGCTGGCGCTGGGCCACACCTTCCAGCTGACGAACATCCTGCGCGACGTGGATGAGGACGCAGCGCGGGACCGCGTCTACATCCCGCTCTCCGTGCTGGAGAAGGCCGGCATCCCGGATGGCCCGGCGCGTTCCATCGTGACGCACCCGGCCTTCGCGGGCATCTGCAAGGAACTGGCCGGCCGCGCCGTCGCCGGCTTCTTCCGCGCCGAGGCCGAATTGCCGCGCTACGACATCGAGGCGCTGCGCCCGGCGCGCGTGATGATGTGGGGCTATCGCCGCATCCTCGACCACATGCTGCGGCGCGGCTGGTCGGGCGAGCGGCCGCGCGCGCGGATGACTCGCGCCGAGAAGTTCCGCATGGCGGTCTTCGCGGTGACCGGCCGATGACCATCCATGTGATCGGCGCCGGCATGGCCGGCCTCGCCGCCGCCCATGCGCTCGCCACCCAGGGCCAGGCCGTCACGCTGCACGAGGCGACGCCGGGCGCGGGTGGCCGCGCGCGCGCGCTGCCGGACGGCACCGACAACGGCACCCATGCGCTGATCGGCTGCAACACGGCGGCGCTCGGCTTCCTCGATGCCATTGGCGCGCGGCAATATTGGGTGCAACCCGAGCCGGGTGGCCTGCCTGTCCATGACTGCGCCGATGGCTCCTCGCGCCTTGTCGCCCTCTCGCCCGCCGGCTGGTGGAACGGGGCGCGGCGGCCGGCGGGCGTCTCCTGGGGCGGCGTCCTGGCGATGATGGCCATGGCGCTGCCCTTCAAGGACCGCACCATCGCCGAGGCCATGGCGGCGCACCCCGCCTTCCTGCGCGGCTTCGTGGATCCGCTCGTGATCGCGGCGCTGAACACGCCCTCCGCCGAGGCCTCGACGCGCCGCCTGGGGCAGGTGCTGCGGAAGCTCGGCGCGCCGGGTGCCGCGCGCCTCTTCGTGGCGAGCCGCGGCCTGGGGCCGGATCTGGTGGAACCCGCACTCGCGGTGCTCGCCACGGCCGGCGCGGAATACAGCCCCGGCAGCCGGCTGCGCGCCATCCAGGTGAGGGAGGGGCGTGCCACCAGCCTGACCTTCCAGGACCAGGATGTGATGCTGGGTGCCGCGGATCGTGTCGTGCTCGCCCTGCCGCCCTGGGAGGCCACGCGCATGCTGCCGGGCCTGCCTGCGCCCGATGCCTTTGCGCCCATCGTGAACCTGCATTTCGCCTTCCAGCCGGGCGGCGAGGTGCGCTTCCTCGGACTGCTGGGCGCGCTCTGCCAATGGGTGCTGGTGCGGCCCGAGGGCGTCGCCGTCACCGTCAGCGCGGGCGATGCCGAGGCCGAGCAGGATGTGGAGGAGCTGGCGCCGCGCGCCTGGGCCGAGATCCTGGCCGCCGTGCGCGCCTTCCATCTGCCGGGCGACTGGCCGCTCGCTCCGCCGCCCTGCCGCGTCATCAAGGAGCGCCGCGCCACGCCGCGCCAGCGCCCCGGGCCGATTCCCGCACCGCCGCGCCGGCCGCTCGCCAATCTTGCGCTCGCCGGCGATTGGACCTGGCCCGACCTGCCCGCGACCATCGAAGCCGCCATCTGCTCCGGCCAGGCCGCCGCACGGGAGATCCTGCGATGAGCCCCGCCGAAGCCCTTGCCGCGCTGCGCGCCGTGGAGGCGGAGGAGGGCGTGCCCGATGTCGCGCGCCGGCGCGAATTGCTGGCCGATCTGCGCCGCGTGGTGCTGAAGCACGCGGCCGCCATCGCCGAGGCCGCCGCCGCGGATTACGGCGCGCGGTGCGCGGAGGACACGCTGCTGGCCGATGTGCTGCTCATCGCCGATGCCTGCGCCTATTCGCGCCGCAAGCTGCGCGGCTGGGCGCGGCCCCGGCGCGCGGCCGTGCCCTTTCCCTTCTTCCCCGCCCGCGCCTGGGTGGAGCATGTCCCCAAGGGCGTCATCGGCATCATGGCGCCCTGGAACTATCCCGTGCAGCTGGCGCTCATGCCCGCGCTCGACGCCATCGCCGCCGGGAACCGCGTGGTCATCAAGCCTTCGGAAGCGGCGCCACGCGTGGCGGCGCTGATCGAGACCATCCTGGCCGAGGCCTGGGGGCCGCGCATCGCGCTGGTCGTGCAGGGCGGGCCCGATGTGGCGCAGGATTTCGCGCGCCAGCCCTGGGACCACCTGGTCTTCACCGGCGGCACCGAGATCGGCCGCAAGGTGATGGCCGCCGCCGCGCCGAACCTCACGCCGCTGACGCTGGAGCTGGGTGGGAAATGCCCCGCGCTGGTGCTGCCCGGCGCCGACCTCAAGCGCGCCGCGCGCGACATCCTGGTGGCCAAGGCGGTGAATGCGGGACAGACCTGCATCGCCCCCGACACCGTCCTGCTCATCGGCCACAGCGCCGCCGATTTCGCCCGCGCCGCGCGCGAGAGCGGCGTGAGCGAGACCGGCACCGCGGTGATCAACGCGCGCCAGCAGGCGCGGCTGGATGCGATCAGCGAGGGCGCCACCATCGCGTGGATGGCACCTGGGCCGCATTCGGTGGGGCTCGCCCTCGCGACCGGGCGCCTGGCGGAGGAAGAGATCTTCGGACCCATCCTCGCCATGGAGGAATGCGCCACGCTGCAGCTGGCGCTGGATTGGGTGCGTGCGCGGCCGCATCCGCTGGCGATCTACCTCTTCGGCGCGGATGCGGCCGAGGAAGCGCAGGTGGCGGCGCAGACCAAATCCGGCGCGCTGGTGACCGGGCGCGCGGTGGAATACGCGGCGCTGCCGGGCCTGGGCTTCGGCGGCGTCGGCGCCTCCGGCTTCGGGCGGCGCAATGGGGAGGCGGGGTTCCGCGAGTTCAGCAACCCGCGCGCGCGCATGCGGAATGGGCGCTGGTCCCTGGCGCGGCTCTTCGACCGGCCGCAATCTGGCTTCGCCCGCAGGCTGATCCGCCAATTGGTCGGTATCCGGTAGCAAGGAGCGCAACGCGATGGCACGACCCGACCGCATCATCCTGGTGACCGGCGCCGCGACCGGCATCGGCGCCGCCTGCTGCCGCCGCATGGCGGGGGCGGGCACCGCCATCCTGGTGCACACGCGCAAGAACGCTGAGGGCGCGGAGCGCACGGCCGAGGCGGTGCGCGCCAAGGGTGGTCAGGCCCATGTCGTGCTGGGCGACATCGCCGATGCGGCAACACCTGCGGCACTGGTCGCGGCCGCGCAGGAGGCCTTCGGTGGGCTCGATGTCGTCGTCGCCAATGCGGGCTTCGCCGACAAGACGCCGCTGCTGCAGACCGATGACGCGCAGGTGGCCCGCACGCTGGACACGGTGCTCTGGGCCTTCATCCGCCTGGCGCGCGCGGCACTGCCGGTGCTGAGCGAGGGGCGCGATCCGCGATTGATCGCCATCTCCTCCTTCGTGGCGCACACATTCCGCAACGACGTGACGGTGTTTCCCGCCACTTCGGCCGCCAAGGCGGCGGTGGAGGCCTTGGCGCGCGGCCTCGCCATCGAATACGCGCCGCGCGGCGTGACCGTGAACGCCGTGGCGCCGGGCTTCACCCAGAAGGACCCAGGCGCCCATGCCGCCTATTCGCCGGCGCAATGGGAGATGGTGAAGCGCAGCGTGCCGCTGGGACGCCTCGGCACGCCGGATGACGTGGCGGCGGCGGTGAATTTCCTGGCCTCGGCCGAAGCCGGCTACGTCACCGGGCAGGTCTGGCACGTCAATGGCGGGCTGGTTTAGCGCGCCGCGCCGTTATTTCTCGTTCGTCCGCGCCGCGAATTCCTCGACCAGTTCAGCGATGCGCTTCGGGTCGCTCTGCTCCATCACGCGGCGGGCGAAGCGGGCGCAATCGTCGATGTCGAGGCTGCGGACCGCCTGCTTCACGCGCGGGATCGAACTCGCATTCATGGACAGGCTGCGCAGGCCGAGGCCGAGCAGCAGCGGCACCAGCTTCGGATTGCCGGCCATCTCGCCACAGACGCTGACCGGCATGCGCAGGCGCAGCGCCGCTTCGGTCGCGAACTGCATGAGGCGCAGCACGGCGGGGTGCAGTGGGTCATACAGATGCGCCACGTCGATCTCGGCGCGGTCCACGGCGAGCGTGTACATGGTCAGGTCATTGGTGCCGATGGCGAAGAAATCCGCCTCCAGCGCGATGGCGTCGGCGGCGAGTGCCGCGCCTGGCGTCTCGATCATCGCGCCCAGCGGCGGCAGCTTCTCGGGCAGGGACTCGCCGCGGCGGCGCAGGCGGCGGGCCACGCGCTCATAGATCTCGCGCGCCTGCGCGACCTCGGAGGGCACCGTCACCATGGGCAGCAGGATGCGCACTTGGCCCAGATGCGCGACGCGCAGAATGGCGGCGAACTGCTCCTCCAGCAGCGCGGGGCGCTTGAGCAGCAGTCGCAGGCCGCGCAGGCCGAGCGCGGGGTTGGGGCCGGTCGGCACCGGCACGCCCTCGGCCAGGGCCTCCATGTCCTTCTCGCCGCCCCAGTCGAGCACGCGGATGGTCACGGGGTCCTGGCCCATGGCTTCGAGGATGCCGCGATAGGCCTCCACCTGCGCGTCCTCGTCCGGCAGGTCCTCGCGGTTCATGAAGAGGAACTCGGTGCGCAGCAGGCCGATGCCCTGCGCGCCGGCCTCCGCGATCAGCGGCAATTCGGCCGGGATTTCCAGATTCGCCTGGAGCTCCACCGCCTGGCCGTCCAGCGTCTCGGCCGGCAGGGTCTTGAGCTTGCCGAGGCGCGCGCGCTCCTTCGCCTGGGCGGCGAGGCCGGCCTTGGCGCGAGTGAGCGTCGCGGCGTCAGGATGCAGGGCGACGATGCCCGCGCCGCCATCCAGCATCGCCATGTCACCGCGGCGGGCGGCTGCGGTCAGCCCATGGCAGCCCAGCACGGCGGGGATGCCGAGCGCCCGCAGCATGATGGCGGTGTGGCCATCCGCGCCGCCCTCCTCGGTCGCGACCGCGGCGATCTTGCCGGGTTCCAGCAGCGCGGCATCGGCGGGCGTGAGTTCGTCGGCGACGACGATCGCGCCCGCCGGCACGCCCTTGAGGCTGCGGAAGGGCGTGGCGGTCAGGTTGCGCGTCAGGCGACGGGCGATCTCGCGCACCTCGCCCGCGCGGCGGTTCAGCCCGGCCTTGTCGTCGCCCTTGGCCGCCAGGATCGCCTGGGCGATGGCCTCGGCCTCGTCCTGCACGGCGGTCTCGGCGGAGAGCAGCTCCTCGCCGATCCGCTTGCGCGCGCCGCGCAGCAGCCGCGAATTGCCGAGCATGAGGATATAGGCGTCGAGCAGCGGCTCGAGCTCCTCCTGTGCTTCTTCGGGCAGGACGGTGAGGCGCGTCTTGAGCTTGGAGACCTGCTTCCGCGAGAGGGCGGCCGCGTCCTGGAGCTTGGTGCGCTCCAGTTCCACCGCATCGGCGGTGATCTCGCGGCGCGGTGCTTCGGCCGGGGCCTCGGTGGTGTCGTAGATGGTGCCGATGACGATGCCGGGCGAGACGGGAATGCCCGAGAGGCGTTGCTCGGCCGGCTTCGCGCCGCGGCGCGCGGGCTTGGCCTCCGGCTTCGGCTCCGGCCGGGGCTCCGCTTCGCTCTTGCCCGCCTCAGTCTTCATGGAAGCCGGCTTCGATCAGCCCGGCCACCGCGTCCAGCGCCTCGCGCGCATCCCAGCCCTCGGCCTCGAGCGTCACCTCGCTGCCTTGGCCGGCGCCCAGCATCATCAGCCCCATGATGGAGCAGGCGGGCACGGTCTGGCCGGACCGCGTCACGTTCAGGCAGGCGGAATAGCGCTCGGCCACGGCCACGAGCTTGGCAGCGGCGCGCGCGTGCAGGCCGCGGCTGTTGATGATCTTGATGGTGCGCTTCAGCACCATGCCGCCACCGGATTCACCCCCTGGGCAGCCGCAATCCAGCGGCGGCGCCGGGCTCTCGGCGGCGGAGGCCAGGTGCGGCGTGCCGCCCTCTTCCGTGGGCCACTCGTTCATTGGGCGCTTCCATTCCCGTTCTTGCCCGCCATTTGGGGCGTGGCCTGGCCGTTTGCGAGGTCACTCGCGGCGGTGATGTATTTTCGGCCCGCCTTGGCGGCATGGTCCACCGCTTCGGCCAGCGGTTCGCTGCCGCGGATCTTCGCGAGCTTGACCAGCAGCGGCAGGTTCACGCCCGCGATCACCTCGATCGTCTTGTGATCGGCCAGCGAGAAGGCGAGGTTGGAGGGCGTGCCGCCCGCGATGTCGGTCAGGACGATCACGCCATCCCCCTGGTCCACATCGGCGATCCGGGCGCGGATATCGGCGCGCCGCCCCTCCATGTCGTCCTCGGGACCGATGCAGACGGTGGCGACCGCCGGCTGGGGGCCCACCACATGCTCCATGGCGTGGCGCAATTCGAGCGCGAGCCGCCCATGGGTGACGAGCACAAGACCAATCATGTTTCGGTATTCACGGTGAGGGGCATGGGGGGCGATGGGGGGGAAGCAGGGGTTGATAACACCATATCGGGCAGCTGACCCAGTTCCCGATGCGCGACATCCACACGCCAGCCCTGCTGCCGGAGATGGGCTGCCAGTTTTTCGACCACGAAGACGGAACGATGGCGCCCGCCGGTGCAGCCGATGGCGATGGTGAGGTATTTCTTGCCCTCGGACACGTAACGCGGCAGCAGCGGCTCGATGAAGCCGACCAGGCGCGTCCAGAAGGCCGGGAAATCCGGATCGGCCGCCACATATTCTGCGACCGCGGCATCGCGCCCCGTCATCGGCCGCAGCAGCGCGTCGTAATGCGGATTCGCCAGGAAGCGCATGTCGAAGACGAGGTCCGCCTCGCGCGGGAGGCCCTTGGGGAAGCCGAAGGATTTGAGGTTGATGTTCAGCCCCGGCGCGCCTTCGGGCTTGAAGCGCGCCTCGATCAGGCGGCGCAGCTCGGGCAGGGGCAGGGTGGAGGTGTCGAGGATGAGGTCCGCCGCCTCGCGCAGGGGGGCGAGCAATGCGGCCTCACGCGCGATGCCGTCCTGCACGCGGCTGCCGAGCGGGCCGCCGGGGGCGAGCGGGTGGCGGCGCCGCGTCTCCGTGTAGCGGCGCAGCAGCACCTCCTCCTCGGCGGTCGCATAAACCAGGGTCGCGGCGATGTCGGGGCGCTGGCGCAGGCGCGCGATGGCGGCCAGCGCCTTGGCCGGATCGAAGCCGCGGGTGCGCGTGTCGATGCCAGCGGCGATCGGGCCGCTGCCCTCTTGCACCAGCGCGTCGAGGATGGCGAGCGGCGGGTTGTCCACCGTCTCGAAGCCCAGATCCTCCAGCACGCGCAGGATGGAGGCCTTGCCCGCGCCGGAAAGGCCGGTGACGAGCACGAAGGGGCGGGTCTCGTCCTTCATGCGGCGAAGGCGCCGGCGCCCATGCCGATGCGCCCGGCCAGCACGTCCAGCGCGCGGCGCAGCAGCTCGGGCGCCGACGGGGCGGCGCCGTGCAGGCGGATGGCGGGGAGGCTGATGCCGAGGGCCGACCAGGCGGCGGGCTCGGGCAGGCGCGGCAGCTCGGCCTGCGGCACGAGATGTGCGGCCAGCCTGAGGGGGGCCGCCTGCCAGGGCAGGCGCTCCAGCAGGCCGAGGCCGAACACTTCCATCCGCCCGGCCAGCGCCGAGGGCGGGGAAGCGCGCAACAGGCCCTGATCAGCCTCCAGCATCACTTGGTCATCCGCTACCAGGATCCAGCCTTGCCCGAGGAGGCGCAGCAGCAGGTCCGACTTGCCACCGCCCGGGGGCGCGAGAAGGAGGACGCCTTCGCCTGCCAGGGCCGCGCAGCTACCGTGCAGGAGCATTCCCGGCGTCCACAAGGTTCCAACGCGGGAGTTTATGGCAGGATTGGGGCTTGTGCGGAAGGGCGTCCTCGGGGCACCTCGCGGCATGTCCCAAGCCCCTGATTCCACCGCCATCGCCGCCGCCGACATTGCCGCCGCCGCTGGGCGCATCGCCGGCGACATCCGCCGCACGCCCCTGCTCGACCTGCCCGGCTGGGGCTGCCTGAAGCTCGAGATGCTGCAGGTGGCCGGCAGCTTCAAGCCGCGCGGCGCCTTCAACCGCATGCGGGCGCTGGGCGTGCCGCCGGCCGGCGTCATCGCGGCCTCGGGCGGCAATCACGGCGCGGCGGTGGCGGCCGCCGCCGCCAGCCTCGGCGTGCCGGCCGAGATCTTCGTCCCCGAGATTGCGGCCGAGGCGAAGCGCGCCCGCATCCGCGGCTTCGGCGCGCGTCTCATCGTGGGGGGCGCCACCTATGACGAGGCGCGGCAGGCGAGCGAGGCGCGCGCGGCTGAGACCGGCGCCCTCATGGTCCATGCCTATGACCAGCCGGAAGTCCTGGCCGGGCAGGGGACGGTCGCTCTGGAATGGCAGGAGCAGGTGCCCGGCCTCACCCATCTGCTGATCGCGGTGGGCGGCGGCGGCCTGCTGGGCGGCATTGCCGCCTGGCATGCGGCGACCGGGGTGAGCCTCGTCGCCGTCGAGCCCGAGGGCTGCCCCGGCCTGCATGCCGCGCTGGCGGCCGGGCGGCCGGTGCCCGCGCCGGTCGGCGGCCTGGCGGCGGACAGCCTGGGGGCGCGGCAGGTGGGCAGGTTGATGTTCCCGATCGTGGCGCGGCTCGCGGCGCGGGGGCGACTCGACTCCGTCCTGGTGGCCGATGACGCGATCCGCGCCGCGCAGCGCGCCCTCTGGGACCATGCCCGGCTGGTGGCCGAGCCGGGCGGGGCCGCGGCGCTGGCCGCGCTGCTCAGCGGCGCATGGACGCCGCCGCCGGGCGCCCGGGTGGGGGTGCTGGTGTGCGGCGCAAACACCGACCCGGGCGCTGTGGGATAGGCGTCAGCGGATCAGGATCGGCGTCAGCCCGTGCCGGGCCGCGGCGCGGGCCAGCGTGCCATCGGCGCGCGCCGCGCCGACGAAGCTGTTGACCTCGGCCAGCCAGGGCGCGTCGTGCATGGGCAGCGCCCAGGCATAGAGCGTCTCGCCGAAGCGGTCGGGCGGGTCGATCACCCGGGCCCAGTCATGCATCGGCAGCATGCGGCGGGTGTAGGGGAAGTCGCTCATGAAGACATCCGCCCGGCCGGCCTGGATCTCCGCCTCGCGCGAGCGGGGGGGCACGACCACCAGCAGTTCCGCGCGCCGCAGCGTGCGGCTCATCAGCGGCTCCATGATGGTGCCGGCGGCCACCGCCACCACGGTGCCGGGCGTGTCGATGTCCGACCAGTTGCGGATGCGGGCATTGTTGCGGGTGGTCACCGCATACATGGGGCTCGCCAGATAGGGGCGGCTGAAGGCGACGCGCTGCGCGCGGGCGGGCGTGATGCCCACCCCCATCATGGCGATGTCGCAATCGCCGGCCTCGATCCGGTCCATGAAGACGGCGAAGTTGGTCTCGACGAAGGTGAGTCGCACCGAAAGCCGGGCCGCCAGGGCCCGGGCGAGATCAATGTCGATGCCTTCCAACTCGCTGTTGCGAGGGTTTCGGAAAGAGATGGCGAAATAATCAGGCCAGATGCAAACTTTCAACTCGCCTCGCGCCCGGATCATTTCCAGGCGCGAAGCCTGCGCGGGCGACGGGGTGGCGACTGCCGGAGGGGCGGTCGGGGGTGTGGCCGTTGGCGGGCTTTGTATCCCCGCCTGGGACCATGCCTCGCAAAGCGGGAAAAATCCTGCAATAACGGCAAGGATCATGGGCCTGAAAGCACTCCGCAACAGCATTCGCCTCTCCTTCGGCTCTTCGGGCGCCTCCCCGGGCGGCGGAGGCTCGGATGCCTCCGGTGTCGCCCCGCGGCCGAGCCGACTCTACGCCCTGGTGGCGGGTCTCGTCATCCTGTGCCTGATGACCGTCTACGGGATCGTCATGTATCGCGGCCAGCAGGAGGCTGTCCTGGAGGCCGAGCGACTGACGCAGTCTGTCGCCGAGGCCCTTGCCGATCAGTTGACGCGCGCGATGCAGACGGTGGACGTGGTCATGCTGGACCAGGCCGAGCGCAGCGAGCAGGGGCTCGATACCATCCCCGGCCAGCGGTCCAACCTGCTCCGGGACGTGTCGCAGCTTCGCGCCCTGCTGGTGACCGATGCGAACGGCCTGGTCCTGCATTCCACCGTCGAGGGGCTGGTGGGCCAGAGCCTGGGGGACCGCGACTGGTTCCGCGTGCTGCGCCTGAGCGGCCAGCTGATCCGCCTGGGCCCGCCCGAGGCGGGGCGCTTCCTGGCCGCCCCCAATGCCCGGCCGATCAGCGAGACCGGCCTTTGGTCCATCCCGCTCGCGCGGGCCGTCCGCAATGCGCGCGGCGAATTCGAGGGCACGGTGATCGCCCTCATCAACCCCGAATATCTCAGCAGCATCGCCCGCCAATATGCCGAGGGCTTCGGCGTCACGGTGCGGCTGCACTCCTTCAACGGCGCGCTGCTGGCCCGTTCGGATGGCAGCCGGGCGGGGATCGGGCAGATCCATCCGGGCGCCTGGCCCTTCCGCAACTTCCTGCCGCGCCTCGAGCGCGGCAGCTTCGTCGGCGTGGACCAGGACGGGCAGAACGTGATGGCGAGCTTCGCCGTCACCCGCCAGGGCCTCTTCGTGGTCGAGGTGGTGCGCGCGCGGTCCGATGCGATGGCGGCCAACCGCGCGCTCGGCCTGCTGCTCGGCCTCGGCGTCGCCGGTGCGGGCGCCTTCATCCTGATGGCGCTGGGCCTGATGGTGCGCCAGGCGCACCGGCTGCGCGCCCAGGGCGAGCAGCTGGCCGAGAGCGAGGCCGCGGCCCGCGCTGGTTCGCGCGCCAAGGAGGATTTCCTGGCCTCGATGAGCCATGAGATCCGCACGCCGATGAATGGCGTGATCGGCATGACCGGCCTGCTGCTGGACACGCGGCTGGACGACCTGCAGCGCCGCTATGCCGAGACCATCCAGAACTCGGCCGAGCACCTGCTGATGGTGCTGAATGACATCCTTGACTTCTCGAAGCTGGAGGCCGGCGCCGTCGAGCTGGAGCGCGTGCCCTTCGAGCTGGAAAAGGAACTCGCCACCATCGTCGAGCTCTTCGCCCCCAAGGCGGCGAGCAAGGGTGTGGAGCTGCTGGTGGCGCTGCCGGGCGACATGCCGCGCATCATGGTGGGCGACCCCGGCCGCGTGCGGCAGGTGCTGTTCAACCTGGTCGGCAATGCGGTGAAGTTCACCGACAAGGGCTGGATCCAGCTCGACGTCACGCTGGAGCCGCTGGGCCAGCGGCGCGGCTGGCTGATGCAATGCGCGGTGCTCGACACCGGCATCGGCCTCGACCCCGCGCAGGTGCCGCATCTCTTCGAGCGCTTTACCCAGGCCGATGCCTCGATCCGCCGGAAATACGGCGGCACGGGCCTCGGCCTCGCGATCTGCCGGCGCCTCGCCGAGGAGATGGGCGGTGGCATCGAGGCCGGCCCGCGCGATCCGACCAAGCCGCGCGGCGCGGGCAGCCGCTTCACCTTCTCGGCCAAGCTCGGCCAGCCGCCCGGCCCGCTCGAGGCCGCGCCGGCCACCGCCCTGGCCGGCGTCAAGATCATGGTGGTGGACGACCTCGCGCTCAACCGCGACATCCTGGCGCGGCAGCTCGTCAGCATGGGGGCCGAACCGGTGCTGGCGCGCGATGGGGCCGAGGCGCTGACCCTGCTGCGCGATGCGGCGTCCCGGGACCGGCCGATCCGCGCCGTGGTGCTGGACGGGCAGCTCGAACATGCGCGCGGGCTCGATGTGGCGCGCCAGATCCGCGCCGAGCCTGGCCTGCCGCGCCCGGCCATCCTGCTCTGCTCCTCCGGCGCCTCGCTTGGAAAGGACCAGCCGGAGGAAGGGCTGGTCGAGGGCATGCTGCTCAAGCCCGCCCTGCCGGCGCGGCTGCGCGACAGCCTGCTCGCCGCGCTGGCGCCCCGCGCCGAGGCGGATGCGCCGGCGGTGGCGGAGCCGACGGCGCCGCCCACGCAGGAAGCGCCGCTGCAGCGCGTGCTTCTGGTGGAGGACAATGCCACCAACCAGCTCGTCATGAAGACCATCCTCGGCAAGGCGCATTGCCATGTGGATGTGGCGGGCGATGGCGGCGAGGCGGTGCGGATGGCCCATGCCGCGCCCTATGACGTGATCCTGATGGACCTCCAGATGCCGGTGATGGACGGGCTGGAGGCCACGCGGCAGATCCGCGCGACGCAGGGCCCCAACCGGCGCACCCGGATCATCGGGCTGACGGCGGCGGTGGGTCCGGTCTTCGAGGCGCAGTGCCGGGCCGCGGGGATGGATGACTATCTCGGCAAGCCGGTGCAGCGCGCGGCGCTGCTGGACCGGCTCAAGCAGAAGGTGGGGTAGGGCCTCAGGCCTGCCACACCTTCTCCGGCTTGCTCCAGAGCACCGGGTCGCGCATGGCGCGCGCGAGGTTGGTGGCGATGGCCGCGATCATCGCCTGGCCCTTCTCGGCCGTGGCGGCGCGCGGGTCGCCCTTCACACCGGTGCGCGGCGCGCGCTCGGCGAAGCTGTAGAAGCGCGAAAAGCCGGCCGGCGCCTGCACGCCGGCATTGCCGCCGGCGGCCTCCTCGATCTTGTCGTGGCGCACCTGGCCAGGGTCGAGTGCCAGCCAGAGCGCCGTCTCGCCCTCGCAGGCATGCATGATGCCGGGCTGGGTGGTGAGCGCTTTCGCGATCTCGACCGGTGCCACGTTCGGCCAGGTCGTCACCACCACCGGCATGCCGAATTCATGCGCCAATTCACGCACCGAGACGTTCAGCGGATCAATGTTGCCGCCATGGCCATTGACGATGAGCAGCCGGGTGAAGCCCTGCGCCTGCAGGCTGCGCACCACGCAGCGCAGCACCGCATGCAGCGTCGCGTGGTCCAGCGTGATGGTGCCGCCGAAGGGCAGGTGATGCTCGGAAAGCCCGGTCCAGAGCGGCGGCAGCACGATGGCCGGCACGTCGGTGGCGAGCTTGGCCGCCTCCACGCTCAGCGCATGGGCGATGAAGCTGTCGGTCCAGACCGGCAGATGCGGGCCGTGCTGCTCCAAGCTGCCGATCGGCAGGACGGGCAGCGCTCCGCGCCCGGCGAGTGCCTTGAGTTCGGGGCCGGTCAGTCTCTCCCAACGCACGTCCATGAGGATCTCCTTCGTTTCGGGCAGCCTCTCCCCCTTGCCGGATGCGCGCAAGCGGGCAGATCAGGGGCATGCTCGATGTCGTGTGGTTCAAGCGGGATCTGCGCGTCACGGATCACGCGGCGCTGGCGGCGGCCAAGGGGACGCAGGGTGGCCCCGTGCTGCCGCTCTACATCGTCGAGCCGGACTATTGGCGCGGGGAGGACGCCTCGCCCCGGCAATGGCGCTTCCTGCGCGCGGCGCTGGAGGATCTGCGGGCGCAACTCGCCACGCTCGGCCTGCCGCTGGTGGTCCGCAAGGGTGATGCGGTGGCGCTGCTGGCGCGGCTGCATGCCGAGCGTGGAATCCGGGCCCTGCACAGCCATGAGGAGACGGGCAATCTCTGGACCTATGCGCGGGACCGGGCGGTGGCGCGCTTCTGCCAGGAGGCCGGGGTGCCCTGGCACGAATATCCCCAGTTCGGCGTAGTCCGGCGCCTGGCGTCGCGCGATGGCTGGGCGCGGCGCTGGGCGGGCTTCATGGGGGCGCCGGTGCTGGCGCCACCCCGGGGTCTGATGGCGCCCGCCGGCATCATCGAGGGCGCGCTGCCGGAGCAGCCCTTCGACTGGAACCCGGAGGATGGCCTGGTGGAGGCCCAGCCGGCCGGCCGCGCGGCGGCGCTGGCGCTGCTGGAGGGCTTTCTTGCCGGGCGCGGCGCCGATTACCGGCGTGGCATGTCCTCGCCGCTCAGCGCGCCCCTGGCCTGCTCGCGCCTGTCACCGCATCTCGCCATGGGCAGCGTCTCGATGCGGGAGGTGGTGCAGCGGGTGGAGCGCGCGGGGCGTGACATCGCGGCCCAGCCGCCGGGGCAGCGGCCGGTGCCGCTGGGCGCCGTGCAGTCCCTCGCCTCGCGGCTGCATTGGCATTGTCACTTCATTCAGAAGCTGGAGAGCGAACCCGCGCTGGAGCGCCGCGCCGCGCATCCCGCGGCCGAGGCGGCGCGGCGGCCGACGGCCCCCGATGATCCGCGGCTGCTGGCCTGGGCCGGGGGGCGGACGGGCTACCCCTTCCTCGATGCCTGCATGCGCTCGCTCATCGCGACGGGTTGGATCAACTTCCGCATGCGCGCGATGCTGCAAAGCTTCGCGAGCCACCATCTGGACCTCGACTGGGCGGCGAGCGGGGCGCATCTGGCCCGCCTCTTCGTGGATTACGAGCCGGGCATCCACTGGCCGCAGGTGCAGATGCAGTCGGGCGCCACCGGCATCAACACGCCGCGCCTCTACAATCCGGTGAAGCAGGGGCTGGACCAGGACGCGGAAGCCGTCTTCATCGCGCGCTGGGTGCCGGAGGTGGCGCATCTGCCGCCCGGACTGCGGCACGTGCCGTGGAAGCTGGATGCCCCGCCCGCGGGCTATCCGGCGCCTGTGGTGGAACTGTCAGCCGCGCTGCATGCGGCGCGGGAGCGGATCAGCCGGATTCGCGCGGCGGCGGGGTTCGATGCTGAGGCGCGCCGCGTCTTCCAGAAGCATGGCAGCCGGCAGCGCCGCTTCGCGCAGGACGATCCGATGGGCGAGCGGGCCAGGGCCGCGCGGCGCGAGGCCAAGGCGCGGCGGCAGCTATCCCTGGATCTCTAGACTATCCTGCTCCAGGCCCCGGACATGAAAACGGGGGGCCTGGCCCCTCGTCATCATCCGTCGAACCTGCGGCAATTCAGCCCTGGCGGGCCTTGAAGCGCGGGTTCTTCTTGTTGAGGACGTAGAGACGGCCGCGGCGGCGCACCACGACGCAGTTCTTGTCCCGCAACTTGGCGGATTTCAGGCTGTTGCGGATCTTCATGGCGCGAACTCACGAAACACGAAAAAGGTTGCGGGGAAAAGCGGTGCTCTCCCCGGGGAGGCGCCGAGATAAGCGGGCGCGGCCGGGGAGTCAACCTCAGCGCGGCGCCTCAGCGGGGTGGTGGCAGCGGTTGCAGGCCCTGGCTGATCCGGCGGGCATTGATCTCGGCGCGCTCCTCGGCGGTCAGCGCGGGATAGGAGCGCGGAAAGGTGATCGCCTCCTGCGGGCCGGGCGGGCGCGGCGGGCCGACGCGCCCGCAGGCGGCGAGCGCCAGGCCCGCCAGCGCCAGGAGAGCGAGGCGCCTCATGCCAGGCGCTCCTGCCACTCGGCCACCATGGCGCGGACATTGTCCGGCGCCGTGCCGCCATAGGAGCGGCGGGAGGCGACGGAGGCCGCCGGCGTCAGCACGCCGAAGACGCTGTCGGTGATGCGGGGCTCCACCTCGCGCATCTCGGCGATGGTGAGGCCGGAGAGGTCCACGCCCATGCTCTCCGCCTTCGCGACCAGCTTGCCGGTGACGTGGTGCGCGTCGCGGAAGGGGAGCTTCAGCTCGCGCACCAGCCAATCGGCGAGGTCCGTCGCGGTGGAGAAGCCATCGCCGGCGGCGGCGGCCATGCGGGCGATGTTGGGCTGCATGTCGCGCACCATGGCGGCGCTGGCGGCGAGGCAGAGGGTCAGGTTCTCGGCCGAGTCGAAGACGCCTTCCTTGTCCTCCTGCAGGTCCTTCGCATAGGTCAGCGCCAGGCCCTTCACCACGGTCAGCAGGCCGACCAGGTTGCCGGTCATGCGCCCCGTCTTGCCGCGCACCAGTTCGGCCGCGTCGGGGTTGCGCTTCTGCGGCATGATGGAACTGCCGGTGGTGAGGCCATCGGAGAGCTTCACGAACCCGAAGGAGGGGTTGGTCCAGATCACGATCTCTTCGGCGAGGCGCGAGAGATGCGTGGCGCAGATGGCGCAGGCAGCCAGGAACTCCATGGCGAAGTCGCGGCTGCCGACGGCGTCCAGGCTGTTGCGCGTGGGGCCGTCGAAGCCGAGCGCCTTGGCCGTCGCGTGGCGATCGATCGGGAAGCCGGTGCCGCACATGGCGGCCGAGCCCAGCGGGCATTCGTTCAGGCGTGCGCGGGCATCGAGCATGCGGCCGCGGTCGCGCCAGATCATCTCGGCATAGGCCAGCATGTGGTGGCCGAAGGTGGTGGGCTGCGCGGGCTGAAGATGCGTGTAGCCGGGCATGATGGTGCCGGCATGCTCCTCGGCGCGGGCGACGAGAGCGCGGACGAGGTCGAGCATCTGGGCGGCCAGGCCGTCCATCGCATCGCGCGTCCAGAGGCGGAAATCCGTGGCCACCTGGTCGTTGCGGCTGCGGGCGGTGTGCAGGCGCTTGCCGGCCTCGCCGATGCGCTCCGTCAGGCGGGCCTCGATGTTCATATGGACATCCTCGAGGGCTTCGGACCACTCGAATTTGCCGGCTTCGATCTCGGCGGCGATCTCGGCGAGGCCCTGGCGGATGGCGGCCTCGTCATCCGCGCTGATGATCCCTACATGGGCCAGCATGGCGGCGTGGGCGAGGCTGCCGCGGATGTCCTGGCGCCACATCTTGGCATCGAAGCCGATCGAGGCGTTGATGGCCTGCATGATCGCCCAGGGGCCTTCCGCGAAGCGGCCGCCCCATTGCTGGTTGGTATTGGTTTCGTTCGGGATGGACACGAGGATATGGCTTCCGTTTTGACGTCGCGCCGCGCTCTGGCTGGCATGGTCCTAGCGCCCGCCCTCATGGGGGCGCAAGCCGCGCGGGCGGCGGCCGGGATCGAGCGGCTGCGCGAGGCGGCGCGGCCCATGCCCGCCATCACCTTCCAGGATGCGGAGGGGGCGGAGAAGACGCTGGCGGATTTCCCGGGCCAGGGGCTGGTGATCAACCTCTGGGCCACCTGGTGCCCGCCCTGCGTGGCCGAGATGCCGGCGCTGGAACGCCTGGCCCGCACGCTGGCGGCCGAGCGCATCGCCGTGCTGCCGCTCTCCTCCGACCGCGGCGGGCGGGCGGTGGTGGAGGCCTTCTACCAGCGCATCGGCCTGACGGGGCTTGGCATCTGGCTCGACCCGCGCGGCGCCGCGGCGCGGGCGCTGGGCGCGCGCGGCCTGCCCACGACCGTGATCGTGGACCGCCAGGGTCAGGAGCGCGCCCGGCTGGAGGGCGATGCGGCCTGGGACACGGCGCCCTTCGTGGCCGCGATCCGCCGGCTGGTGGGCCCCGTCGCGGCGCCGCGGGAGCCGCTGGTCCGGACGTGATGGACGCGCCCGCGTGCCGGGCCTAGCCTTCCTTCCGGCCGGGAAACATCGGCCAGGGAGGACAACATGCCAATCCATCGTCGCCATCTGGGTGGGGCCGCCTTGCTGGCCGCCACGCTCGTCCCTGTTCTTGCCAAGGCCCAGGCCGCGGATGACCAGGCCGTGGCCCAGGCCGTCGCTTCACTCACGCGCGCCATGCTGGCCGCCGACCGCGCGGCGCTGGAGGCGCTGACGCATGAAGGGCTGAGCTATGGCCATTCGGCCGGGCGCATCGAGAACCGGGCGCAGTTCATCGGGAACATCGTCGAGCGCAACAACCCGTTCGGCGAGATCAACATCACGAACCAGACGATCCAGGTGAATGGCGATGACGCGATCGTGCGCCATGTCTTCACCGGCCACACCACGGGTGGCGGGCGCATCACGCCGGTGAATATCGGGATATTGCAGGTCTGGAAGAAGCAGGCCGGCGCCTGGAAGCTCTACGCCCGCCAGGCTTTTACGCGCCCGCAGGCGTAGTTTTCGCGTTCCGAGGGGCAGCCCCTCGGCGGGAGGGTCCGGGAGGGCAGAGCCCTCCCGGGGTGCTTACTCGGCGGCCTGCAGCGTTGCCGTCTCCGCATAGGCCTCAAGCGGCGCGCAGGTGCAGATCAGGTTCCGGTCGCCATGGACATTGTCCACGCGCTTCACCGGCGGCCAGTACTTGTTCATCCGCACATAGGGCAGCGGGAAGGCGGCCTGTTCGCGGCTGTAGGGGTGCGCCCATTCGCTCGCCATGACTTCGGCCATGGTGTGCGGCGCGTTCTTCAGCGGATTGTCGGCCCGGTCCATCCGGCCTTGCTCGACGGCGCGGATTTCGGCGCGGATGCTGATCATCGCGTCGCAGAAGCGGTCGAGCTCGGACTTCGTCTCGCTCTCCGTCGGCTCCACCATGAGCGTGCCGGTCACCGGCCAGGACATGGTGGGGGCGTGGAAGCCGTAATCCTGCAGGCGCTTGGCGATGTCCTCGACGAGGACGCCGCCATTCTGCTGGAAGCCGCGGCAATCCAGGATGCATTCATGCGCCACCATGCCCTGCCCCCCGCGGTAGAGGATGGGGAAGTGGTCGCGCAGGCGGGCGGCCATGTAGTTGGCGTTGAGGATGGCCACCTGCGTCGCGCGCGTCAGCCCCTCGCCGCCCATCATGCGGATATAGGCGTAGCTGATGGGCAGGATGGCGGCCGAGCCGAAGGGCGCGGCGCTGACGGGGCCGAAGCCCGTGGCCGGGCCCGCTTCCGCCACCAGCGGGTGGTTGGGCAGATGCGGCGCGAGGTGCGCTGCCACGCCGATCGGCCCCACGCCGGGCCCGCCGCCGCCATGCGGGATGCAGAAGGTCTTGTGCAGGTTCAGGTGGCAGACATCGGCGCCGATGGAGGCGGGCGACGTGAGGCCCACCTGCGCGTTCATATTGGCGCCATCCATGTAGACCTGCCCGCCCTCGGCATGGATGATCGCGCAGATCTCGCGGATCGCCTCCTCGAAGACGCCATGGGTGGAGGGGTAGGTGACCATCAGCGCGGCCAGGTTCGGGCCGTGCTGCTTCGCCTTGGCGCGCAGGTCTTCCACATCCACATTGCCGTCGCGGTCGCAGCCGGTGACGACGACCTTCATGCCCGCCATCACGGCCGAGGCCGGGTTGGTGCCATGGGCGCTGCTGGGGATGAGGCAGATGTTGCGATGCCCCTCGCCGCGCGCCTGGTGATAGGCGCGGATGGCCAGCAGGCCGGCATATTCGCCCTGGCTACCCGCATTCGGCTGCAGCGAGACGGCGGCGAAGCCGGTGACGCGGCAGAGCCATTCCTCCAGCTGCCGGATCATCGCGATGTAGCCCTCGGCCTGGTTCACCGGCGCGAAGGGATGGATGTCGGCGAAGCCCGGGAAGGTGACGGGGATCATCTCCGCCGTCGCGTTCAGCTTCATGGTGCAGGAGCCGAGCGGGATCATGGAGCGGTTCAGCGCCACATCCTTGTCCTCCAGCCGCTTCATGTAGCGCAGCATGGAGTGCTCGGCGTGGTGGGAGTTGAACACCTCCGCCTTGAGGAAGCCCGTCGTGCGCGCGAGCGTGGCGGGCAGGCCGCCCTTGGGCGTCACGGTGGCGAGGTCGCCCTGGCCCAGGATGCCGGCCAGCGTCGCGAGTTCGGCGCGCGTCACCGTCTCGTCCAGCGCGAGGGCGACGGCATCCGTGCCGACGCGGCGAAGGTTGAAGCCGGCATCGAGCGCCGCCTGCATCACCGCATCCGTCTCGGCACCCGTTTCCAGGCAGATGGTGTCGAAGAAGGCACCGTGGCGCAGCGGGAAGCGCGAGGCGCCGGCCAGGACACGCGCCTGGAGTGCCACGCGGCGGGCGATGCGCTTCAGGCCTTCGGGCCCATGCCAGACCGCGTACATCGACGCCATGACCGCCAGCAGCACCTGCGCGGTGCAGATGTTGGAGGTCGCCTTCTCGCGCCGGATATGCTGCTCGCGCGTCTGTAGCGCGAGGCGCATCGCGGGCGCGCCGGCGGCGTCGATGGAGACACCCACCAGGCGGCCGGGCATGCTCCGCTTCAGCGCGTCCCGCACCGCCATGTAGCCGGCATGCGGGCCGCCATAGCCGAGCGGCACGCCGAAGCGCTGCGAGGAGCCGACGACGATGTCCGCCCCCATCTCGCCCGGCGGCGTGACCAAGGTCAGCGCCAGCAGGTCGGCCGCGACGATGGTGAGCGCGCCGGCGGCATGCGCCGCCTCGATCTCGGGCGTGATGTCGCGCAGCGCGCCGGTCGTGCCAGGGTATTGCGTCAGCACGGCAAAGGGCTTCTCGGCCGCGATGGTGGCGGCGAGCTGCGCGGGCTCGGCCAGGACCACGCGGATGCCCACGGGCTCGGCGCGCACCTGCACGACCGCGATGGTCTGCGGGTGGCAATCGGCGGCGACCACGAGCGTGTCGCTCTTCGCCTTATGGGCGGAGTGCGCCAGCGTCACGGCCTCAGCCGCCGCCGTGCCCTCGTCGAGCAGCGAGGCGCCGGCGACGGGCAGGCCCGTGAGGTCGGTGATGAGGGTCTGGAAATTCACCAGCGCTTCCAGCCGGCCCTGCGCGATCTCGGCCTGGTAGGGCGTATAGGCGGTGTACCAGCCCGGGTTTTCCAGGATGTTGCGCAGGATCACGGGCGGCGTGTGCGTGCCGTGATAGCCCATGCCGATGAGGCTGCGCTTGCGGATGTTGCGCTCGGAGAGCGCGCGCAGCTCGGCGATGGCAGCGGCCTCGTTCACCGGGCTCGGCAGGCCGGAGAAATCCATGCCGCGGATGGCTGCCGGCACGGTGCGCGCCGTCATCTCTTCCAGGTCGGTGCAGCCGATGGTGGCCAGCATGGAGGCGACCTCACCGGGCGTCGGCCCGATGTGGCGGCGGATGAATTCGCCCTGGTCTTCCAGGGCCGTAAGTTCGCCGAGGACGCTCATGCGAGGCTCTCCACATAGGCCGCATAGGCGTTGGCATCCATGAGGTCGTCCGGCAGCGCGCCGGCGGGGGCGATCTTGAAGAACCAGCCGCCGCCCGTGGGCTCGCTGTTGATCAGCGCCGGCTCATCCACCAGGCCGGAATTCACTTCCGTGACGCGGCCGGCGATGGGGGCATAGACGTCGGAGGCGGCCTTCACGCTCTCGACCACGGCCACGGCCTCGCCCGCCGTCACTTCGCGGCCGGCCTCGGGCAGGTCCACGAAGACGACGTCGCCCAGCGCGTTCTGCGCGTGGTCGGTGATGCCGATCACCGCGATCTCGCCCTCGAAGCGAATCCACTCATGGTCCTTGGTGTATTTCATGTCGCTCATGGGTCGGGCCTCAGCGTGCGTAGCGGTGGGGTTGGAAGGGCATGGCGGCGACGCGCGCGGGCAGCGGCTTGTCGCGGACAATGAGGTCAAGCGCGGTGCCATCGGTCGCGGCGTCGCGCGCCACATAGCCCATGGCGACCGGCGCGCCGACGGAGGGGCCGAAGCCGCCCGAGGTGACTTCGCCGATCACGGCGCCGTCCTTGCGGATTTCGGTGTGGCCGCGCGCGGGCTGGCGCCCCTCGGGCCGGATGCCGACACGCAGGCGCTTCACGCCATGGTCGAGATGGTCGCGCACCACATCGGCGCCGCGGAAATTCCATTCCATGCGGCGGCGCTTGCCCATGGACCAGGTGAGGTTCGCCTCGACCGGGCTCGTCGTCTCATCGAGGTCATTGCCATAGAGGCAGAGGCCCGCTTCCAGCCGCAGGCTGTCGCGCGCGCCCAGGCCGATCGGCATCACGCCGGGCATGGCGAGCAGCGCGCGGGCGAGCTTCTCGGCCTGCTCGGCCGCGACGGAGATCTCCAGCCCATCCTCGCCGGTGTAGCCGGAGCGCGAGGCGATCACGGGAATGCCCGCGATCTCCATCTCCATGATGCCCATGAAGCTCATCGGCGTCGGGATCAGGGTGGCGACGGCGGGGCCCTGCAGCGCCAGCAGCGCGCGGTCGGGCAGGGGGCGGAGCTTCACGCCGGCTGGCAGCACGCTCTCGATCAGCGGCAGATCAATGTGCTTGCGCGAGGCGTTGACCACGAGGAAGAGCCGGTCGCCCATATTCGCGAACATGAAGTCGTCCATGATTCCGCCGGCCTCGTTCAGCAGCAGCCCGTAGCGCTGGCGGCCGGGCTTCAGGCCCTGGACATCGGCCGGCGTCAGCTGTTCCAGCGCGGCAGCCGCACCGTCGCCGATCAATTCGGCCTGCCCCATATGGGAGACGTCGAAAAGCCCCGCCTGCGCGCGGCAATGCAGATGCTCGGCCATGATGCCGGCGGTATATTGGACGGGCATGGAATAGCCCGCGAAGGGCACCATGCGGCCGCCCAATTCGCGGTTCAGCGCATCCAGCGGCGTGGTGTGAAGTGATTCGGACTCGGTCACGCATCCCCCTGCCGCCCGGCGGCAATTGAGTTTGGTGACCCCCCTCTGTCCGAGAGACCTGAGAGATTCAGAGCCGGCCGGGAAACCCCGTCCACCTCCTTACTCCGTCGGTGCCGCCCCCCTTTCGGGAGGCGAGCTTTCCAGAGTGCCCACCCGCGCGCGGCCCTTTTGCCTGAGCGTTTCCGGGGGCCGGTTGCGCCTTCGGCGATCCTTGTCCGCTGCCGGACTCGGATTCTCTCCCGCGCGCGATGCACAGGCCGGAGGGTGATGCCCTTGGATCGTGTCGAACGCAAGGCGTATCGAAACGCCGTGCCGTCGGGCCGGGCGGGGGATGCATGAAAACCGGGCGCATGCCGTCGGAAGCGCCTGAAAACCCGGCCGCCGGTTCCCGGGGCCCGTGGTCCGGGTTAGCCTCCCGAGAAACCGGAGGATCCGCCATGCTCGAACCGCTCGCCGCGTCGCACCTGCCCGCAGGGGTGCGTGCCCGCCACATCAACCATGTGAACGGCCTGCGCATGCATGTGCTGGAGGCGGGCGAGGCGGGGCGCCCCCTGCTCCTGCTGCTGCATGGCTTCCCGGAACTGGCCTATTCCTGGCGCAACGTGATGGTTCCGCTGGCTGAGGCCGGCTATCACGTCGTCGCCCCCGACCAGCGTGGCTATGGCCGCACCGAGGGGCCGACCCCCGTCTATGACGAGGACCTGACCCCCTATCGCCCACTGGGCTATGTGCGCGACGCGCTGGCCCTGGTGGCGGCGCTGGGCCACACCGAAGTCGCCTGCGTCATCGGCCATGATTTCGGCGCGCCCGTCGCCGGCAATGCGGCGCTGACCCGGCCAGACGTGTTCCGCGCCGTCGTGATGATGAGCGCGCCCTATGGCGGCCCGCGCGCCTGGCCGCTGGGCGAGCAGGGCAAGCCCGAGGGCCTGGCTGGGCTCGCCTCGCCAGAATTGCACGAAGCACTGGCGAAGCTCGACCCGCCGCGCCGGCACTACCAGTGGTTCTATTCGACGCGCGAGGCGGATGCCGACATGCGCCACGCGCCGCAGGGGCTGCATGCCTTCCTGCGCGCCTATTACCACCACAAGAGCGCCGACTGGCCGGCCAACAAGCCCTATCCGCTCGGCGCCTTCACCGCCGAGGCGCTGGCCGTGATGCCCACCTACTACATCATGCCGGCCGGCATCGGCATGGCGGAGACGGTGGCGGCCGAAATGCCCGACGCCGCCACCATCGCCGCCAATCGCTGGCTGCCGGAGGCGGCGCTGGCCGTCTATGCCGAGGAGTATGGCCGCACCGGCTTCCAGGGCGGGCTGCAATCCTATCGCTGCACGACGAGCGGCCAGGCGGCCGCCGAGATGCGCCTCTTCGCCGGACGCGGCATCGAGGTGCCGGCCTGCTTCATCGCGGGGGCCAGCGACTGGGGCATCCACCAGAAGCCCGGCGAGTTCGAACTGATGCAGGGCCAAGGATGCCGCGACCTGCGCGGCTGCCATCTGGTGCCGGGCGCCGGCCATTGGGTGCAGCAGGAGCAGGCCGCGGAGACGGCGCGCCTGGTGAAGGACTTCCTGCGCGGCCTCGGCTGAGGGCTCAGCCGCGCCGCAGGGCCGTGGGGTAGAGGCGGCCGCCATGGCGCCCGCCCTCCAGCACGAAGCCGCCGGGGAGGGGGATCGTGGCCGGCTCGGCCGGCGCATCGGCCCAGGGGTCCCAGGCCTGGTGCAGCACGCGGCCCTGCAGGCCCGCTGGCGCCAGCCCGAACAGGTGCAGGATCGTCGGCGCCACGTCGGTCAGGTCGGCCATGCCCTTCATGGTGATGCCCGGGGTGAAGGGCCCGCCCTCGAAGGCCAGCACGGTCGCGAGTTCGCGCCGGTGCAGCCCGCCATGCATGCCGCCCCCCTCGGGCACATCGGGCGCGTCGAAGGGCGCCTGGCCGGGCAGGCCGAAGGCATCCGGCCCCTCATCGCCGGCGAAGAGCAGGACGAGGTCCGCCGCCCGGGGATGGTTCGCTTCCAGCAGGGCGAGGGGGGCGCTGCGGCCGGGCAGCAGCGCCGGGTCATTGGCCAGCAGCGGCCCGGCCCAGGGTTGGCGCGCCAGCCAATCCGCCACCTGGGGCGCGAGGCTCGGGTCGTTCAGCCAGATGCCGGGCGCGCCGGCCGGGGCGACGGTGATGGCCGTGCCGCCTGCCCCGGCCGGCAGCCCGTCCCGCGCCATCAGCTCGGCGAGCGCGATCTTGCGGTCGCCCGTCACATGGCCGTGGTCGGAGAGCACGATCAGGCCGATTTCCCGCGCATCCGGCTGGGCGTCCCGCCAGTCGCGGATATGGGCGACGCAGGCATCGGCCTCGGCGATGGCCAGCGCCGTCTCGGGGTGGCCGAGCCCGCGGTAGTGGAAGCTGATGTCGGGCTCCGGGCACCAGAAGAGCGCCACATCGGGGCGGTGGCGGGGTAGGACATGCTCGGTCAGGACACGCGCCGCGTGGCGGCTGCGGGCGAGGTTGGGGATGCTGGCGGGCGGGGTGGGGCCCAAGTGTTCGGCGACCGCCCGCGCCTCCGCCGTGTCGGTGTCGGCCGCGTTCCAGCGGAACTGGCCGAGGCGCCGTGCCGCGGGGCTCGCCACCAGCGTCTGCCCTGGCGTCCCGGCCGAGACCACGGCGAAGCTCAGGCCGGCGGCGGCCAGGTGCTCGCCGATGCCGGGACGTTGCAGCGGCGATTCCGCGCCGGCCGAGAGGATCCGGTAATCCTCGGCATCCTTGGTGCGCAGCAGGCGGTCGGGCGCCAGCGCGCGGTCGAACAGGGTGTTGCCCACCATGCCATGCGCCGCCGGCCGGCAACCGGTGACGAGCGAGGGGGTGGCCACCCGCGTCTCGCTGGGAAAGACGCTGCGGGCATTGGCGAAGCGCGTGCCGCGCGCCATCAGCCCGGCCAGCGCCGGCATGGCGGCCGGCGAGACCATATCGGGCCGGAGCCCGTCCAGCACGATGAGAATGAAGCGCATGCGGCGGTCCCCAAGGCGAGACGCCAGGATGGCGCTTCGTGACGCATGCGTCACCCGGGCCCGTCCAGGGTCCGTAACTGGCGCGAATCTGTTGCGCATGCTGCAAACTGGTGGTTAGCGGTAGGGGCGGCTTGTGCATCTTTTGGCATGCCGCGCCCGGCGGAAGGGAAACAGGCGAGCTTGCAGCGAGAGATCGCATCCGTGATGGCGGCCTGCGGGTTGCGCAACATCCGCTATGTCGCTTTCCCGCCGGTCGTCTTCGCGACGCCCGCCCCCGCCGCCACGCCCGAGCCGCAACCGGAAGCCCTGCCCGCCGAACCCCTTGTCGCCGAAGCCGCGCCCGCGGCCGAGACGGTGGCCATCCCCGTCATGGCGCCCCTGCTGGCGGAGGAGCTGGGGGCCCCGGTGCCGGCCATGGCCGAGGCGCTGGCGCCGCCCGTCGCGGTCCTGCCGGCCCCCATGCCCCCGGCCGCCCCGGTCGCGGAGGCGCTCCCGCCCGCCGCCGAAGCGCCCGTCCTACCGCTCCCCGCGTCGCATTCCGCGCCCCGCCCGGGCATGCGCCGCCTGGCCGAGCTGGCCGCCGAGATGGCGGAGCCGCGTCGCCCCGCGCGCGTCGCCCCGCCGCCGCCCCTTCCGGCCGAGGCCCCGCCCGGCGTGGTTCCGCTGCGGCACTACGCCCTGTTGCAGGACATCGCCGGCGAGTTGCGCCCGCGCCGCGTGCGCGCCCGCGCCGGGAAGCGGGCATGAGCCTGATCGCCTTCGCCTCGCCCAAGGGCGGTGTGGGAAAGACGACCGTGGCCGCCCATGTGGCGGCGCTGCTGGCCCGGCGCGGCCACAAGGTCATCGCGCTCGACCTCGATCCGCAGAATGCCCTGCGCCTGCATCTTGGCATCTCGCTCCGCGAGGAGCGCTGCTTCCTAAGCCGCCTCGGCACCCACCCCGCCTGGCGCGAGGCGCTGGTCGAGACGGAATACGGCGTGCGCGTCCTGCCCTTCGGCCCGGCCGACCCGCTGCGCGCGCTGGAACTCGCGCAACTGCTGGCGAATGAGCCGCAGCACCTCTCCGAGCCGGTGCGCGAGATGCTGGCCATGCCCGATGTCATCGTCGTGCTCGACACGCCGCCCGGTCCCAATGCGGCGCTGGCCGCGCTGATGCCCCGGCTCGACCTCATGGTCATCCTGCTGCTGGCCGATGCGGGCAGCGCCGCCATCATCCCGCAGGTCGCGAACAACCGCGTGCTGGGCCGCGGCACGCTCGGCGCCCGTGCGGCCGACCGCGCCGTGCTGGTGCTGAACCAGGTGGACGACACCGAGCCGCTGTCCGATGCCGTCTTCGACATGGCGCGCAACGCGCTCGGCCCGCGCATGATCGGCGCCATCTGCCGCGACCCGGCCCTGGCCGAGGCCCTGGCGGACAAGCGCATGCTGCTGAACGGCGAGCCCGGCGCCGGCGAGGATCTGGAACTGCTGACCGAGGCCCTGGTGAAGCGCCTCAAGCTCTCCCGCCCCGGCGGCGGCTCCGGCGGGGGCGGCACAGGCTTCTCCGCGCTCAGCGAGTGGGGCAGCCAGTGAGTGGCGCGCGCTTCTCCGAATATGTGCAGACCTTCCCGGGGCCGGCGCCGCGCAATGCCCGGCTGATGCGCACCGCCGCCATCCTGCTCGGCCTGCTGGGCGCCTTCTTCTTCATCACCGTGCCGATGGAGGAGGAGGGACAGGTCTGGCTGACGCTGGGCGGCATCGCCGCCTTCCTCGTGCTCAACCGCAACAAGTCCCGCAAGGTGGGGCTCATTCTCGTCGTGCTCTCGGTGATGGTCACCTCGCGCTACCTGTTCTGGCGCGCGACCGAGACGCTGGAATTCGAGACGGCGCTGCAATCCATCCTGGGCACGCTGCTGTTCGGCGCCGAACTCTTCGCCGGCGCGCTGATGACGCTCTCCTATATCCAGACGAGCTACCCGCTGGACCGCAAGCCGGTGCCCATGCCGCCCAATCCGGCGGATTGGCCGACGGTGGACATCTACGTCCCCAGCTACAACGAGAGCCTCGACCTTGTCCGCCCCACCGTGCTGGCGGCGATGAACATGGACTACCCGCGGGACAAGCTGAACGTCTGGATCCTGGATGACGGCCGCCGCCCGGAGTTCCGCGCCTTCGCCGAGGAATGCGGCTGCGGCTACATCATCCGCCCCGACAACAAGGGGGCCAAGGCCGGCAACCTCAACCACGCGATGCGCCACACCACGGGCGAATACATCGCGATCTTCGATTGCGACCATGCACCAACCCGCGCCTTCCTCCAGCTCACGCTGGGCTGGCTGATCCGCGACAAGCGCATCGCCCTGGTGCAGACGCCGCACCATTTCTATTCGCCCGATCCCTTCGAACGGAACCTGGTGCGCCAGCGCCTGGTGCCGAATGAGGGGCTGCTCTTCTACGGCGCCATCCAGCCGGGCTCGGACCTGTGGAACGCCTCCTTCTTCTGCGGCTCCTGCGCCGTCATCCGCCGCGAGGCGCTGGAGGAGGTGGGCGGCGTGCCGCATGTGACGGTGACGGAGGATTGCCACTGCGCGCTGAAGATGCAGCAGCGCGGCTGGCACACCGCCTATATCCGCATTCCACTCGCCGCCGGGCTGGCCACCGAGCGCCTCGCGCTGCATATCGGCCAGCGGCTGCGCTGGGCGCGCGGCATGCTGCAGATCATGCGGACGGAGAACACGCTCTTCGCGCCTGGGCTGCAATGGATGCAGCGCTTCTGCTACTTCATCGCGGGCTTCGGCTTCCTCTTCGCCCTGCCGCGCGTGATCTTCCTCACCTCGCCGCTCGCCTTCCTCTTCTTCGGCGAGAGCGTGATCGCGGCCAGTCCCGTCGCCATCATCGCCTATGCGGGCAGCCACATGTTCCACGCCGTCGCCACCACGGCGCGGCTGAACGGCAAGCACCGCCATTCCTTCTGGTCGGAGATTTACGAGGCCTCGCTCGCCGTGCCGCTGCTGCCCGTCACGCTGCTGACGCTGTGGGATCCCTCCAAGGGCAAGTTCAACGTGACCGACAAGGGCGGCATCCTGGAGGCGGGCTATCTCGATTTCCGCGCCGTGCTGCCCAACCTCATCATGCTGGGGCTGCTCACCATCGGTTTCGGCATCGGCATCTGGGGCAGCCTCACGCATGACCTGAGCAGCCTGGAAGGCCGTGCCTACCTGCTGAACACCATCTGGGCGGGCCTTTGCCTCATCCCGCTCGCGGGGTCGGTCGCGGTCGGGCGGGAGCGGGAGCAGTCCCGCGTGCGCGCCCGCGTCGAGGCGGACCTGCCGGGCGAGATCATCCTCGCCTCGGGCGAGCGGCTGCCGACGCACAGCGCCAACCTCTCCCTCTCCGGCGCGCGCCTGATCATCGACCGGGCGCTGGGCGTGGCTGAGGGCGATGAGGTGAAGGTCGCCTTCGAGACGGGCGGCGAAACCATCGAGCTGCGCGCGAAGGTGATCCGCTGGGACGGCAACGAGGTCTATCTGGAATTCATCATCGAAACCCTGGCCGACGAGGCCGGCGTGGTGCGGGCCTTCTTCGGCCGGCCCGATGCCTGGCTCTACTGGGACCATTGGCCCGAGGACAAACCCCTGCGCTCGCTCTGGACCGTCGTGCTCGCCTCGGCCGATGCCGTGTTCCGCAAATACCGCTTCGGCATCCTGCGCCCCTCCAAGCCGGTGGCGACCTCCGCCAAGCCGCAGGCGCCGCGCGTCTCGGATGTGCTGGCACCGCGGCGGCCGCCGACCGCCCCGCCGCCGGCCAATACGCCCTCGCCCGCGCCGGCCAGCACCGCCGCTCTGCTGGCCCTCGCCCTGTTGGGCGCGAGCCCGGCGCTCGCGCAGCCCGCCGCGCCGCCGCCGCTGATGCAGGCGCCACCGCCCGCCGGGTTCGCGCCCGCGCCCGCGCCGATGGCGATGACGCCGGCCCAGGCGGCCGCGGGCGTGATGCCGGGCGCCAACGGCCTTCCGGCCGCGCTTCCGCCGCTCGACCGCGACGCGCTCCCGCCGGGGGCGCGCATCGTCACCCGCAGCCTGCGCGAGCTGGGGCTCTCCGGCCCCATGCAGCTGCGCGGCACGAATGACCTGCAGGGCGTGCTCTTCGGCCTGCGCGCCGATGAGGTGGTGACGCAGGCGCGCGTCACGGTGGCCGGCGGCGCCTCACCCGCGCTGATCCCCTCGCTCAGTCAGATCGCCATCACGTTGAACGATCAGTTCGTCGGCACCGTCCCGATGGACGCCGCCCGGCAGAGCTTCGGCCCGCTCGAGTTCCCGCTCGACCCGCTCTATTTCAGCGAGGTGAACCGGCTGAACTTCCGCTTCGCCGGCCGCTACACCACCGAGTGCAACGACCCGCTCTCCGGCCTGCTCTGGGCCACCATCTCCGATCTCTCGACGGTCCAGATGCGGATCGAGCGGCTGCCGCCCTCGCGCGATCTCTCCCGCCTGCCCGAGCCGATCTTCGACCGGCGCATCCTCTCGGGCGTGGTGACCGTGCCCATGGTGCTGCCCGAGACGCTCGGCCCTGCCGGGCTGCGCGCGGCCGCCATCGCCGCCTCCTGGTTCGCGGTGCAGGCCGATTACCGCGGGGCCAATTTCCCCGTCTCGCGCGGGCTGCCCGAGCGGGGCGACGCCGTCGTGCTGGCCATGGGCGTGGATTCCGTGCCCGGCCTCAACATGCCGCGGGTGGATGGGCCGACGCTCGCCCTGCTGCCCAACCCGACCGACGCCTTCGGCACGCTGCTCGTCATCGCCGGCCGCAGCGAGGCCGATCTCGTCGCCGCCGCCCAGGCCATGGTGGCGGGCCGCGCCACCCTCTCGGGCGAGATCGCCCGCGTCGTGCCGCCCACCATCCCGCCGCGCCAGCCCTATGATTCGCCGCGCTGGATCCGCACCGACCAGCCCGTCACCTTCGGCAGCCTCGTCCCGCGCGACGAGCTGCAATCGGCCGGCTATTCGCCCGGGCCCGTCCGCATCCCCGTCCGCACCGCGCCCGACCTCGTCACCTGGCGCAATCGCGGCTTTCCGGTGCACATCGAATATCGCTCGCCCGGCGGGCCGGTGATCGACGTCTCCGCTTCGCGCCTCGACGCGGCCTTCTCGGGCGCCTATCTGCGATCCTTCCGGCTGGCCGATCCCGAATGGATCCCGCCGCTCACCGCGGCGGCCGATTGGTTCGCGGAGGTGCTGGGCTTCTCCTCGGCGACGCGCTCGGGCCGGCTGGACATCCCGCACTACCTGGTGCTGGGCCGCGACGAGCTGCAACTGCGCTTCGACATGCGGCCCATGGCGCGTGGCGATTGCGTGGCGGTGCCGGCCGATGTCCGCGCGGCGATCGAACCTGGCAGCACGGTGGATCTGCGGCGCGGCTACCGCCATGCGCGCATGCCCAATCTCGGCTTCTTCGCCTCCTCCGGCTTCCCCTTCACCCGCCTGGCCGACCTTTCGGGCATGGCGGTGGTGCTGCCCGAGCGCGCCAACCCGCTCGAACTCGGCGCCTTCCTCGACGTGGTGGGGCAGCTCGCCGCGACCGTCGGCGTGGCCTCCACCGGCATCCAGGTGGTGACGCCGGGCGGCCTGCCCTCGGCTTCGCAGCGGGACCTGCTGGTGATCGGCACGCTCGGCCGCCAACCCGCGCTGGGCACCCTGTTCCGCGACTCCCCGCTCCGCATCGAGGGCGAGCGGCTGACGCTCGCCGCCCCTGGCCCGCTGCAGGATATCCGCGCCCTCTTCCTTGACGCGCCGGGCAGCACCGAGCGTGGCCGGGCGGCCACCATGCTGAACGAGGCCTCGGGCGAGGGGCTGGCGGCCATGATGGGGGGCGAGAGCCCGCTGCAATCCGGCCGCTCGGTCGTCGCCATCACCGGCGTCACCCCGGCCGCCATCACCCAGATGGTGGCCGCCCTGGCCGACCCCACGCTGGCGCCGCGGATCCAGGGCGACCTCGCCGTGCTGACCGGCGGGCGGATGGAGAGCTTCCGCACCATGGGCTCCTACTCGGTCGGCAGCCTGCCCTGGTGGATGCTGCCGCAGATCTGGCTGGGCGAGCGGCCGGAGCGGATGCTGCTGCTGATGCTTGGGGCTGCGGCGCTGGTCGGTGTCTCGCTCTTCTGGATCCTGCGCCGCCGGGCACTTTCGAGGTTGCGCGCACGCACGCATTCGTGAGATTCATGCCTTTGGGGGACTGAATCGATGCGTTGTGGGTCTGTGGCCTGGCTGCTCGGGGGGGCGGCGCTGCTCCCTGTTGCTGCCGCCGCGCAGCCGCAGGCGACGCCTGTCTCCCTCTCTTCGTCCGCACCGGCGAGTCCGGTGGACATCCTGGTGCGGCAAGCCGAGCGCTGGCTCGGCATGGAACGCTACGACCTCGCCGCCTCCTCCATCGAACGCGCCCTGGCGGCCGACCCCCGCAACACCCAGGCCCTGGCTGTCGCCGCGCGGATCGAGGCGGCGCGCGGCAACCGTGCGGGTGCCGCCGGCCTGGCCAGCCGCCTGCGCGAGGCAGGCGGCACCGAGGAGCAGCGCAGCGTGGCCGAGGGCGCGCTGCGCGAGGCAAGCGTGGACCGCAACGCGATCGAGGAGGCGCGGCGCCTGGCGCGCGAGGGCCGTGTCGAGGAAGCGGCCGCGCGCTATCGTCAGGCCTTCGGGGGCGGCACGCCGCCGCCCGCCTTCCAGCAGGAGTATTTCTCCGTCCTCGCCGGCACCCAGGCGGGGGGCGAGGAGGGGCGGCGCGGCCTCGCGCGCCTTGCCGAGAGCCCGACGGCCACGCCCCGCGCGCGCCTCAGCTTCGCCCAGACCCAGACCTTCCAGCCCGCCACCCGGCAGGAGGGCATCCGCCGCCTGAGCGCGCTCGCCAATGACCCCGAGGTGGGCGACGAAGCCCGCCGCGCCTGGCGCCAGGCGCTGAGCTGGAGCGCCTCCGACCCCGCCTATGCGCCGCTGATCCAGGCCTATCTCCAGCGCTTCCCCAATGATGCGGAGCTGCGCCAGGCGCAGCAGGCGGCGCTCGCCGCCGCTCCCCGCCCCGACCCCGGCGCCGCCGCGCGGCAGGAAGGCTTCGAGCGGCTGGAGGCGGGCGGCGCCGCGGCCCTGCGCGACAGCGCCCGGCAATTCGAAGCCGCCCTCGCCGCCAATCCGCGCGACGCCGATGCGCTGGGCGGTCTCGGCATCGTCCGCCTGCGCGAGAACCGCCCAGCCGAGGCGCGCGCCTTGCTGGAACGCGCGGTGGCCGCCGATCCGTCCCGCGCCGCGCAATGGCAGGGCGCGCTGGATGGCGCGGCCTATGGCCTGGAACTGGCCGAGGCGCGCACGGCGCTGCGCCGCAACGACCTGGACGCGGCTGATACCATCGCCCGCAGCGCCGCCCGCCGTCAGGTGGAGGATCGCACGGATGTCGAGGTGATCCTGGGCCAGATCGCGCTGCGGCGCGGCGATGCGCCGGCGGCCGAGCAGCGCTTCCGCACCGCGCTCGCCCGCCGCCCCGGCTTCGCTCCCGCTCGGGAGGGCCTGGCCCAGGCGCTGCGCGCGCAGGGCCGCCTCTCGGAGTTGCCGCGCATCGCCGATGCCCAGCCGCGCCCTGGTGAGCGGGGTGTGGTGGCCGGCAACCCGATGGCCAACCAGCTGCGCGCCGATGCGGCCCGCACGACGGACCCCTTCGTCGCCGAGGCGCTGCTGCGCCAGGCACTGACCCAGGCGCCGAACGACCCCTGGGTGACGCTCGACCTCGCCCGCGCGCTGCGGCGGCAGGGCCAGCTCGTGCCTGCCCGCGCGACGCTGGAGGAGCTGGTGATCCGCGACCCGCGGCCGGACAGCCTCTATGCCGCGGCACTCTTCGCCGATGAGAGCGGGCGCATCGCCGACGCCGAGAACTACCTGAACCGCATCCCGCCCGCCGCCCGCAGCGCCGACATGGCCCGGCTGCAGGCGCGCATCCGCACCCAGCGCGACGTGCAGCGCGCGGCGCAGGGCCTGGGCCGCAACACCGCCGATGCGCGGGTGCAGCTGCTCACCATCGCCGCCCGGCCAGACCCGACGGGTGCGACGGCCGCCGCGGTGATCCGCGTCTTCGGCGATGCCAATGACCGCTTTGGCGCCGCCGAGGCCGCCCGCGTGGGCGAGGCGGCGAACCGCAATGCCGGGGCGCAGGCGCGGCTCGCCATCGCCGGCGCGCTGCTCGGTGCGGGCCTCGATGGCGAGGCGGCGGGCCTCGCCGACCAGATCGACGCCCAGCCGAACCTGACGCCGGAGCAGCGGCGCGACATCGCCTCGCTGCGCGCGGGCATCGCCGTCCGCGCCTCCGACCGGCTGAACGCCGAGGGCAACCAGGCCCAGGCCTTCGAGCGGCTGCGCCCGACCCTGGAGCGCGACCCGGAGAACACCGAGGCCAACCTCGCGCTGGCGCGCCTCTACCAGGGTGCCCGCGACCCGCGCGAGGCGCAGCGCATCGCCGAGGCCATGCTGGCCCGCAACCCGCGCAATTTCGACGCACGGCAGGGCGCCATCGACGCCGCCATCGCGCTGCGCCAGCGCGGCCGGGCCGAGGCGCTGCTGGCCGAGGGGCAGGAGATCTTCCCGCGCGAGAGCCGGATGAGCCTGCTCGAGGCACGCGTCGCCATCGCCTTCAACCAGGAGGATCGCGCGCGCCGCGCGCTGGAGCTCGCCTCCGCGCAGCGCCGCGCCGAGCTTGGCACCGCGGCTGCCGCGCCGGTGGGCCTCGCGCAGGCGGGGACGCAGGCGGGCCAGCCCAACCCCTTCGTGCGGCCGGGTGCGGCCGTGCCGCTGCCCGCCATCCCGGGCGCCGCCCCGCAGCCGAGCGACCGGCTGACGCGCGAGATCAACCAGCAGCTCGCCCAGCTCGAGGATCGCACGGCGCCGCGCGCCAGCCTTGCCGGCACCTTGCGGCAGCGTTCCGGCTCCTCCGGCATCGACCGCCTTCTCGACCTGCGCGCGCCGGTGGAGGCCGAGTTCACGCCGCCCGTCATCGGCGGGCGCGTCACGGCCAATGTCACCGCCGTCTCGCTCGATTCCGGCAGCCTCGGCACCGACACCAACACGCAGCGGCGCTTCGGCACGGGCTCGCTCGCCAATTCGCTGATCAATTCGCGCACCACGGCGGCGGGTGTGGCGCTGGGCATGACCTACCGGCGCGGCGATTCCTTCCGCTTCGATGTCGGCTCCTCGCCCATCGGCTTCCCGACCTCGACCCTGCTGGGCGGGCTCGAGATCGCGCCGCAGATCGGCGTCGCGCGCGTGCGCCTTACGGGCGAACGCCGCTCGGTCGAGGACAGCATGCTCTCCTGGGTCGGCCAGCGGGACCCCTTCACCGGGCGGAACTGGGGCAATGTGATCCGCACCGGCGGGCGCGGGCAGCTCGAACTGCCGCTGGGGCCGGGCTATGTCTATGCGGGCGGCGGCTACTCGGTGTTCGAGGGGCAGAACGTCGCCTCCAACAACCGGATCGAGGCGGGGGCCGGCTTCTCCTACCCCGTCATCCAGGGGCCGAATGGCGAGCTGAGCATCGGCAGCGACCTCGTCTATTTCGCCTATGACCGGAACCAGAGCCACTTCACCTATGGCAGCGGCGGCTATTTCAGCCCGCAGGCCTATACCGCCTTCAACGTGCCGGTGGATTACCGTGGCCGGTCGGGCGATTTCAGCTATCGCCTGGGCGGGACGGCCGGCTACGCCGTCTTCCGGCAGGAGGCGACGCCGGTCTTCGCCAACAATCCGTCCCTGCAGGCGCAACTGGTCCAACGCGCGGCGACGATCGGCGGCGCGGCGCCGCTGCTGACCGTATTTCCGGCCCAGAACCAGCAGAATTTCGTGGGCGGCGTGCGGGCGGATCTCGACTACGCGATCACGCCGCGCGTCAATCTCGGCGCCGGCTTCCGCTACGACAAGGCGGCCGATTGGGACGAGACGCGGGTCTTCATCCGGCTGCAATCCCGGTTCTAGACCACGCCGCGTTCCCATGCCTGCGCTGCGCATGGCCCAGCCTTGGCTGAGGGGATGATTCAGCGTTTCGGCGAGTCCGCCTCAGCGCATCATGCTCAAGCAGACGTCACAGCATCGCGAGCGACCGCTTGCGGCGCGGCGGCGGGAAGGCGGCGTCCAGCGCCGCCTGTTCCTCCGCGCTCAGCGTGATCTCCCGCGCGGCCGCATTCTCCTTCAGATGCGCGAGCGTGGTGGCCTTGGGAATGCTGATCACGCCAGGCCGGGAAAGCGTCCAGGCCAGCGCCACCTGCGCGGGCGTCGCAGCGCGGGCCCGGGCGACCGCGACGAGGCCCGGATGGCGCAGCAGCGCGCCCCCTTGGCCGACCGGTGAATAGGCCATCACCGGCATGCGGCGCGCGGCGCAGAAAGGCAGCAGGTCATATTCCGGGCCGCGATGCTCCAGGTTCAGCAGCACCTGGTCCGTCGCGCAATCGGGCAGTGCGGGGCCGAGCTCCTCCAGATCCTCCACGTCGAGGTTGGAGACGCCCCAGCGCGCGATCTTTCCGGCCGCGCGCATCCGTTCCATCGCCTCCACCGTATCCTCGAGGGGAACGGAGCCGCGCCAATGCAGGAGGTAGAGATCGAGGCATTCGACGCCGAGCCGCCGGAGGCTGCGCTCGCAGGCCTGCGGCAGGGCGCGGCGCGAGGCATTGTGCGGATAGACCTTGGAGACGAGGAACACCTCGTCCCGCCGCCCGGCGATGGCCTCACCCACCACCTCCTCGGCGCCGCCCTCGGCATACATCTCGGCCGTGTCGATCAGCGTGAGGCCGAGGTCGAGCCCGGCGCGCAGCGCGGTCACCTCGGCCTTCCGGTTCTGGGCCCGCTCCCCCATATGCCAGGTGCCCTGGCCCAGCGCCGCCACGTTGCTGCCATCGGCGAGAGTGATGCTCCGCATGCCGTCCTCCTTGATCCCTTGCACAGGTTAGCCGCCATGACCCGCCTTGCCATCGCCCTCCTGCTGGCCCCGCTGCTCGCCCCGCTGGCAGCGGTCGCGCAGCCCGCCCCCGCGCAGCCCGCCCCCGAGGCGATCGGTCCCTGGCAGCTCTCCTGCGTGACCGACCGGATGACCGACCGCACCGCCTGCATCCTGCGCCACCGCGACTGGGTGGAGCGGCCATCGGTGGGTGTGGGCCTGGCCTTCGAGATCCTGGACCGCGGCGGGCGCATGGTGCCGGCGGTGACGGCCCGCGACCTTTCGCTCGACAGCGTCTCGCGCGGGTTGCTGGCGGTGGCGGGCTCGGCGCAGCTGCGCCTGGGCAGCAACACCATGATGGAGATGCCCTGCGGGCTGGAAGGGCGCAGCCTGATCTGCACGCCGCGCGCCGCCGATGCCGCGCGCGCCGCGCAGGAACTGCCCGCCGCCGAGCGGGCGCTGGTGCGGATGGCGGGCCTCGGCAGCAACAGCAATGCCGCGACCGCGCCGGCCGAGCTGCGCCTCTCCGACACCGCCGCCGCCATCGAGCGCCTGCGCAGCCGCCAGCCGGCCGGCAGCGCCGCCGCCCCGCCCGAGCCCGGGCTTGACCTGGGCGGCATGCTGGGCCGGCTGCAGCAGCTCATGCGATGAGCGACGCCGCCGCCCTCCTGGCCCGCATCGCCGGCGGCGAGCGCGCAGCGCTCCAGGCGCTCTACAAGGCCCAGTCGGTCCGTCTCTTCGGCGTGGCGATGGCGATCCTGCGCGATCGCGACGCGGCGGCCGATGCGCTGCATGACGGCTTCGTGAAGATCGCCCGCAATGCCGCGCAGTTCGATGCGGCGCGCGGCGCGGCGGAGGCGTGGCTCGGCTCCATCATCCGCCATGCCGCGCTCGACATCGCGCGCCGGCGCGGGCGTGAGATCCCGACGGATGACGCGGCGCTGGGCGATACGCCGGTGGAGGCGGAGCAGCTCGACGCGCTGGCGACGGGCGAGCAGGAGGCGCGGCTGCGCGAGTGCCTCGCGCAACTGCCGGAGAAGAACCGCCAGGGCATCGTGCTCGCCTTCGTGCATGGCCTGTCGCATCCGCAGGTGGCCGCAAGGCTCGACCTGCCGCTCGGCACGGTGAAGGCCTGGATCCGGCGCGGATTGCTCGCCCTGCGGGAGTGCCTGGCATGAGCCCGGAAGAACGCGACGAACTGGCCGCCGAATATGTGCTGGGCACGCTGGAAGCGCGCGAGGCCGAGGCGGCGCGGGCGCTGATGGCGCGCGATGCGGCGTTCGCGCGGCTGGTGGCGGCGTGGGAAGAGCGCCTCTCGCCCCTGCTGGCGCTCGCTCCGCCGGAAGCGCCGCCGCCCGGCCTCTGGGCGCGCATCGAGGCGACGCTGGATGGCGCGAAGCCCGCCCGCAGCGGTTGGCGTTTTGCCTGGCCCGCCTTCGGCCTGGGTGCCGGTGCCGTCGCCGCGGGCCTCGCCGCCTTCATCATCCTGCGGCCGCCGGCCCCCGCGCCGCTGATGACCGTGCTGCTGACCAGCCAGGACCAGTCGGCCTTCCTGGTGGAGGCGGAGCGCGGCGAGATCCGCCTCGCTGCCGTCAATCCGCGCGGGGTCGAGGCGGGGCGTGTCATGCAGCTCTGGGCCTTGCCGCAGGGGGCGACGGCGCCGACCTCGCTCGGCCTGGTGCCCGAGAGCGGGCGCCTCAGCGTCACGCCGCGTGGCATCCGGCCGGAACCCGGCATGCTGATCGAGATCACGCTGGAACCACCGGGCGGCTCGCCCACCGGGCGTCCCACGGGGCCGATCCTCTTCATCGGGCGGCTCGCCGCGGCGCGTTCCTCCTGATCGCGTTTTTTCGGCACGGCGCTGCATCCGGCTGCGCCGCCGGCCCGTAACGGAATCAGCGGGGCGATGCCGCCCCGCCCCGAAACGGAGCCCAGACGATGACAGAGACCCTTCGCAGCGCGCTGCTCGCCGGCGCCGCCCTCCTTGCCGCGGCCGGCGCGGAAGCGACGACGCTGGTCGGCCTCACCGCCGACAACATGCTGGTCCGCATGGACAGCGAGACGCGGCGCGCCGAACCCGCGCGGCGGATTTCCGGCACGGATGGCCGCGTGATCGCGATCGACCAGCGCCCCGCCAATGGTCGCCTCTACGGCGTGACCGAGAACGGGCAGATCGTGACGCTCGACCCCGCGACGGGCCGCGCGACGCCGGTGAGCCGCCTCAACATGCCCTTCGATTTCGGCGGGCGCGCCGTGGCCGATTTCAACCCGGTGCCCGACCGGCTGCGGCTGATGGGCATGAACGGCACGAATTTCCGGGTGAATGTCGAGACGGGTGAGGTGGCGCGCGACGGTACGCTGAAGCACGCCGAGGGGCCGCTCTCCGGCACCCAGCCGCGCATCGTGGCCGGCGCCTACATCAACAGCGTGGCGGGGGCGACGAGCACGACGCTCTACACGCTCGACACGCTGCAGAACGCGCTGAACGTGCAGGCCCCGCCCAATGACGGCGTGCAGGCGCCGCGCGCGCCGATCTCCACGCCGCTGCCGACCGGCGTCGCCTTCGACATCCTGACCGAGGGGACGAACAACACCGCCTTCCTGCTGGCGGGCGCGATGCTGCACACGCTGAACCTGGCCGATGGCGCGGTCTCGCCGCGCGGCGCGGTCACCGGCCTGCCGGCGACGGAGGTGATCGATATCGCCGTTCTGCGCTGAACGGCTGATCCGGCTGCCGCACCCCCACCCCCCTCTTCCCGGGGTGCGGAAGAGGGCGCCGCCGCCCCATCCCAGCGGGGCGGCGGCTGCCGCTGCGTCAGAGCAGCGCGAGCACGCGCGCGGGCCCGCCCGTGCCGCCGGCGATGCGCGGCAGCCCGCCCACCAGCGTGGCGCCGGTCGGCTGTAATTCCGCAAGGCCTGCCACGCATTCGATGCCCCAGCGCCCGGCGCCGAGCCAGGCCACATGGAAGGCGAAATCACGCGAGCCGCCATGGTCGAGCGAGAGGCTGTCCACCGCCACGCCCGCCGCGTTGCGCTCCAGCAGCAACGCCGCGACATCGGGGCGGAAGCCGGGGAAGGCGAGGCCGCCGCCCGGCTGCGCGTTGCGGAAGCGCGGCGTGCCGACATGCGCGGCCCAGCCGGCATTCAGCGCCACGCAGGCACCGGCCGGGATGCGGCCATGCGCCCGCTCATGCGCCAGCACATCCTCCGGCGTGACGGCGTAGTCGGCATGGGCGGCGGCCTTGTCGCGCATGTCGAGCACCACCAGCGGGCAGACCAGCGTGGCGGCGGGGATGGTTGCGGCATCCGCGCCATTCGCCGCGAAATGGAGCGGGGCGTCGAAATGCGTGCCCACATGCTCCCCATGGGTGATGCGGTTCAGGTTGTAGCCATCGCGCGCGATGTTCATCACGCGCTCCACCTGGATGGCGGGGTCGCCGCCGAAGGTGGGGAAATCGGGCGCCAGCACATGCGTCATCTCGACCACGCGTGAGGCGCGGGTGGGCTGGGCCAGGGCGGTCGTGACGGGGGCCGCGGCGGCCAGTGCCATGGCGGCGAGGATGCCGCGGCGGCCCAGCCGCTCGCCGATCCGCTTCATCACGCAGGCATCACACATGGCGGGCTCCTTCCCCTTGTGGGGCCGAGCCTATCGGCAGCGCGCATGTGGAAGCAACGACCGGAAGGCGCACCGCCGCCGCCCCGCTTAGAAGCGCCGCATGACCCGTTTCCGCTGCGTCCCGATGGACACTCCCTCCGCCCAACGCTTTCGCGCGACGCGCGTGGATGATCGTGGCGGCCCCGCCCATTCGCGCATCGTGGATGGGCCGGGCTTCCCCTGCCGCCACTGCCTGAAGCTCGGCGAGGCTGGCGAGGAGATGCTGCTGGTCAGTTGGGACCTGCCGCTGCCGCAGGGCCCCTATTGGACACCCTCGCCCGTCTTCCTCCACGCGCGCGATTGCGAGGCGGCCGTGACCGAGGACGCGCTGCCCGAGACGGTGACGGCGAACATGATCGTCTCGCTCCGGCACTACGACGCGGCGGGGATGTGCCTCTACGACCTCGGCATGGTGAGCGCGGGCGATGCGGTGGAGGGGCCGCTGCGTGAGCGCCTGGCCGACCCGCGCGTGGCCTATGTGAACATCCACACGGCGCGGCCGGGCTGCTGGCTCACGCGGGTGGAGAAGCTGCCCTGATCATTCGTGCCGGAGTGCCGTGATGGGGTCGAGGCTGGCCGCGCGCCGCGCCGGGTAATAGCCGAAGAAGAGGCCCGTCAGCGCCGAGACTGTCACGGCCAGCGCCACCGCATCCCACTGGATCAGCACGGGCCAGCCGGCGAGGCCGGCCAGGCTGTGGGCGAGCCCGATGCCCACGATCACGCCGACCGCGCCGCCCAGCAGCGCGAGCAGCACCGCCTCCAGCAGGAATTGCCGCAGGATGTCCCGTCGCCGCGCGCCGACGGCGAGGCGCAGGCCGATCTCCCGCGTCCGCTCGGTCACGCTCACCAGCATGATGTTCATGACGCCGATGCCGCCCACCAGCAGCGAGACGGCGGCGACCGCCGCCAGCAGCAGCGACAGCGTGCGCGCCGAGGCGTCGCGTGTGGCGGCGATCTCGCTCAGGTTGCGGATGGAGACGGTGTCCGGCTCATTGGCGGCGACGCGGTGGCGCTGGCGAAAGAATTGCCGCAGCTCCTCCTCCACATCGCCCATGTTCTCGCCCTCATGCACCTTCACGCTGATGGTGGCGACGGCGCGGGCGAAGGCGCGGGATGCGCCCATCACGCTGCGCCGCGCGGTCCAGTAGGGCATGATGACCACGTCATCCTGGTCCTGGCCCATCGGGTTCTGGCCCTTGCGGCCGAGCACGCCGATCACCTCGAAGGGTGTCGCGCGGATGCGGATCTCGCGCCCCACCGGGTCCTCGTCGCCGAAGAGGTTCTCGGCGACGGTGGCGCCGAGCAGGACCAGCTTGCGGCCGGACATCGCCTCCTCATTCGTGAAGAAGCGGCCCTCCTGCGTGGTCCAGTCATGCGCGATGAAATAGTCCGGGTCGGTCGCGACGACGGTGGTGGACCAGTTCTGGTTGCCGGCGACGATCTGCTGCTGCTGGCGGATGGTGCCGGCGGCGACCTGCACGGTGGCGATCTGGCGCGGGATTTCCTGCGCGTCGTCCCAGCTCATGTTGGGCCGCTGCCCGGCCCCCATGGAGACGCCGCCGAGGCGCACATTGGCGCCCCAGACGACCAGAAGATTGGCGCCGAGCGACTGGATCTGCGCCAGCACCTGCTGCCGCGCGCCCGCGCCGACCGCGACCGTGACGATGACGGCGGCCACGCCGATGAAGATGCCGAGCGCCGTGAGTGCCGCGCGCAGCTTGTTGGCGGCGAGTGCGGCGAGTGCCGCGAGCAGCGCCTCGGCCATGGAAAGCCCGGCACGGCGGCCCGCGGGCAGCGGCGGCAGGGGCGCCACGGAGCGCGCGGCAGCCTCCGGCGGGGCGTGCGGCGCGTTCATTGGAACTTCTGCCGCAGCATGGCTTCCGCATCCACCGGCTGGTAGCGGCTGTCCTCGATCATGCGGCCATCGCGGAAGCGCAGGGTGCGGCTGGCGAAGGCGGCCACATCGGCGTCATGCGTCACGCAGAGGATGGCGACGCCCGCGCGGTTCAACGCCTGGAACAGCGCCATGATCTCGAGGCCCGTCCGGCTGTCCAGCGCGCCGGTCGGCTCATCCGCCAGCAGCAGGCCGGGCCCGTTCACCAGGGCGCGCGCGATGGCCACGCGTTGCTGCTGCCCGCCCGAGAGCTGTGAGGGCGTGTGGTGCATGCGCTGCCCGAGGCCCACGCGTTCGAGCGCGATGGCCGCGCGCTCGCGCCGGATTCGGCGGGGCAGGCCGCGATAGAGCATCGGCATCTCGACATTGGCGAGCGCGTCCGAGCGCGGCAGCAGGTTGAAGCTCTGGAAGACGAAGCCGATCTGCTCGCCGCGCAGCGCCGCCACGCGGTCGGGCGGCAGCGAGGCCACATCCTCGCCCGCGAGCCGGTAGCGGCCGCGCGTCGGCTGATCCAGGCAGCCGATCAGGTTGAGGAAGGTGGACTTGCCCGAACCGGAAGGCCCCATCGCGGCGACGAATTCGCCGGGCCCGATCTCGAGGTCGAGGCCCTCAAGCGCCGCCACCACGCCCTCGCCCGAAGGGTAGTGGCGCGTCAGGTCGCGCGTCTCGATCAGCGCGGTCATGGCGGTGGCATCCCGCGCAGCACGGCGATGGCGGCCTCGATCTGCGGGCCCATCACGGCATCCTCGCGCATCACGGGCACGCGCTGGCGCAGCGCCGAGACGGCCGGGCGCAGCGCGGGGGCGGCGGCATGGCCCCGCAGGTCGAGCGCCTGGGCGGCCAGAAGGAATTCGATGGCCATCACCTGGCGCAAGGTCTCCGCCGCGAAGGCGGCGCGGCGCGCGGCGAGCGGCGCCATCGGCACATGATCCTCGGTGTTCGCGCAGGTGGGCACGGATTGGATGGAACCGGGGATGCTGCGCATCCGCAGCTCCGCGACCAGCGAGGCCGCGGTGTATTGCGCGATCATGAAGCCGCTGTTCCGCCCCGGCGTCGCCTCCGGGTGGATCAGGAAGGCGGGCAGGCCGTAATTCGTGGCCGGATCCACCAGCCGCGCGCAGCGCCGCTCGCTCATCACGGCCAGGCTGGTCAGCGCATTGGCCAGGAAGTCCAGCGCCTCGGCCGCCGCCTGGCCGTGGAAATTGCCGCTGTTGGAGGTGACGAAGCCATCCGCCAGGCCAAACAGCGGATTGTCGTTGGCGGCGTTGATCTCGATCTCCAGCACGCGCTGGCAGAAGGCGCTGGCATCGCGCGCCGCGCCGATCACCTGCGGGATGTTGCGCAGGCTGAGCGCGTCGCGCAGGCGGCTCGCGCGTGGGGCGAGCACGGCGACCGAGCCTTGCGTGAGCTCGCGCAGCCGGCGGCTCGCCTCGATCTGGCCCGGATGCGGCTTGGCCAGCGCCACGCGCTCATCGAAGCTGTCATTCAGCCCGCCGAGCGCCTCCATGCTGAGTGCGGCGATCGCCTCGGCCCAGCGGATCAGCGCCGCGCCATCGAGCCAGGCAAGGCAGCCGATGGCGGTGGTCTGCTCCGTGCCGTTGATGAGCGCGATGCCGTCGCGCCCCGTCATCGGGATCTGCGCGAGGCCGGCGCGCGCCATGCCTTCCGCGCCGGTCAGTCGCTCGCCCTTCAGGCGGCAGAAGCCCTCGCCGATCAGCGGCAGGACGAGGTGGGCGAGGGGGGCGAGGTCGCCACAGGCGCCGACGCTGCCCTGCACCGGCACCTCCGGCACGACGCCGGCATTGAGCATGGCGAGCAGCGCCTCCGCCGCCTCGGGCGAGGCGCCGGTGATGCCGGTGGCCAGCACATTGGCGCGGAGCGCCAGCATGGCCCGCACCTCGGCCTCCGGCATGGGCGCGCCAAGGCCGGCGGCGTGGGACTTGAGCAGGTTGCGCTGCAGGGCCTGGTTGTCGGCCGCCGTCACCTTCGCGCCATCCAGCGCGCCGAAGCCGGTGGTGACGCCATAGATCGGCGTGCCATCCGCGATCAGTGCGGTCAGGCGCGCATGCCCCTCCGCGAGGCGTGCGCGCGCCGCGGGGGTGAAGCGCGCCGGGGCGCCTGCCGCGATGCGGCCGAGGGTGGCGCAGTCCAGGCCTTCGCCGGCGATGTCTTCCATCAGAAGAGGGGCCTTGTGGTGGGGGCACGGGCCGGGGCGGCCCCTGCGCGTTCGGTGCCGACCACGACCTGCATGTCGGGCTGGAGGTCGCCGCTCAGCACCTCGGTCACATTGCCGTCGGTGAGGCCGGTGCGGATGGCGATGGCGCGGGGCGGGCCGTCGCCCTCCACCACATGGACCGTCCCGGCCGCGCCGCCCGCCTGCCGCGCCCCGCGAGCCGCGGCGAGGCGCGCGCGCTGTTCGGGCGTGAGCACGGCATTCAGGCGCGACTGGAGCCGCTGCCGCGCGGCCTGGGCCTGTTGGCGCCGTGCCTCGGGCTCGGCGGGCAGGGCGGCCATGCGCTCGCGCATCTCGCGGCCGGCGGCCTCGATCTCCTGGCGCTGGGCGGGGGTCAGGTCCGTCATCTCGCGCAGCGCGGCTTCCATGGGGTTGCCCGGTGCCGCCGCCTGGCCCGGTGCCGCGCCCTGGCCCGGCGGGCGCCAGCGCAGCGCGGCATTGGGCACGCGCAGCACGTCGGCGCGCTCGTCGGTGATGATGCGCAAGGTCGCCGTCATGCCGGGCAGCATGCGCCCGTCGGTGTTCGCGGCGCTGACGACGACGGTGTAGGTCACCACATTGTTCACCGTGGTGGGGCTCAGGCGGATGTCCTTCACCGTGCCGCGCAGGTTCACGCTAGGATGCGCCGCCACCGTGAAGGCCACGTTCTGCCCCGCGCGGATGCGGCCGATGTCGCTCTCATCCACGGTCGCCCAGACTTCCATCTCGTTCAGATTGGCGGCGATGGTGAAGAGCGTGGGCGATTGCAGCGAGGCGGCGACGGTCTGCCCCAGATCCACGCTGCGCGAGACGATGACGCCATCGATCGGACTGCGGATGGTGGCGAAGCCGAGGTTCACCTCAACCTGGCGCAGCTGCGCCGCGCGCTGCTCGGCCGTCGCCATGGCCGCTTCCACCTGCGCGAGGGCGGTCCGCGCGGTGGCTTCGGCGGAGATGAGATTGGCCTCGGCGCGCTGGATCTGGGCCTGCTGGATCGCGACATTGGCGCGGGCGCCATCGGCGGTGAAGCCGGCGCGGGCCGCGTCGCGCGTGGTGCCCACGGCGCTGCGGCGCAGCTCCTCGGTGCGGCGCGCCTCGAATTCGGCGTCACGCAGCTGGGCCTCGGCGCGGCCGGCCTCGCCGCGCGCGGCCTCCACCGCGGCGCGCGCCTGCTCGGCATCGGCCTGGGCGCGCTCCGCCTGGGCGCGCGCAACGGCGACCGCGGCCTGGGCGGAAAGCGCATCGGCGGCCGCGGCCGCGCGCGTGGCTTCCAGCTGCTGCGTGTCGAGCCGCGCCAGCACCTGGCCGGTGGTGACGCGCTGGTTGAAGTCGCCCGGCAATTCGCGGATCAGGCCCGAGAGCTGGCTGCCGACGATGACGGTGACCAGCGGGTTCACCGTGCCGGTGGCGGAAACCACGGCGGTGATGGGCCCGCGATCCACGCTGGCGAGCCGTAGGCGCGGGCCGCTCGCCTGCGTGCCGCCGGGCCAGGAGAGGCCAAGCGCCGCCATGGCGGGCTGACCGTAGAGATAGCCCGCGCCCAGAAGGGCGGCGGCGAGGGTGAGCAGGGCGAGGGTGCGGCGCATGACTTCTCTTAGCTAAGCCACGGGTGTAACGCGCTTATGTCGCGGATGGAAAGGATTGTCGCATGCGGATGCTGGTGCTGGGGGCAGGGGCGCTGGGCGGCTATTTCGGCGGCAGGCTGGCCGAGGCCGGCGGCGACGTGACCTTCCTCGTCCGTCCGCGCCGCGCCGAGCGGCTGGCCGGCCAGGGCCTGATCCTCGAAAGCCCCTTTGGCGATGCGCGCCTGCCGGTGAAGACCGTGACGGCGGAGGCGCTCACGCCCGGCTGGGACGTGATCCTGCTCACCTGCAAGGCCTATGACCTGGAGGATGCGATGGCCAGCATCGCGCCCGCCATGGATGCGCGGACCGCGATCCTGCCCGTGCTGAACGGCCTCTCCCACATCGAGACCCTGCAGGCGCGCTTCGGCGTGGAGCGCGTGCTGGGCGGGCTGTGCAAGATCCAGGCGACGCTGACGCCCGATGGCGTGGTGAAGCAGCTGAACGACTGGCGCTGGCTGACCTTCGGCGAGGTGGCGGGCGGGATGAGCGCGCGCGTGGCGGCGATCGAGGCCGCCTTCGCCGGCGCGCGCGGGATGGAGGCGAAGGCCGTCTCCAACATCGCGCAGCGCATGTGGGAGAAGCTCGTGCATCTCGGGACCAGCGCCGTCGGCACCGTGCTGATGCGCGCCAATGTCGGCGAGATCGTCCGCGGCGGCGGCAGCGCCTGGCTGCAGGAGGTGCTGGCCCGCAACGCCGCCATCGCCGCGCATCACGGCCACCCGATGCCCGAGAGCTTCATGGCCGAATACCGTGCCCTCTTCAGCGAGCCGGGCAGCGCCTACGCCACCTCCATGCTGCGCGACATCGAAGCGGGCAACCGCATCGAGGGCGAGCATATCCTGGGCTTCCTGGCCGAGGCCGCGCGGCGCGCGGGGGTGGAGACGGCGATCCATGACGCGGCGGCGCTGCATGCCCGCGCCTATGAGCAGCGACGCGCGGCTAACCGCCTGCCGTAAGCGCCCGCAGCTTCTCCACCTGCACCTTGCCGAGCGCCGTGCGCGGCAGGGCGGGGACGCGCAGGATGGCGCGGGGGTGCTTGAAGCGCGCCAGCCTCGCCTCGAAGCGGGCGGTGATCGCCGCCTCGTTGAAGCCGGGTTCGGCCACGATCACGGCGACGGGCACCTCGCCCCAGCGCGGATCGGGCCGGCCGATGATGGCGTATTCGGTGAGGCCCGGCACCTCGGCCAGCACGCGCTCCAGCTCCGCCGGATAGATGTTCTCGCCGCCCGAGATGATCACCCGCTTGAGGCGGTCAGTGAACCAGAAGCGGCCCGCTTCGTCCTGCAGGCCGATATCGCCGGTGCGGAACCAGCCCTCATGCAGGGCCTCCGCCGTGGCATCGGGCCGCGCCCAATAGCCGGTCATGACATTGGCGCCGCGGATTTCGATCTCGCCCGGCGTGCCGCTTGGCGCTCCGGTGCCATCAGGCAGCACGATGCGCGCCTCGCAGAGCGGTGCCGCTGTGCCGATGGAGCCGGGCGCGGCCAGCGCCTCATCGCGCGTCTGCGCGATGGCGATAGGGCTCGTCTCCGTCATGCCATAGACCTGCTGCACGGGGATGCCGCGCGCGTGGAAGGCCTCGATCAGGGGCAGCGGCACCTCGGAGGAGCCGGCGCCGATGGCGCGCAGCGAGGAGAGGTCGGCGCTGGCCCAGCGCGGATGCCGCACCAGCGCCGTCATCACCGCCGGCACCAGCAGCGTCAGCGTGGGGCGCAGGCGCTCGACGGCGTCGAAGAAGCCCTCGGGGTCGAACTTTGGCAGCAGCGTGACGCGCGCCCCGGCGAGCAGCGCGGGCACCGTCTGGATGTTCAGCCCGCCCACATGAAACAGCGGCAGCACAGTCAGCACATGGTCCTCGGGCGTCAGCGCGAAGAGGCGCCGCGCATTCTCCGCATTGGCGTGCAGTGCCGCGCGGCTCAGCATCGCGCCCTTGGGCCGGCCCGTTGTGCCGGAGGTGTAGCCGATCAGCAGCGCGGCGCAGGGCGCGGGCGAGGGCATGGCATGCGGCGTGACGGCGCCCGATTCCGGCCCCTCGCGCAGTAAAGCGAGGCCGGCATCGGCCGCGATCCATTGGAGCTCCTCGGCCGCGAGGCGCCAGTTCAGCGGGACCAGCACGGCGCCGATGCGCTCGCAGGCGAAGAGGCAGGCAAGCATCCCGGGATCGTTCAACCCGATCCAGCCCACGCGGTCGCCCGCGCGGATGCCTTCGCCGCGCAGCAGCGCCTCCTCGGCCTCGATCAGCGGCGTGAGGGCAGGGAGGTCGAAGCCCTGCATCAATCCGCTTCGCCCTTCTCATAGAGCGCGTCGCGGCCGATGCGATCCACGCAGAGCTCGGCCGTCCAGGGCAGCATGAGGCTGCCACAGCGGCTGTCGCGGTAGATGCGTTCCAGGGGCAGCGTCTTCAGCATGGCCTGGCCGCCGCAGGTCCGGACCGCCTTGGCGGCCAGCGCATTGGCATTTTCCATCACCGTGTTCTGCGCGGCGAGCGCGCGCAGCATCTGCTCCTTGGACGGGTCGGGCCCGGCTTCGCTGATCGCCTGGAACCAGAGCGCCTTGGTCTGCTCCAGCATGATGCGCATCTCGGCGACGGCGATCTGCTTCGTGGGATACATGCGGCGCTTCACCGGCGGCGTGCCCGGCTGCTCGCCACGCAGGTAGCGCACGGTGAAGTCATAGGCGGCCTGGGCCAGTCCCATATAGGTGGGGGTCAGCGTCATGAACATGTGCGGCCAGCGCGAGGCGGCCTGGAAGTAGAGGCCGGGCGGCATCAGGGCCGCGCTCTCGGGCACGAAGACATCCTTGAAGATCAGGTTGCGGCTCACCGTGCCGCGCATGCCGAGTGGATCCCACTCGCCCTCGACCGAGACGCCCGGCGCATCCTTGGGGATGGCGAGGTAGAGCGTGTCCCGCCGCGAGAGCTTCGCCTCGCCCTGCACCTCGGTGCAGAGGATGCCGTAGCAATCGGCATGGCCGGAGAGCGAGGCGAAGATCTTCTTGCCATTGATGCGGAAGCCGCCCTCGACCGGCGTGGCCGTGGTGCCGAAGGCGACGGTCCCGGCCGCCGCCGCGCCGCCTTCGGAGAAGGGCTGCGAGAAGACGGCGCCGCGCTCCAGGATATTCGCGTAATGCAGCTTGCGGCGGTCATGGTGCAGGGCGCGCGTCGCGGCATCCATCTCCAGGTCATCGGTCAGCAGGCCGGTCCAGAGGGTGCTGCAGACATGCATGTTCCAGGTCAGGGCCGTGGCACCGCAGTACCGGCCGAATTCCGCCGCGGCCAGGCAATAGGCGCGGAAATCGGCGCCCATGCCGCCATCCGCGCGGGGGATGCAGATGCCGAGCCAGCCTTCGCGGCGCATGTCGTCGTAATTGTCCGTGGGGAAGCTCGCCTCGCGGTCCCAGCGGGCGGCGCGGGGGGCGAGGATGCGTGCGCCGAATTCGCGGGCGCGGGCGGTGAGTTCCGCCTCGAAGGGCGAGAGGCGGAAGCCGCGCGGGTCAAAGATCGGCGCATCGGCGGTCACGGGCAGCGGCATGTCCATGGGCGCTCTCCTTCAGCTCAGGAATTCGAGAAGGGCCGCGTGGAAGGCGCCGGGCGCTTCCAGCGGCAGAAGGTGGCCGGCACCGGGGATCACGATGATCCGCGCATCGGGCATGGCTTCGGCCATGCGGGCCATGCCGCGGGGCGGCGCGGTCTGGTCGGCTTCGCCCGCGATGAGCAGGGCGGGCTGCGTCACGCGCGGCAGGTCGGCGCGGCGGTCGAAGCCGGTGAGCACGGCGAGTGTCGCGCGATAGGCGGCCTCGTCCACGCTGCCCATGGCGGCCATGGCGGCGGGGGCCGCGCCCGGATCGGCGGCGGGGCCGAGCATGGCCGGGACCAGCGCGGCGGCCACGCCCGCCATGCCGATCCCCTCATCCAGCGGCTTTTGCCGCGCGGCGAGGAAGCTCTCGCGGAAGGCCGGATCGCGGCTGCCGAAGGCCGGCGAACTGGCCACGATGACAAGGCGCCGGACGCGCGATGGATGCCGCAGCGCGAGCTCGAGCGCGATCATCCCGCCCAGCGAATGGCCCACCACATCGGCCTCGGTGATGCCGGCGGCGTTGAGCTGCGCCACTGCCGCATCGGCCAAGGCTTCGAAGCTGGCGAGGGCCGGGCCCTTGCCGTCATAGCCCGGCATGTCCATGGCGATGACCGGGCGCGGGGCGAGGGCGGCCACACTCGGCGCCCAGAGCGCGGCGCGGCCACCGATGCCATGCAATAGCAGGGCGGGCGTCACAACAGCACACCTTCGCGCACCACATCCTCGCCATCGAGCGTGATGGTGGTGTTGAAGACCGGGATGTCGAAATGCCCTTCGGTGAAGCGCCCGGCGAATTCATTGGCGCCGGTGGAGAAGAGGAAATTGCCGGCCACCGCGCGCAGCTCGGTGCCGTTGGTGTCCTCGCGGTCGTAGAAGGCGAGCGCCTCGTAGCGCGCGGCGCGGTTCAGCCCCCAGCCGACATGGCTCACCGCATAGGCCGCGCGGTCGCCCCAGGCTTCGAGGTAGCGGCGCATCATCTCGGCATCGGCGCCCTTTCCCTCGATGCGGGTGATGTGGTCCTGCTCGATGGTGAGCGTGATCGGGCGTTCGATGTAGCGCTTGAAGGTGAGGTTCACGTCGCCCGCATCAAGCACGAGCCGCCCCTCGACCGAGCCTGCGCGGGGGAAGGCGACGAGGATGCCGCCCGGCCAATGGGCGATGGTGCCCGGCCGGTCCGTCCAGCCCCATACGCCGACGCTGGGTGCCCCCTCCATGTTTACGCGCAGATCCGTGCCGGCGGCGGAGGTGACCTGCATGCGCCTCGCTGCCCGGGCCCGCTTCACGGCGGCCTTGGCGATGGCTTCATCGGCATCGGTCGGCACCAGGCGCTCCAGCGCGTCCGGATGCTCGTTGCTGACCATCAGCACACGGCTCCCCGCGCCCAGGATCTGCTTGAGTTCGGGCGCGTGCAGCAGCCCTTCCACGGTGAGGTCCACGATGAAGGGGCAGGCGGCCAGCGCGGCCAGCGCCGCGGGATGGCCGGCGATGGCGCGCGATGCGCCGGTGGAACGAATCGGAACCGGAGCGGTCTGCGGCGGTGTCGGGAGAGACATCCGGATGAATCTGGCGCCGATTCGGGCCATCGCCGCCTCGGCCAGGGCGATGTTCAAGGGGCGGGACCGGCTTTCGGTCAGCAGGCAGGCCAGATCGCCCGGGGCCAGCTTGCAGCGGCGGAACACGGCCTCAAAGGCCGAGATCCAGGCGGGTTCGAGGGTCGGAAGCGACATCCGGATCTCCCATTTCGAGGGAGGTTATCACATGAATTTTCATATGTCAGGCATCCGTATTTCCCCGTAATTGCATGCCCGCGAAACCGGATGACACGGTTCAGAGACACTGAATGACTCCGAGGAAGACATGGAAGCGCCTGGGACAGAACGTTTTGTCGACGACTACCTGCTGTATCTGATGGCGCGCGCCTCACACGCGGTATCCTCGGAATTCCACGCGAAGCTGCGAAAGGAAGGCGTCTCCGTTCCGGTCTGGCGCGTGCTGGCCACCCTCTCGGGCAGCCCGGGCGAGACGGTGACGGGCCTGGCCGAGGCTTGCCTGCTGCAGCAGCCCACCATGACCAAGCTGCTGGACCGCATGGTGCGGGACGGCATCGTCAAGCGCATGCCGGATGCGCGGGACCGCCGCGTGGTCCGCATCCAGATGCTGCCGCGGGGCGAGCAGATGGTGAAGAACCTGCTGGTCGCGGCGAAGGCGCATGAGGCGGAGGTGCTGGCCCGCTTCCCGGCGATCGACCGCATGCAGCTCAAGCAGCTCCTGCGCGCCATGATGACCAAGCCGCCCAAGACGCGCCGCAGCGCGATGGCCGCGTGAGGCTGCCCTCGCCGGACCGGCTGGGCGGGATCATCCTGGTCCTGCTCGTCGTTTCGGCGCTGGTGCAGATCCTGGTGCTGGTGACGGGGTGAGCCCGGCGGCTGCTCCGGTCTGGTCTAATCCCCCGGGTCTGGTCTAATCCAGCTTGTGACCCAGCCGACACCCGACTTCCTCGATCATGATCGCCCGCCCGTGCCCGACCTCGTGGTCCCGCGCGGCGTGCTGCCCTTCCACCTCGACAACAAGCCGGTGCGTGGCCGCCTCGTGCGGCTCGGCCCACTGGCCGATGCGCTGCTGACGCGCCACGACAGCGCCGATGCGGTGACGCGCCTGCTGGGCGAGGCGATGGCGCTGACCGCCGGCCTCGCCGCCGCCCTCAAGTATCGCGGCAGCTTCTCGCTGCAGGCCAAGAGCGACGGCCCCGTCTCCATGCTGTTGGCCGATTGCACGGACCAGGGCGCGCTGCGCGGCTATGCCCGCGCCGATGCCGAGCGCCTGTCGCAATATGGCAAGAATGTCTCGGCCCGGGCCCTGCTCGGCCGCGGCTACCTCGCCTTTACCTGCGACCAGGGCGAGGACATGGAACGCTACCAGGGCATCGTCGCCATCGAGGGCGCGGACCTGGCCGAGATGACGGGCAACTACTTCGCCACCTCCGAGCAGCTGCGCAGCCATGTCCGCCTCGCCTGCGCCCGCACCGAGAAGGGCTGGCGGGCCAGCGCCTTCATCATGGAGCGCATCGCAAGCGAAGGCGGCACGGGCGAGCCGCTGGACGCCGAAGCGCAGGAGGAGGCCTGGCGCACCGCGCTCGTCCTCGCCGGCACGCTGACCGATGCCGAATTGCTGGATGACGCGCTGCCGCCCGAGACCCTGCTGCACCGCCTCTTCTCGCTGGAAGGGCTGGAGCTCGGCCAGGCGCGCGCGCTGGCCTATGGCTGCCGCTGCTCGCGCTCGCGCCTCGCGCAGGTGCTGGAAGGCTTCCCCGTGCCCGACCTCGATCACATGGCCGAGGCTGGTGTCATCACCATGACATGCGAATTCTGCAACTATGGCTTCCGCTTCGACCGCGAAGCGATTCGCGGAAAAGAGGCCTGAATCCCCGGGAGGATCCGCCATGCCGCATTCTCGGCGCACCCTGCTTCTGCTGCCCGTGACGCTCGCCGCCTGCGCCTCCACACCGCCCGCGCCGCAGGAGGACGGGCCGCCCATCGCCTATCGCCACCTCACGCAGATCCGTCTCGACGTGGCGCGGATCGACATCGAGGACCGCATGCCTGCCCCGGGGCCGAATGATGCCGGGCGCGACCTGCGGCCCACGCCGGCCGAGGCGGTGCGCATCATGGGCCAGGACCGCCTGGCGGCCTTCGGCACCGAGCACCGCGCGCGCTTCAGCGTGACCCGCGCGCAGATCGTCCGCAGCCGCAACCAGGGCGGCGGCGGCGTCTTCTCGAGCGATCCGGGCGAGCGCCTGCTCTGCCAGCTCACCGCGCGGGTGGACATCCTGGACGGCAATGACCGCCGCCTGGGCTTCGCCGAGGCCTCGGCCGAGCGGTCGCGCAGCATCGAGAGCACGGCGGCCGCGCGCCGCGCCGGAGCCGAGAGCCTGCTGCGCCAGACCATGTTCGACCTGAACACCGAGTTCGAGTTCCAGATCCGCCGCGCCCTGCGCCCCTATCTGGTGGACAATGCCGCGGCCGCGCCCCCGGCGCCCGTCGCCCGTGAGGAGTTGCCCCGCACATGATCACCTTCTCCAATCCCGAGGGCGTCGCCGCCCCTGCCTCGCGCTATTCGCATGCGGCGCTGGTCGAGGGGCCGGGGCGGCGCCTCGTGCTCTCGGGCCAGGTCGGCATCGCGCCGGATGGCAGCATCCCCGAGGACGGCGAAGCGCAGATCGCGCTGGCGCTGGCCAATCTCCGCACGCTGCTGGCTGCCCATGGCATGGGGCCCGCGAATATCGTGAAGCTCACCGTCTTCCTGACCGACACGGCGCTGATCGCGCCCTGGCGCCAGGCGCGCGATGCCGCGATGGAGGGCCATGCTCCCACCAGCACGCTGCTCATCGTGGCGGGCCTCGCCCATCCCCGCTTCCTCGTCGAGGTGGAGGCGGAAGCCTTCGCCAGCGCTTGAAAGGCCCATCGCGCATGATGCTGAACCGCCGCTCCCTCCTCGCCGCGCCCGCGCTGCTGCCGCTGGCCGCCGCAGCCCAGACGGGGGCGCAAGCCCCGTGGCAGCCCAGCCGGCAGCTCCGCATCATCGTGCCCTTCTCGCCAGGGGGCAGCACGGATGTGGGCGGGCGCATCATCGCCGAGCGGCTGAGCGAGACGCTGGGCCAGCCCGTGGTGGTCGAGAACCGCACCGGCGCCGGCGGCGCGGTGGGCGTGGAGGCCGCGGCGCGCAGCCCGGCCGATGGCTACACCATGCTGGTCGCCACCAATGGCGTGATGACGCAGGCGCCGCATCTGGGCCTGATGCGCGCCGTGGACGTGCGGCGGGAGCTGACCTACCTGTCCAAGATCTTCACGACCGACGTGATCGTGGTGATCCACCCCTCCATCCCGGCGCAGACGCTACAGGAATTCGTGGCTTATGTGCGGGCGCGGCCGGGGCAGCTCAGCTTCGCCACCTCGGGCGTCGGCTCGGGCACGCATATCTTCACCGAGCTCTTCATGGCGGTGACCGGCACGCAGATGGTGCATGTGCCCTATCGCGGCTCGGGCCAGGCCATGGCGGATCTCGTGAATGGCACGGTGCAGGTCATGCTGGACCAGCCGGCCTCCTCCATTGGCCAGGTGCGGGCGCGGGCGATCCGCGCGCTCGCCACCAGCGGCCCCGCGCGCATCGCCGTGCTGCCCGACCTGCCGACCTTCGCCGAGGCCGGCTTCGGCGAGGCCACGGTGCAGAGCTGGGGCAGCATCGCGGTGCCAACGGGCACGCCGCAGCCCGCGCAGGAGCGGCTGGCCGCCGCGGTGCGCGAGGCCGTCTCCAACCCGGGCGTGATCAGCCGGATGGCGGCGGCGGGGCTGGTCGCCGTCGGCAACACCCAGGCCGAGATGACGCAGTTCGCGGCGCAGGAATTCGACCGCTGGGGCCAGGTCATCCGCGCACGCAACATCCGCGTGGATTGATCATTCCAGCAGGCGAAGCCCGGCATCCAGGAGGGCGGTGGCGGACAGCCCCGCCATGAGCGGCGCCAGCATGCCGCCGCGCCAGGCGAGCCAGCCCAGCGCGACGGCGAGGCCCAGCAGCCGCGCCGGCAGCGCGATGCCGGCGAGCAGGCCCGAGGGTGCCAGGATCGCGACCGTGATGAAGGCGGCGAGTGTCGCAAGCGCCACCGAGGCCGCCCAGCGCACGAAGGGGTGATCGGGCCTGAGCCGCCCAGCCACCAGCAGCCCCGCCGCGCGCAGCAGCGCGCAGGCCAGGATCAGCAGGATCAGGGCAAGCTCAGCGCCGGCCACGCCGCTCCCCCCACAGGAAGGCCAGCGTGCCGCCGAGGATGCCCGCCACGAGCAGCCCCCAGGCGGCGGGCAGCAGCAGCGCCAGCGGCGCCGCGCAGCAGCCGGCGATCACGGCACGGCGGCCGGGTGGCACGCGCACCTCATGTGCCAGGATCAGCGTGAAATAGAGCGGGTTCACCAGAAGCATCAGCGCCAGCACCGGCCCTTGCAGCAGGGGGGCGATGGCGTGGCCGAGAATGGTCGCCGCCCCCGCCACCAGCCAGGAGGTCAGGCCGAAGCCCAGGAACCAGGGTAGGCGCTCCACCTCCGGCAGGCCGGGCAGGCGCCGCATCGCCATGGCCCAGGGGGTGACGGCGATGAAGGGCAACGCCCACCAGCGGCGCGGCCCGCCGCCCAGCCAGGGCGAAAGCGCGACCGCCATGGGCAGGAAGCGCGCATTGGCGGTGGCGGCGCCCAGCACCGCCGGAAGCGCGCCGCCCGGCAGGCCCACGGCTGCCACCAGCACCATCTGCCCCGGCATGCCATAGACCAGCAGCGCCGCCGCCAGCCCCCAGCCGAGGCCGAGCCCCGCCGCCTGCACGGCCGCGCCGAAGGCCAGGAAGGTGGCCGCCATGGCGAGCGCCGGCGCGCCCAGCGCCTCACGGCAGGCGGTGCGGAAGATCATGGGGGCGAGCCTGCCATCAGGCCCGACCCTTGCCGAGGGGAGGATGCCGCCTTTCGGCCATGCCGCCTCGACGCGGCACGGCCCAAGCTACCAGCGCAGGCTGCGGAGCGCGGCGACCGGCGCCTCGCCTTCCTCGGCCAGCACATGCGCGAGCAGTCCGGGCGAGGGGTCATGGCCATGGGCATCGGCGGTCAGGCCGGTCAGGGCCCAGAGGCTGTCGATTCCGGCGTGGCGGGCGCCCGCGAGGTCGGTGTGCGGCGTGTCGCCCACCGCCACCACGCGGCTCTTGTCGGTCATGCCCAGCAGATCCATCACCGGGCCATAGACGGCGGGGTCGGGCTTGCCGGCCTCGAAGACGTCGCCGCCCCATTCGAGATAGACATCGGCCAACGCGCCGGCGCAGAGCAGCCGCTCGCCCGCCACCATCACGGCACGGTCCGGGTTGACGCAGAGCATGGGCAGGCCGGCCTCGAAGCAGGCGCGCAGCTCGTCGCGATAGGGCTCGACGGATTTCGACTTCCGCTCGGGGTCGGGGCCGGTGTTCAGCAGGAAATCGGCGTCCTCGGGGCGGGCGACGAGTTCGGCCGCGCCATCCTCCACCACCGAGAGGTCGCGCTCCGGGCCGATATGGTAGGCGCGGCGACCGAGCTTGGCGAACCAGGGGAGCTTGCGTTCCTTCAGCCAGAGCCAGGAGCATTCGCCCGAGGACATGATGCCGGCATAGAGATCACGCTCGACGCCCATGCCGTCCAGCATGTTCTGGATGAACCAGCCGCGCCGCGGCGCATTGGTGAGGAAGACGACGCGCTTGCCGCGCGCCTTCAGCTCCGCCAGGCAGTCGAGCACGCCGGGATAGGGCTGCCGCCCGTCATGCACCACGCCCCAGAGATCCAGCACGTAGCCGTCATAGCGGTCGGCGATGGGGGCGAGGTGTTCGAGAATCTGCACGGTCATGCGCCGGTGCCTACCGCATCGGCGACATGGGCGAAACCGTCCCGGGCCAGGAGATCGGCCAGTTCGCGCTTGATGCGGCCGATCAGGGCGGGCCCGCCATAGGCGAAACCGCTGTAGAGCTGCACGAGCGAGGCGCCGGCCCGGATCTTGGCATAGGCCTGGGCGCCGGTCGCGACGCCGCCGGCGCCGATCAGCACCAGCCGCCCGGCGGCGATGCGATGCGCGCGGGCCAGCATCTCGGTGGAACGCTCGAAGAGCGGCGCGCCCGAAAGCCCGCCCGCCTCGCCCTTGTGCGCCGAGCGTAGCGTCTCTGGCCGCGCGATGGTGGTGTTGCTGATGATGAGGCCGGCCACGCCGCGCGTGACGCAGACCTCGATGATCGGGGTCAGCGCATCCTCCGCCAGGTCCGGCGCCAGCTTCACCAGAACGGGCTTGCCGAGCGCCGGGGGCGAGACGGCGTCGAGGATGGAGGCGAGGCGCGCCTCGCCCTGGAGATCGCGCAGGCCGGGGGTGTTGGGGGAGGAGATGTTGATCGTGACGTAGTCGGCGAGGGGGGCCACGGCGCGGCAGAGGGCGGGGTAGTCGCGCTCCGGGTCGGCGCCCTCCTTGTTCACGCCGACATTGGCGCCGAGCACGCCGGGCAGCGGGCGCGGCAGGTCGCGCAGGCGGGCCAGGTAGGAATCGAGGCCCGCATTGTTGAAGCCCATGCGGTTGATCACCGCCGCATCCTCGGTCAGCCGGAACAGGCGCGGGCGCGGGTTGCCGGCCTGGGGGCGGGGCGTGACGGTGCCCGCCTCGACGAAGCCGAAGCCCACCCGCAGCAGCGGCAGGATCGCCACCGCATCCTTGTCGAAGCCGGCGGCGAGGCCGATCGGGTTGCGGAAATCCAGGCCCAGCGCGCGGGTGGCGAGGCTCGGCGCATCGGTCGTGTCGTCGCGCCCGGCGAGGCCGAGGGCGAGCGCCTTGAGCGCCAGCCCATGCGCGGTTTCGGCATCGAGCCCCCGCATCAGGGGCATCAGGGCGGAAGCGAGGGAGGGGGTCATGCGCGCTGCATAGGGCGAAACCGGCCGGAACGAAATCCAGGCTGCGTTGACAGCGCCCCGCCGGAACGCGACACGGGATGCCACACACGGCAAAGGACAAGATGGTGCGCGGCCCGCTCCTGCTCATGGCAGGCATCGGCCTGTTCGGGCTGCTCGACGCCAACAGCAAGCTGCTGGCGGGCGATTTCTCGGCCGCCCAGGCGATCTTCCTGCGGCATGCGGTGCTGCTGGGACTGCTGATCGGGCTGCGCGGCGCCTTCGGCTGGCCGGGCGGGCCCCTGCGGACGGCGCATCCCTGGCTGCATGGCTTGCGCGCCTGCACCATGCTGACGGCCGGGCTCACCTTCTATGTCGCGGTGCGCTACCTCAGCCTGGCCGATGCCTACCTGATCTTCTTCACCGCGCCCTTCATGACGCTGATCCTGGCGCGCGTCTTCCTGAAGGAGCGCGTGCCGCGCGCGGCCTGGCTGTGGTCGGGCGTGGGGTTCTGCGGCGTGATGATCGCGCTGGCGCCGCAGCTGGGCGAGGGGGGCAGCCTCTACGGCTTCGCCTGCGCGCTGCTCGGCACCATCGCCTATGCGGCCAACATCACGCTGAACCGCAGCCTGCGGGCCGAGCCCGGGATCGCGCGGCTGGTGCTCTGGCCCTCGCTTTTCGGCGTACTGGCGACGGGGCCCTTCGCCGCCACCTATTGGGCGGCGCCGAGTGCCGTGGAATGGGCGCAGCTTCTGCTCAATGGCCTGCTTGCGGGCGGGGCGACCATCCTGCTGGCGCTGGCCTTGCGGCACAGCAGCCCCGCGCGCCTCGCTCCCTTCGAGTTCATCGCGCTGCCGCTTTCCGTCACGCTCGACCTCGTGGTCTTCGGCAATGCGCCGGGCATCGAGGTGATCCTGGGCGGGTTGGTGGTGGTGCTGGCCTGCGTGATGAGCGAGCGCGCCGTCTCACGCGCGCGTCAGGGGATCCCGCCCGGGAAGGCGTGACGGCCTTCGGCATCCAGCGGCACCGGGATGGCGCGGCGGATCGCGGAGAGTGGCAGCGGCGCGTAGAGATGCGGGAAGAGGCCCGGGCGGCTGCCGCCGGACGCCGGTTCCCATTTCAACGCATCGCCCAGGGTCGCCGCATCGGCCTCGATCATCCAGAGATCGGCCACGCCGGCGCGGTGCTTGGCGGCGCTGGCGCGGAGCTGGGCCGCGGTCGAGAAATGCAGGAAGCCGTCGCGGCGGTCATCGGCGCTGCCATGATAGGCGCCGGCGGCTTCCGCGGCGCGCCAATCGGCCTCGCGCACCAGGGTGTAGATCAGGGGTTCCATGTCCCCCGTCTATCACAGGCCCTCCAGCCGGTAGAAGGCGAGGCCGCCCGCCTCCAGCGTCGGCATGCGGCCGAGCGACCATCCGGGCTGGCGCAGCAGGTCATGCCAGAGCAGCGCGCCCCGCGTCGCATCCGGCAGGGCGCCGCGCAGCGCGCGGCCGGCGATGCGGCGGCAGACGGCGAGCGCGGCGTCACCCTCGATCGGCGCGGCGAAGAGCGCGTGCCGCTCATGCTGGGGGTGGCGCACCGGGAACTGGAAGGGCGCGCGCAGCACAGCGATGACGGCCCGCGGCAGCGTCTCGGGCGCCGCATCGCCGGCGAAGCGGGTGCGCGCCTCGGCGGTGGCGAGCGCGGCGTGGGCGCGGTTCAGCGCGAGGCAGGCCAGCGCCTCGATGGCGCGGACCGGGCGCTGGCCGGCTTCGGCATAGAGGATGCGGGCCAGCAGCTCCTCGGCGGCGGCCTGGGCGGCGAGGCGGGTGGGGGAGGGGGCCGTGGTGCTCACTTGTCGTTCTCCTGGTCGCGACGGATGTTTTCGAGCTTGTCTTCGATGCGGAGCAGTTGCTCGGAGAGCCGCCGGTCCACGTCGCGGATCAGCGAGAGCGGCACATAGGTCCGCGCCACTTCGAGCTTGAAGGCGGCGAGCTCGTCCCGCGTGCGGGCCAGGCCGTCATCATGGCGGGAGGTGCCCTTCTCGATCCGGCGATCCAGGTCGCGCTTGATGCCGAGCAGCAGCCAGTAGAGCCCGGCGATCACCGGCGCCTGGGCGGCATCCATCCACCACAGGGATGACGGGTTCATGGGATCCATGGGGAGCCTCCTTGCAGGCGGGCGCGCGCATCGCCACAACGGTTGCGCGCTGGAGAGATCGTGAATGTGGAATGAGCCGTATCTGGAAAGCTGCTGCCGCTCGGCCCTGCACCGGCTGACGCTGGTGGGGCCGCATGGCCGCCCGCCGGAGCTGAAGGACCAGCCCTGCCTGCTGCGCTTGCAGGGGATGGGCCTGGCCGAGCTGCGAGCGGATGGGCGTTTCGCGATCACCGCGCCGGGACGGGCGCGGCATGCGAGCGAGGTGCTGAAGCGCAGCGCCTGAGCTAGCCACCCCGCCAATTGGGCGCGGATGGGCGCGGCGGCAGGGCCGGCAGGCGCACCGGCTCGGCCAGGATGCAGCCCGCCACGGCGTCCAGCCCGTCATCGCGCGCACCCCGCGCGTCCGGCCGCCATTCGGCCATCTCGCGCGGGAAGCCGGTACGGAACACGCTTTCATGCGCGTGCAGCCGGCGGCCGGCGAGAAGCGGGTCGAAGGCGGCGAGAATCCGCTCGGCCTTGGGGCGGCGGTTGCTGTGCTCCAGCACGGTGCAGGCCACGCCCGCGCGCGCCATCTCCCGCCGCAGCAGGGCGGGCAGGAAGCGGCCGAGGCCGTTCGTCTCCACGCGCAGCACGGGCAGGATCAGCTCCCGCGCGAGTGTCGCCACCTGTCGGCATTGCTGCGTCGCCGGGTCCTCCGGCGCGTCGCTGCGCTGCGTGATCCAGGCGAGGCGATGCAGGAAGTGCCGGCCCTCGTCATCCGTATAGGTGGCGGCGAGCACCGAGCCGTCGCCGCCGCCTTCCGCGCGGCCGAAGGCCGGGTCCCAGTAGCCGCCGCCCGAGGCCATGCGCCGGCCGAGCAGCCAGAGCTGCGCGCGGCCATTCGCCTCGCGGTATTCCGTCTCCTCCGCGTAGCGCAGCAGCAGCGCGGGATCGAGCCGCGCCGCACTCATCGCCACCGGCTGCAGCAGCATCTGGCGCGCGAAGTGCAACGCGCCAACGCGCCCGCGCAGGGCGGCAATGGCACTGTCCTTGAAGCGCTCCGGCCAGGCGCTCTGGCCGGCGGCGTCCAGGATCGGCACCTCCAGCCGGCGATAGCCATCGAGGAAGCCTTCGCCCGCCCGATACAGGCTCTCCTCCGTGTGCGGCGTGCCGACATAGAGGATCAGCCCGCCGGGCGTGAGGATGAACTCCGTCTCGGCCAGACGCTCGCGCAGTTCTCCGCGCTTGCCGGGCGTGTCGCAATTGCCGGCGACTTCCACATCGTCGCAGATGATGATGTCGGCCCGCGCGCCAGTGATGTTGCCGAGCAGGCCCTGTGCCAGCATCGAGGGATCGCGCAGCGCGCCTGGCCGCTGCACGGTGAAGCGATCCGCCGCCCAGGCCTCGTTGCCTTCCGGGATCAGGGCCGCGCAAAGCGGATGGCGTTCGATGATCCGGCGGACATGGCCGACCATCTTGCCCGCCAGCATCTGGTCCGCCGCGACGACGAGGATGCGCAGCTCCGGATTGCGGTAGAGCGACCAGGCGCAGAACAGGCCGACCAGGGTGGACTTGCCGCAGCCGCGGAAGGCCATGAGCAGCAGGCGACGCGAGGCCTGCTCCGTCTCCAGCCAGCGCAGGATGCGGCGATGCACCTGCGGCGTGCCCTGGCGCAATTGCCGGTTCCACACCCAGGCGAATTCGAGCAGGTCAGCCAGGCTCTCCTGGGTCATCCGCGGGCGTCTCCTCTTCGTCCATTTCCTGCCGCGCCGCATCCAGCGCCTGGAGGGCGGAATCCACAGCCGTCTCGCCACCGCCGCCAGCAACCCGCATCAGCTGCTCGAGATGCGAGAGCGCGGTCTTCGCCGCCGTCTGGCGCGCGGCGAAGGCCTTGCTGTCGGCCTCGTGCTCCGTGTCCTGGACGAAGCGCAGATAGTGGCGCGCGACCAGCGGCAGCGCGGTCTCGAGGTCGGTCGTCCAGCCGCGCGGCTTGCGCGGCCTCACGACTTCACCAGGCGGACCCTGACCGTGCCGGCGCCGAGGTCCACCGCGGCGCCGCTGCGGTTCCACGCCGTCACCGTCACCACATCCTGCGCGCCGATCTGCGCGAGGAAGACGACGCCGGAGGTGGAGAGCGTGAAGGCGGCCTGCACGAAATCGCCGGGCCTGGCGCCGGCGAGGGGCACGTTGAGCTGCGCGCTCGCACCCGCCGCGATCGAGGGCGGGTCCCAGGCCAGCTCGGCACGCAGTTCGCGCGCGCCGTGGCGCAGGTCCGGCAGGCCGTAGAGCAGCGGCGGCGAGACCGCGGGGTCGCAGAAGAGGCGCATGGCCCGCACCTCGTAATCCGTGCCGATGCGCGCCACGCCGATGATGGCATAGGCGACGGCGGGCTCGAGCCGCACCACCTGCAGCCGCGTGAGATCGGCATCCGTCATGTCGGCCGAGCCCTGCCACCAGCGGGCGGTGGCGTTCCAGGTCATGGACATGCCTGAGGCGCGGACGAGCTGCCCCCCCGCGTCGGTCAGCAGGCCCATCCCCGCATCGAAGCACTGCACGATCAGGCGTGGATCGTCGGCATCCACGGCCAGCGCGAATTCCCGCGCGCGGGTCGCATCCACGACGAAGCCGAGGCCGCGCCCGCCCGGCAGCACCACGCCGCGATTGGTGAGCACGTAGTCCTCGAGGCCGGGCAGGGCGAAGTCGGGCAGCGTGGTCGGGTTGCCGCTGACATTGGTGGAGAGGCAGGCCAACTGGTCGAAGCCTGTCTGCGAGGCATTCCAGCGGAAGGCGGCGGCGCGCAGGCTGGGCACGGCACCCACCTCCCGCGTGAATTCGCGATGCGCGGCCGCCTGGTGCATGCCGCGCACCACGGCGCCGACGCGCGCCGCCGTGCCGTCATAGAGCACCTCCAGCAGGTAGCCCTGGCTCGCCCAGGCGACTTCGTAGACATGGTCCTGCGCGTTGCCGGCATGCCGCGCCGGATAGGGCGAGCAGCCCTCCATCCGCATACCATAGACGATGACGGCACGGCTGTTCACCAGGCTGAGGAAGGGGATGCCCTGGATGGCGGGCCGGTCGCGCGCCTGCAGCTCGAAGGCGGGCCCGAAGAAGACGTGGCGGTTGTGCGCGACATAGGCGCCCGGCTGCGCCGAGAAGCGGATGCCGTAGCGGCTCAACGTCGGATGCAGCGCGCTCGCGATGGCGAAATGCCCGCCGTAATAGCGTATCGAGGTGTTCCAGGCGGCCGCCGTCTGGGTCTGGATGTCGAGGCCGATGTGGTTGTTCACGATGCGGCCGAGATGGACGTTGCTGTCCTCGAAGCCGCGCTCCACGCCCAGCGTCTGCGCGCCGATGGTGAAGCCCTCCACCTGGCGGATCTCGACCACGCTGGAATCGAGGTTGCGCAGGACGATGCCGATGTCGCCGAAGTTCATCCAGTCGCTGATGGTGGCGCGGATCACGCGCAGCCCCTGGTAGAGCTTGGTGGCGTTCCGCACCGCCCCGCCATCGCCGATGGTCAGCGCCGTGAGGCCGCCCGGGCCGGCATAGAGGATGGTGCCGTGCATGGTGAGGCCGGCGGCGCCGCCGGGCAGCAGCAGGGGCATGGTCGTGCGGTAGGTGCCCTCGCCGATGACGAGGTGCTTGCCCGCCGCGCCCGCCGCATTCATCGCCGCCTGCAGCGCCGGGCCGTCATCGCTCACGCCGTCACCGGTCGCGCCGAAGTCGCGCGCCGTCAGTGTCTCGGCCAGCTTGTCCTCCACGCTGCGCGGTACGGCGCCGGGAAAGGCGGCGGCGATGGTGCCCGTGCGGTCATAGGCCATGACGTCGCCGGTCGCGTCGAAGCCGAGCAGCTTCTCGGCGCGGGCGGCGCGCAGCGGCAGCACCATGCCGGACGGCGCCTCCGCGGCGGAGAGGCGGATTGCGCCCTGCACGTCGTCCCGCACCTCCTGCAGGGCCGCCACCTGGCGGTCCAGCTCGTCGTTCAGCGTATTGGCGCGCAGGACGCCGTTGGACTGGAAATCCGTCACGCGTTCGATGGTGAGGCGGCGCAGGATGGTGATGCGCGTGCCCGGCGCCGGCGCATCGGCATAGCGCAGGGTGCCACCGGCGGAGTCGCCCGCGCCTTCGACCGTGAAGCCGTAATTTGCGGGCGCGTTGTCGGTCAGCACCTCCAGGTCGCCCGGCTCGAAGATCGGGAAGGGATAGGTGAAGGCGGTCTGCACGCCGTCGGCGACGTAGTGCACGCGCGGCGCGATATCGCCGATGCGGATGTGCTCGGACATCAGGTGCTCCGAAAGCTGGGGGCGGGAGGGAATCGCGCCGGTGGGGAGGGATCAGTCGAGCAGGTTGCGGACGGCGTTGCCGAAGCTCGGCACCGCGCGCAGCACGCTGGTGAGCGTGGCGTCCGGGTTGAGCAGCGAGGCGCGGCCCGCGCTGAGGCGCGCGCGGAAGATCGCATCGCTATCCGCCTGGCCGGCCGCCGCATCGGCGCGCAGCCCCTGCGTGACGCTGGCGGCGGAACCGTCGCTCACCTGCAGCCCGCCGGCCGCGAGGCGCGCGCGCGCTGAGGCGACCGTGCGCGCCACCTGCTCACCGCGCGCCCGCGCCTCGGCCTGCTGTTGCAGCGTGAGCTGCTGCTGGCGCGCCGCTTCCTGCTGGCGGGTGATTTCGGCCTGGGCGCGCTGCGTCGCCGCCTGCTGCTGCGCGGTGCGGCTCTGCGCATAGAGGCCGACGCCGGTGGAGGCGAGGGTGGCGAGGGAAGACAAAGCGGCCATCAGTCGGTCGTCCTCATGTCGGTGGTGACGGAGAGCAGCGTGAGCGGCAGCGGCGCATCGCCCGCGATCCGCCAGAGCGGACGCATCGCATCGCGCCGCCAGCCGAGAGCGGCCAGGCGCACATCACCGCTGAAGCGCGGCGGCGCGGCGTCGAGCAGCGGCGTGTCGAGCCGGCGGAAGGCGACGGGCGCGGGGCCACGGCCGAGATCCACGTCGAGTGCCGCCGTCTCCAGGAGGCGGAAGCTGACGGAGACGAGGCGCAGCGGCGCGGCCCGGCTGCCCGCGACGCCCGAGAGCTCGGGTGGCAGGGGCTCGATCTCATGCGCGTAGCTGAGGCCGATCTGCGTCGTCATGGCCGGCGGATCGAGCGTGACCGCGCCCTGCGACACCAGCGCCGCCTGGCGCGGCGCTCCATCGGCCAGCACGCCGACGGTGGAACCTTCCAGATGCGCGAGGCCGGTCCAGCGATCCTTCGGCGTGGCGCTGGCGCCTTCCAGCGCGGCATCCAGGCCGAAGCCGGGCTCGAAGCGCTCCAGCCGGTGGGTGCCCTGGCGCAGCACCGCGACGAAGACGCGGCCATCCACTTCCGCCACATGGGTGAAGGCGCCCGCCGTCTCCTGCCGGGTCCAGGCCGTCACCTGCTCGGCGCGGAACAGCGTGAGCGTGGCGAGGCCGCCATCTTCCATCGTCACGTGCAGAAGGCGGCGCGACTGGTCATAGGCCATGGAGGTCGGGTTGCGGATGAGATGTGCCGCGACCAGGCCGAGGTCGTTCGACTGATAGGCCTGCTGCACGTCGGTATAGGCGAATTCGTGGATCGCCCTTCCGCTCCGGGCGGCGAAGATGGTGCTGCCATCCACATCCACCGGCGGGATCATGCGCGTGGCGCTGCTGCCGATGCGCGTCTGCCGGTTGAGCTGGATGGAGGAGGGTGTCAGCGGCTCGCCGCTCACCATCCATTCGCCGCCCGTGGTGAAGAGCTGCAGGTGCCGGCCGGAGAAGACGCCGCGGATGGCGTTCACCTGGTCCGACAGCAGGCCGAACTCGATGCCTTGGTCATCGAGGCCGCTGCCCTTGTCGAAATTGAACAGGTCGCCCGAGCGGGAGAGCCAGAGGCGATTGGGCAGATCGCGCGAGCCGCCGATGACGAGGCGGTCCTGGTGAAAGCAGGCGCTGACGGGCCAGCCGCGCACCGGGCTGAACGCGGCCTCCTCCCAATCCGTGCTGGCCGCCGTGTCGGGCAGCGCCTCGCCGAGGCTGAGGCTGGCCTGCGTCGGTGAGGCGACCGCGGTGAGCACGCCGAGGCGGCCGCGGAAGCGGAAGGGCGTTCCGGCATGCCCGGCCTGGAAGGCCGCGCCCGGGGCCGTGAGCGTGATGCTGCCCCCGGTGCCGCTGGGCGTGAGTGCGATGCCGGCGTCGAGGAAGCGATAGGTCGGCAGTTGCGCGAGGGACCAGGTGCTCATGCTCCAGCTCGTGTGGCTGCTCCGTGTGAGGCGTTGCGGCGGTGCGTCCGGGTGGCAGATCAGCAGCGTGTCGGCGCTCTGCGTGAAGGCGAGCTGCGGGAGCTGCGCCGTGCTCCAGGGCGCCGGGCCCTGCGCCACCAGCGCGTCCTCGAGGTAGACGCTGAACAGCCCGTCGGTGAAGACGAGGAGATAGGCCTGCTCGGTGTTGAACTCGAAGGCCAGCAGCCGGGCGGCGCCGGGCAGCATGGCGATGTGGCGCAGGCCGGGCCGGCGCGTCACGCCACCGGTCGGCTGGATGAACACGTTGCGCAGGCGCCGCGCGCCATTGGCATAGGCGCGCAGATCAGCGCGGCCCAGCAGCTCGGGCGCCAGCTCGCCGGCGGCGAAGCTGGACTTGGTCTGGCGGGAGGCGGCCATGGCTCAGCCCCGCGCGCGGATCAGCGGGAAGCCGTCCAGCGCCTGGGTGGTGGTCTGCTGGCTGTCGGCACGGCGCGCGGCGCGCAGCTCCGCCTCGGCTTGGTTGAAGAGGAGCTGGGCGCGCGTGCTGCTCTCGGTCAGCGGGATGCAGAATTCGGCCGAGAGGCGCGCGACAAGGGCGGCGGCGAAGAAGGCCGGGAAGGTGCTCTCATGCGGGCGAAAGATGTAGGTCAGCGTCACCTGCGCCGCATCGCAATGCAGCCGGTCCTCCAGCAGGCGGTAGCTGAGGCCGCGCCCCGCACCGAGGCTGCCGGCCGATAGCGCCCGCAGGAAGTTCGGCGGCAGCTGGAAGGCGCAGGGGTGGTCGGCGCTCGGCTCGGCGGCGAGGCGCGGCAGGCTCGCCTGGCCCGTGGCGAAGCTCCAGGGATGCGCGGAGAGCAGGGCGTCGCGGATGCCGTCATAGAGGCCCGACGCGATCTCCGCCTCGGCGGTCCCCTCATCCATGGAGGCGATGGCCTGGGCGCCGATGCGCAGGAGGGCGCGCGAGCAGAGTTCGAGCGCAGTGAGCGCCATGGCGAAATCTCCGGGGGAGGGGGAGGGGAAGGGGCGCAAGGGCGGCTCCCGAAGAACGGAAGCCGCCCCAACAGAATCCGGTCGCACGACGGCCGGCGCCGCCCAACCGGGCGTGTGGCCCGGCACAACGGTTGGGCGGCGAAGCCAAGCGCGCGGGGCGCGCGCCCGGCGCTTGAGGGCGTTATTCCTTGCAGCGCATACGAACCACGCCGGCGTCGTCGATCAGACACGCGCCCTGGCTCATCATGCTGTTCACGAAATGCGCCGCGCGGTCGCCATGCCAGGTCACGTCGGTGACGATCTCCGACGCGGCCGCATGGCCGATCGCGGTCTTGTGGAAGAAGTAGCAGGAGCGGATCGTGCCGGTCTTCGTCAGGCCGGAATGCGGGATCCAGGTGGCGCCGAGCCACTGCTTCGCCTGCATGCCGCGCCAGGGCAGGTTGGCGTCGCCCACATAGTCGGCGCTGGCGAATTCGGGCAGCGTCAGCAGCTCGCTCCACTGCTTCCAGCCGACCACGGCATAGCGGTTGCCGTCATCCGGCACGTCCATGGCGCCCAGCATCTCGAAGGCCAGCAGCACCTTGGCGCGGGTCAGCCCGTCATTGTCGGTCTGGCCGGCCTGGGTGCCCACCGCCTCGCGCGTGCCGAGGTCGAGCGCCGTGATGATCAGCTCATCCGTCTTGCGGCCCAGCGCATGCGCGCCGGCCGAGGCGAGCACGCCGATCTCATCCGCATTGGTCTTCAGCTCATCGAGCTTGTCGATCCAGTCGCCCGCATAGTGGTCCTGCAGGAAGCAGGAGACGGCGGAGTATTCGAGGTTCATCACCGGCACGGCATTGTTGCGCGCCTTGGAGCTGGCGGTGCCGCGGCCGACGCGCTGGAAGATCGTGGTGGCGCCCTTCACGTTGGACTTGCTGCGGATGGCCGGGCGCAGCTTGCTGCCCTGGCGCTGGTAGGCCTCGTGCACCTCGGCCTGGAACTGGGTGACGAAGGCCTGGTCAATGGAACCGGACATGGGGGGTCTCCGCGAGGAGGGTTTCGGGGAAGGCGCGCCGCGCGGTTGGCCGGGTGCGGGCCGCGCGCACGCGCCGCATCCGCGCGCCTGGGGTGAGCGGGTTTTGCGCGGATGAATGGTGGCGCCCGCCGCGGCGCAGCGCATGCGGCCGGCGGCGGGCGCGGCCGCCGATCCCGCAGAGGAGGGGGGCGGATCGGCGGCCAGGCAGGGCGGGCGCGCGACGTCATCGCGTCTGCGCGGCGCTCACCCTGCGTTGGAATTTTTGATGCCCTCAGACGCCGGGCGCGCGCTCCGCGCGCTTGGCTTCGGATCGCTTATGCGATCCGCCGGGCCTATTCGGCCCGGATGCTCGACGGCTCTATCAGGCCTTGGCCGCGCACATCAGCCGCCGACCAGCTTGCGGAAGCCTTCCGTGACGCGCTTCACGATTTCCGGCTCGCGGGTGCGCCAGTAGCGCGGGTCGCGCATCAGGCGGCGCAGCTCGCCCTCGTCCAGCGCCTCGGGCGGCGCGGTCTCGCGCTCCATGCGGGGCTCGTCGCCGCGCATCATGCGCTCGAGCGCCAGCACCCCCTCCTCGGTGGTGGAAAGCGCGTCGAGCACGCCCGGCGGCAGATTCGCCTGGCCCCAGGCCTTGAGCTGGGCGGCAACGCGACGGAAGCGCTCCTCGCCGCCGAAATGCGCGCGCAGCTTCTCGGCCTGGCGGTCGGCCTCGAATTGCTGCGCGGCCTCGGCCACCAGGGGCAGCAGGCGTTCGGCGGCGAGGTCGTAGAGCAGCTGCACCTGCGCGCAGGAGAAGCCCGCCTCGTGCAGGCGCTGGTTGATCTCGGGGTCGGGGCCGCAGAGCTCATGCTTCGGCGTGACATCGTAGCCGTCCGGGCTGTCGGGGATGCCCATCATCTCGCGCCAGCGGCGGCGCTCCTCCTCGTCGGCCTCGGGCGCGGGCGGGGCGGCGCGCTGGGAGAGACGGCGCTCCAGTTCGCGATAGCTCTTGAGCAGGGCCTCCACGCGCAATTCGCCGCGCTCCGCATCCCAGAATTTCTCCGGCACCTCGGCCGGGCGGCTGCTGCTGGCCGGCGGGGCGGCGGGAACGAGGGCGGTGTCGAGCAGGTTGTCGGGCATGGGCTGTGTCACTCCGGTTGGACCGAGGGGGTGGGGGCCAAAATCTCGGCCGGCGCGCCGAGGGTGCGGGCGAGCCAGCGCGCGGCGGCGGCGGCATCCACCTCGGCCACCGCGTCGGCACCCATCTTCGCGACGGCGTCGAGGAAGAGCAGCGTGTTCGCCGCATCGGCGCGGCCCTGCACGCGGGCGAGCGGGCTTTCGTAGCGCAGCGCGACGCGCCCCTGTTCGAGCAGCACGGGCGGCACCTCGCCGCGCCTAGCGAGGATGGCGAGGCTGCGGGCGACGAGCGGCGTCAGCAGCTCCGACTGCAGGCGGCCATAGGTGGCGCCGAGCAGCCGCGCGGTCTCGGCGCTGCGCTCCAGCACCTCGGTCGCCGTCATGCGCTGGTCGCGCAGCGCGCCGAGGCGATCGGCCAGCAGCGCGGTGCGGATGCGCGCGCGCAGGTCGTTCAGCACGAGTTGGGAGACGTCGAAATCGCCGGGGGCGGCGAGCGGCGTGAGGCCGGCGCTGCCCGGCGCCTTGGGGATGATGGCGCCAGGGGTGAGTTGCACCGTGGCCGGGTTCAGCACGCCGTCATCCTCGGCCTGCCAGATGCCGGTGACGGCGATGGAGGCGTTCTTGAGCACGAGTTCGACCACGCGGTTGGCGGTGCGGATGTCCGGCAGGGCCTTGATGACGGGGCCGCGGCCATAGACCTCGCCCGGCGCCTTCAGCCAGCGGAAGGCGATGAAGGGCGCATCGGCGAAGCGGCCCTGCGCCACGAAGAGGGGCGCCTTGAGGCCGGGCGCGTCGAAGACGGCGGCGTAGCGGTGGCCCTGGCCGTCGGGCCAGACCGCCTCGATCAGGCGGTGCTTCACGGGCTCGGGCTGGTCCGCCTCGGCCGCCGCCTCGCGCTGCATCGCGGCGGGGATTTCGGCGAAGGGGAACCGGCGGAGCATTTCGGCCGTGCTGAGGCGCGCCTCGCGGAAGACGGTGTCGAGCCGGCCGGCAGGGCCTTCCTCCAGCACGGCGGTGCGGACCGGCACGGCGGTGAAGCGCAGCGCGGTGCTCTCGCCCGGTGGCGCCTCCTCCACCAGCATGATGCCGGTGCCGGTGATGACCAGGTCCAGGAAGGCCTGGTGCATTTCGACCGCGAAGTTGGAGCGGTCGAGATGCGCCTGCAGCGTCCCGGCGGTCCTTTCCAGCGCGGCGGCCTCGCTGGGTTCGGCCTGGCCCTGGGCGGGGGCGAGGCCGAACCAGCGCGACCAGGGTGGCGTGAGTTCGGCGAGAAGCGAGGCAGCGAGCTGCTCCGTCGCGTCGGCGGCGGTGGCGTCATAGAGGCTCGCCGCCTCGTGCGGGGCGGGCAGGACATGGGCGTAGGCATCGCGCCAATGGCCCTCATGCGGGCGGCGGCGGGCGATGGCGGCGTCGTGCCGGGCGAGGATCTGTTGCGGGGTCATGGCCGTCACTCGCCGAGCAGGGATTTGCGGGTGAGTGCCACGGGCAGCGGGGCGAGCACGCCACGCGCCGAGGTGGCGATGGTGCCCTGGATGCCCTGCCGGGCGCCGGCGCGGCTCTGCGTGCGCGCCGCCTCGGCCGCCTGGGCCGGCGGTGTGGCGACCGGGGCGGGCTCGGGCGAGGGGGCCGGGGCCTGGGGTGGGACCACCACGGGCTTCGGGGCGCGGAACAGGCCTGCCATGCGCGGCGATCTCCTTCTGGACGGGGGCGGAACGCCAAAAGGGCCGGCCCCTGCCGCCCGGGGGGCGGAGGAGCCGGCCCTGGAAGCGGCCGGTGCTGGAATGGGGGATGAAAGGGTGGTCCAGGGGGCGCGGGCGAACCGGGCTGGATGCAATTCGCCCCTTGGCAGAAGTCTTTTACGCCTAGGCCTTCGGCATTGTCAAGTTTTTTTTCCTAGATTCATTCATCCGGGTCAGGCCGCGGTGCAGGCCGGCCGGCGTGAGGGCGAAGGGCGCGTGCGGGCCCAGAACGGCGCGGCAGATGGAAACGCAGTTCAGCGGCATGCCGCGCAGGGGCGCGCCCAGTGCCGCTTCCTCCAGCGGGTAGGGGCCGAGGGGCAGCAACCCGGCGCGGCGGTAGAAGCCGGGCAGGTCATAGCCGGGGGGGACGGCCAGGCGCGCGAGCAGGAGGCGGCCCGAGAGCGGGTCCAGCACCATCCAGCCCGCCGCATCCTCGAGAGCGGCGAAGCAGTGCCGGAAGCCGGGACGGAGCAGGCGCTGCCACGCATGGTCGGCCCGCCCGGAGAAGACGATCCAGGCGTGCTGCGGCGGAAGGTGGCGGCGATGGGCCGGCCGCGGCGGGGGGCGTTGCGCGCTCATTCCTCGCGCGTCGGGCCAGGGCCGGAAAAAGGAATGATATCAGCGTCATGGACGCCGAGGCCGGGCGCGCCGGCGACGATACCCTTGACGCGGAGCGGCCATTCCAGCCGGCTCATCGCCTCCCGCCAGAGCCGGTGGTCGCCGCGCTCCTGCAGGTGGCGGGGGGAGGGCGCCGTGCCGCGCTCGCCCCAGAGGCGCATGACGCGGGCATGGGCCAGCTCGATCCGCCGCTGGCGGTAAAGCCGGTCCAGGCACTTGATCACGTCATCCGGTTCGCAGGGGCGTGGGGTGGCGCCCTTGCCGGCGGCGATGCGGGCCCCGTCGCGCCGCGCCACCAGCGCGGCCATGGTCCAGAACCAGGCATCCTCGGCGGAGGCGAAGGGCTCCGTCCGGGCGAGGGAGGCGAAGCGGGGGGCGTGGCTGGCCCGGGGGGCGGGGGGCATGGAGGCGTCCTTTCATGCGTGAGCTGGGGGCGGCAAAACGGAACATTTAGGGAACATAGCGGGATCACGAATTTGGTTGCAAGGGGAATGAGCAACATTTTCCTATTGCGCGATGACGTGACACCTATGATGGTCCTCACGCCATGCGACATGACGACATCTGGCGCGCGATTGATTCGCTCGCTGCCGAAAACGGGCTCTCCGCCTCCGGCCTTGCCCGCAAGGCCGGCCTGGACCCGACGGCCTTCAACCCCTCGAAGCGCATCGGGCCGGATGGCCGTGCGCGCTGGCCCTCCACCGAGAGCGTGGCCAAGGTGCTGCACGCGACCGGCGCCGGGGTGGAGGCCTTTGCCGCGCTGGTCTCCGGCCAGGCGGCGCTGCCCAGCCTCTCGCGCGGGCCGCGGCCTACGCGCCGCATCCCCTTGATCGGTCTGGCGCAGGCGGGCGGCGAGGGCTTCTTCGACGATGCGGGCTTCCCGGTCGGCGGCAGCTGGGACGAGATCAGCCTGCCCGAGATCAGCGACCCCAACGCCTATGCGCTGGAAATCTCGGGGGATTCGATGGAGCCCGTGTTCCGGGACGGCGATGTGGTGATCGTCTCGCCCGCCTCACCGGTGCGGCGGGGGGATCGCGTGGTGGTGCGCACCCGCCTCGGCGAGGTGATGGCCAAGGAGCTGAAGCGGCAAAGCGCCAAGCGGATCGAGCTTGCCAGCCTCAATCCGGCCCATCCGGATTACAGCTTCGACCTGCCGGATATCGCCTGGCTGCACCGCATTCTCTGGGCCAGCCAGTAGGGCGCGGCCTGGGGGCCGCTTCTTCCCGCGCTTACGGGGTGGGCTGCAGATCCACGTCATTCCCAGGCACCCGCATGCGGGCCCGCCTCGCGCTCGGGGCCGGAAAATGGCGCCGTCACGCGCGCCCTCTCCGGCCGCTCAGGCCCTGCCAGGCGGCGCGGCGGCCTACCGGAAGACGGGCACCGCGTCGTCATCCACGGGCGGCGGCGGGGGTACGTCGATCACAACCGAGGCCGGGTCCACCCCGGTGCCGCCATCCAGGAAGAAGGTCACGCTCTCCGGCCAGAAGATGACGATGGCGACCAGGATGAGCTGCAGGCCGAGCCAGGGGATGGCGCCCAGGTAGATGTCCTTCGTCAGCACGGATTTCGGCGCGATCGAGCGCAGGTAGAACAGCGCGAAGCCGAAGGGCGGGTGCATGAAGCTGGTCTGCAGGTTGATGCAGAGCAGGACGCCGAACCAGACGAGGTCGATGTCGAGCTTGGCGGCCACCGGCGCCAGCAGCGGCACCACGATGAAGGCGATCTCGAAGAAATCGAGGAAGAAGGCCAGGAAGAAGATGAAGATGTTGACGAAGATCAGGAAGCCCGTCTGCCCGCCCGGCAGGTGGCTCAGCAGGTGCTCCACCCAGTGGGAGCCGTCCACGCCCTGGAAGACCAGGCTGAACACCGTGGCGCCGATCAGGATGAAGATGACCATGGAGGTGATGCGCATGGTGTTGCCCATCGCCTCGCGCAGCAGCTTCCAGGTGAAGCGGCCATTCATCACCGCCAGCACCACCGCACCCACCGCACCCATGGCCCCCGCCTCGGTCGGCGTGGCGAGGCCCATGAAGATGGTGCCCAGCACGAGGAAGATCAGCGCGATGGAGGGGACCATGCCCTTCAGCACCCGGCGGTAGAGCGGCCAGCCGCGCGGCATCAGCGCCTCGGGCGGCAAGGGCGGGACCTTGTGGGGGGCGACGATCGCGACCACCGCGATGAAGGCGATGAAGAGAAGGATCTGCAGGATCGAGGGGCCGATCGCGCCCGCATACATGTCACCCACGCTCTTGCCGAGCTGGTCACCCAGCACGATCAGCACGAGGCTCGGCGGAATCAGCTGGGTGATGGTGCCCGAGGCCGCGATCACCCCGGTCGCGATCCGCATGTCGTAGCCGTAGCGGATCATGATGGGCAGCGAGATCATGCCCATGGCGATGACCGAGGCCGCGACCGTGCCGGTGATGGCGCCCAGCACCGCGCCCACGATGATGACGGCATAGGCGAGGCCGCCCGGGATCTTGCCAAAGAGCTGGCCGGTGCCCTCCAGCAGGTCCTCCGCCAGGCCGCAGCGCTCGAGGATCGCGCCCATCAGCGTGAAGAAGGGGATGGCCAGCAGCAGGTCGTTCGAGAGGATGCCGAAGACCCGCAGCGGCAGGTTGCCGAGATAGGCCGTCGTGAAGAAGCCGAGCTCGATCGAGAGGAAGCCGAAGAACAGCCCGACCGCGCAGAGCGAGAAGGCCACCGGGAAGCCCATCAGCAGGAAGAGGACGAGCCCGCCGAACATCAGCGGCGGCATGAGGTCGAGGGTCATTATTGTTCGGGCCGCTGGTATTCGGTGACGACGGCGACGCCCTCGACCGGGCCGCGCAGCAGGGCGAAGCGCTTGATCAGCTCCGACAGGCCCTGCAGCACCAGCAGGAAGAAACCGAGCGGCAGCAGCAGCTTGGCCGGCCAGCGGATCAGCCCGCCCGGGCTCGCCGAGCCCTCGTTGCGCATCAGGCTGTCGAGGAAGAAAGGCCAGGTCATCCAGGTGAGCAGGATCATGCCGGGCAGGAGGAAGACGATGATGCCGAAGATGTCCACGTAGAGCCGGCCACGTTCGCTCATCCAGCCATAGAGCAGGTCCACCCGGACATGCTCGTTGCGGAACAGCGTGTAGCTGGCGCCCAGCATCACCACCGCGGCGAAGAGGTACCACTGCACCTCGAGCCAGGCGTTGGAGGAGAAGTTGAAGCCGTAGCGGCTCATCGCGTTGCCCGCGCTGATGGCGCAGGCGAGGAGGATGCACCAATCGGCCACGCGGCCGAATTTCTCGTTCATCCAGTCCACGCCCCGGCTGAAGGCCAGAAGCACACCCATCGCCACCTCCCCGCCGGAATTGCGCCCTGCGCGCGCTTGCCATCCGCCATGCGCGCCCGCGTGACGCTCCCTAAACATGATTTTCGGCTTGTCCAGCCTGGAGTGAGGGCCCCCAGGGGCCTCGCCCTGGCCGCCGGGGCTGTTAAGCTCCTTCCGATGGCAAGGCGAATCGAACATTGGGCGCCCGGGGGCCGGCCGTGCTGACCCTTCTGGGCGGCTGCTTCCTCGCCTTTCTGGCGCTCTCGGCGCTGGGCGCTTCGGGGCGGGCGCCGCGCTGGGTCTTCCTCGGCAGCGCGCTCGCCAGCGCCGGGCTTGGGCTGGTGGGCCTGGCCGGGCTTCCCGCCACGGCGCTCGGGTTCGGCCCGCCCTGGGGGGCGGCGCAGGTGGCGGTGGATGCGCTGGCCGGCTGGTTCCTGGTGATCCTGGCGCTGGCGGCCGTGCCGGCCTGCCTCTTCGCCGCCGCCTCGCCGCCGCCGCCCCGCGCGGAGGGGGCCGCCTTCCCGCTCTTCCTGGCCGGCATGGCGCTGACCCTGATCGCGGCGGACGGCTTCACCCTGATCCTCGGCTTCGAGCTGATGTCGATCGCCTCCTGGGCCCTGATCGCGGCGCGGCACGCCACCGGCGCGGGGCGGCGGGCGGCGCGGCTCTACCTGGCCTTCGCCGCCTTCTCGGGCCTCTGCCTGATCGGCGCCGTGGGGCTGCTGGCCGGCGGCGGGCTCGGCTTCGCGGTGATGCGCGGCGCCCCGCCCGAGGGCTGGCGCGCCGCGGCCGTGCTGCTCCTGGTGCTGCTGGGGGCGGGGTCCAAGGCGGGTCTCGTGCCCTTCCATGTCTGGCTGCCCCTGGCGCACCCCGCGGCGGCCAGCCCGGTCTCGGCGCTGATGTCCGGCGCGATGGTAAAGATCGCCCTCTATGTGATGATCCGCCTGCTGTTCGACCTTTCGGGCGCGGCGCAGCCCGCCTGGTGGGGCCTGCCGCTGGTGGGCCTCGGCGTCGCGACGGCGCTGATCGGCGCGCTGCGCGCCAATCTGGAGCGCGACACCAAGGCCATCCTCGCCTGCTCCACGCTGGAGAACATGGGGCTGATGGTGGCGGCGCTGGGCCTCGCCCTCACCTATCGCGGGGCGGATCTGCTGCCGCTCGCCTCGGTCGCGCTGGCGGCGGCGCTGCTGCACGCGCTGAACCACGCGGCCTTCAAGACGCAGCTCTTCCTCTGCCTCGGCGCGGTCTACAGCCTGGCCGGCAGCCGCGACCCGGACCGGCTGGGGGGCCTGATCCACCGCATGCCCTGGGTGGCGGGCTGCGCGCTGCTGGGCGCGCTCTCGGCCGCCGCCTTGCCGCCGCTCTCGGGCTTTGCCAGCGAGTGGCTGCTGCTCCAGGCGCTGATCCAGGGCTTTCGTGTCTCCGACATGTCGGTCCAGCTCATCGCCGCCGTCTCGCTCGCGGCCGTGGGAATGGCCATCGGGCTGGCCGCGGCCGCCATGGTGCGGCTTTTCGGCCTCGTCTTTCTCGGTCGGCCGCGCACGCCGCGGGTGGCGGGCGCGCCGGATGCGGGCGGCATGATGCGGGTGGCGCTGCTGCTGCCGAGCCTGCTGACCCTGGCGCTCGGGCCGCTCGCGGCCGTGGCGCTGGGCGTGCTGGATGGCCCGATCCGCCAGGTGCTGGGGCCGCAGGCGGCGGCGCCGCGCTTCGGGCTGGAACTCGCGCTCGGCGATGGCGGCGCGCGCTACCTGCCGGGCCTCGCCGCGCTGCTGCTGGCGCTGGTGGTCGGTGGCCTCGTGCTGGCGGTGCGCCGGCGCTCGCCCCGCGCGCCCGCGCGTGGCCCGGCCTGGGACTGCGGCTTCATGCCGCCGCCGCCGCACATGCCCTTCGGTGATCCACTGAGCCAGGTGAGCGCGATGGGGCTCGGTCAGCCCATTCGCCGCAGCCTCGGGCACCTCGCGATCGCGCCGCGCGAATCCCTGCTGAACCAGCCGCCTGGCTCGCCCGCCGCCGCCCGGCTGCGCGTCGAGGGGCGGGATCGCGGATTCACCCGGCTGCTCTACCCATTGGCCCGCGCCCGCCGCGCCCTCTCGCGCGAGGCGGAGAAGCTGCGCGGGCTGAGCCTGCGCTTCTACCTGAGCCTGACCTTCGGCACGCTGGTCTCACTGCTGGCGCTGGTCGCCCTGCTGGAGCGCGGCTGATGGCGGTGCTGGGCAGCCTCCTCACGCAACTGCTGCATGTCGCGCTCATGCTCGTGGCCGCGCCGCTTCTGGTGGGCGTGGTGCGCTGGCTGAAGGCGCGCCTGCTGGGCCGGCGCGGACCGCACCCGATGCAGCCCTGGCGCGACCTGCTGAAGCTGCTGCGCAAGCAGCCGGTGCTGGCGGATGGCGCGAGCCTGGTCTCGCGCATCGCCCCCTATGTCGCGCTCGGCGCCACGCTGCTGGCGGCGGCGCTGGTGCCGAGCTTCGCCTTCGGCATGGCGCTGGCCCCGATGGCCGACCTGCTGCTGATCGCGGGGCTGCTGGCCCTGGCGCGGGTGGCGCTGGCGCTGAACGGGCATGATGCGGGCACGCCCTTCGGCGGCCTGGGCGCCGCGCGGGAGATGACCTTCGCCGTCTTCGCCGAGCCCGCGCTGATGGTCTGCGTCATGGTCTTCGCCGTGCTGATCGGCAGCACCAACCTCAATGCCATCGGCTTCGGGCTGGTGGATGCGCAGCTTGGCCTGCGCGTCTCGCTGCTTTTCGCGGCCGTGGCGCTGGTGGCGGTGGCCCTCGCCGAGAATGCCCGCGTGCCGGTGGACAATCCGGCGACGCATCTGGAACTGACCATGGTGCATGAGGCGATGCTGCTGGAGGCCTCGGGCCGGCACCTCGCGCTGTGGGAGATGCAGGCGGCGCTGAAGCTGCTGGTCTGGCTCGGCCTGCTGGCCACGCTCTTCGTGCCCTATGGCACGGCCGCGCCGGGCAGCGGCCCCTTCGCCTGGGGCATGGGCCTCTTGCTCTGGGCCGCCAAGATCGGGCTGCTGGCGCTGGCACTGGCCGTGTTCGAGAGCGCCATCGCCAAGATGCGCGTCTTCCGTGTGCCGGAATTCCTGGGCGGCGCGCTGATGCTGGCGCTGCTGGCGGCGGCGCTGATCTTTGTTTCCACGGGATTGGCGTGATGGGCTTCGGCGACACCTCCTACGATGTGGCGCATGTGCTGGGCGGCGCCATGCTGCTCATCTCCTTCGTGCTGCTCTACCAGCGGCGCATCTTCGCGCTGGTGAACGCGCTCGCGCTGCAGGGCGTGGTGCTGGCGCTGGCCGCGGTCTGGCAGGGGCATGTGCAGGGCGCGCCGCAGCTTTTCGTCACGGCCATCATCGCGCTCGTCGCCAAGGGGATCCTGATCCCGATCTACCTGCGCCGCCTGGTCGTGCAATTGCCGCCGGCGCGGCGGGCGGAACCCGCCTCGGGGATCGGCGCCAGCATGATCGCGGGCTTCCTGCTGGTGGGGCTCAGCATCCTCGTCGTGCTGCCGGCCACCGCCGGCGCGCGGGCGCTGGCGCGGGAGGACCTGGCCATCGCGCTCTCCGTCGTCCTCCTCGGCCTGCTGATGATGGTGACGCGCCGCACCGCGCTCGCGCAGATCGCGGGGCTGATGACGCTGGAGAATGGCCTGGTCCTGGCCGCCGTCGGCGTGGCCGGCATGCCGCTGGTGGTGGAGCTTTCGACGGCGGGCCTCGTGCTGGTCATCGCCGTCATCGCCGGCGTCTTCGCGCGCGTGCTGCATGAGCGCTTCGACAGCCTGGACACCTCCGTGCTCGATCCGCATCGCGGGGAGGGCACATGACGCTCTGGCTCATCCTCATCCCGGCGCTCGCCGCCGCGCTCTGTGCGGCGCTGCCGGCGCAGGCGGCGCGGCTCAACATCCTGGCCTCGGGCGTGACCCTGCTGCTCGCGCTGCTGCTGCTGGGCGAGCCCACGGGCACGGGCTGGCTGCGCGCCGATGCGCTGAACACGCCCTTCGTGCTGATCGCCGCCATCGTGGGCTTCGGCACTGCCATCTTCTCCGCCCAGGACATCGCGGGCGAGGGCTTCGACACCGGGCAGAACCGCGCCTACCACGCCGCCTTCCAGGGCTTCATGGCGGCGCATTTCCTGGCCCTGCTGGCCGACAACCTGGGCGTCATGTGGGTGGCGATCGAGGCGGGCACGCTCGCCTGCGTGCTGATGGTGGCGCTGCACCGCACGCCCTCCGCGATCGAGGCGGCGTGGAAGTTCTTCATCCTCTGCGGCGTCGGCATCGCGCTCGCGCTGTTCGGACTGATCGTGCTGGCGCTCGCCGCGCAACCGGTGGGGGGCCATGCCGAAGGGCAGCTCTCCTACGCGGCGCTTCGGGCGCTGGCGCCACAGGCCGATGCCGGGCTGCTGAACCTGGCCTTCGTCTTCCTGCTGGTGGGCTTCGGCACCAAGGCGGGCTTGGCCCCCCTGCATTCCTGGCTGCCCGACGCCCATGCCGAGGGCCCGACGCCGATCGCCGCCGTGCTGTCGGGCCTGCTGCTCAACGCCGCGATGCTCGCCATCCTGCGCGGCAAGAGCATCGTGGCCGCCAATCCCGAGGCGATCCCGCCGGGGACCTCCCTGGTCGTCATGGGCCTCGTCACGCTGCTGCTGGCGGGCTTCTCGCTCTGGCGGCGGCGGGATGCGAAGCGCCTCTTCGGCTGGAGCAGCATCGAGCACATGGGCATTGCCGCCATCGCCTTCGGCATCGGCGGCGTCGCGGGCCACATGGCGGGGCTGCTGCATCTCTGGGGCCATTCGCTGGTGAAGTCGGCCGCGTTCTTCGCCATCGGCCGCGCGGTGCGGATCAAGGGCGCGCAGCACATGGCGGCGATCGGCGGGCTCGCCACCTCGCATCCGGCGCTGGGCTGGGGCCTTGCGCTGGCCATGGCGGCGCTGGCGGGCTTGCCGCCCTTCAGCCTCTTCGCCTCGGAATTGCTGCTGGCCACCGCGATGGGGCGTGAGGCGCCCTGGCTGCTGCCGCTGCTGATCTTCGGCCTGCTGGTCGCCGGCACGGCGCTGCTGCACGCCATGCAGCGCCTCTGCTTCGGCCTTCCCACCCCGCAGCCCGCGCCGATGGCCGCCGGCCTCGCCACGCTGCTGCCGCTCTGGGGCCACCTGGTGCTGGCGATGGTACTGGGCTTGGCATTGCCGGGCGCGCTCTCGGCCATGCTGCTGGAAGCGGCGAGGGCGCTGTCATGACGCTGCGCGCCACCATCGAATCCGGCCAGCGCCTGGGCTGCACGCCCTGGCCGCGCTTCCTGCTGGATGCGCGGCGCTGGTCATCCCTCGCGCCCGCGCCGGGCGTCACGCTGCTGGGCCTCTGGGGCGAGCCGGGCTTCGCCCATGCGGCCTTCCTCGATGAGGCGCGGCTGGAGGTCCTGCTCGCCTCCGTCCCGGCGGAGGAGGGGCGCATCCCCGCCCTCTCGCCGCTCTGGCCGGCTGCCGCGCTGTTTGAGCGCGCGCTGATGGACCTCTGGGGCATCATGGCCGAGGGCGGTACGGATGCGCGCCCCTTCCTCGACCATGGCCGCTGGCCGCTGCTCGCGCCGCTCTCCGCCCGCCCCGCCGCCCGGGCGCCCGAGGCGACACCGCTCGAATTCCTGCCCGTGGCGGGCGAGGGCGTGCATGTCATCCCCGTCGGTCCCATCCATGCCGGCGTGATCGAGCCCGGGCATTTCCGCTTCCATGTGCAGGGCGAGATCATCGTCCGGCTGGAGGTGCTGCTCGGCTACGTCCACAAGGGCACGCTCTCGCTCATGCAGGGCAAGCCGCCGCGCGCCGCCGCCCGCTTTGCCGCGCGGCTCTCGGGCGACACGACGGTCGCGCATTCCCTGGCCTTCGCCCGCGCGGCCGAGGCGGCGCTGGGGGTGGAGGCTCCGCCGCGCGCCCTCGCGCTGCGCGCTGCGATGCTCGAATTGGAGCGGCTGCACAACCACCTGAACGACCTCGGCTTCATCGCCAATGACGCGGCCTTCGCGGCGATCCATGCCCGCTGCGGCTGGCTGCGCGAGGGGCTGCTGCGCGCCCAGCGTGACGCCTTGGGCCACCGGCTGATGATGGACCGCGTGCTGCCCGGCGGCGTGGCGCAGGACCTGACGCCGGAGGGGATCGCCGCGCTGCTCGCCGCGTTGGCCGCCATCGAGGGCGAGCTTCCCGCCCTGCTCGCGCTCTATGGGAGCCATGCGAGCCTGCAGGACCGCGTGCTCGGCACCGGCATCATGGAGCCCTGGCTGGTCGCGGGCTTCGCGCCGGGCGGGGTGGTTGGCCGCGCCGCGGGCCGTGGCTTCGACGCGCGGCTGCTCACCGGGGAACTGGTGCCCGAGGCGCTGATCACCCAGGCGGGGGCCGATGTGGATGCGCGCTGGCGGCAACGCCATGCCGAGGCGCTGCAATCCATCGCCTTCCTGCGCGAATTGCTGCCGCGCCTGCCGGAGGGCGAACTCACCGTGCATCTCCCGCCGCGCGGCGGCGAGGGCGTGGCGCTGGTGGAAGGCTTCCGCGGCGAATGCCTGGCCTGGATGCGCCTCGATGGCGCGGGCGGCATCGAGGCCTGCATGCTCCGCGACCCCTCCTGGCTGCATTGGCCGCTGCTGGAGGCCGCGGTGATCGGCAACATCGTGGCCGACTTCCCGCTGATCAACAAAAGCATCAATGGCAGCTACAGCGGGGTGGATCTGTGAGCCCGCGCTTCGACGCCACCATCCCCATCCTTCGCATCTTCGACCTGCCGAAGGCGCGCGAATTCTATGTGGATTTCCTGGGCATGGGGTGGGACTGGGAGCATCGCTTCAGCGCCCACGCGCCGGTCTTCGCGCAGGTCTCGCGCGGGGCGCTGGTGCTCTTCCTCAGCGAGCATTTCGGCGACGGGACGCCGGGGAGCAAGCTCATCCTCCGCATGACCGGGCTTGATGCGCTGCAGGCCGAGCTGACCGCGAAAGCGTATCGCCACGCGCGTCCCGGCATCGTCGAGCAGCCCTGGGGCTGGCGCGACATGGAGGTGGCCGACCCGTTCGGCAACCGCCTCGTCTTCACCGAGGCGATGGAGGAGGCCGCCTGATGCTCATCCCCAAGCTCTTGCGCAACCTCGTCTCCCGCCCGCTGACCGACGCGGCGCCGCCGCCCACGCCGCCCGAGATCGTGGAGGAGTTGCGCGCGCGCCTCGCGGAAGCCTCCGAGGCGCGGCTCGGCCGTTCGCTCTCGATCCGCCAGGTGGATGCGGGCAGTTGCAATGGCTGCGAGCTGGAGGTGAATGCGCTGCAGAACGTGGCGCATGACCTGGAGCGCTTCGGCCTGCGCTTCGTGGCGAGCCCGCGCCATGCCGACATCCTGCTCGTCACCGGCCCGCTGACGCGCAATATGGCCGAGGCCCTGCAGCGCGCCCGCGCCGCGACGCCCGATCCCTGCTGGGTGGTGGCGCTGGGCGATTGCGCGGTCGATGGCGGCGTGTTCCGCGGCAGCTACGCCGTGCTGGGCGGCGTCGAGGCCGCCTTGCCGGTGGACCTTGTCATCCCCGGCTGCCCGCCCGCGCCAGAGCAGATCCTGGAAGGGCTGCTGGCGCTCATCGAGGCGAATGGCTGAGGGTCACGCCGCCAGCAGCGCGCGCACGGCATCTGGCCGCGGGATGGGGGCGACGGCGCCATACCCTGTGGTGGCGAGTGCCGCCGCCGCATTGGCATAGGTCGCCGCCACGAAGGGATCGTCGCCGGCCAGCGTGCGGGCCAGGAAGGCGCCGCAGAAGGTGTCGCCCGCGCCGGTCGCATCCACGCTGGGCACGCGATGCCCGGCGATCCGCCGGCGCTCCGCGCGCGTCGCGATCAGCGCGCCGGCCGCGCCGCATTTCAGCACGACGAGCGGGCAGAGCCGGAGGTAGAAATCCGCGACTGCATCGGGGTCGGTAAGGCCGGTCAGCGCCGTCGCGTCCTCGAGCGAGGGGAGTGCGATGTCCGCGCTGGCGATGGCCGCATGGATCACCGCCGCCGCCCGCGCCGCCGGCCACAGCCGCAGGCGGAGATTGGTGTCGTAGGAGACGCGGGCGCCGGCCGCGCGGGCCAGCGCGATGGCGCGGAAACCGGCATCGCAGGCCGCGTTGGAGATGGCTTGGCTGATGCCGGAGAGATGCAGGATGCGCGCGCCCTGGATCGCCTCCGCCGGCATATCCTCCGGCCCCAGGCGGCTGGCCGCCGAGCCGCTGCGGAAGAAGGCGAAGTGGTGCCCCGCCGCGTCATGCGTGACGAGGTAAAGCCCGGTGGGCGCCGCCGGGTCGGTGCGGACGAAGCGGTGCTCCACGCCCTCCGCATCCCAGAGCGCGCGGAAGGCGCGGCCGGCCGGGTCGTCGCCCAGCGCGGAGATGTAGCCGACCGTGGCGCCCTGCCGCGCCGCGGCGATGGCGGCGTTGGAGGTGTCGCCGCCGAAGCCCTCCAGGTAGAGCGCGCGGCCCGCGGCATCGGGCGGCTGGCGGTTCAGCTCCAGCATCGGCTCGCCCAGGCAGATGAGCGCGGGTGTCATGCGAGGGCGGCCCGGGCCGCGGCCTGCAGGGCGGGCTTGTCGCCGGCGGCGATCAGCGCCTCATCGGCCAGTTTGCCGCCCATGCCGACGAAGGCGGCGCCGGCCGCGAACCACTCGGCCGTGTTGCGCGGGTCCACGCCGCCGGTCGGGCAGAAGGCGACGCCGGGGAAGACGGAGCGCAGCGCCTTGAGGTGCGCCGAGCCGCCGCTGGAGGCGGGGAAGATCTTCACCGCATCCGCCCCGGCCGAGAGCGCCGCACGCACCTCGGTCGGCGTGAAGGCGCCGGGCAGCATGGCCGCCCCCGCCGCGCGCGCCACGGCGCAGACCTCCGTGTCCACCCAGGGCGTCACCAGGAATTGCGCGCCGGCCGCGAGGCAGGCCCGCGCGGCCTCGGCATCGGGCACCGTGCCCGCGCCGACCAGCAGGCCGGGATCGGCGGCGAGCGTGCGGATCAGCGCGACGGCATCCGGCGTGGTCAGCGTGATCTCGACGGTGCTGATCCCGACCTCGCGCAGCCAGGCCACCGCGGTGGCGGCATGCGCCGCGGTGCTGGTGCGGATCACCGGGATGATGCGTGCCCCGGCGAGGCGGGTGACGACGGGATGCATCTAGAGGAACCGCGTATAGACGATGAAGCCGAGATGCTTCGCGACCTTGTCGTACAGCATGCGCCCGGCCGCGTTCGTCACCTGCGTCTGCCAATAGACCCGCGCCGCGCCGTCGTTCTTCGCGCGCTCCACCACCGCCTCGATCAGCGCGCGGCCGATGCCCTGGCCGCGCGATTCCGGCACGGTGAAGAGGTCATGCAGATAGCAATTGGGTGCGATCGCCGTCGTCGTCCGGTGATAGACGAAATGCGTGAGGCCGAGCATGCGGCCCTCGCGCTCCGCCACCAGGGCGTAGACCGGCTCATAGGGGTCGAAGAAGCGCGCCCAGGTGCGTGCCGTGATGGCGGGGTCGAGCGCGGTCGGCCCCACGCGCTCGTAGAAGGCGTTGTAGCCCTCCCAGAGCGGCAGCCAGGCGTCGTGGTCCTCGCGCCGGATGGGGCGGATGGTGAGCATGCGGGGCCTCCTCGATGGCCCCGCATTGAATCACCGAAGCCCGGCCTGCGCCAGTTCCAGCGTCACCTTGCGGCGGATGGCGGCGGCGAAGCTCGCCCAGTCTGGGGCGGCCATGGCGAAGCCGCCGGGCGTGATCGCGTGCTCGCGCAGCCAATCGCCCGCATCCTCCGTGCCGACGCCGAGCGCGTTGACCCGCACGCCCTGCGCCTCGGCATAGGCGCGGGCCTGCTGGGTGCGGGCCTCCGCCGCCTCGCCATCTGTGACCAGGTCGATCACCTCCTCCTCCGGCGTGCAGGGCGCGGCGGCCAGTTGGTCGAGTGCCGCGAAGATGGCGCCGCCGATATCGGTGCCGGCGGCGGCACCGCGCGGGGCCTCGCGCAGCGCGGCGGCGAAGCCTTGCGCGTCCTGGGCGCTGCGCAGGATGCGCCAGGGCACCATTTCCCGCGCGTCATCGCTGAAGGAGAGCGCGGTGACGGCTACGCCCGGGCCACGCGCGATGGCGCGCAGCACCGCCGCATCCTCGAAGGCGGCGGCGTGGCCCTCGGCCTGGAGTTGCCATTCGGCGGGGAAGATGGAGGCGCTGGCGTCGAGCAGCAGGACGAGCGCGAGGGCGCAGGCGCTCATGACAGCAGCGCCTGGAAGCTCGGCACATCGGCGCCCGGCGCGGGGCCGGTGGCGAAGAGCGTGAGGGCGTCGTTGAAGAAGCCGCAGAAGGAATCCGCGTGGAAATGGCCGTTGCCGCGCTGCGTTTGCACCAGGCCCCAGGGGTTGCCGGCCGGCCGCAGGCTGCCCGCATTGTAGGCGATGGCGACAAGGGGCGGATCAAAGCCCGTCACCCGCGCCTGGCGCGCGATGAAGGCGGCGCCGGCCGCGGCCGAGACGCCGGCGTCGAGCAGGGCCGCGCGGTCCAGCTTCGGGTCGCCCAGCGCCTCGCGCGCGGAGGAGATCAGCGTCTGCATCAGCCCGGGCGAGACGCGGTGCGGGGTTGCGGCATCGGAGGTGAAGCCCGGCTCCTCGCGCACCGCCTCGGCCCGGCCGCCGCTTTCGGTGCAGGCGGTGGCGACCAGCAGTTCCACCGGCACGGCGAAGCGGCGCGCGGCGGCTTCGAGCGGGGCCTGGTGCCGCGCCCAGCAGGCGGCGGCGAGGCGCGGCGGTGTGCTGCCGGGGGGCGGCTCGCCCTCGATGGCGATGCCCCGCGGCGTGAGTTGCCAGCGGCGCGTGCCCCGGCCGAGCGGCGGCCCGTGCCAGGCGAGCAGCGGCGACAGGAAGGGCCGCAGCGCCTCCGGCCAGGGGCGCTCGCGGCGCAGCGCGGGCTGGCTGGTGAGGCGCGCCCAGGTCTCGGGGCCGATGATGCCGTCGGCGGCCAGGCCCTCGCGCCGCTGGAAGCCGAGGACGGCGTCGCGGGTGGCGGGGCCATAGACGCCATCCGCCTCGCCGCACAGGGCGCCGGCGCGGATCAGGGCGAGCTGCGCGCCGCGGACCTCGGGTCCGGTCATGAGCGGCAGGCGGAAGGCGAGGGGGCGGGCGAGGATCATGGCGTGGCTCCGCAGGCGGGGAGGGTGGCGAGGCGCAGGGCGAGGTCCCGCGCCTCGCGCGAGGCTTGGGGGGCGAGGGCGAGGCCGGCGCGGGTGGCGGCGCAGCGTTGCGCCTCCGTGCCCGCGCCGGGCCGGGCGGCGATCAGCGCGGCACGGGCGCCGAGCAGGGCGGCGCGGGCGGGCGGGGCGGCGGCGATGGCCGGCGCCGCACGCCCGGCCTCGGCCGCGGCCTCGGCGGGCGGCGGGAATTCGGCGAGGCAAAGCCGCGCCTGCGCCTCGCCGGCGGCCAGCGCCGGGCTGGGGGTGAGTGCGCGGGCGGCGGCGTAGGATTCCGCGGCGCAGGGCAGGTGGTCGCGCCCGCCCGGGCAGGCGGCCCCCGGCGCGCGGGCGGCCATGGCGAGGCCCATGCAGGCCTCGGCGCGGCGTGCGTGCAGCCGGGCGCAGGCCGCATGGCCCGCCGGGCAGGCGACGGGCTCGGCCGCGATCTCGGCCGGCGAGGCTCGTTCCCAGCGGGCAAGTTGCGCCAGCGGCGCGTCGAGCAGCGCGGCGACGGGCGTGCAGCCGGCCAGCAGAAGGAGGAGGGCGAGCCTCATGCCGCCAGCTCCCGCAACAGGGGGACCGGGTCGGTGCGGCTCTCGCGCAGCTCGCTGAGCAGCAGGGTCAGCGCCTGGAGGGCGGCCTTGGCGGACTCCGGGCCATCCTGCGGCAGGGCGGGGCTGGCGGCTTTCTGGCCGAGCGCGCCCGCGACGCGGCCGACCAGTTCGGGCGAGAGGTCCGCCTCGACGCGCTCCTCCAGCAGGGCGTGGCGGAATTCGGCCAAGCCGGCTTCCGCTTCCTCCGGATTGGCGAAGCCCGGGAAGCGGGCCCAGAGCAGGGCCGCCGCATCGGGGCGCAGGCAGGTGTCGAGCAGCGTGGCGAGGAAGCCGGGCTCGGCCAGGCGCGGCGCGAAGAGCCGCGCGAAGATGGGTGCGGCGGCGAGGCGCAGCTCGGCCGAGGCGGGGGTGATGGCGCCCGGCTCGAACAGGGCCGGGTCATGCGGGGAGTCCAGCAGCCGGGCACGGAAGCGGCGCCAGGCGGCCGCCCCCAGGTTCCAGCCGAGGCCGAGCAGCAGGGCGAGGCCCGCCAGCGGCCCGCCCATCGCGGCCGGCAGCAGGGGGGCGGCGGCGCGCAGCAGGCTGGGCAGCGGCCCGTCGCGGCCGGTCAGCGCCGCCGTCGCGGCCTGGAGCGCGCCGAGGTCGGGCAGGGTGCGGGCGGTGGCGAGCGCCTGCTCGGCCTGGGCGATGAGCGCCCCGGCCTGGGGCGGGATGAGGCCGGCCGGCAGGGCCGGGCCGATGCGCTGGACCAGCAGGCGCGCGACGCCGAGCTGGCGTTCGAGGCGGGCGATGGCCTCGCCCGTCTGGGCGGGCTGCGTGGCCTGGGCGGCGGCCTCGCGCGCCGCGGCCTCGCTTTCGCGCAGCGCCGCATTGGCGCGGGTCTGGCCTTCCAGCGCCTCGCCGAGGCGGCGGGCGGCCTGGGCCTCGGGGCCGGTGGAGCGGGCCCCGAAATAGTAGCCGAAGACGCCTGCGATGATGCCGTTCACATAGCCCGCGATGGCGTCGTTCAGCGCGAGGCTCTGGCTGAACAGGAGCAGCGGCAGGCCGATGACGCCGACGATCAGCGCCAGCAGCGCGCGCACCGTGCCCTCGGGCAGGGCGAGCGGCAGGTCGCGGAGGGCGGAGAGCTGCTCGGGCGTGGTTGCGGGGTCGCGCAACAGGGTGAAGCAGCGGGAGGCGAGCCACCAGAGGAAGCCCGCGAAGCCGAGGCCGACGAGGAACACAAGCAGCGCGGCGAGGCTGGCCGGGGCGGCTGAGAGCGGCGCGAGCCCGAGGCCGGCGAGGCGAGCGGCCAACAGCACCGCGATGGCGGCGAGACCACTGAGAAGGATGGCGATGGGGGGGATGAGGAAGCTGGGCAAGGCGGGGGACCTCCGAGCATGGCCCCTCATATGTTCTTATTTTGTTCTCATTTGCAAGCAAAAAAAGGACTGTGATCCTAGATCGCGTTCAAAACGGCAGGAAAAACAGCCTGTTCAGGCCGTGGCGCGCACCAGCAGCCCCTGGCGATGCAGTTCCTCGGCGATCTGCACCGCGTTCAGTGCGGCGCCCTTGCGGAGATTGTCGGAGACGCACCAGAAGGCCAGGCCATGCGGCACCGTCGGGTCCTTCCGCAGGCGGGAGATGAAGACCTCGTCCTCGCCCGCCGCATCGAGCGGCGTGATGTAGCCGGCGTCCTCGCGCTTGTCGAAAAGGTTGACGCCGGGCGCCTTGCCGAGCGCCGCGCGGGCCTCGGCGACCGTGATCGGGTTTTCGAACTCCACATGCACCGCCTCGGCATGACCGACGAAGACCGGCACGCGGACGCAGGTGGCGATGACCTGGATGTCGGGGTCGAGAATCTTCCGCGTCTCGACCGACATCTTCCACTCCTCCTTCGTCGCGCCATCCTCCATGAACTTGTCGATATGGGGGATCACGTTGAAGGCGATCGGCTTGGTGAACTGCTCCACCGTCGGCAGGTCGTTCACGAAGCTGCCCTTGGTCTGGTTGAAGAGCTCATCCATGCCCTCCTTCCCCGCACCCGAAACGGATTGGTAGGTGGAGACCACCACGCGCCGAATCCGTGCCAGGTCATGCAGCGGCTTGAGCGCCACCACCATCTGGATGGTGCTGCAATTGGGGTTGGCGATGATGCCGCGCTTGCGGAAGCGCTTCAGTGCCTGGGGATTCACCTCCGGCACCACCAGCGGCACGTCATGATCCATGCGGAATTGGCTGGTGTTGTCGATCACGATGCAGCCCTGGGCGGCGGCGCGCGGCGCATGGATGGCCGAGACGGCGGCACCCGGGCTGAACAGCGCGAGGTCCAGGCCGGTGAAGTCGAAGGTCTCGAGGTTGCGGATCTTGAGCACGGTCTTCTCGCCGAAGCTCACGCTCTGCCCCGTGGAGCGCGGCGAGGCCAGGGCGAAGGCCTCGCTGACCGGGAAGTTGCGCTCGGCCAGGATCTTCAGGATTTCGCGCCCGACGGCGCCCGTGGCGCCCACGACGGCGATCTTGTAGGCCATGGAGAAGCTCCGTCCGCTATGGCCCGCGGATGTAGGCCCTGGGCCCGGCCGCGTCCAGCAAGGCAGGCGCGCACCCCCGCTTGATGGATGGGCCGTCCGCCGCCATCTTACCGATGCCGGCGCTGGGCCGGTCAAATTCGGGAAGGAAGATCCTCATGGCCTGGAAGACCCCTCGCGTCACCGTCGTCTCGCTCGCGCTCGAGATCAACAGCTACGCCTGCGCCGAGATCGGCTGAGGCTTCGGCCCGGTTGCCGCTGGGCTGACCGGCGCCCTTGGTGACGCCACCAGGGGCGGCCGGTCCCGTGCGGCCGGGCACATCCCATGCTGCGCGCGATCGTGTTGGGCGCGGGGGCCGGTGGCGGCTTCCCGCAGTGGAATTCCGCTGGCCCCGGTTGCGTGCGCGCACGCGCCGGCGATCCGCAGGCCAAGCCGCGCAGCCAGGCCTCCCTCGCCGTCAGTGCCGATGGGGAACGCTGGCTGCTGGTCAACGCCTCGCCCGACCTCCGGGCGCAGATCGCCGCGACGCCCGCCCTGCATCCCCGCCCCGCGCCGCTGCGCAACTCGCCCATCGCCGCCGTGGCGCTGACGGGGGCGGAGGTGGACACCATTGCGGGTCTCCTGAACCTGCGTGAGCGCCAGGCCTTCCGCCTCTATGGCGCGCCCCAGAGCCTCGCCGTGCTGGACGGCAATCCCATCTTCGGCGCGCTGAATCCCGAATTCGTGACGCGCGAGGCGATGCCGCTCGGCCAGCCCTTCGCGCCGCTGGATGGCGCGGGCGCGCCGCTCGGCCTCACGATCGAGGCCTATCCGGTGCCGGGCAAGGTGCCGCTCTTCGCGGAAGGCGCGGGCGACCCGGGCCTCGCCGAGGAGGGGGAGGCACTGGGCCTCGCCATCTCGGCCGGGGGGGCTGCGCTGCACTACATCCCGGGCTGCGCGATGATGACCGATGCGCTGCGCCAGCGCCTGACCGGGGCCGCCTGCGTGATGTTCGACGGCACGCTCTTCACCGATGACGAGATGATCCTGGCCGGCGCCGGCCCGAAGACCGGCCGCCGCATGGGCCACATGTCCATGCTGGACACGGTGGCGGAATTCGCGCCGCTCGGCGTCGCCCGGCGCATCTTCCTCCACATCAACAACACCAACCCCGCCTTGCTGGATGACAGCCCCGAGCGCGCCCGCCTTGCCGCCGCGGGCTGGGAGGTCGCGGAGGACGGGATGGAGATTTCGCTGTGAGCCTGATGTCCCCCGATGAGTTCGAGGCAGCCCTGCGCGGCATAGGGGCCGAGCGGTACCACATCCTGCACCCGTTCCATCATCTGCTGCACAACGGCAAGCTCTCCAAGGGCCAGGTGCAGGCCTGGGCGCTGAACCGCTACTACTACCAGGCCAATATCCCGGCGAAGGATGCCTCGCTGCTGGCGCGCCTGCCGACCACGGCGCTGCGCCGCGAATGGCGCCGCCGCATCGAGGATCATGACGGCGACGGCACGCAGCCCGGCGGCGTGGAACGCTGGCTCGCGCTGACCGACGGCCTCGGCCTCGATCGCGACTATGTGACCTCGCTGCGCGGCCTGCTGCCCGGCACGCGCTTCGCGGTGGACGCCTATGTGCATTTCGTGCGCGAGCGCAGCGTGCTGGAGGCCATCGCCTCCTCGCTGACGGAGATGTTCTCCACCAACATCATCCAGCAGCGCGTGGCCGGCATGCTGCGCAACTACGACTTCGTGAGCGAGGCGACGCTGGCCTATTTCAATCCGCGCCTCACCCAGGCGCCGCAGGATGTGGATTTCGCGCTGGCCTATGTGAAGCAGCACGCCGACACGCGGGAGAAGCAGGAGCAGTGCCTCGCCGCGCTGCGCTTCAAGTGCGACCTGCTCTGGGCGCAGCTCGATGCGCTGCACCTCGCCTATGTCGAGCCGCGGCTCGTCCCGCCGGGGGCGTTCCGGCCATGAGTGCCATCCGCTTCGCCCCCGGCGTCCGCCTGCAGGAGGACAAGGCGCGCGGCCGTTGGATCATCATGGCGCCGGAGCTGATGTTCATCCCGGACGAGATCGCGCTCGAAGTGCTGCGCCTGGTGGATGGCGCGCGGAACGAGGCGGCGATCGTGGCCGCGCTGGTGGAGAAGTTCGCCGCCCCCGAGGAGGTGATCGGCGCCGATGTGGCGGCGATGCTGGACGACCTGATCGCCCGGGGCGCGCTTCGGCGTGGCTGACGCGCCGCTTGCCCTCCTGGCCGAGCTGACGCATCGCTGCCCGTTGCGCTGCCCCTACTGCTCCAACCCGGCTGAGCTGACGCGCGCCAGTGCGGAGCTTTCCACCGCCGAATGGGCGCGCGTGTTCAACGAGGCTGCGGCGCTGGGCTGCCTGCAGATCCATCTCTCGGGCGGCGAGCCCACGGCGCGGCGGGACATCGTGGAGATCGTGGCCGCCGCGCGCGCGGCCGGACTCTACACCAACCTGATCACGGCGGGCGTGCTGCTGGACGCGCCCTTGATGGGCCGGCTGGTCGAAGCCGGGCTCGATCACGTCCAGCTCTCCGTGCAGGACGCGGAGGAGGCGGGGGCCGAGCGCATCGGCGGCATGAAGGGGGCCATGGCCAAGAAGCGGGTGGCCGCGGCGCTGGTGACGGCCTCGGGCCTGCCGCTCACGCTCAATGCCGTGGTGCACCGGCAGAACCTGCATAACCTGCCCCGGCTGATCGAGATCGCCCTCGAATGGGGTGCCGGCCGCATCGAGGTCGCGCATGTGCAGTATTACGGCTGGGCGCTGGCCAATCGCGCCGCCCTGCTGCCGACGCGCGCGCAGCTGGACGAGGCGACGCGCATCGTGGAGGCGGCGCGTGCCGCGCATCGCGGGCGTCTCGTGATCGACTATGTCGTGCCGGATTACCACGCGGCGCGGCCCAAGGCCTGCATGGGGGGCTGGGGGCGGCGATTCCTGGGCGTCTCGCCCGCCGGCAACATCCTGCCCTGCCATGCCGCCGAATCCATCACCGGCATGGCCTTCCCCAATGTGCGCGAGACCTCGCTCGCCGCCGCCTGGGGCGAGAGCCCGGCTTTCAACGCCTTTCGCGGCACCGGCTGGATGCCCGAGCCCTGCCGGGGCTGCGAGCATGCCGAGCGCGACTGGGGCGGCTGCCGCTGCCAGGCCTTCGCGCTCACCGGCGATGCGGCGGCGACCGACCCGGCCTGCGCCCTCTCGCCGCATCACGGCATGCTGGCCGAAGCCCTGGCCGAAGCCGGCGAGACCAGCTTCCGCTACCGCGAATTCCGCTGAGCCGACCGGTTGAGCCGTCACGGCTTCGGGTCTATCGGTTTCGCCCATGAATTCGCTGTCTCCCGTGAACCAGGGCCCGCTTAACGCCTATCGCGCGCGCGTGGCCGAGGGCCTGCTGCACCCGGACCCCGCCCAGGCCCATGCCGCCGAGACGCTGCAGAACCTCTGGCGCATCCTGCGCGGCTATGACCCGCAGCCCACGCTGAGCGCTCCGCGCGGCCTGTTTGGCCGGCTCTTTGGCGGCAAGCGCGGCTCGGGCGACCTCGCCGCCCCGCCGGGCACGCCGGAGGGGCTCTACCTTGTCGGCGCCGTGGGCCGGGGGAAGTCCATGCTGATGGACCTCTTCTTCGAAACGGCCGAGGTCGCGCGCAAGCGGCGCATCCATTTCCACGCCTTCATGCAGGAGGCGCATCAGCGCATCCATCGCTGGAAGCAATCGCATCCGGGCTCCGATGACCCGATTCCGCCGCTGGCCGACGCGATCGCGGGCGAGGCGGCGCTGCTCTGCTTCGACGAATTCCAGGTGCATGACATCACCGATGCCATGATCCTGGGCCGCCTCTTCGAGGCGCTCTTCGCCCGTGGCGTGGTGGTGGTGGCGACCAGCAACACGGCCCCGCAGGACCTCTTCAAGGGCAAGCCGGGGCGGGACGCCTTCCTGCCCTTCATCGCCCTCATCCAGTCCCGCGTGGAGGTGCTGCACCTGGAATCCGCGCAGGATTATCGGCGCGAGCGCATCCGCGGCATGCCCACCTGGCACCACCCCCTGGATGGCCGGGCGGAGCGCGCGCTGGATGCGGCCTTCCTGGAACTCACCGGCACGGCGCGCGGCACGCCGACCAGCCTGCAGGTGCTGGGCCGCCCCGTGCCCATCGCCGAGGCGGCGCGCGGCGTGGCGCGACTCGATTTCGACGCGGTCTGCGGCCAGGCGCTGGGCCCGGCGGACTACCTGGCCATCGCCACCCATTTCCACACCCTGGTGCTGGACGGCATCCCCCGCCTGGGGCCCGAGAACTTCGACCGGGCGCGCCGCTTCATCACCCTGGTGGATGCGCTCTATGAACACCGCTGCAAGCTGGTGGCCTCGGCCGAGACGGGGCCGGATGAGCTTTACGAGCGTGGCGACAATGCCGCGATGTTCGAAAGAACCGCCTCACGGCTCATGGAAATGCAGAGCCAGGAGTATTTGGGCTTGCCTCATCTCCCCTGACGTAATACGCCGTAACACGAGAGACGGGATACGGGGGTTTCATGCGCTCTTTCATTGGGGGCCTTCTGGGCCTTTGCCTGGGGCTTGCCCTTCTGCCGCAAGACGCTTCGGCCCGGACGGATTCCCGGACCTCGGCGCAATCTTCCAGCACCGCCCGCACGGCGGCGGCGGCGAGCCGCCCGGCCACGCCGCGCCCGGGTGTCACGCGCACCACCACCGCGAGCCGCAGCGCCACCGCCGGTCGCAGCACGACCGCGAGCCGCGGCACAGCGACGCCGCAGCGTCAGGCGGCTCTGGCGCCGCGCGGCACGACGTCCGGCAGCAGCGCGCTCCGGCTCCGCGCCGGCAATTCCCGCCAGGCTTCGGCGGTGCCCTATGCCCGCCAGCCGGCGGCCACCACGACGCGCGGCCTGCGCCAGACGGCGGTCGCCACCTGCACCACCCGCAACGGCCGCCGCACCTGCGCGCCCGCCGCGACGCGCACCGCCTCCACACGCTGGACCGGTGGCCTCGCGCCCGCCGCCTTCAGCCAGACGGGCTGCCCGGACGGCACCATCGCCACCATGGCGATCGGCCATAGCGACATCACCCGCTGCGTTCCGCTCTGAGAACGACCATCGGCGCGGGGCATCCTGACCCGCGCCGATCACCCGGGGGTTGGCAAGGCCCTCTAGCTTGTCCGGACAAGGCGCTCTAGCCTCCCGCCCAGCGGCCCCCAAGGGGCCCCTGGGGGAGGACAAAGGATGCGCCGCAGAACCGCGCTCACGGCATTCACGCTGCTGCCCGGGCTGGCCCGGGCGCAAGCCTATCCCAACCGTCCGATCCGCCTGATCATCCCCTATCCGCCCGGCGGCGGGACGGATGCGCTGGCGCGGCCCTGGGCCGAGCGGATGCGCCAGCGTCTCGGCCAGCCGCTCGTCATCGAGAACCGGGGCGGGGCGGCCACCAATATCGGCATGGAGATGGCGGCCCGCGCGGCGCCGGACGGCCAGACGCTGATCATCAATGCCGACAACGTCGCGCTCTTCCCGCATCTCTACCAGCGCCTCTCCTACGACCTGTTCCGCGATTTCGCGCCCATCACCTATCTGGCGCAGTCGCCGCTCGTGCTGGGCATCAACCCCAATGTCCCAGCGCGGAACCTCCGCGAATTCGTGGCGCTGCTGCAGCGCGAGCCGGAGAAGCACGCCTTCGCCAACCCCTCCATCGGATCGCCGCACCATCTGGGCTACGAGCTCTTCGCGCGGGAAGCCCGGGTGCGGATGATCCAGGCCGAGTATCGCGGCGGGGGGCCGGCCCTGAACGATGTGCTGGCCGGGCATGTGCAGCTTGGCGTCTTCAGCCTGGGCGCGGTCAGCTCGCATTTCGCGGCCGGCACGCTACGGCCGCTCGCGCTGCTCTCGCCCGAGCGCTCGGCGGCGGCACCGGACATCCCGACGACGGCCGAGGAAGGCTTCCCCCTGGTGGTCAATGCGCTGCGCTTCCTGCTCTTCGCGCCCGCCGGCACGCCGCGCCCGATCATCGAGGCGCTGCACGCCGCGACGCTGGAGACGCTGGCCGAGCCGGCCTTGCGCGAGCAGCTCACCCGCGCTGGCTTCGACATCATGACGACCACGCCGGAGCAGGCGGCCGCCATGCTCCGCGCCGAACACCAGCGCTGGGCGCCCATCCTGCCCGGCCTCAACCTCCGACTGGATTGAAGCCCATGGAAAGACTGGATATCGCGGGCGATGCCCGCCGCATCGTGGATGTGGTGAAGGCGGGGGGTGTTGCCGTCTTCCCGACCGATGTGGGCTATGCCGGCGCGGCGGGCTGCGAGGCGGCGCTGACGCGCTTCTTCCTCGCCAAGGGGCGGGGGGCGCACAAGCGCAACGCCATGCTGGGCAGCCTCGCCATCCATGAGGATGTGCACACCCTGCCCGCGCGGGCCAACAGCATGATCCGCTGCCTGGTCGAGGATTACGACCTGCCGATCTCGGCCATCGGCCCCTTCCGGGCGGACCACCCGCTCCTGCGCAGGCTCGGCGAACGCGCGCTGTCCGCCAGCACCGAGGGCGGCACGGTTGCCATCCTGATGAATGTGGGCGCGCTGGAGCACCGCATGGCGACCCTGGCGGCCGAGGAGGGGCAGCCGCTTTTCGGCTCCTCGGCCAATCTCACCGGCACGGGCACCAAGTTCCGCGCGGTGGACATCCAGCCCGAGATCCGCGGCTGCGCGGACATCGTGGTGGATTACGGGCTGCAGAAATTCCACCAGTACCGCCGCTCCTCCACCATGATTGACTTCACGACCATGGAGGTGGTGCGCATCGGCAGCTGCTACGAGCTGATCCAGGAGGTGCTGGGCCGGCATTTCGGCGTGGAGCTGCCGCCCGATCCGGGGCTGGAGGCGCTGCCCTCCGGCCATGTGCGGGAGGCGCAGCGGCGCTATCTGATGTGAACCTCGACGCGGGATGCGAAGGCTTGCATGACATTCTTGCAGGGCGTGCGTTGGCCGGCCTCGATGCAGTTCAGCAGGAAGACCTCCACGCAGGCGCCCGCCGCGAGTTGCGCCCCAAACTCCAGCGTATTGGGGGAATGGGTGAAGCTCGCCACGAGGCTGGTGCCGGAATTGGCGATGTTGGTGCGAGCGATCATCCGCCCCGGGCTGCCGCAGGTGCTGACATAGGTGTCAGCCTGCATCCGCGCATCGCCGCGAACGCGCGTGGCATTGATCAGGACGTTGAGAGCAATGTAGGCGGAATTGTCCAACCGGACGGCGCAGCGGACCTCGCCGTTGTCATGCTCCCGGCAGGCGGCGCCGGCGGAGAACTGTGCCGAGGCGGGGGCGGCCGCCAGGAGGGTGAGCAGGCAGGCAAGCGCGGTTCGGTACATGGGGATCTCCTGAAGCTGCGTTTCGCATCTGATGATGTGTCGGGGTGGGCATCGCGGCGCATCAACCGGGCGCTCGCGATGGCGGGGATCGGCCCGGCCGATGGCGGGCCCCTCCAGGCCCGCCGCGCCTCAGCCCGGCGCAGGGACGCTGAGGCTAATTCGCCCAGCTCAGCTCGACGCGGCTTGGCCCGATCCGCAGGGCATTCGTGCAGCTCTCGGCTCGGCCGGCCACGGTGCAGTTCACCAGGAAAACCTCCACACAGAAGCCCACCACGCTCTGCACCGAGTGTTCGACCGGATTCGGCTCATGCGTGAAGCTCGCCACGCGGCTGGTGCCTGAATTGGGGATATTGGTGCGACCGACCATCCGCCCCCGGCTGCCGCAAATGCTGACATAGGTGTCGGCCTGCATGCGCGCCTCCGCACCGGCGCGTGTGGCATTGATGGTGACGTCGAACCGGGTGCCGGCGGGAATATCCACCCGGGCGGCGCAGCGCACCTCGTCATTGCGATGCGGCCAGCAGGCATTGGTGGCGAGCTGTGCCGAGGCGGGCGCGGCCGCCAGGAGGGTGAACATGCAGGCAATCGCGGCGCGGAACATGGGGATCTCCTGAAGATGCCTTTGGATCTGATGATGCTGGAGGGAGGCGGGGCCCGCGGCGCATCAGCCCCGCGCGGCGCCCCCTGAGGACAAGGGCTCAGCGCACCTCGATCTTCGTCGCGCCGAGGTTGAGCACCTGCTGGCAATTGGCCGCCTGGCCGTTGCTGGAGCAGGTGGTCAGGAAGGTCTCGACGCAGAAGCCGGCCAGGGCCTGGGCCACCATGCCGGCCTGGTTGCGCTCATTGGTGAAGGTGGCCACGCGGCTGCTGCCCGAATTGGCGATGTTGCTGCGGCCCACCATCTGCCCGGCCGAGCCGCAGGTGCTGATGTAGGTGTCGGTGGTCATCCGCGCCTCGGCGCCCATGCGGGTGGCGTTGATCACCACGTTATAGACGCGATTGCCGCCCGGGATGTCGATGCGGACGGCGCAGCGCACCTCATTGGCGCGATGCGGGTTGCAAGACCCCGTGCCCACCTGGGCCATGGCCGGCGAGGCGGCCATGGCGGCCAGGAGCGTGAGGGCAGCGGGGCGGAACATGGGCGTCTCCTTCGGGGCCTGTTCGGTACGGGGCGGGGCCGATCCTAGGAGGCGGCCCTTCGGGGCGTCCATTGGGCGGTGGCGATGGGGCTGATCGGCTGAGCCGATGGCGGGTCTTTCCAGGCCTGCTGCAACGCGGTAACTCTGCCCCGCTCCAGGCGGAAATCTGGCCGGAGCAGCTTTGAGGAAGGCCGCACGGGGTGTGGCCAGCAGAACGGCAAACAGGGAATCCCCATGGCCCGCAACAAGATCGCCCTCATCGGCGCCGGCAACATCGGCGGCACGCTCGCCCACCTCATCGGCCTGAAGGAGCTGGGCGACGTCGTGCTCTTCGACGTCTTCGGCGGTGTCGCGGCCGGCAAGGCGCTGGACATCGCGCAGTCGAGCCCGGTGGACGGCTTCGACGCGGCGCTGAGCGGCGGCAGCGACTATGCGGCGATCGCGGGGGCGGATGTCATCATCGTCACCGCGGGCTTCCCCCGCATGCCGGGCATGAGCCGCGACGACCTGCTGACCAAGAATGCCGGCGTGATGGCGACCGTGGCCGAGGGCATCAAGACCTACGCCCCCAATGCCTTCGTGATCTGCATCACCAACCCGCTGGACGTGATGGTCTGGGCGCTGCAGCAGAAGTCGGGCCTGCCGCCGCACATGGTGGTGGGCATGGCCGGCGTGCTGGACAGCGCCCGCTTCCGCCTCTTCCTGGCCGAGGAGTTCAAGGTCTCCGTCGAGGACGTGACGGCCTTCGTGCTGGGCGGCCATGGCGACACGATGGTGCCGCTGACGCGCTACTCCACCGTCGCTGGCATCCCGGTGCCGGACCTCATCAAGATGGGCTGGACCACGCAGGAGAAGATCGACGCCATCGTGCACCGCACGGCCAATGGCGGCGGCGAGATCGTGAAGCTGCTGGAGCGCGGCTCGGCCTTCTACGCGCCCGCCGCTTCCGCCGTGGCGATGGCGGAGAGCTACCTGAAGGACAAGAAGCGCGTCCTGCCCTGCGCCGTGATGCTGAATGGCGAATACGGCATGAAGGACTTCTATGTCGGCGTGCCGGTGGTGATCGGCGCGGGCGGCGTGGAGAAGATCGTCGAGGTCGAATTCCTGCCGGAAGAGAAGGCGGCCTTCGCCAAGTCCTGCGACGCGGTGAAGAAGCTGGTCGAGGACTTCAAGGCGCTCGGCGTCTGAGGCAGCCCATGCGGGTTGCCGTCATCGCCGATGTGCACGGCAACCGCCTGGCCCTGGCGGCGGTTTTGGAATCCGTCGCCGCCGCCCGGCCCGATCTGCTGATCGAGCTGGGCGACGCGGTCTCTGGGCCGCTCTGGCCCGCCGAGACCTATGAGATGCTCGCCGCGACCGGCGCCGTCTCGGTGCGGGGCAATCACGACCGCTGGGTGGCCGAGGGTGCGCCCGAGACGCTGGGCACGACGGACCGCTTCACCCAGGCACGGCTCTCCGCCGCGCAGCGCGCGGCTCTCGGGGCGCGTCCGATGACCTGGCGCGGCGAGGGCATCCTCGGCATGCACAGCCTGCCCGACGATGACCTCACCTATGTGATGCATGAATCCACCCGCCACGGCATCCGCGAGCGCGTGCCGGGCGAGGTGGAAGTCCTGCTGCCGAAGCCGGCGGGCGAGAGCCTGGTGCTGACGGCGCACACGCATCGCGCCCATGCGATGCAGCTGCGCGATGGGCGGCTGGTGGTGAATCCGGGCTCCGTCGGGCAGCCGGCCTATACCGACACCACGCCCTTTCCGCATGTGATGCAGGCAGGCTCCCCGCACGCCCGCTGGGCGCTGCTGGAGCGGCGCGGCAGTGCATGGCGTGTCAACTTCCACGCGATCGAGTATGACTGGGACGCCGCCGCGTCCGAGGCGGCGCGCCACGGCCGGGATGACTGGTCGCGCGCGCTCGCCACAGGAAATCTGAGCTGACCCGAAGGACCACCCGAGCATGAACATCCACGAATACCAGGCGAAGGAGCTGCTGCGCCGCTACGGCGTGGCCGTCCTCGAAGGCCATGTGGCCTGGAACGGCGACGAGGCCGAGGCGGCGGCGAAGAAGCTGCCCGGCCCGATCTATGTCGTGAAGAGCCAGATCCATGCGGGTGGCCGCGGCGCCGGCCGCTTCACCAATGACCCCAACGGCAAGGGCGGCGTGCGCCTCGCCAAGTCGCCGGAGGAGGCCAAGGCGGCCGCCGCGGCGATGATCGGCTCGACGCTGGTCACCAAGCAGACCGGGCCCGAGGGCAAGCTGGTCAGCCGCGTCTATGTGGAAGCGGGCTGCGACATCGCGCGTGAGCTGTATCTCTCCCTGCTGGTGGACCGCGACAGCTCGCGCGTCGTCATCATGGCTTCGACCGAAGGCGGCATGGAGATCGAGGAGGTGGCCGAGCACCACCCCGAGAAGATCATGAAGGTCGCGATCGACCCGGCCTCGGGCATTTCCGGCTTCCATGGCCGCAAGCTCGCCTTCGGCCTCGGCCTCGAGGGCAAGCAGGTCGGCAGCTTCGTGAAGTTCGTGGACGCCATGTACAAGGCCTTCCTCGAGCTCGACTGCGCCATCGTCGAGATCAACCCGCTGGTCGTCACCAAGGCCGGCGACGTGGTGGCGCTGGACGCCAAGGTCTCCTTCGATGACAGCGCCCTGTTCCGCCACAAGGACCTGGAAGCGCTGCGCGATGACAGCGAGATGGACCCGAAGGAACTCGACGCCACCAACAACGACCTGAACTACGTGGCGCTGGATGGCGAGATCGGCTGCATGGTGAATGGCGCGGGCCTGGCCATGGCGACCATGGACATCATCAAGCTCTACGGCTCCTCGCCGGCGAACTTCCTCGATGTCGGCGGCACGGCGGACAGTGCGCGCGTGACGCAGGCCTTCCGCATCATCACCTCCGACGTGAATGTGAAGGCCATCCTGGTCAATATCTTCGGCGGCATCGCCAAGTGCGACATGATCGCGACGGGCATCGTCGAGGCGTCGAAGAACCTCTCGCTCAAGGTGCCGCTGGTCGTGCGCCTCGAGGGCACGAATGTGGAGCTGGGCAAGAAGATCCTGGCGGAATCCGGCCTCGCGATCATCGCGGCCGACAACCTTGCCGACGCTGCCCAGAAGGCCGTCGCCGCCGTGAAGGGGGCTTAAGTCCATGGCCATTCTCGTTGACAAGAACACGCGCGTGATGACGCAGGGCTTCACCGGCGCGCAGGGCACCTTCCACGCGAGCCAGGGCATCGCCTACGGCTCCACCTATGTGGGCGGCGTGACCCCGGGCAAGGGCGGCACCATGCACCCCACGCTCAACCTGCCGGTCTTCAACACGGTGGCCGAGTGCAAGGAAGCGACCGGCGCCAATGCCTCGGTCATCTACGTGCCGGCGGCCTTCGCGGCGGACTCCATCCTGGAAGCCATCGATGCCGAGATGCCGCTGATCATCTGCATCACCGAGGGCATCCCCGTGCTCGACATGGTGAAGGTGAAGCGCGCGCTGGATGGCTCCTCCTCGCTCCTGATCGGGCCGAACTGCCCGGGCGTGATCACGCCGGATGCCTGCAAGATCGGCATCATGCCGGGCCATATCCACCGCCGCGGCTCGGTGGGCATTGTCTCCCGCTCGGGCACGCTGACCTATGAGGCGGTGGCGCAGACGACGGCGGCGGGCCTCGGCCAGTCCTCCTGCGTCGGCATCGGCGGTGACCCGGTGAAGGGCATGGATTTCATCGACGTGCTGGAGCTGTTCCTGGCGGATGACGAGACCAAGTCCATCATCATGATCGGCGAGATCGGCGGCCAGTCGGAAATCCAGGCGGCGGAGTTCCTGAAGTCCGAGAATTTCGGGCCGGGCAAGCCGAACAAGCCGGTGGTGGGCTTCATCGCCGGCGCCACGGCGCCTCCGGGCCGCCGCATGGGCCATGCGGGCGCGGTTATCTCGGGCGGCAAGGACACGGCGGCCGCCAAGATGGCGGCGATGGCCGAGGCGGGCATCCATATCGCCGACACGCCGGCGAGCCTGGGCTCGACCATGGTGCGCGCCCTCAAGGGCTGAATTTCCGAGTTTGAAAGTCAGGAAAGGGCCGGATTCGTCCGGCCCTTTTTCGTTGTTTTCATTGCTCTTTCAGAACGCCGATTTCCTCAACTCTCCCATGCGGAGAGGGGCTGCCCCTGTCCCATCCTTAGGTCTATGTTCACCGGAATCCGCCCAGCCTCAGGCTGAGGCTGGAATGCCGTGAACAAGGAAGGGCCGGGCCGCCGCAAGACGCGCCCGTGGAAAAAGAATGGCCGGAGTGGACATCCTCGCGAGCGCGATGAACGGGGCCAATGCCGCCTATCTCGCTGACACCTACGCCCGCTGGGTCGAGAATCCCGGCTCCGTGGACCCTTCCTTCGCCGAGCTTTTCGCCGCGCTGAACGATGACGCCCGCGCCGTCCTGACGGATGCCATGGGCGCCTCCTGGGCGCCGCGGCCGCGCGGTGGCTTCGCGCCGCCCGAGGAAGCGAAGCCCGCGCCCAAGGGCGGCGCCGCCGGCCAGGCCCGCGCGACCGACCCCGAGGAAACCCGGCGCGCCGTGCTGGACAGCATCCGGGCCCTGATGCTCATCCGCTCCTACCGCGTGCGTGGCCATCTGGAAGCGAAGCTGGACCCGCTGGGCCTGCAGGTGCCGCCGGCCCACCCCGAGCTTTCCGCCGCCTTCTGGGGCTTCTCCGAGGCCGATCTCGACCGCCGCATCTTCATCGACAACGTGCTCGGCCTCGAGACCGCCACGGTGCGTGAGATCATGCAGCGCGTCCGCGCCACCTATTGCGGTCCGATCGGCGTCGAGTTCATGCACATCCAGGATCCGGACCAGAAGTCCTGGATCCAGCAGCGCGTCGAGGGCGCGCCTTGGGTGACCGGCTTCACCCCGGCCCAGAAGCGCCAGATCCTGCTGCAGCTCACCGAGGCCGAGGGCTTCGAGGCCTTCTGCGCGAAGAAGTATGTCGGCACCAAGCGTTTCGGCCTGGAGGGCGGCGAGAGCACCATCCCCGCCGTACAGACCGTGATCGAGACCGCGGCGCGCGAGGGCGTGAAGGAAATCGCCATCGGCATGGCGCATCGCGGGCGGCTGAACATGCTCGTGAACGTCGTGAAGAAGCCCTACATGCAGGTCTTCTCGGAGTTCAAGGGATCGTCCTTCAAGCCCGATGATGTGCAGGGCTCGGGCGATGTGAAGTACCACCTCGGCACCTCGACCGATGTCGAGATCGAGGGCCGCAAGGTCCACCTGTCCCTCCAGCCGAACCCCTCGCACCTCGAGGCGGTGAACCCCGTCGTCGCGGGCAAGGTGCGCGCGCGGCAGGACATGGCGGGCGATGTGAAGACGCGCAGCAGCGTCATGGGCATCCTGCTGCATGGCGACGCCGCCTTCGCCGGCCAAGGCCTGGTCTATGAGACGCTGGCGATGAGCCAGCTCATCGGCTACCGCACGGGCGGCACGATCCACATCGTCACCAACAACCAGATCGGCTTCACCACCGTGCCGGCGCATGCCTATTCCGGCCTCTACTGCACCGACGTGGCCAAGGCGATCCAGGCGCCGATCCTGCATGTGAATGGCGACGACCCCGAGGCGGTGGTGTGGTGCGCGCAGCTCTGCGCCGAGTTCCGCATGCGCTTCCAGGCGGACATCGTGCTCGACATCGTCTGCTATCGCCGCCACGGCCATAACGAGAGCGACGAGCCCGCCTTCACGCAGCCCACCATGTACAGCCGCATCCGCCAGATGAAGACGACGCGGACCCTCTATGCCGAGCGCCTGGCCGCCGAGGGTTCGGTGACCGCCGAGGACGCGCAGGCCATCCAGGACGCCTTCAATGCCAAGCTGGAGGAAGCCTTCGAGGCCGCCGCCAGCTTCAAGCCCAACAAGGCGGACTGGCTGGAGGGGCATTGGTCCGGCCTCAAGGCCGTGGGCAGCACCGACCAGGTGGAGCAGCTGCACGACACCGCCGTGAGCCTCGACACGCTGCGCGAGGTGGGCGGCGCGCTCTGCCGCGTGCCGGCCGATTTCAACGCCAATTCCAAGATCGTCCGCCAGCTCGAAGCCAAGAAGACCGCGATCGAGACCGGCGAAGGCCTGGACTGGGCGACCGGCGAGGCGCTGGCCTTCGGCACCCTCCTGCTGGAAGGCCATCGTGTCCGCCTCTCGGGCGAGGATGTGCAGCGTGGCACCTTCAGCCACCGCCATTGCGTGCTGGTGGACCAGACCGACCAGCGCGAATACGCGCCGCTGAACCACATCCGTGAGGGTCAGGCCCGCTTCGAGGCCTTCAACTCCCTGCTCAGCGAGGCCGGCGTCCTCGGCTTCGACTACGGCTATTCGCTGGCCGACCCCAAGACGCTGGTGCTGTGGGAGGCGCAGTTCGGCGACTTCGCGAACGGCGCCCAGGTCATCATCGACCAGTTCATCGCCTCGGGCGAGACGAAGTGGCTGCGCATGTCGGGCCTCGTCATGCTGCTGCCGCACGGGCATGAGGGGCAGGGGCCCGAGCATTCCTCCGCGCGGCCCGAGCGCTACCTGCAGCTCTGCGCCGAGCGCAACATGCGCATCTGCAACTTCACCACGCCCGCCAACTACTTCCACGCGCTGCGCCGCCAGCTCAAGGCGAACTACCGCAAGCCGCTGGTGGTGATGACGCCGAAATCGCTGCTGCGCCACAAGCTCGCGGTCAGCAGCCTGGCCGAATTCGGCCCTGGCTCGGCCTTCCGCTACGTGATCCCCGAGGTGGACGCGATCGCTCCGGAAGAGCGCGTGAAGCGCGTCGTCCTCTGCACCGGCAAGGTCTATTACGACCTGCTGCAGGAGCGGCGCGAGAAGGGCGTGAACGACGTGGCGCTGATCCGCCTCGAGCAGCTCTACCCCTTCCCGGCCAACAGCCTGGCCCTGGCGCTGGCGCCCTACAAGAACGCCGAGATCGTCTGGTGCCAGGAGGAGCCCGAGAACATGGGCGCCTGGCATTTCGTGGACCGCCGGATCGAGAAGGTGCTGAGCGACCTCGGCGCCACCGGCCGCCGCCCGGTCTTCATCGGCCGCGAGGAGGCGGCGAGCCCGGCCACCGGCCTCGCCAAGGTGCACCAGACCCAGCAGGATGCGCTGGTGCGCCAGGCGCTGGGTCTCTGAACGATGACGCCCGGGGCCTGACGCCCCGGGCCTGATGGATTAAGACGAGTTCCAGGAAAAAGCGGAAAACCATGGCAACCGACATTCTCGTGCCCACCCTGGGTGAAAGCGTCAGCACCGCGACCGTCGCGCGTTGGCTCAAGCAGGCCGGTGAGGCGGTGGCCGCCGACGAGCCGCTCGTCGAACTCGAAACCGACAAGGTCACGGTCGAGGTGAACGCGCCCGCCGCCGGCGTGCTGGAGGCCATCGCCGCCCAGACCGGCGCCGAGGTCGAGCCGGGCGCCGTGCTCGGCAGCATCGCCGCCGGCGCCGGCAAGCCCGCCGCGCCGCCCACCGCCGCTGCCAAGCCGGTCGGCACCGGGGGTGGCTCGGTCGCGGCCTCCGAGGTGCATGGCGCCGCCCCGGGCGGCCATGCCCCGGCCGCCGCCCCTGCGCCGCTGCCGGCCGCGGCCAAGCTGATGGCCGAGAACAACGTCAGCCCCGCGCAGATCGGCGCCGGTTCCGCCAAGGATGGCCGGATCGCCAAGGGCGATGTGCTCGACTTCCTGAGCCGCCCTGCCGCCGCTTCCGCCCCCGTCGCGGCCAAGCCCGCGCGCTCGCTGGAAGCCGGCGAGGAGCGCGTGAAGATGACGCGCCTGCGCGCCACCATCGCGCGCCGCCTGAAGGAGGCGCAGAACACCGCCGCCATGCTCACCACCTTCAACGAGGTGGATATGGGCGCGGTCATGGGCCTGCGCGCCGAATACAAGGACCATTTCGAGAAGCGTCACGGCGTGAAGCTCGGCTTCATGAGCTTCTTCGTGAAGGCCTGCGTCGCGGCGCTGCAGGAATTCCCGGCAGTCAACGCCGAGATCGAGGGCGATGAGGTCATCTACCGCAACTTCGTCCATATGGGCATCGCGGTCGGCGGGCCTTCGGGCCTCGTCGTGCCCGTGCTGCGCAACGCGGACACCATGGGCTTTGCCGAGATCGAGAAGCGCATCGCCGATTTCGGCAAGCGCGTGCGCGACGGCCAGCTCAAGCTGGAGGAGATGGCGGGCGGCAGCTTCACCATCACCAATGGCGGCATCTACGGCTCGCTGATGTCCACGCCGATCCTGAATCCGCCGCAGTCGGGCATCCTCGGCATGCACAAGATCCAGGACCGCCCGATGGCCGTGGGCAAGTCCATCGAGATCCGCCCGATGATGTATCTCGCCATGTCCTACGATCACCGGATCGTGGATGGGAAGGAGGCCGTCTCCTTCCTCGTCCGCGTGAAGGAAGCGATCGAGGATCCGCGCCGCCTGATGCTGGGGGTCTGAGGCATGCGTTCGCGCGAAGGCCAGCTCAGCGACAACCGGCCCATCTCTCGCACCCGGCCGGAGAAGGAAAAGCAGCTGCGCGACCTGAAGGAAGTGCTGGCGGGGATGAAGGCGCATGCCACCCCCGCGCTGCGCGACTCCGTGAAGGCGAAGATCAAGGAACTCGAGGCGGATCTGGCGCAGCCGGCGCCGCCGCCGCGGGACCGCCGGCCGCCGCGGCGGGAATTCTAGGGGCAAGTTCCAGAGCTCCGCCCAGGACCCGCCGGGGCCCCGGGGGCGAAGACCCTTGGCCCCGGACCGCGGGAATTAGATCAGCCTTGCTTCCCGGAGCGCGGCCCTCAGCGCCGGAGGCAGGGCCTCCATGCCGGAAGCAGCGACCCCCTCGACAACATCCGGCGGGGCGTCTTCCGGCGACAGGTAGCGCCAGCCCTGGAATGCCTTGGTGGCCCGGGCCTCCACCATCACCAGCTTCGGATCCAGCACCAGCCCGGCGCAGGGCGTGCCGTCATCCCACTGGTCCTCGATGATGTCGAGGATGCGCTGCCGCACCTGCAGGAAGCCCGAAACCACCCAGTAGATGCTGCCGCCATCGAGGACCTCCTCGCGGCGCTTGGGCATCATGCGCGTCTGATGGCGCAGCGGCGGGTCGGCCACGGCGCGCAGCTTCTGGATGGCGCGCAGTTGCGCCACATCCTTGGGGCCGACGGAAAGCTTCAGCATATGCAGCATCGCCCCTGCATGTGGCCCGGGTGGCGAGTCGGGCAAGCTCTGATGTTACGAGGGCGGCGTGGTGGCCGCCGGCGCCGCGGCGAGCGCCCGGTTGGGCTGCGGCCGCAGGCTGGCATAGGCCACCTGGCCGAAATCCTGCAGCCGCCGCTCCACCGCCTGGAAGGCCGCGCGCTCCCGCGCCGAGAGCGGGGCATCCGGCGTGTTGCTGCGATGCGCCAGGTAGCGCGCCAGCATGCCCGAGCCGCGGCGATGCGCGGCGGCGACCATGCCGCCCTCGCTCAGGCTGATCTCCTGGCCGTTCAGCCCGCGCACGCTGCCGCCCTGGCGCGTCATCACGCCATTGCGCTCCAGCTGCACCTCGACCCGGCGGAGGAAGTGGGACATCGCGGCCTCCTGCGCGGCGGGATTGGCGAGGAAATCGGCCTCGCTGCGCACGCCGTGCCGTTCGGCCAGCGCGGTCCATTGCCCCTGCGCGTTCCTCCAGCCCAGGTCGAGCAGGCTGCTGGGCAGGAACTGGTAGCGGCCGAGCGCGCCGGAGCGCGGGTTGCGCACGCCATAGCCATCCCGCGCATGCTCGGCGCTGCGTTCGGCCTGGGCGATGCGCTGGCGGAATTCGGGGTTGGGCGCGGCCTCCCAGGGGCGTGGCCCTACGCCGGACAGCGCCACGCCCCGCACGCGGGGCGTGGCCTCCTGTGCGGTGGCGAGGGCCACGGCGAAGCCGCCCGGCAGGGGCTGGCGGGCTCGCGCCGCGGGTTGGGCCGCCGGGGCAAGGCCAGGGGAAGCGGCCGGTGATGGAGGGATGGCGGTGAGCGGTTCCACACGCCGATCATCGCCACACAGGATTAACGCGCGATGAAGACACTTGCCGCATGATAGGCCTTCTCAGCCGGGCGGTTGGTCCATATCGTCGCGCGGGACGTGAATGATTCGAGCGAGGATGGGTGCCCGTGCCGTCTGATGAAAATTTGCCGCGGCGCCCCGCGCGATTCGCGAAACCCGCCCCCGCCGCGCGTCGCTGGGGCATGCTCGCCCTGGCGGTTCCTTTGCTCGGCGGCTGCACCATGGTGGGGCCGGATTTCTCCCGCCCGCCCGCGCAGCTTGACACCAGCTGGGCCGCCGGCCCGAACATCCCGGCCACGCGCTGCGTGCCGACCGCCACCACCACCTGCCCGCCGGCGGACACCGCCTGGTGGCGCAGCCTGAACGACCCGACGCTGAACCGCCTGATCGAGACGGCAGCGGCGCAGAACCTTACCCTCCAGCGCGCCGGCGTGCGCGTGCTGCAGGCCCGCGCCGTGCTGGCCGCGACGGTCGGCGCCTATTACCCGCAGCAGCAGCAGGCCTATGGGCTGCTGCTGACCGAGCGCGCCACCAGCAACAATTCGGGCGCCATCACTGGCGGCACGCGGGGCTACAATCTCGGCCGCGCCGGCATCACCGCCGCCTGGGAGATTGATTTCTGGGGCCGCTTCCGCCGCGCCATCGAGGCATCCGATTCCGACCTCGTCGCCTCCATCGCCGATTACGACAACGCGATGGTCAGCCTGCTGAGCGACACGGCGGCGACCTATGTGAACCTGCGCGGGCTGGAAGCGCGGCTCGCCATCACCAAGGCCAACATCAACCTGCAGCGGCAGTCGCTGCGCATCGCCCGCGTCCGCTTCCGCGAGGGTGCGACGAGCGAGCGCGACCCCGACCAGGCGCAGTCCCAGCTGGCCGGGACCGAGGCGCTGGTGCCCGGCCTCGAGGCGCAGATCGAGCGCGCGCGCAACGCGCTCGCCGTGCTGCTCGGCGTCACGCCGGCCGAGATCCGGACCATGCTCCAGCCGGGCCCCATCCCGCGCCCGGGCCTGATGGTGGCCACCGGTGTTCCGGCGGACCTGCTGCGGCGCCGGCCGGACCTGCGGCTCGCCATCGCCAATGCGGCCGCGCAAAGCGCGCGCATCGGCGTGGCGCGGGCCGACCTCTTCCCCGCCGTCTCGCTCAGCGGCAGCTTCGGCTTCCTCGCGACCGATGCGGGCAGCCTGCGCCTCGCCTCGGGCGGCGCCTGGCGCAACGCGACGAGCTTCACCGCCGGCCCCTCGGTGCTCTGGAACATCCTGAACTGGGGGCAGATCACCAACCAGGTGCGCGCGCAGGATGCGGTGTTCCAGCAGGCGCTGCTCACCTACCAGCAGGCCGTGCTCCAGGCGCAGCGCGAGGTGGAGGACGGCCTCGTCTCCTTCGCCGGCGCGCAGCAGGCCGCCGTGGCCCTGCGCCGCGCCGTCGCCGCCTCGCGCCGCGCGGCCGCCATCTCGCTCACGCAGTATGAGCAGGGGCAGACCGACTACACGACCGTGCTGCTCAGCCAGCGCATCCTGCTCGAATACGAGGACCAGCTCGCCATCGCCGAGACCGACATCCCGCAGGGCCTCATCTCGGTCTATCGCGCGCTGGGCGGCGGCTGGGAGATCCGCGAGGGCCGGCCGCTGGTCACCGAGGCGACGCGCCGGCAGATGGCGCTGCGCACCGATTGGGGCCCGCTGCTCGACTACGACGATGGCCGCCTGACCCCGCCGCGGACCCAGGGTCTGCTGCCCCAACCCACCTTCTAGCGTGAGCATCCGATGATCCGACGTCATGCCAGTCTGCTGCTGATCACGGGCGCGCTGCTCGGCTGCAAGGAGGACAACACCTTCGTGCCGCCGCCCCCGCCGCAGGTGACGGCGGCCACCCCGGCGGTGGCGCCGGCGACGGAATATCTGGAGGCGACGGGCAGCACGGTGGCGGTCAGCGTGATCGACCTCGTCGCGCGCGTGCCGGGCTTCCTGCGCTCCATCGACTACGCGGATGGCGCGGTGGTGCGCAGCGGCCAGCGCCTCTTCCAGATCGAGCCCGACCAGTATCGCGCCAAGGTGCAGCAGGCCGAGGCGCAGGTGCAGCAGAACCAGGCCCTGCTGGACCGTGCCAATTCGGAACTCGCGCGCCAGCAGCGGCTGATCGGCCAGAACGCGACCGCCCAGGCCGACCTGGAGCGCTGGCAGTCCCAGCGCGACCAGGCGCAGGCGACGCTCGGCGAGGCGCAGGCCAATCTGGCGCTGGCCCGCATCAACCTTGGCTACACCGATGTGACGGCGCCCTTCGACGGCGTGGCCGGCGCGCATATGGTGGACGTGGGCGCCCTGGTCGGCGCCTCGACGCCGACGCGGCTTGCGACGCTGGTGCAACTCTCACCGATCCATGTGAACTTCTCGGTCAATGAGCGCGACCTGCTGCGCATCCGGCGCGAGCTGGACGGGCGGGGCATCCGCAGGCCGGACCAGCTGGGCGACAACGCGCCGCCGGTGCAGATCGCCCTGGCCGGGGATTCCCAGTTCCGCATCGGCGGGCGGCTGGACTACATCGCGCCGCAGCTCGACCCGGCCACGGGCACGCTGCAGCTGCGCGGCCTCTTCGCCAATGCCGACCAGACGCTGCTGCCCGGCCTGTTCGTGCGGGTGCGCGTGCCGATCCGCACGCGGCCGGATGCGCTGATGGTGCCCGAGGCGGCGCTGGGCTCCAACCAGCTCGGCTCCTACCTCATGGTGGTGGGGGCCAATTCCACCATCGAGCAGCGGCCGGTGATGCTGGGCCAGCGCATCGGCACGCTGCGCGTGATCGAGGAGGGGCTGAAGCCGGAGGACCAGGTGGTGATCTCCGGCCTGCAACGCGCCATCCCTGGCGCGCGCGTCACGGTGCAGCGCGGCACCATCGCGCCACCGCCGGCTGAGCCCGTCACCGGCACGGTGGCCAATCCGGTGCCCGCGGCGCCGTCTGCCCCGGCGCCCGCCCCCGCGGCGGCACCCGCCCGATGATCTCGCGCTTTTTCATCGCGAGGCCCATCCTCGCCAACGTCATCGCGATGCTCTTCGTGCTGATCGGTGCCGTCTCGGTCTTCAACCTGCCGGTCGCGCAGTATCCCAATGTGGTGCCGCCGACGGTGACGGTCACCACCAGCTATCCGGGCGCCTCGGCGCAGACCATCGTGGACACGGTGGCCCTGCCGATCGAGCAGCAGGTCAACGGCGTCGCCGGCATGATCTACATGCAGTCGCAGTCGGCGGCGGACGGCTCCTACACCCTCACAGTCTCCTTCGAGATCGGCACCGATCCGAACATGGCGCAGGTGCTGGTGCAGAACCGCGTCGCCTCGGCGCTCGCGCAGCTGCCCGCGCCGGTGCAGATGCAGGGCGTCACCACACAGATCCATGCCAGCTCGATCCTGGAGATCGTGACGCTCGCCTCCACCAACCCGCGGCATGACGGGCTGTTCCTGGCAAACTACGCGACGATCAACCTGATGCAGGAGCTGTCGCGCCTGCCCGGCGTGGGCCAGGTGCGCGTCTTCGGTGCCGCGCAATACGCCATGCGAATCTGGCTCGACCCCGACCAGATGCAGGCGCGCGGGCTGGTTCCGGGCGATGTGATCCAGGCACTGCAGCAGCAGAACCAGCAGGTGGCGGCGGGCCAGCTCGGCATGCAGCCGGCCCCCTCGGGCCAGGCCTTCCAGATCACGCTGAACATCCTGGGCCGCCTCGAGGATGTCTCGCAGTTCGAGGACATCATCATCAAGGCCGAGCCGGGCGGGCGCTTCATCCGCGTGCGCGATGTCGGCCGCGTCGAGCTGGGGGCGCAGACCTACAGCCAGATCTTCAACTGGAATGGCCGCGCCTCCACCGGCCTCGGCATCTTCCAGCTCCCCGGCGCCAATGCGCTCGAGGTGGCGGCGCAGGTGAAGGCGACGATGGAACGCCTCTCGCGCGATTTCCCCGAGGGCATGACCTGGGCCATCCCCTTCGACACGACGATCTTCGTCAAGACCTCGATCCATGAGGTCTATGTGACGCTCCTCATCGCGGGCGTGCTGGTCCTGGCGGTCATCCTCGTCTTCTTGCAGGACTGGCGTGCCACGCTGGTGCCGGCGACGACGGTGCCGGTCACGATCATCGGCGCCTTCGCGGCCATGGCGGCCCTCGGCTTCACCATCAACCTCTCCACGCTCTTCGCCATCGTGCTGGCCATCGGCATCGTGGTGGATGACGCGATCGTGGTGGTGGAATCCGCGGCCCATCACATCGACAAGGGCGAGGAGCCGCATGTCGCCGCCGGCAAGGCGATGGACGAGCTGTTCGGCCCCATCATCGGCATCACGCTCGTGCTGATGGCGGTGTTCCTGCCGGCCGCCTTCCTGCCCGGGCTGACCGGCCAGATGTATCGCCAGTTCGCCCTCGTCATCGCCGCCACGGCGCTCATCAGCGCGATCAACGCGGCGACGCTGAAGCCCACGCAGTGCGCCATGTGGCTGAAGCCCGCCACGCCGCCGGAGAAACGCAACATCTTCTGCCGGGTGTTCAACCGCGGCTTCGGCGTGGTGGAGGCGTGGTATACGCGCGTCGTCGCCGTCATCGTGCGGCATGCGCGCGTCTCCGTGCTGCTGGCGCTCGGCATGATCGGCCTCGCCGGCTGGGGTCTCACGCGGATTCCCACGGCCTTCATCCCGACCGAGGACCAGGGCTACCTGCTGCTCAGCGTGCAGCTGCCCGACGGCGCCTCGCTTGAGCGGTCGCACCGGGTGCTGAGCGATGTGGAGGCCGAGGTGCGCGCCATCCCCGGCGTCGCGCAGACCATCGTCATCACCGGCGTCTCCGTTCTGGACAACAACGCCACCCTGGTGAATGCGGGCGTGATCTACGCGATCCTGGACGACTGGTCGCTGCGGCCGCCCAGAAGTGGCCGGGATCTGCGCGGCCTCTACGCCACGATGTTGCGGCGCTTCAGCACCTACCAGGATGCGGCGATCAGCGTGCTGCCGCCGCCGCCCATCCAGGGCATCGGCAATGCCTCCGGCTTCTCGATGATGGTCGAGCTGCGGGACGGCGTCTTCGACTGGACCAAGCTGCAGCGGCTGACCGACACGATCGTCGAGAACGCCACCTCGCAATCGGCCATCAACCGCGCCTTCACCACCTTCCGCGCCGAGGTGCCGCAGCTGCGCGTGGAGGTGGACCGCGTGCAGGCGGAGGCGCTGCAGGTGGGCGTGGCCGACGTGTTCTCGACCGTGCAGAGCTATCTGGGCTCCACCTACGTCAACCAGTTCAACCGCTTCGGCCGCACCTTCCAGGTCTATGTCCAGGCGGATGGCGATGCGCGCGTAAACCCGGACGACATCGGCCAGCTGCATGTCCGCAACCGCCAGGGCCAGATGGTGCCGGTCGGTGCGCTCGCCTCCTGGCGGATGGAGCTCGGCCCCTCGCTGATCAACCTCTACAATCTCTATCCGGCGGCCATGATCAGCGGCATCCCGGCGCAGGGCTTCAGCTCGGGCGAGGTGATGGGGCTGATGGAGCAGATCGGCGGGCATGTGCTGCCGCCGGGGACGGGCTTCGACTGGACCGCGCTCTCCTACCAGGAGGCGCAGGTCGGCAGCCAGATGTACCTGGTCTTCGCGCTGGCGCTGCTGCTGGTCTACATGGTGCTGGCTGGCCAGTATGAGAGCTGGCTGGCGCCCGTGGGCGTCATCCTGGCCGTGCCGCTGGCACTTCTGGGCACGGCGGCCGCGCTGATCGGGCTTGGCATCGCCAACAACCTCTACACGCAGATCGGGCTCGTGCTGCTGGTGGCGCTCGGCTCCAAGAACGCCATCCTCATCGTCGAGGTCGCGCGCGAGCTGCGGGCGGAGGGGATGGAGATCGAGCAGGCGGCGATCGAAGCCGCGCGGCGCCGCTTCCGGCCGATCATCATGACCTCCATCGCCTTCATCCTGGGTGTGCTGCCGCTGGCGATGGCGACGGGCGCGGGCGCTTCGGCGCGCAACTCCATCGGCATCGCGGTGATGTCGGGGATGCTGGCGAACACCTGCCTCGCGGTGCTCTTCGTGCCCGCCTTCTTCACGGTGCTTCAGCGCTGGGAGGAGCGAAAGCGCAAGGCGCCGAAGCCGGCGGCGGAGAAGACGCTGCCGGGCTAAAGCCAGCGCCGCGTGCGCGCGGCGTAGGCCGGGTAGCTCTCGGGGAAGCGGGTGCGGAGATAGGCTTCCTCCTTCCGCACCACCAGCACGTCGAGCGCCAGGAAGGTGGCGCCGACGGCGAGCCAGGCCCAGAGCGTGCCCCAGCTCAGCGCGACGCCGGCCAGGAAGAGCAGAAAGCCGAAATAGATCGGGTTCCGGCCGAAGCGGTAGGGGCCGGCGGCCACGAAGGCGGTGTCCGGCTTGTCCGGCCGGGGGTCGTTGCCGGCGCGCACCAGGACCAGCAGCGCCCAGCCCACCCAGCCCATGGCGAGGAAGATCACCATGCCGCCCAGCGCGACCGCGGGCGGGCCGAGTTGCACCGGCAGCAGCTTCTGCAGCCCCCAGGCAAGGCCGAGCGCCACCGCCACCATCACCGGCGGCGGCACGCGCACGCCGGGGCCCCGATCTTCAACCATGTCTGTCGTCACGCATCGCTCGCCTCGGGCAGCTTCATCCAGGCCGGGACCAGCGGGAGGAGGCGTGCCTCGCCGCATTCCAGCGGCCCGGCGCTGAGCGCCGGAAGCCGCAGCAGGGCCAGCCCGCGTCCGGCGCGGCCCGAGCGCATCTCGCCCAGCTCCGCGCCGCCCTGCGTCACCGGGGTGCCGCGCGCGGGCAGCGGGCCCTCCACGGCCACGGGCACCAGGCGCCGCTTCACCAGGCCGCGATACTTGGTCCGTGCCGTCAGTTCCTGCCCCATGTAGCAGCCCTTGGACCAGGAGACGCCGTGCAGCTCGTCGAAGCCCGCCTCCAGCAGCACGGAATGCTCGGCCTGCATGTCGCGCGAGCCATCGGGCAGGCCGAGGCTCAGCCGATGCGCGTCGTAATCATCGGGCAGGGCATCGGCGGGCAGGGGCGATGGGGTGGGCCAGCGCCAGCCGGCTTCGGCGAGGCGCGGATCGGGGGTGGCGCCGGCCGGCATCAGGGCATCGCCCCAGCCGGCCTGCACCACCCAGCCCGCCAGTGGCGCCAGGGCGACCTTGGAGCGCAGGCGGAAGCGCAGCAGCTTCTGCATGAGCATCCCGGCCTGGGCGGCCTCCGCATCCAGCAGCAGGCGATCGGCCTCGGCGGTCAGGAAGAAATCGGCCAGCCACTTGCCTTGCGGCGTCAGCAGGGCGGTCCAGACGGCCCGGCCGGGGGCGGCCAGGGTCACATCGTTGGAAACCAGCCCCTGCAGGAAGGCGAGGCGGTCCTCGCCGGTCACTTCCAGGACGGCGCGCTCGGTCAATATGGCGATGGGCATGGGGGGCATGTGGCGGTTTCCGCCAGGGGGTTCAACCCGGGGGTTCAAGCTGCGCCGTTTCTGCTAGAGGCGAGCCGTGCGCATCCTCTTCATCACCTCCACCCGCATCGGCGACGCCGTGCTCTCGACCGGCCTGCTCGACCATCTGCTGCGCGAGAACCCGGGCGCCCGCTTCACCATCGTCTGCGGCACGGTGGCCGAGGGCGTCTTCGCCCATCTGCCGGGGCTGGAGCGCATCATTCCCGTCACCAAGCGCCGCTGGTCCCTGCATTGGCTGGAGCTGTGGCGCCAGGTGGCCTTCCGCCGCTGGGACCTGGTGGTGGACCTCCGCGGCTCGGCCATCGCCTGGCTGCTGCTGGCGCGGAAGCGCGCGGTGATGAAGGGCGGGCGCCGCTCGGGCCATCGCCTCCTGCACATCGCCGAGGCGCTGGGCGTGACCCCCGCGCCGCGCCCCGTCGCCTGGTTCAGCCCGGCCGAGGCCGCCCGGGCCGCGGCACTGCTGCCCGGCGGGCCTTGGCTGATCCTGGGCCCCACCGCCAATTGGCGGGTGAAGATGTGGCCGGCCGAGCGCTTTATCGCGCTGGCGCAGAAGCTGGCCGCGCCCGATGGCCTGCTGCCTGGTGCGCGCCTCGCCATCCTGGGCGGGCCGGGCGAGGCGGAGCGCCAAATGGCCGCGCCGGTGCTGGCCGCCCTGCCCGAGGCGCTGGACCTGGTGGGCCGGCTCTCCCTGCCCGAGGCGGCCGCCGTGCTGGCCCGTGGCGCGCTCTTCATCGGCAATGATTCCGGGCTGATGCATCTCTCGGCCGCGACGGGCGCGCCCACGCTCGGCCTCTTCGGGCCGACGCCGGCCAGCGAATACGCCCCGGTCGGCGCCCGCGCCCAGGCCGTGCTGGCCAAGGGACCGCCCGCAAACACACCCATGCAGCGCCTCGCCGTGGACCAGGTGGTGGAGGCGGCCGCGCGCGTGCTGGCGCTGCCGGTGCCGGCATGAGGCTCTCCGCCCTCGTCGTCGCGCGCAATGAGGAGGCGCGGCTGCCCGCCTGCCTCGCCACGCTCGGCTTCGCCGATGAGATCGTCGTCGTGTTGGATCGCAGCACGGATGCGAGTGCCGAGATCGCCCGCGCCGCCGGCGCCGTGCTGCTGGAAGGCGGCTGGGCGCTGGAGGGCGAGCGCCGCAACGCCGGCATCGCCGCCTGCACGGGCGACTGGATCCTGGAGGTGGACGCCGATGAGCGCGTGCCGCCCGAACTGGGGGCGGAGATTCGCGCGCTCATCGCGCGCAGCAGCGCCGCCTTCCACCGCGTGCGCATCGACAATTACGTGGGCGAGCGGCTGATTCTCCATGGCTGGGGCGGCAGCTTCGGCACCACGCTGAAGCCCATCCTCTTCCGCCGCGGCGCCAAGCATTGGCGCTCGCAGCGCGTGCATCCCGGCCTCGATTGGACCGGCGCCGAAGGCGAGCGGCTGACCGCGCATGGCATCCGCCACGAGGTGGACCGCGACATCTCCGACATGCTGCGCCGGCTCGACCGCTACAGCAGCGCCAAGGCGGCGGACCTGCTGGACCAGGGCGATATCGGCACGCTCGCCAACAATGTTCGCCGCTTCATCTCGCGCACGTTCAAGTGCCTCATCGGGCGCAAGGGCTACAAGGAGGGCGGCTGGGGCCTGCTCATCGCGCTCTGCGCCGGGCTGTTTCCCCTGCTCTCCTACCTCAAGGCGAAGCTCGAGCCGGAGCGGCACCGCCCGTGAAGATCGTGCTGGCCAATGAGGGGCCGCGCATCGAGGCGGGTGCGATCGGCCAGCGGCCGCTGGGCGGCGTGGAGACGGCGGTGGCGCTGCTCGCGCAGTCCTTCGAGCGGCGCGGCCATGCGCTGACCCTGCATTTCGAGGGCGAGCGCACCCCGCTGCCGGAGCGCCCCGACCTCGTCATCGCGACGCGCGTGCCGCGGCTGTTCCGCGAATTGCCGCGCGGGCGGCGTGTGCTCTGGCTGCACAACCCGGCGCGCTACCTCAACAAGCTGCGCCATGCCTGGCCGCTGTTGATGGCGCGGCCGGCGCTCGTCACGCTCGGGCCGCATCACGCGGCGACGCTGCCGCGCTGGCTGCCGGGGCCGCGCGTGCAGATCCCGCTGGCGGTCGCGCCGCCCTTCGATGCGCCGCAGGCCGAACGCGCGCCGCCGCCGCCGGTTGCGATCTTCACCTCCAACCCGTTGCGCGGGCTGGATGAGCTGGCGCGCATCTGGCCGCGCATCGGCCTGGGCGCGCTGCACGCCTATTCGGGGGCGGCGACCTATGGCGGCGATGCGCGGCTGGCGGCGCGCGCGGCCCCCATCCTGGCGCGGGTGGGGGCGGTGCCGGGCATCTCCCTGTTCGACCCGCTACCGCGGCCCGAGCTGCTGGCGCGCCTGACCGAAGCCCGCTGCATGCTCTACCTGGGCGATCCTGGCGAGACCTTCTGCCTCGCGGTGGCCGAAGCGCAGGCGGCGGGCGTCCCCTGCGTGGTGATGGACCGCGGTGCGGTGGCAGAGCGCATCGAGGATGGGCTGACCGGCATCGTCGCGCGCAACGAGGCCGAGTTCGTGGAGGGCGCGCAGGCGCTGCTGCATGACGATGCCCTCTGGCTGCGCATGCATCGCGCGGCGCTGGCGCGCGGCCCCGGCCCCAACTGGACCGATGTGGCGCAGGCCTTCGAGGCTTTGGCCGGAGGGGCCCTCGCATGATCCGCCTCGCCAACATCATGGCCGGCGCGCCGCAGGGCGGCGCCGAGGCCTTCTACGAGCGCCTGACGCTGGCCCTGCACCGCGCGGGCGAGGAGGTGCTGCCGGTGATCCGCCGCGATCCTGGCCGCGCCGCGCGCCTCGCCGATGCGCGGCCGGTGGAGCTGCGCTTCGGCGGCGCGCTCGACATCCTGACCCCCATGCGCCTCAACCGCATCCTCGGCGACTGGCGGCCGCGTGTCGCCATGGCCTGGATGAACCGCGCGGCCGGCATGACGCCGCGCGGCGACTGGACGCTGGTGGGGCGGCTGGGCGGCTACTACGACCTCAAATACTACCGCCATTGCGATCACCTGGTGGGCAACACGCGCGACCTCCGGCGCTGGATCATCGCCCAGGGCTGGCCCGAGGCGCGCGTCCATTTCCTGCCCAACTTCGCCACCGACTTCGCGGGCGTGGCGCCCGCTTCGGGCGTGCAGCTTCTCGCCATGGGCCGGCTGCATGCGAACAAGGGCTTCGACACGCTGATCCGCGCTCTCGCCCTTGTGCCCGGCGCCCATCTCAGCATCGCGGGCGAGGGGCCGGAGCGCGCGGCGCTGGAGCGGCTCGCGCAGGAATGTGGCGTGGCTGAGCGCGTGGCGCTGCTGGGCTGGCGCGAGGATACGGGCGCCTTGCTGGCGGGCTGTGACCTCTTCCTCTGCCCCTCGCGCCACGAGCCGCTCGGCAATGTGGTGCTGGAGGCATGGTCCGCCGCGCGCCCCGTCATCGCCGCCGCCGCCCAGGGCCCGTCGGAGCTGATCACGGATGGCGAGACCGGGCTGCTGGTGCCGGTGGATGCGCCGGAGGCCCTCGCCGGGGCCATCCGCGCCCTGCTGGCCGAGCCGGGGCGCGCCGCCGCCCTGGCCGCCGCCGGCCGCGCCGCCTTCGAGCGCGACTTCGCCGAGGCGACAGTCCTCGCGCAATGGCGCGATTTCCTGCACAAGGTGCAGCGATGAGGATTCGATAGATGTGCGGCCTCGCGGGCCTCGCGCTGCGCCCCGGCGCCCAGGCGCCCGAGGGCGCGCTGGATGCCATGCTGGCGGCCCTCGCCCATCGCGGCCCGGACGGCTCGGGCCAGCATGTGGCGGGCGCGGTGGCCCTCGCGCACACGCGGCTCTCCATCATCGACCTGGTCACGGGCGACCAGCCGCTTTTCGCGGGCGGCGCCGCGCTGGTCGCGAATGGCGAGATCTACAATTACCGGGAACTGCGCGAGCGGAACCAGTTGCTCTGCACCACGCAATCCGATTGCGAGCCGCCGCTGCATCTCTACCGGCGCGATGGCCTGGCCTTCGTGGACCAGCTGCGGGGCATGTATGCCATCGCCCTGCATGACCGGCCCTCGCGGCGGCTCGTGCTGGCGCGCGACCCCTTCGGCATCAAGCCGCTCTACATCGCCGAGACCGAGGCGGGCATCGCCTTTGCCTCCGAGCCGCAGGCGCTGATCGCCGGCGGCTTCGCCGAGCCGCGCATCCGGCCCGAGGCGCGCGACGAATTGCTCCAGCTGCAATTCACCACGGGCGCGGAGACCATCTTCCAGGGCATCCGTCGCCTGCTGCCCGGCGAGAGCCTGACCATCGCCGATGGCAAGATCGTCGAGCGGCACCGCCGCATGGCGCTCCCCGAGGGCCCGCCCGAATCCATCAGCGAGGAGGTGGCGCTGGCCCGCCTGGACGTCGCGCTGGAGGAGAGCGTCACGCTGCACCAGCGCAGCGACGTGCCCTATGGCCTCTTCCTCTCGGGTGGCACGGACAGCGCCGCGATCCTGGCGATGATGGCGCGGCTCAACGAGAAGCCGGTGATGGCCTTCACCGCGGGCTTCGACGTGAAGGGGGCCGCCGATGAGCGCGCCGCCGCCCGCCGCGCGGCCGAGGCCGCGGGTGCCCGCCACATCGAGGTGATGGTGGATGAGGCGATGGTCTGGCGGCATTTGCCCGAGATCGTCGCCTGCATGGATGACCCGGCGGCGGATTACGCCATCATCCCCACCTGGTTCCTGGCGCGCCGTGCGCGGCAGGAGGTGAAGGTCGTGCTCTCGGGCGAGGGCGGCGACGAGATCTTCGGCGGCTATGGCCGCTACCGCTCCGCCATGCGGCCCTGGTGGCGCTGGGGCCGCGCCATGCGCGCGCGCGGCACCTTCGACCGACTGGATGTGCTCCGCGCCGAGCCGCGCTTCTGGCGGGACGGCATTGCCGCCGCCGAGAGCGACGCCGCGCGCGGCGGCCGCACCCGGCTGCAGGCGGCGCAGGCGCTGGACGTGGCCGACTGGCTGCCCAATGACCTGCTGACCAAGCTCGATCGCTGCCTGATGGCGCATGGCGTGGAGGGCCGCACGCCCTTCCTCGATTCCGGCGTGGCCGACGCCGCCTTCCGTCTGCCGGATGCGCTGAAGGTGCGCGACAACCAGGGCAAATACCTGCTGCGCGCCTGGCTCGCGAAGCACTTCCCGGCCAGCGAGCCCTTTCGCCCCAAGCAGGGCTTCACCGTGCCGGTCGGCGCCTGGATCGAGCGCCGGGCGGATGCGCTGGGCCCGCTGGTCGCGCGGCAGCCGGGCATCGCGGAACTCTGCAAGCCTGGGCGCGTCGAGCAGGTGTTCCGCCACGCGGGCGAGAAGAAGGCGGGGGCGGCCGCCTGGCATCTGCTGTTCTACGCGCTTTGGCACCGCCGGCACATCGAAGGCGCCGCGGCGGAAGGCGACGTCTTCGACTACCTCGCCTGACGCCGCATCACTCGCCGATGTTGAGAAGCGCGCCGCGCACCCGCGCCGCCTGCAATTGCCGCATGAAGAGCCAGCCCATCGCCGCGAGCCAGAGCGCGTTCAGCCCATAGGCGGCCAACAGGTGCCCCCAGGCGATGCGGCCTTCCATCAGCGCGGCGCGCATCCCCTCGAAGACATGCGCGGCCGGCAGCGCCAGCGCCACGGGTTGCAGCCAGCCGGGCAGTGTGCTGACCGGATAGAACACCGCTGCGAAGGGCGCGATGCCGAAGAGCACCGACCAGGCGAGGCTCTCGGCGCCCGCGCCATAGCGCAGGATGAGCGAGGTGCAGCCCAGCGCCACCGCCCAACCCATCAGGATCAGCGCCGCGAAGAACAGCACCATGGCCGGGCCCATGTTGAAGACGTTGAAGGCATAGAGCAGCCAGGCGAGGATGATCGCCGGCACCACGCCCACCAGCGTGCGCAGCACCGACATCGCCATCAGCCCCGCCACCAACTCGCCGGGCCTGAGCGGCGAGACGAAGATGTGGCCGAGGTTGCGGGACCAGATCTCCTCCAGGAAGGAGATGGAGAAGCCCATCTGGCTCCGCAAAGCCGCCTCCCACAGCAGCACGCCGCCCAGCAGCACGCCGGCCGCGGCACTGGCCACGTTGTTCTGGAGGCCCGCGAGGTAGGTCGTCATGAAGCCCCAGACGATCATCTGCAGGATCGGCCAGTACATCAGCTCGATCAGCCGCGGCGGCGAGCGGCGGTAGAGGGCCAGGTGGCGATAGACCAGGCCCCAGACGCGGCGCAGCGCGCCAAGATCGGCGGTCATGCGGCGTCTCCATCACGCGTGCCCCGCGTGTCATCATCGACGCGCGTCCCCCGCGCGATGTCGAGGAACACCTGCTCCAGATCCTCGCGGCCGTAGCGGGCGACCAGGTCTGCGGGCGCGCCCTCATCCACCACGCGCCCCTGCTTGAGCATGAGCACATGGCCGCAGAGCCGCTCCACCTCCGCCATGTTGTGGCTGGCGAGGAGGATGGCGCAGCCCGTGGCCGCGCGGTAGCGCTCGATGCTGCTGCGCACCCAATCGCCCGTATCGGGGTCGAGGCTCGCGGTGGGTTCGTCCAGCAGCAGCAGTTCGGGCGTGTTGATCAGCGCCTTGGCCAGCGCCACGCGCGTCTTCTGCCCAGCCGAGAGCTCACCCGCCGGCCGGTCGATGAAATCCGTGAGCTGCAATTCCTCGGCCAGCTGCGCGATGCGGCGCTTGAGGCCCGGCACATTGTAGAGATGGCCATAGACGGTCAGGTTCTCGCGCACCGAGATGCGATGCGGCAGCGCGATATAGGGCGAGGAGAAATTCATTCGCGCCAGCGCCGCGAAGCGATCGGTCGCCATGTCATGCCCCAGCGCGATGATGCGGCCGGAGGTCGGCACCAGCAGCCCCAGCAGCATGGCGATGGTGGTGGTCTTGCCCGCGCCATTGCCGCCGAGCAGCCCCATCGTCGCCCCGCGCGCGAGCGTGAAGTCGAGCCCGTCCACCGCCGGGGGACGGTCAGGCGCATAGGTTTTCAGGAGCTTCTCGACAATCAGGGCTTGGGTCACCTCCCGCATATGCGGCCCTGCGCGCCGGGCGTCATCCCCTGTCGGCATGGATTTCATTGACAGCGCGCCCCGCCGCCGGGGAGGCTTCCCGCGCGGACCATCGCCCCAGGCAGGGCGGCGGCCAGGGAGAGACACGCCATGCATCGCCGCAGCCTCCTCGCGGGCGCCAGCCTTGCCATTCCCGCGCTCCATGCCCAGGCCCAGGGCGCCTGGCCCAGCCGTGAGATCCAGCTCGTCACCGGCTTCGGTCCGGGCGGCGGCACGGATGTGGTGGCGCGCTCCATCGCGGCGCATATGGAACGCACGCTCGGCGTCAGCGTCATCGTGCGCAATACGCCGGGCGCGGGCGGCACGCTCGGCCCCGCGCGCATCGCGGCCTCGCGGCCCGATGGCTATACCTTCGGCCTCGTCGGCCTCTCCGCGCTGGTGGTGGCGCCGCTGACGATGGAAGTGCCCTACCGGCCCTTCGAGAGCTTCGACATCCTGGGCACCACCTCCGAATTGCGGATCGGCTTCCCGGTCGGCCCCTCCATGCCGAATGTCCGCAGCATCGCGGATTTCGTGGCCGAGGCACGGCGCCGGCCGGTCACCTTCGCCAGCACCAATCCGGGCTCGGCCGTCGCGATGTTTGAGTTCCAGCGCCTCGCGCGGTTCGAGATGAACTACATCCAGTTCGGCAGCATCACCGATGCGGCGGCGCAGGTGGCCGGCGGCCATATCGACACCTACACCGGCACGCCGGAGATGATCGGCCTGGTGCGTGCCGGCAATCTCCGCATGCTGGCGAGTGCGAGCGTGGATCGCTGGCCCGAATTCCCCGATGTGCCGACGCTGATCGAGCAGGGCTTCGAGACGGCGACGCGCCAGCCCATCATCTGGGCCGGCCCGGTGGGCATGCCGCCTGCGATCCGCGAGCGGCTGGCCGGCGCACTGCTCGCCGCCGCGCGCGACCCCGAGGTGCAGGCGCGGCAGAACGGGGCCAGCATCGCGACCCGCGTGCTGGATGGCGCGGCGACCTCCGCGCTCATCCAGCAGGTGCGACCCGGCGTGGAGGCGGCGATCCGCGGCTCGGGCGTCGCCCGCCGCGCCGGGTAGGGCGCGCGGCGTCAGCCGCGCAGCGTGCGCGCGGCTTCCACCATGCGTTGCAGGGCCGGGCGCACCTCTTCCCATCTGCGGGTCTTCAGCCCGCAATCGGGATTGACCCAGATCCGCTCCGCCGGGACCCGCTGCGCCGCGATCCGCAGCAGGCGTTCCATCTCCGCCGCCTCGGGCACGCGCGGCGCGTGGATGTCATAGACGCCCGGCCCGATCTCGTTCGGATAGGCGAAGTCCACGAAGGCGGCGAGCAGCTCCATCCGGCTGCGCGCCGTCTCGATCGAGATCACGTCGGCATCCATCTGGGCGATGCGGTCCATGATGTCGTTGAACTCGGAGTAGCACATGTGGGTGTGGATCTGCGTCTCCGGCCGCACGCCGCTGGCCGAGATGCGGAAGCAATGCACCGCATCGGTCAGGTAGGCGTCCCATTCGTCGCGCCTGAGCGGCAGGCCCTCGCGGAAGGCAGGCTCGTCGATCTGCACGATGGGGATGCCCGCCGCCTCCAGGTCGGTCACCTCGTCGCGGATCGCGTAGGCGAGCTGCCGCCGTACCGCCGCGCGCGGAATATCGTCGCGCACGAAGGACCATTGCAGCATGGTCACCGGGCCGGTGAGCATGCCCTTCATCGGCCGTTCTGTCAGCGCCTGCGCGCGGCGCGCCCATTCCACCGTCATCGGCCCGGGGCGCGAGACATCGCCGAAGATCACCGGCGGCTTCACGCAGCGCGAGCCATAGCTCTGCACCCAGCCACTCTTCGTCACCGCGAAGCCGGTGAGGAAGTCGGCGAAGTGCTCGACCATGTCGTTGCGCTCGAACTCGCCATGCACCAGCACATCGAGGCCGATCTCCTCCTGCCAGCGGATCGCCTCCGCCATGCGTTCGGTGAGGAAGGCGTGATAGGCCGCTTCCGTCACCTCGCCGCGCTTGCGGGCGGCGCGGGCGGCGCGGATCTCGGCGGTCTGCGGGAAGCTGCCGATGGTGGTGGTGGGGAAGCCCGGCAGCCTGAGCCGCGTCTGCTGCGCCATGCGCCGCTCGGCGAAGGGCACGCGCGCCGCATCCTCGGCGCGGCCGGCGGCGAGGCGCTCGGCCACGGCCGGATCATGCAGCCGGGGTGAGCGGCGCCGCGCCTCCTGCCGGGCATCGCTCGCCGCCAGTTCGGCCGCGATGGCGCCCCGCCCGGCGGTGAGGCCGCGCGCGAGGATCGCCACCTCCTCCAGCTTCTGCCGGGCGAAGGCCATCCAGCCGCGCAGCTCAGGATCGAGCCCGGTCTCGCCCGCCAGATCCACCGGGCTGTGCAGCAACGAGCAGGAGGGCGCCACCTGCAACAGCTCGAAGCGCCGTGCGGCCGCCGCCGCCCGCACCTGCTGGAAGGCGCGGGAGAGATCGGTCGCCCAGACATTGCGGCCATCCACCACGCCGAGCGAGAGCATCATGCGCGGCGGCGCTTGGCGCAGGGCCAGGTCGAGCATGCGCGGCGCGCGCACCAGGTCGAGATGCAGCCCCGCCACCGGCAGGCCGAGCGCCGTCTCCAGATTTTCGCGCAGATCGCCGAAATAGGCGGCGAGCATGAGCGAGAGTCGTGGCGCCGCGCCGGCCAGCACCAGATAGGCGGCGCGGAGCGCGGTGCGCGCGGCGGGCTGCAGGTCGAGCGAGAGGCAGGGCTCATCCATCTGCACCTCGCGTGCGCCGGCGGCGGCCAGCCGGCGCAGCGTCTCGGCATACAGCGGAAGCAGGCCGGGCAGCAGCGCCAGCGGATCCCCCGCGCCACCGGCCATCTTGCCGAGGAGCAGGAAGGAGACGGGGCCGAGCAGCACGGGCCGCGTCGGATAGCCCAGCGCCTTGGCCTCCTCGAAGGCGTCCACGGCGGGGAAGCCCGTCGCGATGAAGGCCTGGTCCGGGCGGAAGACGGGGACCAGGTAGTGGTAGTTCGTGTCGAACCACTTGGTCATCTCCAGCGCGGGCGCGCCCGGGGCGATGCCGGCCGCGCGCTCGCCGGCCGTGCCGCGCGCGCCGCGCGCCAGGGCGAAGCGCGTGGCGAGCGAGACGGGCTCGCCCGGCCGCCAGCCATAGCCCTCCGGAATCACGCCGAAGGCGCAGGCGTGGTCGAGCACGTGGTCATAGAGGGCGAAGTCGTTGCTGGGCGGCACGGCGATGCCGACGGCCCGCTGCAGGGCCCAGTGGCGCGCGCGCAGCTCGGCGGCGGTGGCGAGCAGCGCGGCCTCATCGGCCTGGCCTGACCAATGGGCCTCCAGCGCGGTCTTGAGTTCGCGCCGCAGACCCATGCGCGGGAAACCGAGATTATAGGCGGTCATGTGATGTCATCCCTGAGACGAAGTCCGGGCGCGGTTCGGCCTTCGCCACCCGCCCCGTTCAGGGACGGAGGGCGTGACGCCGGATCGTGCCCCCGCATGGGGGCCGGTTCAGCGCGCCGGTGTTGGCGGAAGGTGGCGAAGCGCCAGCCGGTCCCGCGCCGCATCGCAGATCGCCCGGCGTTCCGCGGCCGAGGCGCGCATCCAGCGGGTGATCTCGTCGCGGCTGCGGCCGCAGCCGAGGCAGATATCCGCCGCATCCAGCGCGCAGATCTGCACGCAGGGCGAGGCGGGCGCCTCGGCCTGGCCGGGGAGGGCCGGCATGGCGGTCAGCCCGGCCAGCGGCCGGAGCAAGTCAACCGCGTTGGGCCGGGTCTCGGGATGGGTGAGGCGAAGGCAAGTCGGGCGCGGCGAAGGCGCATGGTCGTGTCTCCTGACCGGCGGCACCCCGCGCCGGGATTGGGTGGGTCAATGCGCTGGCAGGTCTCCTGGCTCACGGGTCACGGCCGGCCCTGCCGCCTTCCCAGGGAGTGATCCCCAGTGGCGCGCCCCGGTGGGGGCGAAGCAGGGTCAGCTCACCGCTGACAGTTGCGGGGGCAGCCGCCGACTTGGCCTGGCCTCCCTGGCGGGGAGGGGGCCGCACGGCGTTCCCTTTTCACCGGCTCGCGCCGGACCAACACGATATCAACATATCCTTATGTGAGGCCGAGTCAAGCGCAACATCACGCTCTGCCGCCCGCGCCGCCAGCCGCGCGGCGCAGAGTTCCAGGATCCCCTGCTTCTCCCGCGCCCCGGCCGCCGGCCAGCGGGCGATCTCCGCCCCCGTGCGGCCGCAGCCGGCGCAGACATGCGCCTCCAGGCGGCAGAGCTGACGGCAGGGGGAGGGTGGGGCATCGCGCACGGGGCAACTCCTGGGGAACCACCCGGCGGCTGCGGCCTTCTGGCCGCTTGCCATGATCCTTTCCCAACCCGGTGCCCCGCGTCCAGCACCCGTCTTGCGCGCCCGTCTTGCACATGTGGCCGGACGCGTCAGATTGGCGCCTCCTTCGACGGAGACTTCCATGCCCCATTACGATCTCATCCTGCGCGGCGGCCAGGCCGTCCTTCCCTGGGGCATCGAGCCGCTCGACATCGGCGTGCGCGATGGCCGCATCGCCGCCATGGGCAGCCTGCGCGGCGCCGAGGCGACGCAGGAGGTGGATTGCCGCCACCTGCATGTGCTCCCCGGCCTGATCGACGCGCATGTGCATCTGCGCGAGCCGGGCGACGCCGCGGTCGAGACCATCGCGACCGGCACGAAGGCCGCGGTGCTGGGCGGCCTCGCCGCCGTCTTCGACATGCCCAACACCGCGCCCTCCATCACCGACAGCGCGCAGCTCGCCTGGAAGCGCAAGTATGTGGGCGAGGTCGCCTATTGCGACGTCGGCCTCTATGTCGGCGCGTCGAAGAAGAACATCGCCGATCTCGCGGCGCTGGAAGCCGAGGAGAATGTCTGCGCGGTGAAGGTCTTCGCCGGCTCCTCCACGGGCGATCTGCTGATCGAGGATGATGCGAGCCTGGAAGCGGTCATGCGCTCCGGCCGCCGCCGCATCTGCTACCACTCGGAGGATGAGTACCGGCTGCAGGCGCGCAAGCCCAACTACACCTCCGGCATGCCGCACCGGAAGCACATGGAGTGGCGCGACGTGGAATGCGCCATGCTGGGCACCAAGCGCCTCATGGCCATTGCGCGCAAGACCGGCCGCCCCGCGCATATCCTGCATGTGAGCACCGCCGAGGAGCTCGCCTACCTCGCCGACTACAAGGACATCTGCTCGGTCGAGGTGCTGATGAACCACCTGACCCAGACGGACGAGGCCTATGACCGGCTGGGCGGCTATGCCGTGATGAACCCGCCCATCCGCGACCAGCGCCACCTCGAGGCCGCGTGGGCGGCGGTGCGCAACGGCACGGTGGATGTGGTGGGCAGCGACCACGCGCCGCATTCGCGCGCGGCCAAGGAACGCCCCTGGCCTGACACGGCGGCGGGGCTGACCGGCATCCAGACCATCGTGCCGGTGATGCTCGACCATGTCAGCGCCGGGCGCCTCAGCCTGATGCGGCTTGTGGACCTGATGTGCGCCGGCCCTGCGCGGATCTATGGCGCGGTGAACAAGGGGCGGCTTGCCGTGGGCTATGACGCCGACTTCACGCTGGTGGACATGGCGAAGTCGCGCGAGATCACCAATGACTGGATCGCCAGCCCCTGCGGCTGGACGCCCTTTGACGGCTATCGCTGCCAGGGATGGCCGGTGGGCACCATCATCCGCGGGCATATCGCGATGCGCGAGGATGAGGTGCAGGGCGGCCCGATTGGCCGCCCCGTCAACTTCCGCTAGGCGCTTCAGCGGGTCGGTGCGGTTCCGCCCGGCGTCGCGCCGGAAGGCGCGCCGGGGATGACCGCGCCGGAAGGCGCGCCGGGGATGGCCGCGCCGGAAGGCGCGCCGGGGATGACCGCGCCGGAAGGCGCGCCGGGGATGACCGCGCCGGAAGGCGCGCCGGGGATGACCGCGCCGGAAGGCGCGCCGGGGATGACCGCGCCGGAAGGCGCGCCCGGCGCCGCTGCGCCGGGTGTCTTCGCGCCCGAGGGCGCGCCCGGTGCCGCGCCCATGCCGGGCGCCTGCCCCGCGACGGAGCCGGGCGGCATGGCGGTCCCCGGACGCCCCGCGCCCATCCCCATGGCATCCCGCGCGCGATCGCCGGGCGCGAGGCCGCTCTGCGCCGGCGCGCCCGGCATCCGGGCCTCGCCCTGCGGCGGCATGCCGGGGGAGGGCGCGATGGGCACCGTGCCCGACGCGGCCCCCGCCGGGCCGCTGCGCGGCGGGACCGTCCCCTGCACCGTGCCGGACGGCGTATTGGTGCCCGGCGCGGGCGTGGTTGGGGCGGGCTGCGCCTGCGCCAGTCCGAACGAGGCGAAAAGGCCGGCGACGGCGAGATGGGAAAGCTTCATGGCGTCCTCCTTCTGGTTCACGTGAAGATGCGAACCGCCCAGACCCGCCCGGGTTGCCGCGATGGACAGGCCCCCGCTCCGCTGGTTTCTTGCGGGCATGCGAATCGGCATCCTGCAATGCGGGGAAATCCCCGAGGGCCTGATCCCCGCCCATGGCGGGATGGCCGACATGATGCGCCGCCTCCTGCCGCCAGGCCGCGACGCGACCGTGCATGACGTGACCAGGGCCCTGCCGGAGAGCCCGACTGATTGTGACGCCTGGCTGATCTCCGGTTCCGCCGCGGGCGTCTATGACGACCTGCCCTGGATCGCGCCGCTCAAGCACTTCCTCGTTTCCGCGCGCGGAAAGGCGAAGCTGGTGGGCATCTGCTTCGGTCACCAGGTGATGGCGGAGGCCTTCGGCGGGCGCGTGGTGAAGTCGGAGAAGGGCTGGGGCATTGGCCTGCACCGCTACGAGGTCACCGCCGCTGCGGCGTGGATGCACAGGGCGGGCCCGCCCGGGATTCAGGGGGCGGGCCCGCCCGGGATTCAGGGGGCGGGCCCGCCCGGGATGTCGGATGCCGCGCCGGTCCGCATCGCCGCCTCCCACCAGGACCAGGTGGTGCAGGCGCCGCCGGGCGCGCGCACCTGCCTCGCCAGCGGCTTCACGCCCTTCGCCGGCCTCGACTATGGCGACGCCATCTCCTTCCAGTGCCACCCCGAATTCGCGCCCGAATTCTCCATCGCCCTGCTGGAGGGCCGGCGCGAGCTGCATGGCGCGGCGGGCGAGGCCGCCCTCGAATCGCTCCGCACCCCCGATGACGCGCCGCGCATGCGCGCCTGGATCGCGCGGTTCCTCGAGGCTTAGGGCGCGGCCATCGGCTCGATGCTCGGCAGCAGGTCGCGCGGGATGCCGGGCCACCAGGCCGTCCGGTTCGCCTCCTGCGCGGGCGTGAGATAGACCGGCCCGTCCACCACGCCGCGCTGCATCGGGATGCTGGGCGGCGGTGTCACCCAGCAATCCACGCGGCCCAGGCTCGGCGTGCAATAGGGCGGCGGGCCGGGCGGCGGCTGCACCGGCGCGCAGTAGGAGAGGCCGCGATCCAGCCGCACGATCGAACAGTCCCGCCCGCTCAGCCCCGAGACCAGGATGTCCGGCACGCCGCGCCCGGTCAGCGTGATCGAGGCGACGCTCGCCGCGCCCGCGATGGCGAGGCCCGCGGTGTCGCAACCGCCCAGCGGAAGCGGGGCGGCCAGCAGAGCCAGGAGGGGCAGGGCGGCGCGCATCGCGGCCAGCATGGCGGCCCCGGGTTAACGCCCGGCGAATGCCGGGGCCGGGGGGCCAGCCGCATGATTTCACCCGGCGGCGATCATGCTCTATACCGCAGGGCCCAGGATGCTGGGGGCCCAGGGCCTGGGATTCCGAACCAGAAGGCGCGTGACCTTGCCGGACTTGATTGATGAAGTGGATGAGGAGCTTCGCGCCGAACGGGCGAAGAAGCTTGCCCAGCGCTATGGCGGGTTCGCTTTCGGCGCGCTCCTGCTGGCCATCGCCGGCGTGGGCGGCTGGGAAGGCTGGCGCTGGTATGAACGGCGCGAGGCCGCGCAGGCCGGCCAGGCCTTCCTCACCGCGGCTCGCGACGCGGCGGCCGAAGGCGCCGACCTGCGCGCCTCCGCCGAGCGATTCGCCGGCCTCGCCCAGGGCGCGCCCGCCGGCTACCGCACCCTCGCCCGCCTGCGCGCCGCCGCCCTGCTGGCCGAGACCGGCCAGCTCGACGCCGCCCTCGCCGCCTGGGAGGCGATCTCGCGCGACAATGAGGTGGACCCGCTCTACCGCGACCTCGCCACCGTGCTCTGGGGCCTGCATGCGCTGGACCAGGGCGATGCCGCGGTGATCGAGGCGCGGATGGGTCCGCTCGCCGTCCCTGGCGCCCCCTGGCGCGCCTCCGCGCAGGAGGTGCTGGCGCTGGCCGCGCTGAAGCGCGGCAACACCGAACAGGCCCGCCGCGCGCTGCAGGCGGTGCTGGCCGATGCGACCACGCCGCAGGGCCTGCGCGAGCGCGCAAGCCGCCTGCTGCAAGGATTGGGAAGCTAGATGCAAGACCGCACCCCCGCCCGGAACCAGGGCCTGAGCCGTGGCCAGATCGGCCGTCGCGCCGCCCTCCTCGGCAGCGCCACGCTGCTCGCCGGCTGCGACACGGCGCGCGACTGGGTGGATGCCGCCCTCGGCCAGAGCAAGACGCCGCTGCCGGGCGAGCGCCTGCCCGTCATGGCGGTCGAGCGCGGGCTGGCCGTGGACCCCTCGGCCGCCAACCGCCCCTTCACCCTGCCGGCGCCGGTGCTCAACACCGAGTGGACGACGGCCGGCGGCAATGCCGGCCATGCCCCCGGCCACCTCTCCCTGCCGAGCCCGATCGGCCAGGTCTGGAACACCTCCATCGGCTCGGGCACCGGCTACCGCCAGCGCCTCACCGCGGCGCCCCGCGTCGTGGGCGACACGGTCTTCGCGGTGGATGCCTTCGGCTGGGTCACGGCGATCGACGTGGCGCGCGGCGGCCGCCGCTGGCAGACCGACACCCGCCCCCGGCGCGACCGCGACGGCGCGGTGGGCGGCGCCATCGCCTATGCCGAGGGCACGCTCTATTGCGCGACCGGCCTCGCCGAGATCATGGCGATCGACCCGGCCTCGGGCGAGATCCGCTGGCGCGCGGCCCTGCCCGCGCCCGCGCGCGGCGGCCTCGCCGTCGCGGGCAACCGTATCCTGGTGCCGACCATCGAGAATCAATTGCTCGGCCTGTCCGCCGAGGACGGCACGCGCGTCTGGACCTTCCGCGCGACGCCCGTGCAGGCCCTGCCGCTCGGCCTGCCGAGCCCGGCCGTCGAGGGTGACGTCGCCGTCGGCGGCTTCCCCTCGGGCGAGGTGGTCTGCTTCCGCATCGCCGATGGCCGCGTGCAATGGAGCGAGAGCCTCGGCACCTCGCGCGGCGGCGTCTCCATCGCCGACATCGGCGCCATCACCGCGCTGCCCGTGATTGATCGTGGCCGCGTCTTCGCCGTCGGCATGGGCGGGGCCTCCACCTCGCTCGACCTGCGCTCGGGCCGCCGCGTCTGGGAGCGCGAGGTGGGCGGCACGCAGACCCCCTCCGTCGCCGGCGACTGGGTCTACCTGCTGACCCGCGCGGGCTCGCTCGTCTGCATGTCGCGCGACGAGGGCCTGGTGCGCTGGATCACGCCGCTCCCCGCCTTCGCCAATGAGGCGCGCAGCCGCGATCCCATCACCTGGGGGCCGCCGCTGCTGGCGGGCGGGCGCCTGCTCATCACCGGCAGCCACGCGCAGCTCTTCGAGGTGAATGCCGAGAATGGCGACATCCTCGCCCGCTCCCGCATCCCCGATGGCAGCAGCCTGCAGCCCGTCGTGGTGAACAACAGCGTCTATCTGCTCACCGATGGCGGCAACGTCGTGGCCCTGCGCGGGGTCGGCTGATGCGCCGCTTTTCCCATGGCGAGTGAACGCGAGACGGAACGCGGCAGCCAGTATCGCCATCGCGACACCTCCACCCTGCCGGTGGTGGCCATCCTGGGCCGGCCCAATGTCGGCAAGTCCTCGCTGTTCAACCGGCTGGTCGGCCGGCGCATCGCCATCGTGGATGACACGCCCGGCGTGACGCGCGACCGCAAGGAAGCGGAGACCATGATCGCCGGCCGGAACATCCTGCTGGTGGACACGGCGGGCCTTGAGGAAGCCGCCCCCGAGACGCTGTTCGGCCGCATGCGCGCGAGTTCCGAGGCCGCCCTCGAACAGGCCGATGTCGCGGTCTTCGTGGTGGATACGAAGACCGGCATCACCGCCTCCGACCGTGCCTTCGCCAATTGGCTGCGCCGCGCGCGCCGGCCCGTCATCCTCGTCGCCAACAAGGCCGAGGGCAGGGGCGGCGCGCAGGCCGCGCTGGAGGCGTATGAGCTCGGCCTGGGCGATCCCATCGCCGTCTCGGCCGAGCACAATGAGGGCATCGCGGGGCTCATGGAGGCCATCGCCGAACACCTGCCCGAGGAAGTGCCCGAGCCGGAGGAGGGCGATGCCAAGCTGCTGCGCCTGGCCATCCTCGGCCGGCCCAATGCGGGCAAGTCCACGCTGCTGAACACGCTGCTGGGCGAGGAGCGCATGATCACCGGGCCCGAGCCTGGTCTGACGCGCGACGCCATCGCCGCCGCCTTCCAGGATGAGCTGGGGCCGATCCGCATCGTGGATACGGCGGGCATGCGCAAGCGCGCCCGCATCAACCACCGGCTGGAGGAGATGTCCGTCGCTTCCTCCATCTCGGCGCTGCGCGAGGCGGAGGTCGTGATCCTCGTCCTCGACGCGATGCTGGGGCTGGAGGAGCAGGATATCCGCATCGCCCGCCTGGCCGAGCGCGAGGGCCGCGCCGTGGTCATCGCGCTGAACAAGTGGGATGCGGTGGAAGATCGCGCGGCGGCGCGCAACCGCGTGGCGGATACGCTGGAAACCTCATTGAACCAGCTGCGCGGCATCGAGGTGGTGACCATCTCGGCCGCCACCGGCGCGGGCGTGGACAAGCTGCTGCCCGCGGTGCGCCGCACGCATGAGCGCTGGAACCGCCGCATCGGCACCGGCGCGCTGAACCGCTGGTTCGCGAACATGCTGGAGCGGCACCAGCTGCCCCTGGTGGACGGCAAGCGCCTGAAGCTGCGCTACGCCACCATGCCCAAGGCGCGCCCGCCCACCATCGTGATCTTCGGCACGCGGGCCGAGCAATTGCCGCTGGACTACCAGCGCTACCTGCTGAACGGCTTCCGTGAGGAATTCGACATGCCAGGCGTGCCCATCCGCCTGCAGTTGCGGGGCACGGAAAACCCCTACGCCGAAGAGACGGACTGAGCGGCCTCACGGCAAAGCGAGGCGGACGGAGCGCGGCATTCCGGGCCGCCCGCCGGCGATGGCGAAGACCTTGGTGAAGGCCTTGCCCTTTTCGCGCCACCAGCGGCGGAAGCGGCCGGGGTCCGGCTGTTCGAACTCGCGCCGGAAGAGCGCCACCAGGGTTTTGGACAAATCCGGATCGGCGACGAGCCAGCAGGGGCCTGGCAGGGCTTCGAGAAATCCCAGCCGTCTCGCCAGCACAATGATGCCGAGCCCGACAAGCCTCGCGGCCCGCCGCGCGCCCCGGAAGATCAGGCGGCGGAGCTGCTGGAGCGGGTGGCGCGGGCCGAGATCATGCAGCGCCTCCAGCAGATGCTCCCAGAGCCCGCCATGGGTCAGGCGCCGGAAATGGCGGGAGACGGTGCCAGGCGAACCGCAGCGTTCGGGCAATTCCCGCCAGGGGGCATCGGTGGAAAGCAGGAAGAGGATGGCGTTCATCCGCTCGCGCAGATCGGCCGTCTTGCGGCCCGCCGGTCCGGTCTGGGCCCGGACATAGGGTCGCAGGGCGTCCCACTGGCGGTCGGAGAGGGCGGTGAAGGGGACACGCTGCTTCATTTTAGGAAAATATGCCGATATTTGACGGAAAGTCAAGGAAATCGGCCCCTTGGCGCCAGCCGCATGGCCGCCCTTCGCAGATCGCCGAAGCATCGCGGGCCCCGCCGCGCCTAGGCTTGCCGCATCCACCCAGGAGACGCGCCCATGTCCGCCGCCTACGAGACCTTCCGCGACCTGCATCGCAGCATCTTCGTCATGCCCAACCCCTGGGATGGCGCCTCCACCCTGCTGCTGAAGCGCGAGGGCTTTCCTGCGCTGGCCTCCACCTCCGCCGGCCTTGCCTTCGGCCTGGCGCTGCCTGATTGCGCCGCCGCGCTGGGGCGCGACATCTCGGTGCAGCATGCGGCGATGATCGCGCGGCTTTCGGGCCTGCCGGTGAATGGCGATCTGGAGGATGGCTTCGGCCCCGCGCCCGGGGATGTGGTCGCCACCGTCGAGGCCTCCATCGCCGCCGGGCTGGCGGGCCTCGGCATCGAGGACACGACCGCCGACCCCGCCCGCCCCATCCATGATTTCGACCACGCCGTGGCGCGCATCGCCGCCGCGGCCAAGGCGGCGAAGGGCCGTATCCTGCTCACCGCGCGCACCGACAATTTCCTGCATGGCCGCCCCGACCTGGACGACACCATCCGCCGTCTCGTGGCCTTCGCCGAGGTCGGCGCCGATGTCCTCTACGCCCCCGGCCTGCCCGACATGGCGGCGATCGAGGCGGTGGTGCGCGCCGTCGCCCCCAGGCCGGTGAACGTCGTCTTCGGCCCGCGCTCCGGCCCCGTGCCGCTTTCGGTGCTGGAGGCGGCCGGGGTGAAGCGCGTCTCGCTGGGCGCGGTGCTGTACCGCCATGCCATGGGCAGCCTGGTTTCCGCCGCGCGGCGGCTGAAGGCGGGCGAGTTCGACTTCGCCGCGGGCGCGCCCACCTCAGCCGAGATCACCGCGCTGCTGCCCCGCGAGGTCTGAGCCACCCCCTTCCAGAACCGCGCCCGACACCGCAGTATCCGCCGCGAATAGCGGCGGCGCGCGGTGCGCAACCGACGAGCCGGGAATGCCCCACCTGCGGCGCGCAAGCCAAGCCGCCGGAGGCGGCGCCCGGCGCCAGCCGTCAGCCACCCCCCTTCCAGAACCGCGCCCGACACCGCAGTATCCGCCGCGAATAGCGGCGGCGCGCGGTGCACAACCGACGAGCCGGGAATGCCCCACCTGCGGCGCGCAAGCCAAGCCGCCGGAGGCGGCGCCCGGCGCCAGCCGTCAGCCACCCCCCTTCCAGAACCGCGCCTGACACCGCAGTATCCGCCGCGAATAGCGGCGGCGCGCGGTGCGCAACCGACGAGCCGGGAATGCCCCACCTGCGGCGCGCAAGCCAAGCCGCCGGAGGCGGCGCCCGGCGCCAGCCGTCAGCCACCCCCCTTCCAGAACCGCGCCTGACACCGCAGTATCCGCCGCGAATAGCGGCGGCGCGCGGTGCGCAACCGACGAGCCGGGAATGCCCCACCTGCGGCGCGCAAGCCAAGCCGCCGGAGGCGGCGCCCGGCGCTTGAGGGCAGGAAATATGATCAACAAGATCGTCAACACGCTGGCCGAGGCGCTCTCGGGCGTGAAGGATGGCAGCACCGTCCTCATCGGCGGCTTCGGCAGCGTCGGCCAGCCGGATGCGCTGATCGAGGCGCTGATCGAGCAGGGCGCCACCGACCTCACCTGCGTCGCCAACAATGCGGGCACCGGCCGCGTCGGCCTCGCGCGGCTGATGGAACTGGGCCGCGTGCGGAAGATCATCTGCTCCTTCCCGCGCAGCGCCGGCAGCGTGGTGTTCGAGGAGCTCTATCGCGAGGGCAAGATCGAGCTGGAGATCGTCCCCCAGGGCACCATGGCCGAGCGCATGCGCGCCGCCGGTGCCGGCATCCCCGCCTTCTACACCGCCACCTCGCACGGCACGCTGCTGGCCAAGGGCAAGGAGGAGCGCGAGTTCGACGGCCGCCACTACGTGATGGAACGCGCGCTCAAGGCGGATGTCGCGCTGATCGAGGCCTGGGAGGCCGATCGCTGGGGCAACCTCACCTACAATCTCTCCGGCCGGAACTTCAATCCGGTGATGGCGATGGCCGCCGACCTGACGATCGCGCAGGTGCAGCACATCGTCGAACTCGGCGCGATCGATCCGGAGCGCGTGGCGACGCCGGGCATCTTCGTGAACCGCGTGGTCCGTGTGGACCGCGGGGAACCTTGGGTTTAGGCTCGGATCAAAGGAGAAACGTCATGCAGCCCTTCAGCCGCACCGACATGGCCGCCAAGGCCGCCGCCGACATCCCCGAGGGTTGGGTCGTGAACCTCGGCATCGGCATTCCAACCCTGATCGCCGACCAGGTGCCCCTGGAGCGCGAGGTGATCTTCCAGTCCGAGAACGGCGTGCTGGGCATGGGCCCGGCGCCGGAGAAGGGGAAGGAAAACCCCTGGCTCATCAATGCCGGCAAGCAGATGGTGACGCTGCGCCCGGGTGGCAGCATCTGCCACCATGCCGACAGCTTCGCCATGATCCGCGGCGGCCATATCGACCTCTGCGTGCTGGGCGGCTTCGAAGTGGCCGAGAATGGCGACCTCGCGAACTGGGCGACCAGCGAGAACGACACCGCACCCGCCGTGGGTGGCGCGATGGATCTCGGTGCCGGTGCCAAGCGCCTCTGGGTGGTGATGGACCACACCACCAAGGATGGCCGCCCCAAGATCGTCGAGCGCTGCGGCTATCCGCTGACCTCGCTCCGTTCGGTCAGCCGCGTCTACACCAACCTCGCTGTGCTGGATGTGGTGCAGGGCCTGGGCTTCGTCGTGCGCGACATCGTGCCGGGGATGAGCCTCGAGGAACTCCAGGCGAAGAGCGGCGCCAAGCTGCACACCCGCTCGTGAGCGCCACCGCCGCCGGCGTGGCACCCTTCACGGGCGACCGCGCCGAGAGCATCGAGATGATCCGCGACAGCGCGCGCGGATTGCTCGGCAGTGACATGGCCCGCGTGCGCAAGCTGCGATTCACCGAGCCGGGCTTCGACCCCGCGCTGCTGCGCCAGATGGCGGAAGCGGGCTGGATCGGCCTTGCCGTGTCGGAAGACGCGGGCGGCACGGGCCTGGGCCAGGCCGAGATGGTGGCGCTGGCCGAGGAACTCGGCCGCGCCTCGGCGCCCGAGCCGCTGATCGGCTGCGCGCTTTCCGCCCATCTGCTGGCCGCGGCCGGTGAAGGCGAATTGCTCGGCCAGCTCCTGGCCGGCGATGCCGTGGTCCTGACCGCCTGGCAGGACCGCGCGAACACGCTCTCCCTTGCTGCCAGCGCCGATGGCGCGCGCGGCTTCGTGCTGGGGGCCGCCGGCGCCACGCACATCCTCTGGCCGGTGCAGGAGGGCGGCCGTGTGGCCCTGCATGTGCTGGCGCGTGACCAGGTGGAGATCACCACCGAGGCGACGCAGGATGGCGGCCATCTCGGCACCATCCGCCCGCTGCCCTGGTCCGGCCATGGCCCAGGCCGACACGTGGCCGACGACATCGGCGCGGCGCTCACCGAGGGGCTGGATCGCGCGGCGCTGGCCACCGCCGCGGCGCTGCTTGGCGGCATGGAGGCGGCGTTTGCCATGACGCTGGATTACCTCCGCACGCGGCAGCAATTCGGCAAGATCATCGGCACCTTCCAGTCGCTGCAGCACAAGGCGGCGGATGCGAAGATGCAGATCGCGCTCACCCGCGCCGCGGTCGAGCAGGCGGCCGCCGCGCTGGATGAGGGCGCGCCCTCGCACCTCGTCAGCCGCGCCAAGGCCCGCGCTTCCGAGGCCGCGATGCTGGTGCAGCAGGCCTGCGTGCAGCTGCATGGCGGCATCGGCTACACGGACGACTATGATGTCGGCCTGCATATGCGCCGCGCCATGGTGCTGGTGCCCGCCTTCGGCGGCGCTGCACTCCATCGCCGCCGCTTCATGGAACTCTCGCCGGAGCTGGAAGACGCATGAGCGACGCGCCGCAAATGAACATCCTGGAGGAGCGCCACGGCGCCGTCCTGGTGCTCACCATCGACTATCCCGCGCGCCGCAACGCGCTGGCTGTCCCGCTGCGCGAGAAGCTTGAGCATGCCCTCGAGCGTGCCAGCGTGGATGGCGTCACGCGCGCCATCGTGCTGACCGGCAGCGGCGGCGTCTTCTCCGCCGGCGGCGACATCTCGGGCATGAACATCGAGACCGCCTATGACGGTCGCGACCGCATGCGCCGCACGCATCGCCTGGTGCGCCTCATGGCGCGCGGCAACTTGCCCATCGTCGCCGCCGTCGAGGGCTGGGCCGTCGGTGCGGGCCTTTCCATGGCGCTGCTCTGCGACACCATCGTCGCCGCCGATGACGCGCGCTTCATGGCGGGCTTCCACAAGATCGGCCTGATGAGCGACATGGGCATGCCCGCGACGCTCCCCGCCCGCATCGGCGTCGGCCGCGCGCGCGACATGCTGCTGCACCACACCCAGTATCTCGGCCCGGACGCGCTGAAGATCGGCCTGGTGGACTACGTGGTCGCCAAGGGCGAGGCGCTCTCCGCCGCCATCGAGAAGGCCCAGGCCCTGGCCCAGGAAGCGCCGCTGCCCATCGCCTACACGAAGCAGTGGTTCGCGGACGACCTCGAACGCGCCTTGGCGCGCGAGGCCGATTTCCAGGCCGCCCTCTTCGTCACCGAGGACCACAAGGAAGGCAAGGCCGCCTTCCTTGGCAAGCGCAAGCCCAGCTTCACCGGACGCTAGACATGAACGCCATCACCGGCCGCGAGCCCGAAGACCTGAACCTGCTGCCGGACGAGGTGTTCCGGCTGCACATCCGCGCCTGGATCGAGGCCAATTATCCGGCCGAGATCCGCAACCCGGAAAAGCGCCTCCATTGGGAGGAGAACAAGGTCTGGTACTTCAAGCTGGCCGAGAAGGGCTGGCTCTGCCCTGGCTGGCCGCGGGAATATGGCGGCCTCGGCCTCGCGCCGGCGAAGCAGATCATCTTCACCGAGGAGCTGGAGCGCCACGGCTGCGCCCGCTGCAACGACCACGGCATCATCATGCTGGGGCCGCTCGTGATCCGCTACGGCACCGAGGCGCAGAAGCAGCATTTCCTGCCGAAGATCCTGAGCGGCGAGCACATCTGGTGCCAGGGCTATTCGGAGCCGAACAGCGGCTCCGACCTCGCCAGCCTGCGCACCGAGGCCGTGGACGCCGGCGACCACTACGTCGTGAACGGCCAGAAGATCTGGACCACCCTCGCGCAGGACGCGAACTGGATCTTCCTGCTGGTCCGCACCGACAAGGCGGCGAAGAAGCAGGAGGGCATCTCCTTCCTGCTGGTGGACATGAACACGCCCGGCATCACCGTGCGCCCCATCATCAACCTCGAGATGCATGACGAGTTCTGCGAGGTGTTCTTCGACAATGTGAAGGTGCCGAAGGAAAATCTCGTCGGCCAGCTCAACAAGGGCTGGGACATGGCCAAGGCGCTGCTGAGCTTCGAGCGCATCTATCTCGGCAGTCCGCGCCAATCGGCCTATGCGCTCGCGCGCCTGAAGCAGCTGGCCGAGCGGATGGGTGTCGCGGAAGAACCGCTCTTCGCCGAGCGCTATGCGCGCCACCGCTGCGACCTGGAAGACCTGAAGGCGCTCTATGGCCGCTATGTCGAGGTGCTGAAGCAGGGCCGCCCGCTCGGCGCCGATGTCAGCCAGCTCAAGGTCATCCAGTCGGAGCTGTTCCAGCGCATCACCGAGACGATGCTGGAAGTGGCGGGCGAGAATGCCGGCCTCTTCGGCCCGATGGAGGGCAACCGGAACCTCAATCCCGGCGCGCTCTACATCCAGGCACGGCCGACCAGCATCTATGGCGGCACCAACGAGATCCAGCGCAACATCATCAGCAAGAACGTGCTCGAGCTTCCCGGGTGAAGCCCACCTGGTATTTCGACCTCATCTCGCCCTTCGCCCATCTCGCTTTGCCGCGGGTCCTGGCGTTGGGCGAGGTGGAGCTGGTGCCCATCGTCTTCGGCGCGGTCCTCTCCCATTGGGGCCAGCTCGGCCCGGCCGAGATCGGCCCCAAGCGCATCCAGACCTACCGCCAGACGCAGTTCGCCGCCGACCAGGCCGGCATCCCGATGCGCTACCCGCCGCGCCACCCCTTCCGCTCGCTCGATGCGCTGCGCCTGCTCACGGCGCTGCGGGGGGAGCGCGCAGCGGTGCAGGCCGCCTTCGCCTTCGTGTGGGGCGAGGGCCGGGATCCGCATGAGGAATTCGCCGCGCTGCGCGCGCGCCTGCCCGCCGTGACCGACGAAGCGCTGGACGCGGCCAAGGCCGAGCTCCGCGCCGCCACCGAAGCGGCCATCGCGGCGGGCGTCTTCGGCGTGCCCACGCTCGCCGTGGGCGCGGAGCTGTTCTGGGGCGCCGACGCCATGCCCATGGCCGAGGCCTATCTGGCCGACCCGGCGCTGTTCACGCGCGGCGAGATGGCGCGCCTCGCCACGTTGCCCGCCGGAATCGAGCGCCGGCGCGGTTGACCTCCGCGCGCTCTGGCGAAAGAATCGCAGCGAAGGCAAGGAACACGCGATGACCGATCTCTGGCGGCTGGATGCGACGGAAGTGGCGCGCCGCGTCCATGCGAAGGAGGTCTCGGCGCGCGAGGTGGCCCTCTCCGCCCTCGCGCGGCTTGATGCGGTGAACCCGAAGCTCAACGCCGTCATCCAGTTCATGCCCGAGCAGGCGCTGGAAGCGGCCGATGCGGTGGACGCGCAGATCGCCCGTGGCGAGGATCCGGGCCTGCTCGCCGGCGTGCCCGTCACCATCAAGGTGAACCTGGACCAGGTGGGCTTCGCCACCACCAATGGCCTCAAGATCCAGGCCCATGCGGTGGCGACGGAGGACAACCCGGTCGTCTCCAATTTCCGCCGCGCGGGTGCGGTGATCATCGGCCGCACCAACACGCCGGCCTTTTCGCTGCGCTGGTTCACCTCGAACGACATCCACGGCCACACCTACAACCCCCATGACAAGGGGTTGACGCCGGGTGGTTCCTCCGGCGGGGCCGCCTCGGCCACGGCGGCGGGGATCGGCGCGATCGGCCATGGCACGGATATCGGCGGCTCCATCCGCTACCCGGCCTATGCCTGCGGCATCCATGGGCTGCGGCCCACGCTGGGGCGCATCCCGGCCTGGAATCCCTGCCTGCCGGAACGCGACATCGGCGCGCAGCTCATGGCCGTCAGTGGCCCGCTGGCGCGCAGCATCCGGGACCTGCGGCTCTCGCTCGCCGCGATGAGCGCGCCCGATCCGCGCGACCCCTGGTATGTGCCCGCCCCGCTGGAAGGCCCGCCCGCGCCCAAGCGCGCCGCCCTTTGCGTGGCGCCGGACGGCATGGTGGTGGTGCCCGAGGTGGCGGCCGCGCTGCGCGATGCCGCGCAGCGCCTGCGCGCCGCCGGCTGGGAGGTGGAGGAGATGGCGAGCCTGCCGCCCCTGCGCGAGCCCGCAAGGCTGCAGGCACAGCTCTGGCTCTCCATGCTGCCGCGCGGCGGCCTGGCCGCGGCCGAGCGCGAGGCCGAGGCCCGCTCCCTCGCCGTCTATGGCCACATGCAGAAGCTGACCGCGCCGCCCGGCCTGGCCGAATACCAGGATGCGCTGACCGCCCGCATGGGCTTCCTGCGCGCCTGGAGCCTCTTCTTCGAGCGATACCCGGTGGTGCTCATGCCGGTCTCGGGCGAGCTTCCCTTCGCCGACCAGGCGGACCAGCAGGGCGCCGAGGCCTTCACCGCCATCATCGAGGCGCAGCTGACCCAGGTGGGGCTGCCGCTGATGGGCCTGCCCGGGCTTGCGGTCGCGACGGGCATGGTCGGCTCCGCGCCGGTCGGCGTGCAGCTCGTCGCCGGCCGCTATCGCGAGGATCTGCTGCTCTCGGCGGGCGAGGCCATCGCCGCCGCCGGCACGCCGCCCAGCCCGGTGGACCCGTCATGGTGATGCGCCAAGCCCTTCTCCTGCTGCCCCTGCTCGCCGCCGCCTGCGCGGGCGGTGATGCGGCGAACCCGGCCGCCACCCTCGGCTGCTCGGGCGAGGTGCGGCTGCGGAACATCGGCCCGATGGCGGTGGAGCAGGCCTATTTCAGCGCCTCCGGCCCGGCCAATTGGGGACCGGACCTGCTGACCCCCACCGACATCCCCGCGGGCGGCGACCGCACGGTGATGGCCACGCCCGGCCGCAACGCGGTGCGGATCGTCTTCGCCAATGGCCGCGCGGCCGAGATGGCGGGCGTGGATGTCTGCACGACGCCGACGCTGAGCATCTCCCCGACCGAGCTCATCGCGAGCCGCTGAAGCGGCTTCACGCCTGGCGGCTTCGCCCGGCGGCCCACACCTGGCGCGAAGCCCGCTGGCTGGAACCGTGTCACCGCCTCTGCGTGGGGTGACACGGCGCTGGCCCGGTCTGCCTCGCGCCTCCCCCTTCCAACCTGCCGTCCCGCCGGTGCCACGCGCGCCCATGACCCGCATTGCGGGCGAGGGGCACCCCGCGGGGCCGGATTCTTCCGCGCGAAGACATTTCGGTTGTGCCTCACGCGTCTTAAAAAAGATAATTTACCGACATTTGACGATTCCTCTTGGGGCTGCTCGCGCAATGATGTATCAAATCACGATCTCGAGGCTCAAAACGCCAAAAAAGAGATTTAAGGATCTTTAAACGAGAATGTGCATGTCTTGCCTCTCAGCCTCGGTCGCGACCCTGCGGGAAGGGGTTGCTCCCTCCGCCGGTCGCCGCGCCGGGGCGGGCGGGCGCCATGCGTAGCGCGCTGCCCCTGCTGATCGCGGGCGGCTCCCTCGCGCTGCTGCCGCTCCTCGCCCCTGCGACGGCCGTGGTGCCGGGCGGGCGCGAGCGCATCGCCACCTGCGTCATGTCGCAGGAGAGCCCGGTGGCGGTCTCGCGGGATTGGATGGGAAGCCTGCACGGCTGGCAGGACAGTGCGCTGGTCCGCACCTGGCGCAGCAGCCTGGCCGCGGCCAAGGGCAAGGCCCCCGCCGCGGGTTGCCACACCTCCGAGCCCTGAGGCGCCCCGCGCGGCCGCGCTCAGGCAAAGCACGCGGCCGCGCTCAGGCAAAGCGCGCGGCTGCGCTCTGGCAAAGGACGCGGTTGCGCCGGGCCGGACGGCGCGGCGGCGCCGATTCAACCGAACAAGTATCGCCCGCCTGCCCCGCGCCCTTCGGCGTGGGACAGGCCCGCCGGCCGCCGTCACCGGCGGGGGAGGGCGTTCAGGCCTTGCGGGTGAGCGTCGGGATCTCTTCGCGCAGCCGGAAGCGCAGCGCCGACCAGGTGGCGTCCAGCGCCACCTGCGTCACCGGCAGCAGTCCCGCCTGGGTCAGCGGCTCCCAGCCATGATCGCGGTCCAGGTCGGAGCGGACGGGGCCGGTCTTCTTCGGATAGGCGAACCAGAGGCGGCCGCCCACGCCATAGAGATCGAGCGCGCGCGCGGCCACACGGCTCAGCGCCGCGCGGTCCGGCGCGAAGGCAAGGATGAGCTCCGGCTCGGAGGCCGAGGTCGCGGGCAGGCCGTGCTTCAGGCCCGGCGGCGGTTCCAGCACGGCGCAAACCATGCCCGGCTTGAAGCCGAGCTTGCGGGGAATGGTGGCTTGAATGGCAACGTCAATCAGTGGTCAACCCGGCAGCGCGAGCCACCGGCCCCCAAATGGAATCCTGCGCGCGAATGGTGGTCGCCAGCTCCGCACGCGATCCCCCGATGGGTTCCGCCGCCAAAGCCCGCAACCGGTGCACCACGGCAGCGTCACGAGCCACCGCCATGGCCGCCGTCTCCAGCTTGGCCAGCACGGAATCCGGCAGTCCGCGAGGCCCCATCAGCGCCAGCCAGGTCTCGGCTTCGAAGCCAGGGACCGTCTCGGCGACTGTCGGGGTCTCGGGAAACAGGGCAGACCGGTTCCGCGAGGTCACGGCAAGCAGGCGAACCCGCCCGTCCCGCACCAATGGCAATCCAATGACAGCGGACTCCACATAGACCTGGACACCGCCGTTAAGCAATTCCGGAAGTGCACCGGATAGGCCGCGGAAATGCACGAAATCGCACCGCGCGCCGACCGAGCGGATGAGCAATTCGAGCGCCAGATGCTGCGCCGTGCCGGCGCCCGGCGTCCCGCAAGTGCTTGGCCGCGCTTTCAAAACCTCCACCAGGTCACCAATCGTCCGGACGCCTTGCCCAGGCGTGCCCAGCACCAGGAAGGGCAGGGCTGCAAAGCGGCTGATGGGGGTCAGGTCTGCTTGTGGGTCATAGCCCATTTGCCGGGACAAATGCCGGTTGAGCAGCAGCGTCGTGGCCGTCACGATTCCGAGGGTGTTGCCGCTCGGCGTGGCCCGCGCCACCTCCTCCGCCGCCACATTGCCGCGCGCGCCGGTGCGGTTCTCGATCAGCACGGGGCGGTAGAGGCGCTGGCTCAGCGCCTCGGCGAAAATGCGCGAGACCTGGTCCACCCCGCTGCCGGGCGGCAGGCCGATCAGGACGCGGATGGGCTCCCGCCCGTCAGGCGGGCTGCCCGTCGGGGCGGCTGTGGGGGCCGGCGTGGGTGCGGGTGTCTGGGCCATGGCATGGGCCGGCCCGGCCAGCAGCAGGCCCGTGGCGAGGCAGGCCATCCCCAGGCGGCCAGCCCGATGAAACAGGCCCCAATGAAACAGGCGCTGAACGAAGATCACGCGAGAACCCTGCCCTGCCGGCGCTTCCCCGGGCCCGCTTGTCGGGGCCGTTCGGCCAGAAAACGCCACACAGTCGCGGCAGAGACCAAGCGGGTCAATCCACTTTTTGCGGCAGGCGGGTTTCGATGCGGTGGCGTGACGATCGCCGTGGCCGAAGCCCTGGAAACACAGGGCCCTTTCGCGGCCGGTCGGATTGACGCAACTGCGAAGAGACGCCTAGAACATCGCGCAAGAACACAGGCCGCAAGGCCAAAGGTTGGGGTAGTAGTCTCATGGACGCTCAAGCCGTGAAAGCGCCGCAGGCATGACGGATCCGCGCGAAGCCGGGATGATCGCGCGCCGTTCCGATGGCACCGTCATCCGTCGCCCGCTCTCGCCCCATCTGCAGGCCTACGACATGATGCAGATGACGAGCGCGCTCTCCATCATGCATCGCATCACCGGGGCCGCCTGGTCGGCGGGGACCGTGCTGCTGGTCTGGTGGCTCATGGCCGCCGCGACGGGCGAGGCCGCCTTCGCCACGGTGCAATGGTTCCTGGGCTCCTTCCTCGGCCTCATCGTGCTGTTCGGCCTCACCGTCGCCGCCTGGTACCACACGCTGGCGGGCCTCAGGCACCTCGCCTGGGATGCGGGCAAGGGCTTCGACATCCCCTCGGTCTATCGCAGCGGCCGCCTCGTCCTCGTCGGCACCGCGGTGCTGACGGTGGTGACGTGGATCCTCGCCTTCCTGTTCTGGGGCTGACGCAGATGGCGAAAGACGGAATCACCCAAACCACCCTGCGCTCGCCGCTCGGCCGCGTGCGCGGCATGGGCTCGGCCAAGTCCGGCACCCATCACTGGTGGATGCAGCGCGTCACCTCCATCGCGCTGCTGCCGCTGACGCTGTGGTTCGTGGCCAGCATGATCGGCCTGGCCGGCGCGTCCTACCTCGAGACGCTGCTCTGGATCGCGCAGCCGCTGAACGCGGTGCTGCTGCTGGTCCTCATCGGCCTCACCTTCCACCACATGGCCGCTGGCCTGCAGGTGGTGGTCGAGGACTATGTGCGCGACGAGTTCAAGCGCATCGCCTACATCCTGCTGATCAAGGGCGCGGCCCTGCTGATGGCGCTGGCCAGCGGCTTCTCCGTGCTGCGGATCGCCTTCGCGCTTTAGCGCGTCAAGAAAGGGGCTTGCGGTTCCGGGGGAACCACCAAGCTCCATCCCTGAGACCGGGCATCGCCCGGCATGACATGTCGCCCGGGGTTGCGTGCCTCGGGCCTGAGCGGAGCGGACCGGGTCGCATGAACGCCATCAGCAAGCCTACCTTCGGGGCCTATCGGATCGTCGATCACACCTATGACGTGGTGGTGGTGGGCGCCGGCGGCGCGGGGCTGCGCGCCACCTTCGGCATGGGGGCGGCGGGGCTGAAGACCGCCTGCATCACCAAGGTCTTCCCCACGCGCTCCCACACGGTGGCCGCCCAGGGCGGCGTGGGTGCCGCGCTCGGCAACATGGGCGAGGATGACTGGCGCTGGCACATGTACGACACCGTGAAGGGGTCGGACTGGCTGGGTGACCAGGACGCCATCGAATACATGTGCCGCGAGGCGATCCCGGCCGTCATCGAGCTCGAACACTACGGCGTGCCCTTCAGCCGCACCGAGGATGGCCGCATCTACCAGCGCCCCTTCGGCGGCCACATGCAGGACTACGGCAAGACGCCCGCGATGCGCGCCTGCGCCGCGGCCGACCGCACCGGCCACGCCATCCTGCACACGCTCTACCAGCAGTCTCTCAAGCATGGCTGCGAGTTCTTCGTGGAATACTTCGCGCTCGACCTCATCATGGATGATGAGGGCGTCTGCCGTGGTGTGACCGCCTGGTGCCTGGAGGATGGCTCGATCCATCGCTTCCGCGCGCAGAAGGTGGTCCTCGCGACCGGCGGCTATGGCCGCGCCTGGTTCTCCTGCACCTCCGCCCATACCTGCACGGGCGATGGCGGCGGCATGGTGCTGCGCGCGGGCCTGCCGCTGCAGGACCAGGAATTCGTGCAGTTCCACCCGACCGGCATCTACGGCGCCGGCTGCCTCGTCACCGAAGGCGCGCGCGGCGAGGGCGGCTACCTCACCAACTCCGAGGGCGAGCGCTTCATGGAGCGCTACGCGCCGACCGCGAAGGACCTGGCGTCGCGCGACGTCGTCTCCCGCGCCATGTCCATCGAGATCCGCGAGGGCCGCGGCGTCGGCCCGCTGAAGGATCACATCCACCTGCACCTCGAGCATCTGGGTGCGGACATCCTGCATGAGCGCCTGCCTGGCATCTCCGAGACGGCGCGCATCTTCGCCGGCGTGGATGTGACGAAGGAGCCGATCCCGATGCTCCCCACGGTGCACTACAACATGGGCGGCATCCCCACGAACATCCACACCGAGGTTCTGCGCCCCACGCGCGCCGATGAGGATGCCATCGTCCCCGGCCTGATGGCGGTGGGCGAGGCGGCCTGCGTCTCGGTGCATGGCGCGAACCGCCTCGGCACCAATTCGCTGCTCGACCTCGTGGTGTTCGGCCGCGCCGCGGCGCACCGCGCCGCCGAGACGGTGCGGCCCGGCGCCTCCCAGCCGCCGCTGCCGCCGCGCGCGGGCGAGAGCAGCCTGGACCGCTTCGACCGCGTGCGCCACGCCAAGGGCAGCACCAACACGGCCGAGCTGCGCCTGGCCATGCAGCGCACCATGCAGACGCATGCCGCCGTCTTCCGCACCTCCGCGCTGCTGAAGGAAGGCGTGGAGAAGATGCAGGGCGTGCATGCCGGCATGAGCGACCTGAAGGTCGCCGACCGCAGCCTGATCTGGAACAGCGATCTCGTGGAGGCGCTGGAGCTCGACAACCTCGTCGGCAATGCGATGACCACCATCGTCGGTGGCGAGGCGCGCAAGGAAAGCCGCGGCGCCCACGCGCAGGAGGACTATCCCGACCGCGACGACGAGAACTGGATGAAGCACACCCTGGCCTGGATGAACGAGAAGGGCGAGGTGAGCCTCGATTACCGCAGCGTGAAGATGCGCACCCTCACCAATGAGGTGCAGGTCTTCCCGCCCAAGGCACGGGTGTATTAAGCCATGGCCACCTTCACTCTTCCGAAGAACTCCACCATCCAGGGCGGCAAGACGCACAAGGCGCCGGAAGGCGCCACCAACGTCAAGGCGTTCAAGATCTACCGCTGGGATCCGGATGACGGGGCCAACCCCCGCACCGACACCTTCGAGGTGGACATGGACAAGTGCGGCCCGATGGTCCTGGACGCACTCATCAAGATCAAGAACGAGGTGGACAGCACGCTCACCTTCCGGCGTTCTTGCCGCGAGGGCATCTGCGGCTCCTGCTCGATGAACATTGACGGGCTGAACACGCTCGCCTGCCTCAAGCCGATTGACGAGGTGAAGGGCGATGTCCGCATCTCGCCGCTGCCGCATCTGCCGGTGGTGAAGGACTTGGTGCCCGACCTCAGCCAGCTCTACGCGCAGTATCGCAGCATCGAGCCCTGGCTGAAGAGCGACACGCCGCCGCCGCCGGATGAGGAGCGCCGCCAGTCCAAGGAGGAGCGCGCCAAGATGGACGGGATGTGGGAATGCATCCTGTGCTTCTGCTGCTCCACCTCCTGCCCCAGCTACTGGTGGAATGGCGACCGCTATCTCGGCCCCGCCATCCTGCTGGCCGCCTATCGCTGGATCGCCGACAGCCGCGACGAGGCGACGGGCGAGCGGCTCGATAACCTGGAAGATCCGTTCCGGCTGTATCGCTGCCACACCATCATGAACTGCACCCGGACCTGCCCGAAGGGGCTGAACCCGGCCGAGGCGATCGGCAAGATCAAGTCCATGATGGTGGCGCGCCAGGGTTGAGCCGTTCGGGCTGATCCGCCCCGCCATTTCGCCTGTCCAATTTTGATGGACAGGCGAATGACCTTCTCGCCATGCTGCGGCCGCACACCACAGCATGTCGGGATACCAAGCATGGATCGTCGCAGTTTCCTGGGGGCCACCGCTGCCGTCGCGGCCGCGCCTTCCATCGCGCAGTCGCAGGCGGCGCGCACCCTCAAGATGGTGCCGCACGCGAACCTGACCGTGATGGATCCGGTCTGGACCACGGCCTACATCACCCGCAACCACGGCTTCATGGTGTGGGACACGCTCTACGGCCTGGACGCCGAGTATCGCCCGCAGCCGCAGATGGTCGAGGGCCACACCGTCGCCAATGACGGCAAGCTCTGGACCTTCACGCTGCGCGACGGCCTGCGCTTCCACAATGGCGAACCCGTGCGCGCGGCCGACTGCGTCGCCTCGCTGGCGCGCTGGGGCCGGCGCGATGCCATGGGGGCCCGCCTCGCCGCCCTCACGGAAGAGATGGTGGCCCTCGACGACAAGCGCTTCACCATCCGTCTGAGCCGCCCCTATGGCCTGATGCTGGACAGCCTTGCCAAGCCCACCAGCAACGCCGCCTTCATCATGCCGGCCAGCATCGCCGCGACCGACGCCTTCACCCAGATCCGCCCCGACCAGGTGATCGGCAGCGGGCCCTTCAGCTTCAAGCGCGACGAGCTCGTCTCCGGCAGCCGCGTCGTCTATGAGCGCTTCGCCGGCTACACGCCGCGGCAGGGCGGCACGCCCTCCGGCACGGCCGGCCCCAAGATCGTGCATTTCGACCGCGTCGAATGGCACATCATGCCCGACTTCGCGACGGCGGCCGCGGCCCTCTCCTCCGGCGAGATGGATTGGTGGGAGACCGTCACGCCCGACCTTGCCCCCATGCTCGGGCGCAACCGCAACGTCGCCGTGGTGCAGCCCGATCCGCTCGGCTCCATCGCCGTGATGCGCCCCAACCACCTGCATGCGCCGATGAACAACCCGGCCTTCCGCCGCGCCCTGCTGCGCGCGGTGGACCAGGCGAGCTACATGACCGCCTTCATGGGCACCGACCCGGCGGGCTTCCGCTCCGGCGTCGGCGCCTTCACGCCGGGCACGCCGCTCGCCAGCAATGTTGGCCTCGAGGTGTTCGAGCGGAACATGGACACGGCGCGCCGCATGATCCGCGAGAGCGGCTACGCCAATGAGCGCATCGTGCTGCTCGGCACCACCGACATCGCGAGCCTCGCCGCCTGGTCGCAGGTCGCCGCCGACATGTTCCGCCGCCTCGGCGTGAACATCGACTTCCAGTCCATGGACTGGGGCACCGTGGTGCAGCGCCGCGCGCAGCAGAACCCGATCGAACAGGGTGGCTGGAGCGCCTTCTGCACCAACTGGGGCGGCCTCGATCACCTGAACCCGGCCGGACACCTGATGCTACGCGGCCAGGGGCGTGCGGGCTTCATCGGCTGGCCGGAAAGCGCACGCCTCGAATCCCTGCGCGATGCCTGGTTCGAAGCGCCCGACCTCGCCGCCCAACAGCGGATCGCTGCCGACCTGCAGCGCCAGATGCTGGAGGACGTGCCCTATATCCCGCTCGGCCAGTTCTTCCAGCCGCTGGCGCACCGCCGCAACCTGACCGGCGTGATGCAGCCGGGCGGCATCCCGGTGTTCTGGAACGTGCGGCGGGTGTGAGGGCGGCCTGACGCGCTCCGTGATTCCCCGCGGGGCGCCGAGGGCCTAACCTCCGGGCGCGCCGGCTCGCCACGGAGGGGATTGCATGTCCAGAACGCCATTGCCTTGGGCGGCCCTCGGGCTGGACCTCGTGACCCTGCGCGTCTTCAAGGCGTCGGTGGAGGAGCGCAGCCTGGCCCGCGCCGCCGAGCGCGAGCGCCTGGCCCTCTCCGCCCTCAGCCGACGCGTCGCGGAGATGGAGGCGCGCCTCGGCACGCCCCTCCTGCGCCGGCATGATCGTGGCGTGGAACCCACAGCGGCGGGCCAGGCGCTGCTGCGCCATCTCGGCCCGCTTTTCGAGCTGCTCGACCGCGCCTTCGCCGATGTCGAGGCCTTCGCCGCTGGCGCGCGCGGCCATGTGCGGCTGCACGCCAACATCTCCGCCATCTCCGGCCACCTGCCCGAGGCGCTCGCCGGCTTCCTCGATGCCCATCCGGGCATCGAGGTCTCGCTGGAGGAGCGTTTCACCGCCGACATCCTGCACGCCGTGCGCACCGGCGCGGCCGATCTCGGCCTGGGCTCCGGCACGGTGCGGGGCGGCCTGCCGGAAGTACGCCTCATCCCCTGGCGCGAGGACCGGCTGGTGGCGCTGCTGCCGGTGGGGCATCCGCTCGCTGCCCACGCCGCGCCGCTGCGCTTCGCCGATGTCGCGGCCGAGCCCTTCGTCGGCCTCTCCGCCGCCTCCGCGCTGCAGCAGCTCTACCGGCGCGAGGCGGAGGCGCTGGGCCTCACGCTGCGTGAGCGCGTGGGTGTCGGCAGTTTCGACGGTGTCAGGCGCATGGTGGAGGCCGGGCTTGGCGTCGCCATCCTGCCCGACACGGCGACCGATGCGCGCGCGCTGGGCGGAACGCTCATCGCCCGCCCGCTGGAGGAGCCCTGGGCCACACGCCCGCTCACCCTCTGCGTCCGCGCCGATGCCGAGGCGCTGCCGGCCGCTGCGCGCCTGCTGGCCGCACATCTGCTTGGGCGCCCCTTCCCGTCTCGCGAAGCCTGACTTGCCGAAAGAGGAATGGCGCGGCCACGCCGCGCCCGACATGGTTCGCCCGCCCCGGCAGGGCAGGGAATGGCAAGATGATGGACCGCCTGGACCATTTGGTCCTCACCGTCGCGGATCTCGCGCGCAGCATTGATTTCTACAGCCGCGGCCTGGGCATGCGGGACGAAGTCTTCGGCGCCGGCCGGCACGCGTTGGTCTTCGGCCGGCAGAAGATCAACCTGCACGAGGCCGCGGGCGAGCCCGTCCTGCCGCGCGCGAGCCAACCCACCCGGGGCAGCGCCGACATCTGCCTGATCAGCGCCGTCCCGCTCGTCGAGGTCGAGGCGCATCTGCGGCGCGAAGGATTCACCATCGAACTCGGCCCGGTGCCGCGCACCGGGGCCACGGGGCCCATCACCTCGCTCTACCTGCGCGACCCCGACGGCAATCTGGTGGAGGTCTCCGAATATGCCTGACACCACGGGCGGCCCGCTCGCCGGGCTGCGCATCCTCGAACTCGGCCATTTCGTGGCTGCCCCTTTCTGCACGCGGCTGCTGGGCGATCTCGGCGCCGATGTCATCAAGGTGGAACCGCCCGGCGCGGGCGACCCCGTGCGGCAATGGGGCGCCCGCCACAAGGGCCAATCGGCCTGGTGGAGCGTGCATGGCCGCAACAAGCGCTGCATCACGCTCGATCTGAAAAAGCCCCGCGCGCGCGAGATCGTGCTGCGCCTCGTGGGCGAGAGCGACGCGCTGGTGGAGAATTTCCGCCCCGGCCAGCTCGACCGGCTGGGCTTCTCGGAAGCCGCCCTGCGCGAAGCCCGGCCCGACCTCGTCATCGCCCGCATCTCGGGCTACGGGCAGGATGGTCCGCAGCGGGACCGCGCCGCCTTCGGCGTGATCGGCGAGGCGATCGGCGGCCTGCGCCACCTGACGAACCATGCCCCGGGGACCACCGACCTCCCGCCCGTGCGCACCGGAATCAGCATCGGCGACAGCGTGGCCGGCATCTACGCGGCCTTCGGCCTCATGGCCGCGCTCTGGCGCCGCGATGCCACCCGGCACGGCGATGGGCGCGGGCGCAGCCTGGACGTCGCATTGACGGAAAGCATCCTTAGCCTGCTGGAGGGCGCGCTGCCCGAATACGGTGCGCTCGGCACCGTGCGGCAGCCCACGGGCGGCGGCATCGCCACGGCGGCACCGACCAATGCCTATCGCTCCCGCGACGGGCAATGGGTGCTGATCGCCGCCAATTCAGATCCGCTCTTCCAGAAGCTCGCCACGCTCATGGGGCGGCCCGGGATGGCCGAGGAGCCGGGCTATCGCGGCAACCAGGCACGCTGCGCGAATGTCGCGGCGCTCGACGCGGAGATCGGCGCCTGGACCGCGCTGCACGAGGCGGCCGAACTCGAACGCATGCTGGCGGCGGCGGATATCCCGGCGACGCGCGCCTATACGGCCGCCGATTGCGCGGCCGATGAGCAATTCCGCCATCGCGGCATGGTGCGTGAGGTCGAGGATTCGACGCTCGGCCCCATGCTGCATCCGGGCATCGTGCCCTTGCTGCCCGATGATCCCGGCGCGATCCGCTGGGCCGGGCCGCCGGTGGGTGCCCATAATGACGAGGTGTTCGGCGGGCTGCTCGGGCTCTCCGAGGGTGAGATCGCCAAGATGCGGCAGGAAGGGGTGTGCTGATGACCAAGTCCGTCGAGATCGTCGAGGTCGCGCCGCGCGACGGGTTCCAGCCCATCGGTCCCTGGATCCCGACGGAAACCAAGGCGGCCTATATCCGCCGCCTGGCCGCCGCCGGGTTGCGGCGGATCGAGATCGGTTCCTTCGTCAGCGCCACCGCCATCCCCCAGCTGCGCGACACGGCGGAATTGTTGGAGGTGGCCGCCGCACTGCGTGGCCTGCGCCCGCAGGTGCTGGTGCCCACGGCAAAGCGCGCGCGTGACGCGGTGGCGGCCGGGGCGCCCTTCCTGGTCTATGTCCTCTCCGCCTCCGAGGCGCATAACCGCAGCAATGTCCGCCGCTCCGTCGCGGAATCGGCCGAGGACTACGCGCGGATGCTGGAGGCGCTGCCCGATGGCATCGCGCTGCGCATCAACCTTGCCACCGCCTTTGACTGCCCCTTCGACGGGAAGATGGAAGTCGCCCCCGTGCTGGACCTGATCCGCCGGCTCGCGGCCCTGCGGCCCGATGTGGAAATCTGCCTCTGCGACACGACCGGCCGGGCCACGCCCGACCACGTGGCGGAACTCTCGGCGAGCGCCATGGCGGCCTGTCCGGAGGTTGGCGCCTGGGCCTATCACGCGCATGACACCTACGGGATGGGCCTTGCCTCCACCTATGCGGCCTGGCAGGCGGGTGTGCGGATCTTCGACGCCGCTGCCGGCGGCCTGGGCGGCTGCCCCTTCGCCCCAGGGGCCACCGGCAATGTCGCGACCGAGGATGTGGTGTGGATGTTCGAACGCATGGGGGTTGCGACCGGCGTGGACATGGCCGCGCTGCTGCCCGTGGCCGCCGACGCCGCAGCGCTGCCCGGCGCCTCTGCCGGCGGCCGGGCCCGCGCGGCATTGGCGGCCGGATGCGGGTAAACAGCACGGGGGCGATGCCCGCGAACCGCCTGCGAAGGGCCCGGCGCGAGCGCGGGCCCCTCTCTCAAATCCCCATGAGTGGTTTCCAAAGGCCTCGGCCTTTGGTGGGGGTGCGGGGGCAAAGCCCCCGCGGTCACGCCGTCCGGTCGGTCCGGCCCGCGCTGTCCAGCGCGGCCTGCGCCGCCGCGAGGCGGGCGACGGGCACGCGGTAGGGCGAGCAGGAGACGTAGTCGAGCTTCACCGTCTCGCAGAACTGCACCGAGGCCGGGTCGCCGCCATGCTCGCCGCAGATGCCGAGCTTGAGGCCCGGCTTCACGCGCCGGCCCTTCTTGGCGGCGATCTTCACCAGGGCGCCGACGCCTTCCGGATCAATGGAGACGAAGGGGTCCTTCGGGATGATGTTCTTCTCGACATAGGCCGGCAGGAACTTGCCGGCGTCATCGCGCGAGAGGCCGAAGGTGGTCTGCGTCAGGTCGTTGGTGCCGAAGCTGAAGAAATCGGCGGATTCGGCGATGGAGTCGGCGGTCAGGCAGGCGCGCGGCAGTTCGATCATGGTGCCCACCATGTATTCGATGGTGGTGCCCGCCTCGGCGAAGACCTGCGCCGCGATGCCCTCCACCTGCCCGCGGGTGATGTCCAGCTCGCGCTTGGACATGACGAGCGGGATCATGATCTCGGGGATCGGCGCCGTGCCGGTCTCCTTCGCGACGGCGATGGCCGCCTCGAAGATGGCGCGGGCCTGCATCTCGTAGATCTCGGGGTAGGAGATGCCGAGGCGGCAGCCGCGATGGCCCAGCATCGGGTTGGCTTCCGAGAGATCGGCCGCGCGGCGCTGCATGGCCGAGGCCTCGACGCCAAGGCCGACGGCCACTTCGGCGATCTCCTCCTCCGTGTGGGGCAGGAATTCGTGCAGCGGCGGGTCGAGCAGGCGGATGGTCACCGGCAGGCCGGCCATGATGCGGAACAGCTCGGTGAAGTCGCTGCGCTGGAAGGGCAGCAGCTTGGCCAGCGCCGCGCGACGGCCATCCTCGTGCTCGGCCATGATCATCTGGCGCACCGCGCCGATGCGCGCGGGGTCGAAGAACATGTGCTCGGTGCGGCAGAGGCCGATGCCCTCGGCGCCGAACTTGCGCGCCGTCTCGGCATCGAGCGGGGTTTCGGCATTGGCGCGCACCTTCATGCGGCGCACGCCATCGGCCCATTCCATCAGCTTGGCGAAATCGCCCGAGAGCTTGGGCTCGATCATCGGCACGGAGCCGAGGAAGATCTCACCCGTCGCGCCATCCAGCGTCACGACGTCACCCGCGCGGACGACATGCCCGCCGGCCGAGAGCGCCTGTGCCGCGTAATCCACCGCGATGCCGCCCGCACCGGCCACGCAGGGCCGGCCCATGCCGCGCGCCACCACGGCGGCGTGGCTGGTCATGCCGCCGCGCGTGGTGAGGATGCCGCGGGCCGCGTGCATGCCGTGGATGTCCTCCGGGCTCGTCTCGATGCGGACCAGGATGACGCTCTCGCCCTTCTGCGAGCGCATCTCGGCCTCGTCCGAGCTGAACACCACCACGCCGCAGGCGGCACCAGGCGAGGCGGGCAGGCCCTTGCTCAGCAGCTTGCGCGGCGCCTTCGGGTCCAGCGTCGGGTGCAGCAGCTGGTCGAGCGAGCCGGGGGCGACGCGCTTGATGGCCTCCGTCTTGTCGATCAGCCCCTCGGCGCACATGTCCACCGCGATCTTGAGCGAGGCGGCCGCGGTGCGCTTCCCGTTGCGCGTCTGCAGCATGTAGAGCTTGTTCTGCTGCACCGTGAACTCGATGTCCTGCATGTCCTTGTAGTGCTTCTCCAGCACGTCGCGGACGCGGACGAGTTCCTGGTAGGCGGCGGGCATCACCTCTTCCATCGGCTTCTCGCCGGGCTTGGCGCGGAGCGACGACATGGGCTGCGGCGTGCGGATGCCGGCCACCACATCCTCGCCCTGCGCGTTCACCAGGTACTCGCCGTAGAACATGTTCTCGCCGGTCGAGGGGTCGCGCGTGAAGCAGACGCCCGTCGCGCAATCCTCGCCCATATTGCCGAACACCATGGCCTGGACGTTGACCGCCGTGCCCCAGCTCGCCGGGATGTCGTGCAGGCGGCGATAGGTGTTGGCGCGGGCGTTCATCCAGGAGCCGAAGACCGCGCCGATGGCGCCCCAGAGCTGGTCATGCGGGTCCTGCGGGAAGGGCTTGCCGGTCGCTTCCGCCACCACGTCCTTGTAGCCGCTGGCCACGACCTTCCAGTCCTCGGCGGTCAGCGCCGTGTCCTCGGCCACGCCGCGGTCGAGCTTCACGCCCTCGATGATGTCCTCGAACTGGTGATGGTCCACGTTCAGCACCACGGCGCCGAACATCTGGATGAAGCGGCGATAGCTGTCCCAGGCGAAGCGGGCATCGCCCGAGGCGCGGGCCAGGCCCTCCACCGTCTGGTCGTTCAGGCCGAGGTTCAGCACCGTGTCCATCATGCCGGGCATGGAGACGCGGGCGCCCGAGCGGACGGAGACGAGCAGCGGCCGTTCGGTGTCGCCGAACTTCAGGCCCACGGCCTCTTCCACCCGCGCGAGGGCGGCGTTGACCGCCGCCTTCAGGTCGGCCGGGTATTGCTGGCCGTGGTCGTAGTAGTAGGTGCAGACCTCGGTCGTGATGGTGAAGCCGGGGGGGACGGGCAGGCCGATGCTGGCCATCTCGGCCAGGTTGGCGCCCTTGCCGCCCAACAGGTTGCGCATGTCGGCGCGGCCTTCATTGTGCCCCGCGCCGAAGCTGTACACCCACTGGGTCATCCGAGTTTCCTTCAGGATTCGATCTTGGACAGGTCCGCCACTTGGTCCATGGCGCGCCTGAGCCGTGACAATAGCCGCAAACGGTTCTGCCGTAACGAGGGGACCGGATCATTGACCATGGTCAACTCGAAGAAGGCATCCACCGGGGCGCGCAGCGCGGCGAGGCTGCCCATGGCGGCGGCGAAATCCTCGGCCTCCAGGGCCATTGCGACGCTGGCCTCGGCCGAGGTGAGGGCCGCGTTCAACGCCTGCTCCTGCGGCAGGGCCAGCAGCGCCTCGTCCACCGGGCCGCCATGCGGGCCGTCCTTCTTCTCCTCGATGCGGAGGATGTTCTGGGCGCGCTTGTAGGCGGCCAACAGGTTGGTGCCGTCCTCCGACTCGACCAGGCCCTGCAGCGCATCCGCGCGGGCCAGGATGCGCAGGATGTCGTCATCGCCGACCAGGCTGGCGGCGATGATGTCATGCCGGGCGCCCTCGGCGCGGAGCTGGACGCGCAGGCGCTCGGCGATGAATTCGCGCAGCGCGCCGCTCGTCTCGTCCCGGTACTGGGCGTAGCGATAGAGCGGGCCGTGCCCCTCCTCCTCCGGGATGACATTGCCGCCGATCGGCAGCGCCTTGAGCCCGAGCCAGGGGAAGGCCTCGTCCAGCCGGTCCAGCTCATGCTGCGCGGCGGTGACATGGGTGTTGTAGATCTGGCCGATCACGGCCGCGCTGTGCTCCAGGAAGGGCACGCGCAGGGGAAGCCTGAGCCGCGCCTCGCGCACGATCCGGATGAGGCCGAGGGCCGCGCGCCGCAGGGCATAGGGATCGCCGCTGCCGCTCGGCTTCTCGCCGATGATGAAGAAGCCGGCCAGCTGATCGATCTTGTCGGCCAGCGCGACGGCGATCGCCACCGGCTCCCGCGGCACCTCGTCGGTCGGCCCCAGCGGGCGATAATGCTGGGCGATGGCATCGGCCACGCGCGGATCCTCGCCCTGCAGGCGGGCGTAGTAGCCGCCCATGATGCCCTGCAATTCCGGGAATTCGCCGACCATGCCCGAGGCGAGGTCCGCCTTGGCCAGCCGGGCCGCGCGGTCCGCCAGGGCCGGATCGGCGCCGACCATGGGGGCCAGGTGCGCCGCGAGCTTCGCGATGCGCTCGACGCGCTGCGCCTGGGTGCCGAGCTTGGCGTGGAAGACCACGCCCTCCAGCTTCGGCAGGAAATCTTCCAGGCGTTGCTTGCGGTCCTGGTCCCAGAAGAAGCGCGCATCGGAGAGGCGGGCGCGCAGCACGCGCTCATTCCCGGCCACCAGCGCCGCGCCGCCATCACTCGCGGAGATGTTCGCCACCAGCGCGAACCAGGGCGCGGCCCGGCCATCGGGGTGGCGCAGCGCGAAATAGCGCTGGTTCACGCGCATGGAGGTGCGCATCACCTCGGGCGGCAGGTCCATGAAGGCGTCGTCAATGCGGCCCAGCAGCGGCACCGGCCATTCGACGAGGCCCGCGACCTCGGCCAGCAGGCCCTCATCGGGCACCACCTCCAGCCCCTTTTCGGCGGCGAGTGCTGCGACGCCCTCGCGGATCATCGCCAGGCGCTCGGCGGCGTCGGCCACCACGTAATGCGCGCGCAGCTGCGCCAGGTAGTCGGCATGGCCGGCCACGGTGATGGCGCCCGGCGCATGCACGCGGTGGCCCTCGGTCACGTCGCTCGCGATGAGGCGATGCGCGGCATCCTCGCCGCGGGCGAGGCGGACCGGCACCACGCGCCCGCCCAGCAGGCAGAGGATGCGCTGCAGGGGGCGCACCCAGGTGAACTGGCTGACGCCCCAGCGCATGCTCTTGGGCCAGGGGAAGGCCCAGAGAAGCTCGGGCAGCGCCTTCATCAGCAGTGCCTCGGCCGTGATGGTCTCGCCCGGCTTCACGAGGACCAGGAAGCCGTTCTGCTCGACCAGCATGTCCGCCGTCGCGTTGTGCTTCTTGAGGAAGCCGGCCAGCGCCTGTTCCGGCGCGCCGATGCGCGGCCCGCGCTCCTCCTTCGCCGCCGTCTCGGCGGAGAGGGCCATGTCGGCGACGAGGCCGATGCGGCGCGGGCCATGGAAGCCGCGCGCCTCGCCCTGGAGCAGGGGCGCCAGGGCCGGCTTGATGAGGCGGCACAGGTCTTCGGCGGCCCGCGCCTGCATGCGCGCGGGGATTTCCTCGGTGAGGAGTTCGATGAGCAATTCGGGCATGGTCAGGCGGCCCCTTCCAGCCAGCTTTCGCAGCAGGCCTTCGCCAGCGCGCGCACGCGGCCGATATAGGCGGCGCGCTCGGTCACGCTGATGGCGCCGCGCGCATCCAGCAGGTTGAAGCGGTGGCTCGCCTTGATGCAGTGGTCATAGGCGGGCAGCGCCAGGCTCCGCGCGACGAGGGCGTGGCATTCCTGCTCCGCCTCCTCGAATTGCCGCTTCAGCAGCGTCACGTCGGCATGTTCGAAGTTGTGGGCGCTGTATTCCACCTCGGCGCGGTGGAACACCTCGCCATAGGTCACGCCGCGGCCGTTGAAGTCGAGGTCATAGACGTTCTCGACGCCCTGGATGTACATGGCCAGGCGCTCCAGCCCGTAGGTCAGCTCGCAGGACGGGACCTCGCAGGGGATGCCGCCCACCTGCTGGAAATAGGTGAACTGCGTCACCTCCATCCCGTCGCACCAGACCTCCCAGCCCAGGCCCCAGGCGCCCAGCGTCGGGCTTTCCCAGTCATCCTCGACGAAGCGGATATCGTGCAGCGCCGGATCGAGGCCAAGCGCCTTGTAGCTCTCCAGCAGCAGCGCCTGCGGGTCGCGCGGGCTCGGCTTCATGATGACCTGATACTGGTAGTAGTGCTGCAGCCGGTTCGGGTTCTCGCCATAGCGCCCGTCGGAGGGCCGGCGCGAGGGCTGCACATAGGCGGCCGACCAGGGCTTCGGCCCCAGCGCCCGCAGTGTGGTCGCCGGGTGGAAGGTGCCGGCCCCCATCTCCATGTCATAGGGCTGAAGGATGAGGCAGCCCTGCGCCGCCCAGTAGCGGTGCAGGGTCAGGATCATGTCCTGGAAGCTGAGCGGCTGTGTCGTCATGCGGGGCTTCTAGCGCCGTGCCACGCGATCTCCAACGGGCGCGCCCCATGATCGCCCTTGCCCGACGATCCGGCCGCACCGCGGCCGGCGCCGCCCATGAGCGCCAACCACCGGGCGCGCCCGGCGCCCGGGGGCATCACGAAACTACTTCACCACATCCGGGAAGAAGCGCACGCCCGGCGAGGCCGGCCCGCCGCCGATGCCCACCGGCGCGCCATCCGCCCGCCAGCAGGAGGCGCCCTCCATGATCCCGTCCTCATGGAAACGGATCGCCCCCATGCCGCCCGCGACATGCGGCACGGCCAGCGGCTCATGCCCCATCCCGGCCAGCGCATCGCGCGTCTCCGCGCCGAAGCCGGGCTCCAGCTCCAGGGGCCCGCCCATGGTCCAGGCGCGCGGCGCCTCCACCGCCTCCTGCACCGACATGCCGTGATCCACCAGGTTCATCACCGCCTGGAAGGTCGAGGCGAAGATCCGCAAGCCGCCCGGCAGGCCCAGCGCCGCCCAGGGCTTGCCCTCGCGCCGCAGGATCAGCGGCGACATGGAGGTGGTGACGCGCTTGCCCGGCTCGATGGACTGCGCGAGGCCGGGGCGGGGGTCGAACAGCGCCATGTAGTTGTTCGGGATCAGCCCGCTCTCGCGCAGCAGGATCTTCGCGCCGAAGAGGCTGTTGATGGTGTGGGTGCAGCAGGCGATCCGCCCTTCATGGTCGGCTACCGTGATGTGCGTGGTGTTGGCGCTCTCGCGGTTGGAAAGGCCCGCGACCCAGGTCTGGGCGCGCGCGAGGTCGAGGAAGGCGCGGCGCTCGGCCGCGTATTCCTTGCTGATCAGGCGCGCCACCGGAACCTTCAGGAAGGCCGGGTCCGCCGTCGCCACCGCGCGGTCGGCGAAGGCCATCCGCAAGGCTTCCGCGATCAGGTGCAGCGTCTGCGGCGTGCCGAAGCCGCTGGCGGCGATGTCATAGGCCTCCAGCAGGTTCAGCATCTGCAGCACATGCACGCCGCCGGCCGAGGGGGGCGGCGGGCCATAGATCTCGATGCCGCGATAGGTGCCGCGCACCGCCTCGCGCCGGATCACCTTGGCCGCCGCCAGGTCATCCGTCGTGATGATGCCGCCCTTGCGCGCCAGGTCGTGGCTGGCCGAGGTGCCGAGGTCGCCCTGATGCAGCGCATCCGCGCCCTCGGCCGCGATGGCGCGCAGCGTCTCGCCGAGCGCGGCGTTCACCAGCCGGGCGCCGGGCGCGAGCGGCGCGCCGTCCGGCAGGAAGAGCCGCGCCATGCCGGAATCCAGCGCGAGGTCCGGCGCCGTCTCCTGGATGCACTCGTTGAGATAGCCCGAGACGGTGAAGCCGCGTTCGGCCAGCCGGATGGCGGGCGCGATCACATCGGCCATGGAGAAGCGCCCATGCCGCTTGAGCGCCGCCTCCCAGGCGAGCAGGTTGGCCGGCACGGCCACGGATTGCCCGCCGCGCAACTGGCGATGCGGCTCGCGACCCTCGAACATTTCGGGGCGCGCGGCGAAGGGGGCGCAGGCCATGCCGTCCAGCACCTCATGCGTGCCGTCCGGATGCGCGAGATGCATCAGCCCGCCGCCGAAGAGCCCCACCATCATCGGCTCGCAGACCGAAAGGGCGAGGATGGCGGCGACGGCGGCATCCACCGCATTGCCGCCTTCCGCCAGCATCTGCGCGCCGGCGGCACTCGCCGCCGGGTGGTTGGTGACGACCATGCCCCGCGCGCCGGTCGCCGGCTGCTTGCGGGTGGTGAAGACGGTGCCCGCGCGGGCCTGCCAATCGCTCATGGGCGAAGGCTCGCGCGGATCGCGGCCACGCCGCAAGGGGGCGGCTCAGAAGGCGCGCGACAGACCCGCATAGATGGCACGGCGCGGCAGGAATTGCGGCGCGCCGACGCCGATGCCCGAGCCGTCGCGCAGCTGCACCACCTGGTCCGTCACGTTGATCAGGTCCACGCGCGCGGTCCAGGCGCCACCGTCATAGGCGCGGAATTCCTGCGCGAAACCGAGGTTCATCGTGGCATAGGCGGGCTGCTTCTCGCTGTTGGCGAAGCCGCGCCGCAGCCCGTTGCCGTAGAAGGCGGTGGCCGAGGCGCGCGCCCCCTCCCAGGGGCGATAGCTGATGCCGCCCGAGGCGGTGATGAGCTGGTCATGGTCGGTGCGGACATATTTGCCCGCGATGTAGCTCAGCTCCTCCGGGTCGAAGTTGAACTGGCTGCTGCGGATATTGGTGCCCGTGGCGCGCGAGAGGGTGAGGTTGGCGAAGACGCTGAGCCGCTCCGTCGTCCATTGGCCGGTGAACTCGATGCCGTAGCTCTGCCCGCGCGCGTAGTTGAAGGGCGTGAAGACCAGCGCCCGGCCGAACTGGCCAAGGTCCAGCATGTCCGTCGCCTGCTTGTACCAGGCATTGCTGCCGAGGGTGAGCTCGGGCGTGACGCGCTGCGAGATGCCGGCCGAGAAGTAGTTGCTGCGCTCGGGCCGCGGCGTGGCGCCGGTGGTGCCCGGCGGCGCGCCGGTCGTGTCCGCGAACTGGCCGACGGTGAAGGGCGTGATGAGGTCCTGGGCGGGCGGCGTGAAGTAGCGCGCATAGCCGAGGGTGAGCGTCGTGCCGTCCCAGGGGCGCCAGACGGCGTTGATGCGCGGCGAGACCTGGCCCGCCTGCACCGCCTGGTCGGCATAGTCGCCGCGCAGGCCGAAATTCAGCGTGAAGCGGTCGGTGATGCGCCACTCATCCTGCAGGTAGATGCCATAGAGCCAGGAGGTGCGGCTGTTGTTGTTGATGACCGGGAATTGCGCGTCCAGCACCTCGCCATCCGCATCGATGGGGAAGACGAAGGAGGTGTTCCAGGCGCGCACGCGCTCGGCCATCGTCATCAGGCCGAAGCGCAGCGTGTGCTCCGCATTGAGCCGGTAGGAAGCATCGGCCTGCACGCCCGCCGCCTGGGACAGTCGCTGGATGCCGGACGCCACGCCGTTGAAGGCGAGCTCCCCCTGCACATCCGGGATGTATTTGGTGGAGGAACGGCGCGCGAATCCCGCCACCTGCCAGTCCAGCGCGGCCTCGCTGCCCTGCAGCGCCACGATGCCGAACTGGTTGCGCTCCCATTGATGCGCGTTCAGCCGGGCGCTGTCGAAATCGGTGATGCCGTTCACCGGGTATTCCTGCGGCTGGCCCGGATTGTTCGGCATCTGGAAGCGGTTGGCCGAGGCGCCGCCGATGAAGCTGATGCGCGTGGATTCCGTGACCGGCCGCGAGACGGAGAGCAGGCCGCGATACTGGTTGGTGCGGTTGTGGATGGAATCGTAGGAGCCGGTCGGCGGCTCGATCCCCTGCAGGCTCTGCTTCGCCGTGCCCATGGCGAAGACGTCCCAGCCGTCGAACACGCCGGCATAGCCGATGGAGGGCTGGAAGGTGCGGAAGCTGCCGCCATAGATGCTGGCCCAGCCGCCGGGGTTGGAGGCGCCCGAAATCAGGTTCACATCCACCACGCCGCCGGTGCGGTACCCGAACTGCGCGGGCAGCGAGCCCGTCAGCAGTGAGAGCGAGCGCACCCCGCGCGCATCCAGGAAGGCGCCGAAGCCCTGGATGCCCTCGGGGATGGTCACGCCATTGATGCGGTATTGCAGGTTGCGGTGCTCACCGCGGATGTGGATCTCGCCGAAGCTGTCCTGCACCACGCCGGGGAAGGTGAGCAGCAATTCGTTGATCGGCGCCTGCACGCCCTGGGGCAGCCCCTCGATGGCGTTGCGGTCGAGCGTGGAGACGGTGGCGCCGAGGGTGGGGGAGATGGTGTTGCGCGCCGCATCGAGGCGGCGGGCCTGCACCACCGTGTCCGGCACCTCCACCGCCTCCTCCGCGCGGGCGGGAAGGAGGGTCGCGCCGAGGCCGAGGGCGGCGGCGGAAAGGCGAAGGACTGGGTGCATCGGATGGACTCACATGGTGATCATCCGAAACGTTATGTTATTACATTAACCACGCCAAGGGGGGCGCCGGCAGCGGCGGGAGGTCCTCCGGCACGGGCGGCCGCGCGGCCCAGAGCGCATCGAGCAGCGCCACCACATCATCCGCGAAGGGCTGGGGGCCGGGGGCTGCAATGGGGGGCAGCGGCGGTTCCGCTGGCAGGGTGGGCAGCGCGGGCGGCAAGCCCGGCGGCAGGGGCCCGGCCGGGAGGGCGAGTGGCATCGCTGGCACCAGGACGACAGGCTCCGGGATCGCCGGCTCCGGGATCGCGGACCGCGGGGCCACCGGCTCCGGCGCCACGGGCGGCGGGGGCATGGCGGCGGGCGTGGGCGGCAGCGCCTCCAGCCCCGTCGGGGGCAGGGGCATGATCAGCGCGGGCTGCATCGCTGCGGGCTCGGGCAGGCTGGCCGGCGGCCGGGGCGCGAGCGCCGGGGCGGGCTCCGGCGTGGCCCAGAGGAAGGAGAGGTCCTGCGGCGCGCCGAGGAGCCAGGGGAGGCGAGGGGGCGGAGCGAGAAGCATGGCCCTGGATACAACCAGGACCTGAATCTCGCAACCAATTTTTAATCAAAAAAGAGATTATTCACGTTATCCGAGTCGAAACAGCCGATCCTCGCGCCGGGGTTGCGCCCCGCCCGCCGCCCGGACGCCACCCCAGAGCGAAGCGGCCACCGAATCCACAACCATGACGCCATGCCGCTCCTCGATCTCCCGCGCCGCCGGCAGGCCGCGGAAATTGGTGCAATGGATGGCCACCGCCTCAGTCGGCGCCTCGGCCACGGCGGATTCCATCAGGGCGCCCACCTTCGCCGCACCGTGCAGGGCGAAGCTGTAATTGCCCGGATCCTCCAGGTGCCGCTCCGCCGTCACGGCGAAGCCCTCGCGCGTCAGGTTCGCGATGATCGCGGCCTGCACATCGGCGAGATAGGGCGTGACGAGCGCGAGGCGGGTCATCCCCGCCAGGCGCAGCGAATCCCGCAGCGCCAGCGTCGCCGTGGTCGCCGGGATCCCGGTGCGGGCGGTGATGGCGGCACAGAGCGCCTCATCCTGCGCGAAGCCGAGCCAGCTGCCCGAGGTGCCGGCCCAGCAGATGGAATCCACCTTCGCATCGGCCAGCATCTCGGCCGCCGCCAGCACGGGGGCGGGGTCGAATTGCTGGTTCGCCGCCTCGCCCAGGTTGATGGCGAGCACCCGGAACCGCGCGAAATGCGCGGTGATCTCGGGGGCGTCGCGCAGCAGCCAGGCCATGGCCGGCTCGAGGACGGTGTTGGAGGAGGGGGTGAGGAATCCGAGGCGCATGCGCCCGGGTTAACCCCTTAACCTCCCGGCGTGAAGTTCTGCGCGTCCTGCCCGCGCGTCGCCCAGCCCGTGGTGCGCCGCTCGATGAACTCGGCGATCCAGTAGAGCATGATGCCCATCATCCCCGTCACGATCAGCCCGGCGAACACCAGGGGCACGTCGAAGCGGGAGGAGGCCACCATCATCAGCCGCCCGATGCCGGCATTGGGTGCCACGCTCTCGGCGATGATCGAGCCCACGAAGGCCACCGTGATCGCGATCTTCAGCGAGGCGAAGAAATAGGGCATGGCGCGCGGCAGGCCGACCTTACGGATGATGTCGGAGGGCTTGGCGCCGAGTGCGCGCAGCACGTCCCGCAATTCCGGCTCCACGGTGGCGATGCCGGTCGCGACATTCACGACGATCGGGAAGAAGCTGATCAGGAAGGCCGTGATGATCGCGGGCCAGACACCGATGCCGAACCAGATGATCAGCACCGGCACCACCGCCACCTTGGGGATGGAGTTGAAGGCGATCAGCAGGGGATACAGCCCCTTGTAGACCAGGGTGGAGGAGCCGATGGCGATGCCCAGCAGCAGCCCCGCCACCACGGCGAGCCCGAAGCCCGCCAGGGTGGAAAGCAGGGTGTGGATGCTGTCATCCAGCAGCGGCTTCCACCACTTCACTGCGGCCGCGAAGACGTCGCTCGGCGCGGGCAGGATGAAGGTGGAAATGCCGAACAGGTCCGTCGCCAACTCCCAGGCCAGGAAGGTGCCGGCGATGACCAGCCAGGGCAGCCAGGCCTGCAGCGTGCGGCGGCGGCGGGCCGAGGCGGCCATCGCCTCGATGCGGGTTTGCGCCTTGCTCGACATCAGGTGACCTCCTCCCCCTTGCGGGCGAGCGCGATGAAGCCGCGCAGCTCGGCCACCAGCTTCGTGAATTCGGGCTCCACCATCGTCTCCTGCGTGCGCGGCCGGGCGAAGGGCACCTTGCGTTCGGCGATGATGCGGCCGGGCCGCGCGCTCATCACCAGCACGCGGTCGGCCAGATAGCAGGCCTCGCGCAGGTCATGCGTCACCAGGATGACGGTGGGCTTCCGCGCCATCCAGACCTGCTGCAGCACGTCCCAGAGATCCTCGCGCGTGAAGACGTCGAGCGCGGAGAAGGGCTCGTCCAGCATCAGCAGGGGCGGCTCATGGATCAGCGCGCGGCACAGGCTCGTGCGCTGCTGCATGCCGCCCGAGAGCTGGTAGGGGTATTTCGCGCCGAAGCCCTCGAGGCCCACCAGCTTCAGCAGGTCCAGCGCCTTCTGCTCGTATTTGGCGCGCTCGGCGCGGAGGCGCTTGCGGTGCTCGGGCACCACTTCCAGCGGCAGCATCACGTTGTCCAGGATGCTGCGCCAGGGCAGCAGCGTCGGGTTCTGGAAGGCCATGCCGACGAGGGAGAGGGGCCGGTCCACCTCCTCGCCCGCCACCACCACATTGCCGTCCGTCGCGGGCCAGAGGCCGGAGACCAGGCGCATCAGCGTGGATTTGCCGCAGCCCGAGGGGCCGACCACCGCGATGAACTCGCCCTTCTCCACGTTCAGGCTGCAATCCTGCAGGGCGAGCGTGCCCTCGACCCCGCCATAGCGCATGGCGACGCGATCGATCTCGACGAAGGGGCGGGTCATGCGGGGCTCCGGGCTGTCCTGGGGTCTCGGCTTCGCCGAGAGCTAGCAGCCTGGGCCGGCGCTTCCCACCACGCGCATGCGGGGGGATGGGTGCGCCGCGCCCGGGCTGCCTCGGAATCGGGCGGCCGCGCCGCGCTGCCGCCCGGGAAGCATTCAGATGCGGCGTTGTTCCGCGGGCGGCAGGAAGTCGGGCAGGTAGAACTGCCCGGCCTGGACCCGCGCGGGCAGGTTGAAGGCCCCCTCCACCGCCGCGATGCCGGTCTGCATCCGGGTCATGTCCACGGCCGAGAGGCCGTTGGCGCGGACATTGTCGGTCATGATCACGCGCTCGACATTGAGCTGGTGGCGTTCCATCTCGAGGGCCGCATCGGTCAGCGGCTCCACCTGGCGCAGCACCTGGATCATGCCAGCGGGATTCGCCAGCGTATCGCGGAAGCCGCGGATCAGGGCGGCGACGGCGCCGCGCACCACGGCCGGGTTGCGCTCGGCATAGGCGCGGGTGGTGAGCAGGGCGCCGCCATAGAGGTTCAGCCCGTGGTCGTAATACATCATGATCCGCTGCTGCGGGATCTGCAGCCCGATGCCCTTCAGCGCCAGGGCGGAGGTGGTGACGAAGCCGGTCACCCCATCCACCTCGCGCCGCACCAGCATGGGCTCGCGCAGCGCCGGCGCCACCGAGAGGAAGGTGACGCGGCCCGCATCCACCCCCGCGGCCCGGGCGAAGGCGGGGAAGAGCTGCCGGCCGGAATCGAAGTCCGGCGCGGCCAGGCGGCGGCCCTCCAGGTCCTTCGGCGTGCGGATCGGCCCATCGGCGCGGGTGATGACGCAGAGCGGCGCGCGGTCATGCAGCACGGCCACGCAGATCAGCCCGCTATCGGGGTTCTGCGCCAGGAAGCGGATGGCGGGGTTGATGTCGGCATAGCCCATCTCATGGCTGCCGGCGGCGAGCGCGGGTGGCACGCCGCCCGAGCCCTGGCCGCGATCGATCTGCACATCAATGCCCGCCTCGCGGAAATAGCCGCGCTCCCGCGCCACCAGGGCGAAGGCGTTGGGCGACTGGAAGGCCCAGTCCAGCGTCAGCCGGAGGCGCGTGCCGGGCTGGGCGCGCAGCACGCCGGGAGCAGCGAGGGCGGCGGTTCCGGTGGCGAGGAGCAGATGGCGGCGCGGCGTCATGGCGTTTTCCCCTGAAGGCAAGGCCGCCCCTCTAGCAGGGCGGGCGGGACCTCGCACCCCCCTCATTGCTGCCGCCCGCCGGACTCCCCATTCTCTCGGCAACCCTGAGGAGAACACCATGACCGGAGTGCCCGACATCTCGCCCACCGACACCTGGGCCGCGCTGGAGCGCGACCCCAACGCCGTGCTGGTGGATGTGCGGACCGATGCGGAGTGGAATTTCGTGGGCGTGCCGGATCTGTCGGCGCTCGGCAAGCAGGTGGTGCTGATCCCCTGGCAGGTCTTTCCGGGGATGCAGGTGAACGGCCATTTCGTCGAGCATCTCCGCAAGGCCGGCGTGACGGCCGAGAGCCACGTCTTCTACATCTGCCGCTCCGGCGCGCGCAGCCTCGCGGCCGGCCAGGCGGCGCAGCATGCGGGCTTCCCGCATGCCTACAACGTGGCCGATGGCTTCGAGGGGCCGGTGGACCATGAGGGGCATCGCGGCAATGTCGCCGGCTGGAAGGCCGACAAGCTGCCCTGGCGCCAGCGCTGAGCCCGGCGCCGGCCCTCACCGCCACCGCCCTGCTGCTGGGCGAGCGGCTGGAGCTGCGCGGCCTCTCCCGCGGCACGGGGGGCGGCGCGGATCCGGTGATGCTGGCCGGCGGCACGCACCCGGCCTTCGCCTTCCGCTGGGGGGCGCTGGTCACCTTCGAGGCGAGCGCGGCCGAGCAGGCGGCGCTGCTCGCCCAGCTCCGGGGCCGGATCGCCAATCCGCTGCCCGCCCCGCTGACCGAGACCGCCCGCGTCTCGGGCGGCGCCGAGCGGGACGAGGTGAGCGAGACGGGGGAGATCCGGCTGATGGAGCTCTCCGCCCCGCGCCTCGGCCTGCTGGCCGATGTGCTGGCGAAGAGCGCGGCCCTCAGCCATCAGGAAATGGCGCTGGCCCGCACGCTGGACGGGATGGAGCCGGTGGTGGCGCGGCTCAGCGCGCAGGGGCGGCTCGGCTTCCTCTCGCGCGGGCTGATGCGCGCGATCGGCGCCGCACTCGCCGCCCGCGGCCGCGCCAATGCCCGCATCCAGGCCGCCGACAAGCCCGACCTGCTCTGGGAGCACCCCGAGCTGGAGCGCCTGCACCAGCGCCTCAGTGACGAATTCGAACTGCCCGAGCGCTGTGCCGCGCTGGAACGCAAGCTCGTCATGGTGGGCGAGATCATGCAGACGCTGCTCTCGCTCATCCAGGGCCAGCGCTCGCTGATGCTGGAGATCGCGGTCGCCTCCTTCATCGCCATCGAGGTGGTGGCGACGCTCTACGGGCTTCTCTTCCGCTAGGCCGCGCCGGCCACCGTCGTGCGGAACATGAGGCGCTGATACTTCTCGTGGTCGAAGAGGCTCGCCGTGTGCAGGGTGCAGCGGTTGTCCCAGATGACGAGGTCGCCGGCGCGCCACTGGTGCCGATAGACGAATCGCTCCTGCGTCGCGTGGTCCATCAACGCCTCGATCAGGGCGGCGCTCTCCTCCACGCCCATCCCCTCGATGTGGCTGATCACGGCGGGGCAGAGGAACAGCGAGCGCACGCCGCTCACCGGATGGGTCCGCACCAGCGGATGCGCGACGGGCGGGAAGGCGCGGCGCTTCGCCTCGTCCATCGGCGCGCGGCCCGGCGTGTGGCGGCGGTTCCACTCGCTGAGGGTGTAGAGACAATGCACGCCGCGCAGCCCGGCGATCCGCGCCTTCATGGCCTCCGGCAGGGTCTCGTAGGCGGCGACGGCGTCGAGGAACCAGGTCTCCCCGCCCTCGGGCGGGCAGATCGCGCCATAGAAGAGCGAGGCGGCGCTCGGCACCTCGCGGAAACTGCTGTCGGCGTGCCATTGCTCCACGCCGCGCGCGAAATTCGCGGTGATGCCATCGGCCGCGTAATTGCCGACGCAGAAGATCTCCGGGTGCCGCGGATGCACGGCGCTGGCGGCGGCGTGGTGCTCGAGCGGCCCCATGCGCCGGCTGAAGGCGACCTGCGCCGCGGGGTCATTGGGCACGTCGCGGACCAGCAGGACGTGATGTTGGTGGAAGGCATCGAGGAAGGCGTCGAACGCCGCCTGCGGCACGTCGCCCGCGATGCGAAGCCCCGAGATCTCCGCGCCGAAGCCGGAATCGAGGGGGCGGATGGTCAGGCTCATGGCATTCTCCGGGCGCTGCGCCGGATGACGGGCGTGCCGCGTCTGCCGGCGGCTCGCGCCATCATGGGCTCGGCGCGCGATGCGTTCAATCCAGCCGGATGCCGAGGCCCTGGATGATGCCCGACCAGCGCGTCAGCTCGGTGGCGGTGAAGGCGGCCAGCTCCTCGGGGCCGAGGAAGGTGACATAGGTGCCGGCCTCCTGCGCCTTGCGGCGGAATTCGGCGGTCTCGGTCACGCCCTGGATGTCGCGGGAGAGGCGCAGCACCGCCTCGCGCGGCGTGCCGGCGGGCGCATAGATCCCGAACCAGGCCTCCAGCTCGAAGCCCGGCAGCCCGGCCTCGGCCGTGGTGGGCAGGTTGGGCAGCATGGGGTGGCGCGCGCGGCCGGTCTGCACGATGGCGCGCACGGCGCCCGTCTGGATCTGCCCCATCACGGCGGGCGGCGTGGTGATGATCATGTCCACGCGGCCCGCGATGATGTCGCTCATCGCCGGGCCTGCGCCGCGATAGGGCACATGCACCATCTCCGTCCCCAGCGCCTGGGCCAGCATGGCGCCGCCGAGATGCTGGATGGAGGCGACGCCGGAGGAGGCGTAGGTGACGCGCCCCGGGTTGCGGCGGATGTAGGCGGCCAGCTCCGCCATGTCGCGCGCCGGCAGGTCGGGGCGGATCACCAGCACGTGCGGCGCCGTCAGCAGGAGCGCGACGGGCGCGAAGCTGCGGATCGGATGCCAGGCGAGCTCCCGGAACAGCGCCGGGTTCGCCACATGCGTGCCGGAATAGGCCAGCAGCAGCGTGTAGCCATCGGGCGCCGCGCGCGCGACGAAGGAGGCCGCGACATTGCCGCTGCCGCCCGTGCGGTTCTCAACCGGCACGGATTGCCCGAGCGGCCCGGCCAGGCCCTCCGCCAGCAGCCGCGCGGTGAAATCCCCGCCGCCGCCCGGCGCGCCGGGGACGATGAGCGTCACGGGGCGGCTCGGGAAGCGCTCCTGCGCCTGGGCCGGCAGCGCGAGCGTGGCGCCCAGCAGGGCGGTGCGGCGGGTGAGCATGTGCCTCTACCCCTCGTTGAAGGTCACGCCGCGCGCGCGCAGCTCATCCATGATCTCCGCCAGGTGGTGATAGGCCGTGTTGGTGACGGGGAAGCCGCAATAGATGGATTGCTGCAGCAGCAATTCCTTGATGTCGGACAGCGCCATCTGCCCTTCCAGCGCGGCGCGGAGATGCATGCGGAACTCCTCCCAACGGCCGAGCGCCATCATCGTGCCCATGACGAGGATGCGGCGCGTGCGGTGGTCGAAGCCCGGGCGCGTCCAGATCTCGCCCCAGCCGAAGCGGGTGATGAAATCCTGGAACTCGCGGTTCAGGTCGGTGATGCGCGCATTGGCGCGGTCCACATGGGCGTCGCCGAGCACGGCGCGGCGCACCTTCATCCCGGCTTCGTAGAGGGGATCGGTCATGGCATGTCCTCCGCGCGGCGCGGTTCGTCCCGCGCCGCTTTCCCCGGAGGCTGCGCCCCGCCGCTTCGCGGAGTCAATCGCGCGCTGCGCTCACTCGGCGGGAACTGGCTTCGGCCGCAGCGGCGCCGGCTGCTGCGCCGCGGGCTTCTTGCGCCAGGGCAGGGCGAGGGCATGCAGCGCCGGCACCAGCAGCAGCGTGGCGAGCGTGGCCACGCTCAGGCCGCCGATCATCGCGATCGCCATCGGCCCCCAGAAGACCGATTGCGTGAGCGGGATGAAGGCCAGGATGGCGGCGAGCGCGGTCAGGATCACCGGCCGCGCGCGGCGCACCGTGCTGCCGATGATCGCCTCGCGCAGTTCGATCCCCGCTTCCAGATCCTGCTGCACCTGATCCACCAGGATGAGCGTGTTGCGCATGATCATGCCGGCCAGCGCGATCACGCCCAGAAGTGCCACGAAGCCGAACGGCGCGTTCATCAGCAGCAGCGCGGCCGCCGCGCCGGGGATGCCCAGCGGCGCCGTCGCCATGACAAGGCCCATGCGCCCCAGATGCCGCAATTGCAGCATGAGCAGTGCCATCATCACCGCGACCATGACGGGGAAGAGGGCGAAGAGGCTCGCATTGGCCTTGCCCGACTGCTCGGTGGCGCCGCCCACTTCCAGCCGGTAGCCGGGCGGCAGGCTCGCGATGAAGGGCGCCAGCACCGGCATGGCCGCGGCTGTCACGTCGGGCGCCTGCAAGCCTGGCTGGATGTCGGAGCGCAGCGTGATGAAGGGCTCGCGATTGCGGCGCCAGAGGATCGGTTCCTCCATCACCGGCGAAAGCCGGGCCACCTGCGCGAGCGGCACGGGCCCGCCCGGTGTCGCGAGCGAGAGATCGCCCAGGCGGTCCAGTGCGGCGCGCTCCTCCGGCACGGCGCGCAGCCGCACCTCCACGCCGCGCGTGCCCTCGCGGATGGTGGTGGCCGTCACACCCGAGAGCAGCGTGCCCATCGAGGTGGCGACAGCCTGTGGCGAGAGGCCGAGCTGCGCGATGCGCTCGCGGTCCAGCTCCAGGCGCAGCGCGGGCGCGAGTTCGCTCCAGTCGGTCTGCACGTTGCGCGTGCCGGCGACGCCGCGCAGCAGTGGCATCGCCTGATCGGCCAGGCGGCGCAGTTCCATCGGATCGGGACCGACGATGCGGAACTGCACAGGGAAGGGCACGGGCGGGCCGAAATCCAGGCGCGAGACGCGCACCCGCGCCTCGGGGAAGGCGCCGGATTCCTCCAGCGCGATCAGCCGCTCGCGCAGCGCCTCGCGCGCCGCCACATCGCGGCTTTCGATGATGATCTTGGCGAAGGCCTCGTTCGGCAGGTCGGGGTTCAGCGCCAGGAAGAAGCGCGGCGCGCCGGCGCCGAGATAGGTGGTGAAGTGCGAGACGTCGAAATCGTCGCGCAGCGTGGCCTCGATGCGCTTGGCCACCGCGTCGGTCGCGGCGAAGCTCGCACCTTGGCGCAGGTTGATGTCCACCAGCAATTCCAGGCGCTGCGAGGCCGGGAAGAACTGCTTCTTGGTCTTCGCCATGCCGAACATGCCGCCGGCCAGCACCACCAGCATCACCACCAGCAGGGTGATCCGGTGGTCCACGCACCACTCCACGCCGCGCCGCAGCGCGCGATACATGCGCGTGTCATGCGCATCATGCGCCAGATTGTGCGGCACGGCCTTGAGCAGCTTGGCGCCGAGCCAGGGCGTGAAGGTGACGGCGACCAGCCAGCTCGCCACCAGCGCCGCCCCCACCACCCAGAAGATGCCGCCCGCATATTCGCCCGAAGTGGAGGCCGCGAAGCCGACCGGGATGAAGCCCGCGACGGTCACCAGCGTGCCGGTCAGCATCGGCCCCGCCGTGCTGGTCCAGGCGAAGCCGGCCGCGCGCGTTCGCTCCCAGCCCTGTTCCAGCTTCACCGCCATCGCCTCGATCGCGATGATCGCGTCATCCACCAGGAGGCCGAGTGCGAGGATCAGCGCACCGAGCGAGATGCGCTCCAGCTCGGTGCCGCGCCACACCATGAAGAGAAACACGAAGGAGAGCGTGAGCGGCACGGCAAGCGCCACGATGATCCCCGCGCGGAATCCGAGCGAGAGGAAGGAGACGAGCAGCACGACGCCCAGCGCGGCGGCCAGCTTCACCAGGAATTCGTCCACGCTCTCGCGCACGATGTGCGGCTGGTCGGCCACCGCATCCAGGCGGAGGCCCGCCGGCAGTTCGGTGCGGATGCGCGCGAGTTCGGCCTCCAGCCCCGCGCCCACGCGTAGCACATCCTGCCCCGGCTGCTTGGTCAGCCCGATCAGCACGGCGGGCTCGCCCAGGTGGCGGATGGCGCGCTCCGGCGGGTCGGCGAGGCCACGGCTGATGCGCGCGACATCACCGAGCCGGATGGTGCGGCCCTCGGCCGAAAGCGGCAGCGCCGCGATGCTGTCCATGCCGTCCAGCCCCTCGGGCAGGCGGAGATTGACGCGCGTGCTGCCGGTCTCGACCGTGCCGGCGGGGGTCACGGCATTGTGCCGCGCCAGCGCATCCAGCACGGATTGCGGCGTGATGCCGAGGGTGGCGAGACGCGCATGGCTGATCTCGACCTGGATGCGCTGCGGCTGCTCGCCGAACAGCGTCACCTTCTCGATGCCGGGCAGGCGGCGCAGCCGGTCGCGCAGGCGCTCGGCCTGGCGCACCAGTTCAGCATTGTCGGCGCCGCGCAGGGCCAGCACGGCGGAGAAGACGTCGGAATATTCATCGTCGAAGAAGGGGCCCTGCACGCCCGGCGGCAGGGTCTGGCGCATGTCGCCCACGCGCTTTCGCACCTGGTACCAGAGGCCCGCCACGGCGGCGGGCGGCGTGTCATCGCGCAGCGTGACGGTGATGGTGGAGACGCCGGGGCGCGAGAAGGTCTGCAGCACATCGAGCCAGGGCAGTTCGGCGAGCTTGGCTTCGATCCGGTCGGCCACCTGGTTCTGCATCTCCTCGGCGGTCGCGCCGGGCCAGGCGGCGGAGACGATCATCACCTTCACGGTGAAGGCCGGGTCCTCGGCGCGGCCGAGCTTTCCCCACGCCCAGGCGCCGGCCAGCAGCAGCAGGATCATGGCGAAGAGGGTGAGCTGCCCCTGGCGGATCGCCCCTTCTGAGGGGTTGAAGCGGCCCATCATCGCATCGCCCCCGCGAGGCGCGCCTCGACGGGCCGGACGCGGCTGCCAGGGTCGAGAAGCTGCGCGCCCATGGCCACGATGCGCGTGCCCGCGGGCAGGTCTGTGCGGATGGTCGCCATGCTCTCGGACAGGCCGAGCACCGTGACCGGCGCCGCCTCGATGCGGCCCTGCTCCGTCAGGCGCCAGACCATGGGCCCCTGGCCGCGGTCATGCAGCGCGGAGAGCGGGATGCGCGCGCCGGGGGCGCTGCTCTCGGCCGCGAGATGGATGGTCGCCGTCATGCCGAGGCGCGCCCAGTCCGGCGCATCCGGGATGGAGAAGCGCGCGGCATAGGTGCGCATGTTGGCGTCGGCCTGGGCCGCCACCTCCCGCAGCTGGACGGGCAGCGCCACCTCGGGCCGTGCCCAGAAGCGGGCGGTGGCCCGCGCGGCGCCGATCGCATTCTCCGGCAGCTGCACCAGCACCTCGCGCTCGGCGGGATCGGCGAGGCGCAGCACGGGGGCGCCTTCCGCCACCACCTGCCCGGCTTCGGCCAGGATGGCGGTGACGCGCCCACCAGCGGGCGCGCGCAGCTCGGCATAGTCCAGGCGGTTGCGGGCGAGGTCGCGCTGGGCGCGGGCGGCGGCCAGGCGCTGCGTCGCGGCCCGCGCCGTCGCCTCGCGCTGCTCATGGAAGGCGGCGGCGACATGCCCGGCCGAGACCAGCGCGCGGGAGCGGCCGGCGTCATTCACCGCCTGGGCGGCGGTCGCTTCGGCGGAGAGGACATCGGCCTCGGCCGCGCGCAGGGCCAGTTCCAGGTCGCGCGGGTCGAGGCGGAAGAGCACCTGGCCGGGGGTGACCTCGGCGCCCAGGTCCACCAGGCGCTCGGCGATGCGGCCGCCCGCGCGCAGCGCCACATCCGCCTCGCGCCGGGCGCGCACCACGCCGGTGAAGCTCGGGCCCGCATCGGCCGGAAGGTGCCGGATTTCCGCCACCTGGACGGGGCGGGGCGGCTCCTCGGCCGGGGGGGCGGCGGTCTTCGCCTCCGGCAGGCAGGCGGTCAGCAGCAGGAGGAGGAGGGGCGAGGGACGCATGGCATGGCTCCGGAATCGGAGCCATAATGACTATTCACTGACGAAAATCAATAATCATCATGATTCAGTTTCGCGCGACCCCCGCCAGCAGCAGGTCCAGTGCCGCCTGTTGCTGCTGGCCCAGCCCCTCCGGCGTCTCGCCGCGGCCCAGGCAATCCTCCAGCAGGATCGGGTGGGTCCAGAGCAGCAGGCATTGCTTGAAGCTCATGGCAGTGGCCGCGGGGTCGAGCGCGCGGAAGGCGCCGCTGGCCATCCCCTCGCGCAGCAGCCCCTCCCACACCGCCAGGACGCGGGCGATGAAGCCCTCGATCACGCCCCAATGCTCGGTCATGGCCGCGCCCACCATGTCGTGCATGCGCTTCTCGGCGAAGAACAGCTCCACATCGCGGCGGAAGAGATGCGCGGCGGTGGCGCGCATCCGCTCCGCCGGCGTGCCCGGGCCGGCCGCCAGGGCCTCCAGTTCCGTCCCGATCGTGTCCAGCAGGCGGTGGGTGATGGCCTCGTTGATCGCGCTCTTGGAGGGGTAGAAGCGATACACATTGGCCGGCGACATCGCGCAGGCCTTGGCGATGTCCGCCACGGAGGTCTTCTGGTAGCCGATCTGCCGGAACAGCGCTTCCGCCGCATCGGCGATGCGGGCGCGTGTCGCGCTGTGCGGGTCCATGACGTTCATGGGGGGTCCCTGAGAGAAATGAGAAAAATTCTCAGGCAAAATGGGGTCGCATGGCCCTGCGCCGCAAGCCTCTTGCGGAACGGTCCCGTCCGGGCATGCTGACCCCAAACCCTGGAGGACCTTCCATGCCGCTCCCGCTCGTCACCGAATATCTCTTCTCGATGGACATCACCGTGGGCGCGCCCCAGATGGCCGGCAAGGGCCCGGACGGGCATGACCTCCGCATCGTCCCCGTCACCGGCGGCACGGTGAGCGGCCCGGCGCTGCAGGGCGAGGTGCTGGGCGGCACCGCGGCCGACTGGCTGCGCGTGGAGGCCGACGGCACCGCGCATATCGACGTGCGCCTCACCATCAAGGCGGCCTCCGGCAGCCTGGTCTATGTGCAATATGCCGGCATCCGCACCGGCCGGCCCGAGGTGCTGGCGCGGCTGGGCGGCGGCGAGGCGGTGGACCCCTCCGAGTATTACTTCCGCACCGCGATGCGCTTCCAGACCGGCGCGCCCGACCTCGCCTGGATGAACCGCATCATCGCCATCGGCACCGGCCAGCGCCCGCCCTCGGGGCCCCGCTACGACGTTTACGCCGTGCGATGAGCGACCTGCCCGCCCGCGTCGAGATCACCGAGGAAGGCCCGCGCGAGGGCTTCCAGATCGAGCCCGGCCCGATCGCGACGGCCGACAAGATCGCGCTGATCAATGCGCTCTCGGCGACGGGCGTGCCGCGCCTGCAGGTGGCGAGCTTCGTGAGCCCGAAGATCGTTCCCGGCTGGGCGGATGCGGAGCAGGTCGTCGCCGGTTTCACCCCGCGCGCGGGTGTCGCCTATACCGCGCTCTGGTTCAACGCGGCGGGCCTCGCCCGCGTGCAGGCCTTCGCGGACCGGCTGACCATCGAGGGCTCGATCACCGTCACCGGTTCCGAGGCCTTCACGCGGCGCAATCTCAACCGCAGCCATGCCGAGCAGCTGGTGGCGCAGCGCCAGCATGTGGCGAGCCACCAGGCGGCGGGTGTGCCCATCACGCGCGTCTCGGTCCAGGCCGCCTTCGGCTGCAATTTCTCGGGCGCCGTCCCCACCGCGCAGGCCATGGCCGCGCTGTCCGACGCCATGGCGATCGCCGCCGAGACCGGCTGCACGGTGGAGAAGATCTCGCTCGCCGACAGCATGGGCTGGGCCAATCCCCTGCTGGTGGAGCGGCTGGTGGGCGCGGTGCGGGAGAAATTCCCGGGCCCCAAGCTCTCGCTGCACCTGCATGACACGCGCGGCCTCGGCATCGCCTGCGCGGCGGCCGGGCTGCGGCTCGGCGTCTCCGCCTTCGACGCCGCGGTGGCGGGGCTTGGTGGCTGCCCCTTCGCGGGCCATCCCGGCGCGCCGGGCAATATCGCGACCGAGGAGCTGGTCTTTCTCTGCGAGGAGATGGGCGTCGCGACCGGCGTGGACCTGGATGCGCTGATCGAGGCGGCGAAGCTGGCCGAGCGCATCGTCGGCCACAGGCTGCCTTCCAACCTGCTGCGCAGCGGCGGCCTCGCGGCCTTCCGGCGGGCCGCCTGAGCGGCCGCTGCCGCGGCGTTCAGCCGCCCGGCGCGGCCTGGGCGCAAGCCGCCCCGCCCCGGGCGGACCAAGCGTGCGGCGGGATCACCGGCGGCGGGCAGGCCGGGTGGGTGAGGCTCGCCAATGCCGGCCGGCCGAGCAGGTAGCCCTGCATCAGCTCCACGCCCATGTCGCGCAGCACCGCGTATTCGCCCGGCGTCTCCACCCCCTCGCAGATCGCGGTGATCTCCAGCTCGTCCAGGATGCGCAGGGTGCCCCGCAGGATGGTCCGCTTGGCGCGGTCGGTGTCGAGGCCCTGCACCAGCGCCATGTCGATCTTCACGATGTCCGGCTGGAACTTGGACAGGAGGCCGAGCCCGGCATAGCCCGCGCCGAAATCATCGATCGCGGTCCGGAAGCCCATCGCCTTGTAGGCACGCAGGATGTTGATCAGGTGCGCGGTGTCCACGCTCTCGGATTCGGTGAATTCGAAGATGATCCGGTCGAGCGGCAGGCCATGGCGCAGCGCGGTGGCGAGGGTCAGGCGGATGCAGGCCTTGGGCTCATAGACCGCATTGGGCAGGAAGTTGACGGAGAGCGCGGCGTCGGTTTGCGCGAGGCCCAGCCGGGCCGCCAGCGCGATGGCGGTGGTGCGGCAGATCTGGTCGAAGGCGTAGCGGTTCCCCTCGGTGACATGGGCCAGCACCTCGGCCGCCCCCGCGCCATCCGCGCCGCGCACCAGCGCTTCCTGCGCGAAGACCCGCCCGGTGCGGGTGTTCAGGATGGGCTGGAACGCCATGGTGATCGCATGGTCGAAGGCCGCGCCGTCACGGCAACCCGGGCATGTCGTCTCGGTCCTCATCTCGCTCTCCGGCCTCGCGGAGCGTGAGGGGTAGCCGCCGGAGATTGACAAAGCCCTTCCGGGCGCGCGGTGCGGCTAGCCCAGCACCGCCGAGATCCGCCCCACGGGCGAGACCGCCGCGGCCCATTTCTGCCCCGCCACGGGCGGCGAGCCGGTGGCGAGCCCGGCCACCACCAGCACGGCGCCGGCCGGCAGCGCGCCCCAGCGCAGCGCCTCCTCCCCCGCCTGGCGCATGAGGTTGGCGAGCGGCGCGCGCAGCGGGCGCGGCCTTGCGCCGGTCAGGCCAATCCGCGCCTCGCCATCCTCGGGCAGCGTGCCGATCCAGCGCTTGCCGACGAGCACGAGGCCAAGGCCCCCCAGATCCGCCACCTGGTGCGCCGCATCCGCCGCGCCCGACGTGTAGCGCGTGGCCGCGATGTCGAGCACGGGATGATAGGCCGAGAACACCGGCTCGCCCGCCTCGAAGGGTTCCGCCAGCACGCCGAGGAAGCCCGCGGAGATGCGCGGGCTGCGCAGCGCCGAAAGCGCCACCGGGGTGCCCACGCGCAGCATGCGCGGGGCCAGCAGCGGCGCGGAGAGCATGCTCAGTCCATCCGGCCCGGGGGCCAGGCGCACGCCGCAGACCGGCAGGCCCAGCGCCTCGACCAGCTCCGCCGCGATCGCCTCGCCCGCGGCGATATCGGCGGGCGCGAGATCCTCGGGGAAGGGGGCGAGGGAGTGGCCCGTCTCCCAGGCCTCGCCCAGGAACTTCGCCGCTTCGGTCGCGCTCATCGCAGCGGCGGGAGCTCGGGCATCTCCTCCTCCTGGAAGCCGCCCTCGGGCGGAGATTCCATCGAGACGGCGGGCGGGCCGGCGTCACCGCCATAGAGCTGCTCCGGCAGCCAGGTGACCAGGCCCGGGAAGGCATAGACCATCAGCATGGTGAAGACGACGATGTAGATGAAGGGCATGCAGCCCTTGAAGATGTCCTCGATCTTCACGTGCTTGGGCGCGACACCCTTCAGGTAGAAGGCGGCCATGGCGACCGGCGGCGAGAGGAAGCTCGTCTGCAGGTTCAGTGCGATGAGGATGCCGAAGAACAGCGGGTCCACGCCGAAATCATCCAGCAGCGGCAGGAAGATCGGCACGAAGATCACGATGATCTCGGTCCATTCCAGCGGCCAGCCCAGGACGAAGATGATGGCCTGCGCCAGAAGCATGAAGGTGAAGGTGTTGAGCGGCAGGCTCTTCACGAACTCCTCCACCACGCCCTGGCCGCCGAGATACCCGAAGACCGAGGAGAAGATGTAGGAGCCGACGAAGAGCCAGCAGACCATGGCGCTGGTGCGCGCCGTCAGGAACACGCTCTCCTTCAGCTTCTGGAAGCTGAAGGAGCGATAGGCGACGGCGAGGATGATGGAGCCGAGCGAGCCCATCGCCGCCGCCTCCGACGGCGTGGCGAGGCCCATCAGGATGGCGCCCAGCACCATGGCGATCAGCAGGGCCAGCGGGAAGAAGCTGGTCAGCAGCGCCCAGACCAGCTGGCCGAAGGGCACCTTCACCGCCTCGGGCGGCAGGCGGGGGGCCACTTCCGGCTTGAGGATGGCGATGCCGATCGCATAGGCGATGTAGAGACCGGCCAGCGTGATGCCGGGGATGAAGGCCGCGGCATAGAGCTGCACGACCGAGACGCCCGCCGTGGCGCCATAGAGGATCAGCATGATGGAGGGCGGGATGAGGATGCCCAGGCAGCCGCCCGCGCAGACCACGCCGGCGGCGAGCTTCACGTCATAGCCCGCGCGCAGCATGGCGGGAAACGCCAGCAGGCCCATCAGCGTGACCACGGCGCCCACGATGCCCGTGGCGGTGGCGAAGAGCGCGCAGGTGGCGAGTGTCGCGACGGCGAGCGAACCGGGGATGTTGCCGGAGGCCATCTGCAGCGCGCGAAACAGGCGGTCCAGGATGTTCGCGCGTTCGATGATGTAGCCCATCAGCACGAAGAGCGGCACGGAGATCAGCACGTCGCTGCTCATCACCGCATAGGTGCGCTGGATCAGCAGGTCGAAGACGCGCTCGCCCATGCCGAGATAGCCGAAGAACAGGCCCATCGCCATCAGCGTGAAGGCGATGGGAAAGCCCAGCAGGATGAAGAACAGGAACAGCAGAAGCTGCGTCAGGCCAAGGCCGGCATCGGAGATCATGGTGGTTTACCGTCCCTTGGTGGAGAGGGCCGCGTCGGCGTTTTCCGCGAGTTCGCGGGCGAGTTCCTCGGGCGACTTCTCGGCCGCCTTGGCGAGGATGATCTGGTCGAGCTCCTCCACGTCGGAGAGGCGCTGCGGCCACTCGCCCGAGCGGATGGCCCGCACGCAGCGGACCACCTCGACCAGGCCCTGCAGCAGCATGATGAAGCCGACGACGGGGATGATGCCTTTGAACGGCCAGATGATCGGGCCCGAGGGCGAGAACATGCTGCGCTCGTTCTGGATCCAGCTCAGCTCGAAGAAGTGCCAGCCAGCCACCATGAAGGCGAAGATCGCGGGGAAGAAGAACAGGATGTAGAGCAGCAGGTCGAGCATGGCCTGCCGGCGCGCGGGCATCATGCGGTAGAGGAAGTCGCCGCGCACATGGCCGTTCCGGCTGAGCGCATAGGCGCCCGCGAACATGAACAGCGTGCCGTAGAGCATGTACTGCACGTCGTAGCCCCAGTTGGTGGGGGCCGAGAAGAAGCGGCGCGCGATCACCTCATAGGTGATGGCCGCCGTCAGCAGCAGGATGGTCCAGGAGAAGGTCTGGCCGATCAGCGTGGAGAAGCGGTCCACGGCCAGGAGGGCCCGGCTCACCACCTCATTGGTGGAGAACGCGATGCCGATGATGAGCGCCACGACGACGAGGCCGGCGAGGCCGCCTGTCACTAAACTGTCGGTCATGTTCATCTTCCCCGATACAAAACCGGCCCGGTGAGGCGAGCTCACCGGGCCGGGTGCTGGAGTTCCGTCCGCTCAGCCGCGGGCGAAGAAGTGATTGTAGGAGACCACCGGGCTCACCTGGTAGCGCAGCATGAAGTTGCCGACGCGGCGGCACCAGTCGCGCTGGCTGTCGCACACCTTCTTGAAGAAGGGGCCGGCGGCCGGGCTGCTGTTGTCGGCCTCCTGGCGCTCGATCACGCGGTTCCAGGCCTGGAGCTGGGCGTCCAGGATGGGGCGCGGCGTGGGGCGCACGTTCACGCCCTGGGTCTGCGACATGGCCAGCAGATCACGCGAGTAGCGGTCCTGCAGCTTCCACGACATGTCGGCCGAGGCCGCCTCGGCGCAGTGGCGCAGCAGGGCCTGGTTCTCGGCCGGCAGGGCGTCGAAGCGCTGGCGGTTGAACAGGATCTCGAAGCATTCCACCGCCTGGTGGTAGGACTGGATGTAGTAGTTCTTCGCCACATCCGGGAAGCCGAGGACGCGGTCGGAGGAGGGGTTGTTGAACTCCGCCGCGTCAATGACGCCGCGCTCCAGCGCGGGGACGATCTCGCCGCCCGGCAGCGCCACGACGGCGGCACCCATCTCCTGGAAGAGGTCGGTGGCGAGGCCCACCGTACGGTAGCGCAGGCCGCGGATCTGCTCGGCGCGCTCGATCGGGTTGCGGAACCAGCCCAGCGGCTGTGTCGGCATCGGGCCGGACATGAAGCCGACGGCGTTCATGCGCAGCGTGTCGTGCATCAGCTCGCGATACAGGGCCTCGCCGCCGCCATAGTAGAACCAGCCGAGCAGCTGGTTGGCATCGCCGAACCAGGGCGGCGTGGTGCCGAAGAGCGAGAAGGCGCGGTTGCGGCCGAACCAGTAGGCCGAGACGCCATGGCCGCCATCGAGGGTGCCGGCATGCACGGCATCGAGCAACTGGAAGGCGCCGACCACGGCACCCGCGGCCAGCAGCTCAAGGCGCAGGCGGCCGCCGGCCATCGCGTTGACGCGGCTGACATAGTCGCCCGCGAATTCATGGAAGATGTCGCGCTGCGGCCAGGTCGACTGGAAGCGCAGGGTCACGGTCTGCGCGCGGCTGACTTGCGGCGTGGCCAGGATGGCGGCGCCCGTGGCGGCAACAGCGGAGGCCTTCAGCAGGCCACGACGGCCGGCATTGGTTGATTCGGTCATCATTTCGCTCCCATGCGTCACGCCGCGTTTGCGGCGCCGTGCGCGTGGCCTTAACCAAAGGTGCATCGTTATGCAATGCTGGAGTTGCGGGGCTTCGCGGCCTTGACTCTTGCCTGCGGACAGCGCAACGAAGCAGGCCAAATGCCGGGGTCCGATGAGCGAAATCCTTGAACCCGCCAGCCTTGTCGTGCGCCGGCCGCGGCCTGCGTCGCGCGCTCCGGAGTATTGCCTGGACGCCTCGGCCGGCCATCTCCTGCGCCTCGCACACCAGCGCTACCAGGCCATCTTCCAGGATCGCGCCCAGGGCCTCGGCCTCACCGGCCCGCAATTCGCCACCCTCGTCCGGCTTTCGCAGATGGGCCGCGCCACCCAGAATCACCTGGGCCGGCTGGCCGGCATGGACTCCGCCACCATCCAGGGCGTCGTCCGCCGCCTGATCGCGCGCGGCTTCATGCGCACCGCGAGCGACCCGATGGACCGCCGCCTGCGCGTGCTGACCATCACGCCCGAGGGCGAGGCGGTGGTGCGCGAGGGGCGGGAGGCCGGGATGCGCGCCAATGACGCGCTGATGGCCCCGCTCTCGGAGCGCGAGCGCGAGCAGCTCGTCACCCTGCTCCGGCGCCTCTCGCCCGGCTGATCAGACGGCCGGCCTGAGGGAAGGCCAGTCCGGCCGCTCGAAGCGCTGCACCTCGATCGTGTAGCCGGCCGGATCGTTGAAGAAGAAATGCGTGATCCGGTAGGCCTCGGAATAGGTCGGCGCCATCGGCAGGGCCACGCCCTTGGCCGTGAGGAAGGCGTGCCAGCCCTCCACATCCTGCGTCACCAGCGTGAAGACCACGCCGCCCACCACGCGCGGATTCTCCGAGGCGCGCGGCGCGCGGGCCCGGCAGACGCCGACGAAGGCGCGCGTGCCGTCAATGCCGTAGATCCGCACGCTGCCCTGGTCCTGCACCAAAGGCAGTTCCAGCACCTCCTCGTAGAAGCGCCAGCATTCCTCCGGGTTCTCGGCGTAGAGGAAGGTGACCTGCTGATCGAGCGCGGGCCTCATTCGGCGGCCAACTTCGCGGCCTCGTCCATGGCGAGCCGCAGCATGCCATCCCGCGTCTGCGGCAGCTTGCGGCCGAGCAGCTGCTCGGCGACCTGGTTGCGCAGGATCTGCGCGGTGCCGCCCGCGATGGGGAACATCCGCGCATCGCGCACCGCGCGCTCCATCGGGTTCTCGCGCGAATAGCCGGCGGCCCCCCAGAGCTGCAGCGCCATGTTCGTGACCTCGACCGCGCTGTCGGCGGCCAGCACCTTGGCGCGCGCGGCCATCAGGCGATCGGGGAAGCCATTGGGGCCGGCACTCGCCGCCGCCTGCCAGATCAGCGCGCGGCTGGCTTCGAGCTTGATGGACATGTCGGCCAGCATCCAGCCCAGGCCCTGGAATTCCGCGATGGGCCGGCCGAACTGGCGCCGCTGCTGCACGAAATCCAGCGCGCGGTCATAGGCGCCGGCGGCGATGCCGAGTGCGGCCGTGGCCGCGCCGACGCGCTGGCCGTTATAGGCGTCCATCAGCTTGCCGAAGCCGCGCTTGAATCCACCCGGCGCACGCAGGACCATGTCGTCCGCCACCTCCAGGTCACGGAAATGCAGCTCCGCCTCGGGCATGCCGCAAAGGCCCATGGAGGGGATGCGCTTGTGCACCACCAGGTTCGCCGGATCATTCGCCCCGTTACGGACGACCAGGAAACCGCCGATGCCCTGCTCCACGCCATCCTCGATGGCGCGGGCGAAGATCAGGTGCAGCTTCGAGACGCCGCCGCCGGTGATCCAGTGCTTCACGCCGTTGATGATCCAGCGGTCGCCCTTCTTCACGGCCGTTGTCGTCATCTCGCTGGCGGCGGAGCCCGCCTCGGGCTCGGTGATGCAGATGGCGGGCTTGTCGCCGGCCAGCACCAGATCGGCCGCGATGCGCTTCTGGGCGGGCGTGCCATAGGCCATGATGGCGCCGATCGCGCCCATGTTCGCCTCGACCGCGATGCGGCCGCAGACGGCGCAGCCCTTGGCCATTTCCTCCACGACGAGCACGGCATCCAGGTAGGAGGCGCCCTGGCCGCCCCATTCGCGCGGCACGGTCATGCCCATGAAGCCCGCCCGCGTCATCTTCTCGACCATCGGCCAGGGGTATTGCGTGCTGCGGTCCGTCTCTGCGGATTGCGCGAAGGCGTCCTTGGCCAATTCGCGGGCCGCGTCGCGGATCCGCGCCTGGGCCGCGTTGAGCGTGAACATGGTCATTTCCCCAATCTGTCCTCGATGGCCTTGCGGGCCGCGGGTTGCAGCTTCAACGCCTCGCCGAGGCGGTCGAGCCAGGCGCGTTCCTGCGCGCTGATCTCACCCGCCGCGGCGAAGGCGGCCGCGTAAAGTTGCGCGCGCAGAATGGGGTCCCGCGCGGCATCGGACAACTGCTCGACCGTCGCCGGATGGTCGAAATCCGCCAGCACCTGGTCGCGTTCGGCGGCACTCAGCCCCGCCGCGTCGAGCTGGGCGGCAATGGCCTGGCGTTCCGCGCGGTCCACCACGCCATCGGCGCGGGCGGCGGCGATCATGGCGCGCAGCAGCAGCCGCGCTTCCGCATGCTCGGCCGAGGGCGGCGGCGGCGCCTTGGGCACCACCTCCGGCAGGCGCCGGGCGGGAGGCGGCGCGGGGGGCGGCGTGGGGGAGGGGGCCGGCGCGGGCGCCCGGCCGGCGGGCGATGTCTTCTGCGGCGCGGGCGCGGGCGGGGTGTTCGATTTGGACAGCGCCTCGGCCGCGATGGTGGCGAGTGCGCCCAGCGCCCGGCCCACCTGCCGCGTCTCGGCCTGGGTCATGCCGAAGGGGCCGCTGCCGCCGCGCCGCGTGGCGCTGCCGGCCCGCCGCCGCGGCGGTTGCGCGGCGCCGCCGAGCACCGCGCCGAAGATGCGTCCGAGGTCCATCCCTTACTCCAATCCGGCCGCGATGGCCTGCGCGAGGGCGCGGAATTCCGCCGCGCGCGGGCTGCGTGGGCGCCAGGCGAGCGCGAGGGTCCGCGCCGGCACCGCCTGCCCCGGCATATCCGCCAGCATGGGCCGGACGACAAGGTCCGTGCCTCCCAGCACGCCGCCTTCCACGGCCAGGCTCGGCAGCACCGTCACGCCGAAGCCGCCCGCCACCATGTGCACCAGCGTGTGCAGCGAGGTGGCGGCGAAGCCGCCGGAGGACATGCCACGCGGCAGGCCGCAGGCCTCCTGCGCCTGGGCGCGCAGGCAATGCCCATCCTCCATCAGCAGCACGCGCTCGCCCGCCAGCGCGCCGAGTGGCACCTCGGGCAGCGCGGCCAGCCGGTGGCCAGGCGGGAGCGCGAGCAGGAAGGGGTCGGTCGCGATAGGCTCCAGCTCCGCCCCCGCGCAGTCGCACGGCAGCGCCAGCAGCAGCAGGTCCAGCCGCGCCGCCTCGAGCTGCGCCATCAGCCGCTCCGTCGTCTCCTCGCGCAGGATGAGCTGCAGCCGCGGGAAGGCGGCGCGCAGCGCGGGCGTCAGGCGCGGCAGCAGGAAGGGGGCGATGGTCGGGATCAGCCCCAGGCGCAACGTGCCCGAGAGCGGGTCGCGCGCCGTCTCCACCGCCTCCGTCACGGCCTCCAGCGCGGCCAGCGCCACGCGCGCCTGGGCCAGCACCTCGAGGCCGAGCGGCGTGAAGATCGGCCGCTTGGTGGCGCCGCGCTCGATCAGGGTCGCGCCCAATTGCCGCTCCAGCGCCAGGATGCCGGCCGAGAGGGTGGATTGCGTCACGGCGCAGGCCTGGGCGGCGCGGCCGAAATGCCCATGCTCGGCGAGCGCCGTGAGGTAGCGGAGCTGCTGGGGCGAGGGGAGCGTCATCCGCGGCCATCCTTGGTCCCGCCAGGCATGGCCGGTCAAGCGCGGCGGGCGCTACTCCGCCGGGGTGGCGGCCGGGGCGGGGGTGGCGGCGCGGCTCCAGAGCTCGGGCTGCAGTTCCTCCGGCCGGTTCGGGAACCAGAGCGCGCAGGCCAGGGTGATGGCGGCCACACCTGCCAGCACCACCATGGCGAGCGCCATGTCGCCCGTCGCCTCATGCAACAGGCCCACCAGCGGCGAGGCCAGCGCGGCGCCCAGGAAGCCCACGGTGAAGCGGATGGAATAGAGCTTGGCGCGCAACTCGGGCGCGACATAGCGCGCCGTCATCGTCTCGTTCACCGTCACCTGGCCGAAGATGGCGGCGGCGACCATGGCGGAGATGGGCAGCACCGCCCAGCCATCGAGGAAGGAGAGCGCCAGCAGCCCCGGCACCTGCACGATGGCGAGCGGCATGAAGACCGACTTCAGCGTGCGGCGATCGATCATCTGGCCGACCGTGTATTGCGTCACGCCGCCGCAGATGGTGGCGAGGAAGGCGAGCAGCCCCACCACGGGCAGCAGGTCCGGATTGTTGGCCAGCCGCTCCTGCATCAGCTTGGGCAGCAGCAGGGTGTAGGCGTTGAAGACGAGGCCGGAGACGGTTGCGATCATCAGCAGGGAGATCACCGCGCGGCGCACCACATCGGCCGGGATCACGGGGAAGGGGCGGGTCTGCACGCCGGCCTTCTTCGCGTCGAAGGGCGGCTCGCGCAGGTAGAGCAGGCCCACGCCCATGCAGACCAGGCCCGGCACCACGAAGGCGTAGCGCCAGCCGAATTGCGCGGCGAGGAAGGCCGTCACCACCGGCGCGAGCGCCACGCCGAGGTTGCCGAAGACGCCGTTGATGCCCATGGCGCGGCCCACGCGGTCGCCCCCCGCCTCCGCGATGATGGCGGTGCCGATCGGGTGATAGATGGCCGAGAAGGCGCCCATCATGGCCAGCGCCACGGCCAGCCCCCAGGGCCCGGCCACGAGGCCGGCCAGCGCCATGCCCGCGCCCGAACCCAGGAAGAAGGCGCCCATCATCGCCTTGCGGCCGAAGCGGTCGGCCAGCCAGCCCATGGGCAGCGCGCCCAGGCCATAGAGCACGAACATGCCGGTGCCGAGCGCCAGGATCGGCCCGTATTCGCCGCCGAAGGCCTCTTCCTGCTGCACCATGGCGAGGACGGCGGTAGCCAGCACCAGCAGGCCGTAATGCGTGAAGGTGTGGGCGGCGTTGATGAAGCAGATCTGGCGCGTGGCGGGAGTCATGGCATTTCCTTTCCAGGATCGGCAGGCTAGCCTGTCTGTCCAGCAACGCCAGGACGATCCATGTCGCTGATCGGCCAAAACCTCCGCACCATCGCGCATGAGCAGGTAGACCGCCCGCTCGCCGGCTTCTCGCGCGACTACGCCGAGGGCGAGGCGACGGGCTGGCACGCCCATGCACGGGCGCAACTGCTCTACGCGACGCAGGGGGTGATGCGCGTGGGCACGCCGGGGGCGGATTTCGTGGTGCCGCCGGGCCGGGCGCTCTGGGTGCCGGCGGGCCTCAGCCACGAGGTCCGCACCGAGGGGCGCGTCGCCATGCGGGCGCTCTTCTTCCGGGCCGACGCGGCGCGGGTGGGGGAGGCGGGGCCGGCCGTGCTTGGCGTCTCGGCGCTGCTGCGGGAACTGATCCTGGCCGCCTGCGCCGAGCCGCTGGAGTGGGACGAGGCCGGGCGCGGCGGGCACCTCGCCGCGCTGATCGCGGAGGAGGTGGCCCGTGCGCCGCGCCTGCCCTTCGGCGTGCCCGCCCTGCGCGACCCCAGGCTCAGGCGCCTGGCCGAAGCGCTGGCGGCCGACCCGGCGAGCGACCTCAGCCTCGAGGAATGGGCGGCGCGCTGCGGCGCCAGCGCGCGCACGCTGGCGCGGCTTTTCCAGGCCGAGACGGGGATGGGCTTCGCCCGCTGGCGGCAGGCGCTGCGCCTGACGGAAGCGGCCGCGCTGCTGGCCCAGGGGGCGACGCCCGCACGCGCGGCGGCGGCCGTCGGCTATGCCAGCGCGCCGGCCTTCGGCGCCGCCTTTCGTGCCGCCTTCGGCATCACGCCCGGCGAGGCGCGGTAGCGCCCGGCCGGCTTTGGTGGCACACCCAAGATGTGAATCAGCCGCTCAGCGACGCCCCCGCATGGACCCGATGATCCGCTGGGCCATGCGCCTGGCCCAATGGTTCCGCAACCCGCCCTCCCGCCGCCACGCGATCCTCATGGCGGTGGTGCTGGCCTGCTGCGTGGCGCTGGTGCTGGTGGAGCGCTTCATCGGCTGGCCAGCCTGGGCGACGCTGGGGCAGCCGGCGCCGCGTATGGTCCGCTAGGGCAGGTCGCGTCGCTGTGGAATCGCCGCAACGCGGCTCACCCCCCCGGCCGCCCCGCGCCGGCTTCACCATCGGGCGGGCCGTAGAACATCACCCAGGCGCCAAGATCCCCGGAGAAATCCTCGAAGCGATGCGGCACATGGGCGGGGACGAAGATCGCGTCCCCGGGGCCGAAGGGCAGGCGCTCCTCGCCGCGGCGGAACCAGCCGCGGCCGGTGACGATGACATAGACCTCGTCCTGCGCATGCGGCGCCTGCAGGTCCTCGCCGCGCGGGGCATACCAGCGCAATTCCAGGCTGCCCTGGCCGAAGATGCGGGCGGAGATCCGGCCGGGCTCGGGCGGCGCCGCCTGGGCCTCGGCCAGCGGGAAGACGAAGCGGCTCACCCGAGGCCGAGCACGTCGTTCATCGAATAGAGGCCGGGCGGGCGGCCCTTCAGCCATTGTGCGGCGCGCACCGCGCCCGTCGCGTAGGCGCGGCGGTCGAAGCTGCGATGGGTGAGGGCGATATGCTCGGAGCCCGCGGCGAAGAGCAGCGTGTGCTCGCCCACCACCTGGCCGCCGCGCAGCGCGGCGAAGCCGATGGTGCCGGTGCCGCGCGCGCCGGTATGCCCGTCACGCCCCGACTCGCGGCCCGCCTCCTCCAGCGTGGTGCCGCGCCCGCGGGCCACGGCGCGGCCCATGGCGATGGCGGTGCCCGATGGCGCATCCACCTTCTGCCGGTGATGCATCTCGACGATCTCGGCGTCGTATTGCGCGCCGGGCAGGGCGGCGGCCAGCTTCTCGGCGATGGCGATGACAAGGTTCACGCCCGTCGCGAAATTGGCGGCATAGACGATGGGCGCGCGCGTCGCGGCCTCGGCCACCGCCGCTTCCTCCGCGGCCGAAAGGCCCGAGGAGCCCAGCACCAGCCCGCGCCCCAACTCGGCCGCCAGCGCGGCATGGGCGGGCGCGCTGTGCGCATGGGTGAAGTCGATCACCACCTCGCTCTTCTCGAAAAGCGCGCGGGGATCATCGCCCCGCCCGGTGCCGCCGGTGAGGGTGCAGCCCGCGGCCGCCACCTCCTCGGCCAGGAGCTTGCCCATGCGGCCGGCGATGCCGGCGATGCCGATCTGTGTCATCCGCGTTTCATGCCATGGCGGGGCCCGATCATCCAGGGCGCAGCAGCCAGAAGAACAGCGCGATGGCCCAGAGCATCACCGCCGTGACGGCCACGCGCTCGGCGTGCCAGGCGAGGCGCGCGCGCAGCACGGCGACGATCTGCGCGCGGTTCACCTCGGCGCTGAGCCAGTTGGCCGGCACGCCCGCGCCGCGCAGCATGGCGTAGACCTCGGTGTGGCGGATGTTGCGGCGCGGCGCGCGCCAGGCGGCGAGGGCGAGGCCCACGGCCAGCACGGCGGTGATCTCGGCGCCCGTGCGGAAGGCCAGCACCGGGTCGAAGGAGAGGGAGAGCATCACCGTGACGGCGCCGAGGCCGACAAAGGCACAGGCCCGGCGGATGGAGATGTCGGCGAAGGCGTCCAGGCGATCCATGCGGTGCTCCCCATGCGGTCTTCCGGGCCGGGAGGCTGCCATCCTACACGCAGGGGTTGCAGTCAGCGCAAGCCGAACAGCACCAGCAGCACGGCGGCGCCCAGCCAGACCCACATGGCGTTCACGAGGCTGAGTCCCATCCGCTCGGCGATGGCGCCAGGCACGGCGGAGAGCAGCAGCGTGCCGGTCGAGACCATCAGGCTCGCGCCATAGAAGATGGTCTCCCGCGTGGCGGGCATCATCTCGGGCATCCAGACCGGGTGGAGGTGCCAGGCGACGGCCAGCATGGGCGAGATGAAGCCGTTGATCAGGCAGACGGAGACGATGGTGACGAAAAGACCCTGCGGTGTCATGGCTCAGCCCCCCGTCGCGGCCGGCGCCAGGCGGGGCGCCCAGCCGGCGGAAATCATGAAGATGCCGAAGAGCATGCGCAGGCCAAACAGCCAGCACATCGCCACCAGCGGCAGGTACATCGGCGCCACATAGCTTGGCACCAGGCGGGCCGCGCACCAGACCGCCCAGTCGCTCAGCACGCGGAAGCCGCGCCAGATGTAGTTGGGGCTCTCGGGCGGCAGGAAGAAGCTCATCATGAAGCGGCCGAGGCAGGCCCAGGCCGTCAGCGCCAGCGTGTAGGTGACGAGCCAGAAGGGCAGGTGCCCGAAGACGAAATGCGGCTGATCCATGGGTCCTGGCGCTGCGAAGGGTGTTCGAAAAAAGATGGGGCGGCCGCGCTGCCGCGGCCGCCCCTGTTAGCCCAAGATCGGGCTTCTGTTTACTCCACCGCCTCGCGACGGTCGGCGAGGCGGACGCCGCCGCGCGGGATGCGGATGTCCTCCACGAAGTTCTGCATCGCCTGAGACGGGGCGGTGGTGAACTTCGAGACCAGGTAGATGGTCAGGAAGGAGAGCGGCACGCCGAACACGCCGCCCGAGATGTTGTTCAGGCCCCAGAGGCGCCCGACCACCCGGCCGCGCAGGACCACATGGTCCGTCGGCAGGCCCGAACCGGCCCAGAGCGAGCCGAACCAGGCCAGCGAGCCGTCCTGGATCGCCGAGGCATTGGCGACGAGGCCGGCCGCATAGGCCTTCAGCTCGGCCGAGGCCATGGGCAGGGCGGCCGTCGCGGTGGCGGCGCGCAGGATCGCCTCCTTCGTGCCGAAGGTCTGCATGAAGCTGAGGCCGAAGAACTCGGACCAGATCAGGTAGAAGAAGGTCACGAGGTAACCGACCGCCATGCCCCAGCAGGCGCCGGCATTGGTCGTCTTCTTATACCAGACGCCCATCACCAGCGCGCCGAAGAGGCCCGCCGCCGCGATGGAGAAGGCCCAGGCGACGAGGAACAGGATGTCCGCGCCCATGGAGCCCGCCGTCCAGGCCGCGGCCACCGCCACGATCAGGAGCAGCACGCGGGAGATGACCAGGCGGCGGGCCGTCGGCGCGTCGCGGTTGATCATCTTGTAGTACACGTCGTGGCTGAGCGCGTTGGCCAGTGCCAGCAGCAGGCCGTCGGCGGTGGAGAGCGCGGCGGCGAGGCCACCGGCGGCCACCAGGCCCGCGATCACGTAGGGCAGGCCCGCGATTTCCGGCGTGGCGAGCACCACGACGTCCGGATGGATGCGGAAGTCACCCCACTGGACGATGCCGTCGCGGTTCACGTCCACGATGTTGATCCAGGGCGTGCCGTAGGGCGAGATGATCTGCCAGTTCTTGATCCACTCCGGCAGGTTCGCGATCGGCTGGCCGATCACGGTCTGGTAGATTTCCAGCTTGCCGAAGGCCGCATAGGCCGGCGCCGTGAAGTACAGCAGGAAGATGAAGAACAGGGACCAGGCGACCGAGGCGCGGGCTTCACGCACGGACGGCGTGGTGAAGTAGCGCATCAGCACGTGCGGCAGGGCCGCGGTGCCGACCATGAGGCAGAAGATCAGCGCGAAGAAGTTGACCGCCGCGTTCATGCTGAACTGGCCATTGGCGCCGATGAAGGGTGCCGTATGCCAGCCGGTGACACCCGGCGGGGGCGTCATGCCGGCGGCGCGGAAGCCCGCCTCCAGCACCTCGATGCGCTCCAGCGCGAGCCCGTACATGAGCTGCGGGATGGGCACGCCCGAGATCTTCACCGACATCAGGATCGCCGGGATCAGATAGGCGATGATGAGGATGATGTACTGCGCCACCTGGGTCCAGGTCACGGCGCGCATGCCGCCCAGCATGGAGCAGACCAGGATGCCGGCCAGGCCCAGGAAGACCGCGACCGTGAAGGAGACGTCCAGGAAGCGCTGGGTGATGATGCCCACGCCCACGATCTGCGCCACGACGTAGACGAAGGAGGCGGTGATCAGGACGATGACGCCGATGGAGCGCGCCCAGTTGCCGCCGAAGCGCGCACCCAGGAAGTCCGGCACGGTGTACTGGCCGAACTTGCGCAGGTAGGGGGCGAGCAGGATGGCGACGAGCATGTAGCCGCCGGTCCAGCCCAGGATGAAGGCGAGGCCGCCATAGCCGAGCGCATAGAGGCTGCCCGCCATGCCGATGAAGCTGGCCGCCGACATCCAGTCGGAGCCGGTGGCCATGCCGTTGTAGATGGCCGGCACGCGCCGCCCCGCCACGTAGTATTCGGAGGCGACCTGGGTGCGGCTGATGATGCCGATATAGGCGTAGACGCCGATCGTCAGGAAGACGAAGAGGTAGCCGATGATGCGATCGGGCACGCCCATCTGCTCAAGAATGCCGAGCAGCACCACGAAGAAGGCGAAGCCGCCCGTGTAGCCGACATAGATCTTGTTCAGATTGGCGATGAAGGGGTCCTTGGCCCCGGTGGCGTCAGCCATCTTACGCGTCCTCCTGCACGCCGAACTCCTCGTCGATCTCGTTCTGGCGCTTGGCGAACCAGAAGAGGCCGACGACGAAGACGATCAGGCTGCCCTGCGCGGCCATGTAGAAGCCCAGCGGGAAGCCGAAGATGTGGATGGGGTTCAGGGTCTGCGCAAAGAAATGCACGCCGAAGCCGGCGACGAACCAGATCCCGAGCACCGTCCACATCAGGGCGGATGTCTTCTTCCAGTAGGCTTGCGCGGTGGCCGGATCCACGGCCGCGGTGGTTGCGGATTCCGGCTCGGGACCGGATTCGACTAAGGGCATGCTTGCTCTCCTCCCGGCGCGGGTTTCCGACCCACGCCCTCCATTTTGTCATCTAACGAAGGCGGTTGAGCGTGATTAGTTAAGAATGGTTAATGTTTAATCCCATGGAAAGGGCGTGGCTTTCGCGCCATACCCGCCGCCGTCCGGAGTGCAGCCCTTGGCCCTTCTCGATTTTTTCCGCCGCCGCCCTGAGGCCTCGCCCGAGGCGCTGGGCGATTTCCTGCACGCCCAGGCCGCCTATGTCGCCCAGAAGACGGTGCTGGATTATTGCCGCGTGAAGGCGGGTCGCAGCGAAAAGCAGCTCTTCGCGGACCCGGATTTCCAGGCGGCGCTGGCACATTGCCGCTGGCAGGTCTTCTTCTCGGCGCTCACCGATGTCACCGCGCTGGTGGAGGCGCATCTGCGCCCGCATGCCCCGGGCCAGGAGGCGGCACTGGCCGCGGCGCTGGTCCCGCTGCACGCGGCCGCCCTCCTGGCCGAGCCGCCGCCGCCCGAGGAGGCGGCGAGCGCCGAGGCGGCCCGCGACGGCCTGCCGCACCATCTGGCCAGCCTCCAGCTGGAGCCGCCCCAGCCGGCGCACCGGCAGAAGCTGCTGGCCGAGCCCGTGCTCTTTGCCACGCTGCCCATCCATTCCGAGCAGCGGCAGGGCGAAAGCCTCGCCATCAAGGGCGCGCTGCGCTTCCAGATCGTCAGCACCCAGCAGGAGCTTGAGCGTCGTTTCGATGCCGTCAAAACGGCCGACAACCTACTGAATAGGCGTTAATTTTTGCATAGCAGCAATGCAATGAATTACGTTTCGCGCACGTACCCTTAATTTGATCCAGCGCAAGGTCTCAGCCACAACCATCCTGTCTTTTTGCCGGCACTGCCTCGCTGGTCGCCCCTCGGCGCCAGCCCGTGTTTGCATGGACGTTTTCGTCTGAAAAAAGAAAGGGTTGGGAATGGCATCAGCAGCAGTCGCGGCATCGGCGCCAAAGCCGATGACGCCCGAGGAGAAGAAGGTCATCCTGGCCTCCTCCCTCGGCACCGTTTTCGAGTGGTATGACTTCTACCTCTACGGTTCGCTCGCCGCCGTCATCGGCGTGAAGTTCTTCTCCATGTATGACGAGACGACGCGCAACGTCTTCGCGCTGCTCGCCTTCGCGGCCGGCTTCCTCGTCCGCCCCTTCGGCGCGCTGGTCTTCGGCCGCCTGGGTGACCTCGTCGGCCGCAAATACACCTTCCTCGTCACCATCGTGATCATGGGTGCCTCGACCTTCATCGTCGGCATCATGCCCACCTCGGACCAGATCGGCATCCTGGCGCCCATCGGCCTCATCATCCTGCGCATGCTCCAGGGCCTGGCGCTGGGCGGCGAGTATGGCGGTGCCGCGACCTATGTGGCCGAGCACGCGCCCAACGGGCGCCGTGGCTTCTACACCAGCTTCATCCAGATCACGGCGACGGCGGGCCTCTTCCTCTCGCTGCTGGTGATCCTGGGCACCCGCTCCGTCCTGGGCGAGGCCGCCTTCGCCGATTGGGGCTGGCGCGTTCCCTTCCTGCTCTCGCTGGCACTTCTGGCCATCTCGGTCTGGATCCGCATGCAGATGCAGGAAAGCCCGGCCTTCCAGAAGATGAAGGACGAGGGCAAGGTCTCCAAGGCGCCGCTGGGCGAGGCCTTCGGCCAGTGGAAGAACGCCAAGATCGCGCTCTTCGCGCTGCTCGGCCTCGTCATGGGCCAGGCCGTGGTCTGGTACACCGGCCAGTTCTACGCGCTGTTCTTCATCGGCTCCGTGCTGAAGGTGGATGGCTTCACGACCAACATGCTGATCGCCTGGTCGCTGGTGCTGGGTTCGGGCGGCTTCGTCTTCTTCGGCTGGCTGTCCGACAAGATCGGCCGCAAGCCGATCATCCTGGGCGGCTGCCTCATCGCCGCCGTGACCTACTTCCCGATCTTCAAGCTGATCAGCCATGAGGCGAATCCCGCCCTCTCGGCCGCGCACGCGAACATCTCGGTCGTCGTCTCGGCGGACACCAACGGGTGCTCCTTCCAGTTCAACCCGACCGGCACCGCCCGTTTCACCCAGCCCTGCGACGTGACCAAGGCGGCGCTCGCGCGTGCCTCGGTGAACTACCGCGTGCAGAACACGCCGGGCCAGCAGGCGGTGACCGTGCAGGTCGCGAACCAGCCGGTGGTGAACGCCACCGTGGTGGAGAACGGCCAGGCGCGCATCAACCCGCAATTCCAGGCGCAGCTCACGGCCGCGCTCAATGCGGTGAACTACCCGACGGCCGCCAACCCGACCGTCGTGAAGATGTCCGGTCCCTTCGACGTCTTCCGCGAGCAGCCGGCCGTGCTGATCGCCATGCTGACGCTGCTGGTGATCTACGTGACCATGGTCTACGGCCCGATCGCGGCGGCGCTGGTGGAACTCTTCCCCACGCGCATCCGCTACACCTCCATGTCGCTGCCCTATCACATCGGCAATGGCTGGTTCGGTGGCCTGATGCCGGCCACGGCCTTCGCGATCATCGCCCAGACCGGCGACGTCTATGCCGGCCTCTGGTACCCGATCATCATCGCGCTCGCGACCGTGGTCATCGGCATCTTCATGGTGCCCGAGACCTACAAGCGGGACATCTTCTCGGAGAACGCGGACGGCTCGGCCAACGCCGCGGACTTCAAGCACTGATCCCACATCCCGGGCAGGGATGACCGGCGCCGGGGGGCAACCCCCGGCGCCTTTTTCATGGCCGCCCGTCCCAGGGCCCCCTCAGCGCAGGCGCGCCGCGGCGCGCCGCACCACGCCGAGGCCGATCCAGCCGAGGCTGCCGAGCACCGTGACCAGCGCGAGGAAGCCCAGCACCCCCTGGGACCAGGCCACCGCGCCGAAGGTCAGCGCTGCCCCCAGGATCAGCCCGGCCACCCCCTGCCGGATCATGGAGCGTGCCGGCCACCGGCCATCGGTGCGGGAGGCGAAGGGAGGGGGCACGGCGTTCTTCGCGTCCGCGTGGCGCAGCTCGGTCATGGATGGATGGTCCTTGGTCGGGGGCGGCGTCTCTCCGCGCCCCGGGCGACCGCAATATTCCGGCCCGCTTCGCGCATGGCCCCATGGAAATTTCCGTCGGCCATCCTGAGATGACCCCGCGCCCGGAAAGGGCAAGGCGCCGGAATTGGTGCGCGGCGCGGCTTGCTGTATGGCTGCCCGGCAAACCGCGACAAGGCCCCGCATGCCCTCGGCACTCATCACCGGCATCACCGGACAGGATGGCTCCTATCTGGCCGAGCTCCTGATCGAGAAAGGCTACACGGTCCATGGGCTGCTGCGCCGGGGCGGGACGGCCGCCCGGGCGCGCATCGCCCACCTGATCACGCCCGCGAATGAGGGCCGCCTGATCCTGCATGAGGGCGACCTGACGGATGGCGGCAACCTCATCCGCGTCGTCCAGGACAGCCAGCCGGACGAGCTCTACAACCTCGCCGCCCAGAGCGACGTGGCAGTGAGCTTCGAGGTGCCGGAATACACCGCCGATGCCGACGGCCTCGGCACGCTGCGCCTGCTGGAGGCGATCCGCCTGCTCGGCCTGGAGCGCCGGACGCGCTTCTACCAGGCCTCGACCAGCGAGCTCTACGGCAAGGTCAGGGCCGTGCCGCAGAACGAACTCACGCCCTTCCACCCGCGCTCGCCCTATGGCGTGGCCAAGCTCTACGGCTTCTGGATCACGGTGAACTACCGCGAGAGCTACGGGATGCACGCCTCCAACGGCATCCTGTTCAACCATGAGAGCCCGCGCCGCGGCGAGGGCTTCGTCAGCCGCAAGATCACCCGCGCGGCCGCCGCCATCCATCTCGGCCGCCAGCGTGACCTGGCACTGGGCAACCTCGAGGCGCAGCGCGACTGGGGCCATGCGCGCGACTACGTCGAGGGCATGTGGCGCATGGTCCAGCAGCCCGAGGCCGATGACTACGTCCTCGCCACCGGCCAGACGCATCGCGTGCGCGACTTCGCGACCCTCGCCTTCCGCGAGCTGGGCGTGGAACTGGCCTGGGAGGGCAGCGGCGTGGACGAGGTGGGCCGCTGCCGCGCCACAGGCCGCACGCTGGTCCGCGTGGACCCCGCCTTCTTCCGCCCGGCCGAGGTGGACCTGCTGATCGGCGACGCCACCAAGGCGGCCGAGAAGCTGGGCTGGCGCCCCACCACCAGCCTCGCCGCCATGGTGGCCGAGATGGTGCGGGCGGATCTCGCGGCGCTCTCGGCCGGCTGAGGCGATTTCCCGTGGCATGCCGCCCATCGGCGCGGCTATGCTCGGGCGCATGATGGTCCTGCTTCTTGCCGCCGCGATCCTCTGGGTGGGCGTCCATGTCGGCATCGCGGGCACGGCGGTCCGCGCGCGCCTCGTTCAGTCCCTGGGCGAGGTGGGATTCCGCATCGGCTATTCGCTGATCTCGGTGGTGAGCATCACGCTGCTCGTCATGGCCTGGCAGGCGGCGCCCTACATCCCGCTCTGGGACGCGCCGGACTGGTACCGCTGGCTGATGGCGCTGCTCATGCTGCCGATCATGCTGCTTTTCGTCGCCTCGGTGGCGACGCCGAACCCGACGGCCGTGGGCGGCAAGCTGGACGAGACGGGGCCGCGCGGCATCCAGCGCATCACGCGCCACCCCATGCTCTGGTCCTTCGCCGGATGGGCGGCGCTTCACCTGATCGCCAAGGGGAATCTCTCGGGCGTCTTCTTCTTCGGCGCCTTCCTGGTGACCTCGCTGGTGGGCATGCCCTCGATCGACCGCAAGCTGGCCGCGCTGCAGCCGGCGCTCTGGGCGCGCCTCGAACCCGTCACCTCCATCCTGCCCTTCGGCGCCATCCTGGCCGGGCGGAACCGGTTCGTGCCGGCGGAGATCCCGCGCCTGGTCTGGATCATCAGCCTGGTGGCCTGGATCGCGCTGCTGGTGGGCCATCCCTGGCTCTTCGGTTACCCGGCGCTGCCTTTCTGACCCCGAATCACCGCACGCGCGGGGCTTGATCCCAGCTGCCTGTGCGGCCATTGCATGTCCGCAATATGGAGATTCGGACATGCAGGAAGCCCTGACCGCCCTCGACACCGGCGATGACCTGCGCGCCCGCGTGGCGCGGCTGGTGCTGGCGCCGATCTTCCAGCGGGTGGTGATCGGGCTGATCCTGCTGAATGCGGTGACGCTCGGCCTCGAGACCAGCGACAGCATCATGGCGGGCTACGGCACCCTGCTGCATGCGGTGGATGCCGTGCTGCTCTACCTCTTCACGCTCGAGCTCGCCTTGCGCATCTATGCCTTCCGCGGCCGCTTCTTCCGCGACCCCTGGGGCATCTTCGACTTCATCGTCGTCGCCATCGCCTGGATGCCGGCCAGCGGCCCGCTCGCCGTGCTGCGCGCGCTGCGCGTGCTGCGGGTGCTGCGCCTGATCTCGGTGGTGCCGAGCCTGAGGAACGTGGTGGAGGCGATGCTGGGCGCGCTGCCCGGCATGGGCAGCATCGTGCTGCTGATGGCGCTGCTCTTCTACGTCTTCGCCGTCATGGCGACGAAGCTCTTCGGCACCGAGATGGAGGAGCAGTTCGGCACGCTGGGCGCCAGCCTCTTCACCCTGTTCCAGCTGATGACGCTGGATGACTGGGCGAACATCGTGAAGCCTGCGATGGAGGCCGAGCCCTGGGCGCTGGTCTTCTTCATGCCCTTCATCGTGATCTCGACCTTCGTCGTGCTCAACCTCTTCATCGGCGTGATCGTCGAGAGCATCCAGACCTTGCGTGACGACCGCGGCGCGGGCGAGGCGGCGGCCGAGGCGGCGGCGAAGAGCGCCGACCGGGCGGATCTGCGCGCCCTGGTGCAGGAGGTGCGTGCCCTCAGGGCCGAGGTGGCGGAGCTGCGCGCTCAGCCGAAGAACACGCCGTAGAGATAGCGGCCGGGCGCGAAGGTGGCGAAGAGCCCCGCCACGAAGAGCCCGCCGGCGCCCGCCAGCATGGCGCGCCGGTGGACCGCGACGCGCCCCCGGCGGATCGCCCAGACCGCCCAGGCCAGGTTCACCAGCGTGACCACCGAGAGCACATGCAGCCAGGAGAGATGCCCGCGCGCCTGGATCCCGAAGGAGGAGAGCGCGCTCAGCGCCAGCGCGGCGGCCGCCAGGCGCCCGAGCCAGCGATGCGCGCCGCGCCCCTTGGGCAGCAGCAGGATGGCCAGGATGGCGGCGAGCGCCAGCAGCGAGAAAGCGAGATGGATGACGAGCATGGCGTCCGGGTCCCTGTCATGTTAGCATCGTCAACATAAGGTCCATGTGAGCGATGTCAACATCCAGCAAGCCCTATCACCACGGCGATCTGCGCGCGGCGCTGCTCGACGCCGCCGATGCGCTGCTCGACCAGGGCGGCGACGGCGCCGTCAGCCTGCGCGAAGCGGCGCGGATGGCCGGCGTTTCCGCCACCGCCGCCTATCGCCATTTCGCCGACAAGGAGGCGCTGCTCGCCGCCCTCGCGCTGCGTGGGTTCGAGGCCTTCGGCGCGGCCATGGCCGCCGCCGTCGCGCGGGGCGATGTTCCGCCCCATGTGGCGCGTGGCCGCGCCTATCTGCGATTCGCCCTCGCCCGGCCGGGCCGCTTCCGGCTGATGTTCGGCCCGCTGCTGGCGCGCGCGGGCGCGCATCCGCCCCTGCTCGCCGCCTCCCGGGCCGCCTTTGGCGCGCTGCAGGCCGGCGCGGGGGAGCTGGACGCGGCCTTGCGGAGCTGGGGCATGGTGCACGGCCTCGCGCATCTCATGCTCGACCGCGCCATCCCGGATGCGGGCGAGCCGGAGGCGCTGATCAACCGCCTGATCTGCTGATCCGTGCCGTGCGGAGGATCGGGGTCAGATCGGCTTGCGCATGTATTGCACGCGCTTGCCGTTGCGCCGATCCACCGCCTCGCCGCAGGCCTTGAAGCCCAGCTTCTCGTGGAAGGCCATGCTCTCGGGATTGGGCGGGTCGAGATTCACCTCGCAGACCAGCAGGTTGGTCATCTCCGCCTTGGCGATCTTCGCGAGGTCGTCATAGAGGGCGCGTGCCACGCCCTTGCCCCGCGCGCCGGGGGCGACCACCACGCGGTCGATATAGGCGAAGTAGCTCTCCCGCGCGGTGAACCAGGCGTGGTTCGGCCCCTGTGGCGGGGTCGCGTGGTCGAAGGCGATCAGGAAGGCCTGGCCGTCGGTCGTGATGCGCGCGGCGAAGGCGAAGTTCAGCAGCCCTGCCAGCGCACTCTCGGTCAGGGCATTCACCCGCTCCGCCTCGGCATTGTTGAGCGCGAGCAGGGCCGGGATGTCGGCCGCGGTGATGTTCCGGATTTCCATATCCGCATGATTGGCACGAGTTTCCGGGCCTGACGAGGGTTTCACCGGGCCCCCTCACACCCTAGGTAGAGCTGGCATGAATTTCCCCACCCACCCCGCCCGCGAATCCCTCGTCGGCGAGCTGCACGCCCGCCCCGCCATCCCGATCCAGGGTCCGGCCCGGCTTTCGCGGCTCGCCATGCTGGCCCCCGACCGCGCGGCGGAGGAAGCGCATCTGGCCGCCCTCTGCGCGCGCCACGGCGTGCAGCCGCCCGCCCCCGGCGCTCCCTGGTTCCTGGCCGATTTCGGCGCCTTCCGCCTGCGCTTCGAGCGCCACACGGAGTTCACCGGCTGGAACTTCGTGGCCGATGGCGCGGACCCCACACGGCCCTTCGAGAATCCGGCGCTGGCGGCACTCCCGCCCGAATGGCTCGCCTCGCTGCCGGGCCAGGCCATCGCCGCCATGCACATCACCCTGGTGGACACCGCGCCCGAGCTGTGCGGCTTCGCGGGCGACAGCCTCTCGGGCGCGGCGGTCGCCGGCGGCGAGGCCATGGTCTTCACCGATTTCCGCCTGCATGCCGATGGCGCGACCCATATCCTGGTGGCCGAGCATCCCTCGCCCATGGTGGCCGGGCGCCTCGCCCAGACGCTGTGGGAGATCGAGACCTATCGCGCGCTGGCGCTCCTCGCCCTGCCGGCGGCGCGCGCGATCGGCCCGGGCCTCGCCTCCGCCTCCGAGCAGCTGACGCGCCTCTCCGAGCGCCTCGCCTCGCTGGAAACCCTGGATTCCGAGCGCGAGGCGCTGGAGGAGCTCACCCAGATCGGCGGCGAGATCGAGCGCGCCAATGCCGCGACGGCCGAGCGATTCTCGGCCAGCGCGGCCTATCACCGCCTCGTGCTGCGCCGCCTCTCGGAACTGGGCGAGACGCCGCTGGTCGGCCTGCCCACGCTGACGCGCTTCCTCGACCGGCGGATGGAGCCCGCCATGGCGACCGTCTCGGCCACTGGCGCGCGCATCTCGGCCCTGTCGGTCCGCACCGCGCGCCTCGTGGACCTGCTGCGCGCCCGCGTGGCCGTGACGCAGGAGGCGCAGGCCGAGGCGCAGCTCGCCACCCTGGCCGGCACCGGCCGCGCCCAGCTCCGCCTGCAACAGACCGTGGAAGGCCTCTCCGTCGCCGGCATCACCTATTACCTGCTGACCGTGCTGGGCTACCTGCTGAAGCCGCTCCCCTGGGAGACCTATGGCACCAAGGTGGAGACCATCATCGCGGTCCTGGTGCCGCTGATCGCGGCGCTCGTCTGGCTGAACCTCCGCAAGCGGCGCCTGGAAAGCGAGAGCTGACGCAGAATCACCATGCAACCGGGGCTCCGTTCTGCGTTTATGGGCGCTGAACGGAGTTTCCATGCAGATCAGCGCCGGCTGCCAGATCATCTACGACTGCCCCCAGCCCACCCCGATGCTGCTGATGATCAGCCCGCATCCCTCGCGCCTGCCCGACCTGCTGGGCCCGCACGAGATGCGCTTCGACCCGCCCGTCCCGCATCGCGACTACCTGGACGGCTTCGGCAACACCTGCACCCGCATCACCGCGCCCCAGGGGCGCATCACCATCAGCACGCGCTTCACGCTCCGTGATTCCGGCGCACCCGATGCGGTGCTCCCCGCCGCCTGGCAGCGCCCCATCGAGGAACTGCCGGACGACAAACTGATCTACCTGCTGGGCAGCCGCTATTGCGACACGGACAAGCTCGGAGAGATCGCCTGGTCGCTCTTCGGCCACCTCACCGGCTGGAACCGCGTGCAGGCCATCTGCGACTGGGTGCACCAGCGGATCACCTTCGGCTACCACCACGCGAGCGCCACGCGCTCCGCCTCCGAGGCCTTCCACGAGCAGCGGGGCGTCTGCCGCGACTATGCGCACCTGGCCGTCGCCCTCTGCCGCTGCGTGAACCTGCCGGCCCGCTACTGCACGGGCTACCTCGGCGATATCGGCGTGGCGCACAATCCGGACCCGATGGATTTCGCCGCCTGGTTCGAGGTCTATCTCGATGACCGCTGGCACGCCTTCGACCCGCGCAACAACACGCCGCGCATCGGGCGCATCCTCATGGCGCGCGGGCGCGATGCGACCGATGTCGCGATCGCCACCACCTTCGGCGCCTGCACGCTGGCGGGCTTCCAGGTCTTCACGGACGAGCAGGCGGGCTGAACCGCCTCAGCCGCTGCGCCAGCCGGCCGGCACGTGCCGGAAGGGCAGGGCGGCGAGGTCGAGCGCCGCCGGCCCCGGCACGTCGCATTCGACGATGGCGCTGCAGCGCTGCGCGAAGGCGGCGCGGAAGTGGTTCTTCGCCTTGTTCACCAGCAGGCGCACGCCGCCCAGATCCACGCCATGCAGCGCGAAGAAGGCCGGGTCCACCGCCGCTTCCTTCCGGCTGGTCAGGATCACGCGCAGCTTGCCCGCGCGGAGCATCGCCGTGGGGCCGAGATCCACCGGCGCGCCATGCTCCATGGGGCCGGTGTTGAGGAAGCGCCCATGCGTCAGCGCCTCCACCACGCCCGAAAAGGGCACGGGCGGGCCGAATTGCGGCGTCGTGCGGCCGCCCAGATCACGCGTGAAGGCGCCGCCGACACCGGCTGCTCGGGCGGCTGCCACGCCATCCGGGTCATGCAGGAAACAGAACAGCGTCTCCACCTCGGGCCGCGCCTGCATCAGCACGCGGAGCAGGCCGGGCGTGTCCGCCACGCCGCCCGAGAGCGGATTGTCGGCGGGGTCGAGCAGCGCGACCAGGCCGGGGGGGGCGGCCAGCGCGGTGGCCAGCGCCGCCGCGGGCGAGGGGAGCGTCACGGCGAAGCGCGCCCGCCGCGCCTCGATCTCAGCCACCAGGCGCTTGGCCAGCGCGCGCGCCGCGCCATGCTCCTCCGCCCAGACCATGGCGGACGGCCCGGCATGCGGGCTGTCCCCCCAGGCAAAGCCGCCGAAGAGCGAGGCGTCGAGGATCGGGGCGTGCTCGGCGGCCCGCGCCTCGGCCCAGACCTCGGCCATCGGACCTTCCGCATCGCGCATGTGGAAACTGTGCAGCACGAATGGCAGCTTCATCAGCGCGCCATGGTTGGGCTGGCCCTGCAGCGCGCGCTCCAGCAGGCGCAGCGCGCGCAGCGCCGTCTCGGCCATGTCCACATGCGGATAGGTCCGATAGACCGAGGCGCCGTCCAGCAGCGCCACCATCTGCGGCGAGACATTGCCGTGGAAGTCGAAGCTCGCCACCAGCTTTACGCGCGGGCCGATCAGCGCGCGCACGCGGCGGATGATGGTGAGGTCCGCCTCCGGGTCGCTCTCGGTCACGCAGGCGCCGTGCAGCGAGAGATAGACGCCGTCCCACTCGCTGCGGGCCAGGCCTTCCTCCACCTCGCTCATCCAGGCTTCGAAGGCGAGGTCGCTCATCGGGCCGCCGGGCTGGGCGGCGGCGCAGCGCAGCATGGCGAGCTGCCAGTCCGGCCGCTCGGCCACGAAGGCGGCCAGCGCGCCGAGCTCGGTCGCTGTGCCGGCATAGCGCGAGAGCGCCTCGCTCCCCGAGAGCCATTCGCGGCCCTGGAAGGCCGAAAGCGGCGTGGGCTCGGGCGCGAAGCTGTTGCCCTCGAACCAGAGGCGGGCGGCGGCGATCTGGGGCATGCTGTCCTGGGCGTTGCGGGTGTCAGAAAAAATGCATCTCCACCCGATGGTTCGCCGGCGGTGGATCGTGCTTTCATCGCGCCGAAACGACCGAGGATCAACCTGGATGATGCGCCGCTCCCTGCTCGCCTCCCCCGCCGCCTTCGCCATCGCGGGCGGCGCCTCGGCGCAGACCGCCGCACCTGCGCTGGTGATCCACACGGCGGGGCAGGGCAGCCCCTTCGTCACCTATGGTGAGGCCATCGCGGCACTGCTCGGGCGCCACGGCATCACGGCGACGGTGGCGGCCAGCACCGGCTCGCTGCAGAACCTGACGGCCGTGGAGGACAATGCCAATGCGCTGGGCACCGCCTTCCTCGGCTCCGCCTGGGATGCGGTGCAGGGCACGCCGGCGGCGGGCGGCCGGCGCCACACGCGCGTGCGCGCCCTCTGGCCCATGTATGAGACGAGCTTCCAGGTGGCGGCGCTGACCGCCAGCGGCCTCACCCGCTTCGCGCAGCTCGACGGCAAGCGCGTGGGTGCCGGCCCCGCGCGCGGCCCGGCCGAGACCTTCCTGCAGGCGGCGGCGGAGGCGGCGGGCATCCGCATCCAGATCGTCAGCGGCAGCCCGGCCGAGATGACCGAAGGGCTGCTCGCGGGCCGGATGGACGCGCTCTGGCAGGGGGCCATCGTGCCCATCCCCTCCATCCTGGCGGCACTCGCCCGCGCCCCTGGCGTGGTCTTCGGCCCGGGGGCGGAGGTGGCGGCGCGGGTCACGCAGCGCCTGCCCATGCTGGCGCCCACCACCCTGCCGCCCGGCACCTATCCCGGCCAGACCGCGCCGATCGAGAGCTTCGCGGCCTGGAACTTCATCGTCGCCAATCGCGCGCTGAGCGACGCCACGGCCTATGCCATCACGCGACTGGTGCTGTCCGTGGCCGATCCGGCGCGGGAGATCGGCCCCGTGGCGGCGACGACTCGGGCCGCGAATGCGGTGCACAACCGCGTGCTGCCCTTCCACCCGGGCGCGCTGCGCTTCTACCGCGAGGCCGGCGTCGCCCCCCTGGCCGCCCCGGTGGACTGACCGGGCTGGAGCAGGACCGGGGCCGCCCGCGTCCCCGGCGGTGGCGCCGCGGTGCCGGCCCGGGGTTCGGCGGGCCCGGCCGCGGGCTGCGGGCGCGGCGCGCTGGGGGCCGTGGGCGCGGCGGCGCGCGGCGCGGCGGCGGGGGCCGCCGGTGCGACGACCGGCGTGGGCGGTGCCGTCGCGGGCGCGGGCGGCGCCGCGACGGGCCGGCCCGTCCCCGGGAAATTCTGGTTCATCTGCCGCTGCCGCTCCGCCCGGCGGGCCCGCTCGGAGGAGGTGGGATCGGGCCGCGCCCGCGCCTCTCCCGGGCGGGTCAGGTCCTGGCTGGTGTCCCGGCCATCGCCGAAGATCACCCCATTGGGCGCGACACCCTGGGCCTGCGGCGCCGCCAGGGGCGCCAGCAGCAGGATGAGGGTGAGGGCAGTCCGTCTCATGCTTCGGGTTCTCCTCCTGTGCGGCAGGGTAACGCAGCCGCCGGGCCGCGCCACCTCGTTTCCGCGCCCCCCGCCGGGGCCCCCCATGGGATCCCTGGTCAGTGGGCTGCCGTGCGGCGGATCGGCGTGCCGGGGAAGTTCTGGTTGAACTGCGCCTGGCGGGCGGCGCGGGCCGCGCGGTCAGCGGTGGAGCCGGAGCCCTGCTTGGTCTCCATGGCCTTCATCGAGGAGAAGTCCTGCGGCAGGTTCCAGGCCTGACCGAACACCGCGCCATTGGGGGCGATGCCCTGCGCGGAGGCAGAGGTGGCGCCCGCGAAACCGGCGATCAGCAGGGCGGCGGCGAAAGCGGTGCGGCGCATGGCGGTGGTCCTTCTCTCTGCGGGGCGGGGGGTGATCCCCCGCCGGTGAGAGAAGATTTATCGCCAGGACTTCGATAGGCGTGAGACCGAAGAAACGATCATCACGATAGGTGTTGCCGATCAGACGCTTTGGAGCAGCCCGGCAAACAGCTTGGCCCGCGGCGCCATGCTGCTGACGATCACATGCTCCTCCAGCGTATGCGCCTGGGCGCCGATGATGCCGAGGCCATCCAGCGTCGGGATGCCCATGGCGCCGGTGAAATTGCCGTCCGAGCCGCCGCCCGAGGATTGGTGCGGCAGGGCGAAGCCCAGGCGCTTGGCGATGGCCTCGGCCTTGGCGTGCAGCGCCATCACCTTGGCATCCGGCTCCCAGACGGGGCGGGTCACGCCGCGCGTGACCTCGAGCGACACGTCATTCCCGGTGGCCTTGCGGTTCAGCATGATCTCGACCGCCGCATCCAGATCCTCCTGGCGCTTGGCCATGGAGAGCGCCTCGGCGTCGCAATAGGTCGCCACGCAATTCACCCATTGCCCGGCATGGATGACGCCGACCGAGAAGGTGCAGGCCTCGGTCGTCATCTCCTCGATGGCGATGACCTGCTTGCACATCTCGCGAATGGCGCTGCGGCCCTCGCCCAGCCGCGCGCCGGCATGGGAGGGCTTGCCGGTGGTGCGCAGGTTGAAGCGCGCGATGGCATAGCGGCCGGTGACGACGCCGCCATCGGGCCGCGCGGGCTCGGGCACCAGCACCACCGAGTGGCGCGCCGCCTCGGCCTCGATCAGGTCCCGCGTGGAGGGGCTGCCGACCTCTTCATCGGGCGTCAGCAGGACGGTCACGGGCTTGGAGGTGGCGATGCCGGCGATGGCGAGCTGGCGGATCGCCTCGATCGCGAGATAGGTGCCGCCCTTCATGTCCTGGATGCCGGGCCCATAGGCCTTGTCGCCCTCGCGGCGGAAGGGCAGGCCATTGGCCAGCGTGCCGACCGGGTGCACCGTGTCGAGATGCGCCATCACCAGGATGCCGGGCTCGTTGCTCGTGTGCGGGAGGCGGGCGCGGACGCAGTCGCCGAAGCCCATGCGGCCGGGAATCGTCTCGACGGTCGCACCCATCAGCGCCAGGTGCCGCGCGGCCAGCGCCATCATGCGGTTCACGGCGGCGGCATCATGCGTCGGGCTTTCGCACTCGACCCAGGTGCGAAGCCCCGCGAGCATCGCTTCATTGTCGAAGGGCAGGTCGAGCTTGGCTTCCATGGAGTCCTCTTTTCGTGTCGCATGGCGGGATCGCCGCGCGAAATGGGAACAGGGAACACAGGATGCGTCTGCTGATCGCCAATGCCAACACCACCCAGGCCATCACGGCGATGTGCGCCGAGGCCGCCCGCGCCGCGGCCAGCCCGGGCACCGAGATCATCGCCGCCACGCCCCGCTTCGGGCCCGAGGTGATCAGCAGCCGCGCCGAGAACATCATCGCGGGCCATGCGCTGCTGGCCCTTCTCGCCGAGCATGCGGGCCAGGTGGATGGCGTGGTGCTGGCCGTCAGCCATGACACGGCGCTGGAGGCGGCGCGCCAGCTCATGCCCTGCCCGGTGGTGGGCATGACCGAGGCCGCCTGCTTCACCGCCTGCCTGGTGGGCGGGCGCTTCGGCCTGGTCACCTTCGGTGGCGTGGACACCTATCGCGAGCGCATCGCGCAGCACGGGCTGGCCGGGCGCCTCGCCTCGCTGGTGGGCGTGGACGCGACCCCGCAGGAAAGCGTGCGCGACCCTGAGGGCGTGCAGCGCAAGGTCGCTTCCGGCATCGCGCGCGCCGTCTCGGAAGGGGCGGAGAGCGTGATCCTGGGTGGTGCCGCACTCGCCGGCTATGCGGCGCGGATGCAGGCGGAGGCTGCCGTGCCGCTGCTGGACGGCATGGCCTGCGGCGTGAAGCTGGCCGAGATGCTGGTCACGCTGAAACTCCCCAAGCCTTCCGCCGGCAGCTTCGCCGCGCCGCGCGGGCGCAATTCCATCGGCCTCTCGCCCGAGCTGGCGGCGATGCTGAAGGGCTAGAAGGGGCTGGGCGGCCGCGCGAGTCCCAGCTGGTCGCGCAGCATGGGCCCGGCATAGCGGGTGCGGAACAGCCCGCGCGCCTGCAGGATGGGCACGACGAGCTCGATGAAATCCTCGAAGCCGTCGGGGAAATGCGAGGGCATCACGTTGAAGCCATCCGCGGCCCCGCCCTCGAACCAGGCCTGCAAGGTGTCGGCCACCTGCTCGGCCGAGCCGCAAAGCACCCAGTGGCCGCGCGCGGCCCCCAGCAGGTTGTAGACATCGCGCAGGGTCAGGTTGTCGCGCCGCGCCTTGTTCAGCAGGGACTGCGTGAAGCCGTGGCTGCCCTCCTTCAGCGGCACGGCATTGAGCGGCGCGTCCATCTCATGCGCGTCGAGATTCACGCCCAGCCGCTCGGCCAGCAGCATGCGTGCGTTCTGCGGGTTGATGAAGCCTTGCAGCACCGCGAGCTTGTCCAGCGCCTCGCGCTCGGTGCGGCCCACCACGGGCATCACGCCGGGCAGCACGGAGACATCCTCCGGGCGGCGGCCATGCCGCGCCAGGCGGGATTTCAGCGCAGCATATTGCGCCCGCGCCTCGCCCAGATCCTGCACGACGGAAAACACCACATCCGCGCTGCGCGCCGCGAGATCGAGACCAGGCTCGGAGCCGCCGGCCTGCAGGATCACCGGCCTTCCCTGGGGCGTGCGGCCGATGTTCAGCGGGCCTTTCACCTGGAAATGCGGGCCATTGTGGTTCAGCACGCGCAGCTTGGCGGGGTCCAGGTACTGGCCCGTCGCGCGGTCGGCCACCAGCGCGCCATCCGCCCAGCCATCCCAGAGGCCCATCACCACGTCCAGGAACTCGCCCGCCACCGCATAGCGCTCCGCATGGTTCGGGTGGACGCGGCCGAAATTGGCACCGGCCAGCGCGCTGGAGGTGGTGACGGCATTCCACGCCGCCCGCCCGCCGCTGATGTGATCGAGCGAGGCGAAGGCGCGCGCGACACTCCAGGGGTCGCTGTAGGTGGTGGAGACGGTGGCACCGAGGCCGATATGCGTGGTCGTCATCGCGAGTGCGGCCAGCATGGTCAGCGGCTCGAGCCGCAGCGTGTAGGAGGGGTGGGCGTCGGGGTCGGCGTAGAGGTTGTCGCCCATGAAGATCAGGTCGAAGCAGGCGCGCTCGGCCTGCGCGGCCATGGCGCGGATGGCGGCGATGTCCTGGAAGCTGGTGACGGCGCCCGGCATGCGCCAGCCGGCCACATGGCTGCCGGTGCCGAGCAGGAAGAGGCCGAGGTGCATCTGGCGCATGGGCGCTCCCGTCATGAGGTGCTTCCCGCTTGCCTAGCAAGAAGGTGACCAGCGCGGCACGCGGCTTGCTGATCCTGGATGTCAGCCACCTCATCCCAGGGGATTCCGCATGCGCCAGCACCTGCCACTGCCGCCAAATCCGGCAGATGCACGATCCCGCGGCGTGCCGCGCCGCAGCCTGCTGGCGGCGGCCGGGCTTGCGGCGGCCAGCGGCGGCGCCAGCGCCCAGGCCGCCTGGCCCGAGCGTTCCATCCGCTGGGTGGTGCCCTTCCCGCCGGCCGGCACGGCCGACATCCTGGCCCGGCTGCTGGGCGAGCGTGTCGCACCCCGCCTCGGCCAGCCCGTGGTGGTGGACAATCGCGCGGGCGCCGGCGGCACCGTGGCGGCCAACCTCCTGGCCCAGGCGCGCGGCGACCAATACCTGGTGATGGTGAGCAATTTCGCGCCGCACGCGGCCTCGCCCACGCTCTTCCCCAACATCACCTATGACGCGCAGCGGGACTTCACCCATCTCGGCCTGCTGGGCGCGCTGCCCATGGTGCTGGCGGTGAATCCGAGCTTTCCGGCGCAGGATGCGCGGGCGCTGCTGGCCATGGCGCGCGCCCAGGGCAGCGCCTTCACGCTCGGCTATGGCGGCACCGGCACCGCCTCGCACCTCATCGGCCTCGCGCTGCAGAAGGCGGCGGGGATGGATGCCACGCTGGTCGGCTATCGCGGCTCGGCCCAGCTGCATGTGGACGTGATCGCGGGCACGGTGCCCGTGATGTTCGACACGCTGAGTGCCGCCATCGGCCATATCCGTGCCGGCCGGCTGCGCGCCCTGGCCGTCAGCTCGCCCGAGCGCAGCGCGGCGCTGCCCGATGTGCCCTGCTTCCCCGAGCTTGGCCTCGCCGATGCGGTGGGCATGAACTGGTTCGGCTTCTGCGCCACCGCCGGCCTGCCCCCCGCCATCGCGGTGCGCTGGGTCGCCGAGCTGCGCGCCGTCCTGGCCATGCCCGAGGTGACGGAGCGCCTCTCGGGCCTCGGCGTCGAGGGCACGAACATGGACCCGGCGATGATGACCGCGCTGGTCGGCCGCGAGGTGGCGCGCTGGCGCGAGGTGATCCGCGCGAACAACGTCACGCCAGGCTAACGCCCCAGCCGTGTGAGCCGCAGGTTCACGAGGCCCGCGACGACGACCATCGCCCCGCCCAGCACCGTCGTCCAGGGCAGCGGCTCGGCGAACACCAGCACGCCGAGGGCCGCGGCGAAGACCAGCTGGAGATAGGCGAGTGGCTGCAGCCGGCTCGCCTCCGCCAGATCCAGCGCGCGGATCAGGAAGTAGTGGCCGAGCGTGCCGGAGACGCAGAGCAGCGCCATCCAGCCCCAATCGGCGAAGGCGATCGGCGTCCAGATCCAGGGCGTGAGCAGCGTGACCGCGGCCGCCCCCGCGAGGCCGGTGTAGAAGAAGCTCGTATCCGGCGGATCATCGCGCGCGACGAGGCGCGTGATCAGCCCATAGGCCGCGAAGTTCAGCGCCGCCAGCAGCACCAGCAGTGCGGCGGGCGAGAACATGCCGGGCCCCGGCCGCAGGATCAGCAGCACGCCGAGCGCGCCCGCCAGGATGGTGAGCCAGCGCATGAGCGAGACGCGCTCACCCAGCACCGGGCCGGCAAGTGCGGTGATGATCAGCGGGTAGCAGGCGAAGATCGCATGCGTCTCGACGAGGCCGAGCAGCATGAAGGCGTTCACGATCATCCAGACCTGCACCACCAGCATCACGCCGCGCAGGCATTGCAGGTAGGGCCGCCGGCTCTGGATCACGCGCGGCAGGCCGCCCGGCGCGCGCACCGCGCGCAGCACCACGAAGCCCGCGAAGAACCAGTAGCGGATGAGCAGGATGCCCAGCACCGAATAGACCTCGGCGAGGTAGCGCGAGATCGCGTCCTGGCAGCCGAAGACGAACATGGCCGCCACCATCAGCAGCAGGCCTTTGCGGTTGTCAGGGGCCAGGGCGGCTACTCCGCGGCCAGGCGGGCCGCGTCCACATGCACCTGCTTCTCATCATAGGCGCAGAGCTCGGCATAGAGGCGCGGCATGTCCTCGGCGAAGAGGTTGCGCGTGATGCCGGCCGCGACCCGCGGCGCCGAGATCGCCATGGCGTTGATCGAGCTGCCCGCCGGGCCGAAGCTCATCGTCGTGCCGATGCCGAAGAGATGGATGCCCGAGATCCAGGGCGTCTCGCCCGGGCGCTTCTCCTCGAAGGCGCTGTCGGCGTTCAGGTAGGGGTAGCAGGCGAGGCGCGGATTGGCCTCGGCCGCGGGTGGCGTGTAGCGGTCCCCCCAGGTGGCGATGTTGCCGGCGCAGAGGGCGAGCTCGGGGCGCAGGCTGGCATCCATCCGCACGCCCGTGCCGGTGATGCAGTAATCGGCGGTGAATTCGCCCTGCGGCGTGGTCAGCACCACCCGGCCACCCTCGACGCGCGCGGCCTGCCATTCGGCGCCGGTGTGCAGGCGGAAATTCGTGAAGCGCTTCACGCGGTCATAATGGTCCTGCGCGAAGCCCTCGCGCATGCCCAGCACATGGGACATGAAGCGCCAGCGCCATTCATCCGTCATCTCGCCCATATGGCGCAGGAAGCCCGCGAAGGTGAGCCAGCGATAGGGCTGCACCACCATGAGTTCCGCGCGGCGGCAGAAGATGTGCACCTCCGCCGCCCCTTGCTCCAGCGCGACGGCGGCATTGTCGAAGGCGGAGGCGCCGGCGCCCAGCACGGCCACCACCTTGCCGCGGAGCGCGGCGAAATCGATCACCTCGTTGGTGTGGGCGCGGAAGGCGCGGGGCAGGGCGGCGATGTGCTCCGGCATCCACCAGCCGCCGATGCCCTCCTGCCCGGTGGCCAGCACCACCTTGCGCGCATGCAGCGGCCCCGCGCTGGTCTCGACGCGGAAGGCGGGCAGGCCATCCTCCGTCGTGGCGGGGGAGATCAGGCCCGCCTCCACGCCGTTCCTCACCGGCACGCCGGTCACGCGGCGGAACCAGAGCAGGTAGTCGTTCCAGAGCTCCTTGGGGATGAAGCGCATCGCGGCCCAGTCATCCGTGCCGAAATTCGCCTCGTGCCAGGACTGGTAGGTGAGGCTGGGCAGCCGCAGGTCGGGGCCCGTCATGTCCTTCAGGCTGCGCAGCGTGCGCATCCGGCCATAGGTGGTCCAGGGCCCTTCCTCGCCCTGGCCGGCGCGGTCCAGCACGAGGATGTTGTCCACCTTGTCGCGCTTCAGCGCATGCGCCACCGCCACGCCGCATTGACCGCCGCCGATGATGAGGACATCCAGCGCCGCCGCGCCCGCTACCCGCTTTTCCGCAAGCCAGGGCGCGCGGGGGTGGCCGGTCAGGTCGAGATCCCGCGCCACATCGGCTTCGAGTTCGGCGAGGGTGCGGGGTGCGGGCATGGCGAAAGCCTAGGCAGGGAGCGTGGGGCGCGCAACGCGATTGCTGCACTGCGATGCGATATGGCAGGATTTCCATCATGGCCAAGACCGCGACCCTGACTGATGCCGGCGAAACCCGCGCCTTCTGGCGCCGCTGGGAATTGCCGACCTGGGCGGTGGCCATCGCCATCTATGCCAGCTGGGCGACGCTCCTGATCTACCACGAATCGGTCCCCTGGCCGATCGAGGCGCTGCTGGCCGCCTATATCCTCGCCTGGCACTTCTCGCTGCAGCATGAGGCGATCCATGGCTGGCGCAGCCTGCCCGCCTGGCTGCGCACCGCCATCGTCTGGCCGCCCATCGGCGGCTGGTGGCCCTTCGAGCTGTACAAGCGCAGCCACAGCAAGCACCACCGCAACACCTACCTGACCTATCCCGGCGAGGACACCGAGACGCAGTATCACAAGCGCGAGGACTGGAGCGGCTATACGCCGGCCTTCCGCGCCGTCCTCCTGTTCAACCAGACGCTGCTGGGGCGCCTCACCGTCGGGCCCATCCTGCGCCTGCGAAAGCTGGTGCTGGTGGAGGGGGGCAAGCTCCGGCGGGGCGACTTCTCGGACGTGCCGGCCTGGCTCGGCTTCTTCGTGGGGCTGGCCGGCGTGCTCTGGTTCGTGACGCAGGTCGCGCACATGTCGGTCTGGCACTACTACCTGGTCTGGGTGCTGCCCGGCATCTCGCTTGGCCTGCTGCGCGCCTTCATCGAGCATCGCTGGGGCGAGCGGCCGGGCGAGCGCACCGCCTCGGTCGAGAGCAACTGGATCTTCGGGCTGCTCTTCCTCTGGAACAACCTGCACATCGTGCACCACCTGCACCCGACCATGCCCTGGTTCGAGATCCCGGGCTTCTGGCGCCGCAACCGCGAGAAGCTGCTGACCCATAACGGGCATTTCGTCTTTCCCGGCTATTTCGCCATCGCCCGGCGCTGGCTGCTGCGCCCGGTCTTCGTGCCCATCCACCCGGCGCGGTGAGGCGTTAACCTGTCCTTCGCGTAATTCCGCTTGTCTGGCGGGGTCCGTGATGCCAAGTGCAAGGAAATGATCGAACTTCGCCCCTCACGCCGCCGCAAGGCCATTGGAATCGGCTGCCTCTGCCTCGGCCCGGTTGGGCTGATCCTGCCGATCCTGCCCGGCTTCATCTTCGTGGGCCTCGGCACCTTCATCCTGCGCGACCAGTATATCTGGGCGCATCGTGGCGTCGGCGTGATCGACCGCCGCTGGCCGCATCTGATCCCGGGCATCGAGGCGCGGGAAGTGAAGGCCATGGCATGGGGCGACCGGCAGATCGAGCGCGTGCGCGGCGTGTTCCGGCGCCGCTGAGGCCCCGCCCATGGCGCGGCGCATCGGGGACTGGTTGCGCCGGGCGCTCGCACCCGATGGCCAGGCCTTCCTCCAGGCCCGCGCGCATTTCCATGCCCCCTGGCCCGCGGGGCCCATCGCCGCGCAGCCCTATGTCGTCTTCGACCTGGAATCGACCGGCCTGAAGCCCAGCCGCGGCGATGTGCTGCTCTCCATCGGTGCTGTCCGGCTGCAAGACGCCGCCCCCGTCGCGGAATTTCAGACCCTGGTGGAACCCGGCCGCGCCATTCCGCCGGAATCCACGCGCTATCATGGCCTGACGCGTGAGATGCTGGCCGGCGCCCCCCGCGCGCCCGAGGCCATCGCCTGCTTCCGCGACTTCGCCGAGGGTGCCGTGCTCGTCGCGCACAGCGCCGCCTTCGACCGCAGCCTGCTCTACATGGAGGAGCATCGCGGCGCGCCGGCCCTGCCCAACCCCTTCCTGTGCAGCCTGCTCGTCTCGCGCTGGCTCGACCCGCAGGAGGGGGATCATTCGCTGGACGGGCTGTGCGGGCGCGAGGGGATCGTCATCACGGGCCGGCACGAGGCGTTGGGCGATGCGCGCGCGACGGCGGAGCTCTGGGTCCGCCTGCTGGCCCGCGCCGGCGCGCGCGGCGTGGCGGACCTGGCTGACCTCGCGCGGCGCAGCCGGATGGAATCCCAGATGGCGGAATCCGCGGCGCATTTCTGAAGGGGTCCGGGGCCCACGGCCCCAGCCGCCGGAGGCCCTTTTTTCCTCTACCAAAGCTCCCCGGTGAACCCCGCGAAGCAAGCCTTTGCAAAGCGCCGGATCTCCCGCAGCGCCTCGCGCAGTTCCGCCCGCACGGGCTTGGGAAGGGCGGCCGTATCCACCAGATTGCCCGGGCTCTGCCCCGCCGCGTGATCGGCCAATTGCTGCCGCAGCAGCGCGTCCAGCAGCAGGGTGAAGGCCCGTTGCAAGCCCGGCCCGTGGCTTACCACGCCGCGTTCCGCCAGCGCCGCCAGGCGCTCGGCCGTGCCCGTCTCCGCCACGCCGTGCTGCAGGGCCAGAAGCCGCGTCGCCGCCACCAGCGGCATCAGCCCATGCAGCTTGAGGTCGGTCCGCGTGCCCGCCCCCGGCTCGTCATCGGCGAAGCCGCCCCAGAGGGTGAGGCCCACGCGCAGCCGCTGATCCTGCGCGGCGAGCGCGCCGAGCAGTGCCGGATGCGCCGCCAGGATGGGTGCGATGGCCGCGCGCAGCGCCGCCGCGGGGTCGCCCTCCACCGCGCCGATCCGCGCCACGCCGCGAAAATCGAAGGCGATGTCGGCGAAGAGCAGCGCGGCGCCGCTGCGCCGCCGCGCCCAGAGCGCGAATTGCGCCTCCCACTGCGCTCGCGTTTTCCGCCAGAGCGGGTTGCGCGCCATGATCCCGCCTGGGCAGAGCGGAAAGCCCGCCGCGGCGAGGCCGGCATTGAGGCGCTCGGTCATCGGGCGGAACCAGGCATCCAGCTGATCGTGCGAGGCGTCGGGATAGGGCTCCAGGATCAGGCCATTGTCCTGGTCCGGGCGCAGCAGGCTCTCGCCACGGCCCGCGCTGCCCATGACGAGCAGGGTGAAGCCGATGGGCGGCGGCGGGCCCTCGGCCAGGGCACGCGCCAGGACGCGGCGATGCAGGTCGAGGTTGATCTCGCTGACCAGGCGCACGAGGGCGGGGGCTTCGATGCCCTCATGCAGCAGCGCGGTGGCGAGCCCGGCCTGGGCGGCCTTCACCGCCGCGTCATCGCCGGCCAGCGCATCGAGGTGTTGCAGCATCCGGCCCGAGACGGCGGCCAGCACATCGGCGCGATGCAGCATGCCGATGCAGCGCCCCGCCGCATCCACCACCGGCAGATGCCGCAGCCGATGCGCGCGCATCAACGCCACGGCGCGCCAGAGGCCTGCATCCGGGGCGCAGGTGATGAGGGGTGCGGAGATGGCGGCGGAAAGCGGCGCTTCCTCCGGCAGGCGGAAGGCCACGCGGCGGGCGATATCCTGCTCGGTCAGGATGCCGATGGGCCGGCCCGCATCATCGAGCGCGAGCACGGCCGAATCCCGCGCCGCGCGCAGCCCCTCGATGACGTGGCCGAGCGGGGTCTCGGCGGGGAAGGCTGGCGGCGGCGGGGCCATCGCCGCCGCGACGCCCAAAGCCAGGCGCAGCGCGGGCGAGGCCCCGGTCATCTCACCCGCGCCGCTTCTCTTCGATCACATCCCAGATGGCGCGCTCCAGATGGATGCCGTCGAAGCGCGCCAGCTCCTGCAGGCCGGTGGGGGAGGTGACGTTGATCTCGGTGAGGTAGCCGCCGATCACGTCGATGCCCACGAAGATCAGGCCGCGCTTCTTGAGTTCCGGCCCGATCACGGCGCAGATCTCCTTCTCGCGATCCGTGAGCTTCGTGGGTTCGGGGCGGCCGCCCACATGCATGTTGCTGCGCGCCTCGCCCGCCGCCGGCACGCGGTTGATGCCGCCCATCGCCACGCCATCCACCAGGATGATGCGCTTGTCGCCCTGGCGCACGGCCGGCAGGTATTGCTGGACCATCAGCGGCTCGCGCGAGCGTTCGGTGAACATCTCGATCAGCGAGTTCAGGTTCGGGTCATTGGGCTGCAGGTGGAACACGCCTGCGCCGCCATTGCCGAAGAGCGGCTTCACGATGATGTCGCCATGCTTCATGCGGAACTTGTTGATCTCCCGCGTGTCGGACGAAACCAGCGTCTCCGGCATCAGCTCCGGGAAATTCAGCACGAAGAGCTTTTCCGGCGCGTTGCGCACGCTGGCCGGGTCGTTCACCACCAGCGTCTTCGGGTGGATGTGCTCCAGCAGATGCGTGGCCGTGATATAGGCCATGTCGAAGGGCGGATCCTGACGCATCAGCACCACGTCCACATCCTTCGCGAGGTCGAGTTCGACCGGGGCGCCGAAGGTGAAGTGGTTGCCCTTTTCGCGCCGCACCGTGACCGGGTGGCCATGGGCGATCACGCGGCCCGCCTGCATCGAGAGATGCTTCACGTGATAGTGCCAGAGCGCGTGGCCGCGCGCCTGGGCTTCCAGCATCAGGGCGAAGCTGCTGTCGCCGTCAATGCCGATGCTCTCCATGGGGTCCATCTGGACCGCGACGCGCAAGGCCATGTTCAGGCTCCTTCGATCAGGTTCTGGCCGGTCATCGCGGCGGGTTGCGGCAGGCCCATCAGGGCCAGCAGCGTGGGGGCGAGGTCAGCCAGGCGCCCGTCGCGCAGCCGCGCGCCGGGCGGGCCGCCCATCAGGAAGGCGGGCACGGGGTTGGTGGTGTGCGCGGTGTGCGGCCCGCCGGTCGCCGGGTCGCGCATCAATTCGGCATTGCCGTGATCGGCGGTGACGAGCAGCGCGCCGCCCGCTTCGCGCACCGCATCGGCGATGGCGCCGAGCCCCGCATCCACCGCCTCCACGGCCTTGGTGGCCGCTTCCAGGCTGCCGGTGTGGCCTACCATGTCGGCATTGGCGAAGTTCAGCACGATGAGGTCCTGCTTGCCCTCGCGGATCGCCGCCACGGCGCGCTCGGTGAGTTCGGGCGCGCTCATCTCGGGCTGCAGGTCATAGGTGGCGACCTTGGGGGAGGGGACCATGATCCGCGTCTCGCCGGGATAGGCGCGCTCCTCGCCGCCATTCAGGAAGTAGGTGACGTGTGGATATTTCTCCGTCTCGGCCATGTGCAGCTGGGTGCGGCCGGCCGCACTCACCACCTCGGCCAGGATGTCCGACATGGATTGCGGCGCGAAGAGCGTCGCGATGAAGGGGTTCAGCTCGGCCGCGTATTCCACCATGCCGAGCGAGGCCGCGAAGCGCGGGCTGCGCTCGCGCGCGAAGCCGGTGAAGCCCGGGTCCAGCAGCGCGGTCAGGATCTCGCGCGCGCGATCGGAGCGGAAGTTGAAGCTGAGCAGCCCGTCGCCATCCTGCATGCCCGCATAGCCTGGCAGGACGGTGGCGGGGATGAACTCATCGGTCACGTCCTGCGCATGGGCCTGCGCCACTGCGGTTTGCGCATCGGGCGCCGTCGCCTCGCCCTCAGCCAGCACCATGGCGGCCCAGGCCTTGCGCACGCGCTCCCAGCGATTGTCCCGATCCATCGCCCAGTAGCGGCCGATCACCGTGCCGATCGGCGCCTCGGGCGGCAGGCTGGCCAGCGCCTCGGCGGCCGAGCGGGGCGGCGTGTCGCGCCCATCGGTGAGCGCGTGGATCACCACGGGCACGCCCTCGGCCATCAGGATCCTCGCCAGTGCGGCCGCATGCCGCTGGTGGCTGTGCACGCCACCGGGCGAGACAAGGCCCACCAGATGCGCCGTGCCGCCGCTCGCCTTCATCTTCGCGACGAAGTCGCGCAGCGCGGGCATCTGCGCGAGCGAGCCATCGGTGATGGTGGCGTCAATCCGCGGCAGGTCCTGCATCACCACGCGCCCGGCGCCGATGTTCAGGTGCCCCACCTCGCTATTGCCCATCTGGCCGTCCGGCAGGCCGACATCGAGGCCGGAGGTGCGCAGGAAGCCATGCGGGCAGGATTGCCAGAGCGCGTCGAAGCGCGGCGTCCGCGCCTGGGCCACGGCATTGTCGGCGGGGTCCTCGCGGTGCCCCCAGCCATCGAGGATCACCAGCATCACGGGGCGCGGAGGGGTCGTCATGCCTCGCGGTTTACCGCGCCCCGCGGCGGGCGACTAGCGCGGCCGGGGAGCTGCTAGCGCAGCTGAGGATTATCGAAGACCGGCTCGCGGTAGCGGCGCAGGGTCTCGCCCAGGCTGCGCGCCAGGTCCTCGCGCTCTTCCGTCGTCAGGAAGCGGCCGATCTCGATCGCGGTGCCGCGATGGGCGATGAAGAGCCGCGCCTCCTCCCAGCGCAGCCGCGCCCAGAAAGGGTCGAAGCGCGCTTCCTCGCTGCGCCGCCCCTCGCGCCGGCGGATGGTGAGCTGCCCGGCGGCGAGGGTGATGATCTCGGCGCTGCGCCGCGCATGGCTGCGGTAGAGCGCCAGCATGCCGATCACCATCAGCGTCTCGGCCCCGGCGAAGACCAGCACCGGCCAGGCGCCGAGGATGGTGAAGACCGTGCCGGTGAAGGTGAAGCCCGCGAGCAGGATGCCGGCCACGATGCGGAATCCCGCCTCGCCCATGCTGTTCAGGGGGGCGGAGCGGGCCTCGAAAATCACCGGGGTTTCTGGCATCCCTGCATCAGATAGGATGAATTCGCCCGTGAAAACCCCTGCAAAACCCCGCGCCAAGCCCATCCATGGCACCGCGACCGAGCCGCGCCGCGCCAGGATCATGTCCCGCGAGCAGGCGGGCCTCTTCATCCGCGCCATCGCCCAGGACAATCCGGCGCCCGAGACCGAGCTGCTCTACACCGACGCCTTCTCGCTGCTGGTCGCCGTGGTCATGTCCGCGCAGACCACGGATGCGATGGTGAACAAGGTCACGCCCGGCCTCTTCGCCGCGGCCCCCACGCCCGCGGCCATGGCGGCGCTTGGGGCCGAGGGGATCGGCCAGCTCATCCGCCGCATCGGCCTCTGGCAGGCCAAGGCGAAGAACGTGGCCGCGCTCTCGGCCATGCTGGTGGAGCGCCATGGCGGCGAGGTCCCGCGCGACCGCGCCGCGCTGGAGGCGCTGCCCGGTGTTGGCCGCAAGACGGCGAATGTCGTGCTGAACGTGATGTTCGGCGAGGCGACGATGGCGGTGGATACGCACATCTTCCGTCTGGGCAACCGCACCGGCCTTGCGCCGGGCAAGACCACGCGCGCGGTGGAGGATGGCCTGGTGAAGCGCATCCCGCCCGAATTGCTGCGGGACGCGCATCACTGGCTGATCCTGCACGGACGCTACATCTGCAAGGCGCGCGCGCCGGAATGCTGGCGCTGCGTGGCGGCCCTGCATTGCAACTACAAGGACAAGGTGAAGGCCCCGGATTGAACGAAAAACGCCCCCGGCGGTCTCCCGCCGGAGGCGTCATGCGTGACCTGTGGCGCGCGCCTAGTTGCTTTGGCGACGCAGGAAGGTCGGGATGTCCAGGCCCATCTCGTCCGGCTGCGGCTGCTGCTGGGCGGTGCGCATGGGCTGCGGCGGCTTGGGCTGCTGGCTGGCCACCGGCTCCATGCGCGGGGCGGCGGCGGCGGGCGCCTCCTCCACATTGCGGCGCATCAGGCCCGTCGCGTTGCGGAACAGGCCGCGCCAGCCGGCACCCTGGCCAGCCACCTGCCCCTGGGGCGCGGGCGCCACCTCGGGCAGCGAGGGCTGCTGCATGGGCGGCTGGTAGGAGACGGGCTGCGGCGTAGCGGGCTGCACCACCACCGGCTGCGGCATCTCCTCCATATAGGCCTGCTCCTGCGCCACCGGCGGGGCGGCGGGGGCGAGGGCGGTCGCGGCACCGGCCGCGGCGGCCGGCTGGCGCAGCAGGCCGGCACCACCGCCCACCTGAACGGGGCGGCGCGGCGCCGGCACCACGGGGGCGCCGAGCGGGCCCGAGGGGGCGCGCGTCGCGGCCGGCGCGGGGGCCGGGGCGGGCTGGTTCACCACGGCGAGGCGCGGGCCGCCCGGGTTCATCGCGGCGCCCATGGAGGCGACGTCAATGCCGGTGGCGACGACGGAGACGCGCACGCGGCCATTCATCGTCTCGTCAATCGCCGAGCCGAAGATGATGTTCACATCCTCATCCACCTCGCGGCGGATCCGGGCCATCGCCTCGTCCACCTCGAACAGCGTCATGTCGAGGCCGCCGGTGATGTTGATCAGCACGCCCTTGGCGCCGCGCATGGAGGTATCCTCCAGCAGCGGATTGTTGATGGCGGAATCGGCGGCCTGGGTGGCGCGGCCCTCGCCCTCGGCCTCGCCCGTGCCCATCATTGCCTTGCCCATCTCGGCCATGACGGTGCGGATATCGGCGAAGTCGAGGTTCACCAGGCCCGGATTGACCATCAGGTCGGTCACGCCGCGCACGCCCATGTAGAGGACATTGTCGGCCATCTTGAAGGCCTCGGCGAAGGTGGTGCGGTCATTCGCCAGCTTGAACAGGTTCTGGTTCGGGATGACGATCAGCGTGTCCACGAACTGCTGCAGCTCATCCAGGCCGGCATCGGCCGACTTGCGGCGCTTCGGGCCCTCGAAGTCGAAGGGCTTGGTGACGACGCCGACGGTGAGGATGCCGCGCTCGCGCGCCATGCGCGCGATGACCGGGGCCGCGCCCGTGCCCGTGCCCCCGCCCATGCCGGCGGTCACGAAGACCATGTGGCAGCCCTCGAGGTGGCGGGCCAGCTCGTCGGTCGCTTCCTCGGCGGCGGCGCGGCCGATCTCGGGCTTGGCGCCGGCGCCCAGGCCCTGCGTCAGGTGGGGCCCGAGCTGCACGCGGCGCTCGGCGCGGCTGTTCACCAGCGCCTGGGCGTCGGTGTTGGCCACGATGAACTCGACGCCGTCGAGGCCCAGGTGGATCATGTTGTTGACGGCATTCGTGCCGCCCCCGCCCACGCCGATGACGGCGATCCGGGGCGAGAAATCCGTGTGCTGGGTCACCGGCAGCGTCAGGTTCAATGTCATGGGCGGGTTCTCCTCAACCTAGCTTAGACCACCGGTTTCGATTCGTGTCTGCCCGAGAAGGCCGACTTGTCCCCGTTTTCCACAGGCCGTCGCTCGGGAATCCTTCATAAACGCTCGCGCAGCCAGGCGAGGCCCCGGCGAAGCAGGCCCGGGGCATGGGCCGGGGCCGGCACCAGCTCCAGGATCGGCTTGCCCTCGCCTGCCGCCCAGGCCAGCAGGCCGATGGCCGAGGCGAAGCCGGGGCCGGAGGCGGTCTCGGGCAGGCCGCGCACCAGGCGGGGGCGGCCGAGGCGCACCGTCACCTCGCGCCCGAGGACGCGCCCGGCCAGTTCCCGCACGCCGATGAGCTGGCTGGCGCCGCCCGTCAGCACGATGCGGCGGCGCATCTCGGTGGGCAGGCCGCTGCCCTCCAGCCGGTCGCGCAGCAGCTCGAAGCTTTCCTCGAGGCGGGGGCGGATGATCTTCACCACCATCTCGCGCGGGACGCGGGCGATCTGGTCGTCATCCTCGCCCACCATGGGCACGGGCAGCATCTCGCCGCGATCCTCGGCGGCCTCGAGCACGCTGCCATGCATGGTCTTCAGCCGCTCGGCATGGCTGATGGGGGTGGAGAGGACCCGCGCCAGGTCGTTCGTCACCTGCCAGCCGCCCACCGGCAGCTGTGCCGTGTGCATCAGCCGGCCCTCGGCGAAGGCGGCGATGCTGGTGGTGCCGCCGCCCATGTCCACGCAGACCGCCCCCAGTTCGCGCTCGTCATCCACGAGGGTGGCGAGGCCCGCGGCGAAGGGGGAGGAGACCATTTCCTCGACTTCGAGTTCGCAGCGGTGCAGGCACTGGCCGAGGTTGAACAGCGCGTGGCTCGCCGCATCCAGCACGTGCAGGCGGGCGCCCAGCGTGTCGCAGACCATGCCGCGCGGATCATCCACGCCGCCCGTGGCGTCCACCGTGAAGCCGAGCGGGAAGCTGTGCACCGCCTCGCGCCCCTCGGCCTGGGTGCGGCGCACGCCCTCGGTCATGATGCCGTTGAGGTCCGCCATGGTGGCCGCCCGCCCGCCCACCTGCCAGAGGATGTTGTGCGTCCGGCTCTCCGGCTGCCCGCAGGAGAGGTTCACGATGACGCCCTTGAGCAGCGTGTCCGCCATTTCCTCGGCCGAGGCGACGGCGGCGCGGATGCTGCGCTCCGCCTCCTCCATGTCCACGATGGAGCCGGCCTTCACGCCGCGCGATTTCTGCCAGCCGAAGCCCAGCGCCCGCGGCGTGCCGTCGCTTTCGATGCGCGCGATCAGGCAGACCACCTTGGTGGAGCCGATGTCCAGCACCCCGAAGACGCCGGGGCGCGCGCGGCCGAGCTTGATGCCGCGCGTCGGCACATCGCTGTGGGGCGGCTGGTAGCGAACGATCTCGTTCATCCGCGCTGGCTCCGGGCGGGGGTTGGCGTTGGGGTGGCGGGCTGGCCCGGCGTCTGCATGCGGACGACGAGGCGGTCGGGCAGGCGCATGTCCACCGCGGCCAGCGGGCGGTCCAGCAGGCGGTCGCGCGCCTGGAGCTCGGCGAGGCGGGTGATCGCGGCCTCCTCATGGCCCTCGGGCAGCATGATGTCGGCGCCGTTCTGCAGGCGCAGGTTCCAGCGCCGCTCGGAGACGCGGATGATGGCCTGCACGCGGTCGGAGATTTCCGGCGCGCTGCGGAGCAGGTCGATCATCGGCGCCGCCACGCGCTCGGCGCCGAGGCCCACCACCAGGGGCAGCGGGCCGAAGGCCTCCAGCCGCTCGGTCGCCATCACGCGCCCCTCGCGGTCAATGACGGAGAAGCGGCCCTCGCGCTGCCAGACGGCGAAGGCCCGGCGCTCGGTGATGCGGATCAGGATGGTGCCGGGCAGGCGGCGCTCCACATGCGCGCTCTCCACCCAGGCGATCTGCTCCAGCCGCTGCTTGGCCACGCTCGGGTCGAAATCCAGGATCGCCTCGCCCGGCGTGATGCCGATGGCGGCGAGCAGCGCCTCGCGCGGGGCGAATTCGCGGCCCTCGATGCGGATCTCCTGCACGGAAAGGCCGGGGCCGCGGCCGAGTTCGGCGAGCCAGGCCGTCGTGTCGCGCAGCCGCGCCATGGGGTCGAGCGCGACAACGCCGAGCACGCCGATGCCGAGCGTGCCGGCGGCGAGGGTCGCCATGCCGATGCCGCGCAGCCAGGCGCGGCGCTTCTTGAACCAGAGCCGCGTGGCCGAGGGCCGCTTGGGTGGCGGCGCCGAGCGCGAGCGCGTGGTGGGTTCGGCGGGTTTACGGGCCATGGCGCGCCTCCCCGATCATCCAGGCGCAGAGGTCCGGAAAGCCGATGCCGCGATGCGCCGCCTGCTCCGGCAGGAGCGAGGTGCGCGTCATGCCCGGCTGCGTGTTCACCTCCAGCAGATAGAGCCGCCCCGGCTCGCCCGCCGTGTCGTCATAGCGGAAGTCGGAACGCGAGACGCCGCGGCAGCCGAGCGCGCGGTGGGCCGCGACGGCGATGCGCTTCGCCTCGGCCGCGATCTCCGGATGGATGGGCGCCGGCAGCACGTGCTGGCTGCCGCCATCGGCATACTTCGCCTCGTAGTCGTAGAACTGGTTGCCGGTTGCGATCTCGGTGACGGCCAGCGCCTCCTCGCCCATCACGGCGACGGTGAGTTCGCGGCCGGGGATGAAGCTCTCCGCCATGATGCGGCGGCCGAAGCGCCAGCTGCGCGCGATCTCCTCGCGCCGGTTGTCGCCCTCGCGCAGGATGGTGACGCCCACGCTGCTGCCCTCATCCACCGGCTTCACCACATAGGGCAGCGGCAGCGGGTCGGCCTCGGCCAGTTCCTCGGGCGAGATGACGCGATGCGCGGCGACCGGCAACCCATGCGCCGAGAACACCGCCTTGGCCGCCGCCTTGTCCATGGCGACGGAAGAGGCGCGCACGCCCGAATGCGTGTAGGGCAGCCCCATCCAGTCCAGCACGCCCTGGATGCAGCCATCCTCACCGAAGCGGCCATGCAGCGCGTTGAACACCGCATCGGGCCGGGCGGCGGCGAGCGCGCCGATGGTGGCGGGCAGGTCCTGCGTCACCTCGATGGGCGAGACCTCGAAGCCGGCCTCGCGCAGCGCCGCGATGACCTGCGCGCCGGTCGAGAGGCTGACCTCGCGCTCGGCCGAGATCCCGCCATAGAGCACGGCGACATGGGTGCGCGCGGCGTTCCGCGTGGGCGTGATCGCGTTCATGCCGTGGCTTTCCCCCTTTGGCCGATGCGCTTGATTTCCCAATGCAGATCCACGCCCGAATGGGCCAGCACGCGCGCGCGCACCTCCTCGCCCAGGCCTTCCAGCTCGGCCGCCGTGGCGCCGCCGGTGTTGAGCAGGAAGTTGCAGTGCTTCTCGCTCACCTGCGCGGCCCCGCGCCTCAGGCCTCGGCAACCGGCGGCATCGATCAGGGCCCAGGCCTTGTGGCCCTCGGGGTTGCGGAAGGTGCTGCCGCCGGTGCGGGCGCGCACGGGCTGCGTCGCCTCGCGCGCCTGGCGGATCTCGGCCATGCGGGCGGCGATGGCGGCGGCGTCACCGGGCGCGGCACGCAGCCGCGCCCGCGTCACCACGCCGCGCGGCGGCAGGCAGGCATGGCGATAGGACAAGGCCAGTGCCGCGCCATCGAGGCGCAGGAGGCCCTCTGGCGTCGCGATCTCGGCCCAGTCGAGAACGTCCACGATCTCGCGCCCATAGGCGCCGGCATTCATGGCGATCGCGCCCCCGATGCTGCCCGGAATGCCGCTGAGGAACTCCAGCCCCGCGAGGCCGGCCGCCGCCGCATGCTCGGCCACCGTCGCATCCAGCGCGGCCGCGCCCGCGATGACGCCATCCGCCTCGACCGTCACGCCGCCGAAGCCGCGTGCCGGCAGCCGCAGCACCACACCCGGCACGCCGCCATCGCGGATGATGAGGTTGGAGGCGGCCCCCAGCACCGTCAGCTCCATCGCCGGGTCGAGCGCCGCCAGCAGCGCCAGCAGATCCTCGGCATCCGCCGGGCGCGCGAGCCATTCGGCTGGCCCGCCCACGCGAAACCAGGTGAAGGGGGCGAGCGGCGCCGCCGCCTCCACGCGGCCGCGGATTACCGGCATGGCGCGGGTGGCGGCCATCGGCTTCATGCGCGCTTGAGCGGCGAGACGCGCGCCCCCGCCTGGGATTGCAGCTCGGCCAGCTGTGCCGGCAGCGCATGCGCCCAGTTGGTGATGGTGCCCGCGCCCAGGCAGATCACGTAGTCGCCCGGCTTGGCCATCGCATTGATCATCTCGGCCAGGCTCGCGGGCTCGGGCAGGGGCACCACGCTGCGATGGCCGGCCGCGCGCAGCCCATCCACCAGCGCATCCTTGTCCGCGCCCTCGATCGGCGATTCACCCGCCGCATAGACATCGGCCACGATCACGCTGCCGGCATCGTTCATGCAGGTGCAGAACTCGGTGAAGAGCTGGTTCAGGCGCGAATAGCGATGCGGCTGCACGACGGCGATGACATCCCGCGCGCCGGCCTGGCGCGCCGCCTTCAGCACGGCCGCGATCTCCACCGGATGGTGGCCGTAATCGTCGATCACGGTGATGCCGCCCGTCTCGCCCACGCGGGTGAAGCGGCGCTTCACGCCCTTGAAGCCGGCGAGTGCCGCGCGGATCACATCCTCCGGCACATCCATCTCGACGCCGATGGCGATGGCCGCCAGCGCGTTCTGCACATTGTGCTGGCCGAGCATGGGCAGGCGGAAGGGCTGCATGGTGCGCGCGCGGCCGGTCACGCGGTCCTGCACCGTGACCTCGAAGCTGGCGCCCATGCGGTTGGTCAGCACCTTCTCGGCCCGCACATCGGCCTGGGGCGAGAAGCCATACGTCACGAGGCGCCGATCGAGCTTGGGGATCATCGCCTGCACGGCCGGATGGTCGGCGCAGAGCACGGCGAAGCCGTAGAAGGGGATGTTGCCGACGAACTGCGCGTAGCCCTCGCGCATCGCCTCCTCCGTGCCCCAATGGTCCAGGTGCTCGGCATCCATGTTGGTGACGACGGCGACGGTGCTGGGCAGGCGGAGGAAGCTGCCGTCGGACTCATCGGCCTCGACCACCATCCACTCGCCCGTGCCCATGCGGGTGTTGGTGCCGTAGGCATTGATGATGCCGCCATTGATGACGGTGGGATCGAGCCGCGCCTGCTCCAGCACGCAGGCGATCAGGCTCGTCGTCGTCGTCTTGCCATGCGTGCCGCCGACCGCGATGCCCCATTTCAGGCGCATGAGCTCGGCCAGCATCTCGGCGCGGCGCACCACCGGCAGCAGGCGGCGCCGCGCGGCCTGGACCTCGGGATTGTCCTTCTTCACCGCCGTGCTGACGACGACGACCTGGGCGTTGCGCAGGTTCTCGGCGGCGTGGCCCACCATCACCGGAATCCCGGCCTCGCGCAGGCGGGTCACGTTATAGCCCTCGGCGATGTCGCTGCCCTGCACCGCGTAGCCGAGGTTGTGCAGCACCTCGGCGATGCCCGACATGCCGATGCCGCCAATGCCCACGAAGTGGATGGTCCCGATGGAAAGTGGCAGCGCGCGCATCAGCGGGATTCCTGGAGGGCTTGGGTTCGGGCGGCGTGGGCGAGAACGAGGTCCGCCAGCTCCCGCGCCGCCTGGGGGCGCGCGAGGGATGCCGCATGCCGGGCCGCTTCGGCAAGCCTCTCGGGCGAGCCCAGCCATTCCGCCAGCAATTGGGTCAGCCGCGCCGGATTCGTCGTCGCCTGGGGCAGCACCAGGGCTGCCCCGGCCGCCTCCAGCGCCCGCGCATTGGCCACCTGGTGGTTGTCGATCGCGGAGGGCAGCGGCACCAGCAGCGAGGGCCGCCCGGCGCAGGCGATCTCCGCCACGGTCGAGGCGCCGGCGCGCGCGATCACCAGATGCGCGCCCGCGAGCCGGCCGGCGATGTCCGGGAAGAACGGCGAAAGCTCCACCGGGATGCCCGTCTCGGAATAGGCGGCGCGCACGCGCTCCAGATCCTCGACGCGGCATTGCTGCGCGATGAGCAGCCGGGCGCGGATCGCCTCGGGCAGGGCGGCGATGGCGGCGGGCACGAGGTCGGCGAAGACGCGCGCGCCGAGCGAACCGCCCGTGACCAGCAGCCTGAGCGGCCCATCCGCCGGCGGATAGCCGCCGCCGGCCAGCGCGGCGAGCGCGGGGCGCACTGGATTGCCGACCCAGCGCGTGCGCGCGCCCTCGGGCACGCGGGCCGTCTCCTCATAGGCCAGCGCCAGAAGCTCGGCGCGCGTCGCGAGCGCACGGTTGGCGCGGCCCAGCACGGCGTTCTGTTCATGCAGGATCAGGGCCGGACGCCGCTTGCCGAGGCTGAGGGCGGCCAGCGCGGGCGGAATCGCCGGATAGCCGCCGAAGCCCACCACGGCCGCGGCATCGAGCCGCTTCAGCAGCCGCCGCGCCGTCAGCATGCCGGAGGCCAGCAGCGCCGCGCCCTTCGCCGCGCGCAGCGGGCTGCGGCCGGCGATGCCCTCGCCCTTCAGCACGAAGCGCTCGGCATTGGCGAAGGCCGGGCTGTCAAAGGCGGCCGAGCGCGCATCGGTGAAGAGGACGATGCGCTCGCCGCGCGCGGAAAGCTCGGCGGCCAGCGCCTCCGCCGGAAACAGGTGTCCGCCGGTGCCCCCGGCGGCGATGGCGATGGGGCGCATGGCCGGGCCCCTCATGTCGGCACGGGCTGGGCGAAGGGCTGGGACTCCTCCGCCCTTGCGCTGCGCCGGCGCGTCAGCGCCAGCAGGAATCCCATGCCGATGGCGAGCGCGATGGAGGAGGAGCCGCCATAGCTGACGAAGGGCAGCGTCATCCCCTTGGTCGGGATCAGGTGCAGCGAGGAGCCCATGTTGATGAAGGCCTGCAGCCCGAACTGCACGAGCAGGCCGGTGGCCGCCAGCGCCACGAAGATGTCGCGCTCATGCATCAGGCGCACCAGGCCGCGGATCACCACGAAGGCGAAGATGGCGAGGATGATGAGGCAGGCGATCAGGCCGAATTCCTCGGCCGCCACGGGGAAGACGAAGTCGGCATGGGCGTCGGGCAGGGCGTCCTTCACGCGGCCCTCGCCCGGGCCGCGGCCGAAGAGCCCGCCATTGCCGAAGGCCTCCAGCGACATGCGGATCTGGAAATTGTCGCCCGCCTCGGGGTCGAGGAAGCGCTGCACGCGCGAGCGGACATGGCCGTGCAGCATGAAGGCCAGCACGGCGAGGCCGGCCACGCCGCCAGCGCCGGCCACCACCCACATCAGGTTGATGCCCGAGACGAAGACCTGCGCGAGGAAGACCGCGACGATGACGGCGAGCATGCCGATATCGGGCTGCTGCTTGAGCAGCACGGCGACGATGCCGATCAGGATGAAGGCGAGGATCAGCCCCGGGAAGCGGCGCGAGCGCTTGCCCTCCGCCATCAGCCAGGCGCAGACCACGGCGAGGCAGGGCTTGAGGAATTCCGAAGGCTGCAGGGACATGCCCGGCAGCGAGAGCCAGCGGCGCGCGCCCTTGATCTCGGTTCCGGCCACCAGCGTCAGCGCCGTCAGCGCCAGCGCGCCCAGCGCGCCCAGCATGGCGAAGCGCAGCACCCAGCGCGGCGTGAGCAGCGAGCAGCCGACCATGACGATCACGGCCAGCGTCGAGTAGAAGACCTGCCGTTCCAGGAACATGTGGCGGGAGGCGGCGCCGATGCGCTGCGCCACGGCGGGCGAGGCCGCCAGCATCATGACGTAGCCGATGGCGATCAGCGCCAGCAGGGCGCCCAGCGTCCAGCGGTCCACGCTCCACCACCAGCGGCCCAGCGTCGAGGTGTCGGTGCGGGAGACGGCCATCAGAATTCGACTCCGGGCAGGGCGCGGACCAGGGTACGGAAGGCGTCGCCGCGCGCGTCGAAGCCGGTGAACTGGTCCCAGGAGGCGGCGGCGGGCGAGAGGAGCACGACATCGGCCGCGCCGCGCCGCGCGGCCTCGGCGGCGGCGGGCACCGCTTCGGCCAGCGTGCCGCACAGGCGGTGCGCGACGCCGTGGGCGGCGAGGGTGGCCGCGAATTCCGGCGCGTCGCGCCCGATCAGGAAGGCCTCTGCGATGCGCGGGAAATATTCGGCGAGCGGCGTGATGCCGCCCTCCTTGCCCGTGCCGCCGGCGATCCAGAGGATGCGGTCGTAGGAGGACAGGGCGCGCGCCGCGCTGTCGGCATTGGTGGCCTTGCTGTCATTCACGAAGCGGACGGCGCCGATGCGCCCCACCAGCTCCTGCCGGTGCGGCAGGCCGGGATAGCTGGCAAGGCCGGCCGCCAGCGCCGTGCGCGGCAGGCCGAGCGCCAGGGCCATGGCGCTGGCCGCCGCCGCGTTCTGCGCATTATGCGCGCCGGGCAAGGTGGGGCAGGCGGCGAGGTCGGCGATGGTGCCGTGATCGTCGCGCAGCAGCGGGCCTTCCGCCCAGACGCCGCCCGTCTGTGGCGCGGTGCCGGAGATGGGCACCAGCCGCGCGGCGAGCTGCGCGCCGAGGCCCGCCGTCGCCTCGTCATCCTGGCCGAGCACGGCCACGTCCTCGCGCGACTGGCGCGCGAAGATTCGCGCCTTGGCGGCGCGGTAGCCGGCCATGTCGCCATGGCGGTCCAGATGATCCGGTGAGAGGTTGAGCATCGCTGCGACATTGAATCGAAGATCAGCGATTCGTTCCAGCATATAGCTGGACATTTCGAGCACATAGACGCCGTCATCGCCCAGGATGCGCATGTCCAGCGCCGCCGGGCCGAGATTGCCGCCGACCTCGACCGGCACGCCGGCGCGGGCCAGCAGATGGGCCAGCAGCGCCGTCGTCGTGCTCTTGCCGTTGGTGCCGGTGATGCCGACGAAGCGCGCCTTGCTGCCCGCCGCGCGCACCGCGCGGAACAGGAACTCCACATCGGCCAGGATCGGCGCCCCCGCAGCGCGCGCGGCGGCCGCGGCCGGATGCACGCGGGGCAGCAGGTGCGGGATGCCGGGCGAGAGCAGCAGCGCGTCGAATTCGAAGCCCTGCGCGGGGTCCGCCACAGGCAGGCCCTGCGCCGTGGCCTCGGCCCGCGCGGCCTCGCCGTCATCCCAGCAGGTCACGGCCGCACCCCAGTCGCGCAGGCGGCGCGCGGCCGGAAGCCCGGCCTTGCCGAGCCCCACGACGGCGACACGCATCTGCGCGAAGGGGGTCATCGGATCTTCAACGTCGAGAGCCCGATCAGCCCCAGCACCATCGCGATGATCCAGAAGCGGATCACGATGGTGGCCTCGGCCCAGCCCTTCTTCTCGAAATGGTGGTGCAGCGGCGCCATGAGGAAGACGCGCCGTCCGGTGCGCTTGTACCAGAAGACCTGGATGACGACGGAGAGCGTCTCCACCACGAACAGCCCACCCACGATGGCCAGCACGATCTCATGCTTGGTCGCGACGGCGATGGAGCCGAGCGCACCGCCGAGTGCCAGGCTGCCCGTATCGCCCATGAACACCGCGGCCGGCGGCGCGTTGAACCAGAGGAAGCCGAGCGAGGCGCCGATCAGCGCCGAGCAGAAGACGGCGAGCTCGCCCGCACCCGGCACGCCATGCAGCTGCAGGTAATCGGCGAAGATGCGGTTGCCGACGAGATAGGCGATCAGCGCGAAGACCGCGGCCGCGATCATCACCGGCACGATGGCCAGCCCATCCAGCCCATCGGTCAGGTTCACGGCGTTGGAGGAGCCCATCATCACGAAGGCGGCCACGAAGGGGAAGGCGATGCTGAGCGGGATCAGCACCTCCTTCAGGAAGGGAACGGCCATGTTGTCCGACAGGCCCGCCGGCAGCAGCCACATGAACCAGAGCGCGGCGATGAAGGCGATGCCGCCCTGCGCCACCAGCTTGGCCCGGCCCGAGACGCCCTTGGTGTTGCGCTTGGTCACCTTCAGCCAGTCATCCACGAAGCCCAGCGCGCCATAGCCCAGCGTGACGAAGAGCACGGCCCAGACGAAGCCGTTCCGCAGATCGGCCCAGAGCAGCACCGAGACCGAGAGGGAGAGCAGGATCAGCACGCCGCCCATGGTGGGCGTGCCCTTCTTGGTCAGCAGGTGGCTCTCCGGCCCGTCCTCGCGGATGGGCTGGCCGCCGCGCTGGAAGCTACGGAGCCATTCGATCACGCTCTTGCCGAAGACCAGCGCCACGAAGAGCGCCGTCATGCAGGCCGCACCCGCGCGGAAGGTGAGGTAGCGCGCGAGGTTGAAGAGGATGAAATCATCCGCGAGCGGAGAGAGCAGCAGCGGAATCATTCGTCATTCCTCTTGGGGCCGGTGACGTTGGCGTTCGTCAGGGCGCCGATGATCTGGACCATGCGCATGCCGAGCGAGCCCTTGACCAGCACGGCATCGCCATCGCGCAGCGCCGCCGCGATGAGCGGCGCGAGGCCGGCCGCGTCCTCGGTATGGAGTCCCTGGGCGGCGGCCGGCAGCGCGTCGAACAAATGCCGCATCAGCGGGCCGCATGCAAAGACCAGGTCGGCCGCGCGGGCCGCATCGGGGGCCAGCGCGCGGTGCAGGTCTGGCCCGAACTCGCCCAGCTCGCGCATGTCGCCCAGTACGGCGATGCGCCGCTTGGCCTTCTGCGCCGCCAGCACCGCGAGTGCCGCGCGGATCGCGCTGTCCGAGGCGTTGTAGCTCTCATCCAGCAGCAGCGCGGTGCCGCCGTCGGGGGTGGCGATCCGCCGCATCTCGCCGCGCCCGGCACCCGCGCCGAAGCCCGAGAGGGCGGCGGCAGCGAGGCCGGTGTCGCCGCCCGCGGCCTGGATGGCGGCGAGTGCGGCCAGCGCGTTCAGCGCCATGTGCTTGCCCGGCTGTTCGAGGCGCACCGTCACATGCCGGCCGGAGAGGGCGAACTCGGCCTCGCTGGCCGCGTCCGTGCCGCGCCAGTTCAGCATCCGGGCCGAGGCCTCGGGGCTTTCGCCGAAGCCCACCACATCCGCGCCGCAGCTGCGCGCCACGGCGGCCATGCGTTCGAAGAAGGGGCTGTCCTGCGGCAGAAGCGCGATGCCGCCCGGCTCGATTCCGGCGGCGATCTCGGCCTTCTCGTCGGCGATCGCCTCCTGGCTGCCCAGATGGCCGATATGCGCGGTGCCGATGGCGGTGACGATGACCACATGCGGCCGGGTGAGGCGCGACAGCGGCGCGATCTCATGCCGGTGGTTCATGCCGATCTCGATGGCGGCCCAGGCGGTGTCGCGCGGCATGCGGGCCAGCGTCAGCGGCACGCCCCACTGGTTGTTGTAGCTGGCGACGGAGGCATGCGCGGGGCCGAGCGCGCCGAGCGCCCGCTTCAGCATCTCCTTCGTCGTCGTCTTGCCGACGCTGCCGGTGACGGCGATGACGCGGCCCGCCATGCGCGCGCGCCCGGCGGCACCCAGCGCCGTCAGCCCGGCCAGCGTGTCCGCCACGCGCAGCACGCGCCCTGGCATGTCGCGGTCCACCATGGCCGAGGCGCCGCGCGCGAAGGCCTGTTCCACGAAGTCATGCCCGTCGCGCGCGTCGCGCAGCGCGACGAAGAGGTCGCCCGGCTCGATGGTGCGCGTGTCGATCGAGACGCCGCTCACGGCGAGGTCATCGGCGCAGGCGCCGCCGGTCGCCTCGCGCAGTTCGGCCGCGGTCCAGAGCGTGCTCATGCCCGCCCCCCCGCGAGGCGGCGCACCACCTCGGCATCGTCGAAGGGCGTGGTGACGCCGGCGATGGTCTGCCCGCTCTCATGCCCCTTGCCGGCGACCGCCAGAACATCGCCGGGACCGAGCGCATCCAGCGCGCGGGCGATGGCGCCGGCACGCTCGCCCGCATTGCGCGCGCCGGGCGCGGCGGCGAGGATGGCGGAGCGGATCGCGGCCGGGTCCTCGCTGCGCGGATTGTCATCCGTCACCCAGACCATGTCGGCGCCCGCGGCGGCGGCGGCACCCATCAGCGGGCGCTTGCCGGGATCACGGTCGCCGCCCGCGCCGAACAGCACATGCAGCTTGCCGCCCGCGCCCAGATGCGGGCGCAGCGCGGCCAGCAGCCGGCTCAGCGCATCGGGCGTATGCGCGTAATCCACATAGACTGCGGCGCCGTTCGGCAGCGTCGCGGCCAGCTCCATGCGCCCGCGCACAGGCGCGAGGCGGGCAAGCCCGGTGATCACCTCGGCCGGTGCATGGCCCAGGCCGATGGCCAAGGCCGCCGCCACCATCGCATTGTCCGCCTGGAAGCGGCCGGGCACGGCGAGCGTCACCTCGGCGCGCGCGCCGAAGCCCTCCAGCAGCAGCACCTGCCCACCGGGCAGGGCGCGCTGCGAGAGGAGCCGCAGGTGGCACCCCGCTTCGCCCACCTCGATGCCACGCAGCCCGCGCGCCGCGACGATCCCGCGCAGCGCGGCGAGCGTCGCGGCATCCATCTCCGTGTGCAGCACAGCAGGGGCGCCCGCCGGCAGCAGCGTGTCGAAGAGGCGCAGCTTGGCGGCGCGATAGGCCTCCATGCTGCCGTGATAATCCAGGTGGTCGCGCGTCAGGTTGGTGAAGGCGGCGGCGGCGAGGCGCACGCCGTCCAGCCGGCGCTGGTCCAGCCCGTGCGAGCTCGCCTCCATGGCCAGATCGTTGATGCCGGCGCGGTGCAGCGCGGCGAGGGTGGCGTGCAGCTTCACCGGATCGGGCGTGGTCAGGCTTTCGCCGGGCGGGAAGCCGGGTGCGACAAGCCCGAGCGTGCCGAGCGAGGCGGCCTTCTCTCCCATCAGCTGGCGCAGGAAATCGGCCGTGCTGGTCTTGCCGTTGGTGCCGGTGATGGCGACCACGCGCTCGGGCTGCGCGCCATGGAAGGCGGCGGCGATGAGCGCCAGGGCGCGGCGCGGATCGGGGCTGGCGAGCAGCGGGCGAGGTGGCGCGCCCTCCGGCCAGGCGGTGCCCTCGGGGGCGAGGATCGCGGCGGCGCCGGCGGCCACCGCATCGGCGATGAAGCGCGTGCCATCCGCCCGCGCGCCAGGGAGTGCGGCGAAGAGCCAGCCCGGCTGCACGGCGCGGCTATCCGCCGTGACACCCCGGATGTCCGTCAGGCCCTCGGCGCTCAGGCCGGGGAACAGGGCGAGGAGCTCATCGCGCCGCACGGCCTGTCTCGGGGGAGATGGGCGCCAGGACGAGGCGCGGCATCGCGATGCCGTCGCGCGCATCGGTGCGGCGGATGGGGGGAGCGGGCTGTTCGAGCGTCGGCGCGGGGGTGCGCGGCAGCATGGCGGGCGTGGGCGCCGCCGGGGTGGGGCGGGGCGCGGGGGCGGCGGCGGTTCCGCTGCGCGGCCGGCCGCCATTCAGCGGCAGCGCGATCGTCGCCTGGATCTGCGCGATGCGATCGGTCTCGGGCACCATGCCGAGCAGCGGCGCCACGCGCTCCACCACGCGGCGCGCGGTGGGGGCGGCGACCACGCCCGCGGTCGCATAGCCGCCCGTGTCGGCGCGCGGCTTGGGCTCATCCACCAGCACATGCAGGGCATAGCGCGGCGCGTTCATCGGAAAGGCGCCGACGAAGGAGGAGATGCGACGGTTCTCCTGATACTGCCCGCGCTCATTGGTCTTCTGCGCCGTGCCGGTCTTGCCGCCGACGAAATAGCCGGGGCTGTCCGACTGCCGGCCCGAGCCGTCGGTGACGGCCACGCGCATCAGCCGGCGCATCTGCTCCGAGGTCCGCTCGCTGATCACGCGCGTGCCCTCGCGCTCCACGCCCGGCGGCACGGCGAGGACGGTGGGCGTGCGGAGCGTACCGCCATTGGCCAGCGCCGAGACGCCGCTGACGATGTGCAGCGGCGTCACGGAAATCCCGTGCCCGAAGCCGATGGTCATGGTGTTGATGTCGCGCCAGTTGCGCTGCGAGGGGGCGAGCGTCGCTGCCGATTCCGGCAGCTCGACGCCGGTGCGGTTCAGCATCCCCATGCGGCCCATGAATTCGCGGTGCCGCGTGGGGCCGACCGCCATCGCCATGTGCGCGCTGGCGAGGTTCGAGGAATAGGCCAGGATCTCGGGCAGGGAGAGCCAGCGGTTCTTGCCCTTGAAGTCGTTGATCTCGTGCCGGCCGATGCGGATGGGGCGCGAGGCGTCGAAGCCGCCCGTCATCGTCACGCGGCCTTCCTCCAGCGCCATCGCGGCGGTGAAGAGCTTGAAGGTCGAGCCCGGTTCATAGACGCCGGTCACCGCGCGGTTGAAGCGCTGCTCGGCCGGCGCGGTCGCGAGGTTGGCGGCGGCGAAATCGGGCAGGCTGACCATGCCCAGCACTTCCGCCGTGTGGACATCCATCAGGATGGCCGAGCCGCCGATCGCGTTGAAGCGCTCGATGGACCATTCCAGCGCCTCGCGCAGCTCGCGCTGGATGCGGATGTCGATGGCGAGGCGGAGCGGATCCCGCGTCACGCGCAGGCGTTCGTCATACCATTTCTCGACGCCCGCGATGCCTTCGCCATCCACGTCCACCGCGCCCAGCACATGCGCGGCGTCGCGGCCGCGCGGATAGGTGCGGCGCTCGGCCGTCTCGAAGTAGAGGCCGAGGATGCCGAGGTCGTTGATCGCCTGCTGCTGGCGGGGCGTGATGAAGCGGTCGATGTAGGCGAACTGGCGCGGCGGGCTGATGCGGGCCAGCACGCGGTCGCGCTCCAGATGCGGCAGGATGCGCACCAGCTGGTCGGCCACGCGGGCCGGATTGTCGATCTCGGCGGGGCGCGCATAGAGCGCGGTGCCGCGCACCGTCACGGCCAGCACCTCGCCATTGCGATCGGTGATGGCGGCACGGCTCACCGGCGGCTCGGCGGGCGGAAGGCGCGGCGCCTGGGCCAGGCGCGAGGGCGCAGGCGAGATGATGGTGGCGTCCGTCAGCTTCACGCCGATCGCGATGAAGAGCACGCCGAAGCCGATCGAGGCGAAGAGCAGGCGGCCCGGCATGCGCCGGTGGTGCGTGGCCTGGCTGCCGGTGACGCGGACCACGGCGCGGGAGGCGCTTTCGGCCGGGCGTGCGCCCTCGGCCCGGCTGTGCGGGATGAAGTCGGGGGAGGGGGGGGGAAGGTCGCTCATCGGTTGAAGGGCACCGGGGGCGGCAGACTGCCGGCGCCGACGCCGAGCAGCGATCCGGTTGAGGCGGGCTGCACATGCAGCGCGGTGCGGACGGGCGGCGCCACGGGCGCGGGGCGCGCGGGTGCCGGCGCCTGGGCGACCGGCGTGCGTGGGGCGGCGGGGCCGGCGATGGGCGGCAGGGCGGCGACCTCGGGCCGCGGGCGCGGGGCGGGGCGCGGCGCCTCGGCCGGGCGCGGGGGCTGCGCCATGGCGACGGGGATGGGGGCCATGGCGGGCGCGGGCGCGGGTGCGGGGGCCGCCACCACGGGTGCGGGCGGCTGGGGGACCACCGGCGCGGCGGCGACCGGCGCCGGCGCGGGCGGCTGCGGCAGGGCGGGCGGCGCGGCCAGGGCCAGCGCCGTCTCGGCCTCGCGCCGCTGGCTCGCCAGGGTGAAGACCAGCACCTCGCCGGGGGCGGAGGGCGCATCGGCCCGGCGCTGGAAGCCCGAGGGGACGGGCGCGAAGGCGACGGCCTGCGGCATGCGGCGCTGCGCGTCCTCGATGCGCTGGAACTGCGCAGGCTCCATCGGCTGCATGTGGCGCAGATGCGCCGCCGCCATCTGGCGCAGCCGGTCCTGGTCGTTCAGCCGCGCCCATTCGGCCGAGAGCGTCTGCGTGCGGGCCCGCTCGGCTTCGGTCTCCATGCGGATCGTCCGCAGCTCCTGGTCGAGCTTGCGGACCTGCTCCTTGGTCTGGAAGACGTAGAGGCCCGAGCCCAGGAAGGCGGCGAAGGTGACGAGCGTGAGCGGGTGGATCATGCGGCGTGACTTTCGGGCGAACGCTGCAGGGCACGAAGATGGGCGGAGCGGGCGCGCGGATTGGCCGCGCATTCGTCAGCACCCGGGCGAATTGAGCGCGGTGTCAGCAGGGTAAACGGCGCGGGGCCGCGTGGCGCCACCAGCATCGCCGGGTCATGGCGCGAGGCGCCGGGGCTGCGGCCCGCGGCCTTCTGGAAGGCCCGCTTCACCAACCGGTCCTCCAGCGAATGGAAGGAGACGATGACCAGCCGCCCGCCCGGCGCCAGCAGGCGCATGGCCTGTTCCAGCGCGCGCTCGATCTCGCCCAGCTCGTCATTCACGCGGATGCGCAGCGCCTGGAAGCTGCGCGTCGCGCCATGAATGCCCGAGGGGTCGCGCGGGACGGCGCGTCGGATCACCTCGGCCAGCTGCAGCGTGGTGGTGAAGGGCGCCTCGCCCCGCGCCTTGACGATGGCGCGGGCCACGCGGCGCGAATGGCGCTCCTCGCCGAATTCCCAGATGAGGTCCGCCAGCTCCGCCTCGGGCAGGGTGTTCACGAGGTCGGCCGCGGTCGCGCCGGTCTGGCCCATCCGCATGTCGAGCGGGCCGTCGAACCGGAACGAGAAGCCGCGCTCCGGCGTGTCCAGCTGGAAGGAGGAGACGCCGAGGTCGAGCACCACGCCGTCCAGCTGCGTGACGCCGCGGGCGGCCAGCAGGGCCAGCATGTCGCCGAAGCGGCCCTCGATGAGGTGCAGGCGCCCCGGATGGGCGGCGGCCAGCGCCGCGCCGCGCGCGATCGCCTCGGCATCGCGGTCCAGGGCCCAGACGGTGCAGGGGGCGGCTTCCAGGATGGCGCGGCTGTAGCCGCCACCGCCGAAGGTGCCGTCCAGGATCGTCTCGCCCGGCTGGGGGGCCAGCTGCTCGAGCACTTCGGCGAGGAGGACGGGGATGTGGCTCATGCGGCGGACGCGGCCGCCCGCGCCGCGAGGGCGCGGCGGGCCTCCTCGATGCGGCGTTCTGCGGCGGCCGGCTCCCACAGCTCGAACCAGTTGAGGCGGCCGAGGAAGGCGACGCCGTCGGACAGGCCGGCATATTCGATGAGGTCGCGCGGGAGGATGATGCGGCCCTCGGGGTCGGGCGTGACCTCGGCCACGTCCACCACATAGGCGTAGTCCTCGGCGTTCTGCTCGGGCGAGAGGGGGTTCAGCGGGTTGGCGTCCCGGCTGGCGGCGTCGAACTGCGCCATGGGCCAGGCTTCGATGTAGCAGTGATCGGGGCTGACGGAGCGGCGCAGGACCAGGCCATCACCGGCGAGACGGGCGCGGAAGGAGGCCGGCACGCTGCAGCGCCCCTTCTTGTCCAGACCGTTGATGAACTTGCCCCGGAATTGGGTCATCGTGCCGCTGGATGCCCCCCGTTTCTGAGCTGATGTCGCCTGTTTGGGGGGTGCTCTTCAGAGGTCTCGGGCAGCGGCCGACGAGGTCCCCCCCGGAACCCCGTCGGCTCGCCCGACCAGCCCTGTTCCAGATGCGCTCGCCCCCCCGAGCTTGCGGCATCCGTATTGGGCTGATCTGGGTTTAGATGGTCTCGGATGGGTGATCAAGGGATATCACTAAATCGCCCAAGGGCGATAAATCGGCATTTTTAGCTTTGAGTGCAACAGGTTATGGTGATTTAAGCGGGATTCCGCGAAACGGCGCGCCATGTTTGCCGGGGCGGTGTGGCAATCGCGCAACAATGCCAAGCTGACGCTGCGGGAAGCGCGGGCATGGGCTTGCGCGCCAGGCGGCGCGGAGTCCCGCGGGGTGATACCGGATGGCCTGTAAGCCGGGTTCTGTCTTGGCCCCGAAGGGCCATGGACGACCATTCCTCTGGAGCCTGCGTTGCCGCAGGCTTCGCGCGGCCAACCCGGAGGACGGGGCGGAAATGCCCCTGCCACCAGCGCCGAAGCGCCGTGACGGCCCTCCCTATTCGGCCTTGCTCCCGGTGGGGTTTGCCGTGCCGCCGCCATTGCTGGAAGCGCGGTGGGCTCTTACCCCACCGTTTCACCCTTGCCGGACGGGCCCCAAGCTCACGCCTGTGGCCGGGCCGGCGGTTTGTTTTCTGTGGCACTTTCCCTGGGCTTTCGCCCGCCGGTCGTTAGCCGGCACCGTATTTCCGTGGAGCCCGGACTTTCCTCCAGCACCGCGATCTCTCGCGGCGCCAGCGGTCGTCCAGCCATCCGGTATCCTGGGCTTGTTGCGCCCCAAGGGCGCGTCGGGTCAAGCCTCGACCAGCGCCGCCACCGCCTGCAGGCGCGCAAGCGTGCCGGCATCGGCCTCGCCACTCACCTGTTCGGGCCGCCAATGGCGCTGGAAGGCGGTCAGCAGCACCGGCAGCGGAAGGTCGGTGCGGTAGCCGATGCGGCCCAGCAGCGCGAGCGGATCGCCCTCCGCAGGGCCGTCCTGGGCGGGCCAGAGGCCGATGCCGTTGGCCGCGAGCCCCTCCCAGTCGAACAACTCGCCCGGGTCCTGCTTGCGGTCGGGCGCCACGTCGCTGTGGCCCACGACGTTGCGCGGCGGGATGGGGTGGCGGGCCAGGATCTCCAGGCAGAGATCCGCGACCGCGGCCATCTGGAGCGCGGGGAAGTGCCGGTAGCCCCATTCATGCCCGGGGTTCACGATCTCGATCCCGATGGAGGTCGCGTTCAGCGCCGATTGCCCGCGCCAGTGCGAGACTCCCGCATGGCGCGCCTTCAGCCTCTCCGGCACCAGGCGGAACACCCGCCCATCCTCCTCCACCACATAATGGGAGGAGACGACCGCTGCCGGTTCGCAGAGACGCGCGATGGCCGCGGCGCCGCTCTGCATGCCGGTGTAGTGCAGCATCAGCACGTCCACCACCGCGCCCTCGGGGCGCGGCTCATGGTTGGGCGAGGGGTGCTCGATGATGCGAAGGCTCATCGGCTGTAGACGAAGGCGGAATCCTTCAGGTCGATCCCCGGGAACTGGTCCTTCTCGCTCCAGTAGTCCTGGTTGTGCTGCCATTCCGGCTTGTCGCCGCGCCGGGGCAGCAGGTGCATGCCGCGCATCAGGTAGCCCGGATTGAAGTTCTGTGGGTCGATCCACGGCAGCAGCGGCATGTTGTGGTCCTCCGGCCTGAGCGCCACCTCGACCTGCCGCGCGCCGCGCTCCTTCATCTCGGCCAGCAGGCGGCAGACGAAATCGGCGACAAGGTCGGCGCGCAGCGTCCAGCTTGCGCGGAAATAGCCGAAGACCCAGACGAGGTTGGGCATGCCGGTGAACATCATGCCGCGATAGGTCACCGTCTCGTGGAAATCGAGCGGCTTGCCGTCGATGGTGAAGGCGATGTCGCCCAGCACGTTCAGGTGGAAGCCGGTGGCGGTGACGATGATGTCCGCCTCCAGCTCCTGGCCGGATTTCGTCAGCACGCCCTTTTCGGTGAAGCGCTCGACCTCGTCGGTGACGACGCTGGCCTTGCCGTCGGCCACCGCCTGGAACAGGTCGCCATCCGGCACATAGGCCAGGCGCTGGTGCCAGGGGCGGTAGCGCGGCGTGAAATGCGTGCCGACATCGTAGTCGGGGCCGACGATGCGCTTCACCTCGTGCAGCAGCTCGGCCGCCACCTTGTCCGGCTCGCTGAAGCTGCGGGCTGTGAATTTCGCCTGCTCGAAGAGGATTTTGCGCCGGACGATCTCATGCACCCAGCTCTCGTCCACCTTCAGCTCGCGCAGCTGGTCGGCGATGTCGATGCCGTTGCGGCCGATGCGGAACCAGGTGGGGGAGCGCTGCAGCATGGTCACATGCGCCGCCTTGCCCGCCATGGCTGGCACCACGGTCGCCGCGGTCGCGCCCGAGCCGATGACCAGCACGCGCTGGCCCGTGTAATCCAGGTCTTCCGGCCAGGTCTGCGGGTGGAGGATGCGGCCCTTGTAGTCCTGCATCCCGGGCCATTCGGGCGTGTAGCCCTCGGCGTGGCGGTAATAGCCCTGGCACATCCAGAGGAAGTTGGTGGTGAAGCGCCGCCGCTCGCCCGTGGCCGTATCGGTTGCCAGCAGCGTCCAGAGCTTGGCCGCGCTGTCCCAGGCGGCGCTGTGGATCAGGTGGTTGTAGCGGATATGGGGCGAGAGGCCGTTCTCCTCGATCACCTCGCCCATGTAGCGCAGGATCTCCGAGGCCGCCGCGATGGGCGGGCCGACCCAGGGCTTGAAACGGTAGCCGAAGGTGTAAAGGTCACTGTCCGAGCGGATGCCGGGGTATTTGTGGGTGAGCCAGGTGCCGCCGAAGCTGTGCTGGCTTTCCAGCACGACGAAGCTGGTGCCGGGGCGCTGCGTCGTCAGGTGGTAGGCGCCGCCGATGCCGGAAATGCCGGCGCCCACGATGAGCACGTCGAAATGCTCGGTGCGGAGGTCGGTCTCGGGCTGGAGCAGGGTGTCGGGCATGGCGCGCTCTCCGGTTCCGGCTCGTGGCGGCCGTTGGGGTGTCCTCGGGGCAAGAGGCTAGAGCATGAGCGGGCTGCCGGGGAACACCGAAGGGCGTAAATCATCCGCAAGGGGCGCGCCCGGACATTCCGGGAGGGTGAGGGCCTACAGTTTGCGCTCGCGCTTGATGCGGTCCCCACCGCTTCGCTGGCGAAGCGGGGTCTGGCAGTGCCTGGGACCGCCCGGCCCGGCCCTACAGTTTGCGCTCGCGCTTGATGCGGTCCCCACCAGCTTCGCTGGCGAAGCGGGGTCTGGCAGTGCCTGGGACCGCCCGGCCCGGCCCTACAGTTTGCGCTCGCGCTTGATGCGGTCCCCACCAGCTTCGCTGGCGAAGCGGGGTCTGGCAGTGCCTGGGACCGCCCGGGCCGGCCCTACAGTTTGCGCTCGCGCTTGATGCGGTCCCCACCGCTTCGCTGGCGAAGCGGGGTCTGGCAGTGCCTGGGACCGCCCGGGCCGGCCCTACAGTTTGCGCTCGCGCTTGATGCGGTCCCCACCGCTTCGCTGGCGAAGCGGGGTCTGGCAGTGCCTGGGACCGCCCGGCCCGGCCCTACAGTTTGCGCTCGCGCTTGATGCGGTCCCAGGCGCTGTTGATTTCGGCCACCTTGCCGGTGGCGCGGTCGATCAGTTCCTTGGGCACGCCGCGGGCGGCCAGCGCGTCGGGGTGGTTCTCGCGCATCAGGCGGCGCCAGGTGGCGCGCACCTCCTCGTCGCTCGCCTGGGGCGGCAGGCCGAGCACGGCATAGGCGTCGATGCCCGGCGCCTGGGCTGCCGCGCCGCCGGGCCGCGCCTGGCCGTCCCGCGCGCGCTCCCATTCGCGTGCCTCCAGCTTGAAGCCGAGCTGCACGCGCTGCAGGAACCGCACCTCGCCCCGCGTCAGCGGGCCGTCGGCGCGGGCAATGGTGAAGAGCGCGCCGAGCACATCCTCGAGCATCGCCTTGTCATGCGCGAAGGCCTCGCCCATGCGGTCGGCGAAGGGCTCGAAATCCTCGGCGGTCTCCCGCGCCTCGTCGAAGAGGGCGGCGACGTCGCGCATGTTCTCGGGCGGGATGCGGAACATCCGCTTGAAGGCGTCGATCTCGGCCCGCACCACCGGGCCGTCGGACTTGGCGAGCTTGGCCGAGAGCACCACCACCGAGATGGCGAACAACTGCTCCTTCGAGCCGAGCATGGCGGCGAGGTTGGCGGCGTTGGGGCCGAGGCGCGGGCGGCCATCCGCGGCGTGCCCCGCCAGCGCGCCGAGCAGCCCGCCGATCGGCCCGCCGGTCATGAAACCGGTCACCCCGCCAATGATCTTGCCCCAGAAGCCCAAGCCGATCCCTCTCCAGCCTGCGCCAGATAGCATGCCGCGCGGCTTTTGGCATTGGCATTGCCGGAAAGCGGCCGCAATCCCCCTTGCGCGCCCCGCCCCACCCCTGCAAACGGAAGAAAGGCCTGAGGAGAGCATGCATGTCGGTGGGCAAGTGGCAGTTCTGGATTGATCGCGGCGGCACCTTCACCGACATCGTGGCCCGCCACCCGGATGGCCGCCTCTCCACCGCCAAGCTGCTCTCCGAGAACCCGGAGCGCTACAAGGACGCGGCCGTCGCCGGCATCCGCCAGATCCTGGGCCTGGCCCCCGGCGCCCCCCTGCCCGAGGGCGTGGTCGAGGCGGTGAAGATGGGCACGACCGTCGCCACCAATGCCCTGCTGGAGCGCAAGGGCGAGCGTGTGCTGCTGCTGGTGCCCGTGGGCTTCGCCGACATGCTGCGCATCGGCAACCAGGCCCGGCCGCGCCTCTTCGACCTCAACATCAAGCTGCCCGAGCTGCTGCATGAGCGCGTCGCCGAGATCGGCGGCCGCATCACGGTGGACGGCACCGAGATCGCGCCGCTGGACGAGGCGGCCGCGCGGGCCGCGCTGAAGGCCGCCTACGCCGATGGCATCCGCGCCGTCGCGGTCGTGCTCATGCATGCCTGGGCGCATCCGGCGCATGAGATCCGCGTGGGGCAGATCGCGGCGGAGGAAGGCTTCACGCAGATCAGCCTCTCCCATCAGGCGAGCCCGCTGCCGCGCATCGTGCCGCGCGGGGATACGGCGGTGGTGGATGCCTATCTCTCGCCCATCCTGCGGCGCTACGTGGCGCAGGTGGCCGATGAACTCGGTGGCAACACGAAGCTCTACTTCATGCAGTCTTCGGGCGGGCTGGCGGAGGCCTCGTCCTTCCAGGGCAAGGACGCGATCCTCTCCGGCCCCGCGGGCGGCATCGTGGGCGCGGCCCGCACCGCCGCCATGGCCGGCTTCGAGAAGATCATCGGCTTCGACATGGGCGGCACCTCCACCGATGTCGCGCTCTATGCCGGCCAGTATGAGCGCGCCTTCGAGACGGTGGTGGCCGGCGTGCGCATGCGCGCGCCGATGATGGCGATCAACACGGTGGCGGCCGGCGGCGGTTCCATCCTGAAATTCGATGGCGCCCGCTATCGCGTGGGCCCCGAGAGCGCCGGCGCCGTGCCCGGCCCCGCCTGCTACCGCCGCGGCGGGCCGCTGACGGTGACGGATGCGAACGTCATGGTCGGCAAGGTGCAGCCCGCCTATTTCCCGGCAATCTTCGGTCCGAATGGCGACCAGCCGCTGGATGCCGCCGTGGTGCGCGAGAAATTCGCCGCGCTGGCCGCCGAGATCGCCGCCAGCACCGGCACGAACCCGCGCCCGGAGGACGTGGCCGAGGGCTTCCTCCGCATCGCCGTCTCCAACATGGCGCATGCCATCAAGCAGGTCTCGCTGCAGCGCGGCTATGACGTGACGAAATACGCCCTCACCTGCTTCGGTGGCGCGGGCGGGCAGCATGCCTGTCTGGTGGCCGATGAGCTCGGCATGGAGACGGTCTTCATCCACCCCTTCGCCGGCGTGCTCTCCGCCTATGGCATGGGCCTGGCCGACCAGTCCGTGATCCGCGAGGCGGCGATCGAGCGGCCGCTCTCGGCCGCGGGCATGGCCGCGCTGGAACAGAGGCTCGCCGAGCTCGAAGCCGCCGGCCGCGCCGAGCTCATCCGCCAGGGTGCGGATGGCGCGCGCCTCGCCGCCACGCATCGCCTGCACCTGCGCTATGCCGGCACGGATGCCTTCCTGCCCGTGGCCTTCGGCAGCCACGCCGCCGTGCTGCACGAATTCACCGAGGCGCATCGCGCGCGCTTCGGCTTCGCGACGCCCGAGCGCGAGGTGATCGTCGAAGCCGCACTCGCCGAGATCACCATGCCGGGCGAGGCCGTCGAGGAGGAGAAGCTCGCGGCCCGCGCCCCGGGCGAGGCTGTGCCCCAGCTCGGCCGCGTCACCCTCTTCGCCCAAGGTGCCGCGCATGACGCGCCGGTGCATGACCGTGAGGCGCTGCGCGCGGGCGATGCGATCCGCGGCCCCGCGCTGATCCGCGAGGCCATCGCCACCACCGTGGTGGAGCCGGGTTGGGAGGCGCGGGTCACGCCGCTCAACCACCTGGTGCTCCATCGCATCGAGGCGCGCGCCGCCGCCCGCACCGCCGAGACCGGCCGCGTGGACCCGGTGATGCTTGAGCTGTTCAACAGCCTCTTCATGTCCATCGCCGAGCAGACCGGCGTGGTGCTGCAGAACACCAGCCTCTCCGTGAACATCAAGGAGCGGCTCGACTTCTCCTGTGCGATCTTCGATGCCGAGGGCCAGCTCATCGCCAATGCGCCGCATGTGCCGGTGCATCTGGGCGCGATGGGCGAGAGCGTGCGCACCGTGATCCGCCTGCGCGGCCAGACGCTGAAGCCGGGCGACGTGGTGGCGCTGAACAACCCCTATAATGGCGGCACGCATTTGCCGGATGTCACGGTCATCACGCCCGTCTTCGATGAGGCGACCGGGAAGGATATCCTCTTCTACGTGGGCAGCCGCGGTCACCATGCCGATATCGGCGGCCTGACCCCCGGCTCCACGCCGCCGGGCTCCGCGACGCTGGAGGAAGAGGGCGTCGTCATCGACGATTTCCTGCTGGTGGATGGCGGGCATTTCCGCGAGGCGGAGTTCCGCGCCCTGCTGGCCGGCGCGAAATATCCGGCCCGCAGCCCCGATGTGAACGTGGCCGACATCAAGGCGCAGATCGCCGCCAATGAGATGGGCGTGCAGGAACTTCGCCGCGCCGTGCGCGAATTCGGCCTGGCCACCGTCCGCGCCTATATGGGCCATGTGATGGACAATGCGGAGGAAAGCGTCCGCCGCGTGCTCGCCACGCTGAAGGATGGCGCCTTCGCCACCACCACGGATGATGGCACGCCGCTCGTCGTCGCCGTCCGTGTGGACCGAGAGAACCGCCGCGCCGTGATTGACTTCACCGGCACGGGGCCCGAGCGGCCGGACAATTTCAACGCCCCCACGGCGGTCTGCCGCGCCGTGGTGCTCTACTGCTTCCGCTCGCTGGTGGGCGAGGACATCCCGCTCAACGACGGCTGCCTGAAGCCCATCGAGATCATCGTCCCGCCGGCAAGCTTCCTCGCCCCCACCTTCGGCCACGCGGTCGTCGCCGGGAACACCGAGGTCAGCCAGATGACCTGCAACGCGCTGCTGGCCGCGCTGGACGCCTGCGCCAGCGCGCAGGCGACGATGAACAACAGCCTCTTCGGCGATGATACCTATCAGTATTACGAAACCATCTGCGGCGGCACCGGCGCCGGCCCGGGCTTCCACGGCACCTCCGCCGTGCAGACCCACATGACCAATACGCGCATGACCGACCCTGAGATCCTGGAGATGCGCTACCCGGTGCGGCTCGAGGAATTCGCCATCCGGCGCGGCTCGGGCGGGACGGGGAAGTGGCATGGCGGTGACGGCTCGCGCCGGCGCATCCGCTTCCTGCGCCCCATGCAGGCGGTGGTGGTCGCCTCCCGCCGCAACGTTGCCCCGCATGGCCTGCATGGCGGCGGCGATGGCGCGCCCGGGCGGCAATGGGTGGAGCGCGCCGATGGCCGCATCACGCCCATTCCCGGCAATGCCGGCAAGGCCGATCTCGCGGTGGGTGACGTGCTGGTGGTGGAAACCCCCGGCGGCGGTGGCTGGGGAGAAGGGTGAGGCGGCTTCTTCTCCTCACGCTCGCCGCCGGCCTGCTCCTGCTGGCCGGCGCTTCGGCCTGGTTGCTGCCGCGGTGGCTCGACTGGGACCGGCACCGCGGCGCACTTGCTGAAATCGCCTCCGAGCGGCTGGGCAGGCCCGTCGCGCTCGAAGGCCAGGTGGCGCTCGTCCTGCTGCCGCAGCCGCGGCTGGAGGCATCGCGCATCGTCATCGGCCAGGCGGCGGATGAGATCCAGATGTCGGCCCGCGCCCTGCGCCTCCGGCTGGATCTCTGGGCGCTGCTGCTGGGCAGGCTGGAGGTGCGCGAACTCGCCCTTGTCGGCGCCGATATCCGCCTGCCCTGGCCGCCCACCTCCCTGCCGGGCCTCACGCCGCCACCCTGGCTGACGGCGCTGGATGCGCGGCTGGAGGAAAGCCGCATCCAGATCGGCGGCGCGGTCGTCGAGGGCGTGAATGCGCGCCTCATGGCGGGCGAGATCGGCGAGGCGCTGACGGCGGAAGGCAGCCTCGCCTGGCGCGGCCGGCCCATGCGCTTCCAGGCCGTGCTGGGCCGTGCGGGCGATGCCGGCGTGGCGCCGCTCGACGTTACGGCCTCGGCCGCCGGGGCCAATCTGCGCGCGCGCGGCGTGCTGCTGACCGAGGGCGGCTTCGCCGGCCGGCTGGAGGCGGCGGGGCCGGATCTCTCCGCGCTGATCCCGGCCCCCGCCGCCGCCTTCCGCGCCACCGCCAACCTTGCCGCCGGGGCAGAGCTGATCGTGGCGAACCAGCTCGAACTCACCCTCGGCGCGGATGCCGTGCGCGGGGGCGCCCTGCTGCGCCTGGTGCCCGAGCCGCGCTTCGAACTGACGCTGACCGCCCCCAGCCTCGACCTGGAGCCCTGGCTCGCCGCGCTGCGCGGCGCCGGCGCGCAGGCCGTGCCGGTCTCGCTCGACCTCTCGGCCGAGGCGGCGCAATTCGGCCCGCTGCGCATGACCGACCTGCGCGCCACCGCCAATCTCCAGAACGAGCATCTCACGCTTGGCCGCGTCAGCGCCGCCATGGCGGGCGAGACGACGCTGGAGCTGTCCGGCGGCGGCGGTGCCGCGCGGCTGGAGCTCGGCCTGCGCTGGCGCTCGGCCCGCCCGGCGGAATGGCTGGCGGCGGCGGGCCTTGCCCCGCGCCTTGCCCCGCCCGAGGGCCCGGCACTCGGCAGCCTGCGCCTCTCCTGGGAGGGCGGCGCCTTCGCGGTGACGGAACTCGCGGCGCAACTCGGCCAGAGCCGGGTCAGCGGCGGCTTCGTCTGGCGTCCCGGGGCACGGCCCAACCTCGCCCTCGGCCTGGAATTCGACGAGCTGGCGCTGCCGCAATCCCAGGCGGAACTGGCCGCCGCCCTGCGCGAGGCGGCGGGCGAGGCCGACCTGCAACTGCGCCTTTCCTTCGCCCGGCTCCGCCTGCGCGATGACGTCTGGGAGCGGCTCGCGTTCGATGGCGCGACGGAGGGCGGGCGCATCCTGCTGCGGCGCCTCGCCGGCCGTCATCTCGGCCTTGATGTGGTGCTGGCCGGCACGCTCTCGGGCACCGGCTCTGCCGCCCGTCTCAGCGAGATGACGCTGGAGGCCGAAGGCCCCGCCGGCCCCCTGCTCGGCCGCCTCGGCGTGGTGCGGCCCGACCTCGCCACCGCGCCACTGCGCCTCCGCCTCTCGGGCGCCGGGCCGCTCGATGCGCTGGCGCTGCGCCTGGAGATCGACCTGGCCGAGGCGCGGCTGGAGGCGCAGCTCACCGTGGATGTCCCGCAGGACCGGGTGCAGGCGCGGCTGACCGCGCGGCATCCGGGTGCGGCGCGTCTGCTCAGCCAGGCGCTGGCCATCCCGCCGCCGGACTGGATCGGCGAGGGATCCTTCTCGCTCATCGCCAATCTCGGCTGGCGCCTGGCCGATGGACGGGGCGCCTGGAACGCCGAGAGCTTCGAGCTGGTGGCGGGCGAGCTGCGCGGGCGCGGGCAGGTCACCCTCGCGGGGGAACGCCCGGCGATCGCCGGGCGCCTGGCGCTGGAGCGCCTGCCGCTGCCGGATTGGCGCGGCCTGGACCTCACCGCCTGGCCCGGGCTGGATCTTGACCTCGCCGTGACGGCCGATCGCGTGGCGCCGCGCGGGCTGCCGCTGCTGGAGGCGGCATCCGCGCGGCTGCGCGCCGATGCCGCCACGCTGCGGCTGGAAGACGGGCGCGCAAGCCTTGCGGGTGGCAACCTCGCGGCGGCGCTGCGCCTGGAGCGCGCGGGGCCGCGGCTCGCCCTGGAAGGCAGCATGACCGACATCGTGCTCGCCGCGCCTCTCACCGGCCGGCCGCTCGACATCGCGGCGGGGCGGCTCTCGGGCGAGTTGCGGCTGGAGGCGGGCGGCGCCACGCCCGCCGCCTGGCTGCGCAGCGCCGCGGGCGAGGGCAGCCTGACGCTGCGCGACGGTGTGGTGCAGGGCTTCGACGCGCCCGCCGCCGCCGCGGCACTCGGCTGGGCCGACCCCGGCACCGCGCTCGGCGCTGCGCTGGAATCCGGGGCGACGCCGATCGAGCGCGGGCGCGTCGCCTTCACCCTGGCCGAGGGGCGGCTCACCATCACCGAGGCAGCGCTGGGGGCCGAGGCGGGCCTTGCCCTCGGCCTCTCCGGCACGGTGGACCTCCCGGAGGACCGCGTGGCGCTGCGCCTTGCCCTGCCCGTGCCGGAGGGCGCGCCGCCCGTGGCGCTGGAGGTCACGGGGCCGAGCCTGAACCCGCGCCGCGCCGCCGACCTCGCGCCCTGGCGCGCCTGGCGGGCGGCGAACCCGCCCTGAACCCAGAGCTCTGAGCCCTAAGCTCTAAGCCCCTGGGCCCTCAGCCCTGGCAGCCCGTGGACGGCGGGCGCGGGCCGGGGCAGGCTGCGCCGGCTTGTTCCAGAACCCCGAGAGTGATCCAGAATGACCGAGACTGAGACCCGCCCCGCCGCCTCACGCGCTGCGGCCTCCCGCGCGGGGGCCTTGGCCCGCGCGGCGGAAATGTTCGACACGGGCGCGCTGAAGGCCCGGCTCACGGAATTCGTTGCCATCCCCTCCACCGCGCAGGACCCCGCCTTTGACGCCGCGCTGCACCAGTATCTGGACCAGGCGATCCGCCCCTGGGTCGAGCGGCTGGGCTTCACCGTCACCATTCATCCGAACCCGCTGGAGGGCTTCGGCCCTATCCTCACCGCCGAGCGCATCGAGGACCCGGCGCGGCCGACCGTGCTGCTCTATGGCCATGGCGACACGGTGCGCGGCATGGATGAGCAATGGAGCCCGGGCCTCACGCCCTGGACGGTGACCGAGCGCGACGGCCTCTGGTACGGGCGCGGCACGGCGGACAACAAGGGCCAGCACATCATCAACCTGATGGCGCTGGAAGCGGTGCTGGAGGCCCGTGGCGGCAAGCTCGGCGGCAATGTGAAGCTGGTGCTGGAGATGGCCGAGGAGCGCGGCAGCAAGGGGCTGCGCGAATTCGTCGCCGCGAACGCGAAGCTGCTGGCGGCCGATGCGCTGATCGCGAGCGACGGCCCGCGCGTGATGCCGGAGATTCCGACCATCGCGACCGGCACGCGCGGCACCTTCCATTTCGACCTGGTGGTGAAGCTGCGCGATGGTGGCGTGCATTCCGGCCATTGGGGTGGGCTGACGACCGACCCCGCCGTGATGCTCTCGCATGCGCTGGGCTGCATGATGGACCGCAACGGCAAGATCCTGGTGCGCGACTGGTTGCCCCGCAACGGCGTGCCGGCCGAGGTGCGCGGTGTGCTGCAGGGCTGCGAAGTCGGCGGCGGTGGCGAGGCCGCGACGATCGACGCCGGCTGGGGCGAGCCGGGGCTGACCGCGGCCGAGAAGATCTATGGCTGGAACAGCCTGATCATCCTGGCGATGACGAGCGGCCAGCCGCATGCGCCGGTGAATGCGGTGGCGCCCGATGCGTGCGCGCATTGCCAGATCCGCTACACGGTGGACACCGATCCCGCGACCTTCGCGGAGAGCCTGCGCCGCCACCTGGATGCCAACGGCTTCCAGAACGTGGCGATCGAGAATGCCGGCATCCGCATGCCCGCCTCCCGCACCTCACCCGACCACCCCTGGGTGCGTTGGGCGCGGGAGAGCATGGAGCGCTCGCTCGGCAAGCATGTGCAGGTGATCCCGAATTCCTCGGGCGGGCTGCCGGGGGATGTCTTCGTGGATCATCTGGGTGTGCCGTTGGTCTGGGTGCCGCACAGCTACAATGGCTGCAAGCAGCATGGCCCCGACGAGCACCTGCTGCCCGCGCCGGCGCGCGAGGGGCTGCTGGCCTTTGCCGGCATGTGGTGGGACCTGGGTGAGAAGGCGGCGTAGGGGCCGGGCGGGAGCGGCCCTCACAAAATGGTCCGGCCGCACAGCGGCCGGCGCCGCCCAATCAGACGGTTGGACCGGCGCAACCGTGGCGCGGCGAAGCCAAGCGGCCGGAGGCCGCGCCCGGCGTCTGAGGGCAAAAACTAAGCCACCGGCCCTTCCGGGGCCAGCATCCCTTGGCCCAGCGTCAGCCCGCAGGCCTGCGCCAGATGCACCACGTCGAGCAGGAATTCGTGGCGCGTCTCGCGCTCGGCCGCGGCGCTGGCCACCTTCATGTAGGTGATGACCTCGACGCCGATCCCGCCCTCATTGATGGCCGCGAGGCCGATATCGGTGCGTTCGGCGACGAAGATCTCATCCTCGCGGATGCGCTGGCGCAGCGCCTGGATGAAGCTCTCCAGCGCCTGCGGGTTCGCCCCGCCGGTCACCGGCAGCGTCGTCTTCAGCAGGCGCAGCCGGCGTGAGCCGAGGTTGTTGATGGTGGAGTCCGAGAGCTTGCCGTTCGGGATCACCATCACGCTGTCCTGCGCCGTGCGCACGCGGGTCGAGCGGATGCCGACATGCTCCACCGCGCCCTCGATCTCGCCGCTGCTGATCCAGTCGCCGCGCTGGAAGGGGCGGTCGGTGACGAGGATGCCCGCGCCGAAGACGTTCGACAGCGTCTCGCGCGAGGCGAAGGCGAAGGCGAGGCCGCCGATGCCCAGGCCCGCGATGATCCCGCCCGTCGGGATCGAGAGGAAATGCGCGACGCTGAGGAAGCCCGCCACCACCACCATGAGCCGCGCGGTGGCGAGCAGCAGGGTGAAGAGGATGTCGTCCGTCGCGCTGGCTGAGCGGCTGGAGATGCGCGCCAGGATGATGCCCGCGGCGCCGAAGACGCGCCATGCGACCACGCTGGCCGCGATGGTGAGGCAGATGCCGAAGAAGGGCAGGGAATAGCGCCGGAAATGCTCCGGCATCCCGATCAGGTCCGGAAAGAAGGCGGCGAGGCTGATGCCGATGACGATGCCCAGCGCCCAGGTGAAGCTTGCGCCGCTCTCCTCCCCGCCCACCACCGCGTCCATCCCGCGCCGCGCGAGCCGCGCGCCGATGGTGCCCACCAGCACGGCCCCCGACATGACCAGAAGTCCCAGCAGGATCTGCCAGTATTCCGTCTGGCCGATCCGCCCCAGCAACGCCGGCGCATGTGCCTTCGTCAGGTCGCGCAGCACGAAGAAGCGCGCGTGCGGGATCAGGCCGGGGGGTGTGGCCAGTGGCGGCGGCAGGCTCTCCACCGCGTTGAAGATGCGCGCGGCGTCCCGCACGGTCTGCGCGGTGAAGCGCCAGGGTGCATTCGCCTCCTGGCTCACGGGCGCGATGACGATGCTGCCCGCCGGATGGCTGAAATGGATGTAGGGCGCGCGGTCCGCGCCGTCATTCGGGATGGATTGCAGCCCGACCAGGCCGATGTGGTTCAGCGCGCGGCGGAGGAATTGCGCGGTCATCGCGCCCTCGCCCTCGCGCAGCACCTCGGGCACCGCCGAGAGATCGAGCGTGGAGAGCGCCAGCGCCCGGCCCTCGCCCTGCCAATCGGCCATGCCCTCCAGGAAGCTGCGCATGGTGTCGCGCGGGTTGCGCATCTGCCGCCAGGCATCGGCCGGTGGGAAGCGGCCGCCGGTCAGCACCAGCAATTGCCGCCGCGCCGCATCCAACGCGGCGGCATCGGGCATGCGCAGCCGCCATAACCCGTCCTCGCCGCGGACCAGGGTGAGGTGCAGCCGCGCGCCGCTGCCCGACTGGTGCAGCGTGAAGGGCACCTCGGCCGCATCGGTGGCGAGCGGAATGGCGCTGATGCGGAAGGTGGTGAGGTCGATCAGCGCGAAGAGTTCCTGCACCAGGCGCAGATGCTCCTGCCGCCCCAGCCCGGCCTCCAGCCCCGAGAAATCCACGGCGCCGATCGCCAGCGCCCAAGCATCCGACCGGCCGCCGCGGGCCAGGTTGCCGCTGACGATGAATTGCCGGAAGGCGTCGCGCGGGGTGGACTGGTTCAGCCCGGTGGTGGCCGGCGGCGCCTGGGTGCGTGAGCCGGTCCACCATTCGCCGTCGTCATAGCGGCCGGTGAAGCTGGCGCCGTCACGGTCCATGACGAAGAGGAAACGACCGCTGTCATTCCCCTGGGTCCAGCTCCCCTGCAGGGTGCGGCCCTCCGCCACCGCCTCGATCCGCCCGCCATAGAGGGGATAGCTGCCGGTGACGCGGCTGCCCTCCTGCCGGAGGATCAGGTGGTCCCCGTCGTCACGCCAGCTGGTGATCCATTCGCCGGTCCAGGGGCCATTCGCCAGGGCCGCGAGCGGCAGCAGGAGCAGGAGAAGGACGGTGGCGAGGCGGCGCATGGCGGGTCTCAGAGGCTGCGCGTCGTGTAGCCGTGGGTGATGCCGCGGCCGCGCACCGGGTCATGCAGCGTCACGCGGAAATCGGCGGCAGGGCGGATGCCGCCATGCACCGCCAGCGTGCCGCCGAACATGAGCAGGCCGTGGCCGGTCGGCACGCCGAGCGCGCGGGCCTTCTCCAGCAGGTCCTCCGGGTGGCGCATCGCGGCGACCAGGCCGCGCTGGTAGGTCACCCAGGCGCCGCCCTCCCGGATCTCGCTGTGGATCTCGAGGCTGTCCCAATGCGGCGCCACCTCCTCCCAGCGCCAGAGGGCGGCGCTGATGGGTTTCGGGCACATCTGCTTGGAGACAGGGATGGAATAGGCCTCCACCTTGCGATCGGTGTGGTCCGAGCCGCAGCCGATGAAGCGGCCCTCCGGCGTCTCGAGCAGGATCCACTCGCCCTCGCCGCTGCTGTCATGGCCGAGCACATCCACCGCCGCGTCCTGGGTCAGCGTCTCGAGGCCGGCGCGGTAGTAGCAGGGGACCGTCGCCGGGGGCGCGATGCCGAGCGCGGCCAGCTCGTCGATGTGCTCCTGCAGCTTGTGCGCGTCCCGCCCGGTCCAGCCGGCGATGACGAGGTCGGTGATGCCGAGGCGGATCGGGCTTCCATCGAGCGTGAAATCGAGCATGCGCATTTGGGGGCGTCCTGGACAAGCGGGAAGCCGCATCGGAACATGGGCGGACAGAAAAGGGGAGGGGGGCCGCATGGAACATGTGGGCTTCATCGGGCTTGGCATGATGGGCCGGCCGATGGCGATGAACCTGGCGGCGAAGCAGGTGCCGCTCACGACGCTCGACGCCGCGGGGGTGACGCTGGAGGGCGTGCCCGCCATGGCCGATGCCGCGGCGCTGGCGCGGGCGAGCCGCCTCATCATCCTCATGCTGCCCGATAGCAAGGCCGTGGCCGCCGTGATGGCCGGCCTGCTGCCCGCGCTGCAGGCCGGCTCGCTCCTCATCGACATGGGCAGCAGCGAGCCGGGCGAGACGCGGCGCTGGGCCGCGGCGCTGGCGGAAAAGGGCTGCGCGATGCTGGATGCGCCGGTCTCGGGCTCGGTGCCCAAGGCGCGCGCCGGCACGCTGGCCATCATGGTGGGCGGCGCGGATGCGGATTTCACCCGTGCCGAGCCGGTGCTGCGCGCGATGGGCGAAGCGATCATCCGCACCGGCGCCATCGGCAGCGCGCATGCGATGAAGGCGCTGAACAACTACGTCTATGCGGCCGGCCTGCTGGCGGTGAGCGAGGCGGCGCAGATGGCCGAGGCCCAGGGGCTCGACCTCGGCATCTTCGCCCAGGTGCTGAATGCGAGCTCCGGCCGCAACATCGCCTCCGAGACCAAGCTCGCGCAGGAGATCACCTCGCGCCGCTACGCGGGCGGCTTCCAGCTCGGCCTGATGCGCAAGGACCTGGAGACGGCGGGCGGCATCGCGGCCGCGACGGGGGCGGAGGCGCCGCTGCTGGCCCTGCTGCGCGCGCGCTGGACGGAGGCGCTGGGCGTGCTCGGCCCGCGCGCGGACAATACGGAAATCCATCGCTACATCACCGGGAAGGCCAAGCCATGACCCTCACACGTCGCACGGCGCTCGCGGCCCCGGCGTTGCTCGCGCCGCTTGCCGCCACCGCGCAGTCGTGGCCCGAGCGGCAGATCCGCATCGTCGTGGCCTTTCCGGCCGGCAGCGTGACCGACAGCCTGGTGCGCAACCTGGTCGAGCCGCTCTCGCGCGAGCTGGGGCAGACGGTGATCATCGACAACCGGCCGGGCGGCAATGGCGTGGTCGGCACCATGGCAGTGAAGGGTGCTGCACCCGACGGCTACACCATGGCCGTGCTGAGCGTGACGAATGGCGCGCTGAACACCTACCTCGTCCGCAACCTGGCCTATGACCCGATCCGCGACTTCACGCAGATGGGCTTCCTGGCCGAGGCGCCCTATCTGCTGGTGGTGCCCAACTCCTCGCCGGCGCGGAATGTCGCGGAATTGCTGGAGCTGGCGCGGCGCCGCCCGGGTGAGCTGACCTTCAGCCACGGCAATGCGAGCGCGCTCATCGGCAGCCAGCTCATGAACCGCATGGCGGGCGTGCGCATGCTGGCCGTGCCCTCGCGCGGCGGGCCGGAGGCGCTGACCGAGGTGCTGGCGGGCCGCATCGATTCCACGCTGACCGACTTCGCCTCGGGCCTCGCGCAGGTGCGGGAGGGGCGGGTGCGCGCGCTGGGGGTGACGACGCCGGGCGTCTTCCCGCTGGCGCCCGAGATCCCGCCGATCTCGGCCACGCTGCCGGGCTATGAGCTGACGGTGTGGTTCGGGCTTGCCGCGCCGGCGGGCACGCCGGCGCCGGTGGTGGTGCGCTTCAATGCCGCGCTGGCCCGCGTGCTGGCGCAGGCGGATGTGCGGGAGCGGCTGGGCCGCCTCGGCTTCGCGCCGCGCGCCATGCAGCCCGAACAGTGGCGGGACTACCTGCAGAACCAGATCACCAGCCTGACGCGGCTGGCGCGCGAGGTGGGGCTGGAGCCGAGCTAGCAGCCCGGCTCCTTCTCCGTTCAGCCGATCTTGTGGTCGGCCATCTTCTCCAGCGCCTGGACCATGCCCGAATGGTCCCACTGGCTGCCGCCCATCGCCGCGCAGGCCGAGAAGAGCTGCTGCGCGGAGGCCGTGTTGGGCAGCGCCACACCCAGTTCCTTCGCCGATTGCAGGGCGAGGTTCAGGTCCTTCTGGTGCAGCTCGATCCGGAAGCCAGGGTTGAAGGTGCGGTTGATCATGCGCTCGGCATGCACCTCCAGGATGCGGCTATTGGCGAAGCCGCCCATCAGCGCCTGGCGCACCTTGGCCGGATCCGCGCCCGCCTTGCTGGCGAAGACCAGCGCCTCGGACACCGCCTCGATGTTCAGCGCCACGATGATCTGGTTCGCGACCTTGGTCACCTGGCCCGCGCCGTTCTCGCCCACGCGGGTGATGTTCTTGCCCATCAGCTCGAAGAGCGGCAGGGCGCGCGCGAAGGCGGCCTCGGAGGCGCCGATCATGATGGTGAGCGCTGCGTTCTTCGCCCCGATCTCGCCGCCGGAGACCGGCGCATCAATGTAGTCGCAGCCGAGCGCGTTGATCTTCGCCGCGAAGTCCTTCGTCGCCGTCGGGCTGATCGAGGACATGTCGATGACGAGCTTGCCGGCGGACAACCCTGCCGCCACGCCATTCGCGCCGAACAGCACGCGCTCCACATCGGGCGTGTCCGGCACCATGAGGATGATGATCTCCGCCGCCTTCGCGACCGCGGTCGCATCGGCCACGATGGTGAAGGCAGCGCGCGTCTCGGCCTTCAGCGAGGCGCGCTCGGGCGCGATGATGGTGTGGCCCGCCTTGGCGAGGTTCTGCGCCATGGGCAGGCCCATGATGCCGAGGCCGATGAAACCGATGTTCATGTGGGACGTGTCCTTGTTGCCAATGAGGAGAGGGGCCGCCTGATGACCGGAGCGCCGCAGGGCGCGAAGGTCTGAATCAGCCGGCTGGCGGCTATGCCGCCCGATATTTGGCGAACCAACCGAGGCCTGCGACCGTCTCGCCCTTCGGGCGATACTCACAACCGATCCAGCCGCGGAAGCCGCTGGCGTCGATCGCGTTGAAGACGAAATCCCAGTTCACCTCGCCCGTGCCCGGCTCGTTGCGCCCGGGGTTATCGGCCACCTGCATGTGGGCGATGTAGGGCAGGAGTTCGGCCGCGCGGCGCGCCACATCGCCCTCGGTGATCTGGCAGTGGTAGAGGTCGAATTGCAGGCCCACGCGGTCCATGCCCAGCGCGTCGATGATGCGCGTGGCTTCCTTCGTGGTGTTGAGGAAGAAGCCCGGGATGTCGCGGTGGTTGATCGGCTCGATCACCGGCTTCACGCCGGCCTTGGCGCATTCCTCCGCCGCGAAGTCGAGATTGGCGGCATAGGTCGCGAGCAGCGTGTCGCGCGCCGCACCCGCCGGCGTCAGGCCCGCCATGACATGCAGCCGCGGGCACTTCAGGGCCGTCGTGTACTCCAGCGCGCGCTTGATGCCGTCCTTGAATTCGGCGCGGCGCTCGGGCAGGCAGGCCATGCCGCGCTCGCCCGCGTTCCAATCGCCGGGCGGCGCGTTGAACAGCACCTGGGAGAGGCCATTGCCCTCCAGGCGCTTGGCGATCTCGGCCGCCGGGAATTCATAGGGGAAAAGGAATTCCACCGCCTCGAAACCCGCGGCCCGCGCGGCGGCGAAGCGGTCGAGGAAGGGCACCTCGTTGAACATCATCGAGATGTTCGCGGCAAATTTGGGCATGGGGACGTCTCCGCGCGGCATCCATGTGCCGTGGTTCGATGCATAGAATGCCGCGGACCCATGGGCTAGCCCAGTGTTGCGGGGTCGCGTGTTGCGGCGTTGCCGGCTTTCGCGCCGAAGGGTATCGCACCGCCATGCCCGTGATCCGCTTCATCACCCACCCTGAGGTCGTGATCGACCCGGGCGCCCCGGTCCCGGAGTGGCCGCTCTCGGCCGAGGGGTTGCGGCGCACCCGCCTGATGCTCGGGCAACCCTGGCTGGCCCAGACCCGCAGCCTGTTCACCAGCGCCGAGCGAAAGGCCCGCGACATGGCGGATCTCCTGGGCGCGCGCCTTGGCCTGACGCCTCGGATCCTGGAGAGCCTGGGCGAGAATGACCGTTCGGCCACCGGCTATCTTCCCAAGGCCGAGTTCGAGCAGGTGGCCGACGCCTTCTTCGCCGCCCCCGACCTCAGTGTCCGGGGATGGGAGCGCGCCCGCGATGCGCAGCGCCGCATCGTGGCGGCGGTGGAGCAGGTGATCGCGATGGCGGCGCCCGACGGGGACGTCGCCATCATCGCCCATGGCGGCGTGGGCGCGCTGCTTCTCTGCCATCTGAAGGGCGTCCCGATCAGCCGGGCGGAAGAACAGCCCGGCGGGGGCGGCGGCAACCTCTTCGCATTCGATACCGAGGGCCGCGCGCTGCGCCATGGCTGGCGTCCGATCGAAGCCTGAGGTCAGGCGTTACCGGAGAGGTAGTCCATCGCCGCGCGCACGCCGTCGGGCTTGTGCGGCACGCCCGCGATGCGCAGCCCCATCTCGATGCCGCTCAGCGTGCCCATCAGGTGCAACTCGCCGATATCGCCCAGATGACCGATGCGGAAGACGCGATCGTTCAACTGCCCCAGGCCATTGCCGAGCGACATGTTGAACCGCTCGCCGATCGTGGCGCGCAGAGCGTTCGCGCTGTGGCCTTCCGGCAGGCGCACCGCCGTCAGCACGGAGGAATAGTGCCGCGGTTCGGCGCACTGGATCTCCAGGCCCCAGGCGCGCACGGCGCGGCGCGTGGCCTCGGCCATGCGGTCATGCCGGGCGAACACATTGTCCAGCCCTTCCTCGAAGATCATGTCCAGCGCGGTGTCGAGCGCGTAGAGCATGTTGGTCGCCGGCGTATAGGGGAAATAGCCCGTGGCGTTGGAGGCGATCATCGGCGCCCAATCCCAGAAGCTGCGGGTGAGCTTGGCGTTCTTGCTGGCGGCGATGGCCTTGGCCGAGACCGCGTTGAAGGAGAGGCCGGGCGGCAGCATCAGCCCCTTCTGCGAGCCGGAGACGGTGACGTCCACGCCCCAGGCATCATGCTTGAACTCCATGGAGCCGAGGCCGCTGATCGTGTCCACCAGCAGCAGCGCCGGGTGGCCGGCGGCGTCAATCGCGGCGCGAACTTCGGCGATGCGGCTGGTGCATCCCGTGCTCGTCTCGTTGTGGACGACGCAGACGGCCTTGATCTCATGCCCCTTGTCCGCGCGCAGATAGGCCTCGATGGCGTCCGGCTCGGCCGCGCGGCGCCAATCGCCCTTCAGGAATTCCGGGCGGATGCCCAGGCGCTCGGCCATCTCGCGCCAGAGGCTGGCGAAGTGGCCCGTCTCGCACATCAGCACGCGGTCATTGGGGCTCAGCGTGTTGACCAGCGCCGCTTCCCAGGCGCCGGTGCCGGAGGCCGGGAAGATGATGACGTTGCTCTCGGTCTGGAAGATCTTCTTGACCTTGCCCAGCACCTGCTTGCCCATCACGCCGAAATCGGGGCCGCGATGGTCCATGGTCGGGTTGTCGAGGGCGCGCAGCACGCGGTCCGGCACGTTGGAGGGGCCGGGGATCTGCAGGAAATGGCGGCCGGGGGTGGTGCGGGTCTGGAAATAGGCCATGGGGTCCTCCTGGGTTGGCCCCTCATGCCCCGAACCGGCCCTGCCTGCCAATGAGTTCGGCTTGTGCGGGGCATGAGGATTATCCATCTGGCGCCGCGCCGAAGCGGGGCTAGAAAGGCGCCATGAACGCCATCGCACCCCAAATCGGAGATTCCCGCCTGGCCCGCAGGCTGCAGCGCGAGACGGAAGGGAGCGTGCTCTTCGCCCCCGCCGATCGCGGCCGCTATGCGACGGATGCCAGCATCTACCAGGTCGAGCCCATCGGCGTTCTGGTGCCCAAGACCACCGCCGATGTCGAAGCCGCCATGGCGATCTGCCGGGAGGAGGGGATTCCCGTCCTGCCGCGCGGCGGTGGCACCAGCCAATGCGGGCAGACGGTGAACCGCGCGCTGGTGCTGGACTGCACCAAGCATCTGCGCCGCGTGCTGAGCGTGGAGGGCGATACGGCCCGCGTGGAGCCCGGCATCACGCTGGGCGCGCTGAACGAGGCGTTGAAATCCACGAAGCAGTTTTTCCCGGTGGACCCCTCCACCTGGCAGCGCTGCACCATCGGCGGCATGGCCGGGAACAATTCCTGCGGCTCCAAATCCATCCGCTACGGGCTGATGGCGGACAATGTCCGCGCGATCGACGCGATCCTCGCCGATGGCTCCCGGCACGTGTTCGGCGAGAACGCGCCCAACACCGACCTCGTCGCCCGGCTGCACGCGCTGGGCGAGCGCGAGGCGGCCGAGATCGCGGAGAAATTCCCGGCGCAGCTTCGCCGTGTGGGCGGCTACAACCTCGATGCGCTGACGCCGGATGCGCGCATGAACGGGCGCGGCAATCTCGCGCGGCTGCTGGTGGGCAGCGAGGGCACGCTGGCCTTCTCGGCGGCGCTCGACCTCAAGCTCTGGCCCATCAAGCCGCGCAAGGTGGTGGGCATCTGCCAGTTCCCCACCTTCCGCCGCGCCATGGAGGCCTCCAAGCACCTCGTCTCCCTGGACCCCGAGGCGGTGGAGCTGGTGGACCGGACGATGATCGACCTCGGCCGCTCCATTCCGATCTATCGCGCCACCATCGACCAGATGGTGATCGGCGAGCCGGACAGCCTGCTCATCGTCGAATTCCATGGCGATGACGACGCGAAGCTGATGCGCCAATTGGCCTCGCTCGACGAGATGATGGGCGATCTGGGCCTGCCCGGGCAGGTGGTGCATGCGGTGGATGCCGGCTTCCAGGCCGCCATCGCCGAGGTGCGCGAGGCCGGGCTCAACATCATGATGAGCCAGAAGCAGGATGCGAAGCCGGTCTCCTTCATCGAGGATGCGGCCGTCTCTCTGGAGGACCTCGCCGACTACACCGAGCGCCTGACCGCCGTCTTCGACGAATATGGCGTGAAGGGCACCTGGTATGCCCATGCCAGCGTCGGCTGCCTGCATGTCCGCCCCGTGCTGAACATGAAGGAGGGCGGCGACGTCCGGAAGATGCGCGAGATCGCCGAGCGCTGCTTCGAACTCGTCCGCGAATACAAGGGCAGCCATTCGGGCGAGCATGGCGATGGCATCGTCCGCTCCGAATTCCATGAGAGCATGTTCGGCCCGCGCATTGTCCGCGCCTTCGAGGCGGTGAAGGACGAGTTCGACCCCAACGCGCTGCTCAACCCTGGCCGCGTCGTGCGCCCGCCGCGCATGGATGACCGCAGCCTCTTCCGCTACCCGCCCGACTACACGCCGCTGAGCGACGTGAAGCCCGTGCTCGACTGGTCCGCGCATCCGGGGCCCCAGGCCGGCCTGCTGGGCGCGGTCGAGATGTGCAACAACAACGGCACCTGCCGGAAGTTCGACGCCAACGTCATGTGCCCGAGCTATCGCGTGACGCGCGAGGAGCAGCACCTGACGCGCGGCCGCGCCAACACGCTGCGCTTGGCGCTGACCGGCCAGATCCCCGGCGGCATCGCGAGCGAGGAGGTGCAGGAGGCGATGTCGCTCTGCGTCTCCTGCAAGGGCTGCAAGCGCGAATGCCCGACGGGCGTGGACATGGCGCGCATGAAGATCGAGGTGCTGGCCGCACGCAACGCAAAAGAGGGCGTGCCGCTGAAGGACCGCCTGGTCGCCTGGCTGCCGCGCTACGCGCCCTGGGCCGCAAGCCTGCCCTGGCTCGCCAATCTCCGGAACCGCGTGCCGCTGCTGGCGAAGTTGATGGAGCGCGTGACGGGCATCGCGGCCGACCGCAAGCTTCCCGAATTCGCCGCCCCGCCCTTCCTCGACCGCGACGGTTGCCGCAAGGAGGGCGCGGCGCGCGAGGTGCTGCTCTTCGCCGACACCTTCAACCGCTATTTCGAGCCCGAGAACCTGCACGCCGCCGTGCGCGTGCTGAACGCCGCCGGCTATTCGGCGCAAGTGGCGAGTGCCGGCGGCCGCCCGCTCTGCTGCGGCCGCACCTACCTCGCGGCCGGAATGGTAGAGGAAGCGCGGGCCGAGGCGCGGCGCACGCTCGCGGTGCTGTCGCAATCCGACGCGCCGGTGATCGGCCTCGAACCCTCCTGCCTGATGACGCTGCGCGACGAGTTCCAGGCGCTGCTGCCAGGGCCGGAGACCGAGGCGCTGGCCAAGCGCGCCTTCCTCGTCACGGAGTTCCTGGAGAAGGAGGGCACGCTGCCCGCGCTCAAGCCCGGCGCGCCCGTGGCGCATATCCATGGCCATTGCCACCAGAAAGCCTTCGGCGCCTTCCCGGCGGCGGTGAAGGCGTTGCGCCGCGTTCCGGGCATGGAGGTGAAGCCCATCGCCTCCTCCTGCTGCGGCATGGCCGGCGCCTTCGGCTATGAGGCGAAGAACCTGGAGACATCCAAGGCCATGGCCGAACTCTCTTTGCTGCCCGCCGTGCGCGCCGCCCCGGCCAGCGACGTGATCGTGGCTGACGGCACCTCCTGCCGCCACCAGATCGCCGATCTCAGCGGGCGCGAGGCGCTGCACTCCATCCGCGTGCTGGACCGCTCGCTGTGAAGGAGATCCTGGACTTCTGGTTCGCGGATGGCCCGGACCAGTTCCGTCAGGCCTGGTTCAGGAAGGACGACGCCTTCGACGCCGAGATCGCTGCCCGCTTCGGCGCGCTGGTGGTTCCCGCGCGCGAGGGCGCGCTCGATGCCTGGGCCGAGACGCCGGAGGGTGCGCTGGCGCTCTTCCTCCTGCTCGACCAGTTCCCGCGCAACCTGTTCCGCGGCTCGCCCGAGGCCTTCGCGAGCGACCCGCATGCCGAGACGCTGGCCCGGCGCGTGGTGCTGGGGCGGCGCCTCGACCTCCTGCTCACGCCCACGCAGCGGGTCTTCCTCTATCTGCCGTTCGAGCACGCGGAGTCGCTGCCGGCGCAGGACCTCTCCGTCGCGCTTTTCGAGGGGCTGCGCGACTGGCCGGCACATGCGGCCCCTGGCGGCGTCATCGCCTATGCCTGGGCGCATCGCGCCGTCATCGCCCGCTTCGGCCGATTCCCGCACCGCAACGCCGTGCTGGGGCGCGAGAGCACCCCGGCCGAGCGCGCTTATCTGGCACAGCCCGGCGCGGGCTTCTGACCCGCCCGTTTGACCGCGCGGCCAGGGCGGTTTCAATGCGAACCATCAACGTCCAGGACAAGACCATGCAACTCGTCGGCCGCACGCTCTCCCCCTTCGTTCGCCGCGTCGCGGTGACGCTCTCGCTCTACGGCATGCCCTATGAGAGCCTGGCGCTCTCCACCGTGACGGATGGGGCCGCGATCAAGGGCTACAACCCGGTGGGCCGCGTGCCCTCGCTGATCCTGGATGACGGCGAGGTGCTGATCGATTCCAGCGCCATCATCGACCATCTGGACGAGCTGGCCGGCCCCGCCGCCCTTCTCCCCCGCGCAGGGGCCGAGCGCCGCCAGGTGATGCGCGTGCTGCAGATCGCGCTGGGCGCCACCGAGAAGGCCGTCGCCGCCTATTACGAGGGGCAGCGCCGGCCGGAGGGGCTGAGCTGGCCGGAAGGGCTGGCCAATCTCGAGGGCCAGTTCCTGGGCGGCTTCGCCGCGCTGGAGACCATGCTGACCGGGGAGTTCCTCTGCCTCGGCCGCCTCACCCAGGCCGATGTGACGGCGCTCTGCGGGCATGATTTCGCCGCGCGCGTCATGCCGGGGCTGATCACCGGCCGCTTCCCCCGCCTCTCGGCCCTCGCGGCCCGGCTGAATGCGGATCCGCGGATCGGTGGCACCGCCTTCAAGGGATGAGCCTGCCGGGCTGAATCGTCAGCCCGGTTAACAATTTCTTAGGCGGAATGACGGAAAGGTCACGGGACCGGGGGGTCCCGGCGTGCTGCACTGCACAAATTGGGTCTTGCACTCTGACCGAATCTGCATAGATACGTTTTCGTAATGGGAAGAACCGCAAGCACGGCTCCACAGACCACAGGGGGCTCGCATGCTTCGTCGTCACTTCATCACCGCCGCTCTGGCCGCGCCGGTGGTGCTTCGCACCCACGCCGCGCGGGCGACCGAGGCCGTGGACGTGGAACTCGTCCTGGCGGTGGATGTCTCCCGCTCCGTGGACAATGAAGAGCAGGAGATGCAGTTCAAGGGCTACGCCGCCGCCTTCCGCGACCGGCGCCTGGTCGAGGCGATGTCCCGCGGCCCGATCGGCTCCATCGCCTGCACCTTCTTCACCTGGTCCGACTGGAACATCCAGGAGATGCTCGTCCCCTGGATGAAGCTGGACGGCCCGCAGGCGGCCGAGCGCTTCGCCCAGGCGATCGACGCCGCCCCGCGACGCACGCATCTCTACACCTCCATCTCCGGCGCCATGGATTATGCCGCGCGCCTCTTCGGCCAGGGCTTCGAGGGCACGCGCCGCGTCGTGGACATCTCGGGCGACGGCATCAACAACTCTGGCCGCGAGGTCGGCGCCGCGCGCGAGGATGCGCTGAACCAGGGCATCGTGCTGAACGGCCTCGCTGTGCTCGACCGCACGCCGCCGCCGCCCGGCCTCGGCGCCATGCAGCCGCTCGATGAATACTACCGCGAGCGCGTGATCGGCGGCCCGGGCGCCTTCCTGATGGTGGCGGACGGCTTCGAGAGCTTCGAGCAGGCGGTGCGCCGCAAGATCATCCGCGAGGTGGCCGTGGCGCCGCCGCCGGGGCCGCTGGTGGAACGCGCGACGGTGTGATCAGCCGTCCAGGTGGCGGCGCGGCCGGTGCCGCGCCAGCAGCCCGTCCACCGGGCCCGCCACCAGCGCCAGGACCCAGAAGGCCGCGGCGACCAGAACGATGGTCGGTCCGCTCGGCACATCGAGGTGGTAGGAGGCCAGCAGCCCCACCAGCGTCGCCGCCACCGAGATCCCGACCGCCGCCAGCACCATGCCGCCCAGTTCCCGCGCCAGGTGCCGCGCGGCGATGGCGGGCAGCATCATCAGCCCGACCGCCATCAGGCTGCCCACCGCCTGCAGGGCCGCGACCAGGTTCAGCACCGCCAGAGCCAGCAGCCCCAGGTGCCAGACGCTGCCGCGCAGCCCCACCGCCTGGGCGAAGCTCGGGTCGAAGCATTCCAGGATGAGCGGCCGCCAGGCGATGGCGAGGAAGGCGAGGGTGGCCGTCGCGGCCCCCCCCATCAGCAGCAGCGCCGCATCATCCACGCCCAGCACCGAGCCGAAGAGCAGTTGTGTGAGCTCGACCGCCGAGCCGCGCCAGGAGATCAGCGTCACGCCGGCGGCCAGCGCCGTCAGGTAGAGCCCGGTCAACGCCGCATCCTCACGCCCGCCCGTCGCGCGCGCGAGCGCGCCCGCCCCCAGCGCGACGACGAGGCCAGCCAGCAGCCCGCCCAGCGCCAGCGCCGGCAGCCAGAGCCCCGCCAGTACGAAGCCGAGCGCGACGCCGGGCAGGATGCCATGCGCCAGCACATCGCCCGTCAGGCTCATCCGGCGGAGCATAAGGAAGACGCCGAGCGGCGGGGCCGAGAGGCTGATGGCCAGGCAGCCCACCAGGGCGCGGCGCAGGAAGCCGAATTCGGCGAAGGGCGCGATCAGCGCCTCATACAGCATGGGTCAGGCGGCTTCGCGCTCGCAGGGGGCCGCATCCTCGGCCCAGGCCTCGGACATCATCCGCGCGCGCAGCCGGTTCTCGGCCGAGAGCACCGTCTCGGTGGCGCCCACGGCCACCGCCTCGCGCGCCAGCAGCAGCGTCTCGGGGAATTCGCGGCGCACGAGGTCAAGGTCGTGCAGCACGGCCAGGATGGTCCGCCCCTCGCCATGCCAGCGGCGCATCACGCCCAGCAGGTCGGAGGCGGTGCGCGCATCCAGCGCATTGAAGGGCTCGTCGAGCAGGATCACCGGCGCGTCCTGCAGCAGCAGGCGCGCGAAGAGCACGCGCTGGAACTGCCCGGCCGAGAGCGAGCCGACCGGCCGCCGCGCGAAGCCATGCAGGCCCACCGCATCCAGTGCCGCCTCGACCCGCTCGGGCCGCGGCGTGGCGCGGAAGGCGCCGCTCTCGCCCCAGAGGCCGAAGAGCACGGCGTCCCGGCAGGTCAGCGGGAAGGCGCGGTCCAGCATGGCCTGCTGCGGCAGCAGCGCGACCTGGCCCGGGGTGAAGCCGGCGATGCGCCCCTCGGCCGGCTTGTGCAGCCCGGCGATGGCGCGCAGCAGGCTCGACTTGCCGGCACCATTGGGGCCGACCACGGCCATGAGGCCGCCCGGCTTGAGCGCGAAGCTGACATGGTGCACGGCCGGGTGCCGGCCATGCGTGACGGTCAGGTTCTCGATCGTGAGGAAGGGGCGCGTCATGTCGAGAGTGCCCAGGCGATGGCGAGCCACATCAGCACGACGATGCCCGCCGCCCAGCCAAGGCGCAGCCGGGCCGAAGCCGCGAGGTCGAGGGGATGGGTCCAGCCGGCCATGATGTTATGCCATAACATGGCGGGTGCGCCGCGCCAAGCAAGGCGGCTCCCCGGGCTTGGAGATTCCCCTTGGTGATTCCCCTGGGCGCCATCCACCCCTATGAACGCCCCATGGCCAACCCCGATGACGACCTGCGCCGCGCCCTCGCGCGGCATCGCGCCTTCGCCACCTTCCTGCTGGTCTTCATGTGCGGGCTGGTCTGGCTCGCCTACCAGCTGCCGCCGAGCTTCGGAGCGGACCTGCTGGCCGCCTCGGCCAAGGCCGGCGTGGTGGGCGGCCTCGCCGACTGGTTCGCGGTGACGGCGTTGTTCCGCCGCCCGCTCGGCCTGCCCATCCCCCACACCGCCATCATCCCCCGCCAGAAGGAGCGCCTGGGCCAGGGGCTGGGGCGCTTCGTCGCCAACCACGTCTTCACCGAGGCGGAGGTGAAGCGCGTCATCGCCCGCCTCGACGTGGCGGGCATCCTGGCGGGCTTCCTGGCCGATCGCGAGGCCTCGCGCCCCGCCGCCCAGGCGCTGGCCGCCGCCCTGCCGCGCCTGCTGGTGACGCTGGAGGATGGCCGCGCGCGGCGCCTCATGTCCCGCCTGCTGCCGCGCGTGGCGGGCGGGCCGGGTGCGGCGCCCGTCGTCGCCCGCGCGCTCCGCAGCCTGATCGCGGGCGGGCAGCACCAGGCGGTGTTCGACCTGGCCCTCGCCCAGCTCAAGACCATCCTCCTCGCCAAGCAGGAGGAGCTGCGCGAGGCCATCAAGCGCCGCGTGCGCGAGACGGGCGGCGCCGTCGTCGGCTGGGCCGCCGGCGCCTATGTGGCGGATCGCGTGCTGGCCGTGCTGAACGCCGAGCTCGACAAGCAGGAGCCGGGCGACAGCGAGCTGCGCCAGGCCTTCGAGGCCTGGATTGACGCCGAGATCACACGCCTCGAGACCGAGCCCGAGCGCGCCGCGGCGCTCGGGGCCGCGATCCGCCGCGCGCTCTCGCACCCCACCGTCACCGACTGGCTGGGCGATGCCTGGTCCCGCCTGCGCGGCGCGCTGGCGGCCGATGCGGTGAACCCCAATGGCCGCACCGTCGCCATCCTCGAGGGCGCGCTCGCCAATGCCGGCCAGTTCCTGGCCGAGGACACTGCCGCGCGCAACAAGCTGAACGGCGCGGTGGAGCGCACGCTGGCCACGCTGCTGCCCTCGGCCCAGCAGCGCCTGTCCGACTTCATCGCAGGCGTGGTGAAGGGCTGGGACACCGCGCAGGTGACCGAGAAGATCGAGCTGCGCGTGGGGCGGGACCTGCAATTCGTGCGCATCAACGGCACGCTGGTGGGGGCTCTGGCCGGGGGTGGGCTTTACCTGCTGATCTACTGGCTCACGGGGGGAAGGGTGATCCATTGACCATGCAGCCGCTGCGTTCCTTCGACGAGCTCTCGCTGGGCCAGCGCTTCGCCTTCGGGCAATTCGCGCTGACCGAGGCCGAGATCATCGCCTATGCCGAGAAATTCGACCCGCAGCCCTTCCACACCGACCCCGTGGCGGCGAAATCCGCCCCCCTCTTCGGCGGGCTGGTGGCGAGCGGCCTGCACACCATGGGCGCCTGCTTCGGCCTGATCCTCGGCAGCGGGATCTTCCGCGAGGTGAGCCTCGGCGGCAGCGAGATCACGACGAAATGGCCGGCCCCGCTGCGCCCCGGCGAGGCGGTGGCGGTGGAGAGCATCGTGGCGAGCCTGAAACCCTCGCGCTCGCGCCCCGAGCTCGGCGTCGCGGTGTTCCGCCACATCGGCACGCGCATCGCGGATGACATGATGGTCATCGAGATGACGGCTACGCATTTCTTCAAGCGCTGAAAGCCGGTTACGGAACGTCGCCTTGCCGGAATGGGAAGGACGCGCCCGTTGTTCGCGCCGATGCGGCATGCTTTGCTGCGGCTGCACTGGATCATGCGGCGCCGGACCAGGCCGCATGCGACAGCCGCATGCAACATGACCGCCGGGGCCGGAACCATCCCGCCCGACACAACGGAGAAGAACATGAAACGCCGCAGCCTCCTCGCCCTCCCCCTGGGCCTCCCGCTGCTCTCGGCCTGTGCCTCGGTGGATGCCGAGCAGACGACCATCCTGCGCGGCGTGATCGAGACGGTGGACGCCACCTCGCGCGAGGTGCTGGTCCGTGGCTCGGCCGGCGCGCAGTCCGGCGCCCTGCTGACCATGATCGCCGGCCGTGGCGTCACGCGCTTCAACCAGCTCCGCCCCGGCGACAACGTGACGGTGGTGTATTTCCAGGCCCTCGTCGCCCGCGCCGCCCGCCCGCTCTCGAGCGCGCCCCCGGCCACCGCGACGCTGACCGCCGAGCGCGACGCCGCCCGCCCGGGCGGCGAGGTGACGCGCGTGCGCAGCGGCCGCGTGACCATCACCGCCGTGGACACCGCGACCAGCACGGTCAGCTTCACGGGCCCGGGCGGCCTCAACCGCACCGTGACCGCCACCAACCCCGACATCCGCCGCTTCATCAGCCAGCTGCGCGTGGGCGAGCAGGTGGACATGACCTACGAAGAGGCACTGGCCATCGAAATCACCCCGATGCGGTGATGGCCTTCCAGGCCGCCGGGGCATTGACGCCCCGGCGCTCTGGCCATGAAGTGTGGGGATGCCTCGCATCCTCACGCTCGCCGGCGCACAGACCGGCCCCATCCAGCGCGCCGACACCCGCGCTCACACGCTCGACCGCCTGATCGCGCTGCTGGAATCAGCCGCGAAGCAAGGCGCCCAGCTCGTCGTCTTCCCCGAGCTGCCGCTCACCACCTTCTTCCCGCGCTGGTTCATCGAGAACACGCAGGAGCTCGACACCTATTTCGAGCGGGAGATGCCCAACCCCAATTGCCAGCGCCTCTTCGACCGGGCGCGCGAGCTGCGCGTCGGCTTCCATCTGGGCTATGCCGAGCTGACGCCGGAGGGCCAGCGCTTCAACTCCGCCATCACGGTCGGCCCCGATGGGCAGATCCTCGGCAAGTATCGCAAGGTCCATCTGCCGGGCTCGGTCGAGCCCCGCGCCGGCGCGCGGTTCCAGCAGCTCGAGAAGCGCTATTTCGAATATGGCGACCTGGGCTTCCCTGCCTTCCGCGGACCGACAGAGTGGCACCGCGCCATCATGGGCATGCTGATCTGCAATGACCGCCGCTGGCCCGAGGGCTGGCGCTGCTACGGGCTGCAGGGGGTGGAGGTGATGGTGATGGGCTACAACTCCGCCGCCTATGACCCGAACGGGGGCGACGGCGAGAGTGCGGAGCTTCGCACCCACCACTCCACCATGGCGGTGCAGGCCAATGCCTACATGAACGCGACCTGGGCGGTCGCGGTCGCCAAGGCGGGCAACGAGGATGGCTCGGGCCTGATCGGCGGCTCCTGCATCGTCAGCCCGAACGGCATCGTCGTGGCCCAGGCCAAGACGCTGAGCGACGAGGTGATCCTGGCCGAGGCCGATCTCGACGATTGCCTGCAGGGCAAGGAGAAGATGTTCAACTTCGCGCAGCACCGGCGGCCGCAGCACTACCGGCGCATCGTGGAGCAGGTGGGGGCGGAACCGCCGGCGTAGTTTTGCCCTCAAGCGCCGGGCGGCGGCTCCGCCGCCTTGGCTTCGCCGCGCCACGGGTGCGCCGGCCGCGTTGCGGCCGGATGCTTCGTCACGCGTCCGCGCGGGCCGGGCCGGGCGCTACTCCGTCAGGAGCACCGGCTCGGGCAGTGTCGCCCATTCCTCGTCCCGCGCCTTCTCGCCCGTGCTCCACATGAGGATGGCGAAGCGGCCCGGCCGGTCCAGCACGCGCAGCGGGTGGTGCCAGCTGCCCAGGTGGTAGTTCACCGCCTGGTCTCCGCGCGCGAGGAAGCCGCGCAGCCCCGCCATGTCCGGCGCGCCGTCCCGGTCGGGCGCCACCATCACCACCCAGCGCGCCACATCCATCGGCACGAAGCACTGGCTTGAGCGGTTGTGCCGCTCCATCTGCGTGGCCAGCAGCGGCAGCGCCACCGGCTCCGCATGGTTGAAGGCGAGGCCCGGCAGCAGGGCGCCATCGCGCGCGACGAGGCTCTCGCCCAGCGCGGGCCGGGCGCCCAGCGGCGGCGGGTCCATCACGTCGCCGAAGGGGCGGAAGGCCTCGGCCGTCAACGGCTGCAGGCGGATGGTGCGCGGCATCAGCGCGGGCCTTCCGCGTAAAGCCCGGTCAGCCCCGGCTCATAGCCGGTCAGCGCGCGGGTGCGATGCGGTCGCCGTGTGGGGGCGAGGCCGGCGAGGGCCGCGGCCAGCCGCACGCCGGCCGCCGTGCCGTCCACCAGCGGCACCGGTACATCCGCCGCCAACTCGGGCGCGAGGCCGGCCAGCGGCCCGCCGGCCAGGATCACCACCTCCGCGCCGTCCTGCTCGATGCTGGCGCGGCAGAGATCGAGGATCATGTCGCGCCGCTCCTCCGCCACGCGCCCCGGATCGCCCGAGAAGGCCGGGCCCATGCGGAAGCCGGCGCAGCGATGGGCGAGGCCCGCATGCTCCAGGCAATCCACGAACATGGGCTTCAGCGCCGCCGTGAAGCTGACGACGCCGAAGCGCCGGCCGAGCATGCAGGCCGCGTGGAAGGCCGCCTCGCTGATCCCCACCACCGGCACGTCGAACAATTCGCGCGCCGCATCCACGCCGGGGTCACCGAAGCAGGCCACCACGGCCGCATCGAACTGGCCCCGTCGCGCGGCCAGGGCCGCCACCGTGGCCGGCCCCGCGACCGACCAGTCGGCGCGTGTGACGATCAGCGGCAGGCCGAAGGGCGCGCTCACCGCCTCCACGCTGCAACCGGCCGGCAGGGCGGCCTCGGCCGCGCGGGCGATGCGGGCGGTCACGGAATCCGTCGTGTTGCTGTTCACGACGAGGATGCGGCAGGGCGCAGCGCTGTGCATGGGGCGGGTCCTGATGGAGTGGTGGCCGAGGGGCCGCGAATGGGCTTATCCTAGCCCCTGATGGCTCCCGACACCCAGGCCCCCGGCATGACCCAACCCGTGAGCGATCCGCCCGCGCCGCGCGCGCAGGGGCGCGTCAGGCTGCTCGGCCGGATCGGCACGCGCGCCGCGATGATCCTGGCGCTCATGTTCTCGGTGCTGGCCTTCCTTGCCGCCAACTCGCTCTTCATGCTGACGCGTCAGGGCGCGATCATCGAGCAGATGGGCGTGCGCGACCGCGCCGCGATCGAGGCGGTGGACGATTTCTCGAACGACGTGGCCGATTTCGCCCAGGCCTTCGCCGCCGTGCTCGCCGGTGTGCTGCCGCCCACCGTGACCGCGCCGCGCATGGTCCGCAACGCCGCCGGCATCAGCGAGAGCTTCAACCAGCTCTATGGCCTGGTGGGCGCGCGGGTGGACGCCGTGGTGGCCGCCGCCGCGCAGGACATGGCCGCCCGCCTGCCCGACCTTGGCGAGCGCGTGCGCGACGCCTTCGCCCGCCGCGCGCGGGACCAGTACGCGCCCCTCCAGGAGGAGTGGCTGGACATGGTGGTGGCCTTCAACAACCTCGCCAGCCGCGCGCGCGCCATCACCAAGGCGGATGCGGATGCGAACCTCGCCACCGCCCGGGCGCTGCAGGAGGAAGGGCGTAAATACACCTATATTGCGGCAGGGATCGGCCTGCTCGGCCTCGGCTTCGTCTGGTTCGTGCTGGTGTTGCTCACGGCCCGCCCGCTCTCGCGCCTCGCCGTCTCGATGCAGCGGCTTGCGCGGGGTGATGCCGAGGTCGAGATCCCGGGCGCCGGCCGCGCCGACCAGGTGGGCGAGATGGCGCGCGCCGTTGAGGTGTTCAAGACGAACCTCGCCAACTCCAACCGGCTGATGGAGCAGGCGCTGGAAGGCGCGCGCCGCACCGCCGTCGTCACCAACCAGGCGAGCCAGGCGATCGGCCAGGTGAGCGAGGGTGCGATGACCCAGCTGGCCGAGCTGCGCCAGGTCTCGGATGCACTGTCCCACACCGCCGATGCGGTGGCCGATGTGGGCCGCAGCACCCAGCAGGCGCGCGACACGGCGAGCCGCGCGCAGAGCCTGCTGGGCGAAAGCCTGGAGAAGGTGCGCCAGCTCATCGAGACGGTGGATGCGGTGGGCGACGACACGGAGCGCGTCACGCGCATCGCCGGCACCATCGCGAAGATCGCGACGCAGACCAACATCCTCGCCATCAACGCGGCCATCGAAGCGGCGCGCGCGGGCGAGCACGGGCGCGGCCTCGCCGTCGTCGCCGAGGAGGTGCGGGCGCTGGCCGCCAACACCGAGGCGCTGGCGCAGGAGATCGCCGATGTCGTGCTTGCCGCCGGCCGTCGCACGCGCGAGGGGGCGGGCACCGCCGCCGCCGTGGGCGTGGCGATGGACGGCTTCGAGCAACTGACCGGCGAGAGCGCCCGCCTCGCCGCCGCCATTGCCGTCGCGATGGAGGAGCAGCAGACCACGGTCGCCTCGCTCGATGAGCGCGTCGCGACCCTCACCCGCATCGGCCAGTCCAACGCCACGGCCGCCGAGGAAATCACCGTGACCATGATCGATCTCTCCCGCCTCGCGGCGGAATCGCGGCGCGCGGTGGAAAGCATGGCGGTGCGCCCCGAATGAGCGCCGCGATCCCGGTGGTGCCCCAGATCCTTGTTGTGGACGACAGCAGCTTCAACCGCCTGCTGCTCAAGCGCCGCCTTGCCGAGCTCGGCTATCCCGAGCCCGCCATGGCGACCAATGGCGTGGAGGCGCTGGCCGCCATCGCGGCCCAGCCCTTCGATGTCGTCCTGCTCGACCTCGAGATGCCCGAGCTGGACGGCATCGGCGTGCTGGAGCGGCTGCACGGGCAGGGCAATGCACCGCCGGTCATCGTCATCTCGGCGCAGACCGAGATGTCGGGCGTGATCCGCTGCATCGAACTGGGCGCCGAGGACTACCTGCCCAAATCCTTCGACCCGCCGCTGCTGCGCGCCCGCCTGCAGGCCGTGCTGGAGAAGAAGCGCCTGCGCGACCTGGCGGCCGAGCGGCTGCAGGCGCTGGAGGCGGAGCTGGAAAGCGCGCGGCGCGCGCAGCTCTCCCTCGTGCCCGGCGATTTCGCCGCCATCTCGCGCGGGCGCGTCACCGTCGCGGCCCATATGGAGCCGGCGCGCGAGGTGGGGGGCGATCTCTACGACATGCAATGGATCGGCCCGCGGCATCTGATGTTCGTGGTGGCCGATGTGGCGGGCAAGGGCGCCTCGGCCGGGCTGACCATGGCGCGCAGCCTCGGCCTGATCCGCGCGGGCGTGCAGATGGCCGCATCGCGCGGCGAAATCCCCGACCCCGCGGACCTCATGGCGCTCGCCAATGGCGACCTCGCCGCCAACAATCCGGAGATGACCTTCGTGACCGCCGCACTCGCCATCCTCGACGCCGAGACGGGCGAGGGGCGGATCTGCGTCGCGGGGCATGAGCCCGCGCTGCGGCTCTCGGCGGCGGGTGTCACGGTGATGGACGGCTTCAAGATCCAGCCGCCGCTCGGCATCATGGAGGACCTGCCCTATGCCAGCGCGCCCTTCGCGCTGGCGCCGGGCGAGGCCATGCTGCTGCTGAGCGACGGCGTGACCGAGGCACATGACCCCGACAAGGCGCTCTTCGGCAAGGAGCGCGTGCTGGCCGCACTGGGCCGCGAGGCCGATCCCGCCGCTGCCATCAAGGCGCTGCTGCGCGAGGTGGCAGGCTTCGTGCGCGGCGCGCCGCCGGCCGATGACGTGACGGTGCTGGCCGTGCGCTACGCCGGCTGAACGGCCGCCTGGGCGCTGTCCAGGCTGTCGGGCTCCAGCAGCAGCACCGGCTCGCCATTGCCAAGCACGCCGACGCCGCCCACGCCCGGTGTTCCGGCCAGCGCCGGGTGCAGCGGCTTCAGCAGAAGATCGGTGCGGCGCCCCACCCGCTCCACGGCCAGCGCCAGCAGCCCCGCCGGCCGGCGCACGAGCACGATGGCGCTGCTCTCGGCGGGCGGCAGGTGCAGCACCGCCTCCAGCGTCGTGATCGCCTGGCCGGGGGCAAGCTGCTCCGGCCGGATCACGGATTCCACGCGCCCGGCCGGCAGCGCATAGGGCTGGCCGCCCGCTTCCACCAGCAGCACGGGCTGCATCGCCGCCGTCAGCGGCAGGTCGAGCACGAAGCGCGTGCCCTGGCCCGGCCTGCTCTCCACGCGCACCGAGCCGCCCGCCCGCCGCGCCGCATCCTGCACCACGTCGAGCCCGACGCCGCGGCCCGAGGTCTCGCTGATCGCCTCGCGCGTCGAGAAGCCGGGCAGGAAGAGCAGGGCATGGATCTCCTCCTGGCTCATCCGTGCCGCCGCCTCGGCCGTGATCAGTCCGCGGGCCAGCGCCCGGGAGAGCACCGCTTTCTCGTCAATGCCGCGCCCGTCATCGGAGAAGCTGAGCACGAGCCGCCCGGGCAGGCGCTCCGCCACCAGCAGCAGCCGCGCGGTGGCGGGCTTGCCAAGGGCGATGCGCTCCTCCGCCGTCTCGATGCCGTGGTCCACGGCGTTGCGGACCAGGTGCAGCAGCGGGTCGGCCAGCAGGTCGGAGAGGGAGCGGTCCATCTGGACCTCCTCGCCCACCACTTCGAGCGCGACCTGCTTGTTCTGCGCCTCCGCCGTCGCGCGCAACACGCGGGGCAGGCGCATGGCCAGCGTTGCGAAGGGCGTCACGCGCAGTTCCAGCACCGCCTCGTCGAGCTGGCCGAGCGCGATGGACAGCCGGCCCTGGGCCCGCTCGGCCGCCCCCGTGGCGGCGCGCAGCCGTTCCAGCGCGCCGGCGAGGCGGGCCGCGGTGGCCGGTGGCAGGGCGGATTGCAGCGCCGCCAGCTCCTCGAAGGCGGCGCGCGCCTGCGGCGCCGCGATCGCCTCGCCGAGCGAGAGGGCGGCGGCGCGCAGCTCGGCCTCCAGCGCGATCACCGCATCAATCCGGTCCTGCCGGACGCGCATGGTGGGCGCGGGCGGCGGCGCGTCCGCGGCCGCGAGGTCGGTCAGCGCACCGCCATCCGGGTCGGCCTCGGCGCGCAGCGCGGCCAGTTCCCCGGGCGGCAGGTCGCTCGCCAGGAAGATGTCCAGCGCCTCGGGCGGGCCGGCGCTGCCCAGCACCTCCCCCACGCGGGAGAGGAAGGGCTCGGCGATGGCCTCGGCGGTCGGGAGCGGCCCGAGGCGCAGGCGCCAGATGCGGCGGCCGGCGGCCATGGCGGCGGCGGCGCGGGCATGGGCCGAGGGCGGCAGGGCGGCGGCGAGACTCGGCGTGAGCGGCGGCGGCGCGGGGCGCAGCGTCTCGGCCAGCGGTGCGAGGCGGGGGCCGTCGAGCAGCGTGGCGAAGGCGGCGCGGGATTCCGCGAGGCGCTGCGCCGGCGCCTCGCCCGGCCGCGCGGCCAGGTCCTGGATCTGTCGCGCCAGCAGCTCCGCCTGTTCGTCGCCCAGCGCATCGGCGGCAGCGGCGAGCCGCCCGGCGGCCTCGGCAAGCGCCTGGCGCGGGCCGGCCAGCGCCAGGCGCGTCGCCATGGCCTGGGCGCGCAGATCGCCCGCCAGGCAGGGCGGCGTTTCGCCGGGCTGCAGCAGCATCAGCGCTCGGCGCAACCGGCCCAGCGCGGCCAGGCGGTCCTCGGCTTCCGGCACGGCTTCCAGCAGCCCGGCAAGGCGCGGCAGGCCCCCCTCCCGCGCCAGGGCGGCGAGGCGGGTGGCGCGCCCCGGCTCGGCCAGCAGGCGCGGCCATTCATCGGCGAGGCGGGAGGCGAGGGTCGCGCGCAGCGGGTCCTCGCCCATGGCGGCGGTGGTGGCGGCCGGGCCCGCGGCCGGCTCGGGCCGGCCCTCGGCCAGCGCGCCGAGGCGCGCCAGCAATTCGGGCGGGGGCGGCTGGTCCTGCCTGCGTTCCAGCAGCGCCACGCGCTGGCCGCGCAGCGCATCCACTGCGGCCAGCAGCGCGGCCCGCACCGGCGGGTTGAGCGCGAGCCGCCCGGCGCGGGCCAGGCCCAGCACATCCTCCGCCTTGTGCGCCAGCGTGCCGATGCCATGCGCGCCGATCGCGGAGGACATGCCCTTCAGGCTGTGCATGGCGCGGAACAGCACATCCACCGCGCCGTCCCCGGCCAGGCCGCTTTCCAGCGCATCCAGGTGCTCGGCCGTCTCGGCCGCGAATTCCTGCCAGAGGGGATCGTCGGCTTCCATGCTCAGGCCGCGAGCCCCGATGTCGCAAGCCCGGTGGCTTCGCGCAGCGTGGCGAGGATCTCGGCGCCGCTGCGCTCGGCAAGGTCGGGCGAGAGGGCGCCGGAGGGCTTGGCCACCGCCGCCCAGGCGCCGCGCCGCAGCACCTCCAGCGCCGCCGGGCTGCCCGGATGCGCGGCGGAGGAAACCACGACCACCTGCCCATGGCCGGACAGCGCCCATTCGGCCAGGAAGCCCAAGCCGTCCAGCACCGGCATCTCGAGGTCGAGCAGGGTGAGGTCCGGCCGCAGTTCCGCCTGCGCGGCGAGGCCGGCCGCGCCGTCGGCCGCCTCGCCCACCACGGCGAAGCGCGCGTCGCCGGCCAGGATGCCGCGGAGCAGGCGGCGCATCATGGCGCTATCATCCACGATGAGGGTGCGGACTGGGCCACGTTCGACTGGGCCACGTTCGACGGGCGGCGGCGGCTCGGCGTCCGGCTCGGCCGCGCCGAAGGCGGCCAGGGCGGGGGCGGCGGCCTGCAGCTCCGCCAGCGCCTCGGTCTCGGCCAAGGCGCGCAGCCGGGCCTGGAGGGGCGCGATCTCCATGCCATCCGCCATGGCCTGCATCTGCGCCAGGACGCGCTGTGCCGCCGCGAGGTCGGCGGCGCTGGCCAGCGCGGCGCAGAGCGGCGCGAATTCCTCGCGGAAGGCGGCCAGCAATTCCTCGTCCATCACGCCCTCCACATCGCACGCAGCCGGAGGCCGAGCGCCTCGGGCGAGAGGGCCTCCGCCCCGCCCAGGCGCGAGCTTGCCGCCTCGGGCATGCCGGCGACAACCGAAGTCTCGCTGCTCTGCACCAGGATGCGCCCACCTTCCTCGGCCAGGGCCGCCGCCCCCGCTGCGCCATCCTGGCCCATGCCGGTCAGCACCACGCCGCAGGCCGGCAGGCCGAGCAGGGCGGCCGAGCGGAAGAGCAGATCGGCCGAGGGGTGCACCGCCGCGCCGCTGGGGGCGAGCCGCAGCACGAGGTTACCCGCCGCGCGCAGCAGCACGCCATCGGTCGGCAGCAGCGTGGCCTGCCCCGCCGTGACCGGCGCGCCATGGGTGGCGACGATGACGGGCCAGCCGGCGCGGCGCGTCAGCAGCGTCGCGAGCTCGGGCGCCAGGCCATCGGGCATGTGCTGCGCGATCAGCACCGGCACGGGCAGCGGGCCGCTCGCCGCCAGCAGCTCCGCCAGCGCATCCGGCCCGCCGGTGGAGGCGGCGATGAGCACCAGTGGCGGCGGCGCCTCCGCCGCGGCGGCCGGGGCCGCGCCGCGCGGGCTGGCCGCGGGCGGGGCGCGCCGCTGCCCGGCCCAGTGCCGGATCCGCCCGCGCAGCGCCTGGTCGAGATGACCGAGGTCGAGCCCGCCGAGCCCAGCCTCCTTGCTGATGTAGTCGGCCGCACCCGCAGCCAGCGCTGCAATCGCGGCCGGGCTGTCATCCTGCGTGTGCTGGCTCACCATGATGATGGCGGGCGGGTGCGGCAGCGCCATGATGCGCCGCGTCGCCTCGATGCCGCCGAGCACGGGCATCTCCACATCCATCGCCACCACGGCCGGCTGATGCAGGCGCACGGCGGCGATCGCGGCCTCGCCATCCGCGGCATCGGCGACCACGCGCAGGTCGCCCTCCGCCTCGATGATGCGGCGCAGCGCCATCCGCATGAAGGCGCTGTCATCCACCACCAGCACGGGGATCGGCGCGGTCACAGCGCGCCGAACCGGTGGGGGGCGAGGATGGGCACGGGCGCGCCGCCGAGGCGCGCGAAGGCCGCGACCAGGCCGTCGCGCTGCGCGAGCGGCGTGACATCGGCCGCCGGCAGGGCGCGCACGCCGCCGATCTGCTCCACCGCGACCAGCACCTCCGGCCAGAGGGCGAGGCGGATGAGGGGCGCGGCCCCGCCCGTGAGTGCCGCGCGCCCGCCCAGCACCAGCCCGCCATCCAGCACCGGCAGCACCGCGCCGCGATGCGTGGCGAGGCCGGCCAGGCCCCGGCGCGGCGTCGGCAGGGGCTGCGTGGCCGGCAGCACGGCGACGACCGATTCCGCGGGCAGCGCCAGCTCCATCCCGGCCGCCTGGAACATGACGAGGCGCCGCTGCGGTACGGGCCGCGCCGCCTCGGCTTCCAGCACGGCCGGCGCGAAAGCGAGCGCCGCTGCCGCCTCGGGCGAGGCGAGCCAGGCCTGGAAGGCGCGCGTGGCCGCGATGGCGGGCCCGGCCTCGATCCGCGCGGCGGGCAGGCCGAAGCGGCGCCCGCCCTCGCGCAGCACCAGCAGCAGGCCGGGTGCCTCCTCCACCGGGGCGGGTTGGCCGGCGACGAAGCCGGTCTCCAGGACCAGCACCGGCCCGCCATCCGTCTCGGCCAGGCCCGCCACGCCAGGGGCGGCGCCGGGCAGGGGCCGCAGCACCGGCATGGCGATGATGTGCTCGGCCAGCGCGGAGGGGATGGCCAGCGCCACGCCGCCCAGCGAGAGATGCAGCGCGGCCAGCCCCATCGCCCGGCGGGGCGGTGCCATCGGGGCGGGGGCGGCGAGGCGCGGCGCGGCGGGGGCGGGCGGGCGCGGCGGCGCGTCGTGGCGCCGGGCCTCGCCCTCGGCCAGGGTGAACCAGCCGCCGCCGGGGAGGGGGTGCCGGCTCATGCCGGCTTGATCCAGACCGATTCGCCCTGCGGCTGCAGGCCGGCCGGCGCGCGGTCGGTCGGGCCCAGCGCCAGCACGCCGCCGGGCCGGAGCGCGGCCGCCAGCGCGCCGGTGACCTGGGCGCGTGCCGGATCGGTCAGGTAGATCAGCACGTTGCGGCAGAAGATCACGTCGAAGGCCGGGGCGTGGCCGAAGCCGTCCAGCAGGTTGGCGCGGCGGAAATCGAGGCTGCGGCGCAGCGCGGGATGCAGCCGGGGCGCGCCGTCCGGCCCGGCGAGCCAGGGGAGCAGCGGCTCGGGCACGAGGGCGAGCGGGTCGCCCAGGCCGGATGCGATGACGCCGGCCGCGGCGCTTTCCAGCGCTGGCCGGCAGAGGTCGAGCCCGAGGATCTCCAGCCCCGTGCCGGGCGCATCGGCCATGGCGTGGCTCGCCTGGGCGGCGAGGGTGAAGGCCTCCTCGCCCGTCGCGCAGCCGGCCGAGAGCATCCGAAGCGGCCGCCCCTCGGCCCGGGCGCGGGCCAGGCTTCCGGGCAGCAGCCCGCCCACCAGCCCGGCCTGGGGCGGGTGGCGGTAGAGGCGCGTCTCCTGCACCGTCACCGCATCGAGCAGCGCGGCCCAGGCGGGGTCCTCGTGATGGGCGCGATGGGGGTCGCAGGCGGCGACGAGATCGGCGGCGCGCCGCAGTCGCGCCGTCAGCACGGGGGAGGGGGCCAGGCCCGCCAGCGCCCCGAGCGCCGCCAGCACGGCCGCCTCGTGGCCGGTTCCGGTTGTGGCGGCGGCGGTGCCGCGCGCCATGCTCAGCCCCCCCGCGGTCGGCCCCCCGTGGTCAGCCCTGCGCGGCTTCGGCGCGCGTCGCGAAGGCGGGGATGATCTTGTCGAAGCCGCTGATCTCGAAGACCTCGCGCACCGGGGCCTGCAGGCCCACCACGGCGAAGCTCGCCCCCGTCGCCTTGGCCTGCTTGGCGGCCTTCAGCAGCACGCGCAGCCCGGCGGAGGAGACGTAGCGCACCTCGGACAGGTCGGCGATCACGCTGCCCTTCTCCAGCATGGCGAGCAGGCGCGTCTCGGTCAGACCGGCGGTCGCGGTGTCCAGCCGGCCGTCGAGGATGGCCACGGCCTTCCCGCCTTCCTGGGTTTCAGTGATTTCCATCAGCGCAGTCTCCATGAAGGTTCTGCCGCGCATTGGGGCGGCGATGTGGAAACAGGCTAGCCGAGAATGCGGCCAAGCCGAAAGCGGGTCCGTTCAACCGAGCGACCGGTCAGCCGAGCGGCAGGGCGCAGGAAAGGCGGTTCAGCCCCCCCGCGCGTTCATAGCGTGCATCCCGCGTCATCTCCCGCACCAGATGCACGCCGAGGCCGCCCACCTCGCGCTCCTCGAGCGCGGCCGTCGTGTCGGGCACGGCGCGGGCCAGCGGGTCGTATTCCGGGCCGTCATCCTCGATGGAGAGGGCCAGTGCGCCGGCGGCGGGCGTCACGCGAAGCTCGAAAAAGCTCGCGCCCGTCGCATGCATGGCGACATTGGCCGCGATCTCCTCCGCCACGAGGTTGAGGCGGGCGGCGATGCCGGGCGAGAGCTCGGCCGTCTCCGCATAGGATTCGAGCGCGTCGAGCAGGGTGCTGACGCTGTCCAGGCTCGCCGGCAGGCGCAATTGAAAAGGCGGCGTGTCCAAGCGCGGCTTTCCTCGGATGCTTCCACTTTCACCTATACCGGGTTTGCGGGCTGGCTGAATACCTCCGCCCCCCCCGGCCGCGGCGCGCATCGTTTGACTCGCGCGCCCTGGCCACCGGATGCTGCCGCCCAACGGAGGAACCCATGAACGATGCCCTGCCCGTGGCCGAAACGGCCACGCCTGCCGAATTCACATCCTATCTCGACGGCATCGCGCGCCTGGTGCGCGAGAAGCTGATCCCGGCCGAGCCGCGCCTGGAGGGGCAGGAGACGCTGCCCGAGGATCTGACGGAATTGCTGCGTGCGGCGGGTCTCTTCGGCATTTCCATCCCGACGCGCTGGGGCGGCCTGGGGCTGACCATGGAGCAGCAGGTGCGCGTGATGTTCGAGGTGACGCGCGCCTCCAGCGTCTTCCGCGCGCGGTTCTCCACCACCATCGGCCTTGGCTCGCAGCCCATCCTCTACAACGGGACCGATGCCCAGCGCGCCGAATGGCTGCCGCGCATGGCGAGCGGCGAGGTGACGGCCGCCTTCTGCCTCACCGAGCCCGAGGCGGGCAGCGATGCCGGCGGCGTGCGGACCATGGCGGTGCGCGACGGCGACCACTACGTGCTGAACGGCAGCAAGCGCTACATCACCAATGCGCGCCAGGCGCAGGTGCTGATCGTCATGGCGCGCACCGAGGCCGGCACGCGCGATGCGGCCGGCATCTCCGCCTTCATCGTTCCCGCGCGCACGCCCGGCGTCAGCTTCGGCCCGGCCGACCGCAAGATGGGGCAGGATGGCAGCGCCACCAGCGAGGTCTTCTTCAACGACGCCCGCGTGCCGGCGGAAAACCTGATCGGCGGGCGCGAGGGGGGCGGCTTCAAGACCGCCATGCGCGGCATCAACCATGCGCGGCTGCACGTCGCCGTCACCTGCGTCGGTCAGGCGCAGCGGCTGATCGAGGAGGCGCTGTTCCACGCCATGAACCGCCGGCAATTCGGCCAGCCGCTCGCGGAATTCCAGCTGGTGCAGGCCAAGCTCGCCGACATGCGGGCCGAGACCCAGGCGGCCCGCAGCATGATCCTGGAAACCGCCCGCGCCTTCGATGCGGCGGGCGAGGCACAGGGCCCGATCATCGCCGACATCGCCTGCTGCAAATTGTTCGCGAGCGAGATGGTGGGCCGCGTGGCCGACCATGCGGTGCAGATCCATGGCGGCGCGGGCTGGATGCGCGGCACGGTGGTGGAGCAGTTCTATCGCGACGTGCGGCTCTTTCGCATCTTCGAGGGTGCGTCGGACGTGCAGCGCATGCTGATCGCCAAGGACATGATCAAGGGAGCAAGGGCATGAAGCGCCGCACGCTGTTCGCGGGCCTGGCGCTGCCGGCGCTGGCCCAGGCCCAACAGGCCCCTCCGGCTGGGCAGATGCGCATCGTCAGCCCCTATACGCCCGGCGGCGCCTCCGACACGCTGTCGCGCTTCGCAGCGCAGGCGCTGACCGAGGCGATGGGCGTGAATGTCGTCGTCGAGAACCGGCCCGGCGCGGGCGGCAACCTGGGCGCGGAATTCGTGGCGCGCGCACCGAATGACGGCAGCACCTGGCTCACCATCGCCGCCGCGCACGCGGCCAACGTGACGCTCTACCGCCGCCTACCCTTCGACGTGGTGCGGGACTTCGTGCCCGTCTGCGTCATCGGCCTCGTGCCCAATGTGCTCGCCGTCCACCCTTCCGTGCCGGCCCGGACCTTCCCGGAATTCATCGCCTGGGCGCGGGCGCAGCCGCAGGGCGTCACCTATGGCAGCGCGGGCATCGGAACGCTGCCGCACCTCGCCATGGAACTCGTGCGCCACCGCGCGGGCTTTCAGGCGGTGCACGTGCCCTTCCGCGGCTCGGCGCCCGCCATCACCGAACTCCTCTCCGGCCGCATCCAGGCGACCTTCGAGAACCTGCCGCCGAGTGCGGGCCAGATCCGCGCCGGCGGCATCCGCGCGATCGCCATGTCCACGGCCAACCGCCTGCCCGACTGGCCCGATGTGCCGACCGTGGCGGAGACCTGGCCGGGCTTCGAGGCGGTGGCCTGGCAGGCGCTGATGGCACCGGCCGGCACGCCCATGCCGCTCGTGCAGCGCGTCGCGCAGGTCGTCCTCGCGGCGACCGAGGCGCAGGCCACGCGGCTGCGCGGCATGGGGATCGAGCCCGGCGGCATCGGGCCCGACCGCTTTCCCGCCTTCCTGCAGGCCGAGATCAGCAAATGGGCGGAAGCCGTCCGCCTCTCCGGAGCCACCGCCGAATGAAGACCCGCGTCACCGAGATGCTCGGCATCGCCTATCCCATCGTGCAGGGCGGTCTCGCGCGCGTCGCCAAGGCGGAGCTTTGCGCCGCCGTCTCGGAAGCGGGCGGCCTCGGCCAGATCGCGACCTCGGGCCTCGATCTCTCGCGCAATGCGGGGGCCGATGCGCTGCGGGAGGAAATCAACCGCTGCCGCGCGCTCACGCAAAAGCCCTTCGGCGTGAACTTCCCGCTGGGACGCATGGACATCACCGCCATGCTGGAAGTCGCGCTGGAGGAGCGCGTGCCCGTCATCGCGCTCACCGCCGGCAATCCCGCGCCCTGGATCAAGCGCATCAACGGCGCGGCCAAAACCCTCGTCCTCATCGCCGGGCCCGAGCTTGCGAAGAAGGCCGAGGCCGCGGGCGCGGACATGGTGGCGACCGTGGGCTACGAGGGCGGCGGGCATCTCGGCCGCTCGGACGAGACCACCTTCATCATGGTGCCGCGCGTGGTGCGCGCCGTCTCCATCCCCGTCCTCGCCTCGGGCGGGATCGCGACGGGGCAGGGGCTGCTCGCCGCGCTCTCGCTGGGCGCTGAGGGGGTCGAGATGGGCACGCGCTTCGTCGCGACGCAGGAGGCGCAGGCCCATGCCAATTACAAGAACGCGATCCTCGCCGCCGAGCCCTCGGGCACCATGATCATCAAGCGCAGCCTGGGGCAGCCGGGCCGCGCGCTGGTCAGCGCCTATGCGCAGAACCTCCTCGCCCGCGAAAATGCCGGCGCCACGCCCGAGGAACTCATCCCGATGATCGCGGGCACGGTGAACGCCATCGCCACCGATGAAGGCCGGATGGAGGAGGGCTTCGCCTGGGCCGGGCAATGCGTGGGGCTGATCGAGGAACTCCTCCCGGCCGGCGAGGTGGTGCGCCGCATGGTGGCCGACGCCCAGGCCGGCATGGGCCGGTTGCGCGGGGTCTTCGGCGGCGGCTGAGCCCCCGGCGCTGGTTTCGCCGCAAGCCGGGGGCGCGTGCTATGCTCGCGTCGCGCCCTGGCTTTCCCGGCGCATTCCAGGATCGGACCCGCATTGACGTTGCATGATGACAGCCTGAACCGGGTGAGGACGGAGCGCCTCGCCTATCAACTCTGGCAGGAAGCCGGCTGCCCCGAAGGCCAGGCGGAGCGGTACTGGCGCGAGGCCGAGGGGTTGATCGCCGCCGCGCCGCCCGAGCCGGGCCTGCCCGCGCGCGCTCCATCGCCCGCCATGGCCGCGGCCGCTTCGCCGCAGCCCGAGGCCGCGCCGGCCGAGACGGGCTGGGGCGCCGCGGCGGCGCGGTATTTCGCCGCCTGGTGGGCCTATCCCTCCAAGCCCGCGGAGCGATGAGCCTGGCTCCGGGCGCGGGCCATGCCTGGGCACGATGTCCCGGCGGCGCGCTGAGGCGCCCATCGGGCGCCGCGCCTCAGACAAAACTCCAGTCGGAAGCGTGGATATTGGCCGCGTTGGCGAAGGTGATGACCTCCTGCGTCAACCCATCGGCCGAGGTCACCCGCCAGGTGGTCGCGGACAGCGCCGTGAAGCTCGCCCCCTCGGCCACGGTTCCATAGCCCGAGAACAACAGCCGGTCCCCCTGCGCGGCGCCGTTGCCCGCGAAATCCACCACGAGATCGCCCTGCGCCTGGCTTCGATTGAAGCGGAAGATGTCATGGCCCTGGCCGCCGGTCAGCTCATCCGCCCCGGCACCGCCGCGCAGATTGTCATTGCCACCCCCGCCAAAGAGGCTGTCATCCCCGTCACCGCCCGTGAGGAAGTTGGCCAGCCCATTGCCCGTGCCGGTGAAGTCGCCGCTCCCGGCGAAGGTGAGCCGCTCCACATGCGCGCCGAGCGTGTAGGCGGCGAGGGTGGTCACCACCGTGTCGGCGCCTTCGCCCGCGGCCTCGACCACCACGTCATCCAGGTGGTCCACGTAGTAGGTGTCGTCGTCGCGACCGCCGACCAGGCTGTCCGCGCCGAGCCCGCCATGCAGCCTGTCATCGCCATCGCCGCCGAAGAGGCTGTCATCCCCGCCGCCGCCACGGAGGATATTGGCCAGCCCATTGCCGGTGCCGCTGAAGTCGCCGCCCCCGGTGGCGGTGAGCCGTTCCACATTCGCGCCGAGCGTGTAGGCGGCGAGGGTGGTGATGACGGTGTCGGTTCCCTCGCCCGCGGCCTCGACGACGCTGTCGCCCGCGTTGTCCACGACATAGATGTCGTTGCCGGCGCCGCCGGAGAGCTCGTCAGCGCCCGCGCCCCCGTCCAGCGTGTCGTGCCCGACATCGCCGAAGATGCTGTCATTTCCCTCATTGCCGGCCAACCGGTCGTTGCCGGTGCCGCCATAGACGCCATCGCCGGCCGCGGACCCGCTGATCGTGTCGTTGCCGTTGTCGCCCCACAGATAGGCGGGCCCGCCGCCGCCGATCCCGCTGCCCGTCACGGTGATGCGGTCGTCCCCGTCGTCGCCGTGGATGTAGAGGTAGTCATAGATCAGGGTGCCGATGTTCACGGCCGTGATGATGTCGTCCCCCGCCCCGCCCGAGAGGGAGCCGCCATTCGCGTTGTCGAGCAGCACGTCATTGCCATCGCCGCCACTCAGCTCGTCCCAGCCGCCGCCGCCGCTCAGCAGGTCCGCCCCGGCGCGCCCGTAGATGGTGTCGTTCCCCAGGCCGCCCCGCAGCGTATCGGCGCCGGTGTCGAGCGACGGGTCGGCGCTGGGGGCGCCGTCGATGGCATCCGGCGCACTGCCGCCCATGAAGCTGTCGGCGGCCACCGTGCCGAAGTAGATCGCCATCACATGCATCCTTCCGGTTGCGACGGAGCGGAGCCGATGCCGGCCGGCTTGTAAACATTAAAACGTTCCGGCCCTGACAAGGCTGGGCCTTCCGCCCGCCTGACGCCGGCCGGGGCCGGGCCACTTGCGCGAACCGGCGGCGTGGCCGCACAAGCGGGCATCATGAGCCACGACATCTTCGCCCATTTGCGGGACCGCACGATCACGGCCCTCAGCACCCTTCTCCCCGAATTGCCGGCGGAGGCCTTCGCCCGCGTCACCATGGAGCCCCCGCGCGAGGCGAGCCATGGCGACATGGCGACCAACGCCGCCCTGGTGGTGGGCAAGGTCGCGAAGCTGGCGCCGCCCAAGCTGGCGGCCGACCTGGCGGCGGCGCTGCGGGAGCTGCCCGAGGTGGAGGAGGCCACGCCGGCTGGCCCCGGCTTCGTCAACCTGCGCCTGCGCGAGGATTACCTGCGCGGCCAGGTGGCGGTGATCCTGCGCGAGGGCGAGGAATTCGGGCAGGGCGCGGAGAAGCCCGGCACGGTGAATGTGGAATATGTCTCGGCCAATCCGACGGGGCCGATGCATGTAGGCCATTGCCGCGGCGCCGTGGTGGGCGATGCGCTGGCCGCGCTGCTGGCCAAGGCCGGGCATCAGGTGACGCGCGAATACTACATCAATGATGCCGGCGCGCAGGTGCAGGCTTTGGCCTGGGCGGCCTATTGGCGCTACCTGGAGGCGCTGCCCGTCGCGGCGCATGGCCTCTGGGCCGAGGGCGCCGAGCCCGAGGCGCGCAAGGCGGCGGTGGAGGCCGCCTACGGCACCACCCTGCAATATGGCGGCGAGTACCTGATCCCCGTCGGCCAGGCGCTGGCGGCCGAGCATGGCGCGGCGCTGGTTCCGCCCGATGCCGGAACGCTCGCCCTGGTGCGGAACTTCACCGTCGCCGCGATGATGGCCGAGATCCGCGAGGACCTCGCCGCCCTCGGCGTGCGGCATGACATCTTCATCAGCGAGGCCGAGCTGGTCCGCGACGGGCTGCTGGAGAAGGCGGAGGTGCTGCTGGACAGCCAGGGCCTGATCTACCAGGGCACCCTCCCGCCGCCCAAGGGCAAGCCGCCCGAGGATTGGGAGGAGCGCGAGCAGACGCTGTTCCGCTCCGAGCAGTTCGGCGACGACACGGACCGCCCGCTGCGCAAGTCGGACGGCACGGGCACCTATTTCGCCAATGACATCGCCAACCACCTGCACAAGATCGAGCGCGGCTTCGGCGCGTTGGTGCATGTCTGGGGCGCCGACCATGGCGGCTATGTGAAGCGCATGCAGGCGGCGGTGGCCGCACTCAGCGGCAAGCGCGTGAGCCTGGATGTGGTGCTGACGCAGATCGTGCATGTGGTGAAGGACGGCCAGCCGGTCCGCATGTCCAAGCGCGCGGGCAGCTACATCACCCTGCGGGACCTGATCGACGAGGTGGGGCGCGACGCCGTGCGCTTCACCATGCTGACCCGCAAATCGGACGCGCAGATGGAGTTCGACCTGGACCTCGTCGTCCAGCAATCGCGTGATAATCCCGTGTTCTACGTGCAATACGCCCATGCCCGCTGCCGCTCGGTGCTGCGCGGCGCGGGGGACCCTGCGCCGGAAGCCCTGGCCCTGGCCCCGCTCGACAGCCTGACCGATCCGGCCGAGCTCGGCCTGATTCGGCGCCTTGCCGCCTGGCCGCGCGTGGTGGACGCCGCGGCGGCCGCACGGGAACCGCATCGCGTGGCGTTCTTTTTGAATGACTTGGCGAGCGACTTTCATCTACTCTGGAACAAGGGCAAGGACGACACCACCTTGCGCTTCATCCAGGCGGATCAGCCGGCGGCGACGCAGGCGCGACTCGCCTTGGTGGCCGCGACAGCGGCTGTGGTCAGGTCCGGATTGCGCGTGATGGGGGTCACGCCGGTCGAGGAGATGAGATGAGCGATGTGATGCAGCCCTCCTGGCGGGTCCGCCCGCCGGAGAGGGAGTCGTCGGGATGGGGGATCCCGCCGAAATTCTGGATGATCGGCGCCGGCCTCGCGGGATCCGTCCTGCTGGCGGGTGGCATCATCTGGGGCATGTCCATGATGGGGCCGCGCGGCGTGCCCCTGATCGAGACCGATGGCCGGCCCTTCAAGGTCAGGCCCGACACGCCCGGCGGCGCCGTGGTGCCGCACCAGCAGGAACTCATCTTCGAGCGCAACGGACGCCAGGACCGGCCGACCGAGGCACGCCTCGGCCCAGGGCCCGAGACGCCGCGTCCCGAGGCGCTGCGCGCCCAGAGCCAGCCGGTGCCCGCGCCCGCGCCCGCCAGCGCCACCCCGGCCGCGCCGGCACCCGCCGCGGCCCAGCCGCCCGCGCGCCCGGCCGCGGCCCCCGCGCCCGCGCAGCAGACGGCCCGCACCGCGCCCGCCAGCGGTGGCCGCTTCATGGTCCAGTTCGCCGCGACCCGCAGCGAGGAAGCCGCCCGCAGCGAGTGGGAGCGGCTGCAGCGCCGCATTCCGGAACTCGCCGGCCGCCAGCCCATCATCACCCGGCTGGAACGCGACGGGCAGCCAACACTCTGGCGCGTCCGCACCGGCGGCTTCGCCGATTCCGCCGCGGCCCGCGCCTTCTGCGAGCCGATCCGCGCCCGGGAGATCGCCTGCATCCCGGCGGGCGGCTGAGATGAAGGCCGCCATCATCGGCGTCGCCGGCCTCCGCCTCACGGCGGAGGAGGCGACGCTGCTCCGCCGGCACCGCCCGCTCGGCGCCATCCTCTTCGCCCGCAACGTGGCCGATCCGGCGCAACTGCGCGCGCTGACCGCCGAAATCCGGGACTGCCTGGGGCGCGAGGCGCCGATCCTGGTGGACCAGGAGGGCGGGCGCGTCGCCCGCCTCAAGCCGCCCCATTGGCGCGCCCATCCCCCCGCCGCCAGCTTCGAGAACGGGCCGGCCGAGGCAGCCCAGGCGACGGCGGCGGCCATCGGCGCCGAATGCCGCGCCGTGGGCCTCGACGTGGTCTGTGCCCCGGTGCTCGACCTGCGCCTGCCCGGCATGCACCAGGTGATCGGCGACCGCGCCTTCTCGGCCGAGCCCGCCGAGGTGACGCGCCTCGCGGGCGCCTGGATCGCGGGGCTGCGCCAGGGCGGCACCCAGCCCGTCATCAAGCACATCCCCGGCCATGGCCGCGCCACGCTCGACAGCCATGAGGCGCTGCCGGTCGTGACCGCGAGCCGCGCCGAACTCGCCGCCGATTTCGCTCCCTTCCGGGCGCTCGGCGCGCCCGATCTCTGGGGCATGACGGCGCATATCCTGTACACCGCCCTGGACGAGGCGCGCTGCGCCACCCTCTCGCCCGGCGTGATCGCGGCGGTGATCCGCGGAGAGATCGGCTTCGAGGGCTTCCTCCTGTCGGACGACCTTGGCATGAAGGCGCTGGCCGGGACGTTGCCGGAGCTCACCCTGGCCGCGCTCGGCGCGGGCTGCGATGCGGTGCTGCATTGCTCGGGCCGCTTCGCCGAGACCGCCGCCGTGCTGGAGGCCTGCCCGCCGCTCACCGAGCGGGCCCTGGCCCGCCTCGCCGCCTCGCGCGGGCAAAGCCGGGCGGCCTAGCCGCGTGCTGGACATGCTGCCCGACCTCGCGGTGGCGGTGCTGGCGAGCATCATCGCCATCACCCTGCACGAGGCGGCGCATGGCTATGCGGCCCTGGCGCTCGGCGACCCCACCGCCAAGTGGATGGGCCGGATCTCGCTGAATCCGATCCGTCATGTGGACCCGGTGGGCACGCTGCTGGTGCCGGGCATCCTGCTGGTCTCGCAATTGCTGGCGACGGGGCGGGTGGATGTCATGTTCGGCTGGGCCAAGCCCGTGCCGGTGGATATCCGCAACTTCGCCAATCCCCGCGTGGGCATGATGTGGGTGGCGATCGCGGGGCCGGCCATGAACTTCGCCCTGGCCCTGATCGCGGCGCTGCTGATCCACCCGGCTTCCTGGCTGGAGGGAAGTCTCTCGGCCGACTCGATGGCGCTGGTCTATCGCTTCCTGGCGCTTTCCATCCTCGCGAATCTGGTGCTCGGCCTGTTCAACCTCTTCCCCATCCCGCCGCTTGATGGCGGCCGCATCGTGGTCGGCCTGCTGCCGATGCGCGCGGCCATGGCCTATGCGCGGCTGGAGCCGGCGGGGCTGTTCCTCGTGATCGGCGTGCTCTTCCTGCTGCCGGCGCTGATCCCGGCCTTCCAGCCCATGGATGTCTTCGTCCGTGAGATCATCCGCCCCGCCTTCGATTTCACGCTCCGCGCCGCCGGGGTGACCCGGTGAGCGGCGTCCAGGAATCGCTCCAGCTCGAGCTGGAGGGATACCAGGGCCCGCTCGACGTGCTGCTGGAACTGGCCCGCGCGCAAAAGGTGGATATCCGCCAGATCTCCATCCTGGCGCTGGTGGACCAGTTCCTCGCCATCGTGGAGGGCGCGCGCCGCGTGCGCCTCGAACTCGCGGCCGATTGGCTGGTGATGGCGGCCTGGCTCGCCTGGCTGAAATCCCGCCTGCTGCTGCCCGAGGAGGAGCGCGGGCCGGAGGAGGAGGACCCCATCCTCGCCGCGCATCGCCTGACGGAGCGCCTGGCCGAGCTGGACCGCATGCGCGCCGCCGCCGCCTGGCTGCAAAGCCGGGCGCAGCTGGGGCGCGAGGTCTTCGCCCGCGGCGCCCCCGAATCCCTGCGCGTCGAGGACCGCTCGGGCATCGTGGCCGACCTCGCTTCGCTGCTGCGCGCCTATGCCACGGCGCGGCGGCGGGGTGCGGCGGACCGCCCCTTCACGCCCAAGCCCCGCAAGCTCTGGTCGGTGGCCGAGGCGCTGGCCCGGCTGCAATGGCTGATCGGCAGCACGCCCGGCTGGAACACGCTGGCCAGCTTCCTGCCCGAGGGCCTGCTCTCGCCGCTCGACCGCAAGGCAGCCGTCGCCAGCACCTTGATCGCCGCCTTGGAGGCCGCCCGGGGGGGCGGCGTCGAATTGCGGCAGGAGGAGGCCTTCGGGCCGATCCTGCTGCGCCGCCATGAGGGGGAACTCTATCATGCCAGCTGACACGGACAGCCTGCCGCCCGCGGTCATCGAGGCCGCGCCCACCGTGAACCCGGCCGATTTCGAGCACGGGCTGCGCATTGCCGAGGCGCTGATCTTCGCCTCCGAGCGCCCGGTCCCGGCCGCGCGGGTGCAATTGGCCCTGCCGCCGGGAATCGAGGCGCAGAGCGTGCTGACCGCGCTGCTCGCCCGCACCGCCGGCCGCGCGGTGGAACTGGTGGAGGTGGGCGGCGGCTATGCCTTCCGCACCGCGCAGGACCTGGCGCCGGCCATCACCCGCGTGGTGGAGGTGCCGCGCCGCCTGCCGCGCGTGGCGATGGAGGCGCTGTCCATCATCGCTTATCACCAGCCGGTGACCCGCGCCGAGATCGAGGAGATCCGCGGCGCCGCCCTGGCCCAGGCCAGCCTGGACGCGCTGCTGGAGGCCGGGCTGATCGCACCCCGCGGCCGCAAGGAGGCGCCGGGCCGCCCCACCCTCTGGGCCACCACGGCGCGCTTCCTGGACCAGTTCGGCCTGAAGTCGCTGAACGAGCTGCCCCGCAAGGAGGAGCTGGTCTCGAGCGACATCGCCGCGATGGAGCTGGCGCCGCCGCCCACCGGCGCGCCGCCGCTCATCGCCGAGGGGCAGCACGCGGCATAGGCCTTATGGACAGGGCGCGCCGACCCGCCCACAAGGCGGCATGAGCCTCATCCTCTCCGACATCCGCCACAGCTATGGCGAGCGCGAGGTGCTGCGCGGCATCACCATCGAGGTGGCGCGCGGCGAGATCGTCTGCCTCCTCGGCCCCTCGGGCGATGGCAAGACGACGCTGCTGCGCCTGGTCGCGGGGCTGGAACACCTCCAGCAGGGGCGAATCCTGCTCGATGGCCGTGTGCTGGCCGAGCCGGGGCAGGAAATCCCGCCCGAGCAGCGGCATGTGGGCTTTGTCTTCCAGGACTACGCGCTGTTCCCGCACCTGACCGTGCAGGAGAACGTCGCCTTCGGCCTGCGCGGCATGCCGAAGGGCGATCGCGTCTGGCGTGTGGCCGAGGCGCTGGCCCGCGTGGGCCTCGAGGCCTATGCCAGCGCCTGGCCACACCAGCTCTCCGGCGGGCAGCAGCAGCGGGTCGCGCTGGCCCGTGCGCTGGCCCCGCGCCCGGCCGTGCTGCTGCTGGACGAGGCCTTCGCGAGCCTCGATGCGCGCCTGCGCGAACAGGTGCGCGATGACACGCTGCATGTGTTGCAGGAGGCCGGGATTCCCGCGCTGATCGTGACGCATGACGCCGAGGAGGCGATGTTCATGGCTGACCGCATCGCCCTGATGCGAGAGGGGCGCGTCGTGCAGCTCGGCACGCCCGAGCAGCTCTATCTCCAGCCGGCCGACCCCTTCGTGGCCACCTTCCTGGGCGAGGTGAACCGGCTGCCGGCGCGGATTCGCGAGGGCCAGGCCTGGAGCGTGATCGGCTGCGCGCCGGCCGGCGGCCTGCCCGAGGGCAGCCCGGCCGAGCTGCTGCTGCGGCCCGAGGGGCTTCGCATCCTCCCGGCCGGCCAGGAGGGCAGCACGCTGGCCGAGGTCGAGGCCTGCCGCCTGCTCGGGGCCACCACCCTGGTCCATATGGCGGTGGCGGATGGCGAGGGGGGCGTGCTCCACCTGCATGCCCGGCTGCCGCCGGGCGCCGCCCTGGTGCGAGGCCAGATGGTGGGCGTGGCGCTCGACCCCGGCCGCGCCTTCGCTTTTCCGCGCGCCCAGGGGGGTATTCCAGGGGGGGGGCAGGGTGCAACCGAGGCCCAGAGCGCCTAGATAGCGCCAAGCCGCATTGGCGGCTGCCCGGCCTGCTGGTATCCAGGGCTGCTGAAACCGTATTGGGGATGGGATGCTCGACCTCGCCTGGTCCGAGATTTTGTTGATCGCCGTGGTGGCGCTGGTGGTGATCGGGCCCAAGGACCTGCCCGGCGCCATTCGCGGAATCGCGGACCTGATCAAGACCGGCAAGCAGAAGCTCGCGAGCTTCCAGCAGCAGGCCGATGAACTGGTGCGCGAGGCCAAGCTGGACGAGGTCCGCAACCAGATCGCCGAGGTGAAGGGCGCCATCAACGAGATCCGCAGCTTCGACCTGAAGGGCGAGATCACCAAGACGGTGGATGCCGACGGCACACTCACCAAGACCTTCTCCGAGAATCCGCTGGGCAGCAGCACGCCGACCTGGACGCCGCCGCCCACCGCGCGGGACATGCCCGATGCGCCGGCGATGATCCCGCCCCAGACCATGGCGCCCTACAAGGCGCCCGACCCGCTGCCGACGCCGCCCGCGCCCGACATGCCCTCCTTCGTGCCGCCCTCGACGCCCGCGCCGCTGAACGTGGCGCCGCCGCCCGAGCCCGCGCCGATGACGCCGCCGACCTCGACCCCGACTGCGACCGCGACACCCGCTGCGCCCGCCACGCCCGCGGCGGAAGCCGCGGCCAAGACCGCCTGAGGCCGCCTTGTCCAACACCGCGCAAGACGACGATCCCATCAACGACAAGCCGATGCCGCTCATCGAGCACCTGATGGAGCTGCGGCAGCGGCTCCTCTGGTCGGTCGGTGCGTTCTTCATCGCCTTCGCGCTCTGCTATTATTTCAGCACGAACATCTATGGCTTCCTGGCGCAGCCGCTGGCCAACGTGCTGTACGAGCAGGGCGGCGGCGACCGGCGGATGATCTTCACCGCGCTGTACGAGGCCTTCTTCACCTACCTGAAGGTGGCCTTCTTCGGCGCGATCTTCTTCTCCTTCCCGATCTGGGCGACGCAGCTCTGGCTGTTCATCGCGCCCGGGCTGTATCGGTCCGAGAAGCGGACGATCATGCCCTTCCTGATCGCCTCGCCCATCCTGTTCCTGCTGGGGGCCGCGCTCGCCTACTACTTCATCTTCCCGCTGGCCTGGCACTTCTTCATCAGCTTCGAGACGCCGGCCGGTGCCGGCACCGTGCCGATCCAGCTCGAAGCGAAGGTGAGCGAGTATCTCTCGCTCGTCATGCACATGATCCTGGCCTTCGGCCTCGCCTTCCAGATGCCGGTGGGCCTCGTCCTGCTGTGCAAGGTCGGCATTCTGAACGTGCAGAGCCTGCGCAAGGGGCGGCGCTACGCCATCGTCGGCATGTTCGTCGTGGCGGCCATCATCACGCCGCCGGACGTGATCAGTCAGGTGGGTTTGGCCGTGCCGCTGATCCTGCTCTACGAGATCTCGATCCTCTTCGCAGCCTGGACCACGCCGAAGCCGCCGAAGGAAGAAACGGCTTAGCCGGATCGGTTGACCCTCTGCCTCGGCTGGCCTAACGGCGCAGCCTTGGTTTTCACGGTGATCTGACCATGCATGACATCAGGGCGGTGCGCGCCGATCCGGCGGCTTTCGACGCGGCGATGGCGCGGCGGGGGCTTCCGGCGCAGTCCTCCATGCTCATCGCGCTCGATGATGCGCGGCGCGAGGCGATTCGCGGCACCGAGGCGGCGCAGAGCCGCCGCAACGAACTGAGCCGCGAGATCGGCGGCGCCATGAAGCGTGGCGACACCGCCGAGGCCGAGCGCCTGAAGGCCGAGGTCGCGGCGATCCAGGCGCATGCCGCCTCCGATCTGCCCGCCGTCACCGAGCGCGAGCTTACGGCCGGGCTGGAGGTGCTGCCCAACATCCTTGATGCCGAGGTGCCGGAGGGCCGCGACGAGACGGCGAATGTCGTGCTCCACACCCATGGCACGCCGGCGGATCTGCCCGGCGCCAAGCAGCATTTCGAGCTGGGCGAGGCGCTGGGCCTGATGGATTTCGCGAGCGCGACGCGCTTGTCGGGCAGCCGCTTCGTGGTGCTCAAGGGCGCGCTCGCGCGGCTCGAGCGCGCGCTTGGCCAGTGGATGCTGGGCCTGCATGTGGACACGCATGGCTACATGGAGGTGAACCCGCCGCTGCTGGTGAACGCCACCACGCTCTACGGCACGAACCAGCTGCCGAAATTCGAGGAAGACCTGTTCAAGACGGGCGACCACTACCTGATCCCGACGGCCGAGGTGCCGCTGACCAACCTCGTTGCCGACCAGGTGATCGCCGAGCCGGTCGAGCCGCTGCGCTTCACCGCGCTGACGCCCTGTTTCCGCAGCGAGGCGGGGAGTGCGGGGCGGGACACGCGCGGCATGTTGCGTCAGCACCAGTTCAGCAAGGTGGAGATGGTCTCCATCACGCGGCCCGAGGACAGCGACGCCGAGCATGAGCGCATGACGCGCTGCGCCGAGGCGGTGCTGACGGCGCTGGGCCTGACCTGGCGGCGGGTGTTTCTCTGCGCCGGCGATACGGGCTTCGGCGCCGCGCGGACCTATGACCTCGAGGTCTGGCTGCCGGGGCAGAAGGCGTGGCGGGAGATTTCCTCCTGCTCCAATTGCCGGGATTTTCAGGCGCGGCGGATGAAGGCGCGGTTCAAGCGCGGCAAGGAGATGGTCTTGCCGCACACGCTGAACGGCTCGGGCGTGGCTGTGGGCCGTGCCTTGATCGCCGTCATGGAAACCCACCAGCAACCCGATGGGACCATTTTGGTACCTGAAGTATTGCGCCCCTGGATGGGCGTTGCGGTAGTGGGGTCTGGGGCCCCGTCTGTTTAAAGAGGCGGCCCCAGCGGGTTCGGGCGGAGCCCGCGCTCAGCTCTTGCCGGCGTAGCTCTTTCCCATCCCCTCCGCAGGGTCGGCCTGCGGCCCATAGGGCATGATCGGGTAGCGCAGCCCCGCCTTGGACAGCCCGCGCAGCCCCGTCACGGCGCGCGCGAGGTCGGCGGGCGGGCAGGCCATCAGCATCTCGTCATCCGCGACACCGCCATAGCGGCGCTCGGCGTAGCAGGGGAGCGAGAGGCAGACGGTGCGGTCGCGCAGCGCGCGGCCCCAGCTGTCGGCGCAGGCGCTCTCGCCCGTGATGGAGAAGTCGTAGCGCTGATAGTTGCGCCATTGCAGCCCATTGATGAAGAGGATCATCTGCGCCGGGTTCGCGTAGAAGAGGCAGATGTCGGGCGGATCGAGCCGCGCCGCGCGCAGCGGCGAGATGACGAGGCCGTGGTATTCGGCGGGCACGCGCGGCATCTGCGCCTGATGCGCGGCTGAGGCTTCGATGTTCTCGAACCAGACGCCCTCCATCTTGCGGCCGGAGAGGTAGAGCTCGGAGGGCGTGTTCAGCCCGATCACGCCGCCGCAATTGCTGAATTCGGGCACGTTCTCATGCGTGACGCCGAGCGTGAATCCGGCGAGGCGCGCCTGCGTGACCAGCTGGCAGGTGGAGAAGCGCTTGCCCGGCGTGGGCCGACGCAGCCCCTGGACCTGCTGCATGCTCTCGGCGTCGCGGAAGAGCTTCATGCCGATCGGCAGGGTGCGCAGGCGCAAAAGATCGGAGAGGGCGCTGGCGAGCTCGGCGAGGCCGGCGGCGTTGGGCGGCGCTTCGGTGGTTCCATCTGGCATGGCGGCGTTCTCCTGTTATTCTCGGCAGCGTTGCACGGGGTCTCGCCCGGCGGAAGACGGGAGAGTGGCATGCGGTTGGGTCAGGCGGAGACGGGTCGTCCGGGGGAGCGCCTGCGGGCCCTGCTGGCCCAGCACAAGCCGCTGGTGGTGCCGGGCTGCTACAACGCGCTCTCCGCCCTGATCCTGGAGGAGGCCGGGTTCGAGGCGGTGTACATGTCGGGCTACGGCACATCGATCGGCCTGCTCGGGCTGCCCGATGCGGGCCTCGCCACGCTCAGCGAGATGGCGCTGAACGCGAAGCTGATCGCGAGTGCGGTGCGCGTCCCCGTGATCGCCGATGGCGATACGGGCCATGGCAACGCGATCAACGTGGTGCGCTGCGTGGAGGAGTTCATCCGCGCCGGCGTCGCCGGCATCCATCTGGAGGATCAGGTCGCGCCCAAGCGGTGCGGCCATGTCGCGGGGCGCGAGGTGATCGGCCGCGCCGAGGCGGTGGCGAAGATCCGTGCCGCGGCGGATACGCGCCGCGCGCTGGATCCGAGCTTCCTGATCATCGCGCGCACCGACAGCCGCGGCGCCCATGGCGGCTCGCTGGACGAGGCGATCTGGCGTGCCAATGCCTTCCTCGATGCCGGCGCCGACCAGGCCTTCGTCGAAGGGCCGGCGAGCGAGGCCGAGGTGGAGCGCATCACGCGCGAGGTGAAGGGCCCGGTCTTCTACAACATGACCGGCATCTCGCCGCGCATGACGGCCGAGCGCATGGGCGCATTGGGCATCGCCACCTGCATCCTGCCCGGCGCGTTGCTGCGGCAATCCATCATGGCGATGGGCGACCTTGCCGCCGAATTGCGCCGGGATGGCCCGATGGCCGAGGCGCGGATGACCGAGCGGCTGTCCAACCACCGCCTTGGCAACCTGCACAAATTCTCGGGCTTCGACGAGATCCGCGCACTGGAGCAGGCCTATCTGCCCCCCGAGGCGCAGGAGAAATACGAGGGCGGGCTGGGCCATCGCCCGGATGCGCCGCGCGGATGACGCGTGCTGGCGCCTGACATGATCGCTCCGGCCGAATTGCGCCCGCGCGCCTTCGACCTGACGCGCCCCGTGCATCACGTGGCGCCGCTGGTCTTTGTCTCGGCGCATTCGGGGCGCGATTATCCGGAGGAGTTCCTGGCCGCGGCGCGGCTCGATGCGACGGCGCTGCGCAAGAGCGAGGATGCCTTCGTCGAGGAGCTCTTCGCCGCCGCCCCCGCGCTCGGCGCGCCGCTGCTCGCCGCCCGCTTCCCGCGCGCCTGGTGCGACGCGAATCGCGAGGCGTGGGAGCTCGACCCCGGCATGTTCGACGAGCCGCTGCCCGACTGGGTGAATTCCGCGAGCCCGCGCGTGGGCGCCGGCCTCGGCACCATCGCCCGCGTGGTGGCGAATGGCGAGGCGATCTACCGGCGGCGGCTCTCCTTCCAGGAGGCGGAGCGTCGCGTGCGGCTTTCCTGGGAGCCGTTCCATGCGACGCTGGCGGCGCTGGTGGCCGAGACGCGCGAGCGGTTCGGCTTCTGCCTGCTGGTGGATTGCCATTCCATGCCCAGCGGCGCCGGGCCAGGTGGCGCCGGCGAGGCGCCGGAATTCGTGCTGGGCGACGCACATGGCTCGGCCTGCGCGCCGCGCGCCACGCGTGCCATCGAGGCGCTGCTGCAGGCGCGCGGGCGGCGCGTGCAACGCAACGACCCCTATGCCGGCGGCTACATCACCCGCCATTACGGCCGCCCACGCGAAAACATCCACGCGATCCAGATCGAGATCGCCCGCAGCCTCTACATGGATGAGGGACGGGTGGAGCGCGCCCCCAGCTTCGCGGCCTTCCAGGCGGAGATCTCGGCGCTGGTGGGGGAATTGCTGAAGCTCGGCTGGAGCGGGCTGCTCAAGGGCGGCAAGTAGGGCGCGATGGCGGAGGAAAGGCCCTTCGGGCTGGACCCGGCGCGCGTCACCGATGTGGGGCGCGACGGCAAGCCGCTGGCGCCGGAGGTGCCGCCGCCCGAATGGCTCTCACACCGGCACCGGTTGATCCTGGGGCTCTTCGCCCTGGGCGGGCTGGTGGTGGGCGGGTTGGCCGGAGCCACGGTCGCGGCCTTCGCCTCGGGCGCCCGCGGCTGGGCGGCGGTGCTGGCGCTGATGACGCTGGCCGCCTCGCCACTGCTGGTGCTGGGGCCGCTACAGGATTGGTGGCGGCACCGGCGCCGGGGCGGCTAGGCCAGGTTCAACCGCGTTGCCTGCGCCGCATTCACCGCGCCCTCGGGCAGGCGCCCGGCGGCGAGTGCCGCGATCTGCCGCACCGTGTCCATCGCCTGGTGCTCGGCCGCGGCGGGCGTCAGGCCGCCCACATGCGGCGTGGCGATGACGTCGGGGCGGGCGGCGAGGCGGGGGTTGGGCATCTGGTCCGGGAAGCTGCCGACATCCATGGCCACACCGGCGAGATGGCCGGAATCGAGCGCGGCCACCAGCGCCGCCTCATCCACCAGTTCCCCGCGCGAGAGGTTGATGAAGAAGGCGCCCCGCCGCATGGCGGCGAAGGCGGCGGCGTTCATCATGTGCCGCGTCTCGGGCGTGGAGAGGGCGAGGCAGACAACGATGTCCGGCTGGGACAGCACCTCGTCCAGCGGATGCGTGCCGGTCTGCGGGTCATAGGCCAGCACGCGCATTCCCATGGCGTTCGCGATTTCGGCCAGCCGCCGCGCGATGCGGCCATGGCCCACCAGCCCCAGCGTCGCGCCGCGCAACTGCAGCCCCGGCCGCACCTCCGGGATGCGCCCCGCGCGGTAGTCCTGCACCGAGCGGCTGACGCCGCGCGCCAGGTCCACCATGAAGCCGATGGCGAGTTCCGCCACCGCATCCACGAAGCCCGGCGTGGCCTGCGTGACGAGGATGCCGTGGCGCGAGGCGGCGGCGACATCCACCGTGCTGATATCCACCGCGCAGCGCAGGAAGGCCTTGAGCTGCGGGCTGTTCGCGAAGGTCGCCTCGGTGCCCGGGCTGCCGCGATACGCGATGATGGCGTCGCAGCCGCGCGCCGCCTCGGCCAGCGCCTCGTCGCGCAACTCGGCCTCGGTCATGTTGCGGACGACTTCCGCGTGCTCTTGCAGCGCGGCCAGCGCCCGCGCGCCGAAATAGCCGGGGAAGGAGAGGGTGCCGTGGCTGAGATAGACCCGCACCGCCTCAGTCCGGCCGTGCGCCCGAGGCGCGGATGACGGGCGCCCAGCGCGCGGTCTCCGCGCGCAGGAAGGCGCTCGCTTCCTCGGGCGTGGTGGGCATCAGCACGAGGCGCCGCCCGGCCATGTTCTGCACCAGCTCGGGGTCGCGCAGCACGGCGGTGGCCGCCTGGTTGAGCTGCGCCAGGATGGGTACCGGCAGGTTGCGCGGGGCCATGAGCGCGGCCCAGTCCATCCCGTCGAAGCCCGGCAGCCCACTCTCCGCCACCGTCGGCACCTGGGGGATGAGCGAGACGCGCGTGGCATTGGGTACCGCCAGCACGCGCAGGCGCCCGGACTCGGCCTGGGGCATGGCGTTGAGCGCGGTGGTGAAGGCGAAATCCACGCGGCCGGCCAGCAGCTCGGGCATCAGCGCGCCGCCGCCGCGGAAGGGCACGTGGACGGTCTGGATATTCGCCATCAGGTTCAGCTGCTCGCCCGCCACATGCCCGGCGGAGCCGATGCCGGAGGAGCCGAAATTCAGCGTGCCCGGCCGCGCGCGCGCGGCGGCGATGATATCGGCCACGCTGCGATAGGGGCGGTCTGCCGGCACGGCCAGCACGTTCGGCACCTCGCCCACCAACGTGATGGCAGTGAGGTCGGTCAGCGGGTCGAAGCTGAGATTGCCGTAGAGCGTGGGGTTGATGGCGAGCGGGCCGATGGTGCCGAGCAGCAGCGTATAGCCATCGGGCGCGCTGCGTGCCGTCGCTTCCGTCGCGATGTTGCCGCCCGCGCCCGGGCGGTTCTCGACCACCACGGGCTGGCCCAGCAGGGTCTGCAGGCGGGGTGCCATGCTGCGGGCGAAGACGTCTGTCGAGCCGCCGGCGGCGAAGCCAACCAGGATGCGGATGGGACGTGAGGGGAAGCCTTGCGCCAGGGCGGGCGCGGGCAGGAAGGGCAGGGCGGCGAGGAGGGTGCGGCGGTTCATCCCCGCATTGCGCCGCCCGGCGGGGAAAGCGTCAAGCCGCGCTTGCATGCCATGCGCCTCCGGCGCGAAGCTTCCCCCGTCAGGAGTGCGCCGATGCCCCAACACATGATCTTGGCCGCCAATGCCAATGCCCAGGGCTCCCATGTGGGCGAGTGGCGGCACCCCACCGCCTGGGACAAGCCCGCCAGCAACCTGGAGAACGCCATCCGCCTCGCGCGCATCGCCGAGGCGGGCCGCTTCGACCTGCTTTTCCTCGCCGACGGCAATGGCGTCCGGAACCTCGACAAGCCCGACCTCTTCGCCGCCACCAGCCCCTCCGACCGGCCGGGTGTCTTCGAGCCGGTGACGCTGCTCTCGGCGCTGGCGATGGTGACGGAGCATGTCGGCCTCGTGGCCACCACGACGACGACCTATGACGAGCCGTTTTCCGTGGCGCGGCGCTTCGCCTCGCTCGATCACATCAGCAAGGGGCGGGCGGGGTGGAACCTCGTCACCACCTCCAACCCCGGCGATGCGCTGAACTTCTCCCATGAGGAGCATGTGCCGCGCGATGACCGCTACGAGCGCGCGGGGGAATTCGCCCAGATCGTGAAGGGGCTGTGGGATTCCTGGGCGGATGACGCCTTCCCGCAGGACAAGGCGTCGGGCCGCTTCCTCGACCCCTCCAAGGTCCATGCGCTGAATTTCCGGGGCAAGCATTTCCAGGTGGCGGGGCCGCTGAACGCGCCGCGCCCGCCGCAGGGGCATCCCGTCATCTTCTCGGCCGGGCAGTCGGAGACGGGGAAGGAGCTCTCGGCCGCGACGGCCGATTGCGTCTTCGCGATCGAGGGAACGATCGAGCGCGCGCAGACACTCTACGCCGACCTGAAGGGCCGCCTGCCGAAATATGGCCGCAGCGCGGACAGCCTGAAGATCCTGAGCGGCGTCACCATCATCGCCGCCGAGACGGAGGAAGAAGCGGAGCAATTGGCGCGCGAGCTGGATGACCTGGTGCCGCCCGCCGTCGGCCTCGACTACCTCTCGAAGATGGTGGGCGTGAAGATGTCCGCCTATCCGCTGGACGGGCCGTTTCCCGCCCTGGATTTCGAGCATGTCGGGCCGACCGGCATCGGCAAGGCGATCGTGGCGAAGGCGCTGGAGCAGAAGCTGACGGTGCGCGAAACCTATCGCGCCATCCTGCCGCAGATGGCGGGCAATTTCTTCAAGGGCAGCGCTGCGCAGGTGGCCGACCTGATGGAGCGCTGGTTCCTGGAAAAGGCCTGCGACGGCTTCATGATCGCGGCCCCGGTGGTGCCGACGGGCCTGGAGCGCTTCATCAAGCTCGTGGTCCCCGAATTGCAGCGGCGCGGCCTGTTCCGCACGGAGTATTCGGGCCGGACGCTGCGCGACAATCTCGGCCTTGCGCGGCCGGAAAACCGCTTCTTCGCCCAGGCCGGGAGGGCCGCCGAATGAGCCTCACCCGCCGCGCCACCCTTGCCGCCCTCGCGGCCCCTTCGCTGGCCCAGGCCCAGACGCCGACGCAGGCGCAGGCCTGGCCCGCGCGGCCCCTGCGCGTCGTCGTCCCCTTCGCGCCGGGTGGCGCGACCGACCTCATCGCGCGGCTGATCGCGGACAACCTCGCGCGCCCGTTGGGCCAGCAGGTGGCGGTCGAGAATCGCGCGGGCGCCTTCGGCATCTTGGGCGCCGATGCGGTGGCGAAGGCGGCGCCCGATGGCTACACGCTGCTCGCCGGCAGCCCGGGGCCCATGGCGGTCAACCCCTTCGTCTATCGCACGCTGCCCTATGACCCGGCGCGCGATCTCGTCGGCGTCTCCATGGTGGCGCTGATTCCCTATGTGATGGTGGTGCCGGCATCGCTCGGCGTCAGCAATGTCGCGGAATTCCTGGCGCTGGCGCGCGCGCGGCCGGGCTCGATCAATTTCGCGACCTCGGGCATGGCCTCGCGCCTCACGGTCGAGATGTTCCGCGCGCTGGCGGGCGGCGTCGAGATGGAGATGGTGCAGTATCGCGGCGGCGCGCCCGCGCGCACCGATCTTCTGGCCGGGCGCATCCAGCTCGTCATCGAGCAGGCGCCCTCCTTCCTCGAGGATTTCCGGAATGGCACGCTGCGGCCGCTGGCCGTCGGCGGCGCGCGGCGCTTCTCGCTGCTGCCCGATGTGCCGACGCTGCAGGAGGCGGGCATCGCCGGCTATGAGGCCAATGCCTGGCTCGGCTACGCCGCACCCGCCGGCACGCCCATGGAGATCCGCCGGCGGCTGGCCCGCGAGATCGACCAGATCCTGCGCATTCCCGAGGTGCGCGAGCGCCTGGCGGGCTGGGGGGCGGAGCCGGTGGGCGGCACGCCGGAAGACATGGACCGCATGCTCACGGCGGAGCGCGCGCGCTGGGCCGAGGTGGTGCGCCGCGCCGGGATCGAGCGCGAATAGCCCGCCTCAGGCCGGGCGGATCACCCGCTCGACATAGCGCAGGAAATGCGCGGCGGGGGGCGTCTCCAGCCCCTTCACCTTGGCCTGCTCATCGAAGCGACGAAGCTGCACCGCATCGGCGTGTTCCGGCACCGCCTCGAAGGCCGCGACCTCCTCCGGCGACATCGGCCCGCCCTGCAGGCTGAGGCTCAGCACGGAATCCTTGGAGAGCTTGGCGAAGTAGTCGGGCTCCTTGGCGCAGAGGTAGCGCTTGGCGGCGACGTGCAGACGCACCGGCTCGGTCACCTCGGGGCCGAACATGCCGGCCAGGAATTCGTAGCCCAGCCGCTCATGCTCATCATCCACGCCCGCCTCGGCCGGGTTCTCGCCGAGGTTGTGGACCATGTGGCCGATGTCGTGCAGCAGGGCGGCGGCGATCAGCGCCTCGGAGCAGCCGGCGCGCTCGGCCAGCCAGGCGGATTGCAGCGCGTGCTGGCGCTGGTTGATGTCGGCGAGGCCGTATTGGCCATCGGCCTTCAGCTCGATGAGTTCGGCGATCTGCGCGAGGCGCGGGTCGGTGGCGGACATGCGGCAATCTCCGTGGGCGGCGCGCATGTTAAGCGCGACGGGGGCCGGTGCTGAACCCCCGTCGCGAAATTGTCACCCGGCGGGGGGCATGGTCTTCGCCATGGGCGGAAGGGCCACGACCTTCGCATACCAGGCCTCGAGCTTGGGGTGGCCCGGGCGCCAGGGCTCATGCGCGTAGCGGAAATCGAGATAGCCCAGCGCGCAGGCGATGGTGATCTCGCCGATGGTGGTCAGCATGCCCAAGCTGTCGGCTTCCGCCTCCAGCGCGTCGAGCGCGCGGGCGACCTTGAGCTGCTGGCCCTGGATGTAGGTGACGCGGCCCTCATCCTGCGGCAGGGCAACCTCGCGGCGGCGCGGCTGCGTCGCGTCCATGATGCCATCGCCCAGCGCCTGCTGGCGCAGCGCGTTCCAGCGCGCGGGGCCGGGGGCGGGAAAGAGCGGCGCGGCGCTGCCGATGCTGTCGAGATATTCGCAGATCACCGGGCTGTCATAGAGGCACTGCCCCTCCTTCGTGACCAGCGAGGGCACCTTGGAGAGCGGGTTCACCGGCACGAGGGACGGATCCACCGTCGGCACCGTCCAGAGCTCGATCTGGCCCTCGATGCCGCGCGCGATGGCCGAGGCCATGCATTTGCGGACATAGGGGCTGGCGGGGGAATAGGCGAGTTTCATGGCGCGTTTCCATTGTTGATCACGCAACTCTCCGGCCGAAGCCGGAATGAGGCAAGCCGAGCTATTCCGGGCGCAAGCCGCGCGCGCGGATGAACTGGCCCCAGACCTCGCTGTCCTGCCGCATGCGCGCGAGCAGATCGGCCGGCGAGCCGGGGATGGGGACGAGCACCACATCGGTCAGGCGCCGCTGCACGCCCTCATCGGCCAGTGCGGCGCGCACCGCGGCATTCACCTGGTTCACCACCGGCTCGGGCACCCCGGCCGGACCCACCAGGCCGAACCAGCCCGGCATGAGCGGCGCGGTGATGCCAGCCTCGGCCTGGGTCACCAGATCGGGCAGGAAGGGCAGGCGCCGCGGTGCCACGAGGGCCAGCGCCGAGACCGCGCCGGCGCGCACCTGGCCCAGGGCCACGGCCAGGACGATGATCATGAAGTCCGTCTCGCCCGAGATCACGCTGGTCAGCGCCTGGCCCGTGCCGGGATAGGGGACGTGGGTGAAGCGGACATTCGCGCGGTCGGCGATCATCTCGACCGAGAGATGCGTGGAATTGCCGATGCCGGCACTGGCGTAGGTCAGCCGCGCCGGTTCGGCCCGCGCGCGTTCCAGCAGCTGCGCCACGCTCGTGATGCCCGAGCGCTTGCTCGCGATCAGGATGAAGGGCGCATCGGTGACGGGCGCGACATAGGTGAAGTCGCGCACCGGGTCATAGGGCAGGTTCGGATAGAGATGTGGGTTGAAGGAGAGCTGCGACACGCCCGAGAGCAGCATCGCCGAGCCATCGGGCGCCTGCTGCTTCAGCAGGTTGATCGCGACCATGCCATTGGCTCCCGGCCGGTTCTCCACCACCACGGGCTGGCCCAGCACCCGGCCCATGGGTTCCGCGATGATGCGCGCCACCGTGTCATTCGCCGAGCCCGGCGGCTGCGGCAGGATCATGCGGAAGGGGCGCGCGGGGAGCTGCGCCAGCGCGGGGGTGGCGAGCGGCCCAAGGAGGGGCCCAAGGAGAGGCAAGGTGAGCAGGGCGCGGCGGGTGGCACGCATGCGGGTCACTCCTGATACGGCTTGAGGGGGAGGTCGAGCGCCGAGGCGCCGAGATGCAGGCTCAGCACCGGTGGCCGCCCATGCGGGATCTGCTTGATGTGATCCGCATCCGTCCCGGCCAGCGAGAAACGCAGCCGCGAGCCCGCCTTGAACACCCAGGAGGTGGGCAGCAGCGGAATCCGCATGCGCTCGGCCGTGCCGGGCGTCAGCGGCTTCGCATCGGCGCGGTGGAAGCTGCGGAACGGCCAGGTGGATTGGTAGTTCGGCGGGTTTGGCGCTTCCTTCCGGTGCAGCGCGCGAAGCAGGCCCTCGGTCACGTAGCGCGCCGTGCCATCGGCCTCGATCTCCGAGATGTAGCAGAGGATGGAGGCATCGGCCTCGCTGGAGGCGATGGTGAGGTCGGCGATGACATGTCCGCTCAGCACCATGTCCTGCGTGAAGGGCGCGGTGTCGTAGCCGGGCAGCTCCGCCACGCGCTCGGTCCAGTCCGTGTGGTAGTCGAGCGCGTTGATGGCGGCGATGCGCTCATAGCGCGTGCCCCCGCCGGAGCCCCAGGCGAAGTCGCTCGGGTGCTCGGCCACGGCGTTGCTGCCTGGCGCGGTGCCGAGTGCGCCGGGGCTGAAATGCAGCCGCGTCGTCTCCGGGATGGGCGGCCATTGCCGGGCCGCGTTCCACGTCTCGCCATGCATGGAGAAGTAGTGGATCGGCGCTTCGTCCCGCAGGCCCGTCTCACGGCCCATCAGGTATTCGTCGAAGAAGCGCAGCATCTCGCCCAGCAGCGCGAATTCCGGCTCGATGCGCCCGCGCCAGGGCGAGACATTGCAGCGCGCGCCATGGTCCCAGGGGCCCAGCAGCAGATGCGTCGGGTTGCCGCGCATGGTGAGATACCGGGCGATCGCGGAATTGGCGTAGCCCACGCCATCCAGCCAGCCCGAGACGGCGTAGATCGCCACATCCTTGGGGATCTCGTGCGAGACGGCATAGGGGCTGATCTGCGCCGAGGAAAAGCTCGGGTCATAGGGCAGCGCCTCCTCGCGGAAGGCGAGGTCGGTGATGAAATCCGGCATGCGGAAATTGCCGAGATGTTGCGCCACCGCCTCCCGCACCAGGGTGCCATCCGCGTCCTCATCCACCGGCGCGGGGCCGGCGAGGTCGGGGTTGGAGAAGTAGCTGACCTTGCCCAGCAGGTCCCGCCGGTCATGGTCCATGGCGACCATCAGCTCGTCATAGACCTGCGCCAGGCGGTTCAGGAACACGCCGCCCGGATAGTAGTGATCCGCCCAGGTGTCCCAGACGGCGAAGAGCGGGATGATGGCGCGCACCGCCGGATGGCCGGTGCTGGCGAGGAAGTCCGAGGCGGCGCCCGGATAGGAGATGCCGGTGGCGCCGATGCGCCCATCCGACCAGTCCTGCGCCACGATCCAGTCGCTGATCGCGCGCGCATCCTCGCGCTCGCGCGGCGAGCGGAAGCTGTCGCGCGTGCCGAAGCTCGCCCCCGTGCCGCGGATGTCCACCACGACCAGCGCATAGCCGCGCGGCACGAAGGCGTCGCGGAACTTGGCGGCGTTGGGGCAGGATTCGCCCTCGCCTCCGGGCCGCATGGCGAAACGGCGGTAGTAGGGGGTGTGGATCAGGATGGCCGGCACGGGCCCCGTCGCCCCTTGGGGCAGCCAGACATCCACGGCGAGGCGGCAGCCGTCGCGCATCGTGACGTAGCGGGAGAGGGGTTTGCCCGGCAGCGTGAACTCCGCCGGTCGGGAGGCCCAGTAGCGGCTGGGCGGGACGCGCCAGGCGGCGCTGTTCAGATCGGCATCGGCCAAGTGTCGTGGTCCCCGGAAGCAGGCGGGGAGCTTGGCATGCGGGTGCCTCGCGTCAATGCGGCGTCAGCCGCCCGTCTCGCGTGCCAATGCATCCATCGCCTGGCCGAAGCCGCGAAAGCTGAAGAGGATCTGCACCTCGCGCCCCGCGCTGTCGCGGAAATCAAGCCGGCCCTGGCCCTCGCCGCGCGACCGCAAGCGGTTGATCAGCACGGGCGCCAGGGCCTCGGTCTCGCCGAAGCAGCCCCCGCGCGAGGCGCTGCACAGGCGGAAGGGCAGGTTGATCGCCTCGGCCGGCGTGGCGGCCGGGTCCAGCACCAGCCGCGCGGCCTGGTCCACCCGCAGCTCGACCGGCAGCTGCACCAGCATGCGGTAGGCGTCGGTGCGGCCGATGCGGCCGAGGACGACCTGGGCGATGGTCTGGCCGCGCTGGTCGGTCATGGCGATGGCCGTCTCGCAGACGCGCAGCACGGGCTGGCCCTGCGGGCGCTGGGTTTCGCAGCGCATCAGCCAGTCGCCGAAATTCGCCTGGGTGCGGTCGGGCAGGTCGGCGGCGGGCGGCGCGCTGGGTGCGGGCGCGGCGGCGGGCGCCGGAGCAGGCGTGGGGGCGGGCGCCGGGGCTGGGGCCTGCTGCGGCGCGGGGCGCGCCGGCTGCGCCTGGGCCGCGCCGACCAGGCCCAGCGCCAGGGCCGGGGCGAGAAGGAGGTTCCACGGAAGCGATGCCATGCTGAAATTCCTGCGAAGGGCCTGGGCTGATGTAGCAGCACCCGGCCCGGCGCCGAAAGCTGGCCGGGGAATGCGACGCCCGAGATTGACACCCCGGCCCCCCGCTGCGAAGCCTCTGCGCGACATCGAAGGAGCCCGCACACCATGACCCTGCAAGCCCGCATCGAAGCCCTCTGGGAGAAGCGCGACACGCTCTCCGCCACGACGCAGGGGCAGGCCCGCGATGATGTGATGGCGGCGCTCGAGATGCTCGATCGCGGCGAGGCCCGCGTGGCGGAAAAGGGTGCGGCCGGCTGGCAGGTGAACCAGTGGCTGAAGCAGGCCGTCCTGCTCTCCTTCCGGCTGACCGATTCGGCGCCGATGGACACGGCCGCCGGCGCCTACGACAAAGTGCCGCTGAAGTGGGCCGGCTGGGGCCCGAACCGCTGGAAGGAAGCGGGCTTCCGCGCGGTGCCCGGCGCCGTGGCCCGGCACTCCGCCTACATCGCACCCAACGTCGTGCTGATGCCGAGCTTCGTGAATCTCGGCGCCCATGTCGGCGCCAACACCATGGTGGACACCTGGGCCACCGTCGGCTCCTGCGCGCAGATCGGCAAGAACGTGCATCTCTCGGGCGGTGTCGGCATCGGCGGCGTGCTCGAGCCGCTGCAGGCCAACCCCGTCATCATCGAGGATGACTGCTTCATTGGCGCGCGCTCCGAAGTGGTGGAGGGCGTGATCGTCGAGCAGGGCTCGGTGCTCTCCATGGGTGTGTTCCTGTCCGCGACGACGAAGATCATTGATCGTGCGACCGGCGAGATCTTCGTGGGCCGCGTGCCGGCCTATTCGGTGGTGGTGCCCGGCAGCCTGCCCGGCAAGCCGCTGCCGGACGGCTCGCCCGGCCCGTCGCTCTACTGCGCCGTGATCGTGAAGCGGGTGGACGCGCAGACCCGCGCCAAGACCAGCATCAACGACCTGCTGCGTGACTGACACGACCGATCCGGTTCCGCTGGCGCAGGCGCTGATCCGCTGCCGGAGCGTGACGCCGGCGGATGACGGCGCGCTGGACGCGATGGAGGCGGCGCTGCGGCCGCTCGGCTTCACCTGCACGCGGCTGCGCTTCAACGAGGTGGACAACCTCTTCGCGCGGCGCGGCACGGAGGGCCCGCATCTCTGCTATGCGGGCCACACCGATGTGGTGCCGCCGGGCGACGAGGCCGCCTGGGCCGACAGCCCCTTCGCCGCCGTGATCCGCAGCGGCATGCTGTATGGCCGCGGCGCCTGCGACATGAAGGGTGGCATCGCCGCCTTCGTCGCGGGGCTGACGGACTACCTCGACGCGAACCCGAGCCATCCGGGCTCCCTCTCGCTGCTCATCACGGGCGATGAGGAGGGGCCTTCGGTGGATGGCACGCGCCGCGTGCTCGAATGGATGGCGCAGAACGGCCACACGCCCGACATGTGCGTGGTGGGCGAGCCCACGTCCAAAGCCGTGCTGGGCGACACCATCAAGATCGGCCGGCGCGGCAGCATGAATGCCTGGATCACGGTGCGCGGGAAGCAGGGCCACAGCGCCTATCCGCAGCTGGCCGACAATCCGGTGCATCGGCTGACGCGCGTGCTGCATGCGCTCACCAGCACGCCGCTCGACCAGGGCAGCGAGTGGTTCGAGGCCTCGACGCTGCAGGTGACGGGCATCCAGGTGGACAACAGCGCCACCAACGTGATCCCGGCCGAGGCGCGCGCCTTCCTCAACATCCGCTTCAACGACAAGCACAATTCGGCCGCGCTGACGGCGCATCTCGAGGCCGTTCTGGCCGAGCATGCGCCGGACCACGAGATGCGCGTGCAGGTCTCGGGCGAGAGCTTCCTCACCGAGCCCGGCCCCTTCGTCGAGGCGCTGCGCCGCGCCGTCGAGCGCAGCACGGGCGTGACCCCGAAGCTCGACACCGGCGGCGGCACCTCCGATGCGCGCTTCATCACCCATTACTGCCCGGTGGCGGAGTTGGGCGCCGTGGGCGCCACGCTGCACCAGCGCGACGAATGCGCGCCGGTGGCCGAGCTGCGCGCGCTGGCCGGCGTCTACCGCGCCGTGATCGAGGAGTGCCTCCGCTGAGCTCGCCCAGCATCGTCAACGGGCTGGCATCGGCCTGGCTCTTCGCGCGCGGCCGGGCGGAGGGGCTGCTGCTCATTCCGCCGGGGATGGACTCCGCGCGCCATTCCTTCGTGGCCGCGCTGGTCTGCCTGCCGCTGTTCATCGCGCTGCGCCTGATCGCCTGGTGGTTGCAATCGCCGCCGCCAGCCGGCGTGGCGGTGGCGCTGGCGGGTGAGCTGGTGGGCTATGTGCTGGGCTGGGTGGCCTTCGCGCTCGCCTCGCGCATCCTGGCCGAGCAGGCGAAGCGGACCGAGCAATGGCCGCAATTCATCGCGGCCTGGAACTGGAGCAACATCGTCCAGTACCTGCTGCTGGTGGTCCTGCTGGTGCCGCCCGCCCTGGGCCTGCCTGCCTGGGTGGGCAATGCGCTGGGCCTTGCCGCCGTGGGCTATGCCATGTGGCTCGAATGGTTCGTGGCGCGCACGGCCCTTGGCGTGCAGAGCATGACGGCGGTGATGTTCGTGGTGCTGGACCTGGCGCTGGGCCTCTTCATCGGCGGCGTCACAGGCCGCATCGCCGGCACCTGATCAGAGCCGGTCGAGTCAAGACCACTCAGGCGGCTCCGGGAAATCCACGCGCAGGAAGGTGAGGCCCTGGGGCGGTGCGGTCTGGCCGCCCGCCCGGCGGTCCCGCCCGTCCAGCACCGCGCGCGGCCACTCCACCGGGCGGCGGCGCAGCCCCACCTCATGCAGCGTGCCGACGAGGTTGCGGACCTGATGGTGCAGGAAGCTCCTCGCCGAGGCGAGGATCTGCACCTCCTCCCCCACGCGGACCACATCCAGCCGCTCCAGCGTGCGCAGCGGCGATTCCGCCTGGCATGAGGCGGCGCGGTAGGCCGAGAAATCATGCCGGCCGAGCAGGAGCTGCGCCGCCGCGTGCATCGCCCCGGCATCGAGCGGGAGGGGCACATGCCAGACGCGCCCTTCCTCCAGCGCGGGCTTGGCCGCGCGGTTGAGGACGCGATAGCGGTAATGGCGCTGCACCGCCGAGAAGCGCGGCGACCAGCCCTCGGCCGCGAAGGCCGCGCCCCGAATGGCGATGCGATGCGGCCGGGTGTGGAAGTCGAGCGCCGCGCGCAGCCGCACCGGCGGCAATTCGGCGCTGACGGCGAGTTGCACCACCTGCCCCTCGGCATGCACGCCCGCATCGGTGCGGCCGGACGCCGTCGCGAGCGGCGCGACGCCGGCATTGAGGTGGGACGCGGCTTCCTCGATCACCTGCTGCACCGAGAGGCCGTTGGGCTGGCGCTGCCAGCCGACCAGGCCCGTGCCGTCATATTCGACGAGGAGGGCATAGCTCGGCATCAGCCGAGCTGCCGGCAGGGTTGGCGTGGCGGCTGCCGGCCAGGCAAAGGCTTCGGCATCAGCCGAGCTGCGTGCCGGGCGGCAGGGCGTAGCCGCGGAGCAGCGCATCGGCATCCATCGCGGCACGGCCGGGGCGTTGCAGGCGGGTGAGGCGCAGCGCGCCGCTGCCACAGGCGACGACGAGGCCCGGCCCCGGAAGCACCGTGCCCGGCGCGCCGGTGCCTGCCACCGGTTCCGCGGAGAGCACGCGCAGCACCTCGCCCGCATGCTGGAAATAGGCGCCGGGCCAGGGGTTCATCGCACGCACCCGAGCATCGAGCGTGGCGCCTGGCTCGGTCCAGTCCAGCAGTCCATCCGCCTTGGTGAGCTTGGCGGCATAGGTCACGCCTTCCGCCGGCTGCGGCGTTTCGGGCGGCGCTTCCTCCAGCGCGCGCAGGATGAGCCGCGCGCCGATCTCGGCCAGCGCATCGTGCAGTTCGGGCGTGGTGCTGCGGGGCGTGAGCGGCACCGCCTCGCGCAGCAGCATGGGGCCGGTGTCGAGGCCTTCCTCCATGCGCATGATGGTCACGCCGCTCTCGGCATCGCCGTGCAGGATGGCGGCATGGATGGGGGCGGCGCCGCGCCAGCGCGGCAGCAGCGAGGCATGGATGTTCAGGCAGCCGCGCCGCGGAGCCTCGAGCATGGCCGGCGGCAGGATCAACCCATAGGCCGCCACCACCGCCACATCGAGGTCGAGCGCCGCGAAGGCCCCGTGCGCCGCCGGATCCCGCTTCACCCGCGCCGGCGTGCGGACCTCAAGGCCGAGGGCGAGCGCCGCGCGATGCACGGGGCAGGGGGTTTCCTGCTGGCCGCGCCCGGCGGGCTTGGGCGGCTGGGTATAGACGGCACGAATGTCATGCCCGGCCGCGTGCAGCGCGTGAAGGGCAGGGACCGCGAAGTCCGGGCTGCCCATGAACGCGATGCGGAGGGGCCTACCCACCCTCCGCGTCCCGCGCCTTGTTCTTCAGTTCCTTGGCGAGCTTGCGCAGCATCATGTTGCGCTTCAGCGCCGAGAGATGGTCCACGAACAGCACGCCGTTCAGGTGGTCCATCTCGTGCTGCATGCAGACGCCGAGCAGGCCGTCCGCCTCCATCTCCTTGCGCGTACCGTCCAGCTCGCGCCAGCGGATCTTGATGCGCTGCGGCCGCTCCACATCGGCATAGAGGCCGGGCAGGGAGAGGCAGCCCTCCTCGCGCAGGCCCCGCTCCTTGCTCTCGGCGATGATCTCGGGGTTCACCAGCACCATTGGCTCCGGCGTGTCCTTGCCGCCGCAATCCAGCACGAAGAGGCGCAGGTCCGAGCCGACCTGGGGGGCGGCGAGCCCGATGCCGGGCGCGGCATACATCGTGGCCAGCATGCGCGGGGCCAGGGCGCGCACCGCATCGCCGTCGCCCTCGCCCACCGGGCGGCACTTCAGGCGCAGCCGGGGGTCGGGCACCAGCAGGATGGGGAGTTTTTCGTCGCTCATGATGGGCGTGAGGTAGCGCCTGGCCCCCGCACTGGCAACGGACCTTGCAAGCCGGCCCGGGCCGGGCCAAGTCTTGGCCTGTCCGGCGCCGCCACAACGGGGCGCGGGACGGTCCTCGCTCCCGGCAGGAGGCTGCATGTCTCGATCTTCGGTGTTCGGTTCGCCGCTGTTTCTCGGCTTCGACCACCTCGAACAGATGCTCGACCGCGTCCAGAAGAACGCCGAGGGCTATCCGCCCTACAACATCGAGCAGACGGGCGAGGCGCGGCTGCGCATCACCCTGGCCGTCGCCGGCTTCTCGATGGATGACCTGGCCATCACGCAGGAGGACAACCAGCTTGTCATCCGCGGGCGCCAGCGGGACGACTCGGAGGGGCGCATCTTCATCCATCGCGGCATCGCGGCGCGGCAGTTCCAGCGCGCCTTCGTGCTGGCCGAGGGGATCGAGGTGGAGGGCGCCTTCCTGGACAACGGCCTGCTGCACATCGATCTCCAGCGCCCCATGCCGGAGGTGAAGGTCCGCTCCATCCCCATCAGCCGCCAGGGCGCGGGGCCGAGCCGCCCCGTGGTGCAAAGCCGCGTGCGGCGCGAGGAAGAGTAGCCGGCCGCATTGCCCCGGTGTTAGCCTTCCGCCCAACAGCGGGAGGTGATGATGGGCAAGTGGGTCACGGCGGTCTTCGCGGCGGCGATCGGCATTTCGGTGCATGGTCAGGCACAGACGCTCGGCATCGGCTCCGGTGCGCCGGTCACGACGATCGACCCGCATTTCCACAATGTCGGCCCGAACAACGCGCTGACCATGCACATCTTCGACCGGCTGATCGAGCGCGACGGCCGGGCACGGCCGCATCCCTCGCTCGCCACCGCCTGGCGCCCCGTCTCGGACACCATCTGGGAGCTGGAGCTGCGCCAGGGCGTCACCTGGCATGACGGCCGGCCCTTCACGGCGGACGACGTGGTCTTCACCTTCGCCCGCGTGCCCAATGTGCCGAACAGCCCGGGCGGCTTCGGTGGCTTCCTCCGCGCCATCGAGCGCGTCGAGGTGGTGAACCCGCATCTGATCCGCCTGCACACGCGCGCGCCGCATCCGCTCATGCCGCTCGACCTCGCCTCGGTCTCCATCATCGCGCGCCATGCCGCGGAGGGGGCGGCGACGGAGGATTTCAACAGCGGGCGTGCTGCCATCGGCACCGGGCCCTATCGCTTCGTCTCCTTCCGCGCGGGCGACCGCGTGGAGATGACGCGCAACGACGCCTATTTCGGCGGGGCCGAGCCCTGGGCGCGCGTGAGCTACCGCATGCTGCTGAACGATGCCTCGCGCACCGCGGCCCTGCTGGCCGGCGATGTGGACGTGATCGAGCAGATCCCGACCAGCGACCTCGCGCGGCTGCGGCGCGATCCCCGGGTGACGGTGACCGAGATCCCGAGCCTTCGCACCGTCTACATGGCGCCCGACTATTCGCGCGAGGGCGCGCCGCCCGGCGTCACGGACAATGCCGGCCAGCCGCTCGCCGCCAATCCCTTCAAGGATCCGCGGGTGCGGCGCGCGCTCAGCCTTGCCATCAACCGCGACGCGCTGGTCGAGCGCGTGATGGAGGGGGCCGCGCAATCCACCGCGCAATGGCTGCCGCCGGGCGCCTTCGGCTACAACCCGCAGGTCCGCCCCGACCCCTTCGATCCCGATGGCGCGCGCCGCCTGCTGGCCGAGGCAGGCTTCCCGGACGGCTTCCGCCTGACGCTCTCCACCCCCAATGACCGCTGGCCCAATGATGCGCGCCTCGCCCAGGGTGTCGCGCAGATGTGGACGCGCATCGGCGTGCGGACCCAGGTGGATGCGCTGCCCTGGACCGGCTTCGTGCCGCGCCGCGCGCGCATCGAATTCGGCATGCAGATCGGCGCCTGGGGCAGCTCGACCGGCGAGGCGTCGAATTTCCTGGTCAACATCGTCTCGACCCATGACCGGCAGCGCCTGACGGGGGCCAACAACAACGCCCGCTATTCCAACCCGCGCTTCGACGCCTTCACGGCCGAGGCCTCGGCCACCATGGATGATGAGCGGCGCGAGGCGATGTGGCAGGAGGCGGTGAAGATGTTCGCCGAGGAGCGCCCGGTGATCCAGCTCGTGCAGTATCTCAACACCTGGGCGGTGCGGCGCGGGCTGCGCCACGATCCGCGCATGGATGAGCGCACCATCGCCATGGGCGTCCGGCCGCAGTAGCGCGCCTCAGCTCCCGGCCTCCGAGGCCGTGAAGTTCAGCTCGATCCCGACGCCGTCCGGGTCGTGGAAGAAGAGCTGCGTCTGCCCGTCGCGCGGGACCACCATCTCGCGGAAGGGGATGTCGTGCCGCCGCAGCCGCTCGCGCATCTCGGCGAGGCCGGTGGCGCTGAAGGCGATGTGGTCGAGCTGGCCGGTCGGCTGGGTGCGGCGGGCGGGCTTGCCGTCATCGCCCTCGCGCGGGCCGACGAGATGCACGGTGGGGGCACCCGCCGAATACATCCAATGGCCGGGGAAGCCGAGCGGCGGCCGGTCGCCATCGGTCAGCCCCATCACGTCCCGCCAGAAATCCCGCGTGCGCGCGAGGTCCACCGTATAGACGGTGAAGTGATTGAGGGCTCCAAGCGGCATGTGGCGTCACTCCGGGCGGATGCCGGCGCGTTGCAGCACGCCGGCCATGCGGGGGATTTCACGTTCGATCATCGCGCGGAACTCCTCGGGCGAGCTGCCCGCGAGCTCGACGCCCAGCTCCTGCAGGCGCGCGCGGACCTCGGGCTCTGCGAGCGCGGCCACCACCGCGCGATGCACCTGCGCGATCTGCGCGGGCGGCATGGAGGCGGGTGCGAGCATGCCAAGCCAGGCCACCGCGTCGAAGCCGGGATAGCCAAGTTCGGCCACGGTCGGCAGCTCGGGCGCGACCTGCATCCGGGCCGGGGAGGAGACGGCCAGCGCGCGCCAGGCATTGTCACGCACACGCGGCAGGGCGACCACGCCACTCTGGAAGGACATGGTGACGCGGCCGGTGAGCACGTCCTGGATCTGCGCGGCGGGGTCGTTATAGGCGACGCCGGTAAGCTCCAGCCCCGCCATCTGGGCCAGCATCTCGCCGCCGATATGCTGCGAGGTGCCGTTGCCCGCATGGCCGAAGGTGAGGGTGCCGGGCCGCGCGCGGGCGAGCGCCACGAGGTCGGCGAGGCTCTGCACCGGGAGGCTGTTGGCGACGACGAGGATGTTGGCCGTGCGGCCGATCAGGGAGATGGGCGCCAGGTCCCGCCGCGGATCATAGGGCGGGCGGGGCGCCATGCTGACGCGCACGACGATGGCGGCATCGGCCGAGAGCAGCAGCGTGTGCCCATCCGTCGCCCGCACGGCGCGATCCACGCCGATGATCCCGGCCGAGCCGGTGACGTTGGTCACCACCACCGGCTGGCCCCAGGCGGCCTGCAGCCTGGGGGCCAGGATGCGGGCGACGATATCCACCGAGGTGCCCGGGCCGAAGGGCGCGATGATCTGCACCGGCCGGTCCGGCCAGGCCCAGGCGGGCGGGGCCAGCGCGAGGGCGAGCAGCGTGGCGAGCAGGATACGGCGCATGGAGGCTCCCAGATCTCGCGCCGCATGGATGTGCGCGTGGCTGGGAGCCTATCACCCCGCCTGGCAAGAGCGAGAAGAAAGCGGGCGGCTCACTTCGCCGCCGCCATCTCCTTCGCTGCCGGCGCAGCGTCCAGCGCGCCGCCGAACTCGTTGACGTTGTCGAGCTCGGTGCCCATCGGGATGTTGGTCACGCGCTCCAGGATGAATTCCAGCACGACCGGCACCTGATGCTCCTGCATCAGCGCCTTGGCATCGGCAAAGGCCTGCTTGAACTCGTTCGGGCTCTTCACGCGGATCGCCTTGCAGCCCAGGCCCTCGGCCACGGCGACGTGATCCACGCCGTAGCCGGCCAGGTTCTCGTCATGCTCCATGTTGATGTTCTCGAAGGCGAGCGAGACCTCGAAATCCATCTCGAAGCCGCGCTGCGCCTGGCGGATCAGCCCCAGGTAGGAGTTGTTCACCACCACATGCAGGTAGGGCAGCTTGTGCTGGGCGCCCACAGCCAGCTCCTCGATCAGGAACTGGAAGTCGTAGTCGCCCGAGAGGGCCACGATCTCGCGGTCCGGATCGGCGGCGCGCACGCCGAGTGCCGCCGGCAGCGTCCAGCCCAGCGGGCCGGCCTGGCCGCAATTGATCCAGTTGCGCGGGTTGTAGACGCGCAGGTGCTGCGCGCCCGCGATCTGGCTGAGGCCGATGGTGGTGACGTAGCAGGTGTCCCGCCCGAAGGCCTCGTTCATCTCCTGGTAGACGCGCTGCGGCTTGAGCGGCACCTGGTCGTAATGCGTCTCGCGCAGCATGGAGTGCTTGCGCGCGAGGCATTCCGCGGCCCAGGCGCTGCGGTCGCGCAGCTTGCCCGCCGTCTTCCACTCGATCGCCACCTTCACGAAGAGGTCGAGCGCGGCGAAGGCGTCGGAGACGATGCCGTAGTCGGGCGCGAAGACGCGGCCGATCTGCGTGCCCTCGATGTCCACATGGATGAACTTCTTGCCGGCGGTGTACTTGTCCACGCTGCCGGTGTGGCGGTTCGCCCAGCGATTGCCGATGCCGAGCACGAAGTCGGAGGCCAGCATGTTCGCATTGCCGTAGCGGTGGCTGGTCTGCAGGCCGCACATGCCGGCCATCAGGTCATGGTCATCGGGGATGGCGCCCCAGCCCATCAGCGTCGGGATGACGGGGATGCCGGTGATCTCGGCGAATTCCACCAGCTCGGCGCAGGCATCGGCGTTGATGATGCCGCCGCCGGCCACGATCAGCGGGCGCTCCGCCTCGTTCAGCATGGTCAGCGCCTTCTCGATCTGGGCGCGGCTGGCGGCGGGCTTGTAGACGGGGAGCGGCGTGTAGGTCTCGATGTCGAACTCGATCTCGGCGACCTGGACGTCCACCGGCAGATCGATCAGCACCGGGCCCGGGCGGCCGGAGCGCATGAGGTGGAAGGCCTTCTGGAAGGCCATGGGCACGAGGTAGGGCTCCATCACCGTCACCGCCCATTTCGTCACCGGGCCCGCGATGGCGGCGATGTCCACCGCCTGGAAATCCTCCTTCTGCAGCTTGGCGCGCGGCGCCTGGCCGGTGACGCAGAGGATGGGGATGCTGTCGGCCTGGGCGGAGTAGAGGCCGGTGATCATGTCGGTGCCGGCGGGGCCGGAGGTGCCGATGCACAGGCCGATATTGCCGGCCTTGGCGCGGGTATAGCCCTCGGCCATGTGCGAGGCGCCCTCGACGTGGCGCGCCAGGATGTGGCGGATGGAGCCGCGCTTCTTCATCGCGGAATAGAAGGGGTTGATCGCGGCCCCGGGGACACCGAAGGCGCAGTCCACGCCCTCCTTTTCCAGCACGAGAACCGCTGCATCCACTGCGCGCATCTTGGCCATGAGTTCATCCCCTGCGAGGTCGTTGCGACCAGGGAGGAATGACAGCTGCCGCCTTTTGGTGCAATTTTTTCAGAATATTATTTTGCAATGCGGAAAAATAGGTCTAACACACTGAGCCGGAACCGATTAAGGTTTTCCATCGCGCTTGGGGTTTTCCAGATGGCAAAAAATATTTCCGGGGTTGCGAGGCCCGCCGGCGAAAAGCGCTCCCGCGGGCGCCCCCGCGGCACGGCCCAGCCGAGCGAGGCCGCCTCGGTCCAGTCGCTGGATCGCGCCATCGCGCTGATGAAGCTCCTCTCCGCCGGCAACGGCCTCTCGCTCACCGAGATCTCGCAGCAATCGGGCATCGCGGCTTCCACCGCCTACCGCATGCTCACCACGCTGCAGGCGCACGGCATGGTGGAGTTCAACGAGGCGGACCAGCTCTGGTTCATCGGCATCGAGACCTTCCGCATGGGGGCGGGCTTCCTGCGCCGGCGCAAGCTGGCCGAGCAGGGGCGCGCGATCATCCAGGACCTGATGCTGGAATCGGGTGAGACGGCGAACCTGGCGCTGGCCGACGAGGATTGCGTCGTCTTCGTGAGCCAGGTCGAGACGCACGAAGCCATCCGTGCCTTCTTCCGCCCCGGCACGCGCAGCCCGCTGCATGCCTCGGGCATCGGCAAGGCCATCCTCGCCTTCACCGAGGCGCGGCAGCGTGACGCGCTGCTCAAGCGCCTGCCGCTCGAGGTCTTCACGCCCAAGACGCATGCGACGCGCGCGAGCCTGATCGCCGATCTCATCGGCATCCGCGCGCGCGGCTTCTCGGTGGATGACGAGGAGCGCAACCTTGGCATGCGCTGCGTGGCGGCGGCCGTCTTCAACGAATTCGGCGAGCCGGTGGGCGGCGTCTCCATCTCCGGCCCCACGGTGCGGATGGATGACGCGAAGGTCGCCGCCATGGGGCCGCGCGTGCGGAGCGCGGCGGCGGCGCTGACCCAGGCCATGGGCGGCATCCTCCCCGAGGCCGTTCGCGCCGCGTGAATTCTCCTTGCGGCCTCGCGCGATTTCGGGCTGCATTCCGCTCCAAGAAACATCCGGCCGCGGAGCGGCGGAGGGAGGACAGCATGCGTCCCACCAGTCCAGGGGCGGCGCTTGTCGCTGCTTGACGTGCGCGATGTCGTGATGCGCTTCGGCGGCGTCACGGCGGTCGCCGGCGTCTCCTTCGCGGTGGAGGAGCGCCAGATCTGCGGGCTGATCGGGCCCAATGGCGCGGGCAAGACCACGCTCTTCAACATCATCAGCGGGATCTACCGGCCAAGCGAGGGCAGCGTCACCTTCGCGGGCACCAGCACCACGGGCCTGCCGCGCCACGCCATGGCGCCCTTGGGCCTGGGCCGCACCTTCCAGAACCTCGCGCTGTTCCGCAGCATGTCGGTGCGGGAGAATGTGCTGTCGGGTGCCCATTCCCAAGGCCGCGCCGGCTTCCTGGCCCATGCGCTGCGCCTGCCCGCCGCGCGCGAGGAGGACCGCGTGGCCGCCCGCCGCGCCGATGAGCTGCTGGGCCTGCTGTCACTCGAGGATGTGGCGGATGTGCCGGTGGCGGACCTGCCCTTCGGCACGCAGAAGCGCGTCGAGATGGCGCGCGCGCTGATCTCCCAGCCGAGGCTGCTGCTGCTGGACGAGCCGGCGGGCGGCCTCAACCATGGCGAGGTGGATGAGCTCGCGCGGCTGCTGGAGCAGATCCGCGCGAGCTTCGCGCTCTCCATCCTGCTGGTCGAGCATCACATGAGCCTGGTGATGCGGGTCTCGGACAAGGTGGTGGCGCTGGATTTCGGCAAGAAGATCGCCGACGGCACGCCGCATGAGGTGCGCACCAGCCCGGAGGTGATCCGGGCCTATTTGGGTGACGGGCACGACGCGCATGCTGCTTGAGGTGAAGAAGCTGCACGGCGGCTATGGCCCCATCCAGGTGCTGCACGGCCTGGATTTCGTGGTGGAGGAGGGCAGCGTGACCGCGCTGCTCGGCGCCAACGGCGCGGGCAAGACCACCACGCTGCGCGCCGTCTGCGGCATGATCCGCGTGGAAGGGGATGTGATCTTCCAAGGCCGGCGCATCACCGGCATGGCGACGGAGGAGATCGCTCGCCTGGGCGTCGCGCATGTTCCCGATGGGCGGGGCACCTTCATGGAACTCACCGTCGAGGAAAACTTCAAGCTCGGCGCCTATACGCGGCGGGATGCCCAGGTGCAGGCCGATTTCGAGCGCATGTGGGAGTGGTTCCCGCGCCTGAGGCAGCGCTGGAAGCAGCAGGCCGGCACGCTCTCGGGCGGCGAGCAGCAGATGCTCGCCATCGCCCGCGCGCTGCTGATGCGGCCGAAGCTGCTGCTGCTGGACGAGCCCTCCTTCGGCCTCGCGCCGCTCATCGTGCAGGAGATCTTCGGCATCATGCGGCGCATCCGCGAGGAAAGCGGCGTGGGCATCCTTCTGGTCGAGCAGAATGCGAACCTGGCGCTGGAACTCGCCGACCGCGCCTACCTGATCGAGACGGGGCACATCGTGACCTCGGGCCCCGCCGCCGAGATCCGGCAGGACGAGGCCATCCGCCGCGCCTATCTGGGGTATTGAGCATGGACGGATTTGCCCATCAGCTGATCGCCGGCATCGCGACAGGCGGCATCTACGCCTCGGTCGCCCTCGCGCTGGTGATGATCTATCAGGCGACCCATCACGTGAACTTCGCGCAAGGGGAGATGGCGACCCTCTCCACCTTCATCGCGCTGACCATGATCCAGGCCGGGCTGCCCTATTGGGCCGCCTTCTTCGCCACGCTGGTCGTCTCCTTCGTCATCGGCGCGCTGGTGGAGCGCATTCTGATGCGGCCGGTTCAGAACGCACCGGTGCTGACGCATGTGGGGGTCTTCATCGGCATGCTGCTCATCATCAGCAATGCCACGGGTTGGATCTTCGGCCACACCACCAAGGCCTTCCCGACTCCCTTCCAGAGCGACGGGCTGCTCTTCGGCGGCCTCGTCTCCGCGCATGAACTGGGCAGCACGGCGGTGACGCTGGCCGTGCTGATCCTGGTCTATCTCTTCTTCGCGCACACCTCGCTCGGCCTCGCCATGCGTGCCGCCGCCTACAATCCGCGCTCGGCGCGGCTGGTCGGCATCCGCGTCGGCTGGATGCTGGCGCTGGGCTGGGGGCTGGCGGCCGCCATCGGCTCGGTGGCGGGGATGATGGTGGCCCCCGCCGTCTTCCTTGACCCCAACATGATGCTGGGCATCCTGCTCTACGCCTTCGCGGGCGCCCTGCTGGGCGGCATCGACAATCCGAGCGGCGCGGTCATCGGCGGCTTCATGGTGGGCGTTCTGGAGAACCTGGCCGGCGCCTATGTGGTCGGGACGGAGCTCAAGCTCACCGTGGCGCTGGTCATCATCATCGGCGTGCTGGTCGTGCGGCCCTCCGGCCTTTTCGGCCGCGTCGTCTTCAGCCGGGTCTGAGCGGATGCGGCCGCTCCTCCTCGCCGCCGGACTGGTCCTGGCCCTGCTGCCGCTCTGGCTGCTGGAGGGGTTTCACCTCTTCCAGCTCACCCAGGCCGTCATCATGGCGCTCGCCGTGCTCGGGCTGAACATCGTCACCGGCTATAATGGCCAGATCTCGCTGGGGCATGGCGCCTTCTTCGCCGTCGGCGCCTATGCGACGGCCATCCCCATGTCGCTGCTCGACTGGTCCTTCTGGGCGACGCTGCCGGTCTCCGCCCTGGTCTGCGGCGCGGTGGGCTGGGGGGTGGGCTTTCCGGCCTTGCGCCTGGGCGGGCTTTATCTGGCGCTCACCACCTTCGCGCTCGCCGTCGCCGTGCCGCAGATCCTGAAGCACAAGGCCGTCGAGGCTTGGACCGGGGGCGTGCAGGGGCTCTTCCTGCTGAAGCCCGAGGCGCCGGAATGGCTGAAGCTGACGTCCGACCAGTACATGTACCTCGTGGCCCTCATCGTCGCGGGCCTTTGCTACTGGCTTACGGCCAACCTGCTGCGCGGGCGCATCGGCCGCGCCATGATGGCGGTGCGCGACAACCCGACGGCCGCCGAGGCGATGGGCATGGACCTCGCCAGCATCAAGACGCGTACCTTCGCCGTGAGTGCGATCATCACCGGCATTGCGGGTTCGCTCTCGGCCGCGGTGGTGGAGTTCGTGGCGCCGGACAGCTTCACCTTCATCCTCTCCATCAGCCTCTTCGTCGGCATGGTGGTGGGGGGTGTCGGCTCCATCCTGGGCTCGGTCTTTGGCGGGCTCTTCGTGCTCTTCGTGCCCAATCTCGCGGAAGCCATCAGCCGCTCGGCGCCCGGCGTGATCTATGGCGCCATCCTCATCCTCTTCCTCTTCGTCCTGCCGGACGGCGTGGCCGGGCTGGTCCGCCGCCTCACCACCAAGAAACGCGTCATTCCTGGGAGGGAACCATCATGACCACGCGTCGCACGCTTCTCATCGCCTCCGGCGCCACGCTGGCGGCACCCAACATCGCCCCCGCGCAGGAGGCGCCGGGCGTCACCGCGAACGAGATCCGCATCGGCAGCACCAATTCGCTTTCGGGGCCCGCCTCGGCCTATTCGGTCATCTCCACCTGCCTCACGGCGATGTTCCGCCGGCTGAACGAGGAGGGGGGCGTCGCCGGCCGGCGCGTGAACTTCACCGTCTATGACGATGCCTATTCGCCGCCGCGCACGCTGGAGCAGACGCGCCGCCTGGTGGAGCAGGACCGCGTGGCCTTCACCTTCAACCAGCTCGGCACGCCTACCAACAACGCCGTCCATCGCTACATGAACCAGCGCCGCGTGCCGCATCTCTTCCTCGCGACCGGCGCCGACAAATGGGCCAATCCGCGCGAATTCCCCTGGACCATCGGCTGGCAGCCCAGCTACCGCGTCGAGGCGCAGATCTACGCGAAGCACATCCTGGAGACGCGACCCAATGCGCGCATCGCGCTGCTCCATCAGAATGATGATTTCGGGCGGGACTACCTGAACGGCGTGCGCGACGTGCTGGGCGCGCGCTTCAGCTCCATGGTGCGCGTCGCCACCAACGAGGCGACCGACCCGACGGTGGACAGCCAGATCGTCCAGCTCCAGGCGAGCGGCGCGGATGTGCTGATCTGCGGCGTCATCCCGCGCTTCGCCGCGCAGGCGATCCGCCGCGTGCATGACATCGGCTGGCGGCCCATGATGTTCATGACCAATGTCTCCGTCTCGGTCGGCGCCGTGATGGAACCGGCGGGCCGTGAGCGGGGCGTCGGCCTCATCACCTCCGACTACCGCAAGGACCAGAGCGACCCGGCCTGGGCCAATGATCCCGGCATGAACGAATGGCGCGGCTTCATGCAACGCTTCATCCCCGGCGCCGATCTGACCGACAACAACTTCACCTATGGGTACGGCGTCGGCACCACGATGATCCAGGTGCTGCGGCAATGCGGCAACGACTTCAGCCGCGAGAACATCATGCGCCAGGCGACGAACATCGCGCCGATGGACATCGCGACGCTGCTGCCGGGCGTGAAGGTGCAGAGCCAGCCGACCAACTTCAACGTCATCCGGCAGATGCAATTGCAGCGCTGGGATGGCTCCGGCTGGGTGCGCTTCGGCAATGTGATCGAGGGCGCGAACGTCTGACGCGGCGCGCCCTCTGCCGCCCCTTCTGCCGTCGGCTCAGCGCAGGGGGCGGCGGCAGAAAAGGAGCGGGATGATGATGCCCGCCGCCAGTGCGCCGAACAGGTACCAGAGCATGTTCGCCTGCGCCTCCGGCGTGCCGAACTTCTCGAGGAAGATGCAATAGATGACGGTGCAGCCGACGATCCCGAGGCCCAGGAACTTGCCGGCGATCGTCACCTCACGCTGCTCTGTCGTCTCGTCCCGCATGTCTCGCCCCATCTCTTTTGCCTGTTCGATATGGGGCGGGACCTGCCTTTGGGAATGCCCGCGCTAGAAGGTCGCGCGCAGGATCAGCGGCATGGGCGCCATCTTGTCCTGCACCGCGACCACGCCCGGGATGGCCCGCGCCATGATGGCGAGGCCCTGGCGCGTCGCGTCGTTGCGCGCGAAGCCGTGGAAGGTGACGGTCCCCGTCTTCACGGAAGGATAGACCCAGAAGGTGTCCACCCAGGGCTGGGCGCGCATCGCCTTCGCCAGCGCCACCTGGATCGTATGGTCGTCATGCGATTGCTGCGGCGTCACCTCGCCGCGCAGCAGCGCGCGCAGCAGGTCGGCGCGGCTGATGATGCCGACCAGATGGTTGCCCTTCACCACCAGCACGCGGCGGATGTGATGCTGCTCCATGAGCTGCGCGACGCGCTCCACCGATTCCGTCTCGCTGACGGTCAACAGCTCCTTCGTCATCACATCCTGCGCGGTCTTGCCATGCGCCTTGGCGAAGCGCTCGATCAGCGGCGTGGAATCCCCGAAGTGCTGCAGGAACCAGCTGAGCGGGCCGGGCGGGCGATCGGCCAGGCGACGGATCAGGTCGCCCTCGGTGACGACGCCCAGCGGCACGCCCTCCGCATCCACCACCGGCACGGCGGAGATGCCGCGCGCGGCCAGCAGCTCCGCAATGGCCGCGACCGGGGTGTCGGGGGCGATGACCACGGGGTTGGTGGTCATGAGGTCCTTGGATTTCATGCGTGCGTGTCCTTCCGGCGTTGCGCGCCTGTGGCCGTTGCTGCGGCGGCGCGTTGCAATCTGTTTAGGAAATCCGGGCGCCCTCCGCCTTGCGCCGGATCAAGCCGCGCCCTCCCGCGCGCGGCCGCGATGCGATAGGCTCCGCGCAACAAGACGCTGGAGGATGCGTGCCCATGGCCGAAGGCTATTTCCTGGTCCCTGTCGCGTCGGCCCTGCGCCTCGCCGAGGCGGAGGCGGTGCTGGACGGCACGCTCAGCGCGGCGCGCGCGGCGGGGCTGCTGCCGCTCGCCGTCGTCGTGCTGGATGCCGGCGCGCAGCTCGTGGCCTTCAAGCGCGAGGATGGCTGCGGCGTGCTGCGCTTCGAGATCGCGCGCGGCAAGGCGCAGGCGGCCCTTGGCATGGGCATCGGCAGCCGCGTCGTGCGCGACCGGCTGAAGGAGCGGGTGGCCTTCCAGGCCGCCATCGCCGCCGCCAGCGACGGGCGGTTCATTCCCGTGCCCGGCGGCGTACTCATTCTGAATGCGGCGGGCGAGGCGATCGGCGCCGTGGGCGTCTCGGGCGATGCCTCCGACCGGGACGAATACGCCGCGATCATGGGCATCCGCGCGGCCGGCCTTGGCGCGCATCCGGATGAGCCGGCGCCGGGCTGGCGGGAGGCCGGGCTGTGAAGCGCCGCGCCCTCCTCGCCGCCACGCTCGCCACGCCCGCGCTCGCGCAGAACTGGCCGGACCGGCCCTTGCGGATGATCGTGCCCTTCCCGCCGGGCGGCGCGACCGACGTGTTCGCCCGCCGCCTCGCCGCCCGCCTCCCGGGCGAGCTCGGCCAGCCCGTGGTGATCGAGAACCGCACGGGGGCCGCAGGCGCCATCGGCACGCTGGAGGCGGCGCGCGCGCGCCCCGACGGGCAGACGCTGCTCTTTGGCACCGCCAGCACCCTCGGCCTCTACCCGCTGCTGGCCGAGCGCCCGCAATTCGACCCGCTGCGCGATTTCCTGCCCGTCGCCATCCCGGGGGCCGCCACCGTCGCCTTCGTGGTGCGGCCGGGCGTGGCGGACAGCCTGCCCGCCCTGGTCGCCGCCGCGCGCGCGCGGCCCGGCGCGCTGCGCTATGGCTCACCCGGCACCGGCAGCTACCTCCACATGTCCTTCGAGCTGTTCAAGCGCGAAGCCGGCGTGAACATCGAGCACGTCCCCTATCGCGGCAGCGCGCCCGCCATGGCGGATCTGCTGGGTGGCCACCTGGATGCCTTGACCGACACGGTCGCCACCACGCTGGAGCAGCACCGCGCCGGCCGCGCCCGCATGCTGGCCGTGGCCTCCACCGCGCGCAGCCCGCTCGTGCCCGAGGTGCCGACGGTGGCCGAGGCGCTGGGCCTCGCCGGCTTCGAGGCCGCCGTCTGGCTCGCCGTCATGCTGCCCGCGGGCACGCCCGAGCCGATCCGCGCGCGGCTGGCCGCGGCCATCACCGCCACGCTGGCCGTCGCCGAGTTCCGCGCCGAGCTGGAGGCGGCGGGCTTCGAGGTGGGGGGGCGCTTGTCGCCCGACCAGAGCCGCGACTACATCGCCGCCGAACAGGCAAAGTGGCGGCCCATCGTGGCCGCCACCGGCGCCCGACTGGAATAGGGGGAAACATGAACCGCATCACACGCCGCGCCGTCCTCGGCGCCACCCTGGCCGCGCCCGCCATCGCGCAAGCGCAAACCTGGCCCTCGGGCAGCATCCGCATCGTCGTGCCCTTCGCGCCGGGCGGCAGCACGGATGCGGTGGCGCGCCTCGCGGCACCTGGCCTCTCGCAGCGCCTCGGCGTGCCGGTGGTCATCGAGAACCGCAGCGGTGCGGCCGGCTCGCTCGGCACGCAGGTGGTGGCGACGGCGCGGCCCGACGGCCAGACCTGGCTGCTGACCTTCGATAGCCACGCGACGCTGCCCGCCCTGCTGCCCAACCTGCCCTTCAACCTGACCCGGGATCTCGATCCCGTCATGCTGATCGGCGGCGCGCCCTACGTCATCGCGACGCGGCCGGACAAGCCCTATCGCAGCCTGGCCGATGTGGTGGCCGCCGCCCGCGCCCGCCCCGATGGGGTGAGCTACGGCAGCACCGGCAATGGCACGATCGGCCACCTGACGATGATCCTGCTCGGCTCGCGGGCCAATATCCGCATGGCGCATGTGCCCTATCGTGGCGGCGGCCTCGCCGTGAACGACACGGTGGCCGGGCATGTCGAGATGATGATCGGCAGCGCGGCCGTGGTCGCGCCGCACATCGCGGGCGGCACGCTGCGCCCCATCGTGCAGTTCGGACCTGAGCGCCTGCCCGCGCTCGCCCAGGTGCCGACCGCCGTCGAGGGAGGCTTCGCCGGGCTGGAGGCGGAGGCCTGGTGGGGCGTCTTCGCGCCGCATGGCACGCCGGACGCCATCCAGGCGCGCATGTTCACGGCCCTCAAGGAATCCTTCCAGGAGGAACGCGTGAACCGCACCATGACGGAAACCCAGCAGGCCCGCGTGGTGCTGGGCGACAAGGCGATGTTCGGCCCCTTCCTCGATCGGCAGATCGCCCAATGGGGCGGCCTGGTGCGCGAATTCCGCATCCAGGCTGACTGAGGAACGGGCATCTCCGCCGCCGCGACACGCGGCGGCGCGCAGATTGTGCTTTCGTGGCGTTCCGCGCCGTGGTCCGATCCCCCCTCTTTCGGGAGATGGAACATGATGCTCACCCGACGCCACGCGCTGGCGGCCTCCGCCCTGCTGCCCGTCACCGTGCAAGCCCAGGGTTCGGGCGTGCCCGGCTGGCCGGCGCGGCCCATCCGCATGCTGGTGGGCTTTCCGCCGGGCGGCCTGCCCGACATCTATGCCCGCATGCTGGCCGACCGGCTGGGGCCCGTGCTGGGCCAGCCCGTCGTGGTCGAGAACCGCATCGGCGGCGGCGGCACGCTGGCCAATGAACAGACCGCCCGTGCCGATGACGCGCACACCTTCCTCTCCACCTCCATCTCGATGACGGCGGGTGCCGCGCTGCGGGCCGGGCGGCTCAACTACGACGTGCTGCGGGACTTCGCGCCGATCAGCGCCATTTCCGTCGTCGCCAACGGGATTTTCGTCCACCCTTCGGTGCCGGTGAACACGATCGCGGAGCTGATCGCCCTGGCCAAGGCGCAGCCGGGACGGCTGAATTGCGGCTCGCCGGGCAATGGCACCTCGGGCCATGTGACGCAGGAGTATTTCAAGCTGCGCGCGGGCATCGAGATGGTGCACGTCCCCTTCCGCGGATCGGCGCCGCTCGTCGTGGATTTCCTGGGCGGGCAGGTCGGCGTCGTGATCGACAACGTGCCGCTCTACCTGCCGCATGTGCGCGAGGGGCGGATCAAGCTGCTCGCCGTCACCACGCCGCAGCGCTGGCCCTTCACCCCCGACGTGCCGACGCTGGCCGAGACGGTGCTGCCCGGCTTCGACGTGCGCGCCTGGTTCGGCTTCGTGGCGCCCGCCCGCACGCCCGAGCCGGTGCTGGAGGCGCTGAACCGCCTGACGCAGGCCATGCTGCGCGACCCCGTGATCGGCGAGCGCATCCGCGCGGCGGGCGCCGAGCCCGCGCCGATGAGCCGTGCCGAATACGCCGCCTTCCTGCGCGAGGACATGGCGCGCTGGACCGAGGTGGTCCGGCTCTCGGGCGCCACGGCGGATTGATGCTTACCTTGCGTTAAGCATCGGTCGCTCATCCTCCGGCCAAACCCGGAGCCCAGGATGAGCATCCAGCATCACGCGGCGGTGAACGAGACCGTCTATCACTTCGCCCGCGGCTATCTCGACCGGCTGGGCTGGTTCGCCAGCCTGGACGGCACCCCGCGCGACCATGCGGGCTATGTGCCCTACATCACCTATCCGGCGCTGCGGCAGCTCGCGCGCCTGGTCCGCCCGGAGTTCCGTGTCTTCGAATATGGCTGCGGTGGTTCCTCGCTCTGGTGGGCGGCACGGGTGGCCGAGGTCATCTCCGTCGAGCATGACGCGGGCTGGGCTGGGCGCGTGGCCGCCGTGGGGCCCGGTCACCTGAACATCATCACGCGCGAGCGCGGCGCGGCGCTGCCCGCGAAGCAGCGCGCGCTGCTCAAGCGCTTCCTCGCCACCGCGCCCGACCTGCCCGTCAGCCATGATGACGGCCACAACGTCATGCATGGCCTCCTCACCGAGGATTTCGCCGCCTATGCCACCGAGATCGAGGCGCATGGGCCCGGGCGCTTCGACGTGATCGTGGTGGATGGCATGGCCCGCTGTTTCGCCGCCTGGCTGGCGCCCCGCCACCTCAAGCCGGGGGGCTTCCTGGTCTTCGACAATGCCGATCGCTGGCAATACAACGCCGCCTATCGCTTCCTGCGGGAGCAGGGCTTCCACCGCATCGATTTCTACGGCCCGGGCCCCGTCAACAAGATCGAATGGTGCACCGCCATCTTCACCCGCGACCTCGCGGCGTTCTCCGAAAATGTGGAGCGCGCGAAAGGCGAGGGCGACCTCGGCTGGTAGCCTTGCCCTGGGCCGGATCGGGGCCTAATCCATCGGGCAAGGAGACGCCCCATGGACCAAGCCCTGATTTCCGCCGACCCCCATGCCGAGATCCGCGAGGAGGTCCGCAAGCTCTGCGCCCGCTTCCCCGGTGAATACTGGCGCGAACTCGATGCCCGCCGCGGCTACCCCACGGAATTCGTGACGGCCCTGACCGAGGCCGGCTATCTCGGCGCCCTCATCCCCGAGGAATTCGGCGGCGCCGGCCTGCCGCTCTCCGCGGCGGCCGCGATCCTGGAGACGATCCACGCCGAGGGCTGCAATGGCGCGGCCTGCCACGCGCAGATGTACATCATGGGCACCATCCTCAAGCATGGCAGCCCCGAGCAGAAGCAGCGCTACCTCCCCGGCATCGCCGAGGGCACGCTGCGCCTGCAGGCCTTCGGCGTGACCGAGCCGACCAGCGGCACGGACACGACCAACCTGCGCACCACCGCCGTGCGCCAGGGCGACAAGTACATCGTGAACGGCCAGAAGATCTGGACCAGCCGCGCCGAGCACAGCGACCTGATGCTGCTGCTCGCCCGCACCACGCCCAAGGACCAGGTGCAGAAGAAGACCGACGGCCTCTCCACCTTCATCGTGGACATGCGGGCGGCCTTGGGGAACGGCCTGACCATCCGGCCCATCCGCACGATGATGAACCACAATTCCTGCGAGGTCTTCTTCGACAACATGGAGGTTCCGGCGGAGAACCTCGTCGGCGTCGAGGGCAAGGGCTTCCGATACATCCTGGACGGCATGAACGCCGAGCGCCTGCTGATCGCCTCCGAGAGCATCGGCGACGCCAAGTGGTTCACCAACCGCTCGGTCGCCTATGCGAAGGAGCGCGTGCTCTTCGGCCGGCCGATCGGCCAGAACCAGGGCGTGCAATTCCCGATCGCCAAGGCCTATGCCCAGATGCGCGCGGCGGAAGCCCTGCTGCACAAGGGTCTGGAGAAGTTCGAGGCTGGGCTGCCCTGCGGCGAAGAGGCGAACACCGCCAAGATGCTGGCCGCCGACGCCGCCTGGGCCGCGGCCGAAGCCTGCGTGCAGACCCATGGCGGCTTCGGCTTCGCCGAGGAATATGACGTGGAGCGCAAGTTCCGCGAGGCGCGCCTCTACCAGGTGGCGCCGATCAGCACGAACCTCATCCTGAGCTATATCGGCGAGCATGTGCTGGGCATGCCGCGGAGCTATTGAACGCCCTCAGGCGCCGGGCGCGCGCTCCGCGCGCTTGGCTTCGCGCCGCGTAGCATGCGCGACTTGGAAGGTCCGCCTGGGCGCGGCGGCCGCTGTGCGGCCGCATTCTTGTGGGGCGGCGTTCGTACTGGACGCGCCGCTCTGCGCTGACGGGGCAGGGGCGCGGCAGCGCTACACCGCCGCCGTCACCACGATCTCCACCAGATCCGCGCCCTCCAGCGCCACGCCCAGGCAGGCGCGCTGCGGCGGGTTCGCCATGTCCACCCATTCGTCCCAGGCCTGGTTCAGCTCGCCCTTGCGGGACATGTCGGCCAGATAGACCATCGCCGTGATGATCTTCGCCTTGCTGGTCCCGGCATCGGCCAGGTTCTGGTCGATCGCCGCCAGCGCCAGCCGCGCCTGCTCCAGCATCGAGGCGGACTTCACCGGCGAGGTCGCGACGGTGGTGACGATGCCATTGTGGATCACGGCGCGGCTGCGGCTGGCCACCTTGCCGGGAATGCGGGTGATCATGCGGGGCTGGCCTTCTTTCGTGTCGGTTTCGCGGGTCGGTCGGCGGCTTCCAGCGCGCGCTGCGCGGCGATGAAGTCCGGCCCGCAGGAGAGCTTCTGCGCCAGTGCGCCACCTGGCTCCACCACGCGCCAGAAGGGCGAGACGGCGGCCGGCGCCTCGCCCGCCGCCACGCGCTCCAGCGCGGATTCGGCCACGATCCGCAGGAAGATCGCGGTCGAGGTCGGGCAGGTGGCCTCGGCCTTGTTCTTCTTCGCCAGCGCATCGCGCATCGCCGCCACATCCTTCGTCCGCCCGGCCGGGATGGCGCGCAGATAGGCGTCGATCACCTTGGGCGAGGCGATGAAGAGCCGCGCACCTTCCGGGATGCCGGCGAAGGGCTTGTCCAGCACCGTCACCCGGGCGGGCTTGGCGGCGCGATACTTCTCCCCCCAGGAGGCGGTCATGGCGCGGGGCGCTGCGAAATGGGCATGGTCGTGGTTCCTCGATCATCGCCCGCCGCGCGGGATGGCTCGGCATGGCGGGAAGCTTAACCTTTTGGCCCGGCAGTGGCAGTCTCACCGCACTATGGGGCCATCCGGCGGCGCCGGAAAGCAGGGAGGGGCCATGCCACGCCTGACACGTCGCGCCATGCTGGCGGGTCTCGCCCTCGCCGCCGCCCGCCCCGCGTGCGCGGCCGAGCCCGTCACCCTGCTGATCCCCTTCGCCCCGGGCGGCGCGACCGACCGCCTCGGCCGCCTCATCGCGCCCGTCCTCGCCCAGCGGCTGGGCGCCCCGGTCACGGTGGAGGTGATGGCAGGCGAGAGCGGCCAGCGGGCGATGCGCAACCTGCTGGCGCGGCCCGCCGATGGCCGCACGCTCATCATCGGCAATCCCGGCCTCTTCGCCTTCAACCCGCACCTCTTCGCCGATCTCGCCTATGACCCGCTGGCCGATCTCGCCCCCATCGGGCTGATCGGCACCAATGCCATGGTGCTGCTGGCCAGCGCCGCCTCCGGCATCACCGACGCCGCGACCCTGCGCCGCCGGGCGCAGGCGGGGCCGCTGTCCATCGGCAGCGCGGGGCGGGGCAGCGCGCTGTTCATCGGCGGCGTCATGCTGATGCGCGCGCTGGGCGATGGCGGCGAGCTCGTCACCTATGCGGGCGGCGGCCCCGCCCTCGATGACCTCCAGGCCGGGCTGCTCGACGTGATGGTGGACCAGGCCATCACCGCCATCCCCGCGACGCATCTCGGCGCCCGCGCCATCGCGGTGCTGCACCCGCACCGCCTGCCCGAGCTCGCCACCGTGCCGACCGCGGCCGAGGCCGGCCTCGCGCTCCCCAACCTCGCCATCTGGAACATGCTCGCGCTGCGCGCCGGCACGCCCGCGGACGTCATCGAACATCTGGCCCGGGCCTTGGAGGCCGCGCTTGGTGATGAGATGCTGGCCCGCGGCCTCGCCGCCGATTCCGTCATCACGCCCGAGGGCACGGAGCACGGGCCGGTGGCGGCCGCCGCCTTGATCCGCGCCGAGCACGCCCGCTGGGGCGCCTTCATCCGCACGGCGCGCATGCCATGACAAGACTTTGAAATGAGAGGGTTAGGAAACGTGAGCGGGAAACCTTTGGCCGGCCTCCTGGTGGTCTCGATGGAACAGGCGGTGGCGGCCCCCACCTGCTCGATGAAGCTCGCCGATGCCGGCGCGCGCGTCATCAAGATCGAACGCGCGGAAGGTGATTTCGCCCGCGGCTATGACGCGGCCTGCAAGGGCCTCTCCACCTATTTCGTCTGGCTCAACCGCGGCAAGGAGAGCCTGCGCCTCGACATCAAGCAGCCCGAGGACAAGGCGCTGCTGGCGCGTCTGCTCGCCAAGGCCGACGTGTTCATCCAGAACCTCGCCCCCGGCGCCATGGCCCGCGCCGGCTTCGGTTCCGCCGAACTGCGCGCCAAGCACCCGCGCCTCATCACCGTGGACATCAGCGGCTATGGCGAGGACGGCGAATATGCCGGCATGAAGGCCTATGACCTGCTGGTGCAGGCGGAAAGCGGCCTCACCTCCGTCACTGGCCGGCCCGAGGGCCCGGGCCGCGTCGGCGTCTCCGCCTGCGACATCGCCTGCGGGATGAACGCCCACGCCGCCGTGCTCGAGGCCATCATCGAGCGCGGCATCACCGGCCGCGGCAAGGGCATCGCCGTCTCGCTCTTCGACGGCATGGCCGACTGGATGAACGTGCCGCTCCTCTACCTCGAGGGCACGGGCAAGGAACCGCAGCGCATCGGCCTCGCCCACCCCTCGCTCTGCCCCTATGGCGCCTTCGAGACCAAGGACGGCTCGCTCATCCTCATCTCGATCCAGAACGAGCGTGAATGGGCGCAGTTCGCCGAGCACTTCCTGCACGACAAGAGCCTCACCGAACGCGAAGGCTTCCGCATCAACGTCGAGCGCGTCGCCCAGCGCCCGATGGTGGACGCCCACATCGCCGGCGTCTTCAAATCCCTTGACCGCGACGCCTGCGTCGAACGCCTGACGCGCGCCAACACCGCCTATGGCTTCGTCAACAACGTCGCCGGCCTCGCCACCCACAAGGCGCTGCGCCGCATCACCGTCGAGACGGAAAAAGGGCCCATTCCACTTGCCGCCCCGGCCGCACGCTTCAGCGATGGCCCCCGCGCATTTGGCCCCGTCCCACGCCTCGGCGAACACGATGCCGCCATCCGCGCGGAATTCGCCGGTTGAGCGGGCTGCGCTCGGCGCGCGCGTGAGTTGGAGAGGGGCGCCGCCCCTCTCCTAACCTCACCCCGCCAGGGGCGGGGCTCCGTGGACCCCATCAGGAATGGAGCTTGTGAAGGCAGGGGGCAGGGGCGCCCTGCGCCATCGGCGCAGGCGTGCTCAGCCCTGGAAATCCGGCGCTGGCTGGCCGGCTGCGATGGCGTCGAGCAGGGCGATCTGGCGGGGCAGGCAGATGCCGTGCAGGTCGTAGTGGGTTTCGACGTGGCGTCGGGCGGCGGCCTTGAGCGGGGCCTGGGCCTCGGGGTTGGCGAGCATGCCGGCCAGGGCTTCGGCGATGGCATCGGGCTGGAAGAAGTCCACGAGGCGGCCATTGATGCCGTCCTGGATGACTTCCTGCACGGGGGCGGTGGCGGAGCCGAGGATGGCGGCGCCGCAGGCCATGGCGTCGAGCATCGACCAGGAGAGGACGAAGGGGTAGGTCAGGTAGAGATGCGCGCGCGTCAGCCGGAACAGGTTGAGCAGCTGGGCATAGGGGACGCGCCCGACGAAATGGATGCGGCTGAGGTCCAGCCGCCCGTCGAGTTCGCGCAGCATCACCTCGCGCCAGGAGCCGCCCTCGGCGGGGGCGCGGCCGTAGGAGACGCCGTCGCCGCCGACCACGACGACCTGCGCCTTGGGGCGCAGCTTCTGGAAGCTGGGCAGGGCGCGCATGAATTGCGGAAAGCCGCGATAGGGTTCGAGGTTGCGCGCGACGAAGCTCGTGACCTCGTCCTCCGGCGTCAGCGTGCGGCCATCGGGCAGGGTGAAGCTCGCCTGGCCGCGCGGTGAGGCGATGGCGGTGTCGATCCCCTCGTGGATCACGGAGATCCGGCTTCGCGCCCACTCTGGATAGCGCGACCACTGCCAGCGCGTGGGCGAGATGCCCCAGTCGGCGGCGTCGAGCTGGATGAGCTGGATGGTGTTCTGCACGCGGGTGCGCGCCGCCTCGTCAAGGCTGATGGCCCGGCCGGGCGGGTCGAAGCCGATGTCGCCGCCCTTGGAGCGGAAGAAGTATTCCCAGTAGAGGATCATCTTCGCCTCGGGGAAGACGTCCTTCAGGAACAGCCCCTCGCCCCAGCCGGGATGGGCGCAGATGATGTCGGGGCGGAAGCCCTTCCTGCGCAGCTCGAGCGCGGCGCGGGCCGCGGCCTGGCCGTGGCGGATATGGCCTTCGGTGCGCACCAGGTAGGGGTGTGGCGTGGTCTTGCCGGGCTCGGGCGGCTTGTAGCGCAGCTGGGTGATGCCAGGCAGGCTTGGCGTCTCGGTCTGGCCGAGGCCGATGACCTTGGTGCCCTTCCGCCGGGCCATCGCCACCGCGAGGTGGCGATACTGCCCGGGGAAGTTCTGGTGGAAGAAAAGCAGCTGCACCGGTGGCGGCGCTATTTCAGGATGGCGGGCAGGTCGAGCCCCTTCTGGCGTGCCCAGTCGCGCGCAATCTCGTAGCCCGCATCGGCGTGGCGCATCACGCCGGTGGCCGGGTCGTTCCACAGCACGCGCGAGAGGCGCCGCGCTGCGTCGGGCGTGCCGTCGCAGACGATGACCATGCCCGAATGCTGCGAATAGCCCATGCCCACGCCGCCGCCGTGATGCAGCGAGACCCAGGTGGCGCCCGAGGCGGTGTTGAGCAGCGCGTTCAGCAACGGCCAGTCGGAGACGGCGTCCGAGCCGTCCATCATCGCCTCCGTCTCGCGGTTGGGGCTGGCGACGGAGCCGCTGTCCAGGTGGTCACGGCCGATGACGACGGGGCCGATTTCGCCGCGTGCCACCATCTCGTTGAAGGCGAGGCCGATGCGGTCGCGATCGCCGAGGCCGACCCAGCAGATGCGCGCCGGCAGGCCCTGGAAGGCGATGCGCTGCTGCGCCATGTCGAGCCAGCGGTGCAGATGCGTGTCATGCGGCATCAGCTCGCGCACCTTGGCGTCGGTCTTGGCGATGTCCTCGGGGTTGCCGGAGAGGGCGGCCCAGCGGAAGGGGCCGATGCCGCGGCAGAAGAGCGGGCGGATATAGGCCGGCACGAAGCCCGGGAAGTCGAAGGCATTGGCCAGGCCCTCATCCTTCGCCATCTGGCGGATGTTGTTGCCGTAGTCGAGCACGGCCGCACCCATCTTCTGGAAGTCGAGCATGGCCTGCACATGCTGCACCATGCTGTGCTTGGCGGCGGCATAGACGGCGGCCGGGTCGCTCTCGCGCTTCTGCTGCCATTCGGCGAGCGTCCAGCCGGCGGGCAGGTAGCCATTGCCCGGATCATGCGCGCTGGTCTGGTCGGTCACGATGTCGGGCACCACGCCGCGGCGGACGAGCTCGGGGAAGATTTCGGCGGCATTGCCGAGCAGGCCCACGCTGATCGCGCGCTTCTCCGCGCAGGCGGTGCGGATCATGTCGAGCGCGGTGTCGAGGTCATCGGCGCGGTAATCGAGATACTTCGTCTCCAGCCGCTTCTCGATGCTGGAGGGCTGGCATTCCACGGCGAGCACGCAGGCGCCGGCGAAGACGCCCGCCAGGGGCTGCGCGCCGCCCATGCCGCCCAGGCCGCCCGTGAGGATCCAGCGCCCGGCGAGCGAGCCGCCGAAATGCTGGCGCCCGGCCTCGACGAAGGTCTCGTAGGTGCCTTGCACGATCCCCTGGCTGCCGATGTAGATCCAGGAGCCGGCCGTCATCTGGCCGTACATCATGAGCCCCTTGCGATCGAGCTCGTTGAAATGCTGCCAATTGGCCCAGGCGGGGACGAGGTTGGAGTTGGCGATCAGTACGCGCGGCGCGTCGGGGTGGGTGCGGAAGACGCCGACCGGCTTGCCCGACTGCACGCAGAGCGTCTGGTCGCCCTCCAGCGTCTTCAGCGCGGCCACGATGCGCTCATAGCTGTCCCAGTCGCGTGCCGCGCGGCCGATGCCGCCATAGACGACCAGCTCGCCCGGGCGCTCGGCCACCTCGTCATCGAGGTTGTTCATGAGCATCCGCATCGCCGCCTCGGTGGTCCATTGGCGGCAGGTGATGTCGAGGCCGCGTGGGCTGCGGATCGCGGGGGCGTTGCGGAATCGGGTCATGGCGGCACCGGTTCTGGTTGAACTGCCAGACATAATCGGAAGGCGCGCCGCTGGCCAATTTCCCCCGTTCGGGGGTAGGAAGCCGCATGTCCGACGCAGAACTCCCCGATACGCCCCCCGATCGCCTCGCGGCCGATCCCAAGAGCCCCTATCACGATGCCAAGGCCCTGGAGCGGGGCGTGGGCGTGATCTTCAAGGGCGTCGAGCGCACCAATGTGGACGAGTATTGCGTGAGCGAGGGTTGGGTGCGCCTCGTCATGGGCAAGCAGGTCGGCCGCAACGGGCTGCCGCTGACCATGAAGATGCAGGGCGAGGTCATCCCCTATTTCCGGGACCGGCCGCATCCGAAGGGCTGACGCCGCCCCCGCATCTTGCGGGACTGCGTTCCAGGGGATGTGTCGTCTCAGAAGTTCCTGATTTGGAACGTTCTGCACAGGCGTTTCATGACCTGGCTTCCAAGAATCATCTTGCTGTGGCTGCCACGGCATGCAGGATTGTCTTGTGGAGTGAACTCCCCGCCAGAAGGGTGGAAGGGCGCATCCATGCTGCGGCCCCCGCAGCTCCGGGATGAGGAACATCGCGTTGCGTCCAGTCTATCCGACCATGACCGCCCATAATGCGAGTGAGGAGCCCTGGCGCCTGGAGCGCCTGGCGCGGACCGATGGCCGTGTGCGGGAGCTGCTCCGTATCCTGACGCGCGAGGCGCCGGACGATGAATCGAGCCTGGGCGAGGGCGTCTGGGTTCGGCACGTCACCGCCATGCATGACGATCGCGGAACGCTCGTCGCGCATATCAGCAAGTCGCTGGCCGAATCCTCCTGGCTGCCCGTGATCGGTGCCGTCCTGAGCCGCGCCTGGAATGGCGAGGATGAGGGCAATGTCGCCTTCAAGGTGCTGGGCGAGCCGGCCGTGATCCCGCTGAGCGACATCCTGAAGGCCGAAGGCCCCGGCTGACGCGGCCCGGCCCGGCTGGCGTGCCGCTTCGCCATCATGTGGCCGCATGATTGAGGCTTCTTCCCGGCCTCCACGCCGGGAAAGAGAAGCCGCTGTCCCCTCCTACGCTCCATGCCGCCATCGGCGCCACGGCCGCCGCCCTCCTCGGGGCCGGCGTGATCCTGGGCGTCTTCGGGCCGGGCATCGTGCCGCCCTGGCATACGGGCTGGATGCTGTCCGGCCGGCTCGGGCCCGATCCGGTGCAGTACTGGCTGGGCTGGACCTTCTTCCGGGACGCGCCCTGGGGCATGCCGCCCGGGATCAGCCCGAATTTCGGCATGGAGCTCTCCTCCTCGATCTTCTACGCCGATGCGATCCCGCTGCTGGCCTTCCTGTTCAAGGCGCTGCGCGGCGTGGTGGAGATCGGCCAGTATTGGGGCCTGTGGCTGGTCGCCTGCGGTGCGCTGCAGGGCTGGCTCGCCTGGCGGCTGATCGGGCGCTGGACCGAGGCGCCGCTGCCGCGCCTCGCAGGCGCCATGCTCTTCGTGCTGCAACCCATGCTGCTGAACCGGCTGGGCGGGCATTTCGCGCTCGGCGCGCATTTCCTGCTCCTCTGGGGCCTGTGGTTCGTGCTGGAGGGCGCGGGGCGCTGGCGCTGGACGGCGCTGGTGCTGGCCGCCTCGCTCATCCATTCCTACCTGCTGCCCATGGTGCTGGGCCTCTGGGCCGCCGACTGGTGGCGCCGGCGCAACTGGACCGAGGCGGCGATGGTGCTGTCGGCGGGCCTGATCGGCCTCTGGGCCGCGGGCTTCTTCCTGCTGCGCGCCGGGCATGGCGGGCAGATGTATGGCGCCATGCAGCTCGACCTGCTGGCGCCCTTCGATCCCGCCTATTGGGGCCGCTTCCTGCCCGACCTGCCCGATCCGGCGCATCTGGAGGTCGCGAGCAGCTATCCGGGCCTCGGCGCCCTGCTGCTGCTGCCCTTCCTGGCCTGGCTCCGGCCCGGCTGGCGGCATGTGCCGCTGCTGGTGGTGCTGCTCGCCATGCTGGCCTTCGCCATCACGCACCGGCCCTCCATCGGCGGTTCGCAGATCACCCTGCTGCCGCTGCCGGTGCGGGTGGTGGAGTGGCTGGGCGCGCTGCGCGCCTCCGAGCGCTTCTTCTGGCCCGTCGCCTATGCGGCCATGCTGGGTGGCCTTGCGGGCCTCGTCCGGCTCTGCGGCCCGCGCTGGTCGGGCCTCGTCCTGGCGGCGCTGCTCACCGTGCAGGCGGCCGATCTGCGGCCGGGCGTCGCGCGCCTGGCCTACTTCTTCCCGCCGATGCCGGCAGAGGTGCCGCTGCGCCTCTCCGACCCCTTCTGGGCCGAGGCAGCGACGCGCTATCGCGCCATCCGCGCCGTGCCCGCCGCCAACCAGGGGGTGGCCTGGGAGGAGGTCGCGGTCTTCGCCGCGCATCACCGCATGGCGACGGATGCCATCTACCTCGCGCGCAGCGACGGCCGGCGCGTGGCGGCCCTGCGCGCGGATGTCGCGGCCCGCCTCGCGGAGGGGCGACCCGAACCCGGCGTGCTCTATGTGCTGCGCGACGCGGAGAGCCTGGCCCTGGCCCAGGCCGGGCTCCGTCCGGGGCGGGATCGCATCGTCGAGGCGAACGGGCTGCACGTGCTCGCACCCGATTGGTGGTGAAGGCGTAACCTTCGCGCGATCCTTGACGAAGAAGGTCTGATGCCCACCCTTGGGCGTGGAACATGCGCCAGGAGCCATCCCCATGCTGATCCGCCGCCGCCGTGGCTACGAGATCCCGGAAAGCCAGGTCACCCCGGAGCACCTCGTGCTGAACCGCCGGGCCCTGATGGGCGCGGGCGCCGCCCTGTTGCCGGGCACGGCCTTCGCGCAGCAGGCGGCCGGCGTGGTGCCGCCGCTGCCCGAGCACCAGCGCAACCTGCGCTATCGCCCCGAGCGCGAGATCACGCCCGAGCGCGAGGCGACGACCTACAACAATTTCTATGAATTCGGCACGAGCAAGAACATCGTGCGCGAAGCCAGCCGCATGCCGATGCGCCCCTGGACCATCCAGGTGGACGGCATGGTGGCGAAGCCCGCCACCTATGGCGTGGACGACCTGATCCGCATGCTGCCGATCGAGGAGCGGATCTATCGCCTGCGCTGCGTCGAGGCCTGGGCGATGACCGTGCCCTGGACCGGCTTCCAGCTCTCGGAACTGCTGAAGCTGGTCGAGCCCACCGCCAATGCGCGCTACGTCTCCTTCACCACCGCGCAGCTTCCGGCGGTGATGCCGGGCCTGCGCCAGAGCTGGTATCCCTGGCCGCATGTCGAGGGCTGCACCATCGCGGAGGCGATGAACGAGCTGACCTTCATGCCCGTCGGCATGTATGGCAAGCCGCTGCTGGCGCAGAATGGCGGGCCTTTCCGCGTCGTCTTCCCGTGGAAATACGGCTTCAAGTCGGGCAAGTCCGTCGTGCGGATCACGCTGACGGATCGCCGGCCGGAGAATTTCTGGTTCAAGATCCAGCCCTCCGAATACGGCTTCTGGGCAAACGTGAACCCCGAGGTCGCGCATCCCCGCTGGTCCCAGGCGACGGAACGGCTGCTGGGCTCGGGCGAGCGCGTGCCGACGCGGCTCTTCAACGGCTATGGCGAGTTCGTGGCCGGCCTCTACACCAACCTGCAGCGCGAGCGCCTCTGGGCCTGACGGTCACCGCGGCGGGCGGATGTCGAGCGCGGCCCAGGCCGCCTCGGCATCTTCCACGAAGCGCAGCAGATCAAGCTCGCCCGGGTCGATCATGCCGTCCTCGGCCAGCGCATCCCAGTTCACGATGCGGCGCCAATAGGCCTCGTCCACCAGCACGATGGGCACATGGCCCAGGCGCTGGCTCTGTCGCAGCGTCAGCAGTTCGAACAGCTCGTCCAGCGTGCCGAAGCCGCCGGGGAAGACCACCAGCGCGCGGGCGCGGATGGCGAGATGCATCTTGCGCAGCGCGAAATAGTGGAACTGGAAGGTAAAGTCGGGCGTGGTGTAGCGGTTGGGCACCTGCTCATGCGGCAGGCGGATGTTGAAGCCGATGCTGGGCGCGCCCGCATCATGCGCGCCGCGATTGGCCGCCTCCATGATCCCGGGCCCTCCGCCGGTCGCGATCACATGGTCGCGCGCGCCGGCCACCGGATGCAGGGCGCCGCCACGCTCGGAGGTGATCCGCCCGAAGCGCCGCGCCTCGGCATACCAATGCGCCTGGCGGCCCGGCCCGTCCTCGCGCAGGCGGGAGCTGCCGAAGACCACGATGGTGGAGCGGATGCCGGCCGAGCGCAGGATGTCATCCGCCTTGGTGAACTCCACCTGCAGGCGCACGCCGCGCATGGCGGGGCTGAGCAGGAAGTCGCGGTCGAAGAGCGCCAGGCGATAGGCGGCGGAATGGGGCTCGTCTTCTGTCATGGGCCGTTCCTCCCGGCTGGAGAAAGTGCCGGATGGGGCGCATGATGCGCGCCACAAGATCGCCCTCCAAGCGCGATCATCAGGGAAGAGAGGCCATGGCCGTCACGCTCACCTTCTGCGGCGCCGCGCGCACCGTCACGGGTCTCTGCCTGCTCTTCGAATGGGGGCGGCAGAAGGTGCTGGTGGATTGCGGCATGTTCCAGGGCCCGAAGACGCTGAAGGCGCTGAACCACGAGCCCTTCCCCTTCGATCCGCGCGAGATCGACGCCGTGCTGCTGACGCACGCGCATATCGACCACTCCGGTCTGTTGCCGCGCCTCGTGAAGCAGGGCTTCGCCGGCCGCATCCACGCGACGGCAGCGACCATCGAGCTCTGCTCCTGCATGCTGCCGGATTCGGGGCATATCCAGGAGAGCGAGGTGCGGATGCTCAACCGCCGCAACCGCCACCGCGGGCGCGACGAGGTGGAGCCGATCTACACCGCCGCCGATGCCGAGGACACGCTCGCCGCCTTCACGCCCGTCAGCTACGGCCAATGGGTGACGCCGGTCGCGGGGCTGCGCGCGCGCTGGTGGAATGCGGGCCACATGCTGGGCTCGGCCTCCATCGAGCTGGAATTCGAGCGCGAGATGCGCGTCCTCGTCTCGGGCGATATCGGGCCCGACATCAGCGCCATGCAGCCCGATCCGACCGGCCCGGTGGGAAGCCAGACCGGCGGCGTGGACCACCTGATCTGCGAGAGCACCTATGGCGACGAGGACCGCCCCCCGGTGGACGAAGCCGCGCGCCGCGCCGCCATCACCGAGATCGTGCGGGACGCCGCCCGCCGCGGCGGCCCGCTGCTGATCCCGACCTTCGCGGTGGAGCGCGCGCAGGAGGTGGTGATGGACCTCGTCTCCCTCATGCAATCGGGCGCGATCCCGGAGACGACGATCTTCCTCGACAGCCCGCTCGCCACCCGCGCCACCAAGGTCTTCGCCCGGCATGCGATGGACACGGAGGCGGGGCATGTGCTGCGCGATGCGCTCACCTCGCACCGGCTGGAGCATGTCGTGGATGGCGAGGCGAGCCGCCGGCTCTCCCGGCAGGAGGGTTTCCAGATCATCCTCGCCGGCTCGGGCATGTGCGAGGCAGGGCGCATCCGCCATCACCTGAAGGCGCGGCTATGGGACCCGCGCGCCGTCGTCGCGCTGGTCGGCTTCCAGGCGGAGGGCACGCTGGGCCGCCTGCTGCATGATGGCGCGCGGCGCGTCCGCATCCAGGGCGAGACCATCCAGGTGGCGGCGCGCATCGCCATGGTGGAGGGCTATTCCGGCCATGCCGACCAGCCGGAATTGCTGCGCTGGATCGCCGCGCGCGGCCCGGTGAAGGGCGGCCTCTTCCTCGTGCATGGCGAGCCGGAAGCGATGCAGGTGATGGCGGGCGTGGTCCCCGGCCTCAGCCCTGCGCGCATCATCCGCCCGGTGCTGGATGAGGGCTTCCGCCTCGCGCCGCACGCCATCCCCGAACGCCTGCCGGCCCGCCCGGGCCGCCGCGCGCATCCCGAGAATGTGGGCCGGCCGGACTGGCACAATGAGCGGGCCGCGCTGCTGCTCGGCATCGAGGAGGCGATCGAGAAGGCGGGCGACGAGGCCAGCCGCGCGGCGCTGATCGGGAAGCTGCGCGCGGCGCTGGGTTAGCGTCGGATCCGCGAAGGTGGAAGCACCGGAGCGGTAGAGCAGGCCGTCAGAGAGGCGGGATCAGCGGCAGCAGCTTGCTCATCGCGCGCGGCATGCTCCGCGCGGCCGCATCCTGCGGCGTGCCCGCGGGCAGCGCCGCCATCCGCGCCACCAGCACGCGCATGGTCAGGTCACGACGGGTGAAGGCGTGCTGCGCCACGCCCTCGCCGAGCGGCACGTCGGGCGGGTTGAGCGCGTGTTTCGCCTCGAGGATCTCGAGTCAGCCGACGAAGCTCATCCCCTTCGCGGCCATGGCCTGGGACGCGCTCCTCAGCCTCGGCCCGCGTCCCTCTGCGCCAGCCGCCGCGGCTAGGCGTTGGCGGCTGGCAGATGGATCAGGAAGCAGGCCCCGCCCTCGGCGTTTCGCGCCTGGATCTGGCCGCCGAGCTCCGTGATGATTCCGTAGCTGATCGAGAGGCCGAGGCCGGTGCCCTTGCCCGGAGACTTCGTGGTGAAGAACGGCTGGAAGATATCCGGCAGGACCGCTTCCGGGATGCCACCCGCATTGTCCTGGATGGCGATCTGCACGGACGCGCCCTGGGCCTCGGCGGTGATGCGGATGCGCCGCTCCTGGCCCGGGCCTGGCTGCCCTGCCTCGGCATGGGCGTCACAGGCGTTGACGATGAGGTTCAGCAGCACCTGCTCGAGCAGGCTGGCTTGCGCGCGGACGGGCGGCAAATCAGGCGGAAACGAGACATCAAGCCGTGCGAGCGAGGTGCGCAGGCGCAGCTCGAACATGGGGCGCGCGGCCTCCAGCAGCTCCTGCACGTCCACCGCTGCGAAGGGGCCTGGATCGGCACGCCCGAACACGCGCATGTGATCAATGATGCGTGAGGCGCGCTCCACCATCTGCATGATGATGGTGAGCTTCGCTTGCACGCGATCGGCGAGCAGCGGGGGCGGGAGCAGCCGCTCCATGAGCTCGGCGGCGAGGCTGATGGCCGCCAGCGGCTGGTTCAGCTCATGCGCCATCCCGGTGGCCACCTCGCCCAGCGTGGCGAGCTTGCTCGCATGTGCAAGCTGGGCGGCCACCCGCCGCTCGCGTGTCACGTCGGTGACCACGGCGATGACCTCTGGCCCGGTCTCGCCCCTGCCGACGGCGCGCAGGCGCAGCTCGATCAGGCGAATGCCGCCATCCACATTCTGCAGGCGACGCTCGACCACGGCTTCGCCTTCCGTCAGGGCGCGCCCGAGCGCGGCCTCCATGTCGTCGCGGCCTTCGGCGAACAGCGTCGCCTCCAGCCAGGCGGCGGTGATGTCGGCGGCGGAGAGCCCCGTCACGCTGCCCACGGCCCCGGTGACGAGGCTGGGCTCCCAGCCGCCAGGGATGGGCTTGAGATGCATCAGCATGACCGGCATCACACCGACGAGCGCACCGATCTCCGCCGCGGCGGCAAGGCGCTGGCGCTCCGCCTCCGCGCCGCGAAGCTGCGCTTCGGCCAGGCGCCGTTGCGCACGGAGCGCCGCGAGGACGACAAGGCCCAGCAGCCCGGTCAGCAGCAGCAGCGTCGCCGCCGCCCAATGGAGCAGATGCACGAAGCGGTCCGCCCCCGTCTGGATGCGTCGCTGCTCCAGGCTCACCACGACCACGGTCGAGCTGCGAGCCGCCCAGCGCGCGACGGCGAGGCGCGCGCCGCTTCCATCGGGCGGTTGCAGCCAAAACTCCATCTGCTGGGGGATCGGCCCCTGGCGCGCCGCGCGCGCGATGGCCCGACCCAGCTCGAAGGACGTGTCGTGCAGGTCGCCGCCCAGCAGTTGCATGCCATCGGTCCGGAAGACCTGCACCTGACCCACATGCTGGTTCGCCGCTTCATGCAGCGCCTCGAGGAAGCTGGCGTGCAGGCTCGCCACGACGAAGCCCGCGAAGACACCATCGAGGTTGTTCACCCGTCGGCCCATCGGGATGGTGCGCTGGCCCGTGATCGGATCGATGTTCGGCTCGCCCAGATGCGCGCGCCGCCCCGGGACTGAGCGGAGGGTGAAGTAATGGTCGCGGTCGGCGTGGCTGAGCTCCGGAACGGGCCAGACGCGGGAGGAATTCAGCAGCTCTCCCCGCGCGTCGAAGAGCTCGAGCGCCTCGATCTGCGGCAGGCCCTGCACCTGCCGTCGCAACTCGTCATGGACGGCAATGCCGGTGGCGGTCGCCGCGAAATCATCCGGCGTGACGAAGGTGTTGCGCATCACCTGGTCCACCATCGCGCTCAGCACGAGTTCAACGACTTCGAGCGAGCGGTCGAGGCGGTCCGCGAGGATGAGGGAGACGCTCTCAAGTTCGCGCGCCGCGCTCTCGGTGGCTTCGATGCGCGCCCTGCGTTCCAGCACGCTGTCGCCCGTGATGATGCCGGCGGCGAGGATGAGCAGCAGCGAAAAAATCCCGATCGGGCGCGCGAATATGCCCGCCGCGCCGCGAAGCGTGGGCAGGATGCTGACGGCCTGAAGGCGGTCCGCAAGGTTCACGCGGGGGCGCGCCGCTCGATCTGGACCTTCACTGGAAGCCTCTGTGACAGTCCGCCATGCCGCAGACAGACCGATCCGTCGGAATCGTCGGGGGATGATCCGGGCAGTTGGCAGAAATGACGGGGGATTGGTGCGTCCAATTTCTGGAGCCCGACAAATAAAGTGATCCCCAGTTCTTTTCAATTTAAACTATGAAAAATTGTCGATGAGCAACAAAACTATACAAAGCCTGAGTGAACGCTCTGCATTCATCGTCTATATTCCTCAACGACGTCAGGCGTGGGCTGGTGAGGTCGACCAACACGATCTCTTCCCGCGCCCCCACGGAGGAATCATGAAAAGGTTGAGTATCCTGCTGGTCGCCGTGGCGCTGGGGGCCGGGGCTGTCGGATGGTTTTCAAAGGGCCTCTCCTGGAACGCGGAGCGGCGGGTCCAGGCCGAGGCCGCGGACCGGGATCTGGCGGAGCGGCTTGCGCGCGACGCGACCGGGCGCGTGAGCGGCTTCATCGACGGCATCCGCCTCATGATGCAGGCGATCAGCACGGTCACCCCGGTGCGCGAGTTCGATCACCGCCCCTGCACGGAGCTGTTGCTGGCGGTCCGCCAGGGCCTGCCACCGCAGATGGTGCTGGGTGTCTCCCGCGGGGATGGCTGGCTGATCTGCTCGACCGCCGGCACGCCCGAGCGCCTGGTGAATGTCGGGCGCCGCTCCTTCTTCGCCCAGACCTATCAGCAGAACGAGTTCTTCGTCAGCGAGTGGGAGGCGGCGACGCAGATCCTGCGCGGGGGGACCCTGCATTTCGGCCAGCCCATCCGCTCCCCGGCCGGCACGCCGATCGGCGTGCACGGCGGGGCGGTCGGCGTGACGCTGCTGGTCGACCTTCTCCGCCCGATGGCCTTGCCGCAACGCGCCCAGATCATGCTGGTGGACCGCTTGGGCAACATCGTGATCCATGTGCGGGGCGATGGCATTCCGGCGCAGGATGGCGGCATCCCGCCGGCCGAGCCGCTGCGTGCCGTGCTGCCGCCCTTCCCGATGGCCGCGGAGCCGGGCCAATCGGGCGAGGGTTCGCCCAGGCTATCTCGCCTCACGGGCGCGGAAGGCCAGCCGAACATGACCGTCGCCACCACCTATGTGCCGGGGACCAAAGGCGCGCTGCGGCTGCTGGTCCTGGTGGCGGCGGAGACGGTGCCCGGCTCGGGGGCGGCTGTCGTTCGATAGAGGCGCCTCCTGGCCCACCCTTGCGGTTGCGCCGCGCGTCAGAGCAGCGGCAGCAACTTCTTCATGGCGCTCGGCAGGCTGCGGGTCGCCTGGTCGAGCGGCACGCCCTCGGGCAATTCCGGCACGCGCGCCAGCATCACCCGCATGGTCAGGTCCCGATGGGTGAAGCCGTGCTGCGCCACGCCCGGGCGCGCCTGCCAGTCGAGGTCCGTGCGGGGCGCGTGGGCCAGCGCCTCGGCATCCGCCCAGGGTTCGGCGCGCCAGGGGGTGCCGGGCAGGGCGAGCATGCCGCCGAGCAGGCCGCTCTCCGGCCGGCGCTCCAGCAGCAGGCGGCCGGCTTCGTCCAGCAGGGCGAAATGCACGCCGTGCAGCGCGGTGCGCGCGGCCTTGGGGGATTTGCGGGGGAGTTCGCCCGCGATGCCCCGCGCGGCCGCCCGGCAGCCCTCGCGCCAGGGGCAGATGGCGCAGGCGGGGCTGCGCGGCGTGCAGATGGTGGCCCCGAGGTCGAACAGCGCCTGGGCGAAATCGCCGGGGCGGGCGCGCATGGCGGGCTGGGCTGTGAAGCCATCCGCGAGGCGGCCGAGTAAGGGTTTGGCGGCGGGCAGGGGGGTCTCGATGGCGAAGAGGCGCGCCACCACCCGCTCCACATTGCCATCCAGCGGCACCAGAGGCTCGCCCAGCGCGATGGCGCCGATGGCCGAGGCCGTGTAGGGCCCGATGCCGGGCAGGGCGCGCCAGCCGGTGGAATCGGTGGGGAAGCCGCCCATGGCCATGATGGCGCGTGCCGCCGCATGCAGGTTGCGGGCGCGCGCGTAATAGCCGAGGCCCGCCCATTCCTCCGCCAGTTCGGACCAATCGGCCGCCGCCAGCGCTGCCACATCCGGGAATCGGGCCAGGAATCGGGCATAGCGCGGGCCGACCGCCGCCACGGTCGTCTGTTGGAGCATGACCTCGCTCACCCAGATGCGGTATGGGTCGGGCGCCGCATCGCGCCAGGCGAGGCGCCGGGCCGCGCGGTCATACCAGGCGAGCAGTTCGGCGGCGGAGGGATGTGCGCCCAAGGGAGATGTCATTGGCCAAGTCAGAGACGCCCACCCCTTTCGTGTCCAGGGGGGGCCCGCAGGAGCTGGGCGCGCTGATCCCGCGCCTGACCCGCCCGGCCTTCCGCAAGCGCAGCCCGGACGCGGCGCAGATCCTGGCCGATTGGCCGCAGGTGGTGGGCCCCGAGATCGCCCGCATGGCCGAACCCGTGCGGATTTCAGCGGGGACGCTGACGCTCGCCTGCACCGGGCCGGCCGCGATGGAGCTCGGCATGGGGGCGCCGGCACTGATCCAGCGGATCAACGCGCATCTGGGGCGGATCGCGGTCCGCAAGCTCGCCTTCGTGCAGCGGGCGCCGCGCGTGGAGGCGGCGCGACCCCGGCGCCCCGCCCCCGGCCCGCTGCCGCCGCGTGTGGAGAAGAGCCTGGAGGCCGTGCCCGGCGAGGAGCTTCGCCTCGCGCTGGAGCGGCTGGCCCAGGGCGTCTTCGCCCGCAAGCCGTGAAGGTGGACATCCCGCCCCCCCTGCGCCATCTCTAGGGGCAGTGAACAGAGCCGGAGGCAGGCCATGCAGATCACCCGTCGCAGTCTCGGAATCATCGCCGCCGGCGCGCCCGGGCTGGCGCTGGCCCAAGGGGCGGCCCAGCCGGCCGATCCGCGCCTCGGCGCGCGCAGCACCGGCCAGGCGACGGCGCCGGTCACGGTCCTCGAATTCTTTTCGCTCACCTGCGGCCATTGCGCGGCCTTCCACAACCAGGTCTGGCCCCGCGTGAAGCTCGAGCTGGTGAACACCGGCCGCATCCGCATGGTCTGGCGCGACTTCCCGCTGGATGGCGTGGCGCTGGCCGCTGCCGCCGTGGCGCGCGCCCTGCCCGAGGACCGCTACGAGGCCTTCATCGCCACGCTCTTCCAGACGCAGGATCGCTGGGCCTTCGCCCAGGGCCGCCAGATCGACGAACTGGCCCGGATCGCCGCGCTCGCCGGGATGGACCGCGCGCGCTTCGACGCCGTGCTGGCGGATGAGGCGCTGCGCCGGGGCATCCTGGAGAGCCGCATGGCGGCCGAGCGCGAGTTCCAGATCCGCGCCACGCCCTCCTTCGCCTTCAACGGCCGCCTGCACAGCGGCAACCTGCCCTTCGAGCAGTTCGCCCGTCTGGTGCAGGACGCGCCCCGTACTTGATTGATGGGAACGTGAGCGAAGCGGCGCCGGATCTCTCCGGCGAACTTCCCACCCCACGCCGGCTCTCCGCCACGCTGACCGGCCTGCGCGTGGCCGGCTTCAAGAGCTTCGCCGAGCCCGTGCAGGTCCCCGTCCTGCCCGGGCTGACGGGCATTGTCGGCCCCAATGGCTGCGGCAAGTCCAACGTCGTCGAGGCGCTGCGCTGGGCCATGGGCGAAAGCTCGGCCCGCAGCCTGCGCGGCGGCGAGATGGATGACATCATCTTCGCCGGCACCGCGACCCGCCCCGCGCGCAACCTCGCCGAGGTGGTGCTGAGCCTGGAGGATGCGGAAGGCGTCGCCCCCGCGCCCATGGACCAGGCGGCCGAGCTGGAGGTCATCCGCCGGATCGAACGCGGCTCGGGCAGCCATTACCGGATCAACGGGCGCGAGGTCCGCGCGCGCGACGTGCAGACCATGTTCGCCGACCTCGCCAGCGGCCCGCGCGCCTCGGGCATGGTAAGCCAGGGCCGTGTGGCGACGCTGATCGGCGCCAAGCCCGAGGAACGCCGCTCGGTGCTGGAGGAGGCGGCGGGGATCGCCGGCCTGCGCGCCCGGCGGCATGAGGCGGAGCTCAAGCTGCGCCAGGCCGAGACCAATCTCGGCCGCAGCGAGGATCTGCTGGCGCAGCTGAACCTCCAGCAGGAGGCGCTGCGCAAGCAGGCGCGGCAGGCGAACCGCTACCGCAACCTCTCGGGCCTGGTGCGCGATGCGGAGGGCGAATGGTTCGCCATCCTCGTCGCCCGCGCCGAGGCGGCGATCGAGGCGGCGCGCGAGAACCAGGCCGGGCGCGCCCAGGCGCTCGCCCATGCCGAGGCCGCGGCCGAGGAGGCGGTGCGCCTGCATGCCGCGGCGCTGTCGGCCATCGAGGCGCCGCGCGCCGAGGAGGGCGTGGCCCGCACCCTGCTGGAACGCCGCCGCGTCGAGGCGGAGAACATCGCCGCCGAAGCGGGCCGCGCCGCCGAGGCGCTGGCCGAGGCCGAGGCCGCGCTGGCCCAACTGCTCGCCGACCTCGAGGACGCCGCCGGCGTGGAGCGCGATGCCCGCGCCGCCGAGACCCGCGCCCAGCGCGAGGCGGCGGGCCTCGCCTCGGCCGAGGCGCAATTGCCCGCCCGGATCGAGGCGGCGGAGGCCGAGGCCGCCGGGCTCGAGGGCGAGCTCGCCGCCGCGGAGGCGGCCAATGAGGCGGCGACGGAGGCGGCCGCCTCGCTCGCCGCCCGGGCCAATCAATTGGCGGCGGAGCTGGCCTTCAGCGACCAGCGCGCCCGGCGCCTGGCCGAGCAGCTCGCGCAGATCCTGGCCCAGCGCGCGACGGCCGAGGCGCAGAGCGTGCCTGGGGCCGCGCTGGACGCGGCCGATGCGGCCCTGGCCGCGGCCGAGGTCGCGCTGGAGGAGGCCCGCACCGGCTTCGAGGCGGCGGAGCGCGCCCGGGCCGAGGCGGAGCGCCGCGCCAATGCCGCGCGCGATGCCGCCCGCGCCGCCGAGATCGAGCGCGGGGCGGCCGAGCGCGCCCGCAACGCGGCCGCCCAGCGGCTGCAATCCGCCCGGCAGCGCGAGGAGGCAGCGCGGCGCGCGGCCCCGCCCATGCCCGATGCCGCCCTGCTGCCCGCCGCGCGCGAGGCCGCCGCCGCCGCCGAGGCGGCGCTGCGCGAGGCCGAATCCCGCCTCGCCGCCGGCCGCACCGCGCGCGAGCAAGCCGCCCGCGAGGCCGCCGCCGCCCGCGCCGCCGAGGCGACGGCGCAGGCCGCCGAATCCCGCCTCAAGGCCGAGCTGCAGGGGCTGCGCGCCGCCACCGGCGATGCGGCGGGCGAGGCCGAGCCGATCGCGCGGACGCTGACCATCCCCGAAGGGCTGGAGGCGGCGCTGGGGGCCGCGCTGGGCGAGGGGCTGGAGGGCGGGCGCGGTTCCGGCGCCAACCGCTTCTGGCGCGCCCTGCCGCCCCTGGAAGCCGCGCCGCCCTTGCCGGAGGGCGCCGAGGCCCTGGCCGGGCTGGTCGGCGCGCCGCCGGAACTGGCGCGCGCCCTTTCGCAGATCGGCCTGGTCGAGGATGGGGCGGCGCTCCAGGCGGCGCTGCGCCCCGGGCAGGCGCTGGTGGCGCGTTCCGGCGCGCTCTGGCGCTGGGACGGCTATGTGCTGGCGCCCGGCGCCGCCAAGGCCGGGGCGGCGCGCCTGCAGAATTTGGCCCGGCTGCGGCAGGCCGAGGCGCGGCTGGCGGAGGCCACCCCCGCCGCCCGCGCCGCCGAACAGGCCCGCGCTGCCGCGGCGGCGGCCGAGATGCGCGCCCAGGCCGCCGAGGAGCAGGCCCGCACCGCCCGCAACGCGGCCGAACCCGCCCATTCCCGAGCCCAGGCCCGCGTCGCCGAACTCGCCGCCCAGCTCGCCGCGGCCGAGCGCCGTCTCGCCGAACACGCCGCCCAGGCGCAGCGCCTGGCCGACGAAGCCGCGGAGGCGCAGGCCGCGTTGACCGAGGCCGAGGCCGTGCTGGCGGCCAGCCCCGCCGTGGTCGGCTTCGAGGCCGAAGCCGAGGCGGCCCGCCGTGCGCTCGCCGCCGAATCCGCCGCCCGCGAGGCCCGCCGCCAGGCCGAGGCGGCGCTGGCCCGCGCCCGCTCGGAGCAGGCGAGCCTGCGCAGCCGGCACAATGCGGCCCAGGCGCAGCTGGCCGCCCTCATCCCGCAGCAGGAGCGGATCGCCGCCGAATCGGGCGAGGCGGATGCGGCGCTGGCCGCCGCCCGCGCCGCCCGCCAGGCCCTGCCCGATCTCGGCGAGGCGCGGGCGCAGGTGGACCAGGCGCGGCTCGCGCTCGCCGGGATCCGAGGCAAGGCGGCCGAGATGCGCGGACGGGCCCTGGCGCTCAAGGCCGAGCGCGAGGGCCTCGCGGCCCGGCGCGAGGCCGCGCTGGCCGAGCGCGCCGCCTGGGCGCAGCGCCTGCAGGACGCCGCGGCGCGCCTCGCCGGTCTCGAATCGCGCCGCGCCGAGGCCTTCGCCCGCCGCGAAGCCGCCAAGGCCCTGCCCGAGCGGGTGGCGGGCGCCGCCGCCGAGGCCGCCCGCCGGCTCGAGGCGGCCGAGACCGCCCATGCGGAAGCCCGCGCGAAGCTCGACGGCGCCGAGGGCCAGGCCCGGGCCCGCGAGGAGGTGCGCCGCGGCGCCGAGGCCGCGCTGGTCCAGGCGCGCGAGGCCGCCCTTCGTGCCGAGGCCGCGAGGGACTCGGCGTTGCAGGCCGGCGAGGCGCTGGCGGCCCGCATTCTGGAGCGCCTGGGCGAATCGGCCGAGCTGCCGGCCCCGCCCCAGGATATTTCCGACGCCGCCGAGGAACGCGCCCGGAGGCGGGCCGAGCGCCTGATCCGCGAGCGGGAGGAGGTGGGCCCCGTCAACCTCCGCGCCGAGACCGAGCTGGAGGAGCTGGAGGCCCGCATCGCCGGCATCCAGCGCGACCGCGAGGAGGTGGGCTCGGCCATCGCCAAGCTGCGCGGCTCCATCGGGCACCTGAACCGCGAGGCGCGGGAGCGGCTGCGCGCCATCTTCGACCAGGTGGACCGCGAGTTCCGGGCGCTGTTCAGCAAGCTCTTCGGCGGCGGGCGGGCGCATCTGGCGCTGGTCGGCAGCGAGGACCCGCTGGAGGCGGGGCTCGAAATCTATGCCGAGCCGCCGGGCAAGAAGCTCTCCGCCCTCTCGCTGCTCTCGGGCGGCGAGCAGGCACTGACCGCGCTTTCGCTGATTTTCGCGGTGTTCCGCTGCCACCCTGCGCCCGTCTGCGTGCTGGACGAGGTGGATGCGCCGTTGGACGACGCCAATGTCGAGCGCCTGTGCGACCTGCTGGACAGCATGGCCGAGACGGGGACGCGCTTCCTCATCGTCACCCATCACGCGCTGACCATGGCGCGGATGCACCGGCTGTTCGGCGTCACCATGCAGGAACGCGGCGTTTCCCGCCTGCTTTCCGTGGACCTGGGCGAGGCCGTGGCGATGGCGGAAGGGTAGCTTTCGGCGTCGCTTTCCGGGGCCGCGCGCGCTTGACAGTCATGCTGCGCCGCCATAGAGGCAGCCTCGCCTTCCAGATGAAAACTGAGGGAAGGAGCCATGGTGGACAACCGGGATTCGCTGAAGCGTCGCCTCAAGGCCGCACGGGACCGCCAAGGTCTCGACAAGCCGGAGGCTGGACAAGGCGGCCTCCCGAATTCCGCCTGGGGGTTTGGTCTCCGGGCCGGTGTGGAGGTCGTCTCCGCGCTGGTGGTCGGTGTGGGGCTTGGCTTCATGCTGGACCGGTGGCTTGGCACCTGGCCTTGGCTCTTCCTCGTGTTCTTCGTCCTGGGGGCCGCCGCCGGCGTGTTGAACGTGTATCGCCTGTTCAATCCCCGGTCCGGCGCTCGCAAGGGTTGATCTGTCTTTAGCTGGAGGTGCGCGGTGGCCGTTGAGGGGAAAGCGATTGACGCGCTCAGTCAGTTCGATCTGGCGCCCGCGCTCGGTGCCGTCGGCCGCTCGGTCGGCTTCACGCAGTCCAACCTCTACATGCTCATTTCCGGCGCCCTGATCGTCGCGCTGATGGCCTGGGGCATGCGGCACCGCGCCGTGGTGCCCGGCCGCATGCAGAGCCTGGCGGAAAGCGCCTATGGCTTCATCGACGACATGGTGCTGGCGCAGATCGGCGACGAAGGCCGCCGCTTCTTCCCCTTCGTGTTCACGCTGTTCATGTTCATCCTGTTCGGGAACATGCTGGGCCTGTTCCCCTACGCCTTCACCTACACCAGCCACATCAGCATGACCTTCGTCATGGCGATGATCGTCTTCGTGCTCATCACGGCGGTCGCGATCTCGCTGCATGGCAAGAAGTTCCTGGGCTACTTCTTCCCCGAGGGCGCGCCCATCTGGCTCGCGCCCATCATCATTCCGGTCGAGATCGTCTCCTACCTCTCGCGCCCGATCAGCCTCTCCATCCGTCTCTTCGCCAACATGGTGGCGGGCCACGTGATGCTGAAGGTCTTCGCCACCTTCGTGGTGATGCTGGCGGGCCTGGGCGCGGTCGGTCCGTTCATCGCCGTCATGCCGCTCGCGATCAACGTCGCGCTGGTCGGCTTCGAAGTGCTGGTCGCGTTCCTGCAGGCTTATGTGTTCGCGATCCTCACCTGCATCTACCTCCACGACGCCGTGCACCTGCACTGAGCACGGGCCGTCCCCACCTGCTTCTCAGCAAACAGAAGGATTGAGAACATGGAAGTTGCTGCCGCCAAGGCCCTCGGGGCTGGCATCGCCGTCATCGCGCTGTTCGGCGTTGGCCTGGGCATCGGGAACATCTTCTCCTCGCTGATCACCAGCGTGGCGCGGAACCCCTCCGCCCGCGACGCCGTCTTCCCGATCGGCATTCTGGGCTTCGCGCTGACGGAAGCCGTGGCGCTCTTCGCGCTGCTGATCGCCTTCCTCATCCTGTTCGCCTGAGCGCGTCGGGCGGGGCCTTTGCGGCCCCGCCCTTCGTTTCCCTGCTTCGGGCCCAGGGCCCCAGGCTTCCGAGCCCCAGGTTTCTGAGCCCCAGGATATCGCCATGCCGCAGCTCGACTTTGCCAACCCACTGATGATGAGCAAGCTGGTCTGGCTGCTGATCATCTTTGGCTTCCTCTACTTCGTCCTGAAGAACTACGCGCTGCCGCAGGTGGCGTCGGTCCTGGATGAACGCGCTGCGCGCATCGCGGCCGATCTCGACGCCGCGCGCGACGCGCAGGCGGCGGGTGAGGCCGCCCTTGCCGAAATCCGGGCGGCCACCGCTGCCGCCCGTGCCGAGGCCCAGGCCGCCATCTCGGCCGCCATGGTCGAGGCGCAGACCAAGTCGGCCGCCCAGGCAGCCGAGATCAATGCCCGCCTTGCCGCCCAGGTGGCGAAGGCCGAACAACAGGTCCGCGCCGCGCGAGACCAGGCGATGGGCGCGCTGCGCGAAGTCGCTGGCGAGACGGCGACGGCCATGCTCAACCGCCTCGCCATCACCGCCCCGGCCAACGACGTGACCGCCGCCGTGGACCGCGCCGCGAGCCAGGGAGGCCGCTGATGTTGCAAGATCCCAAGTTCTGGGTTGCCGCCAGCTTCGTCATCTTCGTCGTCCTCTTCGGCAAGATGGCCTGGAGCCGGGCGACGGCGATGCTCGACGCCCGCGGCGAGCGCATCCGCGCCGAACTCGACGAAGCCCGCCGCCTGCGCGAGGAGGCCGAGGCCATGCTGGCCCAGGCCACCGCCGAGCGTGAGGCCGCCGTCGCCGAGGCGGCCGCCATGATCGAGCGCGCCCAGGCCGAGGCCCAGCGCCTCGCCGCGGCCGCGGGCGCCGAGGCCGAGGCCGCCGCCAAGCGCCGCGAGCGCATGGCGATGGACCGCATCGCCGCCGCCGAGGCGAGCGCTGTGACCGAGGTGCGCAACGCCGCCGCCGAGATCGCGACCGCCGCCGTGCGCGACATCATCGTGGCCCGCCACGATGCCACGGCCGATGCTGCGCTGATCGACAACGCCGTCGCCAGCCTGCCGGTGGCCTTCCGCGCCGCCTGATTTCAGGCCCTCTCCCACTCGTCACGATGCCGGCACGGGGCTAGCCTGTGCCGGCATTTTCGTTTTCGGGAGAGTTGCATGTTCCGTCCCTTCCTGGCTGCGGCGGCGCTGGCCGTGAGCCTCGGCCTCGCCCCGGCGCAGGCCAATCTTTTCCGCTGGGCCAATGACGGCGACGTCAACTCGATGGACCCCTATACGCGGTCCGAGACCTTCCTCCTCACCTTCAACGCGAACATCTACGAGCCGCTGATCCGGCGCGACCGCAACCTGCGCCTGGAAGCGGCGCTGGCCGAGCGGTGGGAGCAGGTGGACCCGCTGACCTGGCGCTTCCACCTGCGCCGCAATGTCCGCTTCTCCGACGGCTCGCCCTTCACCGCGGATGACGTGGTCTTCTCCATTGCCCGCGCGCGCGGCCCCGGCTCCAACATCACCTCCTACTTCGCGGCGGTCGCCGAGGTGCGCCGCGTGGACGACTTCACGGTGGACCTGATCACCCGCGTCCCCAGCCCCATCCTGCCGGAGGAACTCACCAGCTTCGGCATCATGAGCAAGGCCTGGCTGGAGCGGCACGGCGCCCAGCGCGTGGCCGACCTCACCTCGCGCGAGGAGAATTTCGCCACCCGCAACGCCATGGGCACCGGCCCCTTCGTGCTGGTGAGCCGGGAGCCCGATCGCCGCACCGTGCTGGCCCCCAACCCGCTCTGGTGGGACACGCCGACGCACAACCTGACGCGCGTCGAGTTCAACGTCATCGCCAATGACGCAACGCGCGTGGCCGCCCTGCTCTCGGGCGAGGTGGACATGGTCTATACCGTGCCGCCGCAGGACATGGAGCGCATCGGCCGCACGCCGAACATGCGGATCATCCAGGGACCGGAACTGCGGACCATCTATCTCGGCATGGACCAGAACCGCGCCGAACTGCTGAAGAGCGACGTGCGCGGGCGCAATCCCTTCCAGGATGTGCGCGTGCGCCGCGCGATCTACCAGGCCATTGATGTCCAGGCGATCACCACGCGCGTGATGCGCGGCCAGGCGCGGCCGGCGGGGCAGATCTTCGGCCCCGGCGTGAACGGCTTCCTGGAGGCGAATGACACACGCCTGCCGCTCGACCTCGAGGCCGCGCGCCGCCTGCTGGCCGAGGCGGGCTACCCGAATGGCTTCGGCGTGACACTCGATTGCCCGAACGACCGCTACGTGAATGACGAGGCGATCTGCACCGCCGTCGTCGCCATGCTGGCCCGCATCAATGTGCGCGTGACGCTGGCGGCGCAGACCCGCGCCCGCTTCTTCGCCGAGGTGAATGCGCCCCGCTACAACACGAGCTTCTACCTGCTCGGCTGGACGCCCAACACCTATGACGCCCACAACGCGCTGTTCAACCTGGCCGGCACGCGGGACGGCACCCGCGGCGTGTTCAACAATGGCGGCTATTCCAACCCCGCCTTTGACGCGCTGGTGGACCAGATCGCCGTGGAGACCGTGCCCGCCCGCCGGCAGGAGCTGATCACCCAGGCGACGCGCCTGCTGCAGTCGGACGTGGCCTATATCCCGCTGCACCAGCAGCAGGTGGTCTGGGCGGCGCGCAACAACGTGACGCTGGTGCAGCAGGCCGATAACGGCTTCCCGCTGCGCTCGGTCCGCATCGGGAACTGAAGCCCGGCCCGCGCCGCCCACCGGCGGCGCGGGTTTTCGTTCCGCGCGGATTGATCAATCACAATACGCATGCCGCGCCGTCCGTGCATGATGCGGGCAAGGCCTCCCCCGGAATGGAGGCCCGCGCCACATCACCGGAAGGAAAGCCGCATGTCATCCTCGCTCGCCCGCCTGCTTTCGGCCGGGCTTCTCGCCATGGCCCCGGGGCTCGCCTGGGCCCAGGGAGAGGCCCCCGCGCGAACCCCGCGCCCGGCCCAGGCCGCGCGCCCCGCCGTCCCGCTGCCGGTGGCGCTTCCTCCCTTCTACCAGCGCGCCCAGGGCCTGGCCCCGCGCGGTAAGCTGGGCGAGGTGCTGCAGCGCGAGTCGGTGGCGACCTCCATCCCCAATGCCCAGGCCTGGCGCATCGCCTATGTCTCCTCCGACGTGCAGGAGCGGCCGACCATCTCCACCGCCCTCGTCATCACCCCGCGCGGGCAGATGCCGCAGGCCGGGCGGCCCATCATCTCCTGGGCGCATGGCACGACCGGCACGGCGGCCAATTGCGGCCCCTCGCAGATGCTCGACCCGGCGCAGGGTCTGAACCAGTATTTCATGCCCTCGGGCAATTCCTGGAACGACTACGGCGTGCCCGGCGTCGAGACCATGATCCAGCGCGGCTATGTCGTCGTCGCGACCGACTACCAGGGCCAGGGTGGGCCGGGGGCGCATCAATACGCCATCGCGGCCACCAATGGCCGGGATGCGATCAACGCCATCCGCGCGGCGGGCGCCATGGGCCTCTCCGGGCCGGATCGGCGGGCGATCATCTACGGCTGGTCTCAGGGCGGCGGCGCCGCTGTCGCGGCGGCGAGCCTCGGCGACTATATCGCCCGGCGCGGCACGGCCTTCGACGGCATCCGGATGCAGGGCTTCGTGGCCATGGCGCCCGAGGTCATCTCGGCCACCGTGCCGCCCGGCGAGATGACCGAGGCAGGCGCCTCCGCCTTCGTGCAGGGCCTGGTCAGCGGCTTTTCCTCCAACATCTTCGACTTCGCGCACATGTCCATGAGCATCTGGGGCGCCGCGGCCGCCTTCCCGAACGTCCAGATGACGGACATCTTCACGGCCGATGGCGCCCGCGTGCTGGATGGCCTGATGCGTCGCAAATGCATGCACGTGCTGAGCGACACGCTGAACTTCGCCTATGGCACCACCTATCGCTCCCTGCTGAGCGAGCAGCCGGGCAACCTGCTGAACTGGGCACGGGCCTTCGTGGCGGGCAGCGTGGCGCCGGTGCGCCCGGTGGCGCCGGTGGTGATCTACTGGGGCACGCATGACACGACCGTCCCGCCTGCCATGGGCGCCGCCTATCAGCGGCAGATGTGCGGGATGGGCGGCAATGTCTCGCGCGTGCAGCTGCCCGGCGCGCAGTCGCACTTCACCACACCCGGCGTGGCGGAGCCGATGTATCTGCGCTGGATGGCCGATCGCCTGGCGGGCACCGCCGCACCCAATGGCTGCGCCGAGCTGCAATAGGCCCGGGGCCCACTGGCCCGATCAGCCCAGCTGGTCGGGCCAGCCGATGAAGAGGCCGATATCGCCGGGCATCCCGCCTGGATAATCCAGCACCCGGGCGCCGAAGGTGAAGCCACCCGGGGCGAGCTCCTTCTCCCACCATTCATGCACGTGCTTGAGGACGCCTGGCAGCGTTTCCTGCCAGCCCTCCAGCCGGTTGTTGATGCGCCGGCCCTGGTCCTCGCAGATGTCGGAGGGGAAGCGGATCAGCATCACCTCCTTCTCGCCATTCTCGAAGGCGCGGCGGATCTTGGTCAGCGCGCGCTGCTTGTCGTCCTCCGTGATCTGATAGGTCATCAGCTTCTCGGCGAAGGCCTTGAGCTCGGCCTGGTGGGCCTCGCGCGCGGCCTCCTCCTCGGCCTGGCGGCGTGCCTGGGCGGCGGCCTTGGCGGCGAAGAGATCGGCGACGGACAGGACGGGCATGGCAGGCTCCTCGGCAGGGTCCGCCGAGGCTAGACCGGGGCGCCCGCCCCGGCCTTGCGCCGCCTCAAAGCTCCGTGAAGGGCAGCGCCTGGCGGGCATCGCCCTGCCAGGGGCCGTGGAACATCTCCAGGATGCGGTCGGCCTGGGTCATGCCGCTTTCCACGATCTCCCAGAGCGGCGTGAGGTAGATCTCCTCGCCGAGGCCCCGCGCCTTGAGGCCGCCCTCGCTGATGAGAAGCGCGTCGCGCGCCACGTCGCGCAGCGAACGGCCGGCAATCCCGGCCTCGAGCGCGAGGCGGGGAGCATCGGCGCGCAGCTGGTGCATCTGCGCGACGGTCCAGTCGCGCGTGAGGGCGCGCGCCGCCTTCTGCGCCGCGTCGTCATAGATCAGCCCGACCCAGAAGGCGGGCTGCGCCTGGATCATCGCGGCCGAGCCGGCATCCGAGCCGCGCATCTCCAGGAACTTCTTGAGCCGCACCTCGGTGAAGACGGTGGTCACATGGTCCGCGACATCGCCCATCGTGGCCTCGATGCCGGGCAGGCTCGGCAGGCCACCGGCCATGAAGGTGCGGAAGCTCTGGCCCGTCGCGTCCAGCAGCTGGCCGTCGCGCGCCACGAAATACATGGGCACGTCCAGCACGTATTCGGCGAAGCGCTCGAAGCCGAACCCCTCCTCGAAGACCAGGGCGGGGATGCCCGTGCGGTCCGGGTCGGTGTCCGACCAGACATGGCCGCGCAGCGACTTGTAGCCCGACGGCTTGCCCTCGCGCAGCGGCGAGGAGGCAAAGAGTGCGGTGGCCAGCGGCTGCAGCGCCAGCGAGACGCGCAGCTTCTCCACCATGTCCGCCTCGTCGCCGAAATCGAGGTTCACCTGCACGGTCGAGGTGCGGAGCATCATGTCGAGGCCCATGCTGCCGCGCGTGGGCATGTAGCGCCGCATGATCGCGTAGCGGCTCTTGGGCATCCAGGGCATGTCCTCGCGCCGCGCCACCGGATGGAAGCCCATCCCCGCGAAGCCGAGGCCGAGCGGCCCCGCCACCTCATGCACGTCGCGCAGATGCGCCGCGAGCTCGAGGCGCGCGGCATGGAGGTCCTCCATCGGCCCGCCGGACAGCTCGAACTGGCCGCCCGGCTCGAGGCTGACCGAGGCCGAGCCGCGCGTCAGGCCGATGACGTTCGCCCCATCGCGGATCGGCGCCCAGCCCTTCTGCATGATGCCTTCGAGCATGGCGCGGATGCCCTGGTGCTCGTAGTCCGGCGGGGTGAAGTCGGTGCGGCGGAAGCCGAACTTCTCGTGCTCCGTGCCGATGCGCCAGGCGGATTTCGGCTTGCAGCCGGCAGCGAACCATTCGGCCAATTGGCGCGCGGAGGTGATCGGCGTGGGGTCAGCCTGGCCGGGATTGGACATGCGGTTCTTTCATTCGTGTCAGAGCGGTCAGCGCCGGGCGTCGAGCGCCAGGGAGATGGCACCCAGTCCCGCCACCAGCGCCGTCTCCGCGCGGAGGATGCGCGGCCCCAGTGTTGCGAGCGATACAAAGGGGCGCCGGGCCAGATCGTCAAGCTCGGCCCGCTCGAAGCCGCCCTCGGGCCCGACGAGAAAGCCACAGGGCGCCGTGAGTCTCTCCAAAATGTCATGAATGGGCTGCGCCTCGCGCCGCTCGGCCGCGACCAGCAGGGGGGCGCCGTCCCAGGCATCCAGCACGGCATGCAGCGGGCGCGCCTCGGCGACGGCCGGGAGGGACAGCCGCTCGCATTGCTCGGCCGCGGCCCGGGCGATGGCTGAGAGGCGCTCGGTGTTGCTGTGCGCGGCCACGCAGCGCCGCGTGAGCACGGGCTGGATGCGCGTGGCGCCGAGCTCCGTCGCCTTCTCCACAGCCCAGTCCATGGCCTCGCGCTTGAGTGCGGCGACCAGGGCGCGCAGCTCAGGCTCGGGCGCAGGGGCGCGCAGCCGCTCGCCGAGACGCATCGCGCCGCGATCCTTCCGCAGCGCCGTCAATTCGGCGGCGAATTCGCCATCGGTCGCATTGAAGGCCAGCAGCGCCGCGCCGGGCGCGCGCCGCAGCACATGGCCGATGTGGTGCGCCTGGGCCGGGGTGAGCGCCAGCTCGATTCCCGGGGCGAGGGGGCCTTCGGCGTGAAGACGGGGGATGGACATGCGCTGATCTGACGTGCTGCAACGAAGCATGCAAGGGAAGCAGGCATATACCGATATCCGCACCGGTGGCTGGGTCTCCAACCTGCCGCCGGCGTGGCGCCCCTATGCGCTGCTGATGCGGGCGGACCGGCCCATCGGTTCCTGGCTGCTGTTCCTGCCGGGCCTCTGGGGCATCGCGCTTCAGGCGACGGGCTGGCTCCAGGGCATCTGGCTCATCCTGCTCTTCTTCGTCGGTGCCGTGGTCATGCGCGGCGCGGGCTGCGTCGTGAACGACCTCTGGGACCGCGACATCGACCGGCTGGTGGAGCGCACGCGCGGCCGGCCGCTCGCCTCAGGCGCCGTCTCGCCACGGCAGGCGGTGGCCTTCCTCGCGCTGCTCTGCACGATCGGCCTGCTGGTCCTGCTGCAACTGAACTGGACCGCGATCTGGCTCGGCGTGCTCTCGCTGCTGCCGGTGCTGCTCTATCCGCTGGCCAAGCGCGTCACGGATTATCCGCAGCTCATGCTGGGCTTCACTTTCGGCTGGGCCGCGCTGATGGGGCCGGTCGCGGCGAGCGGCGGTTTCAGCCTCGCCATGCTGGTGCTCTATGTGGCGACGATCTTCTGGATCCTCGGCTATGACACGATCTACGCCCACCAGGACCGCGAGGATGACGCGATGGTGGGCATCCGCTCCACCGCGCTGAAATTCGGCGCCAGGACCCGTCCCTTCCTGGCCGGCTGCTACGCGATGACGCTCGCGCTCCTTGCTCTGACGGGCTGGATCTCGGGTCTGAATTCCTGGTTCTACATCGCGCTGGCCATGCCGGCGGCGCTGCTGATCTACCAGGTGGTGGATCTCGACATCTACAATCCGGGCCATTGCCTCACCCTGTTCAAGCTGAACCGTGAGGTCGGGCTGCTGGCCGGGCTCGCCATCGTGATCGGGCGGATGTGAGCGCGGGCGCGTCCGGGGGCGCCGAGGCCTTCATCCGCGCCCAGACCGCGATCGCCGAGACGCCGCTGCTGCCGGGCCTGCGCCTGCATCTGGCGAGCGAGATCACCCCCATCTGGCAGGCCAGCGAGGAATTCCTGCGTGAAGCCGGCATCGAGCCGCCCTTCTGGGCCTTCGCCTGGCCCGGCGGGCAAGCGCTGGCGCGCGCCATCCGCGATGCGCCCGCCATGGTGCAGGGACAGCGCGTTCTGGATTTCGCGGCGGGCTGCGGCATCGCGGCCATCATCGCCGCGCAGTCGGGGGCCGCGCTGGTGGAGGCGGCGGAGATCGACCCGCTCGCCATCGCCGCCATCCGCATGAACGCCGCGCTGAACGGCGTCACCGTCACGACGCTGGCCGAGGATGTGGTGGGCAGCCCCTGCCGCTGGGACGTGATCCTCTGCGGCGATGTCTGCTACGAGGCGCCGATGACGGCGCATATCCTGCCCTGGCTGCGCGCCATGGCGGCGGCGGGCGCCGAGGTGCTGGTGGCCGATCCGGGCCGCGCCTACCTCCCGCGCGAGGGGCTGGTGGCGCTTTCCACCCATGCCGTGCCGACCACGCTGGAACTGGAGGACGGTACGGAGAAACGGGTCACCATCGCCCGATTGCTGCCTTCTTGACGCCATGACCGGCGGGGAAATTTCCCTGCATGTGGCCCGCCTTCCTCGCAGCCCTGCTGCTCACCATCCCGCCCGCCGGCGCCCAGACCAAGCGCGACTATGACGCGCAAGGCCGCAGCATCGGCCGCACCGAGCGCAATGGCGACACGCTGCGCCAGTACGACGCCCAGGGACGTTCGGTCGGTCGCAGCGAATTCCGCGGCGACACGCGGCGCGACTATGACGCCCAGGGCCGCTCTGCCGGCCGGGTGGAGCGCAGCGGGGACACGCTGCGGCAATACGACGCGCAGGGCCGTTCGGTCGGGCGCAGCGAGGTGCGGGGCGACACCACGCGCCATTACGACGCGCAGGGCCGCAGCACCGGCCGTTCGGAGGCGCGGGGCGATACAATCCGCCACTATGACGCCCAGGGGCGCCTGACCGGCCAGACGCGCCGCTGAGGGCCGGTCAGACGCTGCCCCAGACCTCCTGCGCCACCTCGACGCAGAGGCGCAGCTTGGCCCATTGCTCCTCGACGGTGAGGACATTGCCCTCCTCGGTCGAGGCGAAGCCGCATTGCGGGCTGAGGGCGAGCTGCTCGATCGGCGCGTGCTTCGCCGCCGCCTCGATGCGGCGCTTCAGCAGGTCCTTGGATTCAAGTTCGCCGCGCTTGGAGGTGACGAGGCCCAGCACCACGGTCTTGCCCTTGGGCAGGAAGCGCAGCGGCGCGAAGCTGCCCGAGCGCTCGTCGTCATACTCCATGAAATAGGCATCCACGTTGATGCCGTTGAACAGCACCTCGGCCACCGGGTCGTAGCCGCCGGCCGCGATGTGCATCGAGCGGAAATTGCCGCGGCAGAGATGCATGGAGACGAACATGTCGGCGGGCCGGCCCGCGATGGCGCGGTTGATCAGGTCGGCGTAGCGGCCGAGCAGGCCTTCCGTCTCCTCGCCGCGCGCCTTGAGGCCCGCGATCTGCTCCGGATCACAGAGATAGGCGATGTTCACCTCGTCGAGCTGGAGGTAGCGGCAGCCGGCGGTGGCGAAATCGGCCACGGCGGCGGCATAGGCCTCGCCCAGATCGGTGAAGAAGCCCGCCATGTCGGGGTAGGTGTGGGCATCCACCGCGCGGCGGCCACCGCGGAAATGCAGCACGGAGGGGGAGGGGATGGTGATCTTGGGCGCGGCACCCCCGGCATTCGCCGCCACGAAGCTGTAGTCGCGCACGAAGGGGTGGCCCTCATAACGGATCGGCGCAGTCACCTTCAGGCCATAGGCCTTGGTCTGGCCGCCCTGGAACTGGATGCCCTGGTCCGCCTCATACATCTCGACGCCGCCGAGGCCGGCCAGGAAGTCGAAATGCCAGAAGGCGCGGCGGAACTCGCCATCCGTGACGGCCTTGAGGCCGATCGCCTTCTGCTCGGCGATGACGGTGGTGATCGCGGCATCCTCGGCGGCGCGCAGCGCCTCGGCGCTCAGCGTGCCGGCGGCGCGGGCGGCGCGCGCCTCGCGCAGCGGGATGGGGCGCAGCAGGCTGCCGACATGGTCGGCGCGGAAGGGCGGCTTGGACATCGTGTTTCCTCTCAGGCTGGCGTGATGAGCGGGGTCACGCCCGGCTCGCCGGCGGCGAGGATCAGGCGGAGGTTGCGGCGGGCATTCTCGGCATGCTCGCGCATGAGGCCCTCGGCGCGGCTGCCCTGGCCGGCCACCAGCGCTTCGACCAGCAGATGGTGCTGATGGTGGGCGTGGCGCAGCAGGGCATGGCGCGCGGTGGCGCTGCCCTCATGCGGGACGAGGGCCGAGGCGGCGGCGAAGGGAAGTGCCGTGATGGCGGCCAATGCACGGTTCAGCGCCGCATTGCCCGCCGCCTCCAGAAGAATTGCATGCAATTTCGTGTTCATGTCGCCATAGGCGGCCAGTGCCGCGGCATCGAGCGCGGGGGCTTCCAGCGCCGCATCCCCGGCGGCGAGGCTGGCCTCCAGGGTCTGGCGCGTGGCCGGCGCCAGGCCCTGCTCGGCCACCAGCCTGGCGGCCATGCCTTCCAGCTGACCGCGCACGGCGATGGCGTCCTCGATCTCGGGCAGGGTGAAGCGGCGCACCAGGAATCCGCCGCCGGGCGAGGCCTGGACCAGCCCCTCCGCCTCGAGCTGCGCGAGGGCCAGGCGCACCGGCGTGCGGGAGGCGCCGAGCACCTCGGCCAAAGGAATCTCGGCGAGGCGACTGCCCGGCGGGTGCTCGCCCGCGAAGATGCGGGCGCGCAGCGCATGGGCGATGCGGGTGGATTGGCCGGCCATGCGCCGCTTCTGGCGCAGGGCCGAATTGCATGCAATACGTTACAGTATAACCAAAGTCACGCGTCCACGCTCGCGCCCGTCTCGCGCACCAGCCGCCCCCATTTTTCCGCCTCGGCACGGGCGAAGGCGGCGAAATCCTCAGGCGTCCCGCCGCGCACGAAGGCGCCCTGGTTGGTCAGCAGCTCGCGCAGGGCGGGTTCGGCCAGGATGGAATCCACTTCGGCGGCCAGGCGCGCCGTGCGGTCGCGCGGCGTCGCCGCATGGGTGCAGAGGCTCATCCAGGTGGCGGAGAGGAAGTTGGGCGCGCCCTGCTCGATCAGCGTCGGCACCTCCGGCAGCATCGAGAGGCGCTCGCCATGCGCGACGCCGATGGGCTTCAGGCGGTTGTCGCGGAAGAAGGGCGCGATGGAGACCGCCGCGTCGAACATCGCCTGGGTCTGCCCGCCGACGATGGAGGTGAGCCCGGGGGCGGAGCCGCCGAAGGGCACCGAGGTCACGTCGCCGCCGCCCGCCATGGTGCGGAACATGGCGATGGAGAGGTGGGAGGGCGTGCCCACGCCGGCATTGGCGAAGGCGAAGCTCGCGCCCTGGCGTCGGGTCAGCGCCACCAGCTCAGGCAGGGTGTTCGCCGGCACCGAGGAATGCACCGCCAGTACCAGCGGGATCACGCTGATCAGCGAGGCGAAGCTGAAATCCCGGAAGGGGTCATAGGGCAGGTTGCGGTAGAGGCTCGGGTTGATCGCGATCGGCCCTGAGGGCGTCGCGAAGACGGTGTGCCCATCGGGCGGCGCCTGCAGGAAGTTCTGCACGGCGACGATGCCATTCGCCCCAGGCCGGTTTTCCACCACCACCGGCTGGCCCCAGCGCTCGGCCAGGCGCTGCGCCACGCGGCGCGCCTGGGCATCGGCCGAGCCGCCGGCGGCGACGGGGACGATGAAGCGCATGGGGCGGCTGGGATAGGGTTCCTGCGCGCCGGCCAGGCTGGGGGCGAAGGCAGGGGCCGCGAGCAGGCCGGCGAGGGCGCGGCGGCCGATGATGGCGTTGGACAAGGGTGTCACTCCCGGGATGCGCCCCGCCGTTCCGGGGCGGGGCGCATATGGCGGGCGTGCAACGCTTTGTCCATCACTTCATGCGGCATCAGCCGTCGAAGGTGATGTTCCGCTCGCGGATGATGCGGCCCCACTTGGCGTGTTCCGAGGTGACATGCGCGCGCGCCGCCGCCTGATCCGTGCCGCGCAGCAGGAAGCCGGCCTGGGCGGCGCGGGCCTGCACGTCGGGCTGGCGCAGGGCCTCGTTCGCAACCTCGGTCAGGCGCTGGGCCACCGCATCGGGCGTCGCGGCGGGCACCCACCACATCACCCAGGAATAGGCCTCGAAGCCGGGCACCACGCTCTCGGCGATGGTCGGCAGGTCGGGCAGGGTGGGCAGCCGCTCGGCGGTGCCGACGGCGAGTGCCGGCACGCTGCGATCGGCGATCATGGCCGCGGCCGAGGGCAGGTCGAGGATGGAGAAATCCACGCGGCCCGCGCGCAGCTCCACGAGTGCCGGGGCGCTGCCGCGGAAGGGCACATGGGTGATGTTCGCCCCGGTCATCGAACGGTAGAGCTCGCCCGCCAGATGCGCCGGGTTGCCGACGCCGCCCGAGGCGAAGGTGAAGCGCCCCGGATTGCGCTGGATGACCTCATGCCACTCCTGCACGGTGCGCGCGGGGAAGTCGGGCCGCGTGACCAGCACGGTCGGCGTGATCGCGAGCATGGAGAGCGCGCGGAAATCGCGCACCGGGTCGTAGGGCGGCGGGCTCATCATCAGGGGCGCGGTGAGCGAGGAGATCACCGCGACCAGGATGGTATGGCCGTCCGGCGCCTCGCGCGCCACCAGGTTGGAACCGACCGTGGCGCCGGCCCCGGTGCGGTTCTCCACCACCACATTCTGGCCGAGCGCGGCCTGGGCATGCGCGGACATGAGCCGCGTCAGCACATCCGGGCTGCCGCCGGCCGGGAAGGGCACGATGAGGCGGACGGAGCGGCTGGGCGTCCAGCGCGCCGGCTGGGCCTGGGCCGAGGGGGCAAGCGCGGGCGCGGCCAGCGCCGGCGTGGCGGCGAGGGCTGCCAGGATCTGGCGGCGGTTGGTCATGGTCATCTCCGGTTGCTGGGGCGCACCGGCATTTCGTCCCGGGGTGGAGATAATGCAATCATTCAGCAGGGACCAGGGGGTGCGCCGGGGCTCATCTTGCATCGCGGCCGCGAAGAGGCACCTATGGCCCACGCGAAGGCCCCACGCGAAGGAATGCACCCATGGCCGAAGACGACGTCACCCTCACCGGCGCGGTGAAGGACAAGCTGATCGCCAGCAAGGAGAAATGGGCGCGCGAGGGGCGGCTGCTGACCGGCGCCGCCGGCCAGGACCGCCTGCCGCCCGGGCAACGCCTGGTCACCGATTTCCCCGTGCTCGACCTTGGCGTGCAGCCGGAGGTGAAGCTCGACCGCTGGCGCCTGCGCGTGGAGGGCCTGGTCGAGAACAAGCTGGCGCTGGACTGGGACGCCTTCCAGGGGCTGCCGCAGCGCGAATGGAAGAACGACATCCACTGCGTCACCGCCTGGAGCCGCTACGACAACATCTGGCACGGCGTGGCCGCGCGCGACCTGCTGGAGCTGGCACGCCCCAAGCCCGAGGCGCGCTTCATCGTCTTCCATTCCTATGACGGCTACACGACCAACGTGCCGCTGGAGGTCTTCGCCGCCGATGATGCGCTTGTGGCGCACAGCTGGAACAATGCGCCGCTGGAGCGCATCCATGGCGGCCCCGCCCGCATCGTCATCCCGCGCTACTACTTCTGGAAGAGCGCCAAATGGGTGACGCGCATCGAGCTGCGCGCCGAGGATCAGCCCGGCTTCTGGGAGGTGCGCGGCTATCACAACAACGCCGATCCCTGGCTGGAGGAACGCTATGGTTGAGCGCCGCGCGCTGATCCTGGGCGGGCTTGCGCTCGCCACCCCGGCCCTGGCCAGCACCCCCAACGCCTTCGACTTCACCTTCCAGGCGCTGGAGGGCGGGCCGATGCCGCTCGCGCAGTATCGCGGCCGCGTGCTGCTGGTGGTGAACACGGCGAGTTTCTGCGGCTTCACCCCGCAATACGCGGCACTCCAGCGCCTGCATGACGCGCATGAGGCGCGCGGGCTGACGGTGGTCGGCGTGCCCTCCAACGACTTCAACCAGGAAAGCACCGACGCCCGGAAGATCCGCGAATTCTGCGAGGGCATGTTCGGCATCACCTTCCCGATGACGGCGCTGAACCATGTGCGCGGCGAGCGCGCGCATCCCTTCTTCGCCTGGGCGGCGCGCGAGGCCGGGCCAGTGCGCTGGAACTTCCACAAATACCTGGTCAGCCGGGACGGGCGGCGGGTGCAGGGCTTCTCCACCCAGACGGCGCCGGACTCGCCCGCGATGATCCGCGCGCTGGAGGCGGCGCTGGCGGCCCCGCCCGGCGCGTGATGGAATCCCTCCCGGCCGATGCGACCATCTACGGCCTGCCGCTCGCCTTCCTGCTGGGCGCCGCGGTGGGGGCGGAGCGCGAATGGCGGCACAAGCCGGGGGGGCTTCGCACCTGCGCGCTGGTCGCTCTCGCCAGCGCCGCGGTGGCCGACCTGATGTTGGCCCAGGTGACGCCGGCCAATCTCGGCGCGGGCTATGGCGCGGTGATGACCGGCGTGGGCTTCCTGGGTGCGGGCATGATCATGCGCGACGGCACCACCGTGCGCGGCCTCTCCACCGCCGCCACCATGTGGTGCGTGGCGGCGATCGGCCTGCTGGCCGGTGCGGCGGAGACGGTGGGTGCGCTGCTGCTGGCCGCGATGGTGCTGGCGGTGAACATCCTGCTGCGCCCCGTCACCGCCTTCGTCCGCCGCCGCCGCCCGGCGCCCGAGCCGCAGCAGCTGCATGAGGATTGAGGCGTGATCCTGATCGGCATTGGCGCCAGCCTGCCGACGCCGGATGGCCGCCTCCCGCGCGAGACCTGCCGGGCGGCGGCGGCGGCGCTGGATGCGCTGCCCGGCCTTCGGCTGCGTGCGCTGTCCCGCTGGTGGGAGAGTGCCCCCATCCCGCCCATGCCGGGCGCGCCCTGGTTCGTGAACGGGGTGGCGCGGCTGGAGGGCGCGGCCGAGCCGGAGGCGCTGCTGGCCGCACTGCATGCGATCGAGGCCGCGCACCACCGCGCCCGGCCCTACCCCAACGCGCCCCGCACGCTCGACCTCGACCTGCTGGATTGCGAGGGCGCGCTGCGGGAGGGCCCCGGGCTGCTCCTGCCCCATCCCCGGCTGCATGAGCGCGCCTTCGTGCTGCGCCCCCTGGCGGAAGTGGCGCCCGGCTGGCGGCACCCGCGGACGGGCGAGGGGCTGGATCGCCTGATCGCGCGGCTGCCGCCGCAGGAGATCGCGCCGCTCGGGCCATGACGGGGCGCTTGCGGAGTCGCTCCGCAACGCTTATCTGGAAGTTTCGCCGCGGCGCAACATCTCGCGCCCGCCCCTGTCACTTACCGCCCCGAGGTGCCCCATGGCGCGCGTTACCGTCGAAGATTGCGTCCTCCAGGTTCCCAACCGCTTCGAGCTGGTGCTGCTCGCGGCGCAGCGCGCCCGCAACATCAGCCGGGGCGAGAGCCTGACCCTCGACCGCGACAATGACAAGAACCCCGTCGTGGCCCTGCGCGAGATCGCCGAGCAGACGGTCGAGCTGCCCGCCCTGGAGCAGGACCTCATCAAGTCCCTCAGCCGCGCGCCGGAGCCGGAGCCCGTCGAGGACGAGGTGATGGACCTGATCGACACGAACGAGAACATCTTCGGCGTGATGGACGTGAACGAAGAGCTTCCCGCCGACATGGGCGCCGACGACTTCTCGCCCGACGACCTGGAAGCCCAGCTGGCCGCCGAACTCGGCGGCCGAGGCGACTGAGCGCGCCCGCGTGAAGATCGGCGCCACCCCGGATGAGCCGGTGGTGGCGCGCGCGCCGGATGGCGTTTCAGGTGGGGCGGCCCCCGTCCCCGGCCTTGATGCCGTCCTCGAATTCTGCGGCCGCATCACCGCGGCCGACCACCGCCTCGACGCCGACCTGATCCTGCGCGCCGGCCGCTTCGCGGCGGAGGCCCATGCCACGCAGGCGCGCCAGAACGGCGAGCCCTACATCATCCATCCCGTGGCCGTGGCCGAGATCCTGGCCGGCTACCACCTCGACAGCGCCACCATCGCAACCGCGCTGCTGCATGACGTGGTGGAGGACACGCCGCACGGCCTGCCCGAGATCGAGAAGCGCTTCGGCGCCGAAATCGCGCGCCTGGTGGACGGCGTCACCAAGCTCTCCCGCATCGAGGTGCAGAGCGAGCGCACCAAGCAGGCCGAAAATCTCCGCAAGCTGCTGCTGGCGATGAGCGAGGACCTGCGTGTCCTGCTCGTGAAGCTGGCCGACCGGCTGCACAACATGCGGACGATCGGCTTCGTCACCAAGCCGGAAAGCCGGCTTCGCACGGCGCGCGAGACGCTCGACATCTACGCCCCGCTCGCGGAGCGCATCGGCATGGAGGCGCTGAAGACCGAGCTGGAGACGCTGGGCTTCCGCGAGCTGAACCCCGATGCCTGGGCCACCATCGCCCAGCGCCTGACCTATCTGCGCGGCCGCTCGGCCGACATCATCCCCGAGATCGAGGCCGAGCTGCGGGAGGCGCTGGAGATCAACAGCGTCCCGGTGGAGGAGGTCTCCGGCCGGGAGAAGTCGCCCTATTCCATCTGGCGCAAGATGCAGGCGAAGAACGTCGCCTTCGAAGGCCTCTCGGATGTGATGGCCTTCCGCATCATCGTGCCCGAGCGGTCGCATTGCTATATGGCGCTGGGCGCCATCCATGACGCCTTCAAGGTCATCGCTGGCCGCTTCAAGGACTACATCTCCACGCCCAAGACCAATGGCTACCAGTCGCTCCATACGGGCGTGCTGCTGCCGGGCCGGCGGGACGAGGCGAAGATCGAGGTGCAGATCCGCACGCGGGAGATGCACCACATCGCCGAATACGGCCTCGCCGCGCATTGGGTCTACAAGCAGGGTGGCCAGGCGGCGGCGGCCAAGAGCTACCCCTGGGTTCGTGCCCTCATCGACATCCTGGAAACCGAGCCCGAGGTCCAGGATGCGATGGAGGCGACGAAGCTCGAGCTCCATCGCGAGCTGGTCTTCTGCTTCTCGCCCAAGGGCGACCTGATCGAGCTGCCCCAGGGCGCGACCCCGGTGGATTTCGCCTATCACGTGCACAGCCAGGTGGGCGATGCCTGCGTCGGCGCCAAGGTGAACGGGCGCATCGTGCGCCTCGATCACAAGCTGCTGAACGGCGACCAGGTGGAGATCATCACGGCCAAGGGCGGCCAGCCCAATCCGGCCTGGATGAAGTTCGTGAAGTCGGGCAAGGCGCAGGCGCGCATCCGCCGCTTCGCCCAGGCCGAGGAAAAGCAGAAGCAGCGCGACGAGGGCCGGACGGCCATCGTCAAGGCCTTCCGCCAGAACGGCCTCGAATTCCAGGAGAAGCTGCTGGAGCCGGCGGTGAAGGCGCTGCGGCAATCGGGCATCGAGGAGATGTTCCACGCCGTCGCGGCGGGCAGCCTCTCGGCGCGGGATGTGGTGAACGCGGCCTTCCCGGAACTCCGCACGCCGGCGCGCGGCATGGAGCCGATGGGCCTCGTGGCGCCGCGCGGGCGGCTGGGCGGCCGCAACGGCAAGAGCCAGACGGCGGTGCCTGCCGCACCCATCACCGGCGTGGTGGCGGGCATGCAGCTGCATTTCGCCCAGTGCTGCCACCCCATCCCGGGCGACCGCATCGTGGGCATCGTCACCACCGGCAAGGGGGTCACGGTCCACACCCAGGATTGCCACATGCTGGAGAATTTCGTGGCCACGCCCGAGCGCTTCCTCGATGTGGACTGGGAGCAGGAGGCGCTGGGCCCGGCCGCGCATGTCGTGCGGCTCGCGGTCTCGGCGGTGAACGGGCCGCAGCTGCTCTCGGGGGTGGCGAATGCCATCAGCAAGCAGAAGGGCACGCTGACCAATCTGCGCCTCTCCCGCCGCGAGGATGACGAGTGCGAATTGGCGCTGGACGTCGAAGTGCGCGACACCAAGCACCTGGCCGAGGTGATGGGCACGCTCAGGGCGTGCGAAGGGGTTGTGCGGGTGGACCGGGCGCGCGGATGACGTCTAACGCCGCGCGAGCTGGTCGCACGCCCTTTCTGGTGCCCTCATGCGCCGGGCGCTCCCTCCGGTCGCTTGGCTGGCGGCCCTCAGAGATGGTGAGTTGACCGTGCGTGCGCCGCGTGGCCGCCGGCCGCTTTGCGGCCGGATTCTCGGGGCGCGTGACAGCTTTTGATGGGGCCTCGATGATCCTCGGGATAGGAAACGATGTGTGTGACATCCGCCGCATCGAGGCGGTGATGGAGCGGCATGGCGCGCGCTTCCTGGAGCGTGTCTTCACCCCCGTCGAGCGCGCCAAGGCCGAGCGCCGGACCGAGCGCATCCGCGCCGGCACCTACGCCAAGCGCTTCGCGGCCAAGGAGGCGGCGAGCAAGGCGCTGGGCACGGGCTTCCGCGCCGGCGTCTTCATGCAGGATCTGGGCGTGGTGAACCTGCCCTCCGGAAAGCCCACCCTTCGGCTCACCGGCGGCGCGGCGGAACGGCTGAGGGCGATGACGCCGCCGGGCCACCGGGCCGAGATCCAGCTGACGATGACGGATGAATACCCCTATGCCAGCGCCATCGTGATCATCTCGGCCGTGCCGGATTCCCCCGCCCTTCCTTGACTTCGCGTGGGGGCTGGGCTCAATCCGGGCTTCCCCCTCGGCGTTCCCCCCTTTCCATGGCGAAAAGCTCCTCCTTGATGTCGAAGAAGAAGACGGGCGGCTGGCTCGAAAGCGTCAAGACGATCGTCTATGCCGCGCTGATCGCCATCGGCATCCGCACGGTCGCCTTCGAACCGTTCAACATCCCGTCTGGCTCCATGATCCCGACGCTGCTGGTGGGCGACTACCTCTTCGTCTCCAAGTATTCCTATGGCTATTCGCGCCATTCCATGCCCTTCAGCCCGAACCTCTTCTCGGGCCGCATCTGGGGCACGACGCCCGAGCGCGGCGATGTGGCGGTGTTCAAGCTGCCGCGCGACACGAGCCAGGACTACATCAAGCGCATCATCGGCCTGCCAGGGGATATCGTGCAGGTCCGGCGGGGGATTCTGCACCTGAACGGCCAGCCGCTGCGCCGCGAATCGCTCGGCCCCTTCGTGGCCGAGGGCGACGGGCCGCGGATGACGGTCCAGCAATACCGGGAATTCCTGCCCGGCGGGCGCAGCTTCCTCATCATCGAGCAGTCGGATGACGGGCCGCTCGACAACACGCCCGAATTCCGCGTGCCGGACGGGCATGTCTTCGCCATGGGCGACAACCGGGACAACAGCCTGGACAGCCGCGTGCCGAGTGCCGTGGGCATGATCCCCATCGAGAACCTGGTGGGCCGGGCGGAGTTCATCTTCTTCTCGGTGGATGGCAGCGCGCGCTGGTGGGAGGTCTGGGGCTGGCCCTTCGCCATCCGCTACTCCCGCCTGCTGAGTGCGGTCCGATAGAAGGGCGCCGATGACGGGCGGTCTGCAGGAGCGCCTGGGCCACAGCTTCCGGAATCCGGGGTTGCTGGAGCATGCGCTGACGCATCGCTCCGCCGCCGATCCGCGCCGGCGGATGCTGGATTCCAACGAGCGCCTGGAATTCCTGGGGGACCGCGTGCTCGGCCTCTGCATCGCCGAATGGCTGGCGGAACGCTTCCCGCAGGAGCGCGAGGGCGACCTCGGCAAGCGGCTGGCCACCCTCTGCTCGCAGGAGGTGATCGCGCCCATCGCCGAGCGCATGGGCCTGGCCGCCGCGCTGCGCGTGCCCCCCTCGGAGGGGCGGACCGGACTGCGCGCGCGGGCCACGGTGCTGGCCGATGCGCTGGAGGCGGTGCTGGGCGCGCTCTATCTCGATGGCGGGCTGGACGTGGCGCGTGCCGTGGTGCGGCGCGAATGGGCCGAGGCCATGGCGGTGGATGCCAAGCCACCGGTGAGCGCCAAGAACCGGTTGCAGGAATGGACGCTGGGCCGCGGCCTGGGCTTGCCGGAATACACGCTGGTCTCGACCAGCGGGCCCTCGCATGCGCCGGTCTTCGTGGTGCAAGTGAGTGCCGCGGGCCGCTCGGCCGAGGGCATGGGCGAGAGCAAGCGGGCGGCGGAACAGGCGGCGGCCGAGGCCTGGCTTTCAGGGATTTCAAAATGACGGATATTGCGGCCCAGCGTTGCGGCTTCGTGGCCATCCTGGGCGCGCCCAATGCGGGCAAGTCCACCCTGGTCAATGCGATGGCGGGGACCAAGGTCACCATCGTCTCACCCAAGCCGCAGACCACGCGCTTCCGGGTGCGGGCCGTGCTGATCGAGGGCGACGCGCAGATCGTGCTGGTGGATACGCCGGGCATCTTCGCCCCCCGCCGCCGGCTGGACCGCGCCATGGTCTCGGCCGCCTGGGGCGGGGCCAAGGATGCGGATTTCGCGCTGCTGCTGGTGGATGCGAAGACCGGCATCACCGAGACGGTGCGCGGCATCATCGAGCGCCTTGCCGAGCAGAAGCGGACCGTCTGGCTCGCGCTGAACAAGGTGGACCTGATCGAGCGCGAGCAGCTGCTGCCCCTGGCGGCGAAGCTGCATGAGATGCTGCCCTTCGCCGAGACCTTCATGATCTCGGCCGAGAAGAACAAGGGCCTGGACCGCTTGCGCGCCAAGCTGGCGGAGGCCATGCAGCCCGGCCCCTGGATGTTCCCCGAGGATGAGCTGAGCGACCTGCCCAACCGCATGCTGGCGGCCGAGGTGGTGCGCGAGCAGATCCTCCGCCAGACGCATGAGGAAGTGCCGCACCATGCGAGCGTGGAGACCGAGCAATGGACCGAGCGGCCGGATGGCAGCGCGCGGGTGGATTGCACCATCTACATCGCGCGGGCGACGCAGAAGGCCATCCTGATCGGTGAGGGTGGGGCGCGGATCAAAGAGATCGGGCGGCGGGCGCGGCTGGAGCTGACGGCCCTGCTGGAGCGGCCGATCCATCTGTTCCTCAACGTGAAGGAACGGCCGGGCTGGGACGAGGAAGGCGGGCGGATCCGCGCGCTGGGCCTGGAAGATGACGGCTGACTGGCCAAGCCGCAAGGAACCAAGCCCACCCTCCGAGAATCCGGCCGCAAAGCGGCCGGTGGCCACGCGATGCCCTCGCCATCAACGCACCCTGCCTGAGGGCCGCAAGCCAAGCTACCGGAGGCCACGCCCGGCGCTTGAGGGCCAAGAAAATGTCCAATGAGTGGGAGGCGCCGGCCATCGTCCTCGCCACCCGACCGCATGGCGAGGGAGGGGCGGTGGTGACCGTGCTCACCGAAGCCCATGGCCGCCACGCCGGCCTCGCCAAGGGCGGCGCCTCGCGCGCCCAGGCCGCGCTCTGGCAGCCGGGCAACCTGGTCGAGGCGCGCTGGGTGGCACGCCTGGCGGACCAGCTCGGCAGCCTCTCGGGCGAGATGGTGCATGCTGCGGCCTCGCTCGCGCTGGATGACCCCTTGGCGCTCTCCGTGCTCACCGCCGCCTGCGCCGTGGCGGAAGGCGCCCTGCCGGAGCGCGAGGCCCATCCCGGCTGCTTCCACGGGCTGGTCGGCGTCATCGCGGCCCTCGCCCGCGGGCCGGAACATGCCCTGCCGCGCCTCGTCCATTGGGAGGCGGTGCTGCTGGCCGAATTGGGCTACGGGCTGGACCTGACCCGCTGCGCTGCCACCGGGGCCACGGACAACCTGATCTACGTCTCGCCCAAATCGGGCCGGGCCGTCTCGGCCGAGGCGGGGGCACCCTATGCCGACCGCCTGCTTCCGCTGCCGGCCTTCCTGCGCGACGCGACGCAGCCCTCCGATGTGCAGGAATGGCTTGCGGGACTCCGCGTGACAGGCTTTTTCCTCACCCGCGATGCCTTCGGCCTGCAGCACCGCCCGCTCCCCCCCGCGCGGGAGGCCCTGCAGGACCGGTTGACCTTGATGACGGGACCCAGCGATGGCCGATGACACGGTGAAGGAAGGCGGGGAGATCCGCGAGACGCGGCTCGGCGAGGCGCTGAGCGGGCGCTACCTCGCCTATGCCATGTCCACCATCATGGCGCGCAGCCTGCCGGATGTGCGGGATGGGCTGAAGCCGGTGCATCGCCGCCTGCTGTGGGCCATGCACCAGCTCAAGCTCGACCCCGATGCCGGCTTCAAGAAATGCGCGCGCATCGTGGGCGACGTGATGGGCAAGTATCACCCGCATGGCGACGCCTCGATCTATGACGCGCTGGTGCGCCAGGCGCAGGAATTCGCGGCCCGCTACACCCTCGTCGAGGGCCAGGGGAATTTCGGCAATATCGACGGCGATAACGCGGCGGCCATGCGCTACACCGAGGCGCGGCTGACGGCGGTGGCGCAGGCCCTGCTGCAGGGCATCGACGAGGACACGGTCGATTTCCGCGCCACCTATGACGGCGAGGATCGCGAGCCGGTGGTGCTGCCGGCGGCCTTCCCCAACCTGCTGGCCAATGGCGCCACGGGAATTGCGGTGGGCATGGCGACCAGCATCCCGCCGCACAATGCGGGCGAGCTGTGCAGCGCGGCCCTCGCGCTCATCGCCAACCCTGAGATCAGCCATGCCGAGCTGCTGACCCATGTGCCCGGCCCCGATTTCCCGACCGGCGGCGTGCTGGTGGAGACGGCGGAGAACATCGCGGAAGCCTATGCGACCGGCCGCGGCGGCTTCCGCCTGCGCGCCAAATGGGAGGTGGAGCGTGCGAAGGGCGGCACCTGGAGCATCGTCGTCACCGAGATCCCCTACCAGGTGCAGAAGTCCAAGCTGATCGAGCAGGTGGCGCTGCTGCTGGAGGAGAAGAAGCTCCCGCTGCTGGCCGATATCCGCGACGAAAGCACGGATCAGGTGCGCCTCGTCCTCGAGCCGCGCAACCGCACCGTGGAGCCCGCCGTGCTGATGGAGACGCTGTTCCGCGCGACGCAGCTGGAAAGCCGATTCAGCCTGAACATGAACGTGCTGGATGCGACGCGCACGCCGCGCGTCATGTCGCTGCGCGAGGCGCTGCGCGCCTGGCTCGACCACCGGCACGAGGTGCTGCTGCGCCGGAGCAACCACCGCCTCGCCGCCATCGCGCGGCGGCTGGAGGTGCTGGACGGCTACCTCATCGCCTATCTCAACCTGGATGAGGTGATCCGTATCATCCGCACCGAGGATGAGCCCAAGCCCAAGCTCATGGCGGCCTTCACCCTGAGCGACGTGCAGGCGGAAGCCATCCTCAACATGCGGCTGCGCGCGCTGCGCCGCCTCGAGGAGATGGAGATCCGGCGCGAGCACGAGAAGCTCACGAAGGAGCAGAAGGGGCTGCAGGCGCTGCTCGCGAGTCCCGCGAAGCAATGGGCCGCGATCGGCAAGGAGATCGAGGAGACGCGGAAGAAGTTCGGCGATGGCACGCTGGGCCAACGCCGCACCGCCATCGGCTCCGGCCTGCCTGTCGTGGCGGTGGATGAGAGCGCCTTCATCGAGCGCGAGCCGCTGACCGTGGTGCTCTCCGAGAAAGGCTGGATCCGCGCGCTGAAGGGGCACCTGGCCGAGGATGCGGAGCTGCGCTTCAAGGAGGGCGACCAGCTCGGCTTCCGGCTGCACGCGCAAAGCACCGACCGCCTCGTCATCTTTGCCAGCAATGGCAAGGCCTATACGCTGCGCGCCGATGCCCTGCCGCGCGGCCGTGGCGACGGCCAGCCGCTGCGCCTGATGATCGACCTGCCGAACGAGGACGGCGTGCTGGCCATGTTCCTGCCGGCGGAGGGCACCCGCTACCTGGTGGCCGCCGGCGACGGCAAGGGCTTCCTGGTGGAGGGCGCCGAGCTGCTGGCCGAGAAGCGCACCGGCAAGCAGGTGCTGGTGCTGGAGGGGGCGACGCGCGCCGCCCTCTGCGTCCCGGCCGAGGGCGACCACGTCGCCGTACTGGGCGAGAACCGGAAGCTGCTGATCTTCCCGATGGAGCAATTGCCCGTCATGACGCGCGGCCGCGGCGTGCAGCTGCAATCCTACAAGGATGGCGGCCTGGCCGATGCCAAGGTCTTCACCCGCGCCGAGGGCTTGAGCTGGCGCCTGGGCGAGCGCATGCGGGTCGAGACCGATCTCACCACCTGGCGGGGCAACCGCGCCGGGGCGGGCAAGGCCCCGCCCAACGGGTTCCCCCGTGGCAACCGCTTCGGAAGCTGAATCATGCGACGCATTCTTCTCGCCGGCCTGTTGCTCACCCTCGCGGTGCCCGCCCAGGCGCAGCAACGCACCAGCCCGCATGACGGGACCTATGAGGGCACGCGGGTGCAGGAGTGCCAGGCGACCGGCCGCTCGGGCCAGACGCGGGTCACGGCGCGGCTGCGCGGCAACCGCTTCGAGATCGACGCTCTGCCGGGCGACCCGCCGCTGGAAGCGACGGTCGGGCCCAATGGCGCGGTGACGCTGCCGCCCTTCGGCCTCTTCGGCGCGGGCACCGGGCAGATCTTCGAGGGGGCGAACAATGCGCGCCGCTTCACCGGCAGCCATCCGGGCCGCCGCTGCCAGATGGTCTATGACCTGCGGCGGGTGTCCACGCGCATCAGGTGAGCAAGGGCGATAGCCGCCGCCCTGCGCTCAGATCAGGAAATCGCTGGTGGTCAGCCTCGCTAACGTGTCTGGCAGCGTGATGCTGAGGCTCGATCCGCCATCCAGCACCACCACCGCATAGGCCGGATCGCCCGGTACCACGCCACCGCCATAGACAATGGTGAGCGCCGCGAAATCGGCGAAGCCATAGGCCTGGACATCCACCAGGTCATCACCCTGCGTGAAGTCGGCGAGCGAGTCATGCCCGCCGCCCGGCGCAAAGACGAAGACGTCGTCGCCGCTGCCGCCGCGATACACCTGGGGGTCTCCGGCATCGATGAAAACGTCAGCACTTTCGGTGCCGACGAAGTGTTCGAAGCTATGGATGAAATTGGACAGGCTGGCGCCGAGCCTGAGGCTGTTGGTCGTCAGATCCACCGTCGCGCCGAAGCCGCCATAGACGCCCGAGAGGTCCAGCTGGTCGGTCCCGGCATCGCCGTAGAATTCGTTGGTGAAAAACTCGAGCGTGTGGGTCTCGCCATCGAAATAGGTCGCCAGCGCCAGCGAGTCGTTGCCGTTGCTGAGGCTGATGAGATTGTTCGCGAAGATGATCGTCGCATCGCCGCGCGTGCTGCCGGCGCCGCCGGTGGCCGTCGCCTCCAGCCGCACGAGCGTGTCGTCATTGTCCGGTGCGAAGAGGCCGAAGCGGATGGCGGTGATTTCCGCGGTGGCATGGCCGCCCGCGCCCGCGGCGGCGCCGGTGCTTGCCCCGCCCGCGCCGCCGATGGCGACGAGGTCGAAGACCGCATTCATGCCGCCGGCGGCGAAGGTGCTGATGAAATCGAAGCGCGCATGGGCCGCGCCGCCATCGCCGCCGGCGCCCGCGGCTCCGTCGCCGCCATCACCGCCCGCCGCCTGGATGTTGAAGGTCAGGGTCATGTCGGCGGTGAAGGCGCTGTCCCAGACCTCGACGGTGCTGGTCGCGGCGCCACCCTGGCCACCGGCCCCCACCGTCCCATTGCCGCCGTCGCCGCCCTGGGTCGCGAGGTTCAGGGTGAAGATGTCCTGCGTGATCTGGTCGGGCACGCCGGTCTGGGCCCCGGCGCCAGCGACCAGCGCCGCCGCGTCGCCGCCTGCCCCGCCCGTGGCGCCACCCGCGCCGTTGCCGCCCGTCACCACGCTGCTCCAGGTGACGAAGTCGGGCAGGACGGTGCCCACCGGATTGTCCAGCGCCGTGAAGGGCGCTTCGTTCAGCGCCTCGCCCGCCTCGCCCGGGTTCACGCCATCCGCGCCCGTGACGTCGCGCGTCAGCGTCTGGTTGAGGTTGGTGTCCGTCTGGTCCTCGACGGTGATGGTCACGCTGCGCTCCACCACGCGGTCCGTGCCGGCATCGGTGACCCGCACGGTGATGTCGTGGCTGGCGGCGGTCTCGTAGTCGAGCACCTCGGTGGTGATCAGGCGGTTGCCATCGAAGGCGAAGGGCACGCCGGGTGTCAGCACCTCCCAGACGAGGTCGCCCACCGCGGCGAAGCCCGTCTCGGTCCAGACGCCCACGGTGGCGCCGACCCCGCGATTCTCGGGTATCGTCAGGTTGCCCGGATCCACGCCCGGCGTCAGCACATCCACCACGAAGACCTCGGAATAGGTGAGGCCCAGGCTGTCCGTCGCGGTAATGGTGAGGGTGACGGTGTCCTCGGTCGAATCCTCGAGCGGCGTCGCGTCCGCCTTCAGCGTCAGGATTGCGCCAAAGAGGAACTCGAAGCGATCATCGTCCACCGTGAGGGTGATGGTGTCGCCGAGATTGGGGTCGGTCGCCTGGACGATTCCAACCCCACGCCCGCCGCTCAGCAGGGTGCCGCCTGTCGCGAAGGCGATGTCGGTGGGCGCGGTATCCGGGGTCAGAATGAACTCCGCGGCCGTCATGTTGGCGAGCACGCCTGGCTGCAGCGTCACGCTGGTGCCGTCGGGCATGGTGAAGATGGTGCGGTTGCCCACCTGGCTGCCAAAGGCGAGCGCCTGGGCCAGCGTGGTGACGCCATGGGCGCTGAGGTCCAGCCGGTCCTCGCCGATCGCGAAATCGGTGATCCGGTCGGCGCCGCCGGAGAGCGTGACGGCGAAGATGTCCGCGCCCGCGCCGCCGGTCAGGGTGTCATTGCCGCCATCGCCCAAGAGGCTGTCCGCGCCATTCCCGCCTTCCAGCCGATCGGCGGCACTGCCGCCGTGCAGCGTGTCGTCGTCGTCGCCACCGTATAGCCGGTCCGCGCCATCGCCGCCGCGCAGGGAATCATCGCCCGTCTGGCCTGCCAGCACGTCATTGCCGCCATCGCCCGCGAGGATGTCCGCGCCCTCGCCGCCCCGCAGCGTGTCGTTGGCCGCCCCACCCGAGAGGCTGTCCGCGCCGTTCTCGCCTTCCAGCCGATCGGGGCCAGCGCCGCCGTTCAGGGTGTCGTTGTCGTTGCCGCCGTAAAGCTCGTCCGCACCCTCGCCGCCGTTCAGCGAATCATCGCCCGCATGGCCCGTCAGCACGTCATTGCCGCCATCGCCTGAGAGGACGTCGTCGCCGCCGCCGCCCCGGAGCGTGTCGTCGGCCTCCCCGCCCGAGAGGCTGTCCGTGCCGTTGCCACCTTCGAGGCGATCGGCGCCGGCGCCGCCCTCCAGGGTATCGTTGTCGTCGCCACCGAACAGGCTGTCCGCGCCGTCGCCGCCGTTCAGCGAATCATCGCCCCCGCCGCCCTGGACCTTGTCCGCGGCGGCGCCGCCCAGCACCGTGTCGGCGAGCGCGCCGCCCATCGCATCCAGCGCACTCGCCCCGGTGAGCGCGGAGCCATCCACGAAGAGCGAGGCGCCCGGGTTCCTCAGGGTGATGGTGATCCGCGGCCCGAAAGCGGCTTCGGCTGCGCTGCCGAGCTCGAGGCTGTGCGGGGCCGCCGCGTAGAACCGCATCTCCTCGAAGCCTGCGAGGCCCGCGAAATGCGCGTCGGTCAGGGTGACGCCCGCGGATGTGACGAATTGCAGCACATCATTTCCACCCCCCGCATCCTGCGAGAGCCCGGGGGCAAGGAGCGCGTTGACCGAACTGACCCGGAAGAAGTCGCTCCCCACCGTGCCGGACTGCACCAGGGGCGTGGTGGGGGGATTGATGCGAAACACGGTCATCGCGGTTTCTCATGGCTTGGGACAATATGACGCTGCGTCATTTTCGGACTCGCGTCGAGTCCGTTGTCCTGCCGTCGTCTAGCCGGCGACGACGCTCTCGCCCGAGACCGGCGCATCCTCGCCGAGCGGGGTCCACTGTCCCTGCACCAGCACCTCGGCCGGGCGATAACCGGCCTTGTAGGCCATCTTCCGGCTCTCCGCGACCCAATAGCCCAGATAGACATAGGGCTGGCCGCCGCGCACCGCCTCGCCCAGCAGCCACATCACGGCGTAGGCTCCGAGGCTGCGGCGGTCCTCCTCGGGCGCGAAGAAGCTGTAGACCGCCGAAAGCCCGTCCGAGAGCCAGTCCGTCAGGCAGGCGCCCAGCAGCCGGCCCGTGCCGTCGCGGAACTCGACGAGGCCCGTGGTGATGGGCGTGTCCTCGACCATGGCGCGGTAGTCGTAGAAGCCCATCGCGGCCATGTCGCCGCCCGCGTGCCGGCTTTGCTGGTAGTGCTGGAAGAGCGCGAACTGCTCGGCCGTCGCACGGGCGGGCACGGGCCGCACCTCGAGATCCGCATTGCGGGCCATGATCTTCCGCTGCGTGCGGTTGGGCACGAAATCGGCGGCGCGGACGCGGATCGGCACACAGGCCCGGCAGCCGGGACAGACCGGCGAATAGGCGATGTTGTGGCTGCGGCGGAACCCGGCGCGGGAGAGGCGGTCATGCAGCGCCTCGGCATCCGGGCCGGTCAGTTCGGTCACGATCTTCCGCTCCGTCCGGCCCGGGAGATAGGGGCAGGGGAGGGGGGTGGTCGTATAGAAGAATTGCGGGCGGCGGGTTCTGCTTTGCAAGCCTCGATATTTGCGTCTCACGGCCGCCGTTGCAACCCGTGGCGGTCAGCCCGGCGGCTTGAAATAGGTGGGAATCAGCGCCGATCCGCGGTTCGTGGCGTCGAAGACATGCAGGCCGAGCTCGGCCGCCAGGCTCTTGAACACGGCGAGCCCCCGCACCGAATTGCCCCGCGCATCCAGCCGCGGCGAGAAGGTGGCCAGCCCCAATTGCCGGCTGACCACGCCGAGGATGCCGCCGCCCACGCCGCTCTTGGCCGGGACGCCCACGTCATGCGCCCAATTGCCCGAGTAGTCGTAGACGCCGCAGCTGAACATGACCGAGAGCGTGTCCCGCACCGCGCTCACCTCGAAGACCTGCCGGCCGGACCAGGGCTGCTCGCCCAGATGGCCCATCGTGGCACCGATCCGCGCCAGGTCGGTCGCCGTCACCAGGATGGAGCATTGCCGGAAATAGAGGTCGAGCGCCGGCTCCACGGGCCCCGTCAGCGCGCCGGCCGAGAGCAGGAGATGCGCGATGGCGCGGTTGCGGTGCCCGGTCTCCGCCTCGGAGCGATACACCGCCTCATCCATCGCGAGCCGCCGCCCCGCGGCCTGCGAGAAGCGGTCCAGCACCGTCTCGAAGGCGGCGTCGCCCAGCACCTCGTGCAGCAGGCCGGAGATGGCGATGGCGCCGGCATTGACCATGGGGTTGTAGGGGCGGCGCGTCACCGGATCGAACTCGATGGCGTTGAAGGCGTCACCGCTCGGCTCCACGCCGACGCGTGCCCGCACCGCCGCCGCCCCGGCCAGCTCGAGCGCCATGCAGAAGGTCAGGGCCTTGGAGATGGACTGGATGGTGAAGGGACGCTCGGCATCGCCCACGCTGAACTGGTGCCCTTCGGCGGTGGCGATGGCGATGCCGAAGCTGTCCGGCTCCATCCGGGCCAGTTCGGGGATGTAGTCGGCAAGCTGGCCGTCGCGCAGCGGGGTGTAGCGCGCGTGGATGCGCGGCAGGATGCGTTCGATCTCGGGGCGCTCGGTCTCGGTCGTCACGCGTCAGTCTCCGGGGCGGATGCCGGCGGCCTGGACGATGGCGCGGAATTTCTCAAGCTCCGCCTGCCAGAAGGCGGCGAAGTCGGAGCGGCCGCGATAGGTGATGGGCGTCGCCAGGCGCTGGAAGCCCTCCACCACGGCCGGGCGCTGCAACGCGCGCTCGCAGGCGGATTGCAGGCGATCGAGCACCGCGGGCGGCGTGCCGGCCGGCGCGAAGAGGCCGGCCCAGATGGAATGCACGAGGTCGAAACCCTGCTCGCGCAGCGTGGGCACGTTGGGGAATTCGGCGGTGCGCGCCTCCGCCATGACGCCGACGGCGGTCAGGTTGTTGGCCTGCAAGGGGCCGGGCAGGTCGGCATAGACCATCACGTCGCCGCGCAGCAGGGCGATGACGGCCTCGGCGCTGCCGCGGAAGGGGACGTGCACCATCTCCACATTCGCCTGGCGGGCCAGCGCCACCATGACGATGTGCGGAATCGAGCCCTGGCCGGCCGAGCCATAGGTGAAGCCGCCGCGCGCCGCCCGCGCGGCCGCGACGAGCGAGGCGGCGTCCCGCACCGGGCCGGTGGGGGCGGCCATCATCATCACCGGCGCGTCGCCCACCTGGCAGAGCGGCGCGAAGTCGGTGACGCGATAGGGCAGGTCATTGCGGAAGAAGGGCTGGATCGCCATGGGGCCGGTGGTGGAGAGCAGCAGCGTGTTGCCATCCGCCCGCGCGCGCGCCACCTCGGCCGCGCCGATGGCGCCGCCCGCGCCGGTCGTGTTCTTGACGATGACCTGGGTGCCCAGCATCTCGCTCATCTCGGGCGCCAGCAGGCGCGCCATCCGGTCGGCCGAGCCGCCGGCGCCGAAATTGACGACGATGGTGATGGGCGTCTGCGCCTGGAGCGGGGCGGACAGGAACATGCAGGCCAGGAGCAGGCCGAGGGCGTGGCGCATCGGGGCTCATCCTCTGTGGAGGCCCCAGGCTGCCGCGCCCGGCCGCGGCGCGACAGGCGCCCCCGCGCGGGAAATTCGCCCGCCCAGACGCGATCTGCCTCAGAGAGGGCGCAGACGTGCCCGCGTTTCAGCCATCAGGCACAGGATCTCGAACATCATGGTCGCCCCGACCATCGCCGTGTTGCCCGAGGGGTCATAGGGCGGCGAGACCTCCACCAGATCGGCCGCGATGATGTCGAGGCCGCGCAGGCCCCGCAGGATCCGCATCGCCTCACGCGGGTTGAAGCCGCCCACCTCCGGCGTGCCGGTGCCGGGCGCGAAGGCGGGGTCGATGCTGTCGATGTCGAAGGTGAGGTAGGCGGGGCCGCCGCCTGCCACGCGCTGCGCCTCGGCCGCCACCGCATCGGGGCCGAGATCCACGCATTCCTCGATGGTCATGATGCGGATGCCGACCGAGCGCGCCCAATCCATGTCCCCGGCCGAATAGAGCGAGCCGCGGATGCCGATCTGCACGATCCGCTTCGGGTCGAGCAGGCCCTCTTCCACGGCGCGGCGGAAGGGCGTGCCATGGGTGTAGCGGGTGCCGCCGAAATAGGTGTCGTTGGTGTCGGAATGGCTGTCGAAATGCACGAGGCCGAGTGGGCCGAGGCCGGGCTCGCCCTCGGCGATGCCACGCAGCAGCGGCAGCGAGAGCAGGTGGTCGCCGCCCGCCGCCAGGGCCCAGGCGCCCGCCTTGCGGATCTTCGCCACCGCCCCGGTCACGAGGTCGAGCGTCTGCATCAGGTCGGTCGGGTTGGTCGGCAGGTCGCCGAGGTCGGCCACGCGGCAGAGGGTGTAGGGCTCGGTCAGGCTGATGGGGTGCACGCGGCGCATGAGGCCAGAGGCCTCGCGCAGCTGGCGCGGACCATGGCGCGTGCCCGGGCGGTTGGTGGTGCCGCCGTCGAAGGGAATGCCGATCAGTGCGATGTCGAGGCCCGCCGCATCCTCGCGCACCGGCAGTCGCATGAAGGTGCTGGGGCCGGCGAAGCGCGGGACGGTGACGCCATCCACGGGGCGGGGCCAATCGGACATGGGGGCAAGCTCCTTCTCTGGACGGAGAAGGAGCCTAACCCTGGTTAATCCCCGGGGCGAATCCCCGCCGCCTGGACGATGCCGCGGAACTTCTCGAGCTCGGCGGCCCAGAAGGCGGCGAAGTCGCGCTGGTTGCGGAAGACGATGGGCGTGGCGAGGCGCTGGAAGCCCTCCACCACGGCCGGCGCCCGCAGCGCGCGCTGGCAGGCGGCCTCGACGCGGGCGAGGAATTCCGGCGGCGTGCCGGCCGGCGCGAAGAGGCCGGACCAGATGGAATAGACGAGGTCCACCCCCTGCTCGCGGCCCGTCGGCGTGTCCGGGAATTCCGGCGTGCGGCGCTCGGCCAGCAGGGCCACGGCCTGCAGATTGTTAGCGCGCAGCGTGCCCGGCTGGTCGGCGAAGATGCTGACATCGCCGCGCAGCAGCGCCGTCACCGCCTCGGCATTGCCGCGATAGGGGATGTGCGTCATCGGCACGCCGGCGGCCCGCGCCAGCGCCACGGTCGCGATATGCGGCAGCGAGCCGGGGCCGGTGGAGCCGAAATTGAAGCTGCCATTCGCCTCCCGCGCGCGGGAGATCACTTCGGCCAGGCTGCGCAGCGGGCTGCCGGGGGCGGACATCACCACCACGGGCGTGTCGGCCACCTGGCAGATCGGCGCGAAGTCGGTGGGGCGATAGGGAAGGTCCGCGCGGAAATGCGGCTGGATCGCCATCGCGCCGATGGGCGAGAGCAGCAGCGTCGTCCCATCGGGCCGCGCGCGTGCCACCTCCGCCGCGCCGATGCCGCCCGCCGCGCCGACGCTGTTCTTGATGACGACCTGGGTGCCGAGGGCCGCCGAAAGCTCGGGCGCCAGAAGGCGGCCCATCAGGTCGGACGGGCCGCCGGCGACGAAGTTCACGACGATGGTGATGGGCGCCTGCGCCGATGCCGCGCCGGGCATGGCCAGGATGGCGAGCGCGGCCAGCCGCGCGAAGAGGCTTCGCATGGTCATTTCTTCCCTTCTTGGCCGCCCTCTCCGGGGCGGCTCCGCCATGAGCCTAGAGCAGGCAAGGCTTGCGGGGGAACCTCCCCGTGCGCGCGGCCGTGCTGCTATGCTCGCGCCATGTCGCTCCTTCTCACCGGCAGGCCCGGCAAGGGCCTGCGCGAGACCGCCTTCTTCCAGCCGCGCTCGGTCTGGTTCCGGGCGGATCCCGATCTGCCTGAGACCGCCATCCTGGCGCGCAACCTCGCGGCGGGCGGCTTCCAGGGCACCCTGATGGGCGATGGCTTCGCGGCGGTGGAGGGCACGCCCGACCTCGCCATCCTCTGCGTCCCGCCCGAGGCGCAGGCCAGGGAATTCGCGCGCTTTGCCGCACGCGGCTGCTTCGCCGTGGTGGTGCCGACGGCCGCCCCCGGCCTTGCGGCGCGGGCCGCGGCGGCGGGCGTGCACGCGATGGGCGAGCGCAGCTTCGGCCTGGCGCTGCCCGGGATCGGGCTGAACGCCACGCTCTCGCACCTGCCGATCCAGCCCGGGCGGCTCGCGCTCATTGCGCAATCCTCGGCCATCGCGCGCGCGGTGATCGATTGGGCGACGGCCGAGGGGCTGGGCTTCAGCCATATCATCGGCGTCGGCTCCAATGACGGCATGGGCTTCGCGGCGGGGCTCGACTGGCTGGCGCGGGACACGGGAACGGCCTGCGTCATGCTGGACATCCGTCGCATCAAGCAGCGCCGGCTCTTCGTCTCGGCGGCGCGCGCGGTGGCGCGGACGCGTCCGGTGCTGGCGCTGCGCGCGGGCGGGCGGATGGATGACCCGAGCGGCATCGCCGATGGCGTGATGGCGGCCGTGCTGCGCCGCGCGGGCGTGCTGCGCGCCCAGGGCTTCGAGGAATGGCTGGCGGCGGCGGAGACGCTGGCCCGCACCAAGCCGCGCGGCGGCGCCGGGCAGGGGGACCGCATTGCCATCATCGCCAATGGCCTGGGCGTCGCGCGCCTCGCGGCCGATGAGGCGCTGGCGCAGGGCCTCAGGCTCGCCCGCTTCAGCCCGGAGACCGAGGCCGCGCTGGCGCCGCTGATCCCCGCGGGGTGGGAAGCGCGCAACCCGCTCTCGCTTGGCAGCCGGGCGGGCACGGCCCTGGCCGAGGCGGCGCGGCTGCTGGCGCATGCGGGCGAGGTGGATGTGGTGATCGCGCTGCACGCGCCCGAGCAGGAGCCCGCGCCGATCGAGGCCTTCGCGGCTGCCGCGCGCGGCAATCGCGGCGCGCCCATCCTGCTGGGCTGGACCGGCGAGGCGAGCGCGCGGGCCGAGCGCGCGGCACTGGCGGGGGCCGGGCTGCCCGCCTTCCACACGCCCGAGGCGGTGGTGCGCGGTGCGGCCCACCTGGCCGCCGAGCGGCGCAACCGCGCGACGGCGGCGGAACTCCCCGCCTCCGACGTGCTGGAGTTCACGCCCGACCGTGCGGCGGTGCGCGCCATCTTCGCGACCGCGCGCACCGAGGGGCGGCGCGACCTCTTCGAGGATGAGGCGCTGGCCGTGCTCACGGCCTATGGCATCCCCACCCTCACGCCGCGCCGCGCCGCGACGCCGACCGAGGCGGCGGTGGCGGCGGTGGCGCTCGGCCCGCCCGTGGCGCTCAAGATCCGCGCCTTGCTGCGCCACAAGAGCGAGGTGGGCGGCGTGGTGCTGAACCTGCGCAACTTCGACAGCGTGCGCGCCGCCGGGGAGCAGATGGAGGAGGAGGTGCGCCGCCGCGCGCCCGAGGCCACGCTCAGCGGCTTCCTGGTGCAGCCCATGGCGCGGCGCGGCGGCATGGAACTGCGCCTGAGGATTGGCGAGGACGCGATGTTCGGCCCCTGGATCGGCTTCGGCCAGGGCGGCACCACGGCCGACATCGCGGCCGACGAGGCGCTGGACCTGCCGCCGCTCAACCTGCCGCTGGCGCATGGGCTGATCGCGCGCACGCGGCTCTCGCGCCTGCTGCCGGGCTTCCGCGACCGGCCCGCGGTGAACGAGCCGGCGATTGCGGATGCGCTGGTGCGGATCAGCCAGCTCCAGGTGGATTTCCCGGAGATCATGGCGCTTGGCGCCAACCCGATCTTCGCCGATGCCTCGGGCGTGGTGGCGGCCGATGCCTCGCTGCGCCTGCGGCCCGAGGGTGCGAGCGCACTCTTCGCCATACCGCCCTATCCGGTGGAGTGGGTGGCGCCCTTCACCGGCCGCGATGGCAGCGTCTTCGAGGTGCGTCCCATCCGGCCCGAGGATGCGGCGGCGCAGGGCGCCTTCTTCCTGGAGTTGCCGCCGGAGGATGTGCGCTTCCGCTTCTTCTCCAGCATGAAGGAATTGCCGCCCGCCATGCTCGCCCGCCTCACGCAGATCGACTACGGGCGGGAGATGGCCTTCATCGCGATGCGCGACGGGCGGAACTACGGCACGGCGCGCATCATCCGCGAAGGCACGGGCAGCAGTGCCGAATTCGCGGTGGTGGTGAGCCCGGCGGCCAAGGGCACCGGCCTCGCGCGGCATCTGATGGAGCGCGCCATCGAATGGGCGCGGCATGAGGGTGTGACCGAGATCGTGGGCCATGTCCTGGCGGACAACGCGCCCATGCTGGCCTTCGTCCGGAAGCTCGGCTTCATCCTCAGCCGCAGCCCTGAGGATTTCGACATCATGCTGGCGAAGATGGCGCTGTGATTCCGCCTTGATTTCGGCGTGCTGCCGCCATGCGGCGGCGCTTTCCTGCGGTCAGCGACAGATGCAACCCCGTCGCTCCCGGAGGCCATCATGGCCAGGCTTTCCTTCCAGCGCAGCGCCCGCGCCCTGGGCGTGCTTTCTCTCCTCATCGGCCTCGCGGCCTGCGTCGCGCCGCATCCGCGCTACCATGGCGGCGGGTATGGCCGGGGCTACGCGTATCAGCAGCCGGTCTATCGCGGCGGGTACGGGCACCATTACGGCCCGCCGCGCCGCTGGCACTGATCAGCCGGGCTTGCGCCCGCGCCTGGCCTTCGGCACGACGACGGGCGCATGCCGCGCGAGGATGGGCTGCAGGAAGCGGCCCGTGTGGCTCTCCGGATTGGCGGCGATCTCCTCCGGCGTGCCGGAGGCGACGATCCGCCCGCCGCCCTCGCCGCCCTCAGGCCCGAGGTCGAGCACCCAGTCTGCGGTCTTGATGACCTCCAGGTTGTGCTCGATCACCACCACCGTGTTGCCCGTGTTCACCAGCGCGTGCAGCACATCGAGCAGCTTGCGGACATCCTCGAAATGCAGGCCGGTGGTGGGCTCGTCCAGGATGTAGAGGGTGCGGCCGGTGGCGCGGCGGCTGAGTTCCTTGGCGAGCTTGATGCGCTGCGCCTCGCCGCCCGAAAGCGTCGTCGCCTGCTGGCCGAGGTGGATGTAGCCGAGGCCCACCTCCTCCAGCATGCGCAGCTTCTCGTGGATGCTGGGCACGGCGGCGAAGAACTCGCGCCCCTCGGTCACCGTCATGTCCAGCACATCGGCGATGGACTTGCCGCGGAACTTCACTTCCAGCGTCTCGCGGTTGTAGCGCTTGCCCTTGCAGGTGTCGCAGGTGACGTAGACGTCGGGCAGGAAGTGCATCTCGATCTTGATGACGCCGTCGCCCTGGCACGCCTCGCAGCGGCCGCCCTTCACGTTGAAGCTGAAGCGGCCGGGCTTGTAGCCGCGGCCGCGGCTTTCCGGCAGCTCGGCGAACCAGTCGCGGATCGGGGCGAAGAGGCCGGTATAGGTTGCGGGGTTGGAGCGCGGCGTGCGGCCGATGGGCGACTGGTCGATGTCGATGACCTTGTCGATCAGCTCGATCCCCTCGATACGCTGGTGGGGGGCCGGCACGACGGAGGCGCCCATGAGCTTGCGGCTGAGGCCGTTGAACAGCGTCTCGATCACGAGCGTCGATTTGCCGCCGCCGGAGACGCCGGCGATGGCGGTGAAGGTGCCGAGCGGGAACTCCGCTGTCACATCCTTCAGGTTGTTGCCGGTGGCGCCGACGACGCGGAGCATGCGCTTCCTGTCGATCGCGCGGCGCTGCGCCGGCATCGGGATCTCGCGGCGGCCGGCGAGATAGGCGCCGGTCAGGCTGTTCGTGTCGGCCGCCACCTGTTCCGGCGTGCCCTGGCTGACGATGGTGCCGCCCGCCTTGCCGGCGCCCGGGCCGATATCCACGAGGTAGTCGGCGGTGCGGATCGCATCCTCGTCATGCTCGACGACGATGACGGAATTGCCGAGGTCCCGCAGGCGACGCAGCGTGCCGAGCAGGCGCTCATTGTCGCGCTGGTGCAGGCCGATGCTGGGCTCATCCAGCACATAGAGCACGCCGGTCAGGCCGGAGCCGATCTGCGAGGCGAGGCGGATGCGCTGGCTCTCGCCGCCGGATAGCGTGGCCGAGGAGCGCGAGAGCGAGAGGTAGTCGAGGCCGACATCGTTCAGGAACTGCAGCCGGTCCTCGATCTCGCGCAGGATGCGCCGCGCGATGTCCTGGCGCTGCGGCGTGAGCGTTTCCATCACCCCCGCGAACCAATCCTTCGCGCGGCGGATGGAGAGGGCCGAGGCCTCGCCGATGTGGCAGCCCGCGACCTTCACGGCCAGGGATTGCGGCTTCAGGCGATGGCCACCGCAGGCGTGGCAGGGCTTGTCCGCCTGATAGCGCGCCATGTCCTCGCGCACCCATGGGTTGTCGCTCTCGCGGAAGCGGCGCTCGAGATTCCGGATCACGCCCTCGAAGGGCTTCTGCACCTCATAGGCGCGCAGCCCGTCCTTGTAGCGCAGCGTCACCGCCTCGCCGCCCGTGCCATGCAGGATGGCGTGCTGCGCGGCCTCGGGGAGGTCTTCCCAGGCGGTCTCCATGCCGATCTTGAGATGCTTGGCGAGGCTCACCAGCGTCTGGTCGTAATAGGGGCTGCTGGCATTGCCGGCCCAGGGGACGATGGCGCCCTCCTTCAGGCTCAGCGCCGGGTTGGGGATGACCAGAGCGGGGTCGAAGAAGCTTTCGGTGCCCAGGCCGTCGCAGGTGGGGCAGGCGCCCTGGGGGGAGTTGAAGCTGAAGAGGCGGGGCTCGATCTCCTCGATGGAGAAGCCGGAGACGGGGCAGGCGAATTTCTGGCTGAACACGGTGCGCTCGCCGCCATCGGCATTCTCGGCATAGGCGATGCCGTCGGCCAGGGCCAAGGCGGTCTCGAAGCTGTCGGCCAGGCGCTGGGCCAGGCCGTCACGCACCACAACGCGGTCCACCACCACCTCGATGTCGTGCTTCAGCTTCTTGTCGAGCTTGGGGGCCTCGCTGATCAAGGTGAGGGTGCCGTTGATCTTTACGCGCTCGAAGCCGCGACGCTGGTATTCGGCGAGCTCCTTCCGGTACTCGCCCTTCTTGCCGCGGATGACGGGCGCCAGGATCAGCAGCCGCGTGCCCTCGGGCATGGCCATCACGCGGTCCACCATCTGCGAGACGGTCTGAGCCTCGATCGGCAGGCCGGTGGCGGGGCTGTAGGGCACGCCGACGCGCGCCCAGAGCAGGCGCATGTAGTCATGGATCTCGGTCACCGTGCCGACGGTGGAGCGCGGGTTGTGGCTGGTGGTCTTCTGCTCGATGGAGATGGCGGGCGAGAGGCCCTCGATGCTGTCCACATCGGGCTTCTGCATGAGCTGGAGGAATTGCCGCGCATAGGCGCTGAGCGATTCGACGTAGCGGCGCTGGCCCTCGGCGTAGATGGTGTCGAAGGCCAGGGATGACTTGCCGGAGCCGGAAAGGCCGGTCAGCACCACGAGCTTGCCGCGCGGCAGGTCGAGATCCACCGATTTCAGATTGTGCTGCCGGGCGCCGCGGATGCGGATCAGGTCGGTCTTGTTCTCAGACAGGGGCGCCTGGGCAGGGGGATGCGCGTCGCGCGGCATGGGGGGCACTCCAGGCAGAATGTTCGCATTGTGTTCACGGTGCTTTTGCACCAGAATAGGGGCGGGTGCCAAGCCTTGGCGCGGGGCTGGCCCGGCCAATCCGGAAAAGCTAGGTTCCGGAACCAAATTGCAAGGAGTCGCAGCGCATGGCCGGTGTGAACAAGGTGATCATCCTGGGCCGCCTCGGCAAGGACCCGGAGGTGCGCAACTTCCAGAATGGCGGCAAGGTCGTGAATCTGCGGATCGCGACCAGCGAGCGCTACAAGGACCGCGAGGGCAACCAGCAGGAGCGGACCGAGTGGCATGCCGTCGCCATCTTCAACGAGAAGCTCGGCGAGATCGCCGAGCGCTATCTGAAGAAGGGCAGCGAGGTCTACATCGAGGGCCAGCTGGAGACCCGGAAGTGGCAGGACGCCTCGGGCCAGGACAAGTACACGACCGAGATCGTCCTGCGGCAGTATCGCGGCGAGCTGGCGCTGGTTGGCGGCCGTTCCTCGGGTGGTGGCGGCGAGATGGCCGAGGAGGGCGGGTATTCGGGCCGCAGCGGCGGCGGCGGGTATTCGGGTGGTGGGGAGCGCAGCTCGGCCCCGGCCCGCGGCGGCGCGCCGCGCTCGGGCGGCTGGGATGCGGGGAAGAAGCCGGATATGGATGACGATATTCCGTTCTGAGCGTTGCGAGGGGCTTTGCCCCCCGCACCCCCAGCAGGAGGCGAGCCTCCTGCACCACCATCTGTCGAAGGTGCAGGAAACTGAGTTTCCTGCCGGGGTCCAGGGGCAGAGCCCCTGGGTGTCCAACCAACCAGGACCAGCCATTTGAGCGACGAAATCCCCAAGCCCATGGACGTGGCCCCCATCGCCCTCGAAGAGGAGATGCGCCGCTCCTATCTCGACTACGCGATGTCCGTCATCGTCAGCCGCGCGCTGCCCGATGTGCGGGACGGGCTGAAGCCGGTGCACCGGCGCATCCTCTACGCCATGCACGAGGCGGGCTACACGGCCGACAAGCCGCACCGCAAATCGGCCCGCGTCGTCGGCGACGTGATGGGCAAGTATCACCCGCATGGCGACTCTGCGATCTACGACGCCATGGTCCGCATGGCGCAGGGCTTCTCGATGCGGGTGCCGCTGGTGGATGGCCAGGGCAATTTCGGCTCGATGGACGGCGACCCGCCGGCGGCCATGCGCTACACCGAGGTGCGCCTGGCGAAGTCCGCCGCCGCCCTGCTGGAGGGCATTGACGAGGACACGGTCGATTTCATCCCGAACTACGATGAAAGCGCCGAGGAGCCGCGCGTCCTGCCGGCCGCCTTCCCGAACCTGCTGGTGAATGGCGCGGGCGGCATTGCCGTCGGCATGGCGACGAACATCCCGCCGCACAACCCGACCGAGGTGATCAACGCGACGCTCAAGCTGATCGCCGAGCCGGAGACGACGCTGGCCGAGCTGATGGAGATCATCCCCGGCCCGGATTTCCCGACGGGGGGCCTGATCCTCGGCCGCTCGGGCATCCGCTCCGCCTTCGAGACGGGGCGCGGCTCCATCCCGCTGCGCGCCGATTGCGTGATCGAGGACATGAAGGGTGGCCGCCAGGCCATCATCGTCAACGAGATCCCGTACCAGGTGAACAAGTCGGTGCTGATCGAGCGCATCGCGGAGCTGGTGCGCTCCAAGCTCATCGAGGGCATCAGCGACCTCCGCGACGAGAGCGATCGCTCGGGCCTGCGCATCGTGATCGAGCTGAAGCGCGAGGCGGTGGCGGAGGTGGTGCTGAACCAGCTCTACCGGATGACCTCGCTGCAGATCAGCTTCCCGGTGAATTTCCTGGCGCTGAATGGCGGCCGCCCGCAGCAGATGGGCATCCGCGAGGCGCTGCAGGCCTTCATCGCCTTCCGCGAGGAAGTCATCCTCCGCCGCTCGCGCCATCGCCTGATGAAGGCGCGGGAGCGGGCGCACAACCTGATCGGCCTCGCCATCGCGGTGGCGAACATCGACGAGGTGATCCGCCTGATCCGCGAAAGCCCGGACGCCGCCGCCGCCCGCGTGGCGCTGATGGCGCGCGACTGGCCGGCGGCCGATGTGGCGCCGCTGGTGGCGCTCGTGCAGGACGAGGGCAATGAGCTCTCGCCCGCCGGCACCATGCGCCTGACCGAGGCGCAGGCCCGCGGCATCCTGGAGCTGCGCCTGCAACGCCTCACCGGGCTCGAGCGCGAGAAGATCGATGCCGAGCTGAAGGAAGTGGGGGCGCGCATCGTCGAGCTGCTGGAGATCCTCTCCAGCCGGCCGCGCCGCATGGAGGTCATGACGGACGAGCTGCTGGCGATCCGCGGCACGCTGCACCAGCCGCGCCTGACCCGCATCGTCGAGCACGCGGCCGATATTGACGATGAGAGCCTGATCGCGCCGGCCTCGATGATCGTGACGCTGACGCGCGATGGCTATGTGAAGCGCACGCCGCTCGATGTGTTCCGAGCGCAGAATCGCGGGGGCAAGGGGCGCAGCGCGGCCTCGACGCGCGCCGATGACGTGGTGGTGCGCAGCTTCGTGGGCCACACCCATCAATGGGTGCTGTTCTTCACGAGCCGCGGCATCGCTTTCCGCGAGAAGGTCTGGCAGTTGCCGGAGGGCGGCACGAACGGCAAGGGCCGCTCGCTGCGCCAGGTGCTGCAATTGCAGGAGGGCGAGAGCGTCACCGCCGTGCTGCCGCTGCCGCAGGATGAAAGCCTGTGGGAGCACCTCCACCTGGTCTTCGCGACCCAGAGCGGCGATGTACGGCGCAACCGCCTGAGCGATTTCCGCAATGTCCGCTCCTCCGGCCTCATCGCCATGAAGCTGGAGGAGGGCGATTCGCTGGTCGGTGTCGCCACCTGCCGCGAGGGCGATGACGTGCTGCTCGCCACCCGCCAGGGCAAGGCGATCCGTTTCGTGGCCGATGCGGACACGCTGCGCGTCTTCGCCGGGCGCGATTCGACCGGCGTGCGCGGCATCCGCCTCGCGAAGGGCGACGAGGTGATCGCGCTGGCGGTGCTCGGCCATGTGAATGCCACGGTCGAGGAGCGCGCGGCCTACCTCAAGCACAAGCGCCGCGCCGAAGGCACGGAGGAGGCGGCGGAGCCCGCGCCCGCGCCGGAGGAAGCCGAGGAGGCCGGCGCCGCCGAGATCACGCTGACGGCCGAGCGCATCGCGGAGCTGGAGGCGGCCGAGCAGTTCCTGCTGACCGTGACCGACCGCGGCTTCGGCAAGCGCAGCAGCGCCTATGAGTATCGCGTCACCGGCCGCGGCGGGCAGGGCATCAACGGCATCAGCCTGAGCCGCCGCACCGGCAGCGCCGTCGTCGCCTGCTTCGCCGTGCAGGCGGGCGACCACATCATGCTGATGACCGATGGCGGCCAGGCCATCCGCTTCGAGGCGGAGCAGGTGCGCAAGACCGGGCGGCAGTCGCAAGGCGTCATGCTGCAACGGCTGGACGAGGCGGAGCGCGTGACGAGCTGCTTCCCCGTCCTGGACGAAGAAGCCGAGGACAATGAACAGGAAGCCACCCCGGAATGACTGACCGCGTCGCCCTTTACCCGGGCACCTTCGACCCGGTGACCAATGGGCATCTCGACGTCATCGGCCGCGCCGCGCGGCTGGTGGACCGCCTGGTCATCGGCGTCGCCATGAACATCGGCAAGGGGCCGCTCTTCTCGCTGGAGGAGCGCGCCGAGCTTGTCTCGGCCGAGACCGCTGCCATCGCCAGCCGCACCGGCTGCGTGATCGAGGTCCGGCCCTTCACCGGCCTCCTCGTCGCCTTCGCGCGCGAGGTGGGGGCGCAGATGATCGTGCGCGGGCTGCGCGCCGTCTCCGATTTCGACTATGAGTTCCAGATGTGCGGGATGAATGCCCGGCTCGATCCCGAGATCGAGACCGTCTTCCTCATGGCGAGCGAGAGGAACCACTTCATCTCCTCGCGCTTCGTGAAGGAGATCGCGCAGCTTGGGGGAGACGTCTCCAGCTTCGTGCCGGCGCTGACGCTGGAACGGACGCTGGCGAAAGTCCGCAAGTAATTCCAACAACGGAGGATCACCCATGAACCGCCGCGCGCTTATGACCACAACCCTGATCGCAGCAGGAGCGATGATGTCCGAGAACAATGAAGCCGAGGCGCAGGCCGCCCCGGACCGCGAGAACACCCTCATCATGGAGCTGAAGGACAATGGCCGCGTGACCATCCAGCTCCGCCCCGACCTGGCGCCGCTGCATGTCGAGCGCATCAAGACGCTGACCCGCCAGGGCCTCTACGACAACACGCCCTTCCACCGCGTGATCGAGGGGTTCATGGCCCAGGGCGGCGACCCGACCGGCACCGGCATGGGCGGCTTCCGCGACCGCGGCTTCGCCGACCTGCGCGCCGAGTTCAGCCCGCCGTCGCGCGCGCGCTTCCTGCGCGGCACCTGCGGCATGGCCCGCGCCCAGGACCCGAACAGCGCGAACAGCCAGTTCTTCATCATGTTCGCGCCGACGCCGAGCCTCGATGGCCAGTACACCATCTGGGGCCAGGTCACCGCCGGCATGGAGTTCGTGGACCGCATCAAGCGCGGCGTGGGCGGCAGCGGCACGGTGCCGGCGCCGGCCGATCGCCTGATCCGCATGCGCGTGCTGGCCGACACCTGAGCCCGGCTTGACAAGGGCTCCCGTGCAGTGTGTTTCGCGCCGCACGGGAGTGCCCCCACTTGCGCGACCCGGGGGTCGGTAGCTCAGCGGTAGAGCACGGGACTTTTAATCTCGCGGCCGAGGGTTCGATCCCCTCCCGACCCACCACCCTCGCGCTGCTGGCCTGCTCCGTCGAAAGGGACCGCGGATGATCAACTCTGCCGAATACTGGGAGAAGCGATACAAGCGCGGCAGGAATTCCGGCAGCGGCAGCTACGGGCGGCTCGCGCGCTTCAAGGCGGATGTGATCAACCGCGTGATCGCCGAGACCAGGGCCGCCTCGCTCATGGATTTCGGCTGCGGCGACGGCAATCAGCTCAGCCTGATGACGCCCTTGCCCTATGTCGGCCTGGATGTCTCCCGCACCGCGCTGGCGGCGCTGCGCGCGCGCTTCGCGGACCAGCCGCTCTACCGCTTCCTCCATCCCGACGACCTTCCGGGCAATCTGCGCTGCGACATCACCGTCTCGGGCGACGTGATCTACCATCTGGTCGAGGATGAGGTCTTCGAGACCTACATGGAGGATCTCTTCCAGCACGCGCTGCGCTTCGTCGTGATCTATTCCAGCAATCACGAGGAGCCCTATACGGGCTCGCACATCCGGCACCGCCGCTTCACGGATTTCATCGCGGCGCGCTTCCCCGAATGGCGCCGCGTGCTGCACATCCCCAACCCCTATCCATGGGACCCGGCGCGGAAGACCGAGACGACCTTCTCTGATTTCCACATCTTCGCCGCCCCGGCACAGGCTGGCGCCGGGTGAGCGGGAGCGCGGTGACCGAGGCGCCTCCCAGCGTGGATCTTCCGCCGGTCACCATCTCGCTGACCTCGATCCGCTCCCGCATCGGGCAGGTGGACCGCGTGGTCCAGTCGCTCCTGACGCAGGCGCCCGCGCCGGACCACGTCATGCTGGTGATCTCGCAGGAGCCCTACCTGCTGGATGAGGGCATCCAGCCCGAGGCGCTGCCCTCCGGCCTGCGTCAGCTCTGGGCCGAGGGGCGGGTCGAGCTCGTCTATGCGCCCAACACCGGGCCTTATCGCAAGCTGCTGCCGGCGCTGCGCCGCTATGCCGGGCAGGAGCGGCTGATCGTCACGGTGGATGACGACATGATCTACCCGCAGCAATGGCTGGCGGGTCTGCTCGAGACCTATCGCCGCCACCGCTGCGTGGTGGCCCATCGCTGCCGCGCGATCGCGGTGGAGGGGGGCCGCTTCCTGCCCTATTCCCGCTGGCCCGTGCTGCCGGCCGGCGCCGATGCCTTCGGTGCGCTGCCGCCCGCCCTCACCGGCCTGTTCACCATCGCGACCGGGTTTCGCGGCGTGCTCTACAACACGCGCTTCTTCCCCGATCTCGACCTGCTGGAGACGCTGCGCGCGCTCGCGCCCCGCCAGGACGACCTCGCCTTCAAGGCGGCCACCATCGCGGCCGGCGTGCCCACGGTGCTGGTGGATCCCGACCTCAAGCGCGGCCCCTTCGGCGACCGCCTCAGCCCGCCCGAGGCCAAGGACGAGACGCTGTTCCAGGCGAACCGCAAGCAGAACGACGCCGCCTGGAGCCGCCTCATGGCCCATCTGGAGGAGCGCGGGCTGTTCCGGCTGGAGGAGGCGCTGGCGCGGCACCGCAAGCCGCTCACCCCGCGGGAGGTGCAGCAGGCGATTCCTGCCGACCACGCACGCCAGGTGGATGCCGACTACTACCTCGCCCGCATCCCGCCGACCGAGGCGCCGCTCCAGTTCCTCGACCTCGGCGCGGGCGATGGCCGCTCCTTCGACCTGGTCCGGGCCCGCCACCCGACGGTGGACTGGATCGGCCTCGACATCGCCGACAGCGCGGAGGTGCGCGCCCGCACGCGCACCGATTGCCGCTTCGTCACCTATGACGGCGTGAAGATCCCCTTCGAGGATGCCCGCTTCGACGTGGTCTTCTCGCGCCAGGTCTTCGAGCATGTGCGCCACCCCGAGCCGCTGATGCGCGAGATCCGCCGCGTGCTGAAGCCGGGCGGGCGCTTCATCGGCTCGGTCTCGCAGCTCGAGCCCTTCCATTCGAACAGCTACTGGAACTTCACCTGGTTCGGTTTCGCCACCATCGCGGTGGAGGCGGGGCTGTCGCTCGTCGAGATGCGGCCGGGCGTTGACGGTGTGACGCTGACGCTGCGCAACCTCTTCCTGCGCGGGCTGCGGACGCGCAGCCGCAGCTTCCGCGCCTATTTCGACCGGGATTCACCGCTGAACCTGCTGATCGGGCAGCTGCTCGCGAAGGAAGGGCTGGACGCGGCCGATGTGGCCGAGCTGGAGCGCCTCAAGGGCTTCCTCTCCGACCGCTTTCCCGCCCAGGAGCTGATGCGGGACTACGTCCCCCGCCCAGGTGCCGGGCTGCGGGAGGTGAATGCCCTGAAGCTGCAATATGCCGGGCATATCTGCTTCGAGTTCAAGCGGCCCCGGCCGGATGGGAGCGCCTGAGCGGGCGGCCGTTACCCGCCGGCGGGAAGGGCCGTGTCAGCCCAGCCCCAGACCTCGTCGCCCGAGAGCTGCAGCAGGCACTGGGCCCCCCAGGCGGCCAGCACGGATTGCGGGGTGGGGATGTCCGCCCCCAGGCGGTCGCTGAGTCCGCGCACCTCGAACATGATGACCGGGCGGGATTGCAGGATGGTCGCCTTGCCGCCGAGCAGCACGCGCGATTCCCACCCCTCGACGTCGATCTTGACGAAATCGGGCCCGGGGAAGCCGAAATCATCCAGCCGCCGCACCTCGACGCCCTCGCCCTCGCCCAGGAAGCGGGCGCCGACATTGCCGGGATCGCGCGGGTAGCTCATCAGCTGCGCCTGGCCGGGCGCGTCGGAGAGGGCGAAGTTGCGGCACTCCACGTTCTTCACGCCGAAAGCCTGGATGTTCGTGGTGAGGCATTCGAAGGTGTCGGCGGCCGGCTCGAAGGAGACGACCCGGCCGAAGATGCCGGCGAAATACACCGCCGAGGTCCCGATATGCCCGCCGATATCCAGGGCGAATGTCCGGTTCCGGACGAAGGAGATCGCCTTGGCGAGGTCCTTGCGCTGGTAACGGCCGAACTTGTCCCCGTGCTTGCGGGCCACATAGGTGTCGGCGTCCGGCACGCACCATCCATGGATATTCTTCATGCGGGTCTCCTGCCTTGCGGCGTGCGGGTCAGGCGGGGCGGGGCCTGGCCGCGGCCGGGTGGGCGCCCGCCTGGATCAGACCAGTTGCGCCCGCGCCGCGTGGACCAGTTCCTCCACGTCGAGTTCGATGTCGGCGTTGCAGCGGTTCCCCTTGCGGTCCGGCGCGGCCTCCCGCGCGAAGAGCTGAACGTAGCTCAGGCCGAACAGGTCGGCGAGGCTGCGATAGGAGGTTGCCCCCTGGTCATAGCCTTCGGGCACGATCTCGATGACCGGCGTGCCGGCGTCGCAATAGACGATGTTGGACAGGCCCGCGCCATGCGGTGCGATGACGATCTCGGCGTCACGGAAGGCGTGCGCCTGATCCCGCACGCTGTACTCGGCGTTGTCGAAGACCTCGAAGCCCAGCATGGCCAGCGCGTCCTCGACCGCAGCCTCGTTCACCACGCGCCGCATGCGAACGTTCCGGCGCGGGATGTAGAGGCGCCGCCGCCCGGCGCGCGGCAGGTCGGTCACCCGCGGGTGCTCGCGCAGCGTCTCGGTGATGAGGGGCGAGATCTCGTAGCGGCCGAGCGCTGTGGGGGCGGCCAGCGTCAGGCGCTCGAAGGCGGTCGGCACGTCGAGATACACCACCCGCTCTTCCGGGACGCCCATGAATTCGAGCGTCTCGCGGATGTACTGCTTGATCGGCGCGGGCACGACGAGCCGGCAGGAGGGCGGCATCATCTGGAACAGCGCGACGCGGGAGGCGTAGCGCAGCGTCCAGTTGAAGTAATTGGCGAAGACGCCGAAGCCGAGCAGGAAGCTGTGACCGGGCAGGTAGCGCTGGGGCTCCTCCGCGAGGCCGGTGATCTCGACCTCGGGCGAGGCCATCGCCTGCCGCAGCTCGGCCGGGTCTGCGTCGGGGAAGAGGTTGGCCAGCATGTTGCCGTTGCGGATGGTGTCGCGCACCAGCCGGTCGCCCTGGCCCACCACCCCATAGGGCGGATAGACCGTCGCCTCGTGGATGTCGGCGACCCAGAAGCGCGAGATCCGCGCCTCGGCCCGGTAGCTGCGGTCATAGCTGCGCCAGCGCTCGGCGATGCCCGGCTCGGTGATGCTCGGGCCGATCGGCGGATCGAGCGGGGTGCGGAGGTCAGGCATGGCGAAGACGCTCCGCCCGCCGAAGAAGCGACGGTGCGGTTCCTCAATGGCCCGTGTGAAACGACTGACAACAAATGGTTCTTCAGCAGTCTCGGCTACACTGACGATCTTGAACGCCGGCGGCATTCCTACTCCTTCGGACCGACGCGTGAGGGCCGACCCAATCCTGTTGTCGGCGAACCCGGCGTCGCGATGCCTTCCAACGGGAGGGGTAGCACAAATTGAGACCGAGGGTCCATGATGCCCCGGAAACAAGGGGAGGGACCTCATGCAACGCCGCCATTTCTTCGCTCTTCCGGGCCTCGCGCTGGCCGCGCCGGCCATCGCCCGCGCCCAGGGTTTCGACCGCCCCTTTCGCCTCGTGGTCCCCTTCGCGCCCGGCGGCACCAGCGACATCCTGGGCCGCATCCTGGCGCCGGAGCTGACGCGGCTGCTCGGGCAGAACGTGGTGGTGGAGAACCGCAGCGGCGCCGCCGGCAACCTGGGGGCCGAACTGGTGGCGCGCAGCGCGCCGGATGGCCAGACGCTGCTGCTGATCGACACCGGCGTGCTGGCGACCGCACCCGCCCTCTTCACGCGCCTGCCCTTCGAGCCGCTGCGGGACCTCGCGCCGGTCAACCTGCTGATCTACGCGCCCTATATCCTGGCCGTTCACCCCTCGGTGCCGGCGGCCAATGCCGCGGAATTCGTGGCCCTCGCCCGGCGGGCGCCGAACAGCATCAATGTCGCGCATTCCGGCGTGGGCGCGGCCAACCACCTGACGGCGCTGATGCTGACCCAGGCATGGGGGGCGGAGCTGACGCAGGTGCCCTATCGCGGGGGGGCGGCGGCGCTCGCGGCCGTCACGGGCGGCGAGGCGCAGATGATCATCAATGGCGCGACGGCCACCGCCCCCTTCGTGAAGGATGGGCGGCTGCGCGGCATCGCCGTCTCCGGCCCCCGCCGCCTGCCCGATTTCCCCAATCTGCCGACCTTCGCCGAACTCGGCTGGCCGGCGCAGGAATCGGGCACCTGGCAGGGCGTGCTGGTGCAGGGAGCGACGCCTGCCCCCATCGTCGCGCGGCTCGACGATGCCTTCCGCCAGGCGCTTGCCGTGCCCGACGTGGCGCGCCGCATGGCCGAACTTGGCGCCGAGGTCCGGGCCATGGGCGCCGCTCCCTTCCGGCAATGGCTGGTGGGCGAGACCGAGGCGTGGGGCCGCGTGGTGCGCGCGAACAACATCAAGCTGGATTGATGGAGACGCCGGAAGGGCTGCTGGCCCGCCTCGCGGCGGCGGGGATCGCCACGCGCACGGTGCAGCACGCGGCAGTCTTCACCGTTGCCGAATCCCAGGCGCTGCGCGGCGAATTGCCGGGCGCGCATTCCAAGAACCTGTTCCTGCGCGAGGTGAAGACCGGCCAATTCTGCCTCGCCGTGCTGGAGGAGGCGCGGCGGGTCTCGGTCAACGCGCTGGCGCGGGAGGCGGGCTGGGGCAAGGTCAGCATGGCCGATGCCGCGGCGCTGCGCGCCACGCTGGGCGTGGAGCCCGGCAGCGTCACGCCCTTCGGCCTGGTGAATGCCCGGCCGGGAGAGGTGCGCGTGGCGCTCGATGCTGCCCTGGCGGAAAGCGAGGGGCTCGCCTGGTTCCATCCGCTGGCGAACACCGCTTCCACCGGCATCCGACCCGCGGATCTCCTGGCCTTCCTCTCCAGCCTTGGCCATGAGGTGAAGGTTCTGCGGCTGCCTGACTGACCGCGCCCACCGCCCCGTCCCGTGCCGGGAGACATTTTCCTTGGCTTGTCTTATGCCCTCTCCGCAACATCTGTAGCCCTCGCCAGGACCGATCCCCATGGAAGTGATTCTCGACCCCAGCAAAGCGAACGGCCCGGACCCCGTGATGGACGGGGACCAGCGGACCTTCATGAAGGATGTCGTGGAGGCCTCGCGCGAGGTTCCCGTCCTCGTGGATTTCTGGGCGACGTGGTGCGGCCCCTGCAAGGCGCTGACGCCCGCGCTGGAAAAGGTGGTGCGCGCGGCTGGCGGCCGGGTGCGGCTGGTGAAGATCGACATCGACAAGAACCGCCAGCTCGTCCAGCAGCTGACGCAGATGGGCCTGCCGCTGCAGTCGGTGCCGACCGTCGCCGCCTTCTGGCAGGGCCAGATCGCCGACCTCTTCCAGGGCGCGCTGCCCGAGGGCGAGCTGAAGAAGTTCATCGAGAACCTGCTGAAGATGGCCGGCGGGCAGATGCCCTCCGCCGAGCTCCTGGCCGAGGCGAAGCAGTTGCTGGAGGCGGGCGACGCCGCCGCCGCCCTCGAGATCTACGCCGCGCTCGGCCAGCAGGAGCCCGAGAATGCCGAAGCGCTGGCCGGCCTGGCCCGCTGCCTGATCGCCCTCGAGGAGGAGGACCAGGCGAAGGAGATGCTCGACAGCCTGAGCGACAAGCTGAAGGAGCACCCCGAGATCAGCTCCGTCCGCGCGCAGATCGAGCTGGCCGAGGCGGGCCGCGCCGCGCAGTCGCAGCTCGGCGCCTTCGAGCAGCGTCTCGCCGCCAACCCGGATGACCACGAGGCGCGCATCGAGCTCGCCATCGCGCTCAACAGCATGGAGAAGCGGCAGGAGGCCGCCGAAACCCTGCTGGAGGCCATCAAGCGCGACCGCGAATGGAACGACAAGGCCGCGCAGAAGCAGCTGCTGAAGTTCTTCGAGGCCTGGGGCCTGACCGATCCCGTCACCCTCAAGGCGCGCCGCGGGCTCTCCGCCCTGCTGTTCCGCTGAGCATGCACGATCCCTTCCAGCCCGGCCCGGAGCAATTGCCGGCCGAGATCGCCATCTTCCCGCTCTCCGGTGCGCTGCTGCTGCCGGGTGGGAAGCTGCCGCTCAACATCTTCGAGCCGCGGTACCTGGCGATGACGCTGGACAGCCTGGCCGAGGGGCGGATGTTCGGCATGATCCAGGGCGATCCCTCGCAGCCGCGCGGCGAGCGCGGCACCAGCATCTACCAGGTGGGCTGCCTGGGCCGCCTTTCCTCCTTCGCGGAGACCGAGGATGGGCGCCTGCTCATCACGCTGACCGGCGTGACGCGCTTCCGCGTGGCGGAGGAGATCGCCATGCGGCGCGGCTACCGCCGCGTGCGGGCGGACTACGCGCCCTTCGCCGATGACTTCGAGCCGCCCGCCGCGGCCAATGTCCCGCGCGAGGCGATCCTGGAGGCGCTGCGCCCCTATTTCGCGGCCAAGGGCATCGAGGCGAACTGGGATGCGATCACCGAGATGGCCGGCCCCGCCCTGGTCACCACGCTCGCCATGGTCTGCCCCTTCGCCGTGCCCGAGAAGCAGGCGCTCCTGGAGGCGCCGACGCTGACGGACCGCGCCGAGAGCCTCGTCGCGCTGCTGCGCATGGCCGCGCATGGCGGTGGGGAGCTTCCGCCCGGTGGGCGCCCGAGCTAGACATTCCGCATGACCGAAGCACCGAACACGCCCGCCGCCCTGGACCCGCAATTGCTGGAAATCCTGGTCTGCCCGGTGACCAAGCAGCCGCTGCGTTATGACCGCGAGCGGGGCGAGCTGGTCAGCGATGCCGCGGGCCTCGCCTATCCGGTGCGCGACGGCATTCCCATCATGCTGCCCGACCAGGCCCGCAAGCTGGATTAGGCCACGTGGCGATCCAGGTGACCGAGCTGCGCTACCGCTCGGCCGAAAAGATCCTCGACATCGCCTTCGACGATGGCAGCCGCTTCGCGCTGCCGGCCGAATATCTGCGCGTCGAATCGCCTTCCGCCGAGGTGCAGGGGCATGGGCCGGGGCAGAAGGTGATCGTCGCCGGGCGGCGGCATGTGGGCATCATGCGGATCGAGCCCGTGGGCCACTATGCCGTGCGCATCGCCTTCGACGACCTGCATGACAGCGGCATCTACTCCTGGGAGGTGCTGCACCGCCTGGGGCGCGAATATGCCGAGCGCTGGGCGGAATACGAGCGTGCCCTGGCGCTCAAGGGCTTGAGCCGCGAGCCGCCCCGCCGGGCCTGATGGGGTTTGCAGGGCGGCCGAATACGCCCAGGCTGCGGCAAACGCAGGAGGCACCGCCGCATGACCCGCCAGCTCTTCGAACTGACCGGCACCGATCCCGCCCGCCGCTTCAGCCCCTTCTGCTGGCGCAGCCGCATGGCCCTCGCGCATAAGGGGCTGGAGGCCGAGATCATCCCCTGGCGCTTCACCGAGAATGAGCGCCTGGCCGCGCATGGCGGCAAGAGCGTGCCCATCCTGCTGGATGGCGCCGCCACGCTGACCGACAGCTGGGACATCGCGCTGCACCTGGAGCAGAGCTATCCGGACGCGCCCGCGCTCTTCCAGGGGCCGCCCGAGACCTATCGCTTCATCACCGCCTGGACCGACACGGTGCTGACGGCGGGGGTGGCGCGGCTCATCGTCTCCGACATCGTGCCGCTGCTGGGCCCGAAGGAGGCCGCCTATTTCACCGAGAGCCGAGAGAAGCGCTTCGGCATGCCGCTCGCGCAGGTGACGGCGGGGCGGGAGGCGCGGCTGCCCGAGTTCCGCGCGACGCTCGGCCCGCTGCGGCGGACGCTGACGCAGCAGCCCTTCCTGGGCGGCGCCACGCCCGATTATGCCGACTACATCGTCTTTGGCAGCTTCATGTGGGCGCGCATCGTCAGCCCGCTCCCGCTGCTCGCGGCCGATGACGCAGTATTCGCGTGGCGGGATCGGCTGCTCGACCTCTATGGCGGCCTCGCGCGTGCCGTCCCGGCGCTGGAGGCGTGAGCTAACCGCGGGCCTCGCTTCGGCGAAGGGGAAGCAGCGCCCTTCCCGGAGAATGCCCCGATGCAGCGCCGCCTGATCCTCTCTGCCCTGCCGGCCGCCGCCATCCTGCGCGGCCGCGCCGCCGAAGCGCGCACGCATGCCGTGCTGGCCGAGCTCTTCACCTCGCAATCCTGCAGTTCATGCCCGCCCGCGGATGCGCTGCTGATCGAGCTGATCCGGGAGCGGCCGGATGTGCTGGCGCTCTCCTTCCACGTCACCACCTGGGACCGCCTCGGCTGGAAGGATCGCTTCTCGCTGCCGGCCGCGACCGAGCGGCAGCGGCGCTACGCCGCGCTGCTGCGCGACGGGCGGTATCACGGGCAGGTCTATACGCCGCAACTCGTCATCCAGGGGCGGCGGGACGCGGTCGGCTCGGACCGGAGCGCGGTGCTGGCGGAACTGCGCGCGGCGCCGGCCGCTTCGGGGGTGGAGCTGGCGCTGGAGCCGAGCGGAAGCGAGGTGCGCGTGGAGATCGGCGCCGGCGCTGCCACCGCCTGGCTGCTGGGCTTCGACCCGCTGCATCAGACGGATGTCCGCAGCGGCGAGAATGGCGGGCGTCGGCTCGCCTATGGGAATGTGGTGCGGAGCATCGCGCGGGTCCCGCTGCCGCCGGGCGGGGGGCTGCGCCAGCAGATGGCGCGCGGCACGGGCGAGCGCGTGGCCGTCCTGGTGCACGGCGCCGATGGGGCGGTGCTCGCGCTGGCCTCGGGGTAAGGCCCGGCGCCGTGGGATTTGGCTGGACAGGTCCGGACAATTGGCGAAAGCTCCGCCCCAACGAACACTGGGGAGGACATGATGGAGTATCCGACGGCGCCCATCGGCGGCCCGGCCGCCTGGCTGGGCGCGGACATGGCAAGGCGCACCGATTGGGTGGAGACCTTCACCCCGGCCGAACTGGCCGAGATCGAGGCCGCCGTCGCGGAACACCTGAATTCCGGGCGCGCCATGGGCGAGATCACGCCCGAGACCTTCCGCCTTCCCACGCTGGCGCCGCGCCTGACGCGCATCCTGCACGACATCCAGCACGGCCGCGGCTTCGTGCTGCTGCGCGGCTTCGATGTGGCGGGCCGTGACATCGAGGAAAGCGCCATCGCCTATCTGGGCATCGGCGCGCATCTCGGCGGCTTCCGGTCGCAGAACGCCAAGGGGCATCTGCTGGGCCATGTGAAGGATCTCGGCCTCGACATCCAGAACCCCAAGGTCCGCTACTACCAGACCAACAAGGAATTGGAGTTCCATACGGATTCCTGTGACATCGTGGGGCTGATCTGCCTGAAGACCTCGAAATCCGGCGGCGGTTCGCGCATCGTCTCCTCCGTCGCCATCCATGACCGGATGATGCGCGAGACGCCCGATCTCTGGCGCGCGCTGTTCAACCCGATGCCGACGGACCGGCGCGGCGAGATCCCGCCGGGCATGCTGCCCTGGTTCGAAATCCCGGTCTTCAACTGGTTCCAGGGCGAGCTGAGCACCATCTATTCGGGTCAGTATATCCGCTCCGCCCAGGCGAATTTCCCCGAGGCGCGGCGCCTCACGGCCGATGAAAGTGCCGCGATCGACCGGCTGGACGAGCTGGCTGCGGAGATGTCGGTCGAGATGGAATTCCGCCCGGGCGACATGCAGTTCATCCACAACCACCAGATCCTGCACAGCCGCACCGATTTCGAGGATTGGCCCGAGCCCGAGAAGCGCCGCCATCTGCTGCGCCTCTGGCTTGCGCCGCGCGAGGCGCGGGTGCTGCCACCCGTTTATGCGCAGCGCTATGGCGACATCAGCGTGGGGAACCGTGGCGGCATCGTGGTGAAGGACACGGTGCTGCGCTTCACGCTGGAACCCGCATGATGCGCCGCCGCGCCTTGCTGGCCGGTGGTCTGGCCGCGCCCTCGCTGGCGCGCGCCCAAAGCTGGGCGCCGCAGCGGCCGATCCGGATGATCGTGCCCTTCGCGCCCGCCGGCATCCTGGACCAGCTGGCGCGGCTGCTGGCCGAGCCCATGGGCCAACGCCTGGGGCAGCCGATCATCGTGGAGAACCGGCCGGGCGCCGGCGGCAATGTCGGCACCGCCATGGCGGCCCGCGCGCGCGGCGATGCGCATGTGATCCTGGTGGGCAGCACGGGGCCGCTTGCCGTCTCGCCCATCACCGAGCCCAATCTCGGTTATGACCCGCTGACGGACCTCATCCCCATCACCCTGCTGAACGCGACGCCGCTGGTTCTGGTGGTGCGCCAGGCCTCGCCCCATCGGGACGTGCCCGGCCTGGTCGCCGCCCTGAAGCGTGAGGGCCGGGAGGTGCTGTACCCCACGCCCGGCGTCGGATCGCCCCAATTGCTGGCGCAGGAGGCGTTCCGCCAGGCGGCGGGCTTCCCCGCGGCGCCCGTGCATTACCAGGGCAGCGCACCGGCCGTGCTGGCGGTGATCGCGGGCGAATTCCCCTTCACCATCGAGAACCTCGTCCTCGTCGCGCCCCATGTGCAGGCGGGGACGCTGCGGGCGCTGGGTGTGACGAGCCTCACCCGTGCGCCGCTGATGCCCGATGTACCGACGCTCGCCGAACAGGGCTTCCGCGGCTTCTCGGCCGGCGGCTGGTACGGGCTGCTGACGCCCTCGGGCGTGCCGGAGGAGGCGATCCGCGCCTATCACCTGGCCGCGACAGCGGCGCTGGCCGAGCTCAATGTGGCGCGCCGCATCTCGGAGATGGGCGCGCCGCCCATCGGCTCCTCGCCGCTGGAATTCCGCGCCCATATCCAGGCCGAGACCGAGCGCTGGCGGGGCGTGATGGCGCGGGCGGCGGCGCCGGCGCGGTAGGCAAGCCTCCGCTGGGGCTCCAGCTTCGCCATGGCCACGACACGCCGAGGCCCCCAATTTGGAGTTGCCCATGGCGCATGATGTGGATGGCTTCGGCCTCAGATTTACCGGACGGCGCTCGTGGAAGGCGGCCCTCAGCTCTGCCGGGCGCGAAGTCACCACCGTACCGGTCACCTGGGGGGATCAGATCCGGCGTGCGGCTGACGGTGTGCGGAGAATCCCCGTCCATTTCATGGAGCATGACGGTGCCGAGCCCCTTGCCCTGCAACAACGCGGCGAGCCCTTCCTCATTGCGGTAGCCAGCGCGGTGGACGCGCGGCAGGAGCCGCTGGAGGCGGTGCCGGGAAGCCGGAGCGTCCTGTGCAAGATCGGGCGTCGTCTCAAGCCTGACGATGGCCCGGCCCTCATGAGCGGCCATCCGTTGGCCAGCTGAGACAAGCTGCTGCGCTGCGCGCGAATGCTGGCCATGCGACATGGCTTCGCGCTAAACGCGCGAAAACTCCGGAGGAAAACCCATGCTGACCCGCCGCGCCCTTGGCGCCCTGCCGCTGCTCGCCACCCCCGCCATCGCCCAGCCGGCCTGGCCCAATGGCCCGGTCCGCATCGTGGCACCCTTCCCGCCGGGCGGCAGCGTGGACACCGTCTCGCGCCTGCTGCAGCAGCCGATCTCGGCCGAGCTGGGCGTGCCCGTGATCGTCGAGAATCGCGGCGGCGCCTCGGGCTCGCTCGGCACGGCGCAAGTGGCGCGCGCCGCGCCCGACGGGCAGACCTTCGTGCTGGTCTTCGACACGCATGCGACCAACCCGGCGCTGCTTCCCAATATGGGCTTCGACACGCGGCGGGATTTGGCGCCGGTGCTGCTGCTCGGCACCGCGCCCAACATGCTGCTGACGCACCGCACCCGCCCCTGGCAGAACATGGCCGAGGTGGTCGCGGCCGCGCGCGCGCGGCCGGATGCCATCACCTACGGCACCATCGGCAATGGTTCGCTCGCGCATCTCGGCATGGTGCTGGCGCAGCGCGCGGCCGGCATCCAGCTGACGCATGTGCCCTATCGCGGCGGCGGGCCGCTCGCCACCTCGGCCATGGCGGGCGAGACGGATCTGGTGGCGGCCACGGGCACGATCTTCGTCGAGCATCTGCGCCAGGGCGTGCTGCGGCCGCTGGCCGTGCTGGGCCCGCGCCGCCGCGCGAGCCTGCCCGATGTGCCGACCATGGCCGAGGCGGGGCTGCCCGGCGTGGAGGCTGAGGCCTTCTGGGGCATCCTGGCGCCCGCCGGCACGCCGCCCGCCGTGCTGGCCCGCATGGAGGCCGCCGCCCGCCGCGCGACCGAAGTGCCGGAGGTGCGCGAGCGGCTGACCACCATCATGGGAATCGAGCTGCGCAACGAGGGGGGCGCGGCATTCGGCGCCTTCCTTGACCGCCAGATCGATGTCTGGGGCCGGGTAATCCGCGAGAACGACATCCGCCCGGATTGAGGCCTCGACCTCGACAAATCATCCGGCCGCAATGCGGCCGGCGCCTGAGGGCGCTCCCAAGGCCTTCCGGCCGCAATGCGGCCGGCGCCGCCCAACCGGGCGCATGGCGCAGCGCGCGCGGCGCGGCGAAGCCAAGCGGCCGGAGGCCGCGCCCGGCGTCCGAGGGCGCTTCCAAGCCCTTCCGGCCGCAATGCGGCCGGCGCCGCCCAACCGGGCGCATGGCCCAGCGCGCGCGCGGCGCGGCGAAGCCAAGCGGCCGGAGGCCGCGCCCGGCGCCTGAGGGCGAAAAATGACCCCGGGCGGCTAGATCGTCCTCGCTTCGAAGGGCGGCAGGTAGTCGGGCGCCTCGAACTCGATCACCCAGAGGTCGGGGTCGCGCTTCACCTGGCGCTCCACATAGGCATCGGCCACGTCCGGGGTGACGGGCGCGGGGCCCGTGCCGCGCACCCAGGCCGGGCGGCTCTCGCCATCGCGCGCCTGTGCGAGCACCACCTGTCCGTCGCGCCCGTTGAGCACGCAGAGCAGGCCCCCCGAATCCGGATCGCCCCGCCGCAGCACCGCCGCCGGGCGGCCCGCCATGTCCGACATCCGGATCGCCATGGCGACCCAGATATGCGCCTTCACCTTTGCATCCATGGAGGTTGCGTTACGCGCTGCCGGTCCCTTGCCGCAAGCCCCGCGCCTGGGCACATAGGAGTGAGAGTTTCCCCCGGAGCGGAAGATGGACGCGAAGCAGCTCACCGAAGGTCAGCGCGCCTATGAGGCGAAGCGGGCCGCCAAGGCCGGCATGACGCTGGAAGCCTGGCTGCGCGACAAGGAGAAGCGCGCCAAGGCCGAGGCCGAGGCCGCGAAGGTCGCCGCCCCCGAGCCGCCGAAGAAGCCCGGCTTCTTCACCCGCCTGCTGGAGCGCGCCCAGAAGCCGCTGTGAAGCCGCTCTGAGCCTCAGGCGTCCACCGCCTCCGCATCCAGGCTGGCCGCATTGTCCTGGATGAACTTGAAGCGCAGCTCGGGCCGGCGGCCCATCAGGGCCTCCATCAGCTCGGCCGTCCTGGCACGCTCCTCGGGCGGCAGCACCACCTTGAGCAGGACGCGGTTCTTCGCCCCCATGGTGGTCTCCTTCAGCACCTGGGCGGGCATCTCGCCCAGGCCCTTGAAGCGGCTGACCTCGACCTTCTGATTGGCCTTGAAGTGGCGCTTCATCTGGCGCTCGCGGTCGCGGTCGTCCATCGCGTAGACGCTCTTGCCGCCGGCCTGCAGGCGGAACAGCGGCGGTTGCGCCAGGTAGAGGCGGCCCTGGCGCACCAGCTCCGGCGTCTCCTTGTAGAAGAAGGTCATCAGCAGGGCGGCGATATGCGCGCCGTCCACATCGGCGTCCGTCATGATGATGACGCGGCCGTAGCGCAGGCGGGCGATGTCGAATTTCTCGCCCACGCCGCAGCCCAGCGCCTCGATCAGGTCCTTCAGCTCCTGGTTGCCGCGCAGCTTTTCCGCTGACGCGCTGGCCACGTTCAGGATTTTCCCGCGCAGCGGCAGCACGGCCTGGGTCTCGCGGTCGCGCGCCTGCTTGGCCGAGCCGCCGGCGCTGTCGCCCTCGACGAGGAAGATCTCCGTGCCCTCGCTGCTCTCGCGCGAGCAATCGGTGAGCTTGCCGGGCAGGCGCAGCTTGCGGGTGGCGGTCTTGCGCGGCGTCTCCTTCTCGGCGCGGCGGCGCAGCCGCTCCTCCGCGCGCTCGATGGCGAAGGCCAGCAGGTTGTCGGCGCTTGCGGGGTCGGCCGCCAGCCAATGGTCGAAGCGGTCGCGCAGCGCGTTCTCGGTCAGGCGCTGGGCGTCGGCGTTGGTCAGCTTGTCCTTGGTCTGGCCCTGGAAATGCGGGTCGCGGATGAAGACGCTGAGCATGCCGGCGAGGCCGGTCAGCAGGTCCTCCGCCGTGATGCTGGCCGCACGCTTCTCCTTCTTCATCTCGCCATAGGCGCGCAGTCCCTTCAGCAGGGCCGCGCGCAGCCCCGCCTCATGCGTGCCGCCCTGGGGCGTCGGGATGGTGTTGGCGTAGGTGGAGAGGAAGCCGTCGCCCTGCTCGAGCCAGGTGATGGCGTATTCGCAGCGCCCCGCGCCGTCCGGGAATTCCGCCGTGTCGGCAAAGGGGGTGGGGACGACGGCGCTGCGGCCCTCGATGGCGGTCGCCAGGAAGTCCGAGAGGCCGCCCGGGAAATGCAGCACCGATTCCGCGGGCGTGTCGCCCGTGATCAGGGCCGGGTCGCATTTCCAGCGGATCTCGACGCCGCGATAGAGATAGGCCTTGGAGCGGCAGAGGCGGAACAGCCGCTCCGCCTTGAAGGCCAGCGGGCCGAAGATCTCGGGGTCTGGCTTGAAGCGGATCATGGTGCCGCGGCGGTTGCGCGTCTCGCCCTCGCGCTTGAGCTTGCTGGTGGGCTTGCCGCGCGCATAGGTCTGGCGGAACAACTCGCCGCCGCGCGCGACCTCGACCTCCAGCGCCTCGGCCAGCGCGTTCACGACGGAGCTGCCCACGCCGTGCAGGCCGCCCGAGGTCTCGTAGGACTTGCCCGAGAACTTGCCGCCCGAATGCAGCGTGGTGAGGATGACCTCGAGCGCGGAGAGCTTGGGGAATTTCGGATGCGGGTCCACCGGGATGCCGCGGCCATTGTCGCGCACCGAGATCCAGTTGCCGGCCTCCAGCACCACCTCGATGCGGTCGGCATGGCCCGCCACCGCCTCGTCCATCGCGTTGTCGATGATCTCGGCCGCCAGATGGTGCAGCGCGTTCTCATCCGTGCCGCCGATATACATGCCCGGGCGGCGCCGGACGGGCTCCAGCCCCTCCAGGACCTCGATGTCGGCGGCGTTGTAGCTGGAGGCGACGGCCTTGCCGCCGCGCCCCGCGAAGAGATCGTTCATGATGTGTTCGCTGTCCCTGAAGCCGGACCATACAGGGGCGGCGGAGTCCCGCGCAACCTTGGGCGCGGGCACGGCCCTCAGATCAGCGCCAGCGCCACCACGGCCAGTGCCAGCGCGCGGCCGACGCGGGAGTGGCGCAGCGCGCCGGCCCCGAGCAGCGCCGGCAGCAGCAGCGTCCAGAGCGTGCCCAGCATCATCACCAGCTCGCCCTCGGGCGGGGCGAGGCCGAGCGTGGCGCTCCAGAGCAGGCTGACATTGCGCACGGCACCGCCCAGGGCGAAGCCCGGCGCCATGGCGCGGTCCAGCATCGCCGCCGCCGTCAGGCCGAGAGCGGCGCCCACCACCGAGGCGAGGGCGAGGCCCAGCAGCGCTTCGGCCCAGAAGGCGGGACTGACGCCCAGGCGCGGCAGGCCAGCCGCGACGGAGAGCGCGATGCCGGAGAGCGCCAGCACGCCGAGGCCGCGCATGGGCCGCGCCAGGACGGCCCGCCGCCGCTCGCCCAGCCAATGGCGCAGCGCGTAGCCGAGCAGGGCGGGCAGGGCGACCATCAGCAGCACGCGGGGGAACAGCGCCGCCGCGCTCACCACGCTGCCCTCCAGCACCAGGCCGGCGATCAGCGGCGCGGTCAGCGGCAGGGCGAAGAAGCAGAGCAGCTGCGTCAGCAGCAGCGGCCGCACCGGCAGGCGCAGCAGCGAGGCGACGAGTGCCGCCCCGCCGGCTGCCGGGCAGGCCGCCACCAGCACGAGCCAGCCGCCCGCCTCGTCCACGCCGGCGGCGAACGCGAGGCCATGCACCAGCACGGGCGCGAGGACGAGGTTGCACAGGCCGAGCAGCAGGACGGGCGGCCATTCCCCGGGGGCGATGCGCCCCGGCTCGGCCAGGCCCACGCTCATCGCCAGCAGCACGATGACGCAGGGCACCAGCACCGCCTGGCCCAGCAGCGCGAGGGGCGGCAGGGCGAGGCCCACCAGGAACAGCACGGGCGGCGCGAAGAGTCCGACATCGCCCAGGCGCGAGAGCGCGGGCAGCAGCGCCACCCTCACGGCCGCGCCCCCAGCAGGCTGGCCGCGAAGAAGCCCGCGACCTCGGCGGCCGAGAGGGCCGTCATCTCCGGCCAGGCATGCGCCTCGACGCGGCCCGCGCCATCGGGGCGGGGCAGCCGGGCATGGCCCTCGCCCGCGAAGGCCGGCCGGTCCCAGGCATAGGAGGCGCCGGGCAGGAGGCGCAGCCGCAGCCGCGCGCCGGCCGTGGTCAGCGCCTCGCCCAGCCGCGCGCAATCGGGCGCCGGATTGGCCGCATCGGCATCGCCATGCATCAGCAGCACGGCCTGGCCCGGCATGGCGGCGGGCGCCATGCCAGCGCAGCCCGGATAGAGCAGGGCGCGAGCGGCCATGGGATCGGGCAGGGCGGCCACCTGGCGCGCGCCCAGGCCGAAGCCGAGCAGGCCGATCCGCTCGCCCAGCACGCGCGGGTGGCGGGCCAGCGCCACCAGCACCGCCTCCAGCGAGTCCCCCGGCAGCGTGGCCATTTCCAGGACGGCGAGACCGGCGCCGAGCAGCTGGTCGAGATAGGGCGCCGCGCGGCCATCGGGCGTCTCGCCATCGGCGAGGATGACGATGGCGGGCGTCTGGCGGTCCGTCGCACCGAGGGGCAGGACGAGGGTTCCATGGGCCTCGCCCGCGACGAAGGCCTCCACCTCCTCGAGTGGTTCCGCCGGGGCTTCGCGTGCAGCCAGGGGTTGCGCGCCCATCAGGAACAGGCCCGCCGCGAGCAGGCCTGAAATCAACCCTGGGTTGCTGTGCGCGACATGGTTTTCACGGCTTGGGAACATGTCAGCCCTCCTGGCGGCTCGGCGGTGAGGATCCTCTTGCCCAATCTCCGGCGCGCCATGCTGTGCGCGGAGTCACAGCCCGATCGCCGCGCGGCGGGATCGGGCAGGGACAGGGCATGGCGGTGGTTCGGCTGGGATCCATGCGGCGACCAGAGGCCGGCCCGGCCACGGGAATCCCGAAGCCATGCCGAAATTGGCGCCACGAAATCCCGAAGAGCCGAGTTTTCCCGAAAAATTACACTAAATCAGTGGGGTGGCCCCGGACCCGAGTTTCTCCGAAAGCCGATTTCGGCGTCCGGGCCCGGGGCTGGGGCGGCCATGCCGCCTTCGGGCTGGGCCGCCGCGCCTATTGCGCCGCCTGGAACCAGCCCATCTGGCGCAGCGGCGTCAGCACCGCCGTTTCGAACAGGGCGCGATAGCGTGGCTCGTTCGAGGCAAGGGCCGCCCGCCGAGGCTCCGTCCGCGCCGGGAATTGCTGGCGCAGCTTGGCATTCAGCGCTTCCGCCCCGGCCGAACGCCTGGCGCCCAGCAGCGCGGCCAGGCGAAGGAAGGGCCGCTCGGCGGGCAGGTAATGGAGCCGGTCCGCGGTGAGGAAGGCCTCGGCCGCCTGGTCCGCCTCGCCGGCCAGCAGCAGGGCCAGGTGGCCCCGCCAGTTCGGCGAGAAGGTGTGCCAGGGTGCTCTCTCCAGCGCCGCGCGCAGCGGCGGCTGGGCGGCCTCGGGGTCGCCCAGCAGCAGATGCATCAGGCCCGCATTGGCCTGGTCATTCACCCGGGCGGGGTCGGCCGCGGCGCGCTCATGCAGGGGCAGCGCCTCGGCGAAGCGGTCCTGGTGCCGCAGCACCGTCGCCTGGGCCGAAAGCGATGTGGAGGCCTCCGGCGCCAGTTCCATGGCCAGCGCCGCGAGACGCGCCCCCTCTCGCAGGTCCGGCTCCGGATCCTGGCTGAACCCGTTAATCCGCAGGTTCAGATGGGTGAAGGCGGCTTGGGCGGCGGCGTTGCCCAGGCGGGGCTCGACCTCGAGCGCGCGGAGGTAGGGGGGCAGGCTTGCCCGCAACCGGTCCTCTCAGGGCCCTGTGCCGTCCCGCATGGCGTGTCCCTGCTCCACCGGCGCCCAGCCCTGCCCCCAGGAGGAGGAGGACGGCGCTGCCGCGACGGGCGCGGCCGCGTCGCCATCCTGTAGCCGCGCCGGGCATGGGTCTCCAGCATGCGCGCCGCATCGGCGCCCAGCGCGCGGCGGATCTCCGAGACGCATTGCGTCAGGCTGTCATCGGTGACGGCGAGGTCCCCCCAGACGGCGGTCACGAGCGCCTCACGGGGGACGACCTGCCCGGCATGGGCCAGCAGAGGCGCCAGCACCGCGGTGGTCTTGGGCCGCAGCACCACCTCCCGCGCCTCGGCCGTCAGCACGCCGCGGTTGAGGTCCAGGACGAAGCCATCGAAGGCCAGCAAGGAAGAGGGCGCCGCCTGGGCCGGCGCGGATACCAAACCTGACCCTCCATCGGCCGGTCATGTGACGCGAGGGCACAAGCTTCGCCCAGAAGCTCCGTGCCTCGCAAATCATCCACACGGAGACTGGGCGGAGACCGTCCGCTTCGTGGGTGCGCTGGGTCACAGCCGCGCGCCATGCCGCCGTGGAGCATGCGCGGGTCCAGCTCCAGGAGGCACCCGGCCCGCATGACATCCCGAACCCTGACGCGGCATGAGACGCGCCGCCACCGCCATGCCAGACTGCCGGCTCCGAATCCGCCTGATGAGCCCTGCACGATGGACGACCTCGCCCGCTTCCCCTTCTTCCGGCCCTTCGCGGCCGAGGCGCTGGAGGCGCTGGCGGGCGCCGCACGCTGGCACGGCTTCGAGCCGGGGCAGACCGTGCTGGAGGCGGGCGACCCCGCGCGGGACGTCTTCTTCATCGCCGAGGGCGAGGTGCGGATCGTCATGCGCAGCGCGGGCGGGCACGAGATCATCCTGAACGAGCTGGGCCCCGGGCAGTTCTTCGGCGAGATCGCGGCGATCGATGGCGGGCCGCGCTCGGTCGGCGTGGTGGCGCTGACGCGCGCACGGGTCTGCGTGATCGCCGCCGCGCCCTTCATGTCCTTCGCGCTCTCCACGCCCGAGGCGTCGCACCAGGTGATGCGCATGCTGGCGGCGCTGGTGCGGGAGAAGGATGCGCGCCTGCTGGAGCTGACGATCCTGCCGGTGCGGCCGCGCCTGATCGCCCTGCTGCTGCGGATGTCCCGCCCGCGCGTCGTGGGGGAGGGCGAGGGCGTCGTCGTCTCGCCGCCACGGCCGCATCACGAGCTGGCGGCGCGGATCGGGACGCGGCGGGAGGTGGTGACGCGCATCCTGGGCGCGCTGACGCGGGAGGGGCTGGCCTCCCCCGGGCGCGGTGGCCTCGTGCTGCCCGATCCGGCGACCCTGATCGCGGAGGTGGAGACGAGCTTCCGGACGGCGACGGGGGGGTAGAGCGTGTTCCGCTGAGTGGCGTCACCGCAGCGGTGGATCATCCTCTCGGCAAGCTTCGCGCTCAGCCCCGGCCACACCCTGTGGTTCGGTAGCATAACTTCCCTCCGCATGCAAAAAGCCGCAGACAGCGATTCATGAATTCTTTTAGGATCCGGTCATGGGCGATGGCCTGACAACCAAAACACGCTCTTCGCAGCGCAACCGGCTTCGCCATGGTCGATCGCCCGGCCGCGCAGGCCTTTGGCTGTTTTGTGCGAGCTTGCTGGCGCCGGGCCTGGTGGCCGCCCAAGGCGGGCAGGGTGCAAATGGCGCAGACTACTCTGGCTCGGGCGGCGCGGGCGGGGTCACCAACCTGGTCACGCCGGGCGGGGCCGGTGTTGCCGGGCCGGATGGCGGGCTGCAAGGCGGTGGTGGCGGCGGTGCCGGTGTCACGGGCGGGCCGGGAGGCGCGGGCTCGGCCAATGGCGGACCGGGCGCCGCCGGCGGCCTGGGTGGTGCCACGCCGGGCGCCGCTGGCCAGCCGGGGGCGGATGCGGTGAATAATTTTGCCAGCGGCGGCGGTGGCGGTGGCGGGGCCCATGGCTGGGTCGGTCCGGGCCTGCCCAGCACGGCGGTCACGGGCGGTGCGGGCGGCGCTGGTGGCTCGGTCCCCTTCCAGATCATCGGTGTTCCGCAGGGGGGCGGCGGTGGCGGCGGGGCTGGGGGTATTGGCGCGGTCATCACCGGCACCGGCAATCTGGGCACGCTCACGGCGTCGGTCACGGGCGGCGCTGGTGGCGCTGGCGGGTTTGCGTCACCCGGGGGCGGTGAGGGGGCGGGCGGCGCGGGCCTTGTCTTCACCCAGCCCGGTGTGACGGCACGGCTGGATGGGAATGTCTCTGGTGGTGGCAGCACCGGCGTCGCGATCATCGGCAGTGGGTTGACGCTCACGATCAATGGGCGTGTCTCCGGTGGGCTCATTGACAACCAGATCTTCGCGGCACCCTCCATCGTGCTCGGCGAGGGCACAAGCCACCTGACCTTTGGACCGCAAGCGTCGGTGACCGGCGTCATCTCGAATAGCGGGGCGCTGGAACTGAGCGTATCGGAGGGAACGCTGAGCCTGGGTGGCGTGGGCGATGGCGTGATTTCCGGCCCCGGTTCGGTCCGCATCCGGCAGGGGACCGTCATCTATGCGGGGGGCAGCAGCTACACGGGCGGCACCACGATCGACAGCGCGGGCACGCTCATCTTGGGCGCGGGTCCATTCGTTGGCCGCCTCGCGGTGCCCTTCGGCCCGTATAATACGGCAAACCTCCCTGGGGATGTGGTGAACAATGGGACGTTGGTCTTCGCGGGCTACGTGCATGTCATCGAAGCCGTCATCTCCGGGACCGGCTCGGTCGAGGCCAACACGGCCGATCGCCTGATCCTGGCCGGCGCCAACACCTATTCCGGCAATACGACGATCCGGCGCGGCAACCTGTCCCTGCAAGGGGCCGGAACAATGGGCGACGGCACGGGGCGGGTGATCATCGGCTCCGCCGGGGTGCTCGACATCTCCCAGGCGCGCAGCGAAGCCGGGCGCCGCGTCAACAGCCTGGAGGGACAGGGCGTCGTGCGGCTGGGCTCGGCCACCCTCACCCTCGGCGCGGCGGGCGGGAACAGCAACTTCGCCGGGCAAATCACGGATATGCCCGCTTCATTTCCCCAATTCTCCGGCGGGGGCCTGACCATCGCGGGCGGGCGTACGGTCCTGACCGGCGACAACACCTATTCGGGCGCCACACGCATCCATGCCGGTGCGACGCTGCAAATCGGCGATGGAGGGACAACCGGCACCTTGGGGACCGGAATCATGCCTGGTCCGCCCATCCCCGGCTTGAGATCGCCTGGCCCCGGCCCCGTCATCAACGAGGGGACACTCATCTTCAACCGGGCCGGCAGCCTCACCGTCGGCCATGCGATCTCGGGCTCTGGCAGCCTGGTGCAGGCTGGTCCCGGCACCCTCATCCTGACCGGCGACAACACCTATTCCGGCGCCACCCGCATTGCCCCAGGTGCCACCTTGCAGGTCGGCAACGGGGGGACGACCGGCAGCCTGGGAATCGCGACGCCGGGCCCCGTCATCAATAACGGGATGCTTGTCTTCAACCGCGCCGGCACGCTGACGGTCGCCAATGCGATCTCCGGCTCTGGTGGCCTGGTGCAGAATGGCCCCGGCAACCTCATCCTGACCGGCGACAACACCTATACCGGTGTCACGCGGATCAATGGCGGCACGCTGTCGGTGAACGGCTCCCTCGATGCGCGCTCGGTCGTGGTGCTGGATGGAGGCACGCTGGGCGGGACGGGAACGCTTCCCGGCCTGGTTGTGCCAAGCGGAAGCACGCTGGCCCCGGGCAATTCCATCGGGACCATCCGCATCGGCGGCGATCTGACGCTCGCCGCCGGCTCCACCACCTCGATCGAGGTGCAGGGCGACACGGCCGATCGCATCCAGGTGAGCGGCTCCGCGAGGCTGGGGGGCGTGTTGCAACTCGTCCCGCTCGGTGGCCGCTACAGCTTCGGCACGTCCTACATCATCATCCAGGCCGCCAGCGTCACGGGGCAATTCACGGCCATCAACACCACCGGCAGCTTCGGCGCGGGCGTGGTGCCGCAAGTGAGCGCGACTCCGACGGAGCTGCGCCTCACCTTGACCCCGAGCCTGTTGGCGCTCGCCGCGGCCGGCGGGACGGCCAGCGGGGCGGAAGGCACCGTCCGGCTGTTCGGCCAGAACGTCGTCGCCACCGCTGCGGCCCTTGATTCCGCGGCCCGTGCGGGCGGCAACCTCTCGCCCTTTTTCGATGTTTACAACCAGCCGGCCAGCAGCATCGGCGCCGCGATCAACCAACTCTCGGGCGAGGTGGCGACGGCCTCCATTGCCATGGGCCAACTGGCGGGCGCGCAATTCCTTGCCACCGTGCTCGACCCGCTGGGCTGGGGGCGCGAGGCGATGCTGGGCGGGCGGCTTCGGCTGGAAGAGGATGCGCGGGCCGGCAAGCGCCATGCCGTCTGGGGCACCGCCACGGGGGTCTACAACCGCACCTCCGGCGATGCGGCGGATGGCACGGCGGCGCGGACGACGCGCAGCTCCGGCTTCGTGCTGGGGCTCGATCTGTTGCAGGGCGCGCAGAGCCTCGCGGGCATCGCCGTCGCGGTGGGTGAGAGCAATGCGGGCCTCAGCAACGGGCTGGGCCAGTCGCGCGGCAATTACGGCCAGATCGGCGCCTATGGCAGTACAAGGCTGGGCAGCCTCACGCTGGCGGCGGCCGGGGCTTTCACCTTCCTCGATGTGGATACACGGCGGACGATCTACGCTCTGGGCAATGACCGCCAAAGCGGTGGTTCCGGCGTGCAGGTCTATTCGCTGCGGATGGAGGCCCGGCAGGATGGTATCGCGGCATTTGGGTTGCGTGCGCTGCCGGTTGCCGCCTTGCAGCTCCAGCGCGTCGACAATTCAAGCTATGCGGAGCAGAGCGCGATGACGGGGAACGCCTTTGGCCTGACCGTGGCCGCCCGGACGAACACCACCCTGCGGAGCGAGTTGGGCGGGCAGATCCAGGGCGAAACACAATGGGCCGGCCGGCGCGTGCAGGGCTTCGCCCGCGCCTCCTGGGCGCATTATCTGCAACGCGACGCCACCATGAACATGGCCTTCACCTCGCTGCCGGGCGCGGGTTTCACGCTGCGGGGCGCGCGGCCGGAGGCCAACGCCGCGCTGGTCTCGCTGGGCCTGGAGACGGACATCATGGGCGGCGTCACGCTCGGCGCGCGGCTGGATGGCGAGTGGTCGGGCAATATGAAACAGGTCGCGGGTACGGCGAGGCTGCGTTATCTGTTCTGAGGCGGTGCTCTTCATGGTGGGTCGGTGGCGCGGCGGCCCCGGCCTTTTCGACCCATCCTGGCCAGCTCGCCAGGGGCTCCTCAGGTCTGCACTTCCTGTGAGATGGGCTCTCATCCGAGCGGCTCGGAATTACCCCCGGCCGCGATAGCCCGGGACGTCCTGCGCGGGGATCCACACGCCCTCGGGCGGCGTGCCGGTCTGGTGGAAGACGTCGATCGGGATGCCGCCGCGCGGATACCAATAGCCGCCGATGCGCAGCCACACCGGATCGAGCAGGGTGATCAGCCGCCGCGCGATGTCGAGCGTGCAGGCCTCGTGGAAGGCGCCGTGGTTGCGGAAGCTGCCGAGGAAGAGCTTCAGCGACTTGCTTTCCACGATCCAGTCGCGCGGGACATAGTCCAGCACGAGATGGGCGAAATCCGGCTGGCCCGTGAGCGGGCAGAGCGAGGTGAATTCAGGCGCGGTGAAGCGGATGCAATAGGCCAAGTCGCGGTGCGGGTTGGGCACGCGCTCCAGCACCGCCTCATCGGGGTTCGCGGGCATCGCCGTATGCGCGCCCAGCATGGTCAGGCCGGCGGTTTCGGTCTTGGCGGTCATGCTTCGCCGTCCTTCGTCCAATCATGTTCGATGAGCGCTGCCTCCGCCTCGAAGCGGCCCGCCAGGATGGCTTCGCGCATGCGGGCCATCAGCGCCTGATAGTAGTGGATGTTGTGCCAGGAGAGGAGCATCGGCCCCAGCATCTCCTCGCATTTGAGCAGATGGTGGATGTAGGCGCGGCTGTGGTTGCGGCAAGCCGGGCAAGAGCAGTCCGGGTCGAGCGGGCGGTCATCCTCGGCGTATTTCGCGTTCCTGAGGTTGAGCTGCCCGCGCGAGGTATAGGCGCGGCCCATGCGGCCCGAGCGCGTGGGGATCACGCAGTCGAACATGTCCACGCCGCGGCGCACGGCGCCCAGCAGGTCGGCGGGCTTGCCCACGCCCATCAGGTAGCGTGCATGCGTGGCGGGCAGCATCGGCGTGGTGAAGTCGAGGGTCGCGAACATCGCCTCCTGGCCCTCGCCGACCGCGAGGCCGCCGATGGCGTAGCCCTCGAAGCCGATCTCGGTCAGCGCGGCCACGCTCTCCGCGCGCAGGTCCTCGAAGGTGCTGCCCTGCACGATGCCGAAGAGGCCATGGCCCGGGCGTTCCACGAAGGCTTTGCGCCCGCGCGCCGCCCAGCGCATGGAGAGGCGCATGGATTTCGCCGCCTCCTCATGCGTGGCGGGGAAGGGGGTGCATTCGTCGAAGCTCATGGTGACATCGGCGCCCAGCAGATGCTGGATCTCGATGCTGCGCTCGGGCGTCAGGCGATGCTTGGAGCCGTCCACATGGGATTGGAAGGTGACGCCATCCTCGTCCATCTTCCGGAGGCCCGAGAGGCTCATCACCTGGAAGCCGCCGGAATCGGTCAGGATCGGGCCGTGCCAGTCCATGAAGCGGTGCAGGCCGCCCAGGCGCGCCACGCGCTCGGCCGTGGGGCGCAGCATCAGGTGGTAGGTGTTGCCCAGCACCATGCGGGCACCGGTGGAGCGCACCGCATCCGCCGTCATCGCCTTTACCGTGCCGGCGGTGCCGACGGGCATGAAGACGGGCGTCGGCACCTCGCCATGCGCGGTGTGCAGCATGCCCGCGCGGGCACGCCCATCGGTGGCCGCATGCGTCCAGTGCAGCGTCATGGCGTGGGCTCCCGGAACAGCAGCGAGGCATCGCCATAGGAGAAGAAGCGGTAGCGCTCGCGCACCGCATGCTCATAGGCGGCGCGCATGCGCGCCTGGCCCGCAAAGGCCGCGACGAGCATGAGCAGCGTGGATTTGGGCAGGTGGAAGTTCGTCATCAGCAGGTCCGCCGCCCGGAATTCGAAGCCAGGCAGGATGTAGAGGTCGGTGAGGCCGCGAAAGGGCGGGATGGGCGCACGGCGGTCCGTGATGCCCATGGCGGCCGTCTCCAGCAGGCGCAGCGCGGTGGTGCCGCAGCAGAGGATGCGCCGCCCCTCGGCGCGCGCCGCGTTGATGATGGCGGCCGCCTCGGGCGTCAGTTCGCACCATTCATGGTGCAGCTTGTGCGCGCGTGGGTCGCCATCGCGCACCGGCAGGAAGGTGCCGGCGCCCACATGCAGCGTGACGGTCGCGCGCTGCACGCCGCGCGCCGCGAGGGCGTCGAGGATGGCCGGCGTGAAGTGCAGGCTGGCGGTGGGTGCCGCGACGGCCCCGGGGCGGGCAGCGAAGATGGTCTGGTAGTCGGCGCGATCCTCGCCGCGTGGCGCCTCGCGATGGATATAGGGGGGCAGGGGCATCTCGCCCGCCTGGTCCAGCGCGGCGGCGAGCTTTTCGGGGTCGCTGCCGAAATCGAGCCGCGCGCTGCCGCCCTCGAACTTCTCCACCACCCGCGCCGTGAGGTCGCTGCCCTCGATCGCCAGCGTGTCGCCAGGGCGGATGCGGCGGGCATTGCGGATCAGCGCGTGCCAGGTTCCATCGCCCTCGGCGCGGTTCAGCATCACCTCGATCCGCGCCTCCCCGCGCCGGGCATGGAGGCGGGCGGGAATGACCTGGGTGTCGTTCACCACCATCACGTCGCCGGGCTGCAGCAGCCCCGGCAGGTCGCGCACGCCGCGATCCTCCAGCGCATCGGGGCGGACGACGAGCAGCCGCGCCGCATCGCGCGGGCGGATCGGGCATTGCGCCACCAGCGCCTCGGGCAGGGCGTAGTCGAAATCGGCGGTGGAGAGGGACATGGCCCGGGGCGGTAGCGCGGGCGCCCGGCCCACGCAACGCCGGGCGCGCGACAGACGCGACAATTTCGCCCGCTTTGCACGATCTTCCTGACACGAAGCGGGCCTAGCCTGTTATCGTTCGCATTGGAGAACGAAAAATGGACACGCACCGCATCGCCTTGCTGCGCACCAGCTTCGACCGTGTGCTCCCCATCGCCGGGCCCGCCGCCGCCCTCTTCTACCAACGCCTGATGGAGATTGACCCCAGCACGCGGCCGCTCTTTGCCCAGACCGACATGGCGGCGCAGGGCACCAAGCTCATGCAGGCGCTGGCCATGGCCGTCGCCTCGCTGGAGCGGCCGGACGTGCTGGTGCCCAAGCTGCGCGACATGGCGCGCCGCCACGTGAATTACGGCGTGGAGCGCCACCATTATGCCAGCGTGGGCGCCGCCCTGCTCTGGACGCTGCGCCAGGGTCTGGGCGAGGGCTTCACCCCCGAGGTGGAGGATGCCTGGGCCGAGGCCTTCGCCGTGCTGGCCGATGTGATGATGGACGCGGCCTATAGCCGCCGCGCGGCTTAGGATGCATGACTTGGCGTCCGGCCATGCGCTGGGCGCGTTTGTGGCGGCGTGCCGGGGCGTGAAACACTGACACTCTGTCCAGGAGGTCACGCCCATGCTCGCCACGCTCCGCGGTGCCCCCATGGGCGGTGCCACCCTGCTGATCGCCGGCGCCGTGATCTGCGCCGCGCTCGCCACCGGGCTGCGCCAGAGCTTCGGCCTCTTCCTCGCGCCGATGACGACCACGCTCGGCTGGTCCAGCTCGGGCTTCGCCTTCGCCATCGCGCTGCAGGTGCTGCTGAACGGCTTCGCCCAACCCCTGGTGGGCCAGGTGGCGGACCGGATCGGCGGGCGGACGGTGGTGATCGGCGGCGCGGCGCTCTACGCCATCGGCATTCTCGGCATGGCGCTCAGCCAGGGCCTGCCGATGTTCACCTTCTTCGCCGGCATCGTCATGGGCATCGCCGTCTCGGCCGCCGGCATGCCCGTGATCAACGCCAGCCTGACGCGCCTGCTGCCCGAGCACCTGCGTGGGCGCGCCGTCGGCCTCGGCACCGCGGGATCGAGCTTCGGGCAGTTCGCCGTGGTGCCGCTGGCGCAGCTCGGCATCAATGTCGCGGGGTGGCAGGGCGCCCTCTTCCTGCTGGCCGGGGCCGCGCTGCTGATGATCCCGCTGGCGCTCCCGCTGGATGGCCGGCCGGCGCCGCCCAAGGCCGGGCAGGATGACCAGACGGCGATGCAGGCGCTCAAGCTCGGCCTCACCACGCCGACCTTCTGGTACATCTTCTTCGGCTTCTCGGTCTGCGGCCTGCATGTGAGCTTCCTCGCCGTCCACCTGCCGGGCTTCGTGGCGAGCTGCCACCTGCCGGCGAGCGTGGGGGCCGCGGCCATCGCGCTGATCGGGCTGTTCAACGTCGCGGGTTCGCTCATCTCGGGCGAGTTGTCGCAGCGCTGGAAGCGGCGCGAATTGCTGATCATCATCTATGCCAGCCGCGGCGTGCTGATGACGATCTTCCTCCTGGCCGACAAGACGACGACCAATGTGCTGATCTTCTCGGCGGTGATGGGCCTGCTCTGGCTCTCCACCATCCCGCCCACCGTGGCGCTGATGGCACGGAATTTCGGCACGCGCTGGCTCGCCACCATGTTCGGCCTGGTCTTCGTGGGCCATCAGCTGGGCGGCTTCGCCGGCGCTTTCCTCGGCGGCTACATCTTCGACCGCACCGGCAGCTATGACCTGATGTGGAGCCTCTGCATCGCGGCGGCGGCCTTCGCGGCGCTCATGCATATTCCCGTGCAGGATGGCCCCAAGGCCGTTGATCCGGGTCCGAAAGCACCGGGAATGACGCCGCCGCCGCGAGCCGCTACAACGGGTTGAGGCATTTCCCCGGGAGCCCCCATGCTGCGCCGCCGTTCCTTCCTGCCGGCCCTGTCCGGCCTTCTGGCCACGCCCGCCATCCTCGCCGCGCCCGCGCTGGCCCAGCCGCGCCAGGGCCCGCCGCATGAATGGATGTTCGGCAGCTGGACCGGCGGCATCTTCCCGGCGGTGGATACGGAAGGCCCGGGCTGCTTCGGCAATGTCGCGCTGATCGTGATGCGGGACCTCATCATGCGCGTCTCCAGCCTCGACTACGCCTATCGCCAGCGCGCCATCGAATCGGTGGCGGTGACGCCGGATGGCCTCGAATTCCGCCTCATCCCGGTCGGTGGGCGGCCGGTGCCCGAGATCGGCTTTGGCTGCGACGGCAATCCCAACCTGCTGCGCGTCTCCCGCCGCGGCCCGGATGAGGTGCTGCTGCCCGGCTGCGTCGAATTCCCGGGCGCGCTGCGCCGCTGCAAGACGGTCTGAGCCATGGCCCGCATCACCCTGATCCATGCGCTGCGTCACTCGCCGCCGCCGATCGAGGCCGCCTTCGCGGCCCTCTGGCCCGGCCAGACGCTGATGAACCTGATGGATGACAGCCTCTCGGCCGACCTCGCGCGCGAGGGGAAGCTGACGCCGGCCATGACCGAGCGCTTCCGCACGCTCGGCCGCTATGCCGCCGGCACGGGCTCCGAGGCGATCCTCTTCACCTGCTCGGCCTTCGGCCCCTGCATCGAGGCGGTGGCGGCGGACCATGCCGCCATGCCCGTGCTCAAGCCCAATGAGGCGATGATCGAGGAGATCATCGCCTCCGGCGCGAAGCGCGTGGGGCTGCTCGCGACCTTCCCCGGCACGCTGACCTCCATGCCGCCGGAATTCCCGGCCGGCATCGAGGTGGTGCCATGCCTGGCCGAGGGGGCGCTCGCCGCCCTCGATGCCGGCAACATCGCCGAGCATGACCGCCTGGCGGTGGAGGCCGCGCGCCGGTTGGCCGATTGCGATGCCATCGCGCTTGGCCAGTTCAGCCTCGCGCATGTGGCGCCGATGGTGGAGCAGGCGACGGGCCGGCCGGTGTTTTCCACGCCGGGAAGCGCGGTCCGCAAGCTGAAGCGCATGCTCGGTGGTTGAACCGGCGCGGAGCGCACGCATCTTCCACCGCATCACCAGCAAGGGAATGATCGCATGAGCGAGCTCGCCGTCGGCGCCAAGGCGCCCGATTTCTCCATGCCCGCCACCGGCGGCCGCACGGTCAGCGCCAAGGCGCTGAAGGGCAAGCCCTACCTGCTCTATTTCTACCCCAAGGCCGACACGCCCGGCTGCACCAAGCAGGCCTGCGGCATCCAGGAGGCGCTGCCGCAGCTCGGCAAGATCGGGCTCGAGGTGATCGGCATCAGCCCCGACGCCATGCCGCCCATCGAGAAGTTCGCGGCCAAGTACAACCTGACCTTCCCGCTCGCCAGCGACGCCGACCAGAAGGTGGCGACGGCCTATGGCACCTGGGTCGAGAAGAGCATGTACGGCAAGAAGTACATGGGCATGGAGCGCACGAGCTTCCTGGTCGGCGCCGACGGCAAGATCAAGGCGATCTGGCGCAAGGTGAAGCCCGAGGCGCATGCGGCGCAGGTGATGGAAGCCGCGGCCGCGCTCTGATCCTGGCGGCTCAGGCGCTGTCGAGCAGCGGCCGGGCCACCTCCAGCGTCTCACCCAGCAGGCGGTCCAGCGTCGCGGCGGCGGCGCGGGCCGTCTCTTCCTGGGCTTCCTTCACCGCCGTCTCCACCGCCTGGGCCTGCTCGGCCAGCAGCCTGGCACCCACCATGCGCGCGGCACCCTTCAGGCGGTGCGCCGCCTGGCCGAGGGCGGCGGTGTCCGCCGCCTGCATCGCCGCGATGTCATGCCGTGCCTGCTCGGCGAAGCTCTCCAGGATGCTGGAGAGCCGCGCGCGGTCCTGGCCGAAGAGGCCGCGCAGCGCCTCGGGGTCGAAGAGCGCGCCGCCCTGCGCGGCACCCTCGGTCGCGAGCGCGGGCAGGAAGCGCGACAGCGCGCGGGAGAGGCCATCGAGGTGCAGCGGCTTGGCAAGGAAGCCGTCCATGCCGGCCGCGTAGCAGCGCTCCGCCTCGCCCTTCAGCGCATTGGCGGTGACGGCGATGAGCGTGGTGCGCGGCAGGCCAGCCCGCTGCTCCTCCGCGCGGATGGCGCGGGCCAGCTCGAAGCCGTCCATCACCGGCATGTGGATGTCGAGCAGCAGGATGGATTGCCGCTCCTCCCGCCAGCGGGCCAGCGCATCGGCGCCATCCACCGCCGTCTGCGCGGTGAGGCCGAGCAGTTCGAGCTGGCGCAGCATCACCTCGCGGTTCACCGGATGGTCATCCACCACCAGCACGCCGCCCGCGGCTTCCGGCGCGGGCGCGGCGGCCGGCGCGGCGCCGCGCGCGATGGCGGTCAGCACCTCGGGCGCCGCGGCGACGCCCAGGCGGAGCGTCACGGTGAAGCGGCTGCCGCGGCCGGGCTGGCTTTCGGCCCGCACCTCCCCGCCCATCAGCTCGGCCAGGCGCCGCACGATGGAGAGGCCGAGGCCCGTGCCGCCGAAGCGCCGCGTGGTGGAACTGTCGGCCTGGGTGAAGGGCTGGAAGAGGCGCGCCAGCGTCGCCTCGTCCATCCCGAGGCCGCTATCCTCCACCGTCAGCGTCAGCAGCGCGCGGCTATCCTCCGCCTGGGCCTGGGCCGAGATGCGCACGAAGCCGCGCTCGGTGAACTTCAGCGCATTGCCGACCAGGTTGAAGAGAATCTGCCGCACGCGCGTCGGGTCGCCCTCCAGCCAATCGGGCCCCGGGCCCGCGGCATCGGCGAAGAGCGCGAGGCCGCGACGCTTGGCCTCCGGCGTCAACGTCTCGATCGTGCCTTCCACCATGGCGCGCAGGCTGAAGGGCATGCTCTCCACATCGAGGCGCCCTGCCTCGATCTTCGAGAAATCGAGCACGTCATCGATGATCCGCAGCAGCGAATGCGCGCTCTCGCGCATCACGGCCACGCTGCGCGCCTGTTCGGGCCTCAGCTCCGAGCGGCCGAGCACTTCGAGCATGCCGAGCACGCCGTTCATCGGCGTGCGGATCTCATGGCTCATGGCGGCGAGGAAGCTCGATTTGGCGAGTGCCGCGGCCTCCGCCGCCTCCTTCGCCGCGATCGCCGCCTGCTCGCTCGCCTTGAGCGCCGTCACGTCGCGCCCCTGGGCGATGATGCGGCCCTTGGCGATGGGGCTGTAGCTGAACTCCAGCCAGCGGCCGCCGGGCGCGGGGCGGGTGAAGCGCACGGGCTTGCCGGCGAGGACCGCGTTCACCCGGCCATCCACCCAATGCTCCTCCGGCTCGTCGAAGCCGAAATCGCCCCGGCGATACATGTAGCGCATGGATTCGCGCAGCGACCCGCCCTCATCCACCAGCTCGGCCGGGATGTTGAGCAGGTTGCGGCCGCGCCCATTCGACATGACGACGCGGGATTCGGAATCGAGCAGCACCACCATCGCGTCCATGGAGTTCAGCACCTCGGCCAGCAGGGCCCGCTGCTCCTCCACCTCCGCCTCGCCGCGCTTGAGCGGCGTCACGTCGCGCGCCTGCATCAGCGTGCGCCCGCCCGAGAGCGGCGTGTACTGGAACTCCACCCAGCGGCCATCCTGCGCGGGGCGGGTGTAGCGCTGGCCGGCGGGGTCGGTGATGAAGGCGAGGCGCTCGGTGATGCGCGCCTCCTCATCCAGGTCCGTGCCGTATTCGCCGCGGCGGTAGAGGTGGCGCAGCACCTCGCGCATGCTGCCGCCCGGGGCCAGCAGCTCCGGCCGCTCGGGCAGGAAATCCGTGCCGCGCGCATTGCTGGCGAGGATCGACTGGTCCGGCCCCAGCAGCACCACCGCCTCGTCCAGGCCGTTCAGCAGCTCGAGCAGCAAATGCCGCTCGGCCTCCACCTGCTCCTCCTGCTGCTTGAGCAGGGTCACGTCGCGGTAGAAGGCGAGCAGCCCGCCATCGGGCAGCGGCTGCATGCGGATGTCGAGCCAGTAGCCATTGGCCGTCTTGCGGACATAGCGCCGGCCGCCGGGGTCGAGCAGGGCCTGGATGCGGCCCTCGATCGCCTCGCTCAGCGCCTCCTCCGTCTCGGGCACGGGGCCGAAATCGCCGCGCAGCGTCTGGAAGCGCGTCACCTCGCGCAGGCTGGTGCCCACGCCGAAATGCTCAGGCAGGTCGAAGAAGCGCTTGATCGGCTCGCTGACGATGGTCCAGCGCAGCTCGGTGTCGAAGAGCATCACGCCGTCGCGCATGTTGTCCATGACGCGGCGCAGCTTCTGCTGCTCGGATTCGAGGGCGAGCTGCACCTTCTTGAGGCCGGTGATGTCGCGCACATTGATGAGCAGCGAGAGGTCCGGCCGCGTGTCCATCGTGACCTCGACCCAGCGGCCATTGGGCAGCACGCGCACCACCTGGCGCCGGCCCGGCTTGGAGACGACATGGCGGATGCGGCCGACGAACTGCTCCTCCGTCTCCTCGAAGCCATGGTCGCCCCGGCGATGCACCGCGCGCAGCAGGCCCTCATGCGTTGCGCCGCGGGCGAAGAGCTCGGGCGGCAGGTCGTAGAGGTCATCCACGTTGCGCGATGTCTCGAGCAGCACGCCCTTCGCGTCGAAGAGCAGGATCGCGTCCTCGGTGCTTTCCAGCAGCAGCGTGGCGCGGCGGCGCTCCTCCTCGCGCTCGGCGCGCTCGGCCTCGAGTGCGGCGAGCGCGTTGCGCAGCTCCGTCACGTCGCGCACCAGGATCAGCAGGTCGCCATTCGGCAGGGGGCGGAAATTGTATTCGGCCCAGCGGCCGTCCGGCATGCGGCTCGGCAGGGTGAAGCGGCCGGCGGCAAGGATCATGGCGCGGCGCTGCGCCACGAACTCGTCCTCATCCTGGTCGAAGCCGTAATCGCCGCGACGATGCATGAAGCGCAGGATGTCCTGGTGGGTGCGGCCGGGCTTCACCAGCTCATCCGGCAGGCCCAGCAGGTCACCGCGGCCGGTGGAGTTGTCGAGGATGGTGCCCTCCGGGTCCATCAGCACGACCGCGTCGGTCACGTTCTCCAGCAGGTAGGCGCTGCGCAGCAGCTCATGCGCCGATTCCTCGTCGGCGCGGATCTGCGCGAGCCGGGCGAGGCGCCCGCCGCCCGGCAGCGCCTGGACCGTGAGATGCAGCGCGCGGCCATCGGCCCGCGCCCAACGCGCCGTGCCGCCGGCCGGGGCCTGGAAGGGGGCGAGCAGATGCGGCAAGGCCGAGGGCATGGCGAAGACGCCATCCGCCAGCAGCGATTCCAGCCAGTCGGCCAGGGGTTCGCCGGGTGTGGCGGGCGGTGCGCGCAGCAGCCGCGCGAAGCCGTCCGCCAGGCGGCGGATGCGGCCCGCGCCATCCAGGTCGAGATAGGCGGCATCGGGCAGGGCGAAGAGGGCATCGAGCAGGGCGGCGTCATGATCGGCCCCGCCCATCGGGACGGCGTCATTGGGCATGGCCGGGTTATGTCATGCTTTCGTCGCGGCTTCTGTCACGTCTGTCGCGCCGGGCCGGGGCAGCACGCGACAGACGCGACGAAGCGGCGCGCGCGGCGCGATCCTGTTGCGACAGGGGCAGGGCAATTTGGGGTCATCGAAACGCACCGCCTTCTGGAGACCACCCGATGCGCCACCTGCTCCTCTCCGCCCTGATCGCCGCCACCACCCTGGCGGGCGCCATCGGTTCCGCCAGCGCCGCGCCGGGGGCGGCGAGCCGCGCCCAGCAGGACCGGATGAGCCGGATGCAGGCCGATCTCGCCAATGCCTGCCGGGCCGATTGCCTGCAGCAGGCCGCCCGGCCGGGCGCGCACCCCTCCGCCGCCCAGGCCTGCCAGCTCCGCTGCGGCGCGGGCACGGCCTTCGTGCAGCAGCAGACGCGCCGCCCGGCGGCGGGCCTGGGCCAGCTGGTGGCGCACCCCGTGCCGCCCGCCAACCATGGCGTGGTCTTCGCCGCGCGCAGCCCCTCCGCCGCCTTCGGCCTGGTGGTGGGTGAGCGCGACCGGCTCGCCGCCTACCGCCATGCCGAGGCGCGCTGCACCCAGGCGGGCCCCGGCTGCCGCATCGTTGCCGAGTTCACCGCCGCCTGCGGCGCGGTGGCCCAGGCGGTGCGCCGGCATCAATCGGCCCTCTTCATGACCTCGGACGCCTCCACCTTCCACGTGCTTGCCACCAGCGCCGGCAGCGGCGACACGCGCGAGGCGGCGGAGCGGGACGCGCTGGCCGAATGCCGGTCGCGCGACGGGCACGCCACCTGCCGGATCGCCGCCGTGCAGTGCCGCGGCCAGGGCTGAACCGGCCCTTTCTCTCTCCGGGTGGCGAAAGGGGGCGGCCTGCGGGCCGCCCTTTTCGCGTCAGGCGGCGGCCGTGGCGTCGGGGAAGCTGAAGCGCAGCTCGTCCAGCAGGGCGCGGGCCAGCTTCAGCGCCGCCGGGTCCTCCTCGCGCAGGGCCTGCAGCACGCGGCGCGTACGCGTCACCTGCTGCGGCGCGCCGAGATGGCCGATGGTGCCGGCCAGCGCATGCACGATGGGGATGGCGGGCGCACCCTCGCGCAGCGCGATGTCGAGCTGGGTGAGGCGCAGGTTCAGCTCGGCCAGCAGCATGGGGCGCAACGCCTCCAGCGCCTCGGGCGCGGGCTCGGCCGGGGCGGGGGGCGTCGTCGCGGCGGCCAGGGCCTTGAGCAGCAGCGCGCGGTCCACCGGCTTGATCACATGGCTGTCCATGCCGGCCGCCCGCGTCTCGGCGATGTCCTCGGGGAAGGCGCTGGCGGTGACGGCGATGACGGGCATGCGGCCCATGGTGCCGGGCAGGGCGCGCAGGCGGCGCGTCGTCTCCTTGCCGTCCATCCCGGGCATCATCACGTCCATCAGCACCGCGTCGAAGGGCCGCCCCTCGCGCGCGGCGATCTCCACCGCCTCCAGCGCCGCGCGGCCCTCGGTCACGGTTTCCAGCTCGATGTCGCTCTGCGCCAGCAGCGCGCGCAGGACCGAGAGGTTGGAGGGCGCGTCATCCACCGCCAGCACATGCAGGCGGCGCGGCGGCGCGGGCTCGGATGCGGCCTCGGGCTCCGGCGCGGCGGCGGGCTGCAGCGGCAGCTCGATCCAGAATCGCGCGCCGGGGCCGGGCTCGGCATCGGCGCAGCCGATCCGCCCGCCCATGAGCGTCGCGAGCCGCGCGGTGATGGAGAGGCCGAGGCCCGTGCCTTCCGGCAGGCTGGAGGCGAGGCGCGTGAAGTCGCGGAACAGGCGCGCACGCTCGGACTCGGGCACGCCCGCGCCCTGGTCCGAGACCTCGAAGACGAGGCTCCCCAAGGGGCGCCCCGCTTCGGCGCGGGCCGCGAGGCGCACCTCGCTGCCCTCGGGCGTGAACTTCACGGCGTTGGAGAGCAGGTTCAGCACCATCTGGCGCAGCCGCGTCGCATCCACGCGCAGATGCGAGGGCAGGCCGTCCGAGGTGAAGCGCAGCGCCACGCCCTTGGCCTCCGCCAGCGGGCGGACCATGGCGACGGCGTCGAGGAAGATCTCCTGCGTGGCCGCGACCTCGGGGTGCAGCGTCAGGCTCTGCGCCTCCATCGCGGCCAGGTCCAGCACCTCATTGGCCAGCGCCAGCAGGTGCCGCGCGGTGGCGCCCACCATGCCCGCCTGGTGGCGGTTGGTGGCCGACAGCCCGGCCTGGCGCTGCAGCGCATCCGCGAGGCGCAGCAGGCTCGCGAGCGGCGTGCGAAGTTCGTGGCTGACATGGGCCAGCAGGTTGGACTTGGCCGTCGTCGCCTGGTCGGCCGCGTCGCGCGCGGCGGCGAGCGCGCCCATCGCCTGCTTCAGCTCGGTGATCTCGGTGACGACGACAACGAGGCCGCCATCGGCCATGCGGCGGGGCGCGATCCGCATCCAGCGGCCATCCCGCAATTCGCGCTCGGGCTGGCCGGTCGCGGTGCGGTGGCGGGTGAGCAGCTCGTCCATGAAGGCCTCGGGCGAGCGGCCATGCGGGGCGAGCAGGCCCTGGTTCACCCAGGCGCGGGCCAGCTCCTGGAAGGGCAGGCCGGGCAGCAGCATGTGGGCGACCGGGCCGTGGATGTCGCGATAGCGGGAGTTGCAGACCACCAGCCGGTCCTCGGCATCCCAGAGGACGAAGCCGTCGGGCAGGCTGTCGATCGCCGCGCGCAGCCGCGCATCGGCCATCTCGCGCTCGCGCGCCGCGCGCTGGCTGTTCCAGCTCGCGAAGAAGAGGGCAGCGGCCAGCGCGACCACGAGCAGCGCCGCGATGCCCGCGCCCACCAGGATGCTGAGGCGCAGCGTGGGCCAGCCGGCCAGCGCCGCCGCCTCGGGCAGGCTCACCACGGCGAAGAGGCCGGGCAGCATGATGGGTCGCGCCGCGGCATAGACATGGCCCGAGCCTTGGCGGCTCTCGCGGCGCCGCATGTCGCCGTCATGGCGCTCGGTTTCCGGGGCACGCAGCACCTGGCCCACCAGGAAGGTCTGGCCGGGGCCCGCGGCCAGCACCAGCCCGTCCCGGTTCTCCAGGCGGACGCGCATCTCGGGCGGGTTGACCATGGGGGCCAGCACGCCAGTGATCATGGCGCTCGGGACCTCGGCGACGGCAAGGATGGGCCGGCCCTCGGCATCCTGGCCGACGCGGCGCAGCAGCAGCAGCATGGAGAGGCCGGTCTCCATGTTCCGCAGCGGGCCGTGCAGCACGGCCGGGCCGTCACGTGTCGCCGCATCCAGCACGCTGCGCGGCAGCGGCAGGGACTGGCCGATGCGCGTGGCGATGGCCGAGGCCCAGACCTCGCCCCGCGCATCGCTCAGCATCAGGTTGCGGTGGGTGTAGCTGTGCGCCGTCAACTGCTCGAGGGCGAGGCTCGCGCGCTGCGGGTCCTCGGCCGAGATGAAGCCATGCTCCAGCCATTCGGCGAGGCCAGAGACCTGGCCGTCCACCTGCAGGAAGTGGCGGTCCAGCACGGATTGCGCGACGGCGACGGCGCGCGAGATGGCGGCCTCGGCGCCCGCCACGGCCAGCGCCTCGCCGCGCGAGAGGTTGCGCGCCGTGCTGATGGCGAGCGACATGAGGATGATGAAGCTGGCGGCGAGGATCAGGGCCGGCACGGCGCGAGGGGGAACGACCCACCAGCGACGACCACGCGCCGGCACCGCGGCGCGCCCCGACCCTGTGCTCTCCTCGCGCCCGATTGCCACGCGTTCCCTTTTCCCGTGGGGCGCATGGCCAAGGCGGCCCATGCTACCTATGCGGGAATTTTCTTAACACACCGTGGCGGATGTTGCAGCCCCTGGGCGAGGCTCAGGGCTTGATGAGCGTCCCAGCCCCGCCATCGGTGAAGAGTTCGCGCAGGACCGCATGCGGCACGCGGCCATCCAGGATGACGGCCCCCTTCACACCCTGTTCCACGGCATAGATGCAGGTCTCGACCTTCGGGATCATGCCGCCCGCGATCCAGCCCTCGGCGATGCCGGCGCGCGCCTCGGCCACCGTCATCTCGGTGATGAACTTCTTGTTCGCGTCCATCACGCCCGCGACGTCGGTGAGCATCAGCATGCGCTCGGCCCGCAGCGCGCCGGCGATGGCGCCCGAGACCGTGTCGGCGTTGATGTTGTAGGTCTGCCCGTCCCGGCCGACGCCGAGCGGCGCGATGACGGGGACGATGTCGGCCCCCATCAGCAGCTTCAGCACGCGGGTGTCGACGCTCTCGGGCTCGCCCACCAGGCCGAGGTCCAGCACCTCCTCCTGGTTGGTCTCGGGATTCTTCACCACGCGCGACGCGCGGCGCGCGGTGACGAGGCCGCCATCCTTGCCCGAGATGCCGACGGCGAGCGCACCGGCGCGGGTGATGGATTCCGCCACCTGCTTGTTCACCGTGCCGCAGAGGACCATCTCGACCACCTCGACCATCTGCTGGTCGGTCACGCGCAGGCCCTGCACGAAGGTGGATTTCACGCCGAGGCGGCCGAGCATCGCGTTGATCTGCGGGCCGCCGCCATGCACCACCACGGGGTTCACGCCGACCTGCTCCAGCAGCGCGATGTCGCGGCCGAAGCGCAGCGCGGTCTCCTCCTCGCCCATGGCGTGCCCGCCGTATTTCACCACGACGATCTGGTCGTCATAGCGCTTGAGGTAGGGCAGCGCGCCGATCAGCGTCTGCATCTGCGCGATGGCGTCATCCATGGGGCTGGTCCTCGAAGATTTGCCTGCGCTAATCGGCCGCGTTCAGGGGAGCGTCAAGCCGCCAGCGCCGCAAGCTCGGCCCGCAATTCGGGCATGCCGAGGCCGGTCTCGCTGCTGGTGGTGATGACGAGCGGGTGGCCCGCCGGGTGCTTGCGGGCCAGCGCCTCGATCTCGGCCTGGCGGGCCTTGAGCTGGGCGGGCTTCACGCTGTCGGCCTTGGTGAGCACGAGCTGGAAGGGCACGGCGGCGCGATCCAGCAAGTCCATCACGGCGGTGTCGGAGGCCTTCGTCTCGATGCGGCTGTCCATCAGCAGCAGGATGCGGCGAAGATTGGGGCGGCCGCGCAGGTAGTCGAACATCAGCCCCTGCCAATCCTCCTTCACCGACTTGGAGGCCTTGGCGTAGCCATAGCCCGGCATGTCCACCAGCATGAGCGGCCCTTCGTCGAGCCGGAAGAAATTGAGCTGCTTGGTGCGGCCGGGCGTGACCGAGACGCGCGCCAGCGCCTTCTGGCCGGTGAGCGCGTTCATCAGCGAGGATTTGCCGACATTGGAGCGCCCGGCCAGCGCCACCTCGATGCCCTCGGGCGGCGGCAGATGGTCGAGGCCCTGGGCGGCGGTGAAGAAGGTGCAGGGGCGGGCGAAGAGCAGGCGGCCCGCCTCGATCAGGGCCGCGCGCTCTTCCTCGTCCCGTGCCTCGATCAGCCCACCGGCCGGAAGGGCGGGCTGGGCCGGCCCGCTCATTTCTTCGCGGCGATCGCGCCGCCTCCGGTCCCGCCCTGGCTGGGTGGCTTGGCCGCCTGGGCCTTCGCGTCCAGGCGCATGATGTACCACTGCTGGCCGATGGAGAGCAGGTTGTTCCAGGTCCAGTAGATGACGAGGCCTGCCGGGAAGCTGGCCAGCATGAAGGTGAAGATCACCGGCATCCACTGGAAGATCTTCTGCTGGATCGGATCGGGCGGCTGCGGGTTCAGCTTCTGCTGGAAGTACATCGTCAGGCCCATGGCGATGGCCCAGGCCGGCAGGTGCAGGAAGGTCGGCGGATCGAAGGGGATCAGGCCGAAGAGGTTGAAGAAGTTGGTCGGATCCGGCGCCGAGAGGTCCTGGATCCAGCCGAAGAAGGGCGCATGCCGCATCTCGATGGTGACGAAGAGCACCTTGTAGAGCGCGAAGAAGACCGGGATCTGGATCAGGATCGGGAGGCAGCCCGAGGCCGGGTTGATCTTCTCGGTCTTGTACAGGCTCATCATCTCGGCCTGCATCTTCTGCGGCTCTTCCTTATACCGCTCGCGGATCTCGGTCATTTTCGGCGCGAGCAGGCGCATGCGGCTCATGCTCTTGTAGGCTTTGTTCGCCAGCGGGAAGAAGGCGATCTTCAGGCCGAGCGTGAACAGCAGGATGGCGATGCCCATGTTGCCGGTGAGCACGAAGAGCCAGTCGAGCCCGTAGAAGAAGGGCTTGGTGATGAAGTAGAACCAGCCGAAATCGATCGCCTTGTCGAAGTCCTGGATGCGCAGGCGCGTCGCGTAGTCATCGAGCAGGCGCACTTCCTTGGCGCCGGCGAAGAGACGCGTGGCGAGCGTGTCCGTGGCGCCCGGCGCAATGGTGACGGGGGCGGGCGGCGCCACATCCACCTGCCAGCGATCGATCGGGCCATCCTGGATGTGGCGGAAGGCGGAGCGCAGGCGCGTGCCGTCATCGGCGCGGGTCAGCGCCGTCAGCCAGTACTTGTCGGAGAGGCCGGCCCAGCCCTCGGCCGCCTCATTGTCCCAGGCGGAGCCCTGGGCGCGGCGGGGGCCGGTCTGTTCCTTCTTGCCGTCGCTGTAGGTGATCTCGGTCAGGCGGCCATCCTGCACGGCGATGAAGCCCTCATGCAGGATGAAGAAGCCGGCCACCTGCGGCGTGCGCTCGCGCCGGATGCGGGCCCAGGGGAGGAGCTGCACGGGCTCGGCGCTGTTGTTCCGCACCCGCTGCTGCATGTGGAACATGTAGTTGGCATCGAGGCTCAGCACCGCCTCGAAGACCTGGCCCTGGCCGTTGTCCCAGGTGAAGGTGACGGGCGAGGTGGCGGTGAGCGGGCCGCCGGTCACGTTCCAGTCGGTGTCGTTGTCGGGCACGCGGGTGCGGCCATCCGCCGAGGTCCAGCCCCATTGGCCGAAATAGCCCTCAGGCGTGTTGCGCGGGGCGAGCAGGGTGACGAGGGGCGAGTTGCGCTCGATCGTCTCGCGGTAATCCTTGAGGATCAGGGATTCGAGCATCAGGCCGCGGGCGGAGATGCGGCCCTGCACGCGCGGATTCTCGACCGGGATCATGCGGGCCGGCGCCACGGCGGGGGCGGCGGTCACGCTGGCGGCGCCCGGCGCGGTGGCCGCGCCGCCCGGGGTGGCCGGCGTGCTGGGCAGCGGGACGGCAGCCGTGCTGGCGGCCGGCGGCGGCGCCACGGGGACCGGGTTCTGCGAGCGGTTATAGACCTCGAAGGTCAGCAGGATGCCGATCGAAAGGGCGATCGCGGCGAGGAGGCGCTTCTGGTCCATGGGTCTCGATCAGGTTTCGGGGCCGCGCGCGGCCAGCCGATTCAGGGAGGGCGGGACCGGGTCGTAGCCACCCGGATGCCAGGGATTGCAGCGCAGGACGCGCCGGGCGGAGAGCCAGCTGCCGCGGATCGCGCCATGCTCGGTCAGCGCTTCGACGGCGAAGCTGGAGCAGGAGGGGTAGAAGCGGCAATTGCAGCCCAGGATGGGCCGCAGGGTCCACTGGTAGGCGATGACGGCGCCCTTCAGAACGGCGGTCCCGGGGTTCATGGGCGGGATGGCACGCCGGCCTTGCGCAGCGCGGATTGCAGGTCGTTGAGCAGGGCCGGGAAGGGGCAGGAGCCGGTGCTGTCGCGCGCGATCAGGACAAGGTCGTAGCCCGGGGCAGGGTGCGCGCCGAAATGCAGGCGGGCGGCCGCGCGCAGCCGGCGCTTGGCGCGGTTCCGCGCCACGGCATTGCCGATCTTCTTGGTGGCGGTGAAGCCCAGCCGCGTTTCGTCATCCGGGCGGGGCAGGGCCTGGAGCACCAGGGAATCCCGCGCCGCCTTGCGTCCGGCCTTGGCGGCCCGAACGAATTCCGCGCGGCGCTTGAGGCGACCGAGCATGGCTGGCCCTCCCTGTCGCGCCGCGGGGCTCAACGGATCAGGCGGAGAGCTTGGCGCGGCCCTTGGAGCGGCGGTTGGCCAGCACCTTGCGGCCACCCACGGTGGCGGTGCGGGCGCGGAAACCGTGCCGGCGCTTCCGGACGAGCTTGGAGGGCTGATAGGTGCGCTTCACGGCAGGCTCCTGAGAATCTCAACAAAAGGAAGGCTTGGGTCAAAAGGCATGAGCCGGCGAAGGAAGCTCCAACCCGGGCGTGCGGCTGTATAGGGAGGTGGCCGTGGTGGCGTCAACCTCGTGGCGGTCAGGGCATGAGCTGGCTGAGGCGCCCGCCCTGGCGCAGCGGCGCCACGCGGGTGGCGAGGCCGGTCGCGTCATCCGTCTCGACGTAGAGGCCGCAGAGGGTGGCCTCGCCCTCGGCGGGCGCCAGCTTCTCGCCCGGCATCTTCTTCCAGAAGCGCAGCGCGGCGCCGCCCTTCTGCATGCCGATCACGCTGTCATAGTCGCCGCACATGCCGGCATCGGTCTGGTAGGCGGTGCCGCCGGGCAGGATCTGGTGGTCGGCGGTCGGCACGTGGGTGTGGGTGCCGATGACCAGGCTGAGCATGCCGTCGAAGCTGTGGCCGAAGGCCTGCTTTTCGCTGCTCGCCTCGGCATGCACGTCGAGGATGGCGGCCTGGATGGTGCGGCCGAGCGCGTGCCGCTGCAGTTCGGCCTGGACGGCGCGGAACGGATCGTCCAGCGGGTCCATGAAGAGGCGGCCCATCACATTCATCACCAGCGCGCGCCGGCCGCCGCGCACCTCCACCACCACGGCGCCCGCGCCCGGCGTGCCGGGCGGGAAATTCGCGGGGCGGATGACGCGCTTCTCCTCCTCCAGGAAGGGGATGATCTCGCGCCGGTCCCAGGCGTGGTTGCCGAGCGTGATGGCGTCTGCCCCGGCGGCGAGGAAGGCGCGCGCCATGTCGGGGGCGAGGCCGAAGCCGTGGCTCGCATTCTCGCCATTCACCACCACCAGGTCGAGGTCGAGACCGGCGCGCAGGGCCGGCAGGCGCTGGGTCAGGGCATCACGGCCCGAACGGCCGACGATGTCGCCGAGGAAGAGGATCCTCACGGGCGGATCAGCCCACGCTCGGTGGCGATGGCGGTGAGGCGGGCGTCATGCGGGCCGGTCGGCACCTGGGGGATCTCCTGCGCGGCATGGGCGACGCCGATGGCGGTGAGGCTGGGGTTGGCGCCGCGTAGCAGGGTGAGCGTCCGGTCGTAATACCCCCCGCCATAGCCCAGGCGCGCGCCGGTCCGGTCGAAGGCGAGCAGCGGGACGATGAGCCAGGCGGGTGTGATGGGCTCGCCCGCGGCCGGGTGCCGGGTGCCCATGGGCCCTTCCGCCATGGTGATGCCGGGCGCCCAGGCGCGGAAGAGAAGCGGGTTGCCGCGGGGCGGCGTGACCGGCAGCGCGATGACATGGCCGCGCGCGTGCAGGGCTTCGAGCAGGGGGCGGGTGTCGATCTCGCTGCCCATCGGCCAGAAGCCGCCGATGATCGCGCCGGATGGCGGCGGGGCTTCGGCCAGGATCACATCGCGCAGCATCCGGCCGGCTTCCGGCTCCGCGCGCCGCGCCGCCAGCGCCAGGCGCCGCGCTTCGGCCTTGGCAGCGAGGAGAGGGGCTTCGGTCATGGGGGAGATGTAGCGCAAGCCGGAATGATCGGAAGTCCCGCCCGCCCGGGCAGCCACCGGAGCCATCAAAGACAGGACAGAGCCGCCCTCCGCGGATCCGGGCCGAACAGGCCCGGCGGATCGCTTCAGCGATCCGGAGCCAGGGCCGCGGATGCGGCCGCCCGGCGTCTGAGGGCATGACCATGGGGTATCCGGGCCGAACAGGCCCGGCGGATCGCTTCAGCGATCCGGAGCCAAGGCCGCGGATGCGGCCGCCCGGCGTCTGAGGGCGGCAAAAACAACCCAAGACCAGGATGGGGGCCCGCACAGCGAGCCCCCGTCCTGGTCATGGGTGCGAAGCCGCCCTGGCCGTTGGCGTTTGCATCCTCCCAAGGCCTGCCATAAGCAGGTGGGCACCAGGTAGTCGGACCACGGCCCGACCAGCGCCAGTTCCCGGGAGATGCGTATTGGCCCTGGGGATGTCTAGCCTGACGCACCGGGCAGCCTCGCCCAGCAGAGGTAGGCCCTGGGGGTGCGAAACGCAAGGAAGACCGTCAGGGGGCTGGCGCAGCCCCACCCTTCCGCGGCATGATACGCTATCAAAACGAGCCGGAACGGATGCGCTGCCCGGAGCCCCTGCCGACCCCCGATCCCGCGTCGCCCGAGGCGGAGCGCCCTGCCGCACAGCCGCTGGGGGCCTCCTTCCTCGGGATGGCGGCGGTCGCCTCCGCATCGGGGCGGGCGCGGGCCGCCCTGCTGTTGCGCGCCGCGGGCGAGGCGCTGATCGCCGAGGAGCGGATCCTGCCGCCGGTTCCGGGCGGGCTGCACCGGCTGGCCTATGTCAGCCGCGCCACCGCCGCGAGCGGCGCGGAGGCCGCGCGTGACCTCGCGGCCATCCTCGAGGTCGCGCAGCGCCATAATGCCGAAGCCGGGATCACCGGCGCGCTGCTGCACAGCCGCCGCTGGTTCGCCCAGGTGCTGGAGGGCGAGCGCGCCGCGCTGGAGGCGCTCTACGCCCGCATCGCCCGCGATCCGCGCCACCACGACGTGACCCGCCTCGCGCTGCATCCGGCGGCGCGGCGGGTCTTCGCACGCTGGTCCATGGTGCATGCGGGCCAGGCGCCCGAGGCGCTGATGCGCCGGGCCATGGCGCCGCTGGAGGGAGGCGCCGCGCTGCGCGAATTGATGGCGGCGCTCCGGTTCAGGCTGCGCCTTGCCTGAGGCGGGGCGGCATGGGGCGCGCGGGTTGGCCGCGCGGCCCGCTGCCTCAAGGCTTCTCGATGGCGCTGGCGATGCCCTCGATCCGCTCGGCGATGCGCGAGAGGCGCTCGGCCAGGCGGGGGTCGGTGGCGGCCGGGGCGGCCGCGGCGGGGGCCGCGCCGGACGTTCCCTGGCTGCGCAGGCGGGCGAGGTCGATCCGCAGGTCATTCGCCTCGTCGGCGAAGAGCAGGGCCACGTGCAGCAGCATGCGCGATTCGCTGAACTGTCCGCCCATGGAGCGGATGACGCGGACCTTTTCCTCGATCTGCGCCACGAGGTCCTGGACGTGCTGCTCCTCGCCATCCTTGCAGCCGATGGTGTGGCTGTAGCCGTTCACGCGGATGTTGACCTGGCCCATGGGCGTCCTCCTCAGATCTCGGCGCCGGATTCGTCGCCCACCAGGGCGCGCAGCTTGCCCAGCGCCTCATCCAGCCGGGCGGAAAGCCGTTCGATGTCGGCGCGGGAGACCATGTCGGCCGATGGCGGCGTGGCGGAGGCACGGGCCTCGGCGAAGGCGGCCTCGCGCGCGGCCTGCACGGCCGCCTCACGCGCTTCGTGCAGATACCTCTCCCGGGCTTCCAGGGCTTCCGCCAACCGCTCGAGGGCCGCTTCCAGCCGATCCGCGGCGAGAAGGGTGATGTCGTTCGCGTCCAAGGCCTGCTCCGGGGTGCTGGACCTGCCAGCGCTCTGCATGGGAAAGCGTTCGCATGCAGCCGGTTCAGGGTCAACCGCGGGAAGGGCGCGCTGTCATCGCGCGGGGAGCGCGCGCCGTGATCGTGCATGGCGCGCGGGATGTGGCCTTCGCGCTCGAGGTGGCGGCGGGGCGGCCCATCGCCCTGCTCTCGGCACCGGGGGCGGCGGGCTATCTGGGTGTCGCGGGCTTCGCGGCCCTGCTCACGCCGCATGGCGCGCTGCCGCTGGCCATCCTCGATGCGGCGGCGGCGCCGGGCCATGCGCTGGCGGCGCTGCGGGCGGGGTTTCCGCGCGTGGTGCTGGCGCCCGGCCTGCCCGCCTTCGCGCCGCTCGCGGAACTGGCCCTGGGGCTGGGGGCCGCCCTGCTGCCAGTGGCGCCGCCTGCTCTCGACCTCGCGCGCGTGGATTTCGGCAAGCCCCAGGGCCGGATGCATCTGGCACGCTGGCTCGATCTGCCCTAGACCAGCGCCGAAATTTCGACTCGTTGGAAAGGAAGCGCCCGATGCGGCTCACGCGCAAGGTCAAGGACATCCTCTCGTGGTATGAGAGCGACAACCCCGGCACCAAGGGCAACCTCGCCCGCATCCTGATGACCGGCAAGCTGGGCGGCACCGGCCGCATGGTCATCCTGCCCGTGGACCAGGGCTTCGAGCACGGCCCGGCCCGCAGCTTCGCTCCGAACCCGCCCGCCTACGACCCGCGCTACCATTTCGAACTGGCGATCGAGGCCGGGCTGAACGCCTATGCCGCGCCGCTCGGCGCGCTCGAGGCGGCCGCCGGCAGCTATGCCGGCTGCATCCCGACCATCCTGAAGGTCAACAGCAGCAACAGCCTCTCCACCACCAAGGACCAGGCGGTGACGGCGACGGTGCAGGACGCGCTGCGCCTGGGCTGCTCGGCCATCGGCTTCACCATCTATCCGGGCTCGGAATACCAGTTCGAGATGATGGAGGAGCTGCGCGAGCTCTCCGCCGAGGCGAAGGCGGTCGGCCTCGCCGTCGTGACCTGGTCCTATCCGCGTGGTCCCATGCTGGACAAGGTGGGCGAGACGGCGCTCGACATCGCCGCCTATGCCGCGCACATCGCCGCACTGACCGGCGCCCACATCATCAAGGTGAAGCCGCCGACCGACGCGGTCTTCCTGGATGCGGCCAAGAAGACCTACCAGTCGCATCCGGTGGATGTGAAGGACGCGGCCGCGCGCATCGCGCACATCGTGCAGGCCTGCTTCGCCGGCCGTCGCCTGGTGGTGTTCTCGGGCGGCGAGGCCAAGGGCGCCGACGCGCTGCTGAACGAGGTCCGCGCCATCCATGCCGGTGGCGGCAACGGCTCGATCGTCGGCCGCAACGCCTTCCAGCGCCCGAAGGACGAGGCGCTGAAGCTGCTGTCCGACATCATCGACATCTACAAGGGCAAGGCCTGATCCTTTCGGGCCTTTCCGAAGCTTCGCATGGCCCGGGGCGCTAGCCTCGGGCCATGTTCGATTCCGCACTCCATCTCGCCGCCATCGCGCTCGTCTTCCTGCTGGCCGGCTTCAGCAAGGGGCTGATCGGCCTCGGCCTGCCCACCATCGCCATGGCGCTCCTCAGCCTGCTGGGCAGCCCCGCCCAGGCGGCGGCGCTGCTGCTGCTGCCGAGCTTCGTCACCAACCTCGTGCAGATCGCCCCCGCGCGGGAGGCCTGGCGGCTCACGCGCCGGCTCTGGCCGATGCTGGCCGGCGTGGTGCTGGGCACGGCGCTGGGCGGCCTCGCCTGGGGTGGCTTCGGCGGGCGCTACGGCGCGGTGGTGCTGGGCGTGGCGCTGGCCGCCTATGGCGCGCTCGGCCTCCTCGCCATCCGGCCGCGCTGGCCGGAGCGGGCGGGCGCGCTGGTCGGCACGCTGACCGGCGCGCTGACGGCGGCGACCGGCGTCTTCGTGCTGCCCGCCGTGCCCTGGCTTCAGGGAATCGGCCTTGCGCGTGATGAGCTGGTGCGGGCGCTGGGCCTCGCCTTCCTCGTCGCGACGCTGGCGCTGGGCCTGCTGCTGGGCGGCAGCGGCGCGCTGGAGGGGGCACAGCTTCTCGCCTCCAGCCTCGCGCTGCTGCCGGCGCTGGCGGGCCAGGCGTTGGGCACGGCGCTGCGCGGGCGGCTTTCCGAGGCGGCGTTCAAGCGGGTCTTCTTCGCCGGGCTGCTGCTGCTCGGCGCCGGCATCGCCTTGCGCGGGTGAGGGGCGGTTCGGCAGGATGGAGGGCAGGGAGGTTCACCATGCGCCGCATTCTCTGCGCCATGCTGTTTTGCACCGGCCCCGCGCTGGCGGACCCCGCCGCGCAGCTTGCCGCCGGCAATGCCTGGCGCGCGCTGGACGAGTTCGGCGCGGCACTCGCCGCCTATGAGGCCGGGCTGCGCGAGGCACCGGGCCGCGCCGACCTGATGGCCGAGCGCGCGCTGGTGCTGCACCGCCTGGGCGAGCTGGACCGCGCGCGGGCGGAACTGGCCCGCGCGATCGCCGCCGCCGGGCCGCGCGACGCCGCGCCCTATACGGCGCGGGCGGGCCTCGCCCTGCTGGCCGGGCGGGACGCTTCGGCCGATCTGGCGGAGGCGCTGCGCCGCGCGCCGGGGGATCCCCGCGCGCAGGCGCTGCGGGCGCTGGCGGCGGCCAGGCAGGGTGGCCCGCCCCTGTCGCCGCGCGTGATGGAGGCGCTGCGGCAGGATTTCGGGCCCTGGCTCGCGGAGTAGCGCGTCAGCCCGCCCCGGGCAGCGCCGCCGCCTCGCGCAGCTGGGCATCCAGCCGCTGGGTGAGGCCGGGCGGCAGGTCCAGCGCGCCGGAGAGCGCCTGCAGATAGGCGCGCTCGGCCGCCCCCGCCTCACCGATGATCAGCGCCGAGGCGGTGTAGATTTCCGCCCTCTGCGCCTCCGTGTCGGCCAGGCGCGCGATGGCCTCGGGATCGGCCGCGGTGTCGAGGATGCGGAACATCTCGGCCTTGCCCTCGGCGTCGAGATCGAGGCGCTCGGCCTCGGCGAAGATGCGCTCGCGCTCGTCGCGGTCCATCGTGCCATCGGCCCGGGCGGCGGCCATCATCGCCTGGACGAGGACGAGGCCGAAGGGCCGGCCGCTTGCCGCTTCCGCTTCGGGCCGGGCGAATTCACCGGTCTGCGGCGCGGCGCCGCCCTGCTGCGCCGTCCACTGCACATAGGCGCGGTGCGCCAGCAGGCCGATGGCGGCCATGCCGCCCATGCGCAGAAGGCCGCCGCCGCCCCGCCCACCCATGAGCGAGCCGAGCAGCCCGCCCGCCGCCGCGGCGCCAGCCGCACCCCCCATGGGCGGGCGGATGCGTTGCAGCAACTGGCCCAGCGTGCCGCCGCCGCCCGCGGCGCTGCCCAGCAGTTCCGCCAACCCGCCGCCCTGTCCCGGGCTGCCGGGCAGCCGCGCGCCTTGCCCCGGCCCCACGCCGGGGCCCAGGAGCTCCCGGATGATTCCCTGCCAATCCATGCTGCGGCCTCCCTGCGTTGAGCGGGGGGAACGCGCGATATCGGCGCGGGCTGCATCCATCGGGCCCCGTCGCGCGTCATGCTGGCATGCTCGTCCTTGCCATCCGCCTCGCCTCACTCGTTCCCATCCTCGGCGGAGGGGCGGGGGCGCTGTTCGGCGTGGCCGCGCTGGGTGAGGCGGGCGGTGCCGCGACGGGCAGCCATCTGCGCTACCTCTCGGGGCTGCTGCTGGGCTTGGGGCTCTGCGCTTTCTGGTGCGCGGGAGATCTGCGGCGGCGCGGCGCGCTCTTCTCGGCGCTCTGCGCGATCTTCGTGCTGGGCGGGGCCGCCCGGGCGCTGGGCGTGGCGGCCGAGGGCGTGCCGCCCTGGCCGCATCTGCTGGCGCTCGGGATGGAGCTGGGCGTGGTGCCGGCGCTGTGGCTCGCCGCGCGGTGCTGACGGCGCCTGCTTCCCAAATGCGCCGGGCCGCGCGACACAGGGGCATGGATGAACGCTGCCGCCTCTACCTCATCACGCCCCCCGTCCTGCCGGCCGGCTTCGAGGATCACCTCGCCGCCGCACTCGATGCGGGCGATGTCGCCTGCCTGCAGCTGCGCCTGAAGGATGCGCCGCGCGACGAGGTGAAGCGCGCCATCGCGCGCCTGATGCCCATCGCGCAGAAGCGCGACGTCGCCTTCCTGCTGAATGACGACGCGCCGCTCGCCGCCGAGATGGGCTGCGACGGCGCGCATCTCGGCCAGTCCGATGGCGACCATGCGGGCGCGCGCATGCTGCTCTCGGGCAAGATCCTTGGCATCACCTGCCACGCCTCGCGCCACCTCGCGATGACGGCGGGCGAGATGGGGGCCGACTACGTCGCCTTCGGCGCCTTCTTCCCGACCAACACGAAGGAGACGCAGCATGTTGCCGATCCCGAGCTGCTCGCCTGGTGGAGCGAGCTGATGGAAGTGCCCTCGGTGGCGATCGGCGGCATCACGGCGGAGAATTGCGCGCCGCTCGTGCAGGCGGGTGCGGATTTCCTGGCGGTGGTGGGTGCGGTGTGGAACCATCCCGAGGGGGCCGCCGCCGGGGTGCGGCGCATGAACCAGGCGATCAGGGACGCGCTCGATGGACGTTGAATTCGAAACCTGCGACGTCTTCACCACCAGCCGCTTCGGCGGCAACCCGCTGGCGCTCGTCTATGGCGCGGATGGGCTGGAGGCGGAGGCGATGCAGGCCATCGCGCGCGAATTCAACCTGAGCGAGACCGTCTTCGTCCTGCCGCCCGAGCGCGAGCCCGCGGATGTGCGGCTGCGCATCTTCACGCCCGGGATGGAACTGCCCTTCGCCGGCCACCCCAATGTCGGGGCCGCGGTGATGATCGCGCGGCGCATCGGCCATGAGGGGGACCAGCTCATCCTCGAGCAGCCGGCGGGACATGTGACGGCCTGGCTCACGCGCGGCGCGGGCGGGCTGCCCGTGGCGGCCGAGATCGAGGCGCCGCGGCCATTGACGCTTGGCGTCTCCTTCGACCGCGCGGCCATCGCCGCCTGCGCCGCCCTGCCGGTGGAGGCGATCCATGTGAACGCGCATCCGCCGCTGATGGCCGGCTGCGGCGCGCCCTTCGCCATCGCCGAGGTGGAGGATCTGGAGCTGCTGGCGGCGGCCACGCCCGACATCCTGGCCATGCGGCAATGCTTCGGCCCGCTGGCGAGCCCGCCGGTCGGCCTGCTGCTGCACACGCCGCTCGGCGTGGGGCGCAGGCGCGCGCGGATGTTCGCGCCGCTGAACGGCGTGGTGGAGGACCCGGCGACGGGCGGCGCCAATGTCGCGCTGGCCGGGCTTCTGCTGCAGCTCGCCGGTGGCTCCGCGCTGGCGCTGGAGGTGGAGCAGGGCGCCGATGTCGGCCGGCCGAGCCTGCTCGTGCTCGCGGCGCGGCGCGAGATGGACGGCACGATCCGCGTGCGCGTCGGCGGTGGCGTCGTGCCCGTCTCGCGGGGCGTGATGAGCCTCTGATGGAGGAACTCGATTTCCACCGCGCCCTGCACCGGCCGGGCGTGCTGCTGGACATCGGCGCGCATGACGGGCTGCTGACCATCCCCTTCGCGAAGCTGCCGGGAAGCCACGTGCATGCCTTCGAGCCGCTGCCCGCGGCCATGGCGCGGCTCGGCGCGGCGCTCGTGGCGGCATTCGGCGCGGTGCCCCCGCATGTGACCCTGCATGCCGAGGCGCTGGGCGCCGCCGAGGGCGAGGCGGTGCTGACCCTGCCCGTGCTGGACGGCGTGGCGCAGGAGCAATGGGCCAGTATCAGCAAGGACTACGCCGAGCATCGCAGTGTGACGACCGAGGCGCATCGCGTCCGCGTCATTCCGCTCGACAGCCTCGACCTCCGCGAGGTGACGGCGATCAAGCTTGATGCGGAAGGGGCCGAGCAGGAGGTGCTGGAGGGGGCGCGGCGCACGCTGACGCGCTCACGCCCTGTGCTCTCGATCGAGATCGAGGAGCGGCACCGCCGGGGCAGCACGCGGGATGTGCCGGCGCTGCTCGCGGCGCTCGGCTATGCGGGTTTCTTCTGGCATGCGGGGGCGCTGCGGCCGATGGCCGAATTCGACGCCGCGCGGATGCAGGTGGCGAGCCCCGATCCCGCGGTCTTCGCGGCGTCGGACCCCTACATCTTCAGCTTCTTCTTCCTGCCGGACGAGACGGCGGGGGAGATCCTCGCGTCGGATCGCCTCAGGGCTGCTTCGCCCTGACGCGTGAATCCGCCGAGTCAGCGCGCCCGGAAGGGGCGGTGGCAATCGCCGCAGGCCGCACCGGTGGCCTGCACCGCGGCCTGGAAATTGGCGACATTGCCGGAGGCCGCGGCCTCGCGCAGCGCGGTCAGGCGCGGGCCCATGGCGGCCATCGCGGTGTCGAAGGTGGCGCGGTCCGTCCAGATGGCGGGCAGGGCGCGGGTGTCGATCCCCGGCGCGCCTTGCTGCGTGCCGGCCGGGAAGCGCGTGCCGGCGGTGGCGAACCAGGCCTGGACGGCGGCGATGCGCTCCACCGTGCCGCGCGGGTCACCGCCCGCGCGGGCCACGGCGGCGATGGCGGTCATGTTGTCGCCCGCGGCCTTGAAGCCCTCGCGGCGCTCCGTGACGATCGCAGCCGGGCTGGGCTGCGCCATCGCCTCCAGCACGGGGGTCGCACCCATCAATGCGGCCATGCCGAGGCCTGCCATCCAAAGCTTCATGCGATCTCTCCGAAGGAATGAGAAAATATAAGATTCCGGTTTCCCGGCTTCTGCAAGACCCCGGCTTGCCGAGGGCGCGCCATGCGGCTAAGACGCGCTGCACAGGCGTCGGAGTGTAGCTCAGCCTGGTAGAGCACCGTGTTCGGGACGCGGGGGCCGGAGGTTCGAATCCTCTCACTCCGACCATTCTTCTCCCCGCCCATACCCCGCCTCACGCCGTCGGCAGCGGGATTTCGAACCAGAAGACGCTGCCCTGGCCCGGCGTGCTGTCGAAGCCGATGACGCCATCCATCAGCTCCGTCAGGTGGCGGCAGATGGCGAGGCCAAGCCCGATCCCGCCATAGCGCCGCGTGCTGCTGCTCTCCGCCTGGCTGAAGCGCAGGAACAGGCGCGGCCGCAGCGCGGGCGGGATGCCGATGCCGGTGTCGCGCAGCTCGACGCGCAGCGTCCCGCGCGTGGCCTCGCGCTGCGTCCAGGTGACCTTGACCGCGATCTCGCCGGCCTCGGTGAACTTCACCGCATTGTCGGCCAGGTGGCCCAGAAGCTGCGTGATGCGCGCAGGGTCGGCGCGGAGCGACGGCGGCAGGTCGGGCGCGATGTCGAGGCTCCAGGCCAGGCCCTTGCGGCGGGCGGCGGCGGCGGCGGGCGCCAGCGCCGGCGCGAAGAGGCCGCGCGCCGGGACCAGCACCGGGCGCAGCACCGTGCCGCCCGTCTCGAACAGCGACAGCTCCAGCACGTCATTGATCAGGCGCAGCAATTGCTGGCCCGAATCGAGGATGGCGGCGATCGCCTCGCGGTCCTCCGCCGGGCGGTCGGGGTGGTCGAGCACCTGCGCCATGCCGAGGATGCCGTTGAGCGGCGTGCGCAGCTCATGGCTCATATTGGCGAGGAATTCGCTCTTCGCGCGGTTGGCGACCTCGGCCCGGTCGCGCGCCTCGCGCAGGTCGATCTCGCGGATGCGGGCATTCTCGAGCAGCACCGCCGGGGCCGCCTCACTTGCCATCAGGGCGCGCAGGCGGGCGCGCATCGCATCGGCCATCTGGGTGAAGGCCAGGGTCAGCCGCGCCACCTCGTCCTGGCCCTGCGGCTTGAGGGTGATGTCGTAGTCGCCGTCGCGGATGCGCGCGGCGGCCGCCTCCAGCCGGCGCATCGGCAGGAAGAGCATGCGGTGGCCGATCTCGACGAGGGGGACGAGCAGCGCGAGGGAGATCAGCCCGACAACCAGCGCGCCCAGGAGCAGCGCCTGGTGCGCCGCCTGGAGCGGCCCGCGCGAGAGGCCGAAATGCATCATGCCCAGCTGCTGGCCGGCCAGCGCGATGGGCACGCTGTAGAGCTGCCGCTGCTCGCCATTGGCCATGGTGAAGCGGCCGGGCTGGGGCATGCCGTCGCCGAAGGACCAGCCCTCGCTGGCGATGAGCTGCCCGCGCGCATCCAGCAGCACCATGTGGGCGAAGCTGCCCGAGGCCACGCCTTCGCGCAGCACGGCCTGCGCCGTGGCGTAGTCACGCTCCGCCAGCGGGGTGGCGAGCGCGGCCTCGAGGATGGGGCAGACGGCGATGGCGCGGGCATGCAGCTCCGCCTCGAGCACGCGCAGCACGAGGCGGTCCTGCATGAAGGTGAGGACGCCGGCCAGCAGCAGCAGGGCCGAGGCGGCGAGCGCGAAAAGCTTGATCCGGAGCGACATGCGCATGTGTCGGCCCCCGGCGCGCAATCAGGCGCCGCGCAGGAAGGCGCGGGTCTCCTCCACCACGTCGTCCAGCTCCGCGAGGTCGGCCGGGGTGACGGGGCGGATGTTGTTGAAGCCGGTCGCGGTGAAGAATTCGCGCCCCTGGAGGCTGCCGGGGAAGCGGGCAAGCGCCGCGGTGACGCGCGCCGCCTCCGCCTCCGGCGTGCGGGGGCCGAGCAGCATGAGGAAGCCCGGCACGCGGATGAAGACCTGCCAGATGGCCAGGTTCTCGCGGATGTCGGGGCGGATGGCGTTGAACTCGCCCTGGCTCATCACGGCGGCCCGCGTCTCGGCCGTATTGAGCAGCTGGGCCAGGCTATCCTCATTGCGGGCATGCGTCGCCTGCGCGTCACGGCCGATCTCGATGCCCTGGGCACGCGCCCAGTGGATGAATTTCAGCGCGACCAGCGATTGCGGGTTGGTCATGGCAACCGTCGTGCCGCGCAGCTCGGTCGCGCTGGTGACGGGGCGGGCGCGCAGGGTGACGATCAGGCCGGGAATCCGCGGCTCATAGATGGCGATGGGCTGCAGCCCGGCATCGAGCTGCGCGACGCGGCCCAGATTGGCGGCAGTGACGACCAGGCCGAAGGCGCCGGCCACGCTGCGCTCATGGAAGGCCTGCAGGCCGGGCGCGGTCACCACCTCGACCTGGCGGCCGAGCTCCTGCTCCAGGAAGCCGCGGAAGGGCTGGTACTGGCCGAGCAGGATGCGGGCGCTGACATTGGGCATGACGCCGAATTGCAGCGGTGCCGGCTGCGCCTGGACCAGCGCGGCGGGCGCGGCGGCGAGGGCGATGCCGGCGAGGACCCGGCGGGTCGTGGGCGGTGTCACGGCGGTTCTTTCGTCTCTGATTCCGGGTCATTGGCCCATCAGGCGCGAATGAGGATACGCCTGGATGCCCCGGAAGCCAAACGCTATCCGTTGCCGAAGACGAAGCGGCGGGACAGGCCGAAATTGATGAACATTCCCGCGACGGAGCCCGCCGCGACGCCCAGCACCGGATGGGCGGCGACCAGCGGCACGCCGGCCACCAGGGCGGCATAGGTGCCGTAATTGGCGGCGAAGCCGGCGAGGTTCAGCAGCACGAAGCGGCCCCATTGCGCGGCCACGGGCGCATCGCGCCGGGCGGAGCGGAAGGTCCAGGCGCGGTTCAGCGCGAAGGTGGTGCTGGCGGCGACGAGGTAGGAGACGACGCGCCCGCCATAGGGGCCGAGGCCCAGTGCCATCATGCCGAGCAGCACGCCGGCATCCACCACGAAGCCCACCGTGCCCACCACGCCGAAGCGGAGGAATTGTTCGATCGTCGCGCGCATGAGGGGGCTTCTCGCGCCGCCGCATGGCGCAATTGCGGCGGCGGATTAAGCTTCTGCGCGGAAATGGCGCGGCAAGGCCGCAGCGGGGACACGGGGTGGCGATGATCGGTCTGGTGGGCCTTGGGCAGATGGGGGGCGCGATGCTGCGGCGCCTCCGGGCGGAAGGGCAGGGGGTGCTGGGCTTCGACCTCGACCCCGGGCGGCGCGAGGCGGCGCGCGCGGCCGGGGCCATCGCCTGCGCGACGCCTGCGGGGGTGGCGGCGCCGCTCGTGATCCTCTCCCTGCCGCATGCGGGCGCGGTGGGGGCGGTGCTGGCGGCGCTGCTGCCGCACCTGCCGCCCGGTGCCGTGATCGCCGACACCTCGACCACCGAGCCGGGCGCGGCGCAGGGCTTCGCCGGCCAGGCCGATGCGGCGGGCGTCGCCTATCTGGACGCGCCGGTCTCGGGTGGGCCGGCCGGGGCCGCCTCGGGCCAGCTTGCGATGATGGTGGGCGGCTCGGCCGCGGCCTTGGCGCGCGTGCGCCCCTCGCTGCTGCTGCTGGCCGCGCGCATCACGCACGTGGGCGCGAGCGGGGCAGGGCAGGTGGCGAAGCTCGCCAACAACCTGCTGGTGGCGACGCATCTCGCCGCCGCGGCCGAGGCGCTGCGCATGGCCGACCGCGCCGGCGTGCCGCCCGAGGCCATCCTGCCTGTGATCAACGCCGCCTCTGGCCGCTCGGCCGCGACCGAAGTGAACTGGCCGCGCTGGATTGCGAGCGGAAGCTTCGATTCGGGCTTCACCGCGGGGCTGATGCGCAAGGATCTGCGCCTGGCCCTGGCGCTGGCCGGGCAGGTGGGCGCGGGGCTTCCGGTCTGCGGCGCGGCGGCGGCGGCCTGGGAGGGTTCGGCGGTGGAGGATGCGGCGGAGTTCAACCATGTGCCGGCCGGGATCTTCAGCGGCTGAGGCGCCTACCGGCTGAGCCACCGGGCTTTTCCGGGGGTGGCGCAGGGTTTCGCTGGCATTTTTCTGAAATTAGGATTATCTTCCAGGGATGCGAAGCCGCCCCGCTCCCTCCGCCGCCCATGACCCCGCGAAAGGGGCGGGCGGCCCTTCCGGGCGCATCGTTTGGATTTCGGAACGTCGCCGCCTTCGCCCCGGCCCGCCTGGCGCCTCGCGGCATCCGGCCGTCGGGCATTTGTCCGAAAGCCCGCCTGGCCGGGAAAAGCGCGGCGCGGTGATCCCCGGCGCCGCGCGGCCCGGCCCGGGCCGCCGGGAATACCTGGGGATCATGGCCCTCCGGCTAGAGACAGGGCCGGAACCCCTGCTAGGCTCCCGTCACAAACCCTCGGGAGACACTCGATGATCCAACGTCGCCAGATCCTGGCCGGCGCGGCCGCGCTGCCCGCCGCATCCCTCGCGGCCCCCGCCATGGCCCAGCCCGCGCAGAACCGCGTGCTGCGCTATGTGCCGCACGCCAACCTGCCGAACATCGACCCCTTCACCAACACCGCCTTCGTGGCGCGCGACCATGCCTTCCTGGTCTATGACCAGCTCTACGGCATGGATGAGAATTTCCGCCCGCAGCCGCAGATGGCCGAGGGCCACGTGGTCGAGAATGACGGCCTGCTGTGGCGCTTCACCCTGCGCGAGAACCTGAAGTTCCACGACGGCTCGCCGGTGCGCGGGCGGGACTGCATCGCCTCCATCCGCCGCTGGGGTCGCCGCGATGCCTTCGGCCAGGTGCTGATGAGCCGCGTGGCGGACATGACCGAGGTGAGCGACCGCGTCTTCACCATCCGGCTGAACACGCCGTTCCCGAAGATGCTGGAATGCATCAGCAAGGTGACCACGTCCTGCCTGTTCATCATGCCCGAGCGGCTGGCGAATGTGGACCCGTTCACGAACATCACCGAGGCCGTGGGCAGCGGGCCCTATCGCTTCATCCAGAACGAATGGGTGCCGGGCTCGCGCCTCGCCTATGCGCGCAACGCCGACTACGTGCCGCGCCAGGGCAATGCCTCGATGACGGCCGGCGGAAAGGTCACGCATTTCGACCGCGTCGAGTGGCACATCATGCCCGACCCCGCGACGGCCTCCGCCGCGCTGCAATCGGGTGAGATCGACTGGTGGGAGCAGCCGACGGCGGATCTCTTCCCGCTCTTCCTGCGGGGGGCGGCCGCGCGCAACGTGCGGGTGGACATCATCAACGGCACGGGCCTGATCGGCATCTTCCGCCCGAACCACCTGACCGCGCCCTTCAACAACCCGGCCGTGCGCCGCGCCGTGCTGACGGCGATCAACCAGACCGACTTCATGACGGCGGTGATCGGCACCTCCGGCATCGAGGGCCGGCCGGACCTGCGGCGCGAGGGCATCGGCTACTTCGCCCCCGAGAGCCCGTCGGCCAGCAATGTCAGCATGGAGCGGATGCGCAAGAGCGTGGACGCGGCGCGCGCCGAGTTGCAGGCGGCGGGTGCCATCGGCCAGCGCCTCGTGCTGCTGAACGCGACGGACCTCTCCTCCATCAATGCGGCGACGCTGGTGGGTGCGGACCTGTTCCGCCGGATGGGCTTCAACGTGGACCTGGTGAGCACGGACTGGGGCACGCTGGTGGCCCGCCGCGCCAGCCGCAATCCGCTGGAGCAGGGCGGCTGGTCGGGCTTCTTCACCTTCTGGTCGGGCGTGGACCACTGGAACCCGGCGAACCATGCCTCGATCCGCGGCAATGGCGAGAATGCCTGGCCCGGCTGGCCCACCATCCCGGCCATCGAGGCGCAGCGCGACGCCTGGTTCAACGCGCCGAACGAGGCGGCGGAGAAGGCGGCGACGACGGAGATGCAGCGCATCGCCTTCGACGAGGTGCCCTATGTGCCGACCGGCATGTACTACCAGCCGACGGCGATCCGGAGGAACCTCACGGGGCTGCTCAAGGGCCAGCCGCCGCTCTTCTGGAACATTCGGCGGGCCTGACGCCGTCAGTCGAAGCAGGTGACGTGCACCACCGCGACATTCGCGGTGGTGCCGACCGCGATGCGAGCCTGCTGGACGAGCGGTGCGCCACGGGGCTGGGGCGCGCCGTTCGAGGTCGCGCAGAACAGGGTCGCGGTCTGCCCGCGCGCCACGGCGTAGCTCTGCCCCTGAAGCACCTGCTGGCCCTGGGCAAGGGCGACCCCACCCGCCAGGATGGCCCCCACCGCCGCACCGGCGATGAAGGCGCCACCGCGCCGTTCCTTCAGCACATCCAAACCCTCCGCGCTTGCGGGCGGGAGGATAGCGGGGGCAAGGACCCGCGCGCGACCGAAATGCGCCGATGCCACCGATCGGTGGCATCGATGACGGTCAATCCAGAAACCGCTTCATCGCCTCGGAATAGGGCGCCTCGCGCGTCCAGCGGGCCATGGCGCCCTTCTCCGGCAGGCCCTTCAGTTCGGCGGGCTGCACCCCCTCGCGCAGCGCCTTCAGCGTCGCATGGATGGCCTGGGCCGCCGCCTGGCTCGGCGCATGGCCCTGGAGTGCGATGCGCACGCCGCGGCTCGCCAGATATTCGCGGTCGGTGATCTCGGGGCTGAGCGTGCCGAGGATGAGCGGCTGCTTCGCCACTTCCGCCGCCGCGTCGAGTTCCGCGCGGGTTGTGACGCCCGTCAGGAAGATTCCGTCCGTGCCGCAGTCGTTATAGGCCTTGATGCGGGCCAGGCAGTCGTCGCGGCTGGTGACGTTCATGGCCCCCGTGCGGGCGAAGATGCAAAGGCTGGAATCCACGCGCGCGGCGACCGCGGCGCGCATCTTGCCCACCCCCTCCTCAATCGAGATCAGGCGCGGCTTGGCGGCACCGAAGGGGCGGGGCAGGTCCGTGTCCTCGATGGACATGGCGGCGATGCCGGCGACCTCAAGCTCCTCCACTGTGCGCTGCACGTTCAGCGCATTGCCATAGCCATGGTCGGCATCCACGACGAGCGGCAGCGTACCGGCGCGGGTGATGCGCCGGGCCTGCGTCGCGAATTCCGTCAGCGTGATCAGGATATGGTCCGGCGCGCCCAGGATGGCCAGCGAGGCGGTGGAGCCCGCGAACATGCCGAGCTCGAAGCCCAGCTCCTCGGCGATGCGGGCCGAGAGCGGATCATGCACCGAGGCCGGGTGGATGCAGGCATGGCCCGCGAGAATGGCGCGGGCGCGGTTACGGCGTTCGGTGGCGTTCATGTGGCTCTCCCTCTGTCGCCGCGATTGTCGCGCCGGATGCGCGGAACGGCGAGAGGGGGGGTTCCGAATTCATCCGCACAAGCTAGTTTTGCGGCAACCGACGCGGAGAGAAGCGATGCGCAATTTCGAGGAACGCTACCAGGTCCTGCACGAATTCGTGAAGGCCGCGAAGATCAAGCTGAACGCCAATGTCTGGGACTACCTGGTGGGCGGCACCGAGACCGAGACGACGCTCGCGCGCAACCGCATGGCGATCGACACCGCAGCGCTCCGCCCGCGCGTGCTGAACGACGTGTCCAAGGTGGATGCGAGCGTGGATTTCTTCGGCCATCGCATCCGCCTGCCGGTGTTCTGCGCGCCGGTCGGCTCGCTCGAGAGCTTCGAGCCGGGCGGCGGCGTGAGCGTGGCGAAGGGGGCTGGCGCCTTCGGCGTGCCCTATATGCTCTCGAGCGTGAGCCAGCCCGGCCTCGAGGTCTGCGCTGAGGCATCGAAGGGCCCCAAGGTCTTCCAGCTCTATGTGCGCGGGGATGACGCCTTCGTGGACGACTATGTCCGCCGCGTGGTGGATAGCGGCTATGACGCCTTCTGCATGACGGTGGACACGGCGCATTATTCGCGCCGCGAACGCGACATCGCCAAGCGCTTCGTGAAGACCTGGCGCGCCGCCAATACCGGCATGGACCACCAGGCCGCGCTTTCCTGGCGCGAGGTCGCGCGCTTCAAGGAGAAGCACAAGATCCCGCTGATCCTGAAGGGCATCGGCACCGGTGAGGACGCGGCCATCGCCTGCGAGCATGGCGTGGACGTGATCTACGTCTCCAACCATGGCGGGCGGCAGCTCGATGGTGGGCGCGGCTCGCTCGACGTGTTGCCGGAGGTGGTGGAGGCCGTCGCCGGCCGTGCGAAGATCATGGTGGATGGCAGCTTCAGCCGCGGCACCGACATCGTGAAGGCGGTGGCGCTGGGGGCCGATTGGGTCGGCCTGGGCCGCCTCTACCTCTACGGCCTCGCCGCCGAAGGGGCGGACGGGATCGAGCGCCTGCTGGAGATCCTGGAGGATGAGGTGATCAAGGCGCTGGGCCTGACGGGGGTGAACAATTTCGCCCAGCTCACGCGCGGCCATGTGCATCTCGGCGCGCCGCCGGTGGTGTTCCCAAACGTGCACAGCGCCTTCCCGCTGCTGAAGGAAGGCTACTGAAGGCGGGCGGCGCGCGGCCCCAAGGCCGCGCGCCGCTGGTCTCAGCGCGCGACGATTCCGCGCGGCGTGGCGACGATCTCGCTCGTCGCGCAGATGTCGATGTTCATCAGCTCGGCCGTCTGGCCATTGGCCCAGACCACCTTGAAGTCGTTCCGGCCGGAGTGGCGGGTCTCGTAGCGGACGCTGCGGCCGTTTGGCAGCACGTTCGAGCCGAGCTGGTCGGCGCCCCAGGCACGCTGGGCGCTGGAGCCGAAATAGAACTGGCTGATGGTGGTGCCCGACTGGTTGTTCAGGGTGAAGCGCCGGTCGCACTGGGCCTGGGCGACGGAGCTGAGGCCGGCCGTGAGGGCGGCGGCGAGGATGAGGCGGCGGAAGGACATGTGGTCTCTTTCGGAATGGCCGCCGGCGGAGACGGGATGACGCCCGCCGGACAGACCGTGGCAGAAGGGGAGTGTGAGCCTGGCCGCGGACGGGCCAGGGCCTGGTTGATGCTCAGCGCGCCTCGATGCCGCGCCGCGTCGCCACGATCTCGCTGGTGACGCAGATGTCGATGCGCATCAGCTCCGCCGTGTCGCCATTGGCCCAGACGATCTTGAAGTCGTTGGCGCCGGCATTGCGGGCGCGGAAGCGCATGCTCTGGCCGTTGACCAGCACATTGGTCCCGAGCTGGTCCACGCCCCATTCCCGCTGGGCGCTGCTGCCGAAGTAGAATTCCTGCACCGTGGCGCCGGAGCGGTTGATCAGGGTGAAGCTGGTATCGCACTGGGCGTTGGCGGCCCCGGCGAAGCCCATGCACAGCAGGGCGGCGAAAAGGATCCGGCGCAGGGTCATGTCTCTTCCGTTGCTTCTGGCGTCAAAAAACAAGCGGAATTCTCAATCCGCGAAACGCAAAAGCAAGCAGTTCCTGGAAGGTTGCGACGAATTCACGCGGCGTCAGCGCAGCCGCCCATAGCCGCCGAACTGCGCCGTCACCGCCACCATCTCCTCGGGCGTGAGCAGGACGGGTTCCAGCCGCGCGGCCAGCAGGTCCAGGTATTCGCCGGCCAGGTTCTCCACCTCGCGCGCCAGCGTCTCGGCCGCGGCCAGGGAGGTGCCGAGCGCGACCACGCCGTGATTGGCGAGCAGGCAGGCGCGGCGCCCCTCCAGCGCGGGAATCGCGGAGAGCGCCAGCTCTGCCGTGCCGAAGGTGGCATAGGCGGCGCAGCGGATGTCGTCACCGCCGGCGAGCGCGATCATGTAGTGGAAGGGCGGCAGGCCGCGCCGCGCGCAGGAGAGCGCGGTGGCGCGCGGGCTGTGGGTGTGGACGATCGCCGCGGCCTCGGGTCGGGCCGCATAGACCTCGGCATGCAGGCGCCATTCGGAGGAGGGGCGCCGTGCGCCCGCCAGAACGCGGCCATCCAGCCCCAGGTCCACAAGGTCCGCCTCGGTCAGGGCCGCATAGGGCAGCCCCGATGGGGTGATCCGGAAGCCACCTTCGATGCGGATCGAGACATTGCCGGACTTGCTCGGCATGAAGCCCAGCGCGTCCAGCCGGCGCGCCGTCTCGATCAGGCCCGTCACGGGGCTTCGCGCAGCGCCCGCGCGGCCAGCGCCGCCGGCCGGTGGAGGCAGCGCTCGAGCCAGGCCTTCACCCGCGTATGGCCGCCCAGGTCGAACTTGTTGGCCCAGGCGCCGTAGAGCACGCCGGCCAGGTTGCAGTCGGCGATGGTGTAGGTCTCGCCCAGCAGCCAGGATTGCGCGCCCAATTGTCCCTCGAGCACATCGAGCCGCGCGTTCAGCCCGGCGGCGCCGGCGGCGGCCTGGCCGGGATCGCGCTCGGCCGCTGGGCGGATGTAGGTGTTGTAGGCCCATTGCATCGCGGCCGGCTCGACCTCGGTCGCGGCCCAGAGCGTCCATTGCAGGACGCGGCTCGCATCGTCGCCCAGGGGCATGAGTGGCGGGCCGGCCTTGGCCGCAAGGTGCAGGTTGATGGCGAGGCTCTCGAACAGGGCCAGCGCACCATCCTCCATGGCGGGGATCTTGCCGTTCGGGTTCAGCTTGAGATGCGCGGGCGCCTTCATGCCAGGGCCGAAGCCGAGGGGGATCAGCTCATAGGGCAGGCCCGCCTCCTCGGCGGCCCAGATGCAGCGGAAGGCGCGGGATTTCGGCGTGCCATAGAGGCGGATCATGATTTGGTGCCTTGCAGCTTGGCGGCGATGGACTTGGCGTGTTCGACCGTGCTGCGCTGGAAACGCACAAGCAGCGCGGCCCAGATGATGAGCAGCAGCAGGGCCCAGAGGAAGCCGTAATGGGTCAGCGCCATCGCGGCGCAGACCACCCAGCCGAGCGAGAGCACCATGCCCTGCCGCAGGAGGGAGATCAGGGTCATGCCGGGGGGGTCATGACTTGCGGCGCGCGTCCATGCTCCAGGGGCCGGGGCCCGCGAGGACGAGGTAGAGGAAGAGGAAGCAGAAGAGGATCGCCGCATCTCCGCCATTGCTCGTCGGCCAGAAGCTGCGCGGCGCATGGGCGATGAAATAGGCGAAGGCCATCAGCCCCGACATGACGAAGGCGACGGGCCGGGTGAAGAGGCCGATGATGAGCAGCGCGCCGCCGATCACCTCGAGCGTCGCGGCCGCGCCCAGCATGGAGAAGAGCTCGGGCGAGGGGCGGGGCGAGGGCGGGAAGCCGATCAGCTTCTGCGGCCCATGCAGGAAGAACAGCAGCCCCGCCACGATGCGCAGGACGCTGAGGCCATAGGGGGCGAAGCGGTCGAGCATCACGGCCCCTCCTCGGCATCCACCACGCGGCTCGCGTGCAGGCGGAGATTGCCGCAATTGTTGCAGACGAGCGCATAGACCGGGACATGCGGCGGCGCAGGCGGGATGGTGCCTGCCCCGTCGATCATCGGCAGGGTCACGGACCAGCCAGGGCCGCCCACCAGCGTCCAGGCATCCTGCCCGCAGGCGGGGCAGGGGCCCTGCGCGCCGCGCTTGGGGAGGAAGGCGTTGATCTTCTCAGCGTCGCTGCGTGCGTCGGTCTTGGCTTCGGCCATGCGCTACATCCCTCCGGGATAATTGGGGCCGCCACCCCCCTCGGGCGTCTTCCAGTCGATGTTCTGCGACGGGTCCTTGATGTCGCAGGTTTTGCAATGGACGCAATTCTGGGCGTTGATGACAAGAGCCGGCTTGCCCTCCTCGATGCCGACGGCCTCATAGACGCCGGCCGGGCAGTAGCGGCTCTCGGGGCTCGCATAGCGTTCCCAGTTCTCGCCAAGCCACTTGCCCGGGTCGCGCAGGACGAGGTGGGCGGGCTGGTTCTCCTCGTGGTTGGTGTTCGACAGGAACACCGAGGAGAGGCGGTCGAAGCTCAGCACGCCGTCGGGCTTGGGATAGGTGATGCGCGGCGCGTCGGCGGCGGCCTTGAGCTGCGTGTGGTCATGGTGGTGGCCCATGGTCCAGGGCGCCTTGCCTTTGAAGACGTAGGTGTCGAGCGCCGCGTTCACCATGCCGCCCCAGAAGCCGAACTTGGCGAAGCCCGGACGGATGTTCCGCACGCCCTCCAGCTCGGACCAGAGCCAGGATTGCCGCAGCAGGCCCGGATAGGCCTCGATCCCCTCGCCCGCGATCGCCTCGGCCGCCACCATGCCGGACTTCATGGCGAGATGCGTGCCCTTGATCTTGGGCACGTTGAGGAAGCCCGCCGTGTCGCCGATCAGGGCGCCGCCCGGGAAGGTGAGCTTCGGGATGGACTGGAAGCCGCCCTCGTTCAGCGCGCGCGCGCCATAGGAGATGCGCTTGCCGCCCGCCAGCATCGGCGCCACCGCCGGGTGGTGCTTGAAGCGCTGGAATTCCTCGAAGGGCGAGAGCCAGGGATTGGGATAGTCGAGGCCGACGACGAAGCCCACACTCACCAGGTTCTCGCCGAACATGTAGAGCCAGGAGCCGCCATAGGTGTCGCTCGGCAGGGGCCAGCCGGCGCTGTGCCAGATCAGCCCGGGCTTGTGGTTCTCCTTCGGGATCTCCCACAGCTCCTTGATGCCGATCGCGTAGGTCTGCGGCTGGCATTCGGCGCGGAGGTTGAAGGTGTCGAAGAGCTTCTTGGTCAGGCTGCCGCGGCAGCCCTCGGCGAAGAGGGTGGTGGTGGCGCGCAGTTCCATCCCCGGCTGGTAGTCGGGGCCCTTCGAGCCATCCTTCACGATGCCCATGACGCCGGCGACGACGCCCTTCACCACCCCATCCTCGATGATCGTCTCCGAGGCCGCGAAGCCCGGATAGATCTCGACGCCCAGCGCCTCGGCCTTCGCACCCAGCCAGCGCGCGACATTTCCGAGGGAGACGATGTAGTTGCCCTCATTGTGCATCTGCGGCGGCGTGGGCAGCTTGAAGGCCTTGGTCTCCGTCAGCAGCATGAAGCGGTCCTCGCCGGCGGGTGTGGCCAGCGCCGGCGGGTCTTCCCGCCAGTCGGGGATCAGCTCGTCCAGCGCGCGGGGCTCGAGCACGGCGCCGGAGAGGATATGGGCGCCGACCTCGCCGCCCTTCTCGACCACGCAGACGCTCATCTCGGGGTTGAGCTGCTTCAGGCGGATCGCGGCGGCGAGGCCCGCCGGGCCCGCGCCGATGACCAGCACATCGAATTCCATCGCTTCGCGTTCTTCGCTCATCCCGACCACCCTTCGCGGCAAATTCCGTGGGGGGCGAACCTAGACGAGCCGCCGGTTTCGCGGAACCCGCATGACACGGTAGAAAGACGCCATGACGCTGCCCGCCGAACAGATCGCGCTGCTGGCCAGCCTGCGCTGGCAGATCGCCATGGGTGCCGACGAGGCGATCCTGGAGGCGGCGGCCCCGCGCGCGCGCCGCCCCGTGCCCTCTGCCGATCGCCAGGCCGAGGGCCAGGCGGGCGGCACCGACCCGCCCGGCGGGCCCGCGCCGCAGCGCGCCCCGGCGGCCCCGCGCAAGGCCACGCCGCATGGCGAGGCGGCGGCCGCGCTCGCGGCCCGCGCCGCGACGCTGGCGGAACTGCGCGAGGCCATGGCCGGCTTCACCGGCAGCCCGCTGCGCGAGACGGCGACGAACCTGGTCTTCAGCGACGGCGTGGCCGGCGCGCCCGTGATGGTGATCGGCGAGGCGCCGGGCGCCGAGGAGGACCGGCTGGGCCGCCCCTTCGTCGGCGCCTCGGGCCAGTTGCTGGACCGGATGTTCGCCAGCATCGGGCTCGGCCGGGCCGAGAGCCTCTACATCACCAACATCCTGCCCTTCCGCCCGCCGGGAAACCGCACGCCGACCGATGCCGAGATCGCGCTCTTCCTGCCCTTCGTGCTGCGCCATGTGGCCTTGGCGCGGCCGCGCTTCCTGGTGCTGGCGGGCGGTGTCGCGGCCAAGGGCTTTCTTCAGTCGCGCGACGGAATCACCCGCTTGCGCGGGCGTTGGCACCAAGTATCAATACTTGAAGGTAAAGTATTGATGGCGCTGCCCACCCTCCATCCCGCCTATCTCCTCCGCAACCCCATCGCCAAGCGTGATGCATGGGCTGATCTGCTGATGTTGCAGCGCGCCATGAATGATGGCGACATTGGGGCGAAGGAAAAAGCTTAACGTCACGATTGTCCGGCGCGAAACCGATAAAGGGCGACCCGGACAATCAACGCTTGCTTTACCAGCCGGGCCTGGGTTAGGGGTGCTTGGTCATGCGAGCGCTGCGCCCCATGGCCCGCACCCTGCCCGGCGTTATTGCCGGTCTTCTCTGCCTCGGCGCCGGGTTCAGCCCGGCCACCGCCCAGCGGGCCCAAGACCAGACCGCCCCTTTCCAGGTGCGGACCCGAACGCCCCCCGGCCCAGCCGCGGTCCCGTCGCTGCCCCAGCCCATGGGGCAGGCGGATGCCGCCCGCATGCGCCGCGCCTTCGAGGCGCAGGCCCGCGGCGACATCCCGGCCGCCATCCGCGAGGCGGAGCGCCTGGATGACCGCCGCCTGATGGGCCATCTGCTGGCCGACCGCTACAACCGGGGCGAGCCCAGCCTGAACGAACTCCAGGCCTGGCTCGCCGATTTCGCCGACCTGCCTGACGCGCCCCTGCTGCATGAGGCCCTGCTGCGCCTCCTCCCGCGCGGGGCCGCCGCGCCGCCCCCGCCCAGCCAGCCCGACACCATGGCGGACCTCCTCCCCGAGGAGCGCGCGCCGGCCGAGGCCAGCTTCACCCGTGACGCCGGCCTCGAACGCGCCGTCCAGGCCCGGATCAACGAGGGCAACCTGGATGCGGCGCTGACGTTGATCCGCGCCCGGCGCGGCCTCAGCAACGCCTATCTCGGCCATCTCAAGGCCGAGATGGCGCAATCGCTCTTCCGCCAGGGCCGTGATGCCGAGGCCTGGACCATCGCGCAGGAGGGCATGCGCCTCGCCCCCCAGAATGCGCTTCTGGCCTATCAGGCCGGGCTGTCCGCCTGGGGGATGCAGAATTACGAGAGCGCCTACCACGCTTTCGAGCGTGCGGCGCGCAACGAGCAGGCGCCGCCCACGCTGCGCGCCGCCGCCGCCTTCTGGACCGCCCGCGCCGCCGTCCGCGCCCGCCGCCCGGCGCAATACGTGCCCTGGATGCTCCAGGCCGCGCAGGAGCCGCGCACCTTCCATGGCATGATCGCCCGCCGCAGCCTCGGCCTGCCGCCCGGCCTGGTCTGGGAGCGCGACGTCGCCAATGAATCCCGCGCCCAGGGCCTGGCCGAGACGGCCGGTGGCTGGCGCGCGCTGGCCCTGCTGCAGATCGGCCAGCGCGAGCGCGCGGAGGCGGAACTGCGCCTCCTGCAGCGCCGCACCCGCAACAACCCGCTGGTGACGCAGGGCATCCTTGCCGTCGCGCAGCAGGCGAACATGCCGGGCCTCGCCGCCCAGGTGGCGACCGCCGCACAGCTCGAGGATGGGCGCGCGCGGGATGGCGCACGCTATCCGCTGCCGGTGCTGCTGCCCAATGGCGGCTTCCGCATGGACCCTTCGCTGCTCTACGCGCTGGCCCTGCAGGAAAGCCGCTTCGACCCGAGCGCGGTCAGCCGTGCCGGGGCGCGCGGCCTGCTGCAGCTCATGCCCGCCACGGCCAGCTATGTGGCGAACGACCCCTCGCTGCGCGGCGAGGGCGTGGAGCGGCTGCATGACCCGGGCCTCAGCCTCGAGCTCGGCCAGCGCTATGTGCATTACCTGGCGCGGCACGAGGCGGTGCGGGGCGATCTGATCCGCCTGCTGGCCGCCTACAATGCCGGCCCCGGCAACCTCAACCGCTGGCTCCCGGCCGCCCAGCGCCGGGCGGATCCGCTGCTCTTCATCGAGAGCATCCCGGTGCATGAGACGCGCAGCTTCGTCACGCGTGTGCTGACCTTCAGTTGGATCTACGCCCACCGCCTGGGCCTGCCGACCCCCTCGCTCGACCAGATCGCGGGCGGCGGCTTCCCGAGCTTCGCGGGCGTCGAGGAGGTCACGGCCATGTTGCGCATGACCTCCGCCCGGTCCAATTGAGCGGCATGCCGATCGACCCTTCCCGCACCTTCCTGCCCGTGAACATCGCCGTGCTGACGGTGAGCGACACGCGCGACCTCAGCACCGACCGTTCGGGCGAGACCTTGCAGTCGCGCATCGAAGCCGCGGGCCACCGCTGCATCGCGCGCGAGATCCTGCGCGACGAGGCCGACCTGATCGAGGCGCAGCTGCGCGCCTGGATCGCCGACCCTCAGGTGGATTGCGTGATCACCACGGGCGGCACCGGCATCACCGGCCGCGATGTGACGCCCGAGGCGTTCAAGCGGGTGATGGAGAAGGAGATCGAGGGCTTCGGCGAGCTCTTCCGCATGCTGAGCTACCAGAAGATCGGCACCTCCACGATGCAGTCGCGCGCCATCGGCGGCGTGGCGCAGGGCACCTACCTGTTCGCGCTGCCCGGCAGCACCGGCGCCTGCAAGGATGCCTGGGACGACATCCTCGTCTGGCAGCTCGATGCGCGGCACCGGCCCTGCAACCTGGTCGAGCTGATGCCGCGGTTGATGGAACGCTGAGCGCAGGGCTCAGCGCCGCTGCGGCCCCAATTCATTGAGCTGGATGTTCTGCGCGGCGAGGTCCGCCGCCATGCTGTCAGGCGCGAGCTGGATGGCGCGCTGCCAGTCATTGCGCGCCCCCGTCGCATCGCCGCGCAGCTGCCGCAGGATCCCGCGCTCGAGCAGCGCCTCGGGGTTGTCGGGCGTCAGCGCCAGGGCGCGCTCCACGGCGACGAAGGCCTGGTCCACGCGCTCCAGGTGGCGCAGCGCGGCGGCGCGCAGCACCCAGGCCTCGGCGCGCTCGGGCTCCAGCGCCAGGGCCGAGTCCAGGTCCTCGATGGATTCGCGGTAGCGCTGCATCGAGGCCAGCACCACCGAGCGATCCACCAGCAATTCCACATCCTGCGGCGCCAGCGTCAGCGCGATGGTGACGGCCGCGAAGGCGCGGTTGGGGTCGCCCGCCATCATCCAGGCTTGCGAGGCCTGGCCGAAGACGGCGGCCCGCGCGAGGCTGCCCGCGCGGCTGGCCGCCCCCAGGCGCTCCAGCCGGTCGGCCGCGCGGTCGGGCTCGCCGAGGCCGAGCAGGGCCAGGGCGATGCAGTGCCGCGCGCCGTCGCCCCCGCCCGTGGCGTCCCAGGCCTGGGCGAAGCGCATCGCCTCATCCGGGTCGTCGCGCAGCAGGGCGAGGCAGCGGTCATAATCCGGCCCATCGGCAAGGCGCGGCATCTCGGGCGGCAGGGGCAGGTTGTCGGGCAGGGCGGGGGCGGCGGCGACGCTCACGGGCTGCGGCGCCGACTCCCGCATCCGGTAGGCGGTGCCACCCAGGCCCGCGGCCACGACGATTCCGAGCCCGATCAAAAGAGGTTTCCGCACGCGGGGCACCCTACAGCAAAGGGGCGGGGCAGGGAATCGCCGCGCGGCGCGGGCCGGCGCGCGCGACGCCGCCACGCGAACGGGGGCTACCCGTCGCATCAAGGAGCGGATTCGACGCCATGGCTTCCTATGGCGCATTTTGGGCCGCACCGCCATGCGCCCTATAAGGGGAGGCGCGTCGCGCCAGGAAGCAGAAGGTCAAACAGTCCGGATGAACGACCTCAAACCCGTATTGGCCCGCCTCGCGGCGGGGGAACGCCTGGCCGAGAGCGAGGCCGAGGCCGCCTTCGGCATCATCATGGCCGGCGAGGCCACGCCCGCGCAGATCGCGGGCATGCTCATGGCCATGCGCGTGCGCGGCGAGACGGTGGCCGAGATGACCGGCGCCGTCCGCGCCATGCGCGCGCGCATGATCCCGGTGGAGGTGCCGGCGGATGCGATCGATGTCGTGGGTACGGGCGGCGATTCCTCGGGCAGCCTGAACATCTCGACCACGGCGGCGATGGTGGTGGCGGGCGCCGGCGTGCCGGTCGCCAAGCATGGCAACCGCGCGCTCTCCTCGAAATCGGGCGCGGCCGATGCGCTGGCCGCGCTCGGCGTGAACCTGGACGTGCCGCTGGAGCGCCTGCCCGAGGTGATCCGCGAGGCCGGCATGGTCTTCCTGCTTGCCCCCCGCCACCATTCCGCGCTGCGCCATGCAGGCGGCGCGCGCGTCGAGCTTGGCACGCGTACCATCTTCAACCTGCTGGGGCCGCTTGCGAATCCGGGCCGGGTGAAGCGCCAGATGACCGGCGCCTTCTCGGCCGAGTGGCTGCAGCCCATGGCCGAGGCGCTCGGCCGCCTGGGGACCGAGGCCGCCTGGGTCGTGCACGGCCAGGGCATGGATGAGCTGGCGATTTCCGGCCCCTCGGAGGTGGTGGAACTGGCAGCGGGCAAGACGCGCCGCTTCACCGTGGCGCCCGAGGATGCGGGCCTGCCCGCCTGGCCGATCGAGGCGATCCGGGGCGGCGAGCCGGCGGAGAATGCCGCGGCGCTGGTTGCCCTGCTGGAGGGCGAGCGCGGCGCCTATCGCGACATGGTGCTGTTCAACGCCGCCGCCGCGCTGGTGGTGGCCGGCCGCGCGGCCGATCTGCGGGCGGGTGCCACGCTCGCCGCCGAGAGCATTGACAGCGGGCGCGCTCTGGATGTTCTCATCCGCCTCCGCCGTGCGACCTCCGAGGCTGTTCCCGAATGACTGTTGATGTGATCCCCGATGCGGGGCTCTCCGATACCCTCGCCCGAATCCTGCGGGACAAGGCCGAGGAGGTCGCCGCCGCCATGGCCGCGACCCCGCTGGCCGAGATGGAGAAGCGCGCGCTGGACCAGTCCCGCCCGCGCGACTTCACCGGCGCGCTCTGCGCCCGCATCGGCGAGGGGCGCACCGGGCTGATCGCCGAGATCAAGCGCGCCTCGCCCTCGGGCGGCCTGATCCGCGACCCCTTCGAGCCCGCGGTGCTGGCCCGCGCCTATGAGAGCGCGGGCGCGGCCTGCCTCTCGGTGCTGACGGATGCCAAGTGGTTCCAGGGCCGGCCGGACGACCTGATCGCCGCGCGTGCCGCCTGCCAGCTTCCGGTGCTGCGCAAGGACTTCATGATCCACCCCTTCCAGGTCTTCGAGGCCCGGGCGATGGGGGCGGATGCCATCCTGCTCATCATGGCCGCGCTCAGCGACGACCAGGCGCATGAGCTGGAGGACATCGCCCGCAGCCTCGACATGGCGGTGCTGGCGGAGGTGCATGACGCGCGCGAGATGGAGCGCGCGCTCGGCCTGCAGACGCGCCTCATCGGCGTGAACAACCGCAACCTGAAGACGCTGGTGACCGACCTCGCGACCAGCGAGGAGCTCATCCCCATGGTCCCGGCGGATCGCATCCCGGTGGCCGAGAGCGGCCTGCGCACGCCGGCGGACCTGCGCCGCATGGCCGCCGCCGGCGCCTATTGCGTGCTGGTGGGCGAGCACCTGATGCGCCAGCCCGACGTGGCGGAAGCGACGCGCGCGCTGCTGGGGCCGTGACTCTCACTCACTTCGACGAAGCCGGCCGCGCCGCCATGGTGGACGTGGCGGGCAAGCCCGAGACCGAGCGCCTCGCCATCGCGCGCGGCCGCATCGTCATGGCGCCCGAAACGCTGGCGCTGATCGCCGAGGGCAAGGCCGGCAAGGGCGATGTGCTGGGCGTCGCGCGGCTCGCCGGCATCATGGCGGCGAAGAAGACCAGCGACCTGATCCCGCTCTGCCACCCGCTCATGCTCACCAAGGTCCGCGTGGACCTGACCATCGCCGGGCCGGACACGGTCGAGATCGAGGCGCAGGTCAGCGTGACCGGCCGCACCGGCGTGGAGATGGAGGCGCTGACCGCCGTCAGCGTCGCCGCACTTACTGTCTATGACATGGTGAAGGCCGTGGATCGCGGCATGCGGATCGAGGGTATCCACCTCGCGCTGAAGGAGGGCGGCAAGTCGGGCCGCTTCGAAGCGGCGCCGTGATCCCGCTCGAGGAAGCCCGGCAGCGCATCCTCTCCGCCATCCGCCCGACCGGGCCGGAGACGGTGCCCCTCGCCGCCGGCTGGAACCGCGTGCTGGCGCGGCCGGTGGTGGCGCGGCTGACGCAACCACCCGCCGATGTCTCCGCCATGGATGGATATGCGGTCCGGGCGGCCGATGCCGTGACGGGCGCCACGCTGACCGTGACCGGCGCCGCCCCCGCCGGCCACCCCTTCGCGGGCCAGGTGGGCCCCGGCGAGGCGGTGCGGATCTTTACCGGCGGCTTCGTGCCGCCCGGCGCCGACGCCATCCTCATCCAGGAAAATGCCAAGGCCGAGGGCGCTCGCCTCGCCGTCACCGAAGGTGTCGCGGTCGGCCGCTGGATCCGCCGCCGTGGCCTCGACTTCGCCGAGGGCGGTGAGCTGCTGCCGGCCGGCCGCCGGCTGACGGCGCGCGACATCGGCCTGGCCGCCGCCGCCAACCACCCCTGGCTCACCGTGCATCGCCGCCCGCGCATCGGGATCCTGGCGACCGGTGACGAGATCGCGCTGCCGGGCGACCCGCTGCCCGCGGGTGGCATCGTCAGTTCCAACGCGCATGCGCTGGCCGCCGTGATCGCCTCGGCTGGCGGCGAGGGCTGCATCCTGCCCATCGCGCCGGATGACGCAGGCAGCATCGCGGCCCTGGCTGGGTCGGGCGGCTATGACCTGCTGGTGACGACCGGTGGCGCCAGCGTGGGCGAGCATGACCTGGTGCAGAAGGCGCTGGGGCAATCCACCACCCCTGGGGGCTTTGCGCTCGATTTCTGGAAGATCGCCATGCGGCCGGGCAAGCCACTGATCTGGGGGCGGCTCGGCGCCATGCCGGTGCTGGGGCTGCCGGGCAACCCGGTCTCCGCACTTGTCTGCGCCGTGGTGTTCCTGCTGCCCGCCCTCGCCCGCATGCAGGGCCTGCCGGATTCCGGTCCGCGCACCATCCGCGCCGTTGCGGGTGTGGACCTGCCCGAGAATGACCAACGCGCCGACCATCTGCGCGCCAGCCTCATCCCCGCCGAGGGCGGGATCGTGGCCACGCCCGCCGCCCGCCAGGACAGCTCGATGCTCGCGGTGCTCGCCTCGGCCGATGGGCTGATCCTGCGCGCGCCCTTCGCCCCCGCGCTGCCGAAGGGCAGCGTGGTGGAGGTGATCCCGCTCGCCGCGCTCGGCGTCTGACCCCGCGTCAGAGGGGGTAGTTGGAGAAGGCGCTATAGAGGCCGAGGTGACCGAGGCCGTGCAGATCCGCGAGCCCGTCCCCGTTGGTGTCGGCCACATAGCGCGGGAACAGGTCGTCGCTGCGCCAGCCGCCGGCCGACGGCGCCGAGCCGAGGGCGCCGAGGCGAAGCTCGCTGCCCTCGAAGGCGCCGCCGCCGCTCGCCAGCGCGACATGGGCGCCGGTGCCGCCGAAGCCCACGATATCGGCCATGCCGTCGCCGTTCACATCGCCGAGTCGGCGCGGTGTGGCGTCATCCGAGCTCCAGCCGCCCGCGGCGCCGTTCGACCCATAGGCGCCGAGCCGCAGCGACGCGGCGCCGAAGCCGCCGCCGCCGGTCGCGAGCGAGACGAAGACGCCCGCGCTGCCGAAGCCCACGATGTCGTCCATGCCGTCGCCGTTCACGTCGGCGAGGCGGCGTGGCCGCGCATCGTCGCTCGTCCAGCCGCCATTGAGCCCGAAGCCCGTGACGGCCAGCTGCGCCGCGCCGAACGCGCCGCCGCCGGTCGCGAGCGAGACATAGACGCCCGCGCTGCCGAAACCCACGATGTCGGCCATGCCGTCGCCATTCACATCGGCCAGGCTGCGCGGCGTCAGGTTGTCATTGGCCCATCCGCCATGGACGCCGAACCCCGTGACGGCGAGGCGCGCGGCGCCGAACCCTCCCTCGCCATTCGCCAACGAGACGACGACGCCGCCATGGGCGAAGCCCACGATATCCGCCCGGCCATCGCCGTTCACGTCGCCGAGCTGGCGCGGGGTCAGGGTGTCGCTCAGCCAACCGCCATTCACCCCGAAGCCCTCGACGGCCAGCCTGGCCGGTCCGAAGGCGCCGCCGCCGGTGGCGAGCGAGACGACGACGCCGCCATGGGCGAAGCCCACGATGTCGGCCCGGCCATCGCCGTTCACATCGGCAAGGCGGCGCGGCGTGAGGTTGTTGCTGGCCCAGCTGCCCTGCGTGCCGAAGCCGGCCACCCAGAGATTGGCCGAGGTGAAGGGCGGGTCGTTGTCCGTGATGATGCCGATGCCGATGGCATCGGCGATCGTGGCGCCGCCGGCCGCGTTCAGCAACTCGATGGTGAACCACTCGGCCCGCTCGTGGATGGTGTCGTTGAAGACCGCCACGTCGATGCGCCGGGAGGCCTCGCCCATCGCGAAGGAGACCGTCCCGGACACGGCGGCATAGTCGCGGCCCGCCGTCGCGCTGCCGTCATGGCTGCGATAATCCACCGAGACCGCCAGGGCGGTGGAGGCCCGGCTGACCGTGAAGCTCATGATGGTGGTGCCGCCATTGCCCTCGGTGATCGTCACGTCGTTGATGCGGACGGAGAGGTCGCTTGGGCCGTAGATGTAGCGCGCGCCGGCGATGTCGTCCCATTGCGGCGTCGTGATGGCCGGGTTGTAGGCGGGGTTCATCAGCTGGTTGGGGACGCTCGTGTGGTTCAGCCCGATGGCGTGGCCGATCTCATGCGTCGCGACGGCCAGGAAGCTGCTGGTGTCCCACAGGTCGATCTCGGAACTGTCGAACACGATGTCGCCGCCGAGGGCGCTGAAGCTGGGCGAGAAGGCCTGCGCCAGCGTGCCCGAATCACCGTCGATGTAGCCGCCCGCGATGCGGATCGTGCCCACCGTGCCGCGGCCGACCGCGCCGCCGCCATCCCCGACCTGCACGAAGTTGATGTTCGCGATGGCCGACCAGGCGGCGAAGGCGCGATGCAGGACGGAGACGTAGTCGAAGCCGAGGAAGCCCGCGAGCGAGACGCTGCCGCCCAGGTAGAAGCCGAGCGAAGTGGTGGAGACGCCGGCGCCGACCAGACTCCACGTGACGGTCCCGCCGGGCGTGCCGAAGCTCTGCGAGCTGCCCCATTTCCCGCCGAAGGTGACGAAGGGGGAGGGCTCTTCCATGCCCTCCGTCAGGTCATGGTCGTGCGGCACCTGCCAGTCGAATTCGTAGAAGCCGTCGAAATGCTCGTCATCTGATGCCAACTCCAGAGAGTCGGTGACGTCATGCGCCATGGCGAGGTATCTCCCTGGAGCCTTTCCCGCGGGTGGCACCGTTCATGGCGGGGACGGACCGGGACAGCCAAGCCCAAGGTTCCTGCACGCCGTGCCGCCGCGCAAGTGAAATCAGGTGGCGTGCGGCGCCGCCTTAGTCTGGCAGGGGCGGTTGCTCGGCCGGGGCGCGCCAGGGCGCGAGGCGGCGGGGCGCCGCGCTCAGGATGCGCGCCGGCGGGTCAAGCGAGAGGAGCGGGCTGTAATAGGGGTCGTTCACCAGCGCCTCGCCCCAGCGCGCGCGCATCGTGGCGCGCTCGGTCAGCCAGCGCGCCTTGTGCGTGGGCGACATGTCGTCGCCGCGCGTGGCGCTTTCCTTGTGCAGCAGCTCCGCATGCGGGGTGACGAGGTTGTGCAGGCCCGACGCCCGCAGCTTCAGGCAGAGATCCACGTCGTTATAGGCCACGCGCAGCCCCTCCTCGTCGAAGCCGCCGACGGCGAGGAAGGCCTCGCGCCGCACCGCGAGGCAGGCGGCGGTGACGGCCGAGACGCGGCGCGTCAAGCGCAGCAGGTCATAGGGGCCGTGGCTCTTCTGCGGCGTGTGCAGCATGTCATGCCCCGCGATGCCGGCGAGGCCCAGCACCGTGCCCGCATGCTGCACGCGCCCGCTCGGGAAGAGCAGCCGCGCGCCGACCGCGCCGATCTCCGGGCGCACCGCATGGCTCACCATCTCGCGCAGCCAGTCCGGGCTGCGGATCTCGGTGTCGTTGTTGAGGAGGAGCAGGATCTCGCCGCTGGCCTCGCGCGCGGCGCGGTTGTTGATCGCCGAATAGTTGAAGGGGCCGGGGCAGGGGAGCACGCGGAAGCGCGGATCGCGCGACCACTCCTCGAAGCGGCGAAGCAGTGCCGGGTCATCGCTGTCATTGTCGCAGACGATGATGTCGAAGGCCGGATAGTCGGTACGGCGCAGAAGCCCGTCCAGGCAGGCCTCCATCAGCGCCGTGCCGTTGCGCGTGGGGATGATGATGGTGACCTGCGGCGCGGGGTCGGGCAGGGGCCAGATGGCGCGCGGCACGGGGCTGCGGCCCCGGGGCGGCTCCAGCCGCACAGGCTCGCCCGCCGCGGCCAGCAGCTGCGAGACGCCGGCGAGGTCCAGGCCCTCGCGCCAGGCCGGCCCGCGCCCGGCGGCGCGCCGCAGCAGGATGCCGGGGAGGTGACGGACGGCACCGGGGCCGGCCTCGGCCACCGCCGCGCGCGTCGCCGCGACCATCAGCGCATGGCCGCGCAGGCCAAGCAGCCCGTGCCGCGCGAGAAGGCCTGTGTCATAGGCCACCGCCCGGCCGAGGGCGGGTTGCTGCAACAGCAGGTCGGGGTCGAAGGCGGTCTTCAGCCAGGGCATGCGGCGTGTGCCGCCCCCCATCGGCGCATCCTCGTCGCTGAAGATCACGAGGGGGGCGGGCACGCTCGCCGCGGCGATGGCGAATTCGGCCAGGGCGTGGCGCAGCAGCCGGTCCCCGGGCTGGAGGTGCAGCACGAAGCGGCCCGGCAGCGCCTGCTCTGGCGCCAGCGCCTCGCCCTCGAGAATCTCCACCGGCACGCCGAGCTGCGCCGCGACATTCGCACGCGTCCCCGCATCCGCGCGCGGGAGGGTCACCAGGAAGGCGGTGGGCGCGGGGCCAAGCTGGGCGAGGATGGCGGCATCATCGGCCGGGCTGCTGGTCTGCCAGCGCTCGAACCAGGCCTGGTAGTCGGCGGCTTCGAGCCAGCGGACCAGATGCCCGATCTGCGGCATGACCGGGCGCAGCGTCTTCAGCAGGACCTTGCGCAGCATCGGCAGGCGGCGCACCACGCGGCGCAGCGGGTGAATGCGATGGTCCTGATCCGGCGGAGCCATGGAGCGCGACAACTTTCTGGATGGGGTTGGGCCCGCGGGGCGCGGTGTCTCTGCCGTCCCGCGGGGGCGCTGTCAATCGAGCCGCATGCGTTTCGATCAGGGCCCCATCATGGCGAGATGCTCGCGGATCAGCGCGGCGTCCTCGGGCGCCATCAGGCCGGGCCAATCCTCCACCCCGGGCAGCCGGCCCGGATTGCGGCGGACGAGCTCCGTCTTCAGGTAGGGAAAGCCCATCCGCTCCACCAGCACGCGCCAGAGATGGTGGCAGGGATTCAGCGGATAGCGGGCGAAGGCCTCTGCGCTGTCGAAACGCGGGCCGAGGCTTGCGCGCGTCGCGTCATCCACCAGCGCGGTCAGGCGCGCATAGCCGAAGAGCGCGGCGCAGCGCAGCCCCGCCGCCCGTGCCCGCCGGGAGAGGCCGATCTCGCCCTGCTGCACCACCCGCCATTTGCTCCGGCTGTCCCGGAAGGCGGCGAGATGCGCGGTGAGCAGTCCAACCGCCGCCGCGCCGCGGGCCAGCAGCGCGTAGGATTGCAGATGCGGCCCGCCGCCCTCGCTCTCCGTCATGCCGAACAGGCCCTCGCCGCCTGCGCGCCAGGCGGCCACCAGCGGCGCCAGTGGCCGGAAGGGCCCGAGGACGCTGTCATTGGCCAGGAGGAGTTCGTCGGGCGTGCCGTATTGGGCGAGCGCCACGCCCGCCGCATCGCGCCAGCCGCCGAAATCGCGCCCGACATTCTCGCGATGCAGGCGGAGCAGGCATTGCGCGCCGACCGCGGCCCAGTCCGCCTCGGGCGGCCGGTTCGCGGCATTGGTGACGAAGACGAGGTCGAAGCCGGCCTCCCGCCACAGCGCCAATTGTCGCAGCACCATGGGCGAGACCCGGCCATCGGGCGACCAATGGAGATAGAGCGCCAACGAATTGCCCTGGCGCGGCGCCGCCCCGGGCGCCACCTCGCGCAGTCCCGCCTTGAGCGGCGCGATGCGGTCGAGCAGGGCGGCCTGGGCGATCTCGAAGGCGACCTCGGCCGCGCGCCGCAGGAAGGTCAGCGGCGCGCGCGCGGCGAGGCCGTGCAGGATGCGCGGTGCGCCGCCCGGGGCGGAGCCCAGATCGGTCAGGCTGTAGGGCGGCATCAGCCGCCCGGGTGCAAGGCCTTGAGCACCCGCTCAAGCCCCGCCTGCCAGCTCGGCAGGGTCACGCCGAAGGTCTCGGTGAGCTTCGTGCCGTCCATCCGGCCATCGGCGGGGCGCACCGCCTTCACCGGATATTCATGGGTGGCGATCGGCAGGACGCGCGGCTGTGGGCCGCCGAACCGGGCCGCGCCCGCGAAGATGGCCTCGGCGAAGCCATGCCAATGGGTGGATTGCTCGGCCCGCGCGTGAAACACGCCGCGATAGGCGGGCTGCCAGCCGGTCTCCCGGATGCGCGCCAGGATGGCGGCGATCGCGTCGGCAAGGTCGGGCGCCGCGGTCGGGTGGCCGTGCTGGTCCGCCACCACGCGCAGCTCCGGCCGCGTGGCGCCCACGGCCAGCATGGTGCGCACGAAATTCTTGCCCACCGGGCTGAACACCCAGGCGGTGCGCAGGATGCTCGTCATCGGGTTGCCGGCCAGCGCTGCCCATTCGCCCGCGAGCTTGGTGCGGCCATAGGCGCCGAGCGGATTGGTCAGGTCGCTCTCCAGGTAGGGCGCGCCCTTCAGCCCGTCATACACGTAGTCCGTGCTGATCTGGATGAGCGGGATGCCGGCCTCGGCGCAGAGCTTCGCCAGCAGCGCAGGCCCCAGCGCATTGGCGCGGAAGGCGCCTGCCTCGTCATCCTCGGCCGCGTCAACCGCGGTCCAGGCCGCGCAATTCACCACCGCCTCGGGCTTCAGCGCCGCGAAGGCCGTGATCACCGTCGCGGGCTTGTCGAACTCGAAATCCGGCTGGCCGACCAGCAGCGCCTCGAAGCCCTGCGCGGGCAGGCTCTCGGCCAGGCCGGTCGCGAGCTGGCCGCCCTGGCCGGTGACGAGGATGCGCCGCATCAGACGGAGCCCGCCGGGAAGGGCGGCGGGATCTCGGCCAGGCGCGGCGCGTTGCGGTCCTTGTCGGACAGGATCACGCCGCCCGGCAGCACCGGCCATGCAATGCCCAGCGCCGGGTCGTCCCAGGCGATGCCGGCATCGGTCGCGCGGTCATACTCGGCATCCACCTTGTAGAGCACCTCGGTGTCCGGCTCGAGCGTCATGAAGCCATGCGCGAAGCCGCGCGGCACCCAGAGCTGGTGCCAGTTCTCGGCCGAGAGCTCGCAGGCGACGTGCCGGCCATAGGTCGGGCTGCCCTGGCGGATGTCCACCGCCACGTCGAGGATGCGCCCGCGCACCACGCGCACCAGCTTGCCCTGCGCCGTCGGCGGCCGCTGGAAATGCAGGCCGCGCACCACGCCCACCTCGCGCGAGAGCGAGTGGTTGTCCTGCACGAAATCCACCGCGAAGCCCTGCGCGGCCAGCGCGCTGCGCTTCCATACCTCGCTGAAGAAGCCGCGGGCATCGCCGAAGCGGTTCGGCTCGATCAGCAGCACATCGGGAATGGCTTGCGGCGTGATCTTCATGCGTAGGCCCCGTCGGCAAGTTGCACCAGGTACTGGCCATAGGCGGTCTTGCCGAGCGACTTGCCGCGGGCGCGCAATTCCTCGGCCGTGAGGAAGCCGCGGCGGAAGCCGATCTCCTCCGGGCAGCCGACCACGAGGCCCTGCCGCTCCTGCACCGTCTGCACGAAGGTCGCCGCCTGCAGCAGGCTGGCCGGCGTGCCGGCATCGAGCCAGGCGCAGCCCCGGCCCAGCTGCTCGCAGGAGAGGTCGCCCGCCTGCATGTAGAGCAGGTTGAGGTCGGTGATCTCGAGTTCGCCGCGCGCCGAGGGTTTCACGCGCTTGGCCATCTCGACGACGCGCTTGTCGTAGAAATAGACGCCGATCACCGCCCAGTCGGATTTGGGCTGCTGCGGCTTCTCCTCGATGGAGATCACCCGGCCCGCGCTGTCGAACTCGGCCACGCCGTAGCGCTCGGGGTCCGACACGCGATAGCCGAAGACGGTGGCGCCGCCCGCCTCCGCCCGGCCCCGCGCCGCGCCAAGCCGGACCGAGAGGCCCTCGCCGTAGATGATGTTGTCCCCCAGCGCGAGCGCGCAGGGCTGGCCGTCGATGAAGCGCTCGCCGATCAGGAAGGCTTGGGCGAGGCCGTCGGGCGAGGGCTGCTCGGCGTAGGAGAGGGTGATGCCGAAGGCCGAGCCGTCGCCCAGCAGGCGCTGGAAGGCCGGCAGGTCCTGCGGGGTCGAGATGACCAGGATGTCCCGGATCCCGGCCAGCATGAGCGTGCCGAGCGGGTAATAGACCATCGGCTTGTCATAGACCGGCAGCAATTGCTTGGACGCCGCCAGCGTCATCGGGTGCAGCCGCGTGCCGGACCCGCCGGCCAGGATGATGCCCTTCATGATTCTATGCCCTCAAGCGCCGGGCGCCGGCTCTGCCGGCTTGGCTCGAAACGCTGAAGCGTTTCGGCTCGGCTGTTCGCTTCGCGCCCTCGGAGGAGGACGCCTCGATCGTGAATGCTGTGCGAGGTGCCAGGGCGCTCACGACTTCACGCCACCCAGGCGCTGGCCGGCATAGGCCTTCTCGCGGATCGGCCGCCACCAGGCCTCGTGGTCCAGGTACCAGCGGATGGTCTGCTCGAGGCCGGTCTCGAAATCGTAGCGCGGCTTCCAGCCCAGCGCGGCCTCTGCGCCCGAGGGGTCCATCGCGTAGCGGAAATCATGGCCGGGACGGTCGCGCACGAAGGTGATCAGCCGCTCGCGCGGCCCGGCCGGGTCGGGGCGGAGGCGGTCGAGCGTGGCGCAGATCGCCTTCACCACCTCAAGATTCGTCCGCTCCTGCCGGGGACCGATGCAGTAGGTGGCGCCCGGCTGGCCCTTCATCAGCGCCAGCACCAGCGCCTCGGCGTGGTCCTCGACATGCAGCCAGTCGCGGATATTGGCGCCCTCGCCATAGACGGGCAGCGGCTTGCCCTCCAGCGCGTTCAGCGTGACCAGCGGGATCAGCTTCTCCGGGAACTGCCACGGGCCATAATTGTTCGTGGTGTTCGAGACGAAGGAGGGGAAGCCGTAGGTGTGGTTCCACGCGCGCACGAGGTGGTCCGACGCCGCCTTGCTCGCCGAATAGGGGCTGCGCGGATCATAGGGCGTCTCGGGCGTGAAGGGCGGATCACCGGGATAGAGCGAGCCGAAGACCTCATCGGTCGAGACGTGGTGGAAGCGGAACTCGGCCTTGGCGGCGCCGTCCAGCGTGTTCCAGTATTCGCGGGCCGCCTCAAGCAGCACCTGCGTGCCCACCACATTGGTGCGGATGAACTCGGCCGGGCCATCGATCGACCGGTCCACATGGCTCTCGGCAGCCAGGTGCATCACGGCCGTGGGCTTGTGCGTGGCGAAGACGGCGCGCATCGCCTCCACGTCGCAGATATCGGCCTGGACATGGATGTGCCGCGCCTCACCCGCATGCATGCCGAGCGAGGCCGGGCTTGCGGCGTAGGTCATCTTGTCCACGTTGACGACGGTGGCGCCCGTCGTCGTCAGAAGGCGCCGGACCACGGCCGAACCGATGAAGCCGTATCCGCCGGTGATGAGGAAGAGCAAGGCGCATCGTCTCCTGGAAAGCCGTGGGGCCCTAACACAAGACCCGGGCCTGTCAATACGACCGCGCCGGTTACAAACGGAAGCCCTCATCGGCTTTCGGCCCTTGGGCCCTGCGTGTATAGGCGCGGACATGGCCCGCCCTTCGCCCCGATGCTTCGAACATGACGCCGCCCGCCCGGAGCGCGGCGCCCGCGCCCGCGCCGACCTGCTGGAGGGCTTCCAGCGCTGGCGCCTCGCCTGGGTGCTGGCCCGCACGGACATCACCCACCGCTACCGCGGCTCGGTCCTGGGGCCGCTTTGGGTCACCATCTCCACCGCGGTGATGCTGATCTCGCTCGGCTTCCTCTACGCCAAGCTCTTCCAGATCGAGGTGGGGGTCTATCTGCCCTGGCTCGCCGTCAGTCTCATCATCTGGGCCATGATCGGCCAGGCGGTGACCGAGGCCTGCGCCACCATCACCTCGGCGGAAGGCGTGGTCCGCCAGATGCCCTTGCCCTATTCGGTGCACGCGCTGCGGACCGTGTTCCGCAACGCCGTGGTGGCCGCGCACAACTTGCCGCTCATCGTCGTCGTCTTCCTGATCTTCGGCGTGCAGCCGGGCTGGGGGGCGCTCTGGGCGATCGCGGGCCTGATGCTCCTCGCCATCAACGTCTTCTGGGGCTCGCTCCTGCTCGGCCTGCTCTGCGCGCGCTTCCGTGACATCCCGCCCATCGTCGCCTCGGTCATGCAGATCGCCTTCTTCCTCACCCCCGTGATCTGGAAGCCCGAGCTGATCGAGGGGGCGCAGGTCTACCTGCCGCTTAATCCCTTCTTCGCCGTGATGGAGACCATGCGCGGGCCGATCATGGGCACCGGCGCCTCCGCCACCGTCTGGATCGCCGCGATCCTCTATACCGGCATCGTCTGGGCCGTGGCCCAGACCTTCTTCACGCGGTTCCGCAACCGCGTCGCTTTCTGGGTCTGACCGACATGGCACGCATCGAGGCCGAGGGCCTGGCGATCGAGTATCCGCTCTACCACCACAATGCCCGCTCGCTGAAGCGGCGCCTGATGGGCGCCACGCCGCGCCGCCTGAAGGAGGACCCGTCCCACCGCGTCGTCGTCGCCGCCCTGCGCGACCTCACCTTCACCATCGAGCGGGGCGAGCGCGTGGCGCTGGTCGGCCCCAATGGCGCGGGCAAGTCCACGCTGCTGCGGACCGTCGCCGGCATCTATGAGCCGGTCGCGGGCCGGCTGCGCGTGGAGGGCGAGATCGGCTCGCTCATCGACCCCGGCGCTGGGATGGAGGCGCTGGCCACGGGGCGCGAGAACATCGTGCTGCGCGGCCTCTACCGCGGCATGTCCGAGGCCGAGGCCGAGGCGATGGCCGAGGAGGTCGTCGCCTTCGCCGATCTCGGTGAATTCATCGACGTGCAGATCCGCGGGTACTCCGCCGGCATGCAGGTGCGCCTCGCTTTCGCGCTGGCCACTGCCATGATGCCTGAGATCCTGCTCATGGACGAATGGTTCCTGGCCGGTGATGCCGAATTCATGGCCCGCGCCGAGGAGCGGCTGAAGCAGCTGGTCACGGGCGCCGATATCCTGATGCTCGCCACGCATGACATGGCCGTGGTCCGCCGCTGGTGCACGCGCGCCATCCGCATCGAGGGCGGCGTCATCATCCAGGACGGCACGGTGGACGAGGTGCTGGGCCCGGCCTGAGGCAGATTGCGCGCCGCCGCCACCCTCGCTAGGTGTGCCGCATGATCTGGCCTTTCCGCCGCCGCAAGCCGGCCACCCCCGACAGCCTCCTGCAGTCGGACCCCGCGAACGAGCTGTACCGGCTCTTCCTGGAGCGCGGCGCGCGCGTCCACAAGACGGCGAAGTGGCACCACTACTTCGACATCTATGACGCCTTCCTGGCGCGTTATCGCGGCCAGTCGCCGACGCTTCTCGAGATCGGCGTGGATGAATGCGGCTCGCTCGAGATCTGGCGCGAATGGCTCGGCCCCGGCGCCCGCATCTTCGGCATGGACATCAACCCGAAATCGGCCGAGCTGGCGCCCCCCGGCGTGAAGGTCTTCATCGGCGACCAGGCCGACCCCGCCTTCCTGCGCCAAGTGCTGGCCGAGATCGGCACGCCCGACATCGTGGTGGATGACGGCGGCCACACCAGCAACCAGCAGATCGAGAGCTTCGAGGTCTTCTACCCCGCCATGACGCCGGACGGCGTCTATATCGTGGAGGACACCCACACGGCGCTCTGGGGCGGCCAGTGGGACGACCGGCCGGGGATGACCTTCCTCGACTACGCGGCGGAACGTGTGAAGGACCTGCACGCCTGGAGCGGCATCCACGCCAATTTCCGCCGCTACCACACTCATCCGGCCGAGCGCGTGGGGGCCGAGCCCGAGGTGCCGGAATTCACCCGCACCACCCGCGCCATCTCCTTCTACGACAGCATCGTGGCCTTCGAGCGCGGCCCGCGCCGCGAGCCCTGGCAGGAGCGGCGCTGAGGGCGGGCGGGCCCTACTTCGCCCGCACCACATCCATCACGGCGCGCAGCACCTCGGGCACGCCCTCGCCGGTGGCGCCCGCGGCCAGCATCACCGGCCGGCCCGTCGCGCGCTCCAGCGCCTTCACGCGCGAGGTGCGGGCCTGCGGCGTCATCGCATCGAGCTTGTTGAGCACGACGATCTCGGGCTTCTCCGCGAGGCCGCCGCCATATTCCTCCAGCTCGTTGCGGATCATCCGCCAGGCGCCGGCCGGGTCGGCCTGGCTGCCGTCAATCAGGTGCAGCAGCACCCGGCAGCGCTCCACATGGCCCAGGAAGCGCGTGCCGAGTCCCGCGCCCTCGCTGGCACCCTCGATCAGGCCGGGGATGTCGGCCAGGACGAATTCCTCGGTCGCGTTCAACCGCACGACGCCGAGCTGCGGGTGCAGCGTGGTGAAGGGGTAATCCGCGATCTTGGGCCGCGCCGCACTCGCCGCGGCGAGGAAGGTGGATTTCCCGGCATTGGGCAGCCCCACCAGCCCGGCATCGGCGATGAGCTTGAGCCGGAGCCAGACCCATTTCTCCTCGCCCGGCCATCCCGGATCGGCCCGGCGCGGCGCGCGGTTGGTGCTGGTCTTGTAGTTCGCGTTGCCGAAGCCGCCATCGCCGCCCTTGGCCAGCAGCACGCGCTTGCCCACCACGTCGAGGTCGGCGATCACCGTCTCGCGGTCCTCGTCCAGGATCTGCGTGCCGACCGGCACCTTCAGCGTCACATCGGGCGCCGCCGCCCCGGTGCGGTCACTGCCCGCGCCATTGCCGCCCTTGCGGGCCTTGAAGTGCTGGGCGTAGCGGTAGTCGATCAGGGTGTTCAGCCCCTCCACCGCCTCGGCATAGACATTGCCGCCGCGGCCGCCATTGCCCCCATCGGGGCCGCCATATTCGATGAAGCGCTCACGCCGGAAGGCGATGACGCCGTTGCCGCCGTCGCCCGACTTGATGAACACCTTGGCTTCGTCGAGGAATTTCATGTTTGTGCCGCCATGCGAGTAGCCGCGACACCAACCCTACTCGCATGGCGGCAAGGGGGGGCAGGGCCCCCCCTGTACCCCCCCTTCTTCGGGGGTGGGCGGGGGTCGGGAGGGTCGCTCCGAAACAAAAACGGGGGCCACGAGGGCCCCCGCTGGTCACGCCATCGAGGGCGTCAGATTATTCAGCCGCGAGCTTGATCGGCTCGACCGAGACATGGACGCGGTCCTCGGCCTTGCGGGCGAACTTCACATGGCCCTCGACCAGCGCGAAGAGCGTGTGGTCACGGCCGACGCCGACATTGGTGCCCGGCTTCATCTTGGTGCCGCGCTGCTTGACGAGAATGTTGCCGGCCAGCACGTGCTCGCCGCCGAATTTCTTCACGCCAAGCCGCTGACCGGGGCTGTCACGCCCGTTGCGCGAGGAGCCGCCTGCCTTTTTGTGTGCCATCTGTCTTGCTCCTTCTTACGCCGCGATGGTGGCGATGCGCAGGACCGTCTGTTCCTGGCGGTGGCCGCGCTTGCGCCGGCTGTTCTTGCGGCGGCGCTTCTTCAGGATCAGCACCTTGTCGCCGCGATTCTGGTCGACCACCGTGGCGGTGACCGTCGCACCCGGCACAGTCGGCGCGCCGAGCTGCAGGCCGGCATCGTTGCTCACGGCCAGCACCTCGTGGAAGGTGATGGTGGCGCCCGGCTCAGCCTCCAGGCGCTCGACGATGACGACGGCGTTCGGCGTCACCCGGTATTGTTTTCCGCCAGTGCGGATCACTGCGAAGCTCATCACACGCGCCCTTCGGGCGGCCGCGCGTGGCGACGCTGCCCGTGATACTGAAAGGTTATGGCCGCTGGCCGGAAGCGCCCGGGGGCGCCCCATGAACGACCACGGGCGACACGCATGCGCCGCCCGGGAGGGGAGCGTGTAGGGGAGGGCAGGGCCGCGCGTCAAGTCGCAACCGGCAGGCCCGCCCCCCGCCCCAGGTGACAATCGGTGGGAAGCTGGCAGCCTGTCGCCCGTCCAGGAGGAACATGCGATGTCCCGAATCCGCCGCGTCACCAGCCCCGCCGTCCCCGAGCCGCCGCCGGGCCTCTGGTCCAATTGCCGCGTGGTGGACGGCATTGCCTATCTTTCCGGCTTCACCGCGCGTGACCAGGCGCTGCGCGCCCCCGAGGGCGCCGATATGGAGGCCCAGGCGCGCATCATCTTCGGCAAGATGCAGGCGCTGCTGGAGGCCGCCGGTGGATGCATGGCCGATATGGTGAAATTGACGATCTTCGTGACCGACATCGCCCAGCGCGAGGCGGTCTGGAAGGCCCGGCGCGAATTCTTCACCGGCGATTTCCCCGCCTGCTCCCTGGTCGAGGTCTCGGCGCTGGCCGAGCCCAGCATCCTCGTCGAGATCGAGGGCGTGGCGCATCTGGGCGCCAGCCGCGGCTGAGGTCACTCAGGGGCGAAGGGATTGGTCAGCGTCCCGATTCCCGGGATGGTGACCGCCACCTCCATGCCCGGCCGCATGGGCAGCGCGCCCACCGAGGTGCCGCAGGCGATCACATCGCCCGGCTCCAGCGTCATCTCCCGCGACAGCAGCGAGACGATGCGGGCGGGCGGCAGGATCATGTCCGCGCAGGCGTAGTCCTGCCGGACGCGGCCGTTCAGCGCGACCTGCACGCGCAGCTCCCGCCAATCCAGGCCCTCGGCGATGCAGGGGCCGATCGGGCCGAAGCTGTCGGGCGACTTGGCGCGTGCCCATTGGGGGAAGGAGGGGTCGGCGGTCAGGATGTCGAGCGCCGTCACGTCGTTCACGCAGGTCAGGCCGAAGATGGCGGCCTCGGCCTCCGCCTCGTCGGCGCCATGGACGCGGCGGCCGATGACGAGGCCGAGTTCGCCCTCATAGAGCGTCTTGCCCGCATAGCCCGCGGGCGGGCGGATCGCCGCGCCCGGGCCGATCACGCTGCCGGGCGACTTCAGGAACCAGAGCGGCGTCTCCGGGATGGCGTTTCCCTGCTTGGCCGCCAGCTCGTGGTAGTTGTTCCACAGCCCGACGAAACGCAGCGGCCGCGTGGGCGCCAGCAGGGTGACGCCGGCCAGCGGCAGGGGGGCGCCCTCGGGGGCATTCGCGCCGAACATCTCGCCCGTGTGCGGCGTGATGCTCTCGCCCCCCAGCGTGCCGAAGCCCTCGGCACCTGCGGCGGTGCGGAAGCGGACCCAGTGCTTGACCATGCTCAGACCTTTCGTGCCGCCATCAGGTAGTTCACGCCCGTGTCGCGGGCGATGCGGAAGCCGGTGCTGAGGCTCGGCACCATGCCGGCCACGTCGGTGACGGCGAGGCCCGCGCCGCGCAGCAGTGCGCCGAGTTCCTCCGGCGTCACGAATTGCTTCCAGTCATGCGTGCCGCGCGGCAGCCAGCGGAGGATCTGCTCGGCGCCCAGGATGGCAAAAAGGTAGGAGCGGCGCGTGCGGTTCAGCGTGGAGAGGAAGACCTGCCCGCCCGGCCGTGTGAGGCGCGCGAGGGCGGCGCAAAACCCGGCACGCTCAGCCGGCGGGACATGCTCGATGACTTCGAGCGAGATGACGGCATCGAAACCGCCGGCCTCGACATCCTCGGGCGTGCCCTCGCGGTAGTCCACGCGGACACCTTGCGACGCGGCATGGGCGCGCGCCGCCTCCAGCGCCGCGCCGGCCGCGTCCAGGCCGGTGACGATGGCGCCCCGCCGGGCGAGCCATTCCGACGCGAGGCCCGCCCCGCACCCCGCATCCAGGATGCGCAAACCTTCCAGCGGCCCGAGCTGGCCCGCGATCCAGCCCATCCGGGCCGGGTTCATGGCGTGCAGCGGGGCCATGGGGCCGGTCGGTTTCCACCAGTCCTGGGCCAGGGCGTCGAACTTCGCCACTTCGTTGAGGTCTGCGCTGCCAGACCTGTTTCCCTCTGGCATGTTGCCCATCCGCGTCATGGACGTTATCTGACCCGCCCTTGGGCCCACCGCAAGGCCTGCCCCCCCAAGGGATACTGCTTCGGCGGGGCCGGCCAGGAATTCGCATGTCACGTATCGTCATGAAGTTCGGCGGCACTTCCGTCGCCGATCTCGACCGTATCCGGAACGTCGCCGCCCGCGTGAAGCGCGAGGTGGATGCCGGCCATCAGGTGGCCGTCGTCGTCTCCGCCATGTCGGGCGCCACGAACCAGCTGGTCAAATGGTGCCAGGACCTCTCGCCGCTGCATGACGCCCGCGAATACGACACCGTGGTCGCGACCGGCGAGCAGGTGACGATCGGCCTCACCGCCATCGCGCTCCAGGCCATCGGCGTGGAGGCGCGCTCCTGGCAGGGCTGGCAGGTGCCGATCATCACCGACAACGCGCATGGCAAGGCCCGCGTGGACCGGATCGAGGGCGACGAGCTGATCCGCCGGATGGAGCAGGGCCAGGTCCCCGTCGTCGCCGGCTTCCAGGGGCTGGAGCCCACGCGCAACCGCGTGACGACGCTCGGCCGCGGCGGCTCCGACCTCTCGGCGGTCGCACTGGCCGCGGCCCTGAAGGCCGACCGCTGCGACATCTACACGGATGTGGACGGCATCTACACGACCGACCCGCGGATCGTCCCGCGCGCGAAAAAGCTTGAGCGCATCTCCTATGAGGAGATGCTGGAACTGGCGTCTGTGGGCGCCAAGGTGTTGCAGACCCGCTCCGTCGAACTCGCCATGAAGGCGCGGGTTCGCGTGCAGGTGCTTTCCAGTTTTGAAGACAAGCCAGGCTCCCTGGTCGTGGATGAGGACGAGATCATGGAGAAGCCGATCGTTTCCGGCATTGCCTATTCGCGCGATGAGGCGAAGGTCACGCTGCGCCGCGTGCCCGACCGCCCGGGCGTTGCCGCCCGCGTGTTCGGCCCGCTTTCGGCCGCCAATGTGAATGTGGACATGATCGTCCAGAACATCGGCGCCGATGGCGGCACGGACATGACCTTCACGGTCGGCCGCTCAGACCTGCCGCGCTGCACCGACATCCTGGAGAAGGCCAAGGCCGAACTGGGCTTCGAGGCGCTGATCGCCGACCCCGACGTGGCGAAGATCAGCGTCGTCGGCATCGGCATGCGCACCCATGCGGGCGTGGCGTCGACCATGTTCAAGACGCTGGCCGACAAGGGCATCAACATCCAGGTGATCTCGACCTCCGAGATCAAGGTGAGCGTGCTGGTGGCCGCCGACTACACCGAGCTTGCTGTCCGCGCGCTGCACACCGCCTACGGCCTGGACGCCGCCTGATGGATGCGACGGCGGTGATCCCCCAAGCGGCCTTTGACGAGGTAGACCGCCTGATGGCGCGCGGCGCCGCCTTCTTCGGCTCGCGCTATGCGCTGCTGGGCGGCGCCATGTCCTGGGTGAGCGAGCGCAACCTGGTGGCGGCCCTCTCCAATGCCGGCGCCTTCGGCGTCATCGCCTGCGGCGCCATGGAGCCGCACCACCTGGATGCCGAGATCGCCGGCACCAAGGCGCTGACCGACAAGCCCTTCGGCGTGAACCTGATCACCATGCATCCGCGCCTGGAGCAGCTGGTGGACACATGCCTCGGGCACGGCGTCTCGCACATCGTCTTCGCGGGCGGCATCCCGCCCGGCTCGGCGATCAAGCGCGCGAAGGAGGGCGGGGCGAAGATCATCTGCTTCGCGCCCGCGCTGGCGCTCGCCAAGAAGCTGATCCGCTCCGGCGCCGATGCCCTGGTCATCGAGGGCAGCGAGGCGGGCGGGCATATCGGCCCGGTGTCGCTGAACGTGCTGGCGCAGGAGATCCTGCCCCACATCACCGAGGTGCCGGTCTTCGTCGCCGGCGGCATCGGGCGCGGCGAGGCGATCCTGTCCTACCTGGAAATGGGGGCCGCCGGCGCCCAGCTCGGCACGCGCTTCGTCTGCGCCACCGAATGCATCGCCCACCCGAACTTCAAGCGCGCCTTCATCCGCGGCAATGCGCGCGACGCCCTGCCCACCGTCCAGCTGGATGAGCGCTTCCCGGTCATCCCCGTGCGCGCCCTGCAGAACGAGGGCACCAAGCGCTTCATGGAGCACCAGGCGGCCGTGCTGAAGCGGTTTCAGGCGGGCGAGCTGGGCAAGGAGGAGGCGCAGCTCGACATCGAGCATTTCTGGGCGGGCGCCCTGCGCCGGGCCGTGGTGGATGGCGATGTGGAGCAGGGCTCGCTGATGGCCGGCCAGTCGGTCGGCATGGTCTCGCGCGAGCAGCCGGCCGCCGAAATCGTGGCGGAGCTGATGGGCCAGGCCGCGGCCGCGTTGGCCGCCCGCCGCGGCCTCGCATGAGGAATCGCCCCGGAACGGCAAGGGGGCTTTGCGCCCCCGCCCGGAAGGGGCTAACCATGGGCTCGTGTTCGACGACATGAAACGCTTCCGCCCCCAGGAGGCCCAGACCGTGGATGCAGCCCGCCTCGGCGAGGAACTGCGTGACGCGCGCCTCGCCCTCGGCCTCTCGATCGAGGACGTGGCGGCGGAGCTGCGCATCCGGCGCGTCTATCTGATCGCCCTCGAGGAGGGCCGCCTGAAGGACCTGCCTTCGCCGGCCTATGCCGTGGGATTCGTCCGCAACTATGCCGGCGCCCTTGGCCTCGACCCGAGCGAGATGGTCCGCCGCCTGCGCGATGCGGTCGCCACCGGCGCCCGCAAGACCGACCTCGTCTTCCCCGAACCCGTGCCCGAGCGGGGCTTCCCGGCCGGCGTGCTGGTGCTGGCGGGCGCCGTCATCGCCATCGGCGCCTATGTCGCCTGGTACAATTGGGCCGGAACCGGCAATCGCACCGTGGATGCCGTGCCTCCCGTGCCGGCCCGGCTCGAGCCCGCGGCCCGCACGGGCGAGGCGCTCCGCCCCGCGACCCCGGCCCCCACCGCGCCCAGCACCACGGCGACCGCGCCCACCCCCGCGGCCAGCCCCGCGCCCAGCGCCACACCTTCCCCCACGCCGCCCGGCGCCGCCGTGATCGTGCCCGCCCTGCCGGTGCCCACCCCCGTCCCGGTGCAGGTGCCCACGCCCGCGCCGCCGCCCGCCGCGGCACCGCCGGCCGACCAGCCGCGCATCACGCTGCGCGCCCGGGCCGAGATCTGGACGCAGGTGCGCGACACCCGGGCCAACCAGACCCTCATCTCCCGCAACATGCGGCCTGGCGAGACCTTCGTGGTCCCCAACCGCGAGGGGCTGCTGCTCTCGGTCGGCAATGCGGCGATGATCGAGGTCCTGGTGGATGGCCAGCCCTCGCCTGCCTTCGGCAACACGCCCGGCGTGCGCCGCGATGTGCCCCTGGTGCCGGATCAGCTCCGCCCGCGCCCAGCGGCGGGCACGCAGGCCCCGGCCGCCCCCGCCGCGGCACCGCCCGCGCCAGCCCGGTTGAACCCGCCCGCCCAGCGCCAGTAGCGGGCGGCGACAGCAAGCTTGGGCATTCCCGCGGCCGCGCCTATATTGCGGACCGAACGCCGTTTCCGAGGGAATGCATGAGCTACCGGCCTTATCAGCACATCGCGCGCCGCAAGTCGCGCCAGATCCGCGTGGGCAAGGTTTTGGTGGGTGGGGACGCCCCCATCAGCGTGCAGACCATGACCAACACGCTGACCTCGGACGCGGCTGCCACCATCGCGCAGATCCGCAAATCCGAGCTGGCGGGCGTGGACATCGTCCGTGTCTCCTGCCCCGATGAGGAAAGCACGGCGGCGCTGGCCGAGATCGTGCGCGAGGTGAATGTCCCGATCGTCGCCGACATCCATTTCCACTACCGCCGCGCCATCGAGGCGGCCGAGGCCGGAGCCGCCTGCCTGCGCATCAACCCGGGCAATATCGGCTCGCCCGAGCGCGTGAAGGAGGTGGTGAAGGCGGCGCGCGACCATGGCTGCGCCATCCGCATCGGCGTCAATGCCGGCAGCCTGGAGAAGCACCTCCTGGAGAAGTATGGCGAGCCCAACCCCGAGGCGCTGGTCGAAAGCGCGCTCTGGCACGCCGACCACCTGCTGCAGAACGACTTCCACGAGTTCAAGATCAGCGTGAAGGCGAGCGACGTCTTCATGGCCGTCGCCGCCTACACGCAGCTCGCCGAGCAATGCGACCACCCGCTGCACATCGGCATCACCGAGGCGGGCGGCAAGCGCGCCGGCACGGTGAAGAGCGCCATTGGCCTCGGCAACCTGCTCTGGGCCGGCATCGGCGACACGATGCGCGTCTCCCTCAGCGCCGAGCCGGAGGAGGAGGTCGCCGTCGCCTGGGACATCCTGAAGTCGCTGCATCTGCGCCATCGCGGCGTGAAGATCATCTCCTGTCCCTCCTGCGCACGGCAGGGCTTCGACGTGATCCGCACGGTGGAGAAGCTGGAGGAGCGGCTCGCCCACGTGACCCAGCCGGTCAGCCTGTCCATCATCGGCTGCGTGGTGAACGGCCCGGGCGAGGCGCTGATGACCGATATCGGCCTGACCGGCGGCGGCGCCGGGCGGCACATGGTCTATTCCACCGGCAAGCAGGACCACACGACCGACACCGAAGCCATGATCGACCACCTGGTCGAGATGGTGGAGGCGCGCGCGGCCCAGCTCCAGGCCGAGGCGGATGCGAAGAAGGCCGAGGAGGCCAAGGCGAAGATCGCCGCGGAATAGGCGGCGCCGGCCTGGAAGCGCGAGGGAAACAGCGCCTTGAAACTGCACTACTTCGACGGCTCGACCACGTGCCGCCCGATCGTCATGTTCGCGCATGAGGCAGGGCTTCCGCTTGAGCTCGTCCCCGTGAACCTCTTCACCGGCGAGCACAAGGGCGAGGCCTATACCGGCATCAACCCGAACCAGCTCGTCCCCGTGCTGGAGGAGGCGGATGGCCACCGGCTGATCGAATGCTCGGCCATCCTCAAATACCTGGCCGACCTTGCGGCGCATCCCGCCTGGCCGGCCGACAGGCGCGCCCGCGCCGCGGTGAATGCGCGGATGGACTGGTTCAATACCGGCTTCTACCGCGTCTTCGGCTATGGCCTCGTCTATGGCCAGATCCTGCCCGACTACATGTGGTCCAATGCGGCCATGCAGGCGGCGGCGGTGGAGCGGGCGGAGGCGAAGTCCCGCACGCTGATGACCATCCTGAACGACCACATGCTGAGCGATGCCGCGCCCTTCCTGGGCGGCGCCGAGCCCGATCTCTCCGACCATCTGGGCGCCTGCTACGTGACCCTGGGCGAGCTGGTCGGCTTCGATTTCGCGCCCTGGCCCCGGGTGCAGCGCTGGATAGCGGCGATGAAGGCGCGGCCGAGCTGGGAGGTCGCCAATGGCGGCTTCAATGCCTGGCGGGGCATGCTACAGGGCGCCGCGTGATGGCCGGCAACCCCGCCCACATGTTCCACCACGTCGCCTATCGCTGCCGGGATTCCGAGGCCACGCGCGCCTTCTACGAGGATTTCCTCGGCATGGAGCTGGCCCAGGCCTTCGTGATCGAGCGGACGGCGACGGGGCGCGACGCGGCGGTGCTGCACAGCTTCTACAAGCTGGGCGATGGCAGCTTCCTCGCCTTCTTCGAGGTGCCGGGCAGCGACTTCGACTTCAAGCCTCAGCATGATTTCGACCTGCACGTGGCCATGGAGACCTCGGCCGAGGAGCTCGAGGCGGTGCTCGCCAAGGCGCGGGCCGCCGGCATCGAGGCGCGCGGCCCGGCCGATCACGGCATCATCCATTCCATCTACCTGCGCGACCCGAATGGCTACGTGGTCGAGCTGGCGGCCAGGACGGAACGCCACGCGGCCGAGATGGACCCCACGCGCAACCAGGCGCGCGCCACGCTCGACGCCTGGACGGCACGGAAGGCGGGTTAGTGCCCGACGCGTTGAGGCGGGATCGCCGCAACGCTGAATCATCCTCTCGGCAGGGGCTGGACCACACGGCCTGAACGCAGCGTGGTCCAGCGGGGCGCCCCGCCCTTGCCGGGCCGCCCGTCACCCGCTACCCGCCATCCCCATCATGTCCCAGATCAAGCTCCAGCCGCCACGCGGAACCCGTGACCTCGTCGGTGAGGAATTCCGCCGCCACCACCGCGTGATCAAGACCGCGCGCCGCATCTCGGCGCTCTATGGCTTCGAGGAATGGGCGACCCCCATCTTCGAGGATACGCGCGTCTTCGCCCGCGGCCTGGGCGAGACCTCGGACGTGGTCAGCAAGGAGATGTACGAGTTCAAGGATCGCGGCGGCGAGAGCGTGACCCTGCGCCCCGAGAACACGGCGGGCGTCTGCCGCGCCCTCGTTTCCAACGGGCTCACGCAATCCCTGCCGCGCAAGGTCTTCTACGCCGGGCCGATGTTCCGCTACGAGCGTCCTCAGGCCGGGCGCTACCGCCAGTTCCACCAGATCGGCGCCGAGGTGCTGGGTGCCGGCGAGCCGCTGGCCGATGCCGAGGTGATCGCCTGCGGCTACCACATCATCCGCGAGCTCGGCCTGGATGAGGGCGTGATCCTCGAGGTGAACACGCTGGGCGATGCGGAGAGCCGAGATGCTTATCGCGCGGCGCTGGTCGCGCATTTCACCGCCCATCGCGACCGGTTGAGCGAGGACAGCCAGCGCCGCCTCGAGAAGAACCCGCTGCGGATCATCGACAGCAAGGAACCCCAGGACCGCGCCCTGGTGGCCGATGCGCCGACCATCGAGCCCTTCCTGACGGAGGGCGCCCGCGCCCATTGGGACGCGCTGCGCCGGCACCTGACGACCTTCGCCGTGCCCTTCCGCGAGAATCCGCGCATCGTCCGCGGCCTCGACTACTACAGCCACACCGCCTTCGAATTCGTGACCGAGCGCCTGGGCGCGCAGGGCACGGTGATGGGTGGCGGCCGCTATGACGGCCTGGTGGAGGAGATGGGCGGCCCGCCCACCCCCTCGGTCGGCTGGGCGGCGGGTGTGGAGCGGTTGGCCATGCTCATGGAGAAGGCGGGGCTCACGCCGGCGGCGCCGCGCCTCGTCACCGTGATCCCGGTGAGCGAGGCGGAGGAGGGTGTCGCGCTCTCCGTCCTGCAATCGCTGCGCGGCGCCGGGATCGGCGCCGAGATGGGCTATCGCGGCAACCTCAAGCGCCGCATGGAGCGCGCCAACAAGCAGGGCGCGCGCGTGGCGCTGATCATCGGCGAGACGGAAGCCACGCAGGGCGTCGCGCAACTGCGCGACCTCGATGCCGGCACGCAGGAGCAGGTGCCCTTCGCGGCGCTGGCGGAGCGGCTGCGGAAGTGAGCCTCCCCGCCTCGCTGGAGCGTGTGATGCTGCGGGCGGAGGAGCTTCGCGCGCAGCTCGAGACCGCCGGTGGCGCTGAGATCGGCGCCATGTCGAAGGAGCTTTCCAGCCTCGAGCCGCTGGTCGTGAAGGTGCGCGAATACCGCGCGCTGGAAGCAGCGCAGGCCGAGGCGCAGGCCCTGCTGGACGACCCGGAGATGCGCGAGCTGGCCGAGGCCGAGCTGCTGGACGCCAAGCACCGCCTGCCGAAGCTGGAGCGCGAGATCCGCCTCATGCTGCTGCCGAAGGATGCGGCGGATGAACGCAGCGCCATCCTGGAGATCCGCCCCGCGGCCGGCGGCGACGAGGCGGGCCTCTTCGCGGCCGAGCTGTTCCGCGCCTACCAGAAATACGCGGAAAGCGTGGGCTGGCGCTTTACCGTGCTCGAATATGACGAGAACGAGCTGGGCGGCATCAAGGGCGCCACGGGCGAGATCGAGGGGCAGGGGGTCTTCGCCCGGCTGAAGTTCGAAAGCGGCGTGCATCGCGTCCAGCGCGTGCCGGCGACCGAGACGCAAGGCCGCATCCACACCTCCACCGTGACCGTCGCGGTCCTCGCCGAGGCGGAGGAAGTGGATGTGCGGATCGACGAGAAGGACCTCCGCATCGACACTTACCGCGCGCAGGGCGCGGGCGGGCAGCATGTGAACAAGACCGACAGCGCGGTGCGGATCACCCACATCCCGACCGGCACCGTGGTCGCGATGCAGGAAGAAAAGAGCCAGCACAAGAACAAGGCCAAGGCGATGAAGATGCTGCGCGCGAAGATCTACGATGCGCAGCGCCAGGCCCTGGATTCCGCCCGCGCGGCGGACCGCAAGGGCCAGGTGGGCACCGGCGACCGCAGCGAGCGCATCCGCACCTACAACTTCCCCCAGGGCCGCGTGACCGACCACCGCATCGGCCTCACGCTGCACAAGGTGGACCGCGTGATGATGGGCGAGATGGGCGAGATCTTCGACGCGCTGGTCAGCGAGGACGAGGCCCAGCGCCTGGCAGCGGAGAATTGACCGCCCTCAGGCGCCGGGCGCCGGCCCCACCGGCCTGGCTTCGCGCCGCCGCGTGTGGGCGGGTGGGATGGTCACTCTGGGCGCGCCGGCCGCGGCCTTGTCTCCTTCCATGACCTGCGAGCCCGGGGAGAGCGTCGGCGCCTTTCTCTGCCAGGCCGGCCAGATGCTGCGCGCCGCCGCGATCGAGAATCCCCGGCTCGAGGCGCGGCTGCTGCTGGCCCATGCCATGGGCAGCACCACCGAGGCCCTGCTGCGCGACCCCCGCGCGCCCGTCCCGCCTGAGGCCATTCCCCGTTTCCGCGCCGCGCTCGCCCAACGCCTGGCGCGCCTGCCCATGGCGCGCATCCTGGGGCGCGCCGGGTTCTGGACGCTGGATCTGGAAGTGGCCGCCGAGACGCTGATCCCGCGCGCCGATTCGGAGACGCTGATCGAGGCGGCGCTGGAAGCAGGCATCGCGCCCCGCCGCATCCTCGACCTTGGCACGGGCACGGGCTGCCTGCTGCTGGCGGCGCTGAGTGAATTTCCCACCGCCTGGGGCCTGGGCCTCGATCTGCGGCCCGAGGCGGCGGCGCTGGCCGCGCGCAACGCCGCGCGGAACGGCCTCAACGGGCGCGCCACCTTCGCCGCGGGTGACTGGGCCGGTGCCGTCGCGGGGCGCTTCGACCTCATCCTCGCCAACCCCCCCTATATCGAGCGCGGCGCGATCGACAGCCTGATGCCCGAGGTGGCGGTGCATGAGCCGGCCACCGCGCTGGATGGCGGGCCCGACGGACTCGACGCCTATCGCGTGATCCTGGCGGATCTGCCTCGCCTTCTTGCGCCGCGCGGCCTTGCCGTGCTGGAGCTGGGCGAGGGCCAGGGGCCCGCCGTCGCGGCGCTGGCCGAGGCGGAAGGCCTCGCCGTCATGGGGCTCAAGGCCGATCTTGGCGGCGTCGGCCGCGCCTTGATCCTGAAATTGTCGGAGAAACCGGTTGGCGGGAGGGATTCTTCTGTCTAAGGTGAGTCTCGTCAGCACAGGCCCTTGGCCGGCCGATGGGCAGAGCCCCGCAAGGGTGCCGTGCCGGACGAACCCCAGCCAGCGGCGCCAGTTGAAACCTCCGCGGCAGCACAGACAGCAGAAGCACAGACACGAATGAACATGAAGCGCATGCGCCGTGGCCATCGCCATGGCGGCGGTGGTGGCAATGGCGGCGGGCAGTTCCGTTCCGCAGGCGGTGGGGGAGGGAACGGCAATCAGCCGCTGAACCGCAACCACGTCTTCGATTCGAGCGGCCCCGATGTGCGGCTGCGCGGGACAGCCCAGCAGCTCTTCGAGAAATACCTCCAGCTCGGCCGCGACGCGACCAGCAGCGGCGACCGTGTCGGCGCTGAGGGTTATTTCCAGCACGCCGAGCATTACTTCCGCATCCTTGGCGCCATGGCTGCCGTGCAGCAGCAGAACCAGCCGCCGCAGGAGCGCCGCTTCCGCGACCAGAACGCCGAGGGCTTCCAGGGCGAAAGCCAGGGCGCCGAGGGTGCCGAGGGCACGGAGGGCAACATCACCGCGAGCCTGGAGGCCGAGCTGGCTGGCGAGGCGGAGACGCTCCCCATGCCGCAGCCCCGCCACGTGGCCCCGCCTGCCGAAGACACGGCACCCGAAGCGGCGCGCTGACCGCCGAGGGCCGTGCTGGACACAGCACGGCCCGCCGCCGCGCTTGCTGCGCAGCCATGCCGGGGAAATTATGGAAAGTGGCGTCCCTTAGGGGATTCGAACCCCTGTTGCCGCCGTGAGAGGGCGGTGTCCTAGGCCTCTAGACGAAAGGGACTGGGCCAGTGGCGCGGTCTTAGCCGCCCCGGGCGGGGAGGGCAAGCCGGGCCTTTGCATATCTCCCATCCCGGCACGCATCGGAGCAGAAGCGCACTTCGTCCCAGTTCCGCGCCCACTTCTTGCGCCAGGCGAAGGGGCGGCCGCAGGCGGCGCAGATCTTCTCTGGAAGGTTCGGCTTCTTGTGCGCCATGCCGCCCTACCGCACCGGCACCGCGGCGCCCGGCATCACTTCGCCCACCACACGGCCGCTGCGGGAATCCAGCAGCAGGATGCGGTCCCCGTCGGGGCGCTGCACATGCACGGCGAAGTGGTCGCCCGCGCCGGCCAAGCTGACGATGCGGCTGCCGGCAGGCAGGTTCAGGCTCATTGCGGGCAGCGGCGCCTCGCCCCGGCCACCGGCACGCTGGACGAGGAGGACGACCAGCGTCACGGTGCCGGCCACGATCAGCACGCCCATCGCCACAACCAGGAACTTGAGTGCCTGCATTTGTCCCAGACCCATGAGATCACCGCGACGGAAGCCGATCACGGACAGCGCGTGGACCGATTCCTCGCGGAGCGGATAGGCGGTCTCTCCCGCTCCCGCGTCAAGGCATTGATCGAGGAAGGGCACGTCACGCGTGACGGCGAGACGCTGACCGAGCCCGCGCAACCGGTGCGTCCCGGCAGCCTCTATCGCGTGGCGCCGCCGCCGCCCGCGCCGGCCCGTCCGCAGGCCCAGGCCATGGCGCTCGACATCCTCTTCGAGGACCAGCACCTCATCGTCCTGGACAAGCCGGCCGGCCTCGTCGTGCACCCGGCGCCAGGCAACATGGATGGCACGCTGGTCAACGGCCTGCTCGCCCATGCGGGCGAGGAGCTGGAGGGAATCGGCGGCGAGAAGCGGCCCGGCATCGTCCACCGGCTCGACAAGGACACCTCCGGCATCATGGTGGTGGCGAAGAGCCAGCGGGCACACCAGATCCTCTCCGACGCCTTCGTGGCCCGCGACCTGGACCGCGAATACCTGGCGCTCGCCTGGGGCGTGCCCAGCCCGGGCGAGGGCGTGATCGAGGCCGCGATCGGCCGCCACACGACGGATCGCAAGCGCATGGCCGTCGTCGAGCAGCGCAACCGGGGCGTGCAGCGCGGCGAGATGGCGGGTGCCAGCGCCGGCAAGCACGCCATCACCAGATACCGGACGGAACAGGTCTTCCACGGCGCGGTCGCGCTGGTGCGCTGCAAGCTGATGACCGGGCGCACCCACCAGATCCGGGTCCATATGGCGCATATCGGGCACCCCCTGGTGGGCGATCCCGTGTATCTGCGACGTATCCCGGCGGTCAGCCGGACCCTGCCCGAGGGCCCGCGGGAGGCTCTCCTGGCCTTCCCGCGTCAGGCGCTGCATGCCGCGAGCCTTGGCTTTGCCCACCCGATCAGCGGGAAAAATCTCTCCTTCCGGTCGGAGCCGCCGGAGGATTTCCGGAAACTCCTGGCCATTCTGGCCTGTAACAACGAGTAACCGGACCAGTTTAGTCGGTTTTGCTTGCGCGAAACCGATCATTCCGGTAATTTGCTGGTGGAACTTCGCCATGGGGTGCCGCTAAACCCCCGGTTGCTGCCACCGCCCCTTCCGTGACCGGGGCGGATGCATCCGGGAGGGCCCCGGACGCGTTAGGCCAGAAAGGCCGTGTGCCCGCCGCCGTCACGGGGTGGGGCACGGCGCAAATGGAAGGCTCGTCGAAACCGATGGCTTCTTTGAGTATCCCGCTTGCCCCGGAAGGCAACCTGTCGCGCTACCTGCAGGACATCCGGAAATTCCCGATGCTCGCTCCCGAAGAGGAGCTGGAGCTTGCCAAGCGCTGGCGCGACGCCGGCGACGAGGCGGCCGCCCATAAGCTTGTCACCTCGCATCTGCGCCTCGTGGCGAAGATCGCGATGGGTTACCGCGGCTATGGGCTGCCGGTGGGTGAGCTCATCTCCGAAGGCAATGTCGGCATGATGCAGGCGGTCAAGCGCTTCGACCCTGATCGTGGCTTCCGCCTGGCGACCTACGCCATGTGGTGGATCCGTGCCGCCATCCAGGAATACATCCTGCACAGCTGGTCGCTCGTGAAGATGGGCACGACCGCGGCGCAAAAGAAGCTGTTCTTCAACCTCCGTCGCCTCAAGGGGCAGATCGGCGCGCTGGAGGATGGCGACCTGCAGCCGGAGGTCGTGGCCAAGATCGCGAAGACCCTGGCCGTGCCCGAGCAGGACGTGGTGAGCATGAACCGCCGCCTCGCCAGCCCGGACAACAGCCTGAACGCCCCCGTCCGTGCTGACAGCGAGGGCGAGTGGCAGGATTGGCTGGTGGATGACGCCGAGAGCCAGGAGACGGAGCTCGCCGACCGCGAGGACATGTCCAACCGCAAGGACATGCTGAACGGCGCGCTGCGCACCCTGAACGAGCGCGAGCGCCACATCCTGATCGAGCGCCGCCTGAAGGACGAGCCGACCACGCTGGAAGAGCTCTCGCAGCAGTATAACATCAGCCGCGAGCGCGTCCGCCAGATCGAGGTCCGCGCCTTCGAGAAGCTGCAGAAGAGCATGAAGCAGCAGATCACCGAGCGGCGCCTCAGCGTCGGCTGATCACCGGGAGGGCGGCTTCGGCCGCCCTCATCCCATCCGTTGCAGCGAAGGCCCGTGCCGCCGCAGCCATTCGGTCGCGGCATGCCGGTGTTCGGAGCGCTGCTCGACCAGCGCCCAGAAGCGGTCCGAGTGGTTCATCTCCCGCAGATGCGCCACCTCATGCGCCACCACGTAATCCAGCACCCAGTCGGGGGCGAGCACGAGCCGCCACGAGAAGGAGAGCGTGCGGTTCGACGCGCAGCTCCCCCAGCGGCTCTTCGTGTCCTTCAGGCGGATGGCGCTCGGCACTACGCCCAGCGCCTCGCAATGCGGGCGCGCGGCCGTCACGATGCGGCGCAGCGCCTCGGCCCGCAGGAAGTCCCGCACGCGGCGCGCGACGAAGGGCGCCTCGCCCGTCACCACCAGCGCGCCCTCCTCCAGGAAGGCGCCGCCCCGCCGGCCCGGCTCATGGCGGATCGGGTGTTCCACGCCGCCGATCGGCACGCTCGCTCCCGCCTCGAAGGCCCGCTCGGGCGCCAGGTTGCCGAGCTTCTGCATCACCCAGCCGGCATGCTCGGTCAGCAGCGCCACGCCATGCCGCTTGGCCGCGCGGCTCGGCAGGGTCACCACCACATCCCCCCGCGCCGGATCGATCCGCAGCGAGACGCGGCGCGCGCGCGGCGAGCGGCGCCAGCGCACCGGGCAGGGCTCGGGCGGCAGCAACGGGTCGCGGCGCAGCGCGATGATTTCCGACTCGGGCAGGTCCGCCATGGCGCAACATGTCGGCATTCCGCGCTCCGGTTCAACGTCTGCTACCCCTGGTTGACAGAATGGGCAGCTTCGCGCCTTTGCCCTCCATGCCGCTTGCCCGCCATATCCCCGCGCTGCTCATCCTCGGCGTGGTCTGGGGGCTGACGCCCTCCATCGTGAAGGCGGCCATGGCGGGGGGCTTCGCGCCGCTTGGCTTCGCCTTCTGGGGCGCCTTCGGCTCGGCGCTCATCCTCTCGGTGCTCTGCGCCAAGCGGCGTCTGGCGATCCCGCTGGACCGGCCGCATCTGGTCCAATATGCGGCCTCGGGCTTCTCGGGCTTCGCGCTGGCGAATTTCGCGGGCTACACGGCGCTGCAGCACATCCCGGCTGGCTTCTTCGCGCTGCTTGTGCCGCTCTCGCCGATCCTCACCGTGCTGGGGGCGGCGGCGCTTGGGATGGACCGCCTGACACCGGCGCGCATCACCGGCACGCTGCTCGGTTTCTTGGGCGTGGCCCTGGCCATGGCGCCGGGTGCCGCGCTGCCGGATGCGGGTCTGCTCGGCTGGGCGCTGCTCGCCGCCATCACGCCGGTGGGCTTCGCCATTTCCAACATTGTGGCCTCGCGCCTCGCCCCGCGCGGCACGGATGCGCTGGTGCTGGCGACCGGCGCGCTCTACGCGGCCGCCTTCTTCATCGCGATCTTCGGCGTGCTGATGGGCCAGGTGCATTGGCCCGGCGCCATCGGCTGGCGCGTCGAGTGGCTGATCCCCTTCCAGGCGGCGCTCACCGCCTTCGCCTATCTGCTCTACTTCCGCCTGATCGCCGCGACGGGCAGCGTGATCACGAGCCAGACCGGCTACATCGTCACCATCGCGGGCGTGCTCTGGGGCGCGGCTCTCTTCGGCGAACGCATGGGCTGGCTCGCGCTGCCGGCCGCGCTGCTGGTCTTCGCCGGGCTCTGGCTGGTGACCTCAAGGCGCTGATGGCGCTCATTTGCCATCGTGATTGGCGCGGCAGTTGCCCGCGGTGCCAGGATGCGCGCATGAAACAGACGCCCTACACCGCCCCCGCCGAGACGCGCATCGGCCATGTCCATCTCAAGGTGGCCGACATCCCGCGCGCCCTCGCCTTCTGGCGGGATGTGCTGGGCCTGACCGTGATGCTGGAGCGGCCCGGCGCCGCCTTCCTCTCGGCCGGCGGCTATCACCACCACATCGCGCTCAACACGTGGGAGAGCGAGGGCGGCACGCCGCCGCCGCCGCACCACACCGGCCTTTATCACGTCGCCATCCTTTACCCGGACCGCGCCGCGCTGGCGGCGGCGCTGAAGCGCGTTCTGGAGGCCGGGGTCAGGCTCGACGGCGCCTCCGACCACGGCGTGAGCGAGGCGCTCTACCTGCGCGACCCAGACGGCAATGGCGTGGAGCTCTACCGCGACCGCCCACGCGAGGAATGGCCGCGCGATGCGGCGGGCGAGATGACCATGTTCACCCGCCGCCTCGACGTCGCGGCCCTGCTGGCCGAGGCGTGAGCCAGGGGGCATCATGCCCCGATGCAACGCAACCTCCTCATCATCGGCAAGGGCTACACGGGCGAGGCCATTCTTGACCTCGCCCACCGCGCGGGCTGGACCGCCCGCATCACCTCGCGCCAGGCCGGCGGCGTGCCGGGCGTCGTCGCTTTCGACGATCCGGCCCTGCTGGACGGCGTCACCCACCTCGTCATCACGGCGCCGCCGGGGCCCGCGGGCGATCCGGTCTGGGCCGCGCATGCCGCTGGCCTCCGCGCCGCGCCGCTCGCATGGGTGGGCTACATCTCCACCACGGGCGTCTATGGCGACCGCCAGGGCGGCTGGGTCGAGGAGGACACGCCCCCCGCGCCCGGGCAGGCGCGCAGCCAGCGCCGGCTGGACGCCGAGAACCAGTGGCGCGAACTGGCGCCCCGCGTCGCGGTGGACCTCTTCCGCACCGGCGGCATCTACGGCCCCGGGCGCTCGGCGCTCGATGATGTGCGCGCCGGCACCGCGCGCTGCGTGGTGAAGCCCGGCCACAGCTTCAGCCGCATTCATCGCGACGACATCGCCCGCGCCGTGATGGCCGCGGCCCACCGCCCGCCGGGCCCGGGCGCGCGCGTGCTCCACCTGGTGGATGACACGCCCGGCACCCAGGCCGATGTGACGCTCGAAGCCTGCCGCCTGCTTGGCGTGACGCCGCCGCCGCCCACCCCCTTCGCCGAGGCCTATGCGCGCATGAGCGAGATGGGCCGCAGCTTCTGGGATGAAAGCCGCCTGGTCTCCAGCCGCCAGACGAAGCGGGCGCTGGGCATGGATTGGGCCTACCCTAGCTATCGCGAGGGGCTAGCCGCCATCTTCGCCGCCGAGCGCGCCGAGGAGGGCGCCCAGCGTCCGGCCGAGTAGCGCCAGCTCCGCCGGCTTGGAGAGGCGGTGGTCGCCGGCCTTCACCAGCGTCACCTCCACATCCTCGCCGGAGATATGCGCGGCAAGGCGCAGCGCCGTCTGCCAGGGCACGTCCGGGTCGGCCTGTCCCTGCAGCAGACGCACCGGGGCGGGGATCGGCAGGGGTTCGCGCAGCACCAGGTTGCGGCGGCCATCCTCGATGAGGTGGCGCGTGATGGGGTAGGGGGTGCCGTATTCGGAGGGGCGCAGCCATTGCCCCTCGCGTTCGATCTGCTGTCGCACGGCGGGCGGGAATTGCGCCCACATCAGGTCCTCGGTGAAGTCGGGCGCGGCGGCGATGCCGACCAGCCCGGCCAGCCGTTCCGGGTGGCGGCGGGCCAGCAGCAGCGAGATCCAGCCGCCCATGGAGGAGCCTATGAGGATCTGCGGCCCCGCGGTGAGTTCGAGCAGCACGCGCTCCGCATCCGCCGCCCATTGGCCGATGCTCCCCTCCGCGAAGCGCCCGCCCGAGGCGCCGTGGCCGCTATAGTCGAAGCGCAGGAAGGCCTGCCCGCGCGCGGCGCACCATTGGGCCAGGTATTCCGCCTTGCTGCCCGTCATGTCGCTGTTGAAGCCACCGAGGAACAGGATGCCGGGGCCGCGCCCCGCCTGCCGCCGATACGCCAGATGCCCGAGGGTGCCGTGTTCTTCGTTCATCGCGCTGGAATCGCATGTGGAGTGGACGCCGTCCATGCAGAAGGATAGCAGGGTCGGCCATGCCGCTTCCGCCCGCCATCCTCCAGGTGCTGCCTGCCCTTGATGCGGGCGGCGTGGAGCGCGGCACGCTGGAGATCGCGGAGGCCATCCAGGCCGCCGGCTGGCGCGCGCTGGTCGCCTCGAGCGGCGGGCGGCTGGTGCCTGCGCTGGAAGCGACGGGGGCGCGGCACATCACCCTGCCGCTCGCCACCAAGTCGCCGCTCGGCATCTGGCACAACGCGGCGGCGCTGGCCGAGCTGGTCCGCGCCGAGCAGGTCTCGATCCTGCATGCGCGCTCCCGCGCCCCGGCCTGGTCGGCCTGGCTGACCGCGCGGCGTACCGGCGCGCGCTTCGTCACCACCTATCACGGCACCTATGGCGAGGGGTTTCCGGGCAAGCGGCTCTACAATTCCGTGATGGCGCGGGGGGATCGCGTCATCGCCATCAGCCGCCACATCGCGGACCACATCCACGCGACGCATGGGCGGGAGAGCCGCGTGATCCTGCGCGGCGTGGATTTCCGCCGCTTCGACCCGGCGCTGGTCGCGCCCGAGCGGGTCGCCGCCCTGCGCGCGGCCTGGGCGGTGCCCCCGGGTGCGCCCGTGATCCTGCTCCCGGCCCGGTTGACGCGCTGGAAGGGGCAGGCGGTGCTGATCGAGGCGCTGGCGGAACTCCCCGCGGCCATCGCCGTGCTGGCGGGCGATCCGCAGGGGCGTGAGACCTATGTGGCGCAGCTGCGCGGGCTGGCCGAGGCGCGCGACGTGGCCGAGCGCCTGCGCATTCCCGGCCATGTCGCGGACATGCCCGCGGCCCTGCTCGCGGCTGACCTCGTGGTGCATGCCAGCATCGAGCCGGAGGCCTTCGGCCGCACCGTGATCGAGGCCCAGGCCATGGGGCGCCCCGTCATCGCCGCCGATCTCGGTGGCCCGCGTGAGACGGTGGAGCATGGCGTCACCGGCTGGCTCACGCCCCCCGGCGATGCGGAGGCGCTGGCGGCGCAAATTCGTGCGGCTCTGGCCCTGCCGGCAGAGCAGCGTGGGGCGATGGGCATGGCGGCGCGGCAGCGCGTGCCCACCATGGCGGCGATGCAGCAGGCGACGCTCGCCCTCTATCGCGAGCTGCTGCCGTGACGCGCATCCTGGTCATCAAGCTCGCCGCCCTGGGCGATTTCGTGCAGGCCTTCGGCCCCTTCGCCGCCATCCGCGCGCATCATCCGGGCGCCCGGATCACCCTGCTCACCACGCCGCCCTTCCGCGCCCTGGGCGAGGCCGCGCCCTGGTTCGATGAGGTCTGGAGCGATGGGCGCCCGGACTGGACCAACCTGCCCGCCGTGCTGCGCCTGGCGCTGCGGCTGCGCCGGGCGGGCTTCGCGCGGGTCTATGACCTGCAGACATCGAGCCGCTCCTCCCGCTACCGCTGGTTCGTGGGGCGAGGCGCCGAATGGTCCGGCATCGCGCGCGGCGCCTCCCATCCCGACGCCGATCCGCGGCGGGATTTCCTGCACACGATGGAGCGGCAGCGCGGGCAGCTGCGCGCCGCCGGCATCACGGATTTCCCGGAACCGGCGCTGGACTGGCTCGCCGCCGATGTCGCGGACTTCGGCCTGCCCGAGGGTTTCGCGCTGCTGCTGCCCGGCGCCTCGCCGCTGCGGCCGGCCAAGCGCTGGCCGGCGGCGCAATTCGCCGAGGTCGCGGCGGCGCTCGGCCGCCCCGTCGTGATCGGCGGTGGCCCGGCCGAGTCGCCCATCGCGCGGGAGATCCTGACCCGGGTGCCGGATGCGCTCGACCTGACCGGCCGCACCGACCTCCGTCAATTGGCGGCGGTCGCGCGCCGGGCCGCGCTTGCCATCGGCAATGACAGCGGCCCCACCCACATGGCGGCTGCCGCCGGCTGCCCGACGCTGGCCCTCTTCGGCGATGACAGCGACCCCGCCCTCTGCGCGCCGCGCGGCCGGGCCGTGCGCGTTCTGCGGCATCACCCGCTGGCCGGGCTGCCCGCCGCCGCCGTGCTTCAGGAGGCCTCGGCGCTTTCGGGCGGCTGATCCAGCCATTCGGGACGCAGGATATGCCCGCCGCCCGGCCCCTCGCGCCGGATGAAGCCGCCCGCCGCCTGCAGCATGGCGTCCAGCGAGCCATGCCCCGCGAAATCGCTGCCGCGCAGGGTCGCGCCCGTGCGGTTGCGCAGCATCTGGCCCAGATGCGGCACATGCACCGGCGCCTCCGCCTCCTGCATGATGTCCCGCACGACGGCGAGGAGTTCGGCCGCATTCTCGGCCCCGAAGGCCGGCCCGGGGTCGGGCGAGGCCTGCCAGCCGAGCCAGCCCGCCAACCGGTCGAGCCCGATCACCTCATCCGCCGCGGCGCGGACGATGCGGCCCACCTCCGGATGCGCCACCAGCCGGGTGCGCCGGTCCGCCGCGCGCAGCCTTTGCAGCAGGGGGACGAAGTCGGAATCGGTCGAGAGCAGCAGGAACTCGTCGTAGTGGGTGAGGGGGGAGAGCATGGCCTCCATCGCATCCAGCGCGATGCGGACATCGGCGGCGTTCTTCAGTCGCGTGAGCTTGGGACAGTCCAAGACCTCGAAGCCCGCGGCCATGAAGGCCCAGCGGAACTCGGAATAGCGCAGCCGCGCGCCCGCCCCATCCTCCAGCGTGCCGGCCGGGTTCATGTAGCAGCGGCGCAGCAGGGCCCGGCGCGGGCGGTCGCCCAGCAGGCGCTCCAGCCAGAGCTCCGGCTGGTCGGCGAAGCGCAGGGCGACCTCCGGCCCGGCCCCGTCCCGCAGGCCGGAGACGAGATTGTCGAAGTCGAGGAAAATCGCGCTGCGCAGTTCGGACATGGCGCATCTTGGCCTGCGCGCCCCAGGCGTGCAAAGGGAAGCGCTTGACCCGGGCGGGCGCGCTGCCCATGGTCCGCCTCCCTTTCAGCAGCACGAGAATGCAATGCCCGCGATCACCCTCCCTGACGGTTCCCTTCGCCAGTTCGACGGCGCGGTGACCGGCACGACGGTGGCCGCCTCCATCGGCCCGGGCCTCGCCAAGGCCGCGCTGGCCATGGTCGTGAACGGCGAGACGATGGATCTCAGCCGGGAGATCACGGAAGATTCCAGCCTGCGCTTCATCACCCGCAAGGACCCCGAGGCGCTGGAGCTGATCCGCCACGACGCCGCCCATGTGCTGGCGGAAGCCGTACAGGAGCTGTTTCCCGGCACGCAGGTGACGATCGGCCCCGCCATCGATAACGGCTTCTACTACGACTTCGCGCGCAACGAGCCCTTCACCACGGCGGACTTTCCCGCCATCGAAGCGAAGATGCGCGAGATCATCGCGCGCAACGCTGCCTTCACCCGCGAGGTCTGGCCGCGCGAGCAGGCCATCGAATTCTTCGAGAAGAAGGGCGAGCGCTACAAGGCGGAGCTGATCCGCGACCTGCCGGTGGATGTGCCCATCTCGATCTACCGCCAGGGCGATTGGCTCGACCTCTGCCGCGGCCCGCACATGCCCACGACGGGCGGCGTGGGCACCGCCTTCAAGCTGATGAAGGTGGCCGGCGCCTATTGGCGGGGCGATCATCGCAACGCGATGCTGAGCCGCATCTACGCGACGGCCTGGCGCGACCAGAAGGAGCTGGACGCGCATCTGCACATGCTGGAGGAGGCCGAGAAGCGCGACCACCGCCGCATCGGCCGCGAGATGCACCTCTTCCACATGCAGGAGGAGGCGCAGGGCTCCGTCTTCTGGCACCCCAATGGCTGGAAGCTCTACCGCACGGTGGAGGACTACATGCGCCGCCGCCTGGATGCCTCGGGCTACCAGGAGGTGAAGACGCCGCAGTTGGTGGACCGCAAGCTCTGGGAAGCTTCGGGCCACTGGGAGAAGTTCCGCGCGGGCATGTTCCTCGCCTCCGTCGAGGACAAGGCCGAGGCCGACAAGATCAACGCGCTGAAGCCGATGAACTGCCCCTGCCACGTGCAGATCTTCAACCAGGGCGTCCGCTCCTATCGCGACCTGCCGCTGCGCATGGCCGAATTCGGCGCCTGCCACCGCTACGAGCCCTCGGGCGCGCTGCACGGCATCATGCGCGTGCGCGCCTTCACGCAGGATGACGCACATATCTTCTGCGAGGAGAGCCAGATCGCCGATGAGACGGTGCGCTTCGTGGCGCTGCTGTCGGACATCTACCGCGACCTCGGCTTCCCCGAATTCCGCGTGAAGTTCTCCGACCGCCCCGAGACGCGCGCCGGCGACGACGCCACCTGGGACCGCGCCGAGGGCGCACTGCGCGAGGCCTGCGCCATCGCCGGCGTCGAATATGAGCTGAACCCGGGGGAGGGCGCCTTCTACGGCCCCAAGCTCGAATTCGTCCTGCGCGACGCCATCGGCCGCGACTGGCAATGCGGCACGCTGCAGGTGGATTTCGTGCTGCCCGAGCGGCTGGACGCCGAATACACGGCGGAAGACGGCACGCGCCGCCGCCCGGTCATGCTGCATCGCGCCATCCTGGGCAGCTTCGAGCGCTTCCTCGGCATGCTGATCGAGCAATATGCCGGCCGCTTTCCGCTCTGGTTGGCGCCCCGCCAGGTGGTGGTCGCCTCCATCGTGGATGATGCGGCACCTTACGCCGAGCAGGTGGTGGCCGCGCTGAAGGCCGCGGGAATCCGGGCCGAGGCCGATATCCGCAACGAGAAGATCAACCGCAAGGTGGTGGACCACATCGAGACCCGCGTCCCCGTCCTGGCCGTGGTCGGCCGGCGCGAGGCGGAGGAGGGGATGCTGGTGCTGCGCCGCCTGCCGGGCCGCGAGCAGGAAACCCTGCCGCTGGCCGAAGCGGTGGCACTGCTTGCAAATGAGGCAACCCCTCCCGACATGCGGGCAAATCACACGCAGACGGTTGCGGCTTGACGCGGACCGTCCCATAAGTCGCTTTGCAGACGTATCGTAACTGAGACAGGAGACGACCATAGCACGAGGCCCCATGCCCCCTTCGCCCCCCTCCCGCGAGGGGCCGCGCGTGAACGAGGAGATCCGCGTTCCGCAGGTTCGTCTGATTGACGAGAATGGCGAAATGCTTGGCGTGATGAGCATCCGCGACGCGCTGTACAAGGCGTTCCAGGCGGGGCTCGATCTGCTGGAAATCAGCCCGAACGCCGTCCCGCCGGTCTGCAAGATCACCGACTACGGCAAGTTCAAGTACGAGCAGCAGAAGAAGGCCAACGAGGCCCGCAAGAAGCAGAAGGTCGTCGAGATCAAGGAAATCAAGGTTCGCCCGAACATTGATGACCATGACTACGACGTGAAGATGCGTCAGGCGAAGAGCTTCATCGGCGAGGGCGACAAGGTGAAGGTCACCCTCCGCTTCCGCGGCCGCGAGATGGCGCACCAGGAACTCGGCGTGAAGCTGTTGGAGCGGATCCGGACCGAACTGGTCGAGCTGGTGAAGGTCGAGCAGATGCCACGCTTGGAAAACCGCCAGATGATCATGGTGCTGGCGCCCAAGTAGCGCCGGCTTCATCCGTCATCGCTGGCATGACATGGCGGCGCGAGCCGCCATTTTCATGTCCGGCGCCTGGGATCGCGGCCTGGGCGCGTCGCGCTGGACATTGTCCGGATGAATTCATAGCCTCAAGGCAATGATCGAGCAGGACCCGATCGAGCCTGGGCTGCAGGCCTATCTCGAGCACACACGGCGGGTGACGGCGGGCCTTGGGCCGCTGGGCGGCCTGACGCCGGGGCAGCGACGGGAGCGGGCTGAGCGCTATGCGCTCGCCACGCAGGAGCCGCACCCCCCGGGACTGCACACGCGCACCGCCTACATCGTGCTTCCGGGCCGGGAAATCCCGGTGCGGATCTATCGCCCGCCGGGCCCCGCCCGCGCCGCCCTCGTCTATCTGCATGGCGGCAGCTGGATCGCCGGCAGTCCTGAGACGCATGACTTCGTCACTGCCAGCCTGGCCATGAACACGGGCGCGCAGGTCCTCAGCGTCCATTACCGCCGCGCCCCGGAAAACCCCTATCCCGCGCCCACCGAGGACGCCCTGGCCGCCTTGCGCTGGGCCCTCGGCCATGCGGCCGCGCTCGGCCTCGACCCGGCGCGGATCGGCCTCGCGGGGGACAGTGCCGGCGGCAACCTCGCGGCCGGCGCCAGCCTCATGGCGCGGGACCAGGGCGGCCCCGGGCCTGCCTGCCTGGTCCTGATCTACCCCGTGCTGGACCGCGACCTCGACACGCCGAGCTACCGCGCGGCGCGCGATCCCATCCTGACGCGGGAGGCGATGCGCGAGGCCTTCGACGCCTTCGCACCACCGGTGAGTGATCCCTTCGCCCTGCCGCTGCGCGCGCCGGACCTGTCCGGCCTGCCGCCCTGCCTGCTCTCCATCGCCGAGCGTGATCCGCTCCGGGATGAGGGCCTGGCCTTCGCCGCGCGGCTGCGGGCGGCCGGGGTGCCGGTCTGGTGCCGCGAGGCGCCGGGCATGATCCACAGCTATCCCCGCGCCCGCCGCCACAGCGCCGCGGCCGAGGCCGAGTTCCAGCAGCTCTGCGCCGCGATCCGGGCGGCCCTGAACCTGCCCGACATTCCCCCCTGGTGAAGGAATCCGCCCATGCGCCGTCGCCGTCTGCTCGCCCTGCTCCCTGCCACGCTGGCCGCGCCGGCCCTCGCCCAGGGCTTTCCCGAGCGCCCGGTCACGCTGGTCATTCCCTTCGCGCCGGGCGGGTCGAGCGACGCCATCGCGCGCCTCCTCTCCGAGCGGATGACGCCGATCCTGGGACAGCCGGTGGTGGCCGAGAACCGGCCGGGCGCAGGGGGCATCGTCGCCTCGCAGTCCGTGGCCCGCGCCCGGCCGGACGGGCACACGCTGCTCTTCGGGGGGCTTTCGGCGCAGATCCTGGTGCAGGGCGTGCAGCCCAACCTCCCCTTCGATCCGGTGGCGGATTTCGCGCCGGTGATCATCACCTCGAAGGTCCCGCTCGTGCTGGTGGCGGCGCGGCAATTGGAGGTGAATGACGCGGCCGGCCTGATCCAGCGGATCCGGCGCGAGCCGGGGCAGCACAATTTCAGCTCGGCCGGCAATGGCACCTCGGGCCATGTCGCCGCGCAGCATTTCGCCGATGTGAACCAGCTCCAGGTCACCCATGTGCCCTATCGCGGCAGCGCGGCCGGGCTGGCCGACCTGATCGCCGGGCGCATCTCCTATCTGGCGGACACGCCCTCGGTGGTCGCGGCGCAGGCCCAGGCGGGGCAGTTGCGCGCCCTGGCCACCTTCTCGGGCACGCGCGCCGCCGCCCTGCCGCAGGTGCCGACGATGCGCGAGGCGGGGCTGCCGCAGGTGAACAACATGGAGCCATGGCAGGCCATCCTCGCGCCGCGCGGCACGCCCGAGCCTGTGCTGGCCCGGCTGAACGCCGCGCTGACCAGCATCCTCGCCGATCCGGAGGTACGGGCGCGGTTCGCCGCCATCGACCTGACCGTGATAGGAGGAAGCGTCAGCGAGGCCGCCCGCTTCTTCCGGGCCGAGAACGACCTCTGGGTGCCGATCCTGCGGGGCATGGGCCTTTCGGCGACGTAAGCCGGCGCGCGCCGAACATGATTGACGCCCTCGGCCCGAGCCCCTAAACGCAGCTTCGTCGGGAAACCCCGATATGGGTCCTGCGATCTGCGGGATCTCCGTCGCTCCGCGAGTTTCGCGCAGCGGCGCGTTTGACGTTTGGAAGGGCTCTTTGGTGTTCGAGACTTTGGGCAACAGGTTGCAGGGAGTGTTCGACCGCTTGCGCGGCCGCGGCGCCCTGTCCGAAGCCGATGTCTCCGACGCGCTGCGCGAGGTGCGCGTGGCCCTGCTCGAGGCCGATGTCGCCCTCTCCGTGGTGAAGGACATCACCGCCCGCGTGCGCGAGCGCGCCGTGGGGCAGGAGGTGATCCGCTCGATCCAGCCCGGCCAGCAGGTCATCAAGATCGTCAATGACGCGCTGGTCGAGGCGCTGGGCGGCAATGATCCGGGCCCGCGTGGCATCAGCCTGGAGGCCGCGGCGCCCGTCGCCATCCTGATGGTGGGCCTGCAGGGCTCGGGCAAGACGACCACCTCGGGCAAGATCGCGCTGCGGCTGAAGGGCCGCGAGCGCAAGAAGGTGCTGCTCGCCAGCCTCGACGTGCACCGCCCTGCCGCGCAGCTACAGCTGGCGCAGCTGGCCGAGCGCGCGGAAGTGACCAGCCTGCCGATCATCGCCGGCCAGACGCCGCTGCAGATCGCCGAGCGCGCCATGGATCTGGGCCGGCGCGAACTCTACGACGTGGTGATCCTCGACACCGCCGGCCGCCTCTCGATCGACGAGGCGCTGATGGCCGAGGTCGCGGCGGTGAAGCAGGCGGTGACGCCGCACGAGACGCTGCTGGTCGTGGACGCCATGACCGGCCAGGACGCGGTGAACACCGCGCGCATCTTCAACGAGCGCGTGGGCGTCACCGGCATCGTGATGACGCGCGTGGATGGCGATGCGCGCGGCGGTGCGGCGCTGTCCATGCGGGCCGTCACCGGCGCACCGATCAAGCTGCTGGGCGCGGGCGAGAAGCTCGACGCGCTCGAGGATTTCCACCCGGACCGCATCGCCAACCGTATCCTCGGCATGGGCGACATCGTCTCGCTCGTCGAGCGCGCGGCCGAGACGATCGACCAGGCCGAGGCGGAGAAGCTCGCCGCCCGCATGCAGAAGGGCCAGTTCTCGCTCGAGGACTATGCCCAGCAGCTGAAGCAGATCGGCAAGATGGGCGGCATGAGCGGCCTGATGGGCATGCTGCCGGGTGTCGCCAAGGTGAAGGCGCAGCTGCAGGACGCCAATCTCGACACCGGCATGCTCAAGCGTCAGGCGGCCATCATCGGCAGCATGACGGTGAAGGAACGCCGCCAGCCCGAGATCATCAAGGCGTCGCGCAAGCGGCGCATCGCGGCCGGTTCGGGCGCCTCCGTGCAGGAGGTGAACCGGCTGCTCAAGCAGTTCGAGGACATGCGCGACATGATGAAGCGCATGAACAAGATGGGCCAGAAGGGGATGATGCGCGGCGGGCTCGCCAGCCTCCTCCCCCAAGGTCGTAGGCCGTTTTGATTTTGACTTTACCGAAGGAGACAGCCCGATGGGCCTGAAGATCCGCCTTGCCCGCGCCGGCGCCAAGAAGCGCCCCTACTACCACATCGTGGTGGCCGACAGCCGTTCGCCGCGCGATGGCCGCTTCATCGAGAAGGTGGGCAGCTACAACCCGATGCTGCCGGCCGAGCATGCCGACCGCATCCGCCTGCAGGAGGAGCGCATCAAGGAGTGGCTCTCCCAGGGCGCGCTGGCGACGGACCGCGTGGCGAAGTTCCTGGGCCGCGCCGGCCTGATGGCGATGCCCGCGATCCCGACGCAGCCGATCCAGTCGGCGCCGAAGAAGAAGGCGCAGGAACGCGCCGCGGCCGCCGCGCGCTGATCTGATCCATGGCGCCGGCGATGATCCTGTTGGGCGAGATCGGGAGGCCGCACGGTGTGCGGGGCCTGGTGCGCGTCCGCAGCTTCACCGCCGAGCCCGAGGATCTGACGGCCTATGGCCCGCTGAGCGACGCCACGGGCACGCAGCGCTTCGTGCTGGAGATGCTGGCGCCGGACCTGGCCCGCATCGATGGCGTGAACGACCGCGACCAGGCCGCGCGGCTGACCGGCACGCGCCTCTATGTTCCGCGCGAGGCGCTGCCGCCGCCCGAGGACCCCGACGAGTTCTACCTCTCGGACCTCGAAGGCCTTGCGGCGGTGACCGAGGCGGGCGAGGCGCTGGGCCGGGTGCGCTCGGTCGAGGATCACGGGGCGGGCGCCTTCCTCGTGCTGGAGGGGCCGCCCGAGCGGCTGGTGCCCTTCACGCGCGCGGCGGTGCCCGCGGTGGACATCGCGGCGCGCCGCGTGACCGTGGTGCTGCCGGCGGAAATCCTGGTGGAACCGCAGCCGGATGAGCAAGGGGAGGCGGGTGCGGCATGAGCTGGCACGCGACGATCCTGACGCTCTTCCCGGAGATGTTCCCCGGGCCGCTCGGTGTCTCGCTCGCCGGGCGCGCGCTGCGCGAGGGCATCTGGCGCTGCGAAGCGCTGGACATCCGCAGCTTCGCGACGGACCGCCACCGCACCGTGGACGACACGCCCTTCGGCGGCGGCGCCGGCATGGTCATGCGCCCCGATGTGGCGGATGCCGCCATCTCGGCCGCGATGCCGGATGGCGATGCGCGGCCGCTGGTCTATCTGACGCCGCGTGGCCGGCTGCTCGACCAGGCGATGGTCCGCGACTTTGCGGCCGGGCCCGGCGTCGTGCTGTTCTGCGGCCGGTACGAGGGCCTGGATCAGCGGGTGATCGAGGCGCGCGGCATGCGCGAGGTCAGCCTCGGCGACTACGTCCTTTCGGGGGGCGAGGTTGCCGCTCTGGCGTTGCTCGATGCCTGCGTGCGGCTGCTGCCCGGCGTCATGGGTGCCTCCGAAAGCGCCGTCGAGGAAAGCCACAGCGCGGGGCTGCTCGAATACCCGCACTACACGCGGCCCGCCGAATGGCAGGGCCGCGCCGTCCCGCCCGTGCTGCTCTCGGGCCACCATGCCGAGGTGGCGCGCTGGCGGCGCACCCAATCCGAGGCCGCGACGCGCGAGCGGCGGCCCGATCTCTGGAACCGCATGCAGGTTGCGGGCGCGCAAGCCCCGGCCTAAAGCAATCTCTTCGAAAGGACTTGACCATGAACCTCTTGCAGCAGTTCGACGCCGACCAGAAGGCCCGCCTGACCGCGAGCCGTCCCGTTCCCGAATTCGCCGCCGGTGACACCGTGCGCGTCATGGTGAAGGTCGTGGAAGGCGAGCGCACGCGCGTTCAGGCCTATGAGGGCGTGGTGATCGCGCGCTCCAACCGCGGCCTGCACAGCAACTTCACCGTGCGCAAGCTCTCCTACGGCGAGGGCGTGGAGCGCGTCTTCCCGCTGCACTCCCCGGCCATCGCGGAGATCTCCGTGGTGCGTCGCGGCAAGGTGCGCCGCGCGAAGCTGTATTACCTGCGTGGCCGCACCGGCAAGTCGGCGCGCATCGCCGAGAAGCTCGGCCTGCGCACGGCCCCCGAGGCTGCCGCCAAGGACGCCGCCGAGGCCTGAGGCCCGGATGCCGGGGGCCGCTGCCGCCCCCGGCCGATGCCTGCGAAGGGCCCCGCCGGGCCCCTCGCCCCGTTGAGAGACCGAGAGGGAGAAGCCGCCAATGAGCGACGGAAAGCCGCGCACGCTGTTCGACAAGATCTGGGCCGCCCATGTGGTCGAGACGCTGCCGGACGGGACGGCCCTTCTCTACATCGACCTCCACCTCACCCATGAGGTGACGACGCCGCAGGCCTTCGAGGGGCTGCGCCTCGCCGGCCGCAAGATCCGCCGGCCGGACCTGACGCTCGGCGTGATCGACCACAACATCGCCACTGACGCCTCGCGCTACACCGGCATTGTGGACCCCGAGAGCCGCCTGCAGGTGGAGACGCTGGAGAAGAACGCGGCCGAATTCGGCATGCCGCTGATCCCGTTGCTCGACCAGCGCCAGGGCATCGTCCATGTCATTGGGCCGGAACTGGGGCGTTCGCTGCCGGGTATGACCATCGTCTGCGGTGACAGCCACACCTCGACGCATGGTGCGATGGGCGCGCTCGCCTTCGGCATCGGCACCTCCGAGGTGGAGCATGTGCTGGCGACGCAGACGCTGCTGCAGAAGCCGGCCAAGAACATGCAGGTGCTGGTCGAGGGCAACCTCGCCATCGGCTGCTCGGGCAAGGACATCACGCTCGCCATCATCGGCAAGATTGGCACGGCGGGCGGCACCGGCCACGTCATCGAGTATTGCGGCGACACCATTCGCGCGCTCGACATGGCCGGCCGCATGACGCTCTGCAACATGTCCATCGAGGGCGGCGCGCGCGCCGGCATGGTGGCGCCGGACCAGACCACCTTCGACTATATCCGCGGTCGCCCCATGGCACCGAAAGGCGAGGCGCTGGAGCGCGCCATGGAATATTGGCGCAGCCTGCCGAGCGATCCGGGCGCGCATTACGACCGCGTGGTGAAGCTTGCCGCGCATGAGATCGCACCGCAGGTCACCTGGGGCACCAGCCCCGAGGACGTGCTGCCCATCACCGGCGTGGTGCCCAACCCGGAAGAGGCGAAGGACGAGGCGCGCCGCGCCCAGCTTCGCCGCATGGTCGAATACATGGGCCTGACGCCGGGCCAGAAGCTGACGGACCTCAAGATCGACGTCGCCTTCATCGGCAGCTGCACCAACAGCCGCATCGAGGACATCCGCGCCGCCGCCGCCATCGCCAAGGGCCGCCGCGTGGCCGATGGCGTGCGCGCCATGGTGGTGCCGGGTTCCGGCCTCGTGAAGGCGCAGGCGGAAGCCGAGGGGCTGGATCGCATTCTGACCGAGGCCGGCTTCGAGTGGCGCGAGGCGGGCTGCTCGATGTGCCTCGGCATGAACCCGGACAAGCTGACGCCGGGCCAGCGCAGCGCCAGCACCAGCAACCGCAACTTCGAAGGGCGCCAGGGCCCGGGCGGGCGCACGCACCTGCTCTCGCCCGCCATGGCTGCGGCGGCTGCGATTGCCGGCCACCTGGCCGATGTGCGTGATTATCAGCCCAAGGGGAGCCTGTGACATGCAAGCCTTCACCACGCTGACCGGCATCGCGGCCCCGCTGCCCAAGGCCAATGTCGACACCGACCAGATCATCCCCGCGCGCTTCCTGAAGTCCATCGCGCGCACGGGCTTCGGCAAGAACCTTTTCGCCAATTTCCGCTACAATGCGGATGGCTCGGAGCAGCCGGATTTCGTGCTGAACCAGGAGCCCTATCGCAAGGCTGAGATCCTCATCGCCTTCGAGAATTTCGGCTGCGGCTCCTCGCGCGAGCATGCCCCCTGGGCCCTGCTCGATTTCGGCATCCGCTGCGTCATCGCGCCGGACTTCGCCGACATCTTCCACAACAACAGCTTCAAGAACGGCCTGCTGCCCATCCGCCTGCCGCGGGAGATCTGCGAGAAGCTGATGGAGGACGCCAAGCTCGGCGGCAACGCCCGCATCACGGTGGACCTCGAGCGCAACGTCGTGGTGCGCCCGAATGGCGAGGAGATTCCCTTTGCCATTGATCCGTTCCGCCGCCACTGCCTGCTGAACGGCCTGGACGATATCGGCCAGACCATGCAGCACACCCAATCCATCGACAGCTACGAAGACAAGCAGCGCCAGGCCCAGCCCTGGCTGCATGCCGCGGAGAACCGCCTGTGATCGCCAACAAGAAGCTCCTCGTCCTGCCCGGTGACGGCATCGGGCCCGAGGTGATGCACGAGGTCCGCCGCGTCATCGACTGGATGGAGCAGCGCCGCCTCGTGCGCTTCGAGATCGGCGAGGGCCTGGTCGGTGGAGCGGCAATCGACGCCGAGGGCGTGCCCTGCCCGGACCGCACGCTGGAAGCGGCGCGCGAAGCGGATGCGGTGCTGTTCGGCAGCGTCGGCGGCCCCAAGTGGGACAAGCTGCCCTTCGAGCAGCGCCCCGAGCTCGGCATCCTCCGGCTGCGCAAGGAGCTGGGGCTCTTCGCCAATTTGCGCCCGGCCATCGTGCTCGATCCGCTTGTGGACGCCTCCTCGCTCAAGCCCGACGTGGTGCGCGGCCTCGACATCATGATCGTGCGCGAGAGCACCGGCGGCATCTATTTCGGTGAGCCGCGCGGCATCCACACCGATGCGAATGGCAAGCGCATCGGCATTGATACCGAAGTGTATTCCGAGGACGAGATCGCCCGCGCCGCGCGCGTTGCCTTCGACCTCGCGCGCAAGCGCCGCAACAAGGTGACGAGCACCGAGAAGGCCAACGTCATGCAGTCCGGCCGCCTCTGGCGCGCCGTGGTGAGCGAGGTCCACAAGGCCGAGTTCCCGGATGTCGAGCTGGAGCACATGTACGCGGACAACGCTGCGATGCAGCTCTGCTCGCGCCCCAAGCAGTTCGACGTGATCCTCGCCTCGAACCTGTTCGGCGATGTGCTGAGCGACCTCGCGGCCGCGCTCACGGGCTCGCTCGGCATGCTGCCCTCGGCGACGCTGGGCGCGGTGCAGCCCGATGGCCGGCGGCATGCGCTCTATGAGCCGATCCATGGCTCGGCGCCGGACATCGCGGGCAAGGGCATCGCGAATCCGTCGGCGCAGATCCTTTCCTTCGCCATGCTGCTGCGCTGGTCCTTCGGCATGGAGGAGCAGGCGCGCATGGTCGAGCAGGCGGTGGAGCGCGTGCTGGCCGGCGGGATGCGCACGGCGGATATCATGCAGCCCGGCATGGCGCGCATCAGCTGCTCCGTGATGGGCGAGAGCGTGGTGCGGGAGCTGAACAAGATCGCCGGTTGATCCGCGCGGCACGCATGGCGCCCCTGCCGCAACGCGCGGCGGGATCGTCACAAAGCTGACGCCCGGGGGGTTGCGCGGCATGGCCGCGAAGGCTATTCCCCGGGCCACGGCAAGCACCCGTAGCTCAATGGATAGAGCACCAGACTACGAATCTGGGGGTTGGAGGTTCGAGTCCTTCCGGGTGCGCCACTCTTCCTGATGGAACACAAAAAAGGGCGAGCCTCGCGGCTCGCCCTTTTGCGTTGGCCGCCGGGCCGCGGCCTATTCCGGTTCGATGCCGGCGGCGCGGATCGCGTTGGTCCACTTCACCGTCTCGCTGCGCATGAAGGCCTGTGCCTCCTCCGGCGTGGAGGGCGTGACGGTCATGCCCAGCACCTGCTCCAGCCGCTGGCGCAGTTCGGGATTCGCGCTGGCCTGGCGCACGGCGGCGTTGAGGCGTGCGATGTGCGGCGTGGGCGTGCCGGCCGGTGCTACCAGCACGAACCAGGCGAAGAGCTCGTAACTCGGCAGGTTGCCGGCCTCCGCCACCGTCGGAATCTCGGGCAGCTGCGGCGAGCGGCCGCGCGTGGTCACGCCCAGCACGCGCAGCTGGCCGGCCTGGGCGGCGGGCAGGATCACCGCCTGGTCGGCCACAAAGAGGTCCACGCGCCCCGCGATGAGGTCCTGCACGGCGGCGGGGGAGGAGCGGTAGGGCACGTGCAGCATGCGCGCCTGCGCCATGCTGGCCAGCATCTCGGTCGCGACGCGCTGCGAGGAGGAGGCGGAGGCGAAGGTCACCGCCTCGGGCCGGGCGCGCGCCGCCGTCAGCAGGTCATTCAGCGTGCGGTGCGGGCTGTTGGCCGCGACGGCGACGAGCAGCGGCACCGAGGCCAGCAGCGAGATGGGCGCGAAGTCGCGCTCCATGTCGAAAGGCACGCGGCGGAACAGGGCATTGGCGGCCGCATTGGTGGAGTTGGTGCCGAAGAGGATGGTGTTGCCATCGGGCGTGGCGCGCGCCACCGCCTCGGCGCCGATCAGGCCCGAGGCGCCGGCGCGGTTCTCCACGACGACGGGCTGGCCCAGCCCCTCGCGCATGCGCTCGGCGAAGAGGCGGGCGACGATGTCGGTGGCGCTGCCGGCCGCGAAGGGCACGACGCCGCGGATCGGCGCGGTGGGCCAGTCCTGCGCGGCGGCGGGCAGGGCGAGGGCGGCAGGGGCGGCGGTGAGAAGCGTGCGGCGAAGCATGAAGGGTCCTCCGGTTTGCGCGGCAGTTAGAGCGCGGGCCCGGCGGAGGCAAGCGCGCGGCGCAACGCCGCATGGGCGGCGGCGCTGGCGCGCGCGAGGCGCAGCAGGGCAGGCAGGTCGCCCGGGCGGCGCAGCAGCGCGCCGAGCACGCGCAGCGGCGCGGGCGAGCCGTCCGGGTTGAGCCCGACGGTGGCGGCCTCGGGCAGCACATCCCCGGGCCCATCGGCCACGGCGCGCAACGCGGCAAAGGGCAGGCCGCGCGCTCGCGCGAAGCGCCATGCGGCGCCGCTTTCCATGTCCACCGCCCGCGCGCCCGAGGCGCGATGCAGCGCACCCTTCTCGGCGGCGCTGGCCAGCAGCGTCCCGCTCGCGGCAATGAGGCTGGCCCGCGCTCCGCAGCGCGCCGCGATCGCCGCCTGCCAGGACGCGTCCACGCCAAGCGTCTCGCCTGCCTCCCACAAGGACGAGGCGACAAGCAACTCGCCCGTCGTCACGCCGGGCGCGAGCCCGCCCGCGATGCCGAAGGAGAGCACCGCCGTCGCATCGGCGGGCCAGAGCGCGTCCAGCCGCCCCGGATCGCCGCCCGAGACCACGCAGCGCACGCCCGGCGGCAGCAGTGCCGCCTCGCTCTTCAGCCCGACGGCGACGACGCAGCCGGGCGGAAAGACCGCCTCAGCCATCGAGCGGCGGCGCACGGTCCTTCCAGGGCGCCGCGCGTTCGAAGCCATGGGCCACGCGCAGCAGAAGCGCCTCGGTGAAGGCCGGCGTCACGAATTGCAGCGAGAGCGGCAGCCCGCCGGAGGACAGGCCCGACATCACCGTGATGGCCGGGTGCCCGCTGACGTTGAAGGGCGTGCGCGCCTGGCGCGGATAGGTGCGCTCCACCGCTTCGGTGTCGTCGATGCGGCAGGCGGGGTCCATGCTGCTCGCCGTCAGCAGGACGTCCACATCCTGGAAGGCGGCCTCGATCGCGGCGATGAGCTGCGTGCGGCGCCGCGCCGCGTGCATGTAGTCCACCGCCGGCAGGAAGAGGCCGGGCAGCAGGCGGCGGCGCGTGACATTCGCGTATTCGTCGGGCCGCGTGGTCAGCCATTCCTCATGCACGGCCGAGCTCTCGGCATAGAGCACCGTGCGGTTCACGGCGGCGAATTCCGAAAGCCGCGGCAGCGTCACATCGGTGACGATGGCGCCCTCGGCCGCAAGCAGCCGCGCGCCCTCTTCCAGCGCCGCCGCCATTTCCGCGTCGGCCGGCATGTCCGTCTCATGGAAATGCCGCACGAAGCCGATGCGCAGGCCCTTGAGGCCGAGGCCGAGGTCCCGCGAGTAATCCTCGCGCCCGCCGGACATCACGTTCAGCATCAGCGCGGCGTCGCGCACGGTGCGCGTCAGCGGTCCCACATGGTCGAGCGAGAAGGCCAGCGGAAACACGCCCTCGCGCGGGACCAGGCCGTAGGTCGCCTTGAGGCCGACGATGCCGCAATGCGAGGCCGGGTGCCGCACGCTGCCGCCGGTGTCGGTGCCCAGCGCCGCCGGCAGCATGCGCGCGGCCACCGCCGCCCCCGAGCCGGAGGAGGAGCCGCCCGGGTGATGCGCCGTATTCCAGGGGTTGCGCGCGGGCGGGAAGGGCAGGTCGAAGGCGGGGCCGCCAATGGCGAATTCATGGGTGGCGAGCTTGCCCGGAAACACCGCGCCCGCCTTGCGCAGCAGCCCTACCACCGCTGCGTCTTCCGTCGCCACATGATCCAGGCGCAGGCGCGAGTGGCAGGTCGTGGGGTGGCCGGCCAGGTCAATGATGTCCTTGATGCCGATGGGGATGCCGTGCAGCGCCGAGCGCGGGCCGTTCTTCGCGATCTCGGCCTCGGCCTCGCGCGCCGCGGCCTCGGCCTCGGGCAGCGTCTGGCGGATGAAGGCGTTGACCTGCGGCTCGACGGCCGCGATGCGCGCCGCGCAATCGGCGAGGAGCTCGACGGGCGAGAGCCGGCGGGCCGCGATCAGGCCCGAGGCCTCGGCCAGTGTCATCTGGTGCGGCGCGGTCATGCGCGCGGCCCCTGATAGGCGGGAGTGGGCTCCAGCGCCGGATCGCTGCTGCGGGGCAGGGCGGCCTTGTGCTTGGCGAGGGTGGCCAACGCCTCCTCCACATCGGCGGGGAAGCGGGTGGCCGTGGCAGCGAGGCCGGCGGCCTGGGCCAGGGTCTTGGTGCGTTCATCCATGGGGGAATTCCTCCGGCGTGATGCGCGGGAGAGTGGCGCATGCGGAGGCAGGCCGGAAGCGGGGCGCCCGAAAGATGGGGGCGGATGCCGCGAGGCACCCGCCCCCGAGTTGGGTCACGCGCCTGCGCGCATGCAGGCGGCATCCGGGAGAGACGGGAGAGGCAGGGGAACCGCTCCCGGACATGATCCATAGGCCGCGTGAATGAAGATTCCCTTTCGCGGGATTTCTCGGCGGGGCCGGCCCGCGCTACACCCGCGCGGTGAATCACGGGGGAACACGCATGCTGCCCTTGCAAGGCCTGAAGATCGTCGAGCTGGGGCACTATATCGCCGCCCCCTTCTGCACCCGCCTGCTGGCTGATCTCGGCGCCGAGGTCATCAAGGTCGAGCCGCCGGAGGGCGACCCCTTTCGCGGCTGGGGCTCGAAGAAGGACGGGCATTCCGTCTGGTTCAGCGTGCATGGCCGCAACAAGCTCTCCGTCACGCTCGACCTGAAGAGTGCCGAGGGCCAGCGCCGCGTGAAGGCGCTTTGCGCCCGCGCCGATGCGATGGTCGAGAATTTCCGCCCGGGCTACCTGGAGCGCATCGGCCTTGGCCCCGCCGTGCTGCAGGCGGAAAATCCGCGCCTCACCATCGCGCGCATCAGCGGCTATGGGCAGGACGGGCCTTACCGCGACAAGCCCGCCTTCGGCGCCATCGGCGAGGCGATGGGCGGCCTGCGCCACCTGACCGCCAATCCCGGCCAGAGCGAATATCCGCCGCCGCGCTGCGGCGTCTCCATCAGCGACGATCTGGCCGGCATGTATGCGGCGCTCGCGCTGGTCTCCGCCTGCTGGGGGCGGGACCGCACCCCCGACGGCAAGGGGCGCATCCTGGATCTCGACCTCGTCAGCAGCGTCTTCTCGCTGATGGAGGGCATGCTGCCGGAATACGGGCTCACTGGCGCCATCCGCCAGCCGGCGGGCGCGGCGATTCCGACCGCCGCCCCCACCAACACCTATCCCTGCGCCGATGGGAAGTGGCTCTGCGTCGCTGGCAATTCGGACCTGATCTTCCGCCGCCTGATGACGCTGATCGGCCGTGAGGAGCTTTCGGCCGATCCCCGCATGGCGACGAATGGCGGCCGCTGCGAACACGCGGCCGAACTCGACGCCGCCATCGCCGCCTGGACGAAGACCCTGCCGGCGCGCGAGGCCGAGGCGCTGCTGGAGCAGGCCGAGGTTCCCTGCTCGCGCCTCTATGACATGGCCGATTGCGCGAATGACCCGCACTTCCGGGCGCGCGGCACGGTGCTGCCGGTGCAGGACCCGCTGCTGGGCGAGGTGCTGCACCCCGCACCGCCCTTCCGCCTCGATGGCGTGACACCGGCCGAGATGGTGCGCTGGACGGGCCGCGCCGCCGGTGCTGACAATGACCATGTGTTCCATGAATTGCTGGGAGAAGCCCGATGAACGTCACCCTCTCCGAGGTGAGCCCGCGCGACGGGCTGCAGCCCATCAAGCAATTCGTGCCGACCGAGACGAAGATCGCCCTTGTCCGCGCGCTGCATGCCGCCGGAATCCGCCGCATGGAGGTGGGCAGCTTCGTCAGCCCCAAGGCCATCCCGCAGATGGCGGATACGGGCGAGGTGCTGCAGGCGGCGAAGCAGCTGGATGGCCTGGAATGCACTGTGCTGGTGCCCAACCGCCGCGGTTTCGACGCGGCGATCGCGGCGGGTGCCGATCGCCTCGGCCTCTTCATGTCGCTCACCGAGGGGCACAACCAGGCCAACCTCAACCGCTCGCGCCAGGCGAGCTTCGATGATCTCTCCTCCATCGTGCGCGATGCGCCGCCCGGCCAGAAGATCCGCTTCAACCTCTCCTGCACCTTCCATTGCCCCTTCGAGGGCGTGGTGGATGAGGCGGAGGCGCTCTCCTGGGTGGAGCGTGTCGCCGCGCTGAATCCGGAGATGGAGATCTCGCTCTGCGACACCACGGGCAATGCCGCACCCGACCAGGTGCGACGCCTGATGCGCCAGGCGATCGAGCATTTCGGCAACCGCTTCGCCTATCACGGGCATGACACCTATGGCCTCGGCCTCGCCAACATGGCCGCCGCGTGGGAGGCGGGCTGCCGCGTCTTCGATGCTGGATCGGGCGGGATCGGCGGCTGCCCCTATGCGCCGGGGGCCACGGGCAATACGGCGATGGAGGATGCGGTCTGGATGTTCCACCGCATGGGGGTCGAGACCGGGGTGAACTGGCAGCGCCTGCTGGAAGCGGCCGACCTCGCCGCCGGCATCGCGGGCGCCATGCCGGGCGGGCGCGTGCGTGGCGTGCCGGGGGCGCGCGCCGCGGCGTGAGCGCCGCATCCCTGGCATGCGGCGGCGGATCGGGGCTTGGCGGCGCCGCGCGCTTCCCCTAAACCCCCTCGCACGGTGGCACCCCTGGAGGCCGCCTCCGTGCGTGCGCCCATCGCGCCGTGCGGAATCACACCCGTTAAGGAGCAAGTGGCATGGTCCAAACCATCAGGATCGAGGCCGCGGCGCGCGGGCGTGCCGGTAAGGGGGCGGCGCGCGCGACCCGGCGAGAGGGGCTTGTCCCCGGTGTTGTCTATGGGGCGAAGAAGGAGGCGACGCTGGTCGCTTTCGACCCCCGCGACATCATGAAGGAAATGCACAAGGGCGGCTGGCAGTCGCACCTCTATGAGGTGGCGGTGAAGGACGGCCCGACGGAGCGCGCCCTGATGCGCGACGTCCAGTTCGACCCGGTCACGGACCGCCCGCTGCACATCGATTTCCAGCGGCTCGCCCCCGGCGCGCGCATCCGCGTGAAGGTGCCCGTCGCCTTCCTGCACGAAGAGACCTGCCCCGGCATCAAGACGGGCGGCGTGCTGAATGTCGTCCGCCGCGAGATCGAGGTGATGGCCGACGTGGACACGGTGCCCGAGCGCTTCGAGGTGGATCTGGCGGAAGCGAAGATCGGTGACAGCCTGCGCTGGTCCGCCGTGAAGGACAGCTTCGGCGCCAAGCCCGTGATCACCGGCCGCGACTTCGTGGTGGCGACCATCGCCGCGCCGACCGTGGTCGAGGATGCGGTGGCCGCGCCGCCGGCCGAGGTCCAGGCGACCAAGCAGAAGGCGCCCGCCGCCGCTGCCGCCGCCAAGGCCCCCGCGAAGAAGAAGTAAGCCGGCTTGGCGCTGCTCTGGGTGGGTCTCGGCAATCCCGGGCCCGAACACGCAAGGCAGCGCCACAATATCGGCTTCATGGCGCTCGACGCCATTCAACGCCGCCACGGGTTCTCCCCGTGGCGGTCCAAGTTCAAGGCGGAACTGGCCGAGGGAACCCTCGCCGGCGAGAAGGTCTTCCTCCTCAAGCCGCAGACCTACATGAATCTCAGCGGCGATGCGGTGAAGCCCGCCAGCGCCTTCCACAAGATCCCGCCCGCCGCCATCACCGCCTGGCATGACGAGCTCGACCTCGCACCGGGCAAGATGCGCGTGAAGCAGGGTGGGGGCACGGCCGGGCATAACGGGCTGCGTGACATGCAGCGCGCGCTGGGCACGCCGGAATTCGGCCGCGTGCGGCTGGGCATCGGCCATCCCGGCCAAAAGGACCGCGTGAGCGGCTATGTCCTGGGCGGCTTCGCCAAGGATGAAGGCTGGGTTGGCCCGCTGGTCGATGCGCTGGCCGATGCGGCGCCCCTGCTGGCCGAGGGCAAGCCGGCGGAATTCATGACGCGGGTGGCGTTGCTCACCCAGGAGAAAGCCTGATGGAACCGGTCGTGGTCGAGGAATTCTTCGGTGGCCCAGGCCCCGAGGATCTGCTGAACGCGGCGGCCGCCATCGCCCAGGCGCTGCGCCAGTTCGCCGCGACCGAGGCGCAGGCGGCGGCGGGCCTCACCGCCTGCCTGCCCCGCGCGGGCGAGCCGGGCCCGATCAGCGACATTCGCCGCGGCAAGGCCGTGGCACTGGCCGCGGCCGAGGCCGCAAGCCGCGCCGCGCTGCTGCTGGAGGCGGCGGATCTGCTCGCCCCTGGCGGCACGGCGGCCGAGATCGCCACCGCGCTCGGCAACGCCACCCGGCGCGCGGGGCTGGCGCCCGGCGTGCTCGTGCCGCTGCTGCGCGCGGCCGCACTTTCCCTGCCCACGGATGACGCCGCGGCCCGCATCGCGGCCTCGGTGCGCGTGCAGGAATTGGCCAACCTGCTGGCCTGACCCCCTTCAGACGGAACGGAAGACATGGGCTTCAATTGTGGAATCGTGGGCCTGCCCAATGTCGGCAAGTCCACCCTGTTCAACGCGCTGACGCAGACGGTGGCGGCGCAGGCGGCGAATTACCCCTTCTGCACGATCGAGCCCAATATCGGCCGCGTGGCCGTGCCGGATGAGCGCCTCTCCAAGCTCGCCACCATCGGCAAGAGCCAGAAGATCATTCCGACCAGCCTGGAATTCGTGGATATCGCGGGCCTGGTGCGTGGCGCCTCCAAGGGCGAGGGGCTGGGCAACCAGTTCCTCGGCAACATCCGCGAGGTGGATGCCATCGTGCACGTGCTGCGCTGCTTCGAGGATGGCGACGTGACGCATGTCGAGGGCAGCGTGGACCCGCTGCGCGACATGGAGACGATCGAGACCGAGCTGATGCTGGCCGACCTCGACAGCCTCGAGAAGCGCGTGCCCGCGCTGCAGAAGAAGGCGCGCGGCAATGACAAGGAGGCGCAGGCGCAACTCGCCCTCGTCGAGGCGCTGCTGCCTGCGCTTCAGGCCGGCCGTGCTGCCCGCACTGCCGTGCCCAAGGGCGAGGAGGAGGCGGCCAAGCGCCTCGGCCTGATGACGACGAAGCCCGTGCTCTACGTCTGCAACGTGGAGGAGGGTGCCGCCGCCACCGGCAATGCCCACAGCCAGCGCGTGCTGGAATTCGCGGCACGCGAGAAGGCCAGTGCCGTCGTCGTCTCGGCCGCCATCGAGGCCGAGATTGCGCAGATGGCCGAGGCCGATCGCGGCGAGTTCCTGGAGACGCTGGGCCTCTCCGACAGCGGGCTCGATCGCGTCATTCGCGCGGGTTACGGCCTGCTCGGCCTGATCACCTACTTCACCGTGGGGCCGAAGGAGACGCGCGCCTGGACCATCATCCGCGGCATGACGGCGCCGCAGGCGGCGGGCGTGATCCATGGCGATTTCGAGCGCGGCTTCATCGCGGCCGAGACCATCGGCTATGACGACTACATCACGCTGAACGGCGAGCAGGGTGCCAAGGAAGCGGGCAAGATGCGCGTCGAGGGCAAGACCTACGTCGTGCGCGACGGCGACGTGATGCTGTTCCGGTTCAACGTGTGACGCGAACTACGCCGCCGCGGCCTTCGCGCACCAATGCGTGATGGCGGCGGTGGCGGCGGCGAAATCCTCCATCCGCATGTCCTCCAGCGGCGTGTGGCTGCCATTCTGGTTGCGGACGAAGACCATGGCGGCCGGAATGCCGGCCTGGGCGAAGGCCGCCGCGTCATGCCCGCCGCCGGAGGGCATGATCTTGTGCGCGATGCCCATCGCCTCGGCCGATTGCCGCAGCGCCTCGCGCAGCTTGGCATCCATCGGCGTGGGCACGCTGGCCTGCCGGCCTTCCAGCGCGAAGCTCACGCCGCGCGCGGCGCTGATCTCGGCGATCAGCCGCTCGATCTCGGCATAGGCGCGATCGAGCGTGGCGAGTTCCGGCGCGCGCACATCAAGGCTGAAGGTGATCTCGCCCGGCACCTTGCCGAACCCCGCCTGATCTGTCGTCGTGATGGTGCAGAAGGTGATGACGAGCGGCACGCCTTCCGCCTCCAGCGCGCCCCAGAACTGGTCCAGCCGGTGCGCGAATTCCGCGAGCGCCAGCGCCGCATCATGGCGATAGGCGCGCGGCGTCGCGCCCGAATGATTCCACTCGCCGCGCACGATGCCGCGCCGGATGCGGCGGTTGCCCGGCAGTGCGGTGACGAGGCCCATCGGGATCTCCTCCGCGTCCAGCACCGGCCCCTGCTCGATATGCAGCTCGACATAGGCCGCGACCGCTTCGGGCAGGAGGTGCTTACGGCCCTGGCGCAGCGCGTCCGGGTCGAAGCCCAGTTCGCGCATGTGGTGCTCCAGCGAAAGGCCGGTGTCGGGCCGCAGGATCGAGAGGTTCTCGGGCGGGAAGCTGCCCAGCGCGCCGCGGCTGCCAGGGAAGCCGTTGAACCAGGCGCCGCCCTCCTCGGCGCGGATCGCCATCACCGTCACGTCGCGCGTCGGCGTGAAGCCCGCCTGGCGCATGCCGGCCACCACCGCCATGCCGCAGAGCACGCCGGCCGCACCATCGTAATTGCCGCCCTGCGGCACGGAATCGAGGTGGCTGCCCAGGATGATGCGCGGCAGGCTGCGATCGGTGCCGGGCAGCGTCATGTACATGTTGCCCGCGAAATCCACGCTGATCTCGAGGCCGAGCCGCTCCGCCTCGGCGCGGACCAGCGCATGGGCGATTTCCTCGCCCCGCCCATAGGCCTCGCGCGTGACGCCCACGCCGTCGAAGGTGGTCTCGCGCAGCGCATCGAAGAGGCGTTGGGCGAGGGCGATGTCGGGGCGGAGGTTCGTGGCCATGTGCCATCATTCCCCGCGCGGGGGGCTTCCGCAACACGCCTTATCGGACGGGGGAGCGCGCCCGCAGCGCGCCGAGCCTTTGCAGGGCCGCGCGCTGTCCGGGCCGGACGAAGCGCCGCCCGTCTTCGGTGCCGATCGGCCCGCAGGGGCAGTGCCTTCCATTGTCCCAGCCCGGATAATCCAGGATCGGATAGACGCAGAGGGCCTGCAGATCCACGCCGAGGTCGAGCGCCGCCTGGGCTTCCGCCGCAATGTAGCCGAGCCAGGCATCGCCCATCGGATCCTCTGCGCCCGTCTCGCTGATGATGATGGGCCGGTCGAAGCGGCGGGCGGCGTCACGCAGCAATTCGCGCAACGGGCGATACGCCCGGCTGCCCTGCCGCACCGTGCGGCGCAGCAGCGTCCACTGGTTGTGCGGGTAGTAGTTGAAGCCCACGACATCGATCGCCGAGGCATCCTCCGCGAGGATCTGGTCCAGCGCGGCGAAGGAGGCCTCGACCTCCGCACGGGCCTGCGCTTCCTCGTTCCGGCCCTCCCGGGGCACCACCCAGATCAGCGGCTCGCACACCATGATCGGCTCCAGCGCGCCCGCCTCCCGCAGCGCGCGCACGGCGGCGAGGTGGCCACGCACGAGCTGGTGCTTCAGCTGGTCGCCACGCTTCATCAGATAGGGTCCGAAGCCGCCGGTCTCTCCGCCCGCCCAGGCCCAGAAGGCCATCTCGTTCACCGGCACCCAGCCCGCGACATCAGCACCCTCTGCCCGCAGCATCCGCACGCAGGCGCGCGCGAAATCCGCCAGCGCGCGCGGGAATTCGGGCGACATCACGTCGAGGTGATCCGGCACGCCCCAGTGGCACAGGCCCCAGACGACGCGCATGCCGGCCGCGCGCGCGCCACGGACCTGCTCCAGCGCGGAGGTGAAGTCATACTCCCCGCGCCGCCGCTCGATGAGGTGCCAGCGCAGCGATTCCCGCGCGCAGCGGACGCCGAGCGAGCGGAGGATCGCGTGGTCCAGCATGGCCCATCGGTCATGCTGCGTGCCCGCGATGGAATCCACCCGCTTGCCGTCATGGCGCCGATGGCTGGCGCCCTCGAAGCCACCCCAGACGAAATCCGCGAACACGGATCGGGCGCCCTACTCCGCCGCCCGCACCCGGGCCAGGCTGCCCTCCGTCAGGCGTCGCGCCGCCGCCAGCGCCTGGCCCACCACCTGGTCCATGTTCAGGTAGCGATAGGTGCCGAGGCGGCCGAGGAAGGTCATGTCCGGCTCCTGGTCCGCCAGCGCCTCATAGCGCTTGTACAGCGCCTGGTTGGCGAGGTTGGGCACCGGGTAGTAGGGCTCGCCCTCGGCCGAGGAACGCTCGCGGCACAGGCTCGTGCGGCGATGGCTCTGGCCGGTCAGATGCTTGAACTCGGTGCAGCGCGTGTAGGGCGTGTCGAGGGCGGGATAGTTGATCGTCGCCACCGGCTGCGCGAATTCCACGTCGCGCGTCTCATGCTCGAAGATGAGTGAGCGGTAGGGCAGCGCGCCGAAGCGGTGGTTGAAATAGGCATCCACCGGCCCGGTGAAGACCGTGTGGCGGAAGCGAGCGCGCGGCACATCGGCATGGTCGGTCGAGGGCATGAAGACGATGTTCGGATGGTCCAGCATGTTCTCGAACATCCGCGTGTAGCCGGCGGCCGGCATGCATTGGTGCCGGTCGAGGAAGTAGCGGTCATCGGCCGAGGTCCGCGTCGGCACGCGGGCCGTCACCGAGCGGTCGAGCTCGGACGGGTCCACGCCCCACTGCTTCACCGTGTAGCCGCGAAAAAGCGCCTCATAGAGCCGGCTGCCCACCGAGGCGACGACGAAGTCCCGCGCGGAAATCACCTCGCCCACCTCCTCGGCGAGGCTGGCCAGGAAGGCCTGCGTCGTCTCCTCATCGGCGAGGCGCAGGCTGAACATGCGGTTCAGCGTGGTCCGGTTGATCGGCATGGGGACGAGGCCGCGCTCGGTGAGCGAGAGCACGCGGTGCTCATACGGGCGCCAGGCGGTGAAGCGCGAGAGGTAGCGCAGCACGTCGTCGCTGTTGGTGTGGAAGATGTGCGGGCCGTAGCGATGCACCAGCAGCCCCGCATCGTCATGCTCGTCATAGGCATTGCCGCCGAGATGCGGGCGGCGGTCCACCACCATCACCTTCTGCCCGGCCGAGGCCAGGCGCTCGGCCATGACGGCGCCGGCGAAGCCGGCACCCACCACCAGCGTGTCGGCGATGGACGCGGCGCGCATGTGCACCACGGGGGCGGCCATGCGGCGCATCTCGGCCGCCGACAGCAGCGCGGCCATCCGGTCATGGATGCCATCCCAGGAGATGGTGGCCAGCAGGTCATCCACGGCGACGAAGTCGGAATCATCGCCCTCGCGCATCGCGGCCACGGCGGCGGCGACGAAGCCCTCGGCGTCGCGCGCGATGGTGACGGCGGTGATCCCCTCGAAGCGGTGGATCACATCGGTGATCGGCGTCGAGATGACGCGCTTGCCGCCGGCGAGATATTCCGGCGCCTTGGTCGGGCTGATGAAGCGCGTCGCCTCGTTCAGCGCGAAGGGCATCAGCGCCACGTTCCAGTGCGAGAGATAGGCGGGCAGCTCGGCATATTCGCGTGGGCCGAGCCAATGGATGTTGCGCGCCTTGGGCAGTTCATCGGGCGTCAGCTTGGCGAGCGGGCCGATCATCACGATCTGCCACTCCGGCTTCAGCCGCGCGATGCCGGCGACGAGGTCGAGGTCCAGGCGCTCGTCGATCACGCCGAAATACCCGAGCACGGGGCGCGAAAGGCGGGCCTGGTCATCGGGTTCTTCCAGCGGCACGCGCGCCGCCATGAAATGCGCGAGATCCACGCCACTCGGCAGGCAATGGATGTTGTCGTGCCGGTCGCGCCGCGCCTCGTAGAGGCTGGTGCCGCCGGCGAAGACGACATCGGCCGCGCGCATCAGCTCGCGCTCCAGCGCCTTCAGCTCGGGCGAGGCGAAGCGGAAGGCCGAGAGCTCGTCCATGCAGTCGAAGGCGATGGAGCGCCAGGAGACATGGTCCGAGAACTTGCGCGCGAGCGGCGTGTAGTACCAGGCGGCCGCCCGGCCCGTGGTGACGAGGAGCTGGTCGAGCAGGCGCGCGAGGGCCTCGCTGTCGCCCGGGTCGGGCAGCAGGGGCGTCACCACATGCACGCCGGTCTTGCGGCAGGTGGTCGTGCTCAGCATGGCGCGTTCATGCGCCAGCGGCTCCTCGAAGAACCAGGTGGGACGCTGGCGCGCGAAGCGCGCCATGATCTGCTGCGGCCGCTGGAACACCGAGTTCCAGCGCAGATGGGAGAAGCAGATCAGGGGCGCAGTCGCCTCGGGCGCCGGGAACTTCGTGAGGGAGGTGCTGTCGAAGGCCATGATCTGGTGGTTCCCCGCTTCGGGTTGCGCCGGCCGATCCCCTCCGTTTCGCGTTGTGTCGCGGGGGCGACACAACGCGGAAGCCGGTCAAGGACGAGGCTGGCATGTGGCTCCGTAACGCGCTGGACCCCTCAGGGTTTCGGCGGCGGTGCGGACAAACGCCGAAACCGGCGGGAAGACTGGCCTTCCGGCGGGCAAACGCATTGCGGCGCAGCGTGTTGCCACGCCGCGCCGCATGTTTGGGCGCCAAGCGCCGGCGCCGTCAGCGATGGACGCGCGGGCCTGTCAGCGAAGCCTCGCCAAGGCCGGTGCCGCCCCCGCCATAGTGACGGTCCACCGAGCCGCGCCAGGTCGCGTCAGTCCAGTCCGCACCCGCCTCGGCGCCGTAGCGCGGCGCGCCGCGAAGCTCCGCCTCGGTAAGGGAGGTGACGTAGCCGCCCCGCTCCTCGCTGTAGCTGAGGCCGGACCAGGGCACGGGGTAGTGCTCCGAGCCGAGGCCGAGGAAGCCGCCGAAGGACAGCACCGCATAGGCGACCTTCCCCTCGACCTTCGTGATCATGAGGCTCTCGATCGAGCCCAGGTGGTTGCCCGCCTGGTCATAGACATTGGTCCCCTCCACGCGATCGGAGGAAATCAGGACCTGGCTGCTGGGACGCTCGCCGTCGCCGGAGAAACCTGTCGTGCTCATCATGCTTTGTCCTTGCTTGCCGTGTTGCTGAGGAAAGAACTGGCGCGCCATGCCGTGGTTGCGCGGCGAGGCCGGCATTTCCGCCGCTTCAACCTGCCGGCGCTATGCTGCTTCCGGCGGGCGCGCGGGCGGCCTCGCGCAAATCACCCATGGCGGCGTTGCAGCGCAAACGCGCCTGCGCCGTTGCGGTGCGGTCAGGGACATCAGGCATCGGGCCTGGGACCGCACGGAGGATGGGCGATGAGTACATCAGTGGACGACTATGCGGTGGGGAGGGTGGTCGAGACGCAGATTCACCCGAATGTGAGCTGGGGTGCGATCATGGTCGGCGCCGTCGTGGCCGTCAGCCTCGGCACGATGCTGAACACGCTGGGCCTCGCGGCCGCGGCGAGCCTCGTCGAGACGTTGACGCGCGAAACGCCGACGACGCAGAGCATGGCCGTCGGCTCGGGCGTCTGGCTGGCGCTCAGCACCGCCATTTCCCTCTTTCTCGGCGCGCTCGCAGCGGCCCGCCTCGCGCACCGCTGGGACATGACGGATTCCGCGCTGCACGGCCTGGCGGTGTGGGGCGTTGCGACGCTGCTCGCCGCCGCGCTGCTCGGATCGGCGATGAGTGGCGGTGTCGCGGCCGGCGTGCGCGGCGTGGGCGCGGCGGCCGGGGGCGCCGCGAATGCCATGGGCGCGGCGGTGCCGGCCTTGACGCCCGAGGATGCGCTGGATGGCCTGGGCGGCCGCCTCTTCGGCCAGGGCAATGCGGCGGCGACGCCGCGCGAGGAGGCCATGGCGGAGGCCAGCCAGATCTTCCTTCGCCGCATGCGGGACGGGCAGTGGGTGCCGCAGGACCGGGCGCGCATCGAGGTGCTGATCGCCGCCATCGCGGGCATCCCGCAGCCTGAGGCGGCGACGCGCATCAACGAGACCGAGGCGGCGGTGCAGGCCACGCTGCAGCGCGCGGAAGAGACGGCACGCCGGGCCGCTGATGCGGCGGCACGCGCGACCGCGGTCGGTGCCTTCTGGGCCTTCGCCGCGCTGCTGCTCGGCCTTGGCGCGGCGGTGCTGGGCGCGCGTTCCGGCACGCATCCCGGCCGCGCGGCGCTGGCCCGCCGGCGCGATACCGTGCGCGTCTGACGAGCAGGAACCCGCCCTCTTCACGAGGGCGGGTTCCGCAGGCTCAGTTGCGGCGGGCCACGCCCACCACGAGCGCGACGAGCACGAAGACGATCAGCGCCCAGAAGAGGATGCCGGCACCGCCGCTCGCGGCGCTCGCCACCCCTCCGAAGCCGAGCGCGCCGGCGATGACGGCGATCACGACGAGCGTGATGATCCAGGAAATCACATCCATGACGGGCTTCTCCTCTGCCGGGCCGCGGGTCGGCGGGTCCCGTGTTGAATCCACCCACGCGGCTGGTGCGTGGGACAGCGGAACAACGCGAGGACGGAACCGCGGATGCATCGGGCATGGCCCCATGGCGGGTCGCCGCAGTCATTTTTCCGGGCGTCCGCAACGGGCCGCCCAAGGTGACGTTCCCCCGGCATCAACCCCGAAGGGACCAGGATGATGGAACAGGATGTGCGCGACTGGCTCGTTGACGAACTGAAGGATGCCCACAGTGCGGAGCGGCAGGCGCTGGCCTGCATGAAGAAATCCGCGCGACTCGCATCCGCGCCCACGCTGAAGGCCGGGATCGAGGAGCATATCCGGCAGACCACGGACCAGATCGGTCGGGTGGAGGAGGCGCTGGGGCTGCTCAAGGCCAAGTCGGGCCGCAAGACCTGCATGGCAATGAAGGGCCTGGTCGAGGAAGCGACGGAAGCCGCGGCCGAGCATGAGAAGGGCCCGCTGCTCGACCTCGTGATCGTGGCCGGGATGCAGCGCATCGAGCATTACGAGATCGCAGCCTATGGCACCGACATCGCGGTGGCCCAGGCGCTCGGCGAGGATGAGGTGGTGAACCTGCTCAAGGGCATCCTGGCCGAGGAGAAGGCGACGGATGTGAAGCTCACCACGCTCACCCAGAAGGAGCTGATGGCCACAGCCCTGCACGATGGCAAGCAGGACAAGGCGGCGGCGCTGATGCCCGCGCCACGGCGCCGCCGCGCCGCGTAACGCATTGAGGTGGCCGGCCGGGCGTGGGCCCGGCTGCCCGCCTCGTGCTGCTCCGTCGCGGCGCCGGCGCGGTCAGGCCCGCCTGGCCGCCGCCGTGCCGCATGGAAGTGTGGAAGGGCCCGAACGAGGCCCGGCCGCGGGGACGAACCGCCGGAGATCGGCGGTCCGCCAGGCCCGCGGCGGCGCGTCAGCCCCGGAAGGGCGCACAATTGGCCAGCCGCACCGCCGCCGGGCCGCCACTCATCAGCGGGCCCGAATCGTAGCGGGCGCCGACGCCGGCCTGGAAATAGATCTGCTGGATGTTACGCGAGACGGTGCCGAACTGCGTCTCGGTCGAGCGCGAGCCGAAGCCGGGCGGCACGACCATCGTGATCTGCTGGCTCGGGATCGTGATGGTGGTGCCCGTCTGCGTGGCGAGTGCCGGGAAATTCTCGAACACCACCGTCACTCGGTAGCCCAGGCGCTCGGAGGAGGTCTGGTTCTGCAGCAGCAGCTCATAGGTGAAGCCATGGGGCAGCGTGACCTTGGGGCGGACCGTCTCGATCACGACGCGGCCGCTGCACGGGCCTTCGAGGGGCAGTTGCGGCGGGGTGCTGCTGCGCGAAGGCGGCGGAGGAGCTGACGGCGAACAGCGCGCCGAGAAGCATCGTCTTGTGTTGCATGGACGTTCATCTTTTCGTTGTGATGCCGGAATTGAAACGTCCAAAGAATGAGCCCGGTGGGACGGCGCGTCCATTCGGCCGGACCTATGCCGATCATCGGCGTCTGGCGGAATGGGCGACCAGATTGCGGCTGGGAAATTTGGCGGACCCGAATGGATTCGAACCATCGACCTCTGCCTTCGGAGGGCAGCGCTCTATCCAGCTGAGCTACGGGTCCACGCCGCTGTCTTCCTAGCCGAAGGCAGCGCGCGTTGGAAGCCTCACGCCGCGAAGGGATCGGGTGTGCCGTCGGGCAGGGGCACGCGGGCCACGTTCAGCGTGAGGCCGACCGCCGTGTAGTAACCGCAGATGCCCAGCAGCTCGACCACGCCGGTCTCGCCGAACATCGCCTTGGCGGTGTCGAAGGCGGCATCGCTCACATCGCCATCGGCGTGCAGTTCGGTGCAGAAGCGATGCACCGCCGCCTCGTCCGGCGCCATGTCCTGCGGCTGCTGGCCCAGGCGCACCGCCTCGGCGATTTCGGGTTTCAGGCCGCCCTCGATCGCCAGCGGGTGGTGCGCGAACCACTCGTAGCGCGCGCGGTAGCGCTTGGCGGTGATGAGGATGGCAAGCTCGGAAAGGCGCGCGGGGAAGCTGCTGCCCCAGCGCATGAAGCGGCCCGCGCGCTGCAGCGCATCCGCCATGTCGGGGCTGTGCAGCCAGGCGGGGAAGGGGCCGCGCAGCCCGCCGCGCGCGCCTGCGCCGATGGCCTCCGCCACCTCGCGCTGACGCGGCGTCATGGCTTCGGGGGTGAGGGCGGTGAAGCGGGGCATGGCGTTTCCTCAGGCTGTGTTCAGGCTAGGATGGCCGTGTCTCAGGGAAACGCCAATGCCCGCCCAGCCCAGCCCCGCGAAGAACGTCCTCTTCATCATGTGCGACCAGCTGCGCTGGGATCACCTCGGCTGCGCGGGCCATCCCTTCCTCAAGACACCCAACATCGACGCGCTGGCCGCGCGCGGGGTGCGCTTCAGCCAGGCTTATGTGCAGTCGGGCATCTGCGGCCCCTCGCGGATGAGCTTCTACACGGGCCGCTACGTCGCGAGCCATGGCGCCACGCACAATCGCGTGCCGCTCGGCGTGGGGGAGGTGACGCTGGGCTGGCACCTGCGCGAGGCGGGCCGCACGCTGGCGCTCGCCGGCAAGACCCACATGCTGCCCGATGCGCGCGGCATGAAGCGCCTGCTGCTCGACGGCCAGGATGAGCTGGCCGTGCTGCTGCGCGAGGGCTGGTTCACCCTGCTCGACCGCCATGACGGCCACCATGCCGAGACGGACAATGCCTATGCCCACTGGCTGCGCGCCCAGGGCTATGACAGCCCCGACCCCTGGACCGAGCACGTCATCGCGGTGGAGACCCCGGAGGGTGAGGTGCTGAACGGCTGGAAGATGCGCAATGCCCGCCACCCCGCCCGCGTGCGCGAGGAACACAGCGAGACCGCCTATACGACCGACCAGGCGCTGCGCTTCATCACGGCGCAGGGCGAGAATCCCTGGGTGCTGCATCTCTCCTACGTGAAGCCGCACTGGCCCTACATCGCGCCCGCGCCCTACCACGCCATGTACACGCCCGCGCAATGCCTGCCCGTCCAGCGCCACGTGGCCGAGCGGAGCGCCGACATCCACCCCATGCTGCGCGAGTTCCAGAACGAGGAGGTGGCGCAGAGCTTCCAGCTGGATGAATGCATCGCCACCGTCCGCCCCGCCTATCAGGGGCTGATCGCCCAGGTGGACGCCCATCTCGGTCGCCTCTGGGCGCTGCTTGAGGAAACGGGCCGCTGGCGTGACACCATGGTGATCTTCACCAGCGACCATGGCGACTATCTCGGCGACCATTGGTTGGGCGAGAAGGAGCTGTTTCACGACTGCATCCAGCGCGTCCCCTTCCTGCTCTACGATCCTGCGGAAGCTGCGGATGCCACGCGCGGCACGGTGGAGGAGCGTTTCGTCGAGGCGATCGACGTGGTGCCCACCATCCTCGACGTGCTGGGTCTGGAGGCCCAGCCGCATGTGCTGGAAGGGCGCTCGCTCCTCGACCTCACGCGGGGGACGGCGACCGGATGGCGGGATTGCGTGGTGAGTGAGCTGGACTGGACCTTCCGTGGCGCGCGCCGGCGCCTCGGCCTGCCAACCGGACAGCACCGCGCCTTCATGATCCGCGACGCGCGCTGGAAATACATCCACTGGACCAGCGGCCTGCGCCCGCAGCTTTATGACCTGAATGCCGATCCGGAGGAGTTCTTCGACCTGGGCGCGGACCCGGCGCTGGAGGAGGTGCGGATCAGGATGCGCGAGAAGCTGCTGGCCTGGGCCACCGCGCTGAAATGCCGGACGACGCTGACCTGGGCGGAGGCGGAGTTCCGCACCGACCGTCACAAGGCGGCCGGCGTGTTCTACGGGGAGTGGTAGTGCGCCCTGCCGTGTCTCAGGCCGCCTTGCCGACCAGGTGGTAGTCGCGCGCGAAATACAGCAGCGCCGCCTCCACGCCCTCGGCGGTGCGGATGGCCTCGATCTCGGCGAACATGACCAGGTGCGTGCCCTTCTCCACCACATCGGTGATGCGGGCATCGAAGGCGACAAGCGCGCCTTCCAGCACCGGCGCGCCGGTATGCAGCTTGCGCCACACGCCGGAGTTGAAGCGCGCCGCCCCATCCACGCCGGTGAAGCCCGCGAAGACCGTCGAGAGGTCCTGGTGCGAGCCGCAGAGCGTGTTGACCGCGAGCACGCCATTCTGCCGGAAGGCCTCGCAGGAGGAGACGCTGCGGTTCATGCAGACCAGCAGCGTTGGCGGACTGTCGGTGACGCTGCAGACGGCGCTGGCGGTGAAGCCGCCCAGACCCGCCGGGCCATCGGTGGTGACGATGTTCACCGCGGCCGGCAGCCGCGCCATGGCGTCGCGGAATTCCTTGCGTTCGATCGGCATCGTGTCTCCTAGGCGCAGCGGGTGAAGCGGATGCGCTCCACCATGGCGGAAATCCGCGCTTGTGTATCGTCGGCATCGGTGCCGATGGCAATTTCCTGCAAGGGCGGTGGATCGCCGATGAAAGCCTCGCGCCAGTCGCGCGCCAGGTCGACGCGCTCCTCGTACCAGCGGCCGGTCGGCGTCTGCGCCGGGCGCAGGATTCGCACCTTGCCAAGGCCGGAGAGCCAGGGGCTGTAGAAGCTCTGGGGCTCCTGCCCGGTGCCGCCCCAGGCGTAGATCAGCACGCTGCGGGGTAGGGCGTGGCTGCCTGCCCGCGCCTGCGCCACGCCATGCTGCATGCGCTGCCAGACGGTGGAGCGGCTGGGCCAGCCCTGGAAGCCCACCGCGATCGCCACGGCCCGGTCATCCCCGCCGCGCCGCGTGAGGTCGGTCGGCGGCGGCGCGGCATCCACGCGCCAGCGCCAGGTGAGGCAGGCGGGCGCGCCCTCGACGCGGCGCCAGACGAAGCTGCCCGCCCCTTGGCCCTCGATCGCCACGCCATCGGGCAGGCTGCGGAAATTCGCGGGGCGGAGGCCGTCATACTCGCCATGGGTCCAGCCGGCGGCCGCGAGGCCGGGCTCCGTCGCCGCCCGCGCGACGGCGGGGGCGCCGAGGCCCAGGGTCACGGAGGCAAGCATGGCGCGGCGATCCATCCTCGGTTACATGGCGGCCATCGAGGTTTGCGCCAAGGGAGATGACGCCATGTCCACCATCAAGATCGCCGCAACCGACGGCAGCGGTTCATTTGATTGCCTGGTTGTGACCCCGAAGACACAGCAGCCGACCGGCGTGGTCGTGATGATCCAGGAAATCTTCGGGATCAACGCCGCCATGCGCTCGCTCTCGGCCTGGGTGGCCGATATGGGCTTCATCGCCATCGCGCCCGACCTGTTCTGGCGCCAGGAGCCCGGCGTGCAGCTCGATCCAGATGCCGGCCAGGCCCAATGGGACCGCGCCTTCGCCCTGTTCAATGGCTTCGACCAGGAGAAGGGGCTGGAGGATCTGAAGGCCACCATCGCCGCCGCGCGCAAGCTGCCCGGCGCCAACGGCAAGGTTGGCACGATGGGCTTCTGCCTGGGCGGCCGCATGGCCTTCAAGACGGCGGCGCACACTGATGCGGATTGCAATGTCAGCTACTACGGCGTCGGCATCGAGGGCATGCTGGGCGATGCGCCGGGCATGCGCGGCCCGCTGCTGATGCACATCGCCGAGCTCGACAAGTTCGTGCCACCGGCGGCGCAGAAGGCGATCCTGGAAGGCCTGGCCGGCCACCCGAAGGTGACCTGCCATGTTTATCCGGGCGTGGACCACGCCTTCGCGCGGATGGGTGGCCACGCCTGGGATGCGCGCGCGGCCACCATCGCGAATGGCCGCACGGCCGAATTCCTGGTGGAGTACCTTTGAGCGTCATGCTGGCCCGGCCCTGGCCGGGCCAGCATTTCGTTCACTTCCGCTGGATCAGCTCGATCTTGTAGCCGTCCGGGTCCTCGATGAAGGCGATCAGCGTCGTGCCGAACTTCACGGGGCCCGGCTCGCGCGTGATCTTCACCCCGGCCGCGCGCATCTTCTCACAGACACCGTAGATGTCGGGGACGCCGATGGCGAGGTGCCCGAAGGCGCCGCCCATCTCGTAGCTGCTGACGCCGTAGTTGTAGGTCAGCTCCAGCACCGTCTCGCTCTTCTCATCGCCATAGCCGAGGAAGACGAGCGTGTACTTGCCGTCCGGCACGTCGTTGCGGCGCAGTTCCCGCATGCCGAGATGCGTCGTGTAGAAGGCGATGCTGCGCTCGAGGTCGCCCACGCGCAGCATGGTGTGCAGGTAGCGGAAGGGATGGTCCATCGTCTCTCTCCTGGGTAGGCGCGCTCAGGCTGAGCGCGCGAAGGTCTCTGGTTCGATCGCGATGACGAAGAGGCCCCGCTTGCGCGCTTCCGCCAGCAGCCCCTCGCCATCGGCCAGGATGGTGCGGCCCGCCTCGACGGCGATGCCGCGCAGCCCGGCCTCCGCCGCGTGGCGCACGGTGATGGAACCCACCACTGGCGCGTCCACGCGCAGTTCCTGCTGCGGCTTGGCGAGCTTCACCAGCACGCCGCCAGGGCCGTCGCGCCGAAGGCTCGCCGCACGCGCCAGCAGCGCATCCGTGCCCTCCACCGCCTCGATGCCGAGGACGAGCCCCTGCTGCACGACGACGGACTGGCCCACATCCTGGTCCGCCAGGGCACGGAGCACGCCGATGCCGCGGAGGATGTCGGCGCGTGCCATCTCGTCCGGCGCCTCGCCCGACAGGAGGCCAGCCGCCGCGGTGCTGGAGGGAAGCAGCGATTGCGGCGCGATGACTTCGAAGCCCTCCTCGCCCAGAATGCCGATGAAGTTGCGCAGCAGCGTGTCGTCACCCGCGAAGACCGCCTTGCCCAGCCGCGCGATGACCTTGGCCATCCAGGCATCGGGCCAGAGCGTCAGCGGCGAGAGCCGCTTCGCCTTGCCGCAGAGCACGAGATGCGTGATGCCCTCGGCCCGCAGGCGCTGGATGATGGTGCCACCCGCGCCCACGCGTTCCTCGATATGCGGGAAGGCGCGCAGCGCGGGGTCGTCGTGAAAGTCGCGCAGCAGGACGACGAAGACCTCATGCCCGCGGGCGAGCGCGGCCTCGGCCACGCGCGCGGGGAAGGGGCCTCCGCCGGCCAGCAGGCCGAGCTTCAAGCCTCTTCCTCGTCCCCGCCCAGTTCGGCGGCCATGCGGCCGGGGCGGATCAGCTCGCGCTTGCGCTCGTCGGAGCGGAGGAAGGCCAGCACCTCCTCCACCAAAGCGTCGCCCGCGAAGCGCTGCTCGGCGGCATCCATGCGTGCGGCGAAGGTGCCGGGGTCGCGGAACAGCAGCCGGAAGGCCGAGCGCAGCGCGTGCAGGTTCTCGCGCGAGAAGCCGCGGCGGCGCAGGCCCACCACATTGAGCCCGACGAGGCGCGCGGGCAGGCCGAAGACATTGCCGAAGGGCGGGATGTCGTTGGTGACGCCGGCGAGGCCGCCCACCATGGCGTGGCGGCCCACGCGGACCATCTGGTGGATCGCCGCACCACCGCCCAGGAAGCACTGCTCGCCAAGCTGGACGTGCCCGCCGAGCATCACGTTGTTGGCGAGGATCACGCGGTCGCCCAGGCGGCAGTCATGGCCGACATGGCTGCAGGCCATCAGCAGGCAGTCGGCGCCGATGCGCGTCATGCCCTGGCCGCCCACGCTGCCGCGATGCACCGTCACATGCTCGCGCAGCTGGCTGCGCGGGCCGATGACGACGCCGGTGGGTTCACCCTTGTACTTCAGGTCCTGCGGCGGCAGGCCGACGGAGGCGAAGGGCGAGAGCTTCGCCTCCGCGCCGATCGTCGTCATGCCCTCGATCACGACGTGGGAGGCGAGCTCCACGCCCTCCTCCAGCACGACCGAGGCGCCGATGACGCAATAGGGGCCGATGCGGCAGCCCGCCCCGATGCGGGCGCCGGGCTCGATGATCGCGGAGGGGTGAATCTGCGCCGTGCCGGAGATGCGGTCCACGGGGCTCACCGGTCCCGGATCATGGCGGCGTAGGTCGCTTCCGCCACGACCTGGCCGTCAACCCGGGCCTGGCCCGAGAATTTCCAGACATTCGCCCGGCGCTGCACCTTGGTCACATGGACCATCACCTGGTCTCCGGGCACCACGGGGCGGCGGAACTTCGCCCCCTCGATGGACATGAAATAGACGAGCTTGCCCTCGGCGTCCGGGCCCAGCGTGGCGACGACGAGGACGGCGGCAGTCTGCGCCATGCTCTCGATCAGCAGCACGCCGGGCATCACCGGCTCGGTCGGGAAATGGCCCTGGAAGAAGCTTTCGTTGATCGAGACGTTCTTCACGCCGACCGCGGATTCGCCGATGACGATGTCCACCACGCGGTCGATCAGCAGGAAGGGATAGCGATGCGGGATGGCCCGCATGATCTGCGCGATGTTGTAGCTGTTGATCACGGTGCTGGGCGGGGCGGCCTCATCCATCTCCATCACTCCGGTTTTTGCCTGGCCGCGGGGCGGGAATCGCTGCCGAGACGCTTCAGGACCAACATCGCGCGAATCGCCTCCTTCTTCGGGGCGGCGGGCGAGCCGAGCACCTCGAGCCCCGGCGGCACGTCGTTCATGACGCCGGCCTGGGCGCCGATGCGCACCTTGCTGCCGATCTTGAGATGGCCGGTGAGACCCGCCTGGCCGCCGGCCATCACAAAGTCGCCAAGCGTGGTCGAGCCCGACACGCCGACCTGCGAGACGAGGACGCAGCCCCGCCCGGTGCGGACATTGTGGCCGATTTGCACGAGGTTATCGATGCGCGAGCCGGCGCCCAGCACAGTCTCGCCCAGCGCGCCGCGGTCCACGCAGCTGTTGGCGCCGACCTCCACCGCATCGCCCAGGCGGACGGAGCCGAGCTGCGGGGCGGTGACGAAGCGGCCATCGGCGGTGGTGTTGAAGCCGAAGCCCTCCTGACCGATGCGCGCACCCGGATGCAGCACCACGCCGCGGCCCAGCACCGCATGGGTCACGCTGCAATGGCTGTGAATGACGCAGTCATCGCCCAGCACCACCTTTTCGCCGATCAGAACCAGCGGGCCGATGCGGCAGTTGCGGCCAATCTCGGCCCCGGCGCCGATCACGGCGCTCGCGCCGATCTCCGTGCCCGCGCCGATGATGGCATCGGGGTGGATGACGGCGGAGGGATGGATCTGCCCACTCGGCGTCGGTGCGGGATGGAACAGCGCGGCCACGCGCCCGAAGGCGAGGGCCGTATCCCGGCAGATGACGGCGATGCTGGATGCGGGCACGAACTCGGCGAGGTCCGGCGCGACCAGCACCAGCCCGGCCGCGGTCTGCACCAGCGCATCCTTGTAGGCGCGCCCCTCGCAATAGCTCACCTGCGAGGGCGTCGCGGAATCCAGCGGCGCCACGCCCTCGAAGATGCGCTCACGGTCGCCATCGGCCTCGCCGCCGGCGGCCGTGAGGATGGCGGCGAGAGGTGTCAGGCGCGGTGGCCCGAGGAATCGTCTGTCGTCCGCCATGCGGGCCCCGTGCCGCCGGAACTCAGTTGCGGCGGGGTTGCTGCGCGGGCGCGGCCGGGCGGGCGGGCGGCGTCGGCGGGGCGGGTGGGTTGGCGCCATCGGAATCGGGGGCGATGTTCACCTGGCGGAGCGTGCGGTTGAACTGCTGCGCCACCTCCTCCGTCAGGTCGAAGCCGGGGTCGTTCATGATGACGAGCGGGCGCGGCACCACGATGTTGACCGAGCGGCTGGCGGCCACTTGGCGCACCACGCCGGCCAGCGCTTCCTCGATCTGCATGAGGGATTGCTGCGCTGCCTGCTCGATCGCCTGGCTGCGGTTGCGGAAGATGCGCTGGCTGTCGGTGATGCGGTCCTGCAACTCGCGCTCGCGGGCGCGGATCTGATCCGGCGTCATCTGTGTGCGCTGCACGGAGAGCGCCTGCTGCGCTTCGCGCCAGCCATTCTGCTCGCGCTGGAGATCGTCATTCAGGCGGGTGCGGCGGCGCTCGATCTCCTCACGCACCTGGTTGAAGGCGGTGGAGAGACGCTGAATCTCGGGGATGTCCACGATGCCGATGACGGCCGTCGGCGGCGGCGAGCCGGGAGGCAGCGCGGCCGGACGGGCCGGCTGGCCCTGCGGCGGACGCTGCGGCTGCCCCTGCTGCTGCGGCGGGCGCTGCTGCTGCTGGCCCTGCGGGCGCTGCCCGCCTTGGCCGGGCACGAACCATTCCTGGTTCTGTTGCGCCAGGGCGGGGCCGGACGCCACGAGCAGCGAGGCGAGCGCGTATCGGAAGGATGTCATGTCGTGTACCTGTCTGCGCGCCTAGAAGCGCGTCCCGAAGCCGAAACGGAATACCTGGGTCTGGTCATAGGACTGTTTCACCACCGCCTGCGCCAGGTCGATGTTGATCAGGCCGAAGGGGCTGCGCCAGGAGATGCCCACGCCCGTGCCGACGCGCGGCGAGGAGCTGGTGCCGATGTTGGGTCCCTGCACCGTGTCCCAGAGCGCGCCCACATCCACGAAGGCGCGGCCCAGCAGGCCGATCTCGGAGGGGATGCCGGGCAGCGGGAAGCGCATCTCGGTGCTCTGCGTCCAGAGGCGGCGGCCGCCCAGGGCGTCATTGGTGGTCAGGTCGCGCGGGCCCGCGCCGGCCAGCGCGAAGCCACGGAGGTTCTCGCCGCCCAGGAAGAAGCGGTCCACGATGCGCTCCTGGTTTCCGTTGCCGTTCCAGGGCTCGATGTAGCCGACGCTGCCTGTGATGCTCAGCACGTAGTCGGGGTGGCCGAACACCTGCTCGAAGGGCAGGAAGAGCGCGCCGTCCAGGCGGGCGCGGAAGAAGGCGACATCGCCACCCAGGCCCGCGAAATCCGTGCCCAGTCGCATCAGGTAGCCGCGCCGCGGCTCGATCAGGTTGTCGCGCGTGTCATAAGCGATGGTCTGGCTGACCTGGCTCAGCAGGGTCGTGCCGGCCTGCTCCTGGATGTAGATCGAGGCGCCCGGCTGGATGTTGTACACCTCGCGGTTGATCAGGCTGTACGACCAGGACTGCCGCAGGCGTTCGTTGAACTCGTAGCCCGCACGGACCGCGAAGCCGCCGCGGCGCTCGCTGAACTGCGAGATGTTCTGCAGGTTCCGCTGGATGTAGAAGACATCCGCGCCGACCGCGAGGTTGCGGTCCATGAACTGCGGGTTGGTGGCCGAGATGTCCAGCTGGCTGCGGCGCTGTGCGAGCGTGGCGTTGATGCGCGCATCGATGCCCGTGCCCGAGAGGTTGCGCTCGCGCAGGCCCACATCAGCCAGGAAGCCCGCATCGGTCGAGTAGCCGCCACCGATGCTCACCTCACCCGTCGCGCGCTCGACGACCTGGGTGTTCAGGATCGTGCGGTCCGGTGCTGAACCGGGCGAGTTGGTGATCTGCACATCCGAGAAATAGCCCAGGTTGCGCAGCCGCTCGCGCGAGCGGCGGACCTGCGCCGCGTTGAACGCGTCGCCCTCGGCGAGGCGGAACTCGCGGCGGATCACGCGGTCCTGCGTGCGGGTATTGCCGTTGATGTCGATGCGCTCGACGAAGACGCGCGGCGCCTCGTTCACCGCGAAGGTGATGTTGATCGTGCTGTTCTCGGTGTCGCGCGTCACGCGCGGCTGCACGTCCACGAAGGGGAAGCCGCGGAGGTTGGCGCCATCCGCGATGGCCTGCGCGCTGCGCTCGACCGCGTCGCCATTGTAGACGCCGCCCGGGCTGATCTCGAGGAAGCGCTGCAGGTCCGCCGGATTCAGGTTCGGGAAGGCCGAAGTGATCTCGACCGTGCCGAAGGTGTAACGCGGGCCCTCATTGACGTTGTAGGTCAGGAAGAAGCCGCTGCGGTCCGGCGCCAGCTCCGCCGTCGCGGTGCCGACCTGGATGTCGGCATAGCCGGTGCGGAGGTAGTAGCGGCGCAGCAACTCGCGGTCGAAGTTCAGGCGGTCCGGATCGAAGGTGTCGGAGGAGGAGAGGAAGCGATACCAGGCCGACTGCTTGGTCGAGATCACGTCGGCCAGGCGCGCATCGGAATAGGCGCGGTTGCCCACGAAGTTCACCCGCGCGACCAGCGCGGCCTCGCCCTCGGTGATCTCGAAGACCACGTCCACGCGGTTCTGGTCGAGCTCGATGATCTTGGGCTCGACGCGCGCGGCGAAGCGGCCGCGGCGGGCATAGAGATCAAGGATGCGCTGCCGGTCGGCCTGCACCATCTGCGTGGTGAAGACGGAGCGCGAGCGCAGTTGCACCTCGGGGCGCAGGTTGTCGTCGGAGACGCGGCGGTTGCCCTCGAAGGCGACGCGGTTGACGAGCGGATTCTCCGCCACCGTCACGATGAGGCGCGAGCCGTCGCGCGCGATGTTGACGTCGCGGAACAGGCCGGTCGCGAAGAGGCTGCGCAGCGAGCGGTCGGCGCGGTCGCTGTCATACTGGTCGCCCGGGCCCAGCAGCATGTAGCTGCGGATCGTGTCGATCTCGATGCGCTGGTTGCCGCGAATCTCGACGGCGGTGATCACGCCGCCGGGCTGCTCGGCGCGCGCCGGCGCACTGCGCGGGCGGTTCTGCGCATCGGCAGGGACGGGCGCCAGGACCGTGAGGCCGGCCGCCACCAGCAGGATCGGATGCAGTTTCATTGTCAAACGGGAACCCACCCTGTTTCGGCCACGGGAAAGCGGCCGGACCATACCCTCAGGCGCCTGGGGAAGCCACCCCGGGAGTTTCGTCTTCTTCATCCGATCCACCCCGCAACCCAGCGACCGATGCCGCCATGGGCAATATCATTCCAGGTTGCAAACAGAAAAAGCCCGATCAGCACGGCGAAACCGGCCCGGAAGCCATATTCGAGCGCCCGGGGCGGCAAGGGACGGCCGCGAATCGCTTCCGCCGCATAGAACATGAGGTGACCACCATCCAGCAGGGGAATCGGGAAGAGGTTCAGCAGGGCCAGGCTGACCGAAAGCAGCGCCATCAGGTTCACCAGCGGCACGATGCCAAGGGTCGCGGCCTCGCCTGAGACCTCGGCGATACGGATCGGCCCGCCCAGCTCCTTCGGGCTGCGCGTGCCGGCGAACATCTCGCCGATGCCCACCAGCGTCTGCCAGCTCACATCCACGGTCTGGGTGGTGCCGGCCCAGAGGGCCTCGAGCGGGCCCAGCCGCTCGAACTGCGCGCGCCCGCCCTGGATGCCGAGCACGCCGACCGGCGGCGAATCGCCCCGCGCCTGGGCTGCCGGGATCGCGGTCAGGGTCAGCTCGCGCCCCTCGCGGTCCACGCGCACCTGCACCTCCTGGCCCGCGCGGGGTTGGATGTGGCGCTGCACCTGGTCGAAGCGGGTGATGCGCTGCCCATCGAGGGAGAGGACCACGTCGCCCGGCTGCAGCCCGGCGCGCTCGGCCGCCGAGGCGGGAACCACGGCGGAGATGGTGGCGAGGCCGCGCGGCACGCCGTGCGTGGCGAAGAGGCCGGCGAAGAGCAGGATGGCCAGCACGAAATTGGCGACAGGGCCGGCGGCCACGATGATCGCACGGTCCCGCACCGGCTTGTCGTGGAAGGTCTCGCCCGCGCGCTCGGGCACGCGCTCGGCCTCGGGCGTGTCGTCCAGCGGCGACTGGCCGTGCAGCTTGACGTAGCCGCCCAGCGGAATCCAGGCGAGGCGCCATTCCGTGCCGCGCTTATCGGTCCAGCGCAGCAGCGCGCGGCCGAATCCGATGCTGAAGGCATCCACATGCACCCGGCGCCAACGCGCGGCGGCGTAGTGGCCGAGCTCGTGGAAGAAGATCAGCACGCCCAGCACCACCAGGAAGGCGATGATGGTCCGCGCGGCGTCGGGCAGGAAATCCAGCAAGGTCAACTCCGTCAGGCGGCCGCGCGATGGGCGGCCAGGCCAGTGGCGATGTGGCGTGCCGCACGGTCCAATTCCAGCACGGCATCAAGATCCGGCACGCCGCGCCCGGCCAGGGCCGTCATCGTGTCCTCGACCACCGCGGCAATATCCAGGAATCCCAGGCGCTTCTCGAGGAAGAGGCCGACAGCCACCTCATTGGCCGCGTTCAGCACGCAGGGCGCCCCGCCTTCGGCTGCCAGCGCCTCGCGGGCGAGGCGCAGCGCCGGGAATCGCGCGGGATCGGGCGCCTCGAAATCCAGCCGGCCGAGTGCCGCGAGGTCGAGGCGCGGCACGTCCACCGCCATCCGCGCGGGCCAGGCCAGGCAATGGGCGATGGGCGTGCGCATGTCCGGCGAGCCAAGCTGCGCGAGCAGCGAGCCGTCGCTGTATTGCACCATGCCATGAACGGTGGATTGGCGATGGACCAACACCTCGATCCGCTCGGAGGGCACGGGGAAGAGGCGCGCGGCCTCGATCAGCTCCAGCCCCTTGTTGAACATGGTGGCGCTGTCCACGCTGATCTTCGCCCCCATGGACCAGACCGGGTGGCGCACCGCCTGCTCGGGCGTCACGCCCCGCATCTGGGCCAGCGGCCAGTCGCGGAAGGGCCCGCCCGAGGCGGTGAGGATGATCTTCTCGATCACGCGCGGGTCGCGCGGGTCGAGCGCCTGGAAGATGGCGTTGTGCTCGGAATCCACCGGCAGGAGCGTCGCCCCATGGGCCGCGGCGCGGTCGAGCACGAGCTGCCCGGCGCAGACCAGGCTCTCCTTGTTGGCGAGCGCCAGCGTGCCGCCGCGTTCCAGCGCCGCCATGGTGCTCTTGAGGCCGACGGCGCCGACGATGGCGGCCATCGTCCAGTCAGCCGGGCGGCGCGCCGCCTCGATCACCGCCTGGGCGCCGGCCGCGGTCTCGATGCCGGTGCCGGCCAGGGCCTCCTTCAGCGCGGCGTGGCAGCTCTCATCCGCCACCACGGCCAGCTCGGCCCGGTGGGCGCGCGCCTGGGCGGCGAGCGTCGCCACGTCGCGCCCCGCCACCAGGGCGCGGACCCGGAACTGGCCGGGCTGGGCCGCATCCAGCAGCGCCATGGTGCTGCGCCCGATCGAACCCGTGCTGCCGAGCACGGTGACGCTGCGCGCCGAAGTCTCCGTCACACCCATCTCCACACATGAATTCCCGGCCCGGAGGCCAGGCCGATCAGGGCCGCGACCGGGGCGGCGGCCAGCACGCCGTCCAGCCGGTCGAGCAGGCCGCCATGTCCGGGCAGGAGCCCGGACGAATCCTTCACGCCGAAGCGCCGCTTGATCCAACTCTCAAACATGTCGCCGGTCTGGGTGGCAAGGCCCAGCAGCACGGCGACCATCGCGATGGTGCCGAGCGGCGCCGGCCCGCCGAGCGCGAGAGCGGCGCCGAGCCCCACCAGCATGGCCCCGAGCAGCCCGCCCAACGCGCCCGACCAGGTTTTGTTGGGGGAAATGCGGGGGGCGAGCTTGGGGCCACCCAGGAAGCGCCCGGTGAAGTAGGCGGAGATGTCGGAAGCCCAGACGACCAGGAAGAGGAACAGCACATTGCCGCGCCCCGCCGCCCCGTCATGCCGCAATTCCAGCAGGGCGATCCCGGCGATCCCAATGTAGAGCACGCCGAAGCCGAGCCAATGCGCGGGCAGGGCGCCGGCCATCCGCCAGGCCAGCACCGCGCCCACCGCCACCACGGCGAGGCCGGCCAGCGGCAGGTTCACCACGGCGCAAAACGCGCCCACAAGCACCGGCCCTAGCACCAGTGCGCCCGGCAGGCGGCGGGAGGAGCCGCCGCAGAGCCGCACCCATTCCCAGCCAAGTCCCGCCACGCAGAGCAGCATGAGGGCCGACCACCAGGCGCCGCCCACCCAGACGCAGAACAAGGCCGCGGGCGCGATGATGGAGGCGGTCAGGACGCGCGCGCGCAGGTCCGCGAGCTGGGCCATCAGCCGGTGCGCGCGCCGAAGCGCCGCTCCCGCGCGGCATAGGCGGCCAGGGCCGCGTTGAAATCCTCGATGCCGAAATCCGGCCAGAGGACGGGCTGGAAGATCAGCTCCGCATAGGCGGCCTGCCAGAGCAGGAAGTTCGAGATGCGCTGCTCGCCCGAGGTGCGGATGATCAGGTCCGGGTCGGGCATGCCGGCGGTGAAGAGGTGCCGCTCGAAGGCCGCCTCGTCCAGCTGGGCCGGGTCCAGTTCGCCATGCTGCGCGGCCGCGGCCACGGCACGGGCGGCGGCCAGGATCTCGGCCCGCGCGCCGTAGGAGATCGCCATGGTGAGGTTGAGGCGCTGGCCGCCGGCCGTGACCTCCTCGGCCGCGAGCATCGCCTTCTGCGTCTCCTCGCCGAAGCGCGTGCGGTCGCCGATGACGCGCAGGCGCACGCCCTCCTTCGTCAGCTGGTTCACCTCGGCGCGAAGGTAGTGGCGCAGCAGCAGCGTGAGCTCCTGCACCTCATCCGCGGGGCGGGACCAGTTCTCGGAGGAGAAGGCGAAGAGCGTCAGCCAGGAGACGCCGCCCCGGATCGCGGCCTCGATGGCGCGGCGCGCCGCATCCGCGCCGGCGCGGTGGCCGAGGGCGACGGGAAGCCCACGCGCCTGGGCCCAGCGGCGGTTGCCATCCATGATGATGGCGACATGCTGGGGCGTCTCCGCCCCCGCACCCGCCACTGGAGCCGGGTGCGCGCTCATCAAACGGTCTTGATGTCCTTTTCCTTTTCGGCGAGCAGGACATCGATCTTCTTCACGTATTCGTCGGTCAGCTTCTGGACCTCGTCGGACCAGCGCTTGGCGTCATCCTCGCCGATCTCGGACTTCTTCTTCCAGGCCTGGATCTGCTCCATGCCATCCCGGCGCACGCCGCGGATCGCGACCTTGGCCCCCTCGGAATACTTGGATGCCGTCTTGGCCAGCTCATTGCGGCGCTGCTCGGTCAGCGGCGGCAGCATGACGCGGATGGTCTGGCCCTCCGCCTGCGGGTTCAGGCCGAGGCCCGAATCGCGGATCGCGATCTCGACCGCCTTCACCACCGAACGGTCCCAGACCTGCACCTGCAGCATGGAGGGGCCGGCGACCGAGACGTTGCCCACCTGGGCGAGCGGCTGGTTGTTGCCATAGGCCTCGACGCGGATCGGCTCCAGCAGCGAGGGGCTGGCGCGGCCGGTGCGGAGCCCGCTGAACTCCTTCTTCAGCGTCTCCAGGGCGCCATCCATGCGGCGCACCAGGTCGGTCTTCAGGACCTGTCGGTCGGGTGGGGGAGCGGCCATGATTGTCGGACTTTCAGGGCGTGTCGGTGACGGTGGTGAAACGGCCTTCGCCGCGGATCACGGCGGTGAAGGCGCCGGGTTCGTGGATGTTGAAGACGATGATGGGCAGATGGTTCTCGCGCGCGACCGAGATCGCCGCGGCATCCATCACGGCCAGGTCGCGCGAGAGCATCTCGAGGTAGCTCAGCGTGGTGTAGCGGGAGGCGTCCGGGTTCTTGCGCGGGTCGCTGTCATAGACGCCGTCCACCTGCGTGCCCTTGAGCAGCGCCTGGCAGCCCATCTCGGCCGCACGCAGTGCCGCGGCCGTGTCGGTCGTGAAGAAGGGATTGCCTGTGCCAGCCGCGAAGATCACGACGCGGCCCTTCTCCATGTGCCGCATGGCGCGGCGGCGGATATAGGGCTCGCAGATCGAGCTCATCTCGATGGCGGACTGCACGCGCGTCTGCACGCCGATCTTCTCGAGCGCGGACTGCATGCCGAGCGCGTTCATCACGGTGGCCAGCATGCCCATGTAGTCGGCCTGGGCGCGGTCCATGCCTGTCGCGGCACCGGCGATGCCGCGGAAGATGTTGCCGCCGCCGATCACCAGCGCGACCTCGACGCCGAGGTCCACCACGCCCTTGATGTCCTGCGCGATGGCCTTCACGGTGGTGACATCCAGCCCATAGGCGCGGTCGCCCATCAGGGCCTCGCCCGAGACCTTCAGCAGGACGCGCTTGTAGCGGGGCGGTTCGCTCATCTTGGGGCCGGTTCCTTGGCGGTTGGTGCGACGATAGCAGGGGGGCGGGTCGCCGCAAGCGCTCGCGGCCACCGGAAGGGCGGGCCCGCCGAAAAAGGGAGGCCGGCCGGACCATGTGGCCCGGCCGCCCCCGTCACCGTCAGGAAACGCCGGCGGTGGCGGCCACTTCGGCCGCGAAGTCGGAGACCTGCTTCTCGATCCCCTCGCCGAGCTGGAAGCGGGTGAAGCCGGTCAGCTTCAGGCCAGCCTTTTCCACCACGGCCTTCACACGGCTCTCGCCGTCATGCACCCAGACCTGCTCCAGCAGCACCACTTCCTCGTAGAACTTGCGGATGCGGCCTTCCACCATCTTCTCGATGACGGCGGGCGGCTTGCCAGAGGCCTGGGCCTGCTCGGTCAGCACGGCCTTCTCACGCTCGAGCGCGGAGGGCTCGACGGCGGTGATGTCGAGCGCGGCGGGGCGGGTCGCCGCGACATGCATGCCGATCTGGCGGCCCAGGGTCTCCATCACCTGCATCTCGTTCTCGCCCTCGAGGGCGACGAGCACGCCGATCTTGCCGAGGCCCGGCTTCACGGCGTTGTGCATGTAGGTGGCGACGGCGCCCTTGCTCACGCGCAGCACGCTGGCGCGGCGGATCGTCATGTTCTCGCCGATCGTGGCGATGAGCTTCGTCAGCTCTTCCTGGGTGCTGTGCTGCGTGCCCGGATAGGTCGCGGCCTTCAGCGCCTCGATGTCCTCGCCCACGGAAAGGGCCAGGCCCGCCACCTCGGCGACGAAGTTCTGGAAGCTCTCATTGCGCGCAACGAAATCCGTCTCGGCATTCACTTCCACCATCGCGGCGACGTGCGGGCCGGAGGCAACGCCCACCAGGCCCTCGGCGGCCACGCGGCCGGACTTCTTCGCCGCGGCGGAGAGGCCCTTCTTGCGCAGCCAGTCGATCGCGGCCTCGATGTCGCCACCGCTTTCCACCAGCGCCTTCTTGCAGTCCATCATGCCGGCACCCGTCGCTTCGCGAAGGTCCCGGACCAGGGCAGCCGTGATTTCAGCCATCGTTTTGCTCCTTCTTGCGGTCGCTCAGGCCTGGGCCGCGGGGGCTTCTTCGGCGGCGACCTCGATCGCCACTTCCTCGGCCACCGGCTCGGCCAGCGCGCCGACGTCACGGCCCGAGGCCTGCATCTCGGCCGAGATGCCGTCGAACACGGCGGCGGCGATCAGGTCGCAATAGAGGTTGATGGCGCGGATCGCGTCGTCATTGCCCGGGATCGGGAAGGTCACGCCGGTGGGATCGCAGTTGCTGTCCACCACGGCCACCACGGGGATGCCCAGCGTGTTGGCCTCCTGGATGGCGAGCTTCTCCTTCACGACGTCGATCACGAAGATCATGTCGGGCAGGCCGCCCATCTCCCGGATGCCGCCCAGAGCGCGGTCGAGCTTGTCGCGCTCGCGCGTCAGCATCAGGATTTCCTTCTTGGTCAGGCCCTGGATGTCGCCCTGCAGGCGCGCGTCCATTTCCTTCAGGCGCTTGATCGAGCCCGTGATGGTCTTCCAGTTGGTCAGCATGCCGCCGAGCCAGCGGTGGTTCACATAATACTGGCCGCAGCGCGTCGCGGCCTCGGCCACATACTCGGCCGCCGCCTTCTTGGTGCCCACGAAGAGAACGCGGCCGCCGCCGGCCACCGTGTCACGCACCGTGCGCAGCGCGCGCTCCAGCATCGGCACGGTCTGCTGCAGGTCCAGGATGTGGACCTGGTTGCGCACGCCGAAGATGTAGGGCGCCATGCGCGGGTTCCAGCGCCGCGTGTGGTGGCCGAAATGCACGCCCGCCTCGAGCAGCTGGCGCAGGGAAACTTCTGGCATCGCCATGTCGAACTTCCTTCCGATTCAGTCCGGTTGAGCCTCCGCGGTGCAAACCTCGGCCGAAGCCGAGACCGGACCCTTGCCGTGAGGAAGGGAGCACCGCGTGTGGATTTCCGCCGGGCCCATGCCCTGCGGTGCCCGGGCTATGGCCGAATTCCGCCCGGAAGGCAAGCAGCGGCCACCGCTTCCAGTGCGGATCTGAGGCGCGCCGTGCCGGCCTCCACGGTCCCATCATTCACCACGCGGCGCACGTCGAGCGCGGGGGGCAGGGGCACTTCCCGGGCAAGCCGCGCGGCGATGGCCGCGGCATCCTCCCGCCCGCGCCCGGCGAGGCGCGCGGCCAGCAGGGCAGGGGGGGCCGTCACCTCGATCACGGTCAGCGGGCGCAGCGCCGCCGCCTCGAGCAGCACCGCGCGCGAGAGGCTGAGCACCACGACGCAGCCGCCCGGAGCCTCGGCATGGCGGATGCCGTAGCCCAGCCCATGGGCGCGCCAGTGCAGGAGGAACTGGCCGGCCGCCAGTGCCGCCTCGAACGCCGCGGGCGTCAGCGGCTCATGCGCCTCGCCGCCCGGGGTGGGCAGGCGGGTCACGCTGCGCCTGGCGAAATGGAAGCGCGGGTCGCCCGCAAGCTCGGCCTGCGCCGCCGCCAGCAGCGTGTCCTTGCCAGCGCCTGAGGGGCCGGCCAGCGCCACCCAGGGGCGCGGCCCTCCCGGTTGACCGAAGCCGGCAACTTCCCCCAGATCACACAGCATCCAAAAAGGTCATCCCATGTTCACCACCCGCCCCGAGATCGCCGGCACCTTCGGCGCGGTCGCCACCACCCATTGGCTGGCGAGCCAAGTCGGCATGGCCGTGCTCGAGCGCGGCGGCAATGCCTTCGACGCGGCCGCCGCGGCAGGCTTCACCCTGCAGATCGTGGAACCGCACCTGAACGGTCCCGGGGGCGATTGTCCCATCATCCTGCACGATGCCAAGCAGGGTCGCGAAATTGTCATCTGCGGCCAGGGCCCGGCGCCGGCCGGGCTGAGCGTCGGCCTCATCAAGGGCCAACTCGGCCTCGACATCATGCCGGGCACCGGCTTCCTGCCCGCCCCCATCCCCGGCGCCTTCGACGCCTGGGCCACCATGCTGCAGAACCACGGCACCTGGCGCCTGCGCGACGTGCTGGCCTATGCCATCTCCTATGCCCGCAACGGCGCGCACATGGTGGCGCGCATCTGCCAGACGGTCGCCACCGTCCGCCCGCTCTTCGAGGCGGAGTGGACCAGCTCCGCCGCGCTCTGGCTCCGCAATGGCGGCCCGCAGCCCGGCCAGCTCTACGCGAACCCGACTCTCGCCGACACCTATGAGCGCGTGCTGCGCGAGGCCGAGGCCCCCGGCCGCTCGCGCGAGATGGAGATCGAGGCCGCACGGCGGGCCTGGTACGGCGGCTTCGTCGCCGAGGCCGTCGAGCGTTTCGCCCGCCAGCCCGCCATGGATACCTCCGGCCAGCGCCATGCCGGCGTGATCACCGCGCATGACATGTCGCAATGGCGCGCCGGCATCGAAGAGGCGGTGCGCCTCGACTACCAGGGCACCACCGTCCTGAAATGCGGCGCCTGGAGCCAGGGGCCGGCCATGCTGCAGACCCTTGCCTTGCTGGCGGATTATGACCTCACCGCCATGGACCCGGTGGGCCCCGACTATGTTCACCACGTGACCGAGGCCATGAAGCTCGCCTTCGCCGATCGCGAGGCGTTCTACGGCGACCCGAACTTCGTGGAGGTGCCGCTCGCCACGCTGCTCTCGCCCGAATACGCGGCGCTGCGCCGGAAGCTGATCGGCCATGACGCCTCGGTGGAATTCCGGCCGGGCAACCCGGATGGCCTGCCGGTGCGCGGCGTGGACTATGCAGCCGCCGTCCGCCGCTCCGAGCAGATGGCCATGGCCGCCGGCACGGGCGAGCCCACCGTCTCGCGCCTCGGCGCCGCGGGCGGCGACACCTGCCACATCGACATCATCGATCGCGATGGCAATTTCGTGAGTGCCACGCCTTCCGCCGGCTGGCTGCAATCCTCGCCCGCCATCCCCGAACTCGGCTTCTGCCTGGGCACGCGCTGCCAGATGTTCTGGCTGGACGAGACGCTGCCCAATGGCCTCAAGCCCGGCAAGCGGCCCCGCACCACCCTCTCGCCTTCCCTCGTGCTGCGCGAGGGCAAGCCCTGGATGAGCTTCGGCACCCCCGGTGGCGAGCAGCAGGACCAGTGGCAGCCCATCATGCTCACCCGCATGCTGGCGCATGGCTTCAACATCCAGGAGGCGATCGACCTGCCGTCCTTCCACTCCGAGCATTGGGTCAGCAGCTTCTGGCCGCGTGGCGCGAAGCCCGGGAAGCTCGTCCTGGAAGGCCGCTTTGCCCCCGAAGTGCTCTCCGCCCTCCGGGCGCGCGGCCATCGCGCCGAAATGGGCGGTGACTGGAGCGAAGGCCGCCTGACCGGCGCCCGCCGCGAGGCCGACGGCCAGATCTTCGCCGGCGCCAACCCGCGCGGCATGCAGGGGTATGCCGTGGGGCGGTGAGGGTTGCCCCGAGGAGGGCGCTGCCCTCCCGGACCCTCCCGCCAGGGGCGTGTCGCCCCTGGACCCGCCGACAGTTCGGCCTTGGGCGGGAAGGGGGCGTGGCGGCTGCTCCCGTGACACGGGAGCGCCATGCTCCCTCCCTCCCAAGGCCCAGTCCCAGCTTCCAAGGGCCTCTCGGCCCTTGGCGGGTTGCGGTTGGGGAGGGCCGGCCTCCTCCCCAGGGCACCTCACCGCGTCACAGCTTGCGCTGCATCTGCGCCAGATAGGCGCGGTTGCGGGTGGGCGTGATCAGCACTTCGTTGATGCAGACATGCGGCGGCTGGCTGGCCAGGAACTTGATCAGTGCGCCGCAATCCTCGGGCTGCACCATCTCGGCCAGTTCCTTTTCCGAGAGCTTGTTGGGGCGCTTGTCGAGGATGGGCGTGCGGACCTCGCCCGGGCACATCACGGTGCTGCGGATGCCGTTGCCGCATTCCTCCATGTTCAGCGAATGGCTCATCGCGACCACGCCGTGCTTGCTCGCGGTGTAGCCGGCGCCGCTCAGCGGGCTGACGAAGCGCCCGGCCATCGAGGCGGTGTGGATGAACAGCCCGTCCTTCTGCGCGCGCATGATGGGCAGGGCTGCCAGCACGCCGTGAAAGGCGGAGGTGAGGTTGCCGTCCACCAACTCCTTCACGCCCTCGGGCGAAAGGTTGCTCCAGCGGCGCTCGGTGATGTTGACGCCGGCATTGTTCACCATGACGTCGAGGCGGCCGAGCTTCTGCTGGATGAAGTCCGCCACCTTCTGGACGGCGCTGGCCTTGCCCATGTCGGCCGCCTTGACGTGGGCGGTGCCGCCGATCGCCTTGATGCGGGCGGCGACGGCGTCGAGCTTCGCCTTGGTGCGGCCGGTCAGCACGACGGTCATGCCCATCTCGGCGAGGGCGACGGCGGCTGCCTCGCCGATGCCGCTGCCCGCACCCGTCACCCATGCAACCTTGGTCATGGCGATTTCCTCCCTTTGATTGGTGCTGAGCAGTCTGCCGCAAGCCCGCCCGCTGGCAAGCCCGCGGCCTTGCCGCCTGCCGGGGCGCATGCTTGGCTTGCGGCACAATCCAGGGAGGCCAACGCCAATGGCGAAGTTCCGCATCGTGACGCCCGCGGGCGCCAGTTTCACCACCGCCGGTGGCGGCTACGAGCTCGAGATGGAGGCGCTTCAGGGCCTCGACGCCGAGATCGTGGAGGCACCGACCGACACGGCGGGCTTCATCGCCGCTGCTTCCACGGCCGATGCGATCTACGCGAAGGGCATCCCCATCACCGCCGAGATCATCGGCGCGCTGAAGAACTGCAAGGTGATCAGCCTCGGCTCCGTCGGCGTGGACAGCGTGGATGTGAAGGCGGCCACGCGCGCCGGCATCCCCGTGACCAACGTCCCCGACACCTTCATCGAGGAGGTGGCGGATCATTGCATGATGCTTCTGCTGGCCACCTTCCGCCGCGCCATCGAGCAGGACCGCATGGTGCGCGAGCATCGCTGGAAGGAAGGCCGCCCCGCGCTGCTGCAGATCCCGCGCCTGATGGGGCAGACGCTGGGCTTCATCAGCTTCGGCCGTGTGGCCCGCGCCGTGGCGAAGCGTGCCGCGCCCTTCGGCCTGCGCATGATCGCCTATGACCCCTTCCTCGATGAGACGCTGATGAGCGAGCACGGCGTGCTGCCGGCGACGCTGAATGAGGTGATGAGCCAGTCGGACTTCGTCTCGATGCACGCGCCGGCGCGGCCGGAATGCACGAAGATGCTGCAGGAGAAGCACTTCCGCCTGATGAAGAAGAGCGCGATCTTCCTCAATGTCGGCCGCGGCCCCACGGTGGATGAGGCGGCGCTGATCAAGGCGCTGAGCGAAGGCTGGATCGCCTATGCGGGCCTCGACGTGCTCGAGGTAGAGCCGCCCTCCCACAACAACCCGATCCTCAGCATGGACAATGTGATCCTCTCCGCGCACACGGCCTCGGCCTCGGCGCGCTTCGACGAGGCGCGCAAGCGCCGCGTCGGCAGCGAGCTTTCGCTGGTGCTGCAGGGCAAGTGGCCGATGAGCTGCGTGAACCCGGCGGTGCTGCAGAACACCAAGCTGCAGCGCTGGCAGCCCGTGGGCCTCGGCCGCGGCCCGAACAGCTGAGGAAGGCGCGGGTGATCCGGCAAGGCCGGATCACCCCTCAATCCAGCACGATCCCGCGCGCCTGGATGATCTGCGACCAGCGCCGCCGCTCCGTCTCGATCATGCGGGTCAGGGCGGCTTCGTCGCGCAGGGGCTGGATCAGCAACCCCAGGCCGCCGAAGCGCTCCTGGAAGGCCGAATCCCGCTGCACGGCGGCCAGCCCCTCGCGCAGCCGGGCCTGGACCGGCTGAGGCGTGGAACGCGGCGCGGCGACGCCGAACCAGGTGGTGGCCTCGTAATCCGGGAAGCCCAGCTCGGCGATGGCGGGCACCTGCGGCAGCACGGGCACTCTCTCGCGCGTCGTCACCGCCAGCGCGCGCAGGCGACCGGCCTGCACCAGCGGCAGGGCTGTCAGGATCACGTCGAACATCACCTGCACGTCGCCCGCCATCAGCGCGGTCAGCGCCGGGGCACTGCCGGGATAGACGACGTTTTCCAGCTCAATCCCCGCCGCACTGCGGAAGAGTTCGGCGGCGAGATGGATCGGGTTGCCGACGCCGACACTCGCGACGTTGAGGCGCCGCTGCCGAGCCAGGGCGACGAACTCGCCGAGGTTTGCGGCCGGCAGCGTGGGCGGCACGACCATGAGCAGCGGCGTCTCGACCATCGCGGCCAGGAGTGTCAGGTCGCGGTCGGCATCATAAGGCAGGCGGCGATAAAGCAGCGGGTTCAACACCATGCTGGCGCCCGAGGCCATGAGCAGGGTGTAGCCATCGCCGGCGGCCGTGGCCACCGCCTGGGTGCCGATGATGGTATTGGCCCCCGCCCGGTTCTCCACCACCACGGGTTGGCCCAACTCGCGCGAAAGCCGTTCGGCGATGAAGCGTCCGAGCTGGTCCGTCACCCCCCCCGGCGCATAGGGCACGACGAGGCGGAGCGGGCGGGCGGGCCAAGCCTCCTGCGCGCGCAGCGCGGGGGCCGCCAGCGTGGCGGGCAGCGCCAGGGCCGCGCGCCGGGTCAGCGGTGCCATGGCCGCTCAGTCCTCGACAAGCGGCGGGCCGGCCAGCACGCCGCCGTCGATCACCATGCTCTGGCCGGTCATGAAGCCGGAGGCGGCGCTGGCGAGGAAGACGGCAGCGCCGGCGATCTCGTCCGGCTCGCCGATGCGCAGCAGCGGCGTGTCGCGCGTGCGCTTCTTCAGGTTCACCGGGTCCTCCCACAGCGCGCGGGCGAAATCGGTGCGGACCAGGCCGGGGGCGATGGCGTTCACCCGCACGCCGCGCGGGCCCCATTCGGTGGCCAACGCGCGGGCCAGCTGCATGTCCGCAGCCTTGGAGACGCCGTAGATGCCCAGCCGTGGCGAGCCGCGAAAGCCACCGATCGAGCTGACGATGATGACCGAGCCGCCGCCGCGCTCCGCCATGCCCGGGATCGCCATCTGGCAGAGCCAGAGGTTGCTCCGGACATTGGAGTTCATGATGCGGTCATAGGCCTCGTCGGGGATGTCCTGCGAAGGGCCGAAATAGGGGTTCACCGCCGCGTTGCAGACCAGCACGTCCACCTGGCCATAGGCTGCGACGGTGGCGTCCACCAGCGCCTGCAGTTCGGGCTTGCGGCCGATGTTGCAGGCCACCGCCATGGCGGTGCCGCCATGGGCCGTTATGCCGTCCACCACCTCCTGGCAGGCATCGAGCTTGCGGGAACTGACGACGACCTTGGCGCCGTGTTGCGCCAGGCGCTCGCAGATGGCGCGGCCGATGCCGCGGCTGCCGCCGGTGACGATGGCGACCTTGCCGGTCAGGTCGAACAGGTTTTGCACGCGGGCTTCCTCCGTTTTGCTTGGAGGAAGCGTAGCGGGCCTATTCGGCGGCCAACAGGGGGCGGGCCTGGCTTTCCATCTCGTGCCTGAGCCGCACCGCGTCCTGTGCTGCGTCCAGCGCGACATCGGCCTGGCGCAGCACCGCGCCTTCAGGGATGTCCCGCAGGAGCTTCACGCCGTGCGCGAGGCCGATGGGCAGCGCGCCCGCGGCGAGGCTGCGCGCGGCGGGGATGCACTTGCCCCAGACCATGGCGCCGCCTTCCCCATCCAGGATCTCGCCAGCCTTCAGCGCGCGCTTGGCGGTGGCCACCGCATCGCCGCGCCAGGCCTCGCTCATGCCGGTCGGCTCGCGCCGCAGGGCCACGGAAGCGACGGAGACGGCAAGCTCCAGGCCGATCAGGTGATAGGGGCGCCAGAGGGCGGCGTAGTGGCCGGTGCTGTCGGTGTGCACGCCGTATTCGGAGAAGCAACGGCGGATGTAGTCGGTCTCGCCCTCGAAGACGGCATAGACGCCCCAGCGCAGGTCGCCCACCACCTGGCGGGAATCGCGCTCCAGGCTGCTGATCACCTCCACCATGCCCTTCTGCGGCAGGATGCCGCCCTCGGCGCGCGGGCGGAGGATATGCGGCAGGTCCTGCACGCCGCAGGGCGGGAAGGCCAGCCCGTCCTCGGGCGGCAGCAGGCCCGTTGCATTGGCAATGGCCGCCATCTCGATGCTCGACTTCGTGCCGTCGAGGAAGGAGTTGAACATCTGCGGGTTCATCCCGCCGGCCTTCGCCTGCTCCGGCGTCAGTCCGTAATGGCCCCAGACCGTCTCGGGCGTGGAGGCGTGGAAGACCGGCAGGTATTTCGTGCCCTTGCCGGCAGCGATGACAGGCAGGCCCATGGCGCGGATGGTGTCCACCATCTCGCACACCAGGGCCGGCTGGTCGCCATAGGCCATGGAGTAGACGACGCCCGCCTGGGTGGCCTTGGCGGCGAGCAGCGGGCCGGCGAGCACATCGGCCTCCACATTCACCATCACGACATGCTGCCGAGCCGCGATGGCGGCGAGCGCATGGCGGATGCCGGCGGCCGGGTTGCCCGTGGATTCCACCACGACCTCGATGCGCGGGTCATTCACCAGCGCGGCGTTGTCCGTCACGAAGGTGGCGCCGCCGGCCAGCGCGTGATCGAGGCTGGTGGCGGCGGAGCGCTCGGCCTCCCAGCCGATGCGCGTCAGGTTTTCGCGCGCGCGGGCGGGCGCAAGATCGGCGATCACCGCCACATGGATGCCGGGCGAGCGCGCCGCCATGGCGAGGAACATGGCGCCGAACTTGCCGGCACCGATGACGCCCACCGTAACAGGCCTGCCGGCGGCCGCGCGCGCGGCGAGGAGGCGGGAGAGGTTCATGGACGGGACACCTGTTCAAATCCTTCGTGCTGACAAGCCACGGCACGGCCCTGGAGGCAAGCCAGCTACTGCACCAACACGCAGGCGGGGCTTTCCTGCGAGCCAGAGACCTGGAGCGTGGCCGCCCGGTCGCCATGCCCCGTGACCTGACAGACATTGCGCAGGGGGCCACCCACATTGCCGCGGATGGTGAACCGCACCTGCGTCACGTCTTGTGGCGCGCGCTGGCATCGCCGGCCGGGGTCCGTGGTGACGTAGTAGATGTTGCTCCAGTTGCCGGCGCTGTCGCGCGTATCCATCATGATGTTGGCGGCCCAGCTGGTCTGGAGCTCCACGCAATAGAGGATGAACGCGGGACGCTGGCTTTGCGCCGGGGGCACCCAGGCCAGGGCCGCGACGGCCAATGCGGATGCGGTGACCAGGGCGTGACGGGTCATTTCGGATCTCCTTCGCCCTCGATCTTACGGTCTCTCATGGGGCTGCCCAATCGGCGCATGCGATCGGTGCCATAGGTTCCGACCGACCAGGACGCGCGGCGCGATCGCGAACACCGCGTCGCCGCGCGGAGCCGGCTTTTACAGGCGGATCGCGACACTCGCCGCATGGGCGCCCAGGCCCTCGGCCTCGGCCAGTTTCACGGCGGCCGGGCCGATGGCGGCGAGGCCCGCGGCATCGGCCTCCACCCAGGTGGTGCGCTTCAGGAAATCATAGACCGAGAGGCCCGAGGCGAAGCGGCTGGTGCGCCCGGTGGGCAGCACATGGTTGGGGCCGGCCACGTAGTCGCCGATGGCCTCGGGCGTGTAGCGGCCGAGAAAGGCGGCGCCCGCATGGCGGATGCGGGCAAACAGCGCCTGCGGGTCCGGCGTCATGATCTGCAGGTGCTCGGGCGCCAGGCGGTTGGTGAGGCCGACCGCCTCCTCCCAGTTCCGCACGAGGATCACGGCGCCATGCTTCGCCCAGCTCTCGCCGGCGATGGCGCGGCGGGGCAGGGTGAGCAGGGCCTTTTCCACCTCGCGCACCACGGCCTCGGCGAAGGCCGCATCATCGGTGATGAGGATGGATTGCGCGGCCTCGTCATGCTCGGCCTGGGCCATCAGGTCCATCGCCACATGGGCGGGGTTGTTGTTGCCATCGGCGAGGATCAGCACCTCCGACGGGCCGGCGATGGAATCGATGCCGACGCGGCCGAAGACCTGGCGCTTGGCTTCGGCCACATAGGCGTTGCCGGGACCGACGACGCGGTCCACCGGGGCGATGCTCTGCGTGCCCCAGGCGAGGGCCGCCACCGCCTGCGCGCCGCCGATGCGCCAGACCTCCGTGACGCCCGCGCGGCGCGCCGCCGCCAGGACCAGCGGGTTCAGCGCGCCCCCTGGCGTGGGAACCACCATGGCGAGGCGCGCCACCCCCGCGACGCGCGCGGGGATGGCGTTCATCAGCACGGAGGAGGGGTAGGCCGCCTTGCCGCCCGGCACGTAGAGGCCCACCGCATCAAGCGCGTTCCACCGCAGCCCCAGCGCCACGCCATCCGCGCCCGGCACGACGAGGTCGGCCGGCATCTGCGCGCGGTGGAAGGCTTCGATGCGCATGGCCGCGAGGTCGAGTGCCTCCAGGAGCCCGGGCTCCACGGTCGTGATGGCCGCGTCGATCTCGGCCGCGGTGACCTGCAGCGCGATGGTGTCGCCCGGCGTCCAGCCGTCGAAGCGGCTGGTCAGCCGCAGCAGGGCGGCGTCGCCCTCGCTGCGGACGGCCTGGATGATCTCGGCGACGGCGGCATCCACGCGCGTCGTCGTGTCGCGTCCATCCTCCAGGATGGCGGCAAAGGCGGCTTCGAAGCCGGCGTCACTCGTGCGGATGAACTGCATGTTCCACTCTTGGTTTCCAAAGGCCTGGGCCTTTGGCGGGGTCCAGGGGCAGCGCCCCTGGGTTCAGGTCAAGGCGGCCCGGAACCGCGCGATCCAGCCGGCGATCTCCTCCGGCCGTGTCTTCAGCGCCGTCCGGTTCACGATGAGGCGCGAGGTGACATGCGCGATCACTTCCGTCTCGACGAGGCCATTCGCCTTCAGCGTGGAGCCGGTCTGCACCAGGTCAACGATGACGCGCGAGAGCCCGAGCGAGGGCGCCAGCTCCATCGCGCCATTCAGGTGCACCACCTCCGCCTGCACGCCGCGCGCCGAGAAGTGCCGCCGCGCGATGTTCGGATACTTGGTGGCGACACGGATGCGCGACCAGCGCGAGGGATCATCCTGCCCGGCCGTCACCGCCTGCTCGGCCACCGAGACGCGGCAGCGGCCGAGGCCGAGGTCGAGCGGCGCGTAGATCTGGTCCGTGTCGTATTCCATCAGCACGTCGCCGCCGCAGACGCCGATCTGCGCGCCGCCATGGGCGACGAAGGTCGCGACGTCAAAGGGACGCACGCGCACCACGTCCAGCATCGGGTCATTGGTCTCGAAGCGCAGGCGGCGGCTGTCCTCGTCGAGGAAATCCTCCGCCGGCACGATGCCGGCGCGCGCCAGGACGGGGCGCAGCTCCTTCAGGATACGGCCCTTGGGCAGTGCGAGGATCAGGCCGGTGCCGGCCTCGGTCGCGGTGAGCGGCATGGGCATGTCCATCACGCCGGCAGCCGCGCGATGTCGGCGCCGACGGCTGCGAGCTTCTGCTCGACATGCTCATAGCCGCGGTCGAGGTGATAGACGCGGTTCACGATGGTCTCCCCCTCGGCGGCGAGGCCCGCCAGGATGAGGCTGACCGAGGCGCGCAGATCGGTCGCCATCACGGGCGCGCCGGCCAGCTTCGGCACGCCGCGCACGATGGCGGAGGTGCCGTGGAAATTGATGCGGGCCCCCATGCGCATCAGCTCGGGCACGTGCATGAAGCGGTTCTCGAAGATGGTCTCGGTGATCATGGCGGCCCCTTCGGCCACGCACATCAGCGCCATGAACTGGGCCTGCATGTCGGTGGCGAAGCCCGGGAACGGCTCGGTCACCACATCCACGCCGCGCAGGCCATTGAGGCGGCTGACGGTGAGACCGGTATGCGTCTCCGCCACATCCACGCCGGCATCGCGCAGCACGCGGGCGACGGCGCCCAGATGCTCCATTTTCGCACCTTGCAGGTGCAGCGTGCCGCCGGTGATGGCCGCCGCGCAGGCATAGGTGCCGGCCTCGATGCGGTCGGGCACGATGGGGTGGGTGGCCGGCATCAGCGTGGCGCCGCCCTCGATCCGCAGCGTGCCGGTGCCGATGCCCTCGATGCGCGCGCCCATGCGCATCAGGCACATGGCGAGGTCGCTGATCTCGGGCTCGCGCGCGGCGTTGACCAGTTCGGTCTCGCCCTCGGCGAGGCAGGCGGCCATCAGCAGGTTCTCGGTCGCACCCACGCTGACCTGGGGGAAGATGATCTTGGCCCCGCGCAGCTTGCCGCGAGGCGCGCGCGCCTCGATGTAGCCGGCATTGATCTCGATCTCGGCGCCGAGCTGCTCCAGCCCCTTGATGTGCAGGTCCACCGGGCGGGTGCCGATGGCGCAGCCGCCGGGCAGGGAGACGCGCGCCTGGCCGTAGCGCGCGAGCAACGGGCCGAGCACGAGGACGGAGGCGCGCATCTTGCGGACGATGTCGTAGGGCGCCTCCAGGTTGGTGGCCGCACCGCTGATGGTCAGCGTCCGCGCCTGCCTGTCATGCGCGACCTCAAGCCCGTGCTGGACCAGCAGGGCGCGCATGGTCGCGATGTCGGCGAGGTCGGGCGCATTGGTCAGGGTCAGCGGGCCGTCGCAGAGCAGGCCGGCTGCCATCAGGGGCAGGGTCGCGTTCTTGGCGCCCGAGACCGGCACGGTGCCGTTCAGCTTCACGCCGCCGCGGATGCGAATCCGGTCCATCTCGATCCCTGCCTAACCTGAATACCCGCCTGGAGCCCGGATCATCTGCCACCAGCCCCCGCCCAAGACAACCGCGCCCGCCGCATGGCCCGCCCCCGCCAGGGACGTCAGTGGCCGGAGAGCACCAGGGCCTTGAAGGGCAGCAGGATCGTCTGGATCCGCAGCAGGATGGCATGGACGAGCCCCACCGCGTCGATCGCGTGCAGGGCGACCGCTTGGAGGGAGCCGGTGGCCGGGTCGCTCAGCGCCTCATGGTTGGAGGTATATGCATTGGCGATGCAGTTGCTGCCGGGGATGACCTTGTCGAGCCCGCCGGGGTAAAGCGGCTCCAGGATGGCGAGCACCGTGCCGGGGCGGCTGAATTGCTGCGCGTCCAGCAGCACGTCGCCGCCCCTGATCTGGCCGCTCGCCACGAAGGGCTGAACCTGCGTCACCACCATGGGGATGATGGTCCAGGGCAGGGAGGCGCAGCTCGCCTCGGCCAGCATGCCAGGGCGCAGCACGCGCGCCTCGATCTGGCCGAAGCCAGCCGCCAGCCTTGGGCTGCGCGCGCCCAGATCCTCGGGCACCAGCACGCCGGCGGGCCGGGCGAAGGGGTTCACGACATCGCCCACCTGCAGCAGGAACTGCTCGACGCGGCCGGAGACGCCGGCGCGGATGATGGTCTTGTCCAGCTCCGCCTCCGCCTGGGCGAGGGCGGCCAGCGCGCTCGCCCGCTCGGCCGGCAGCTGGTCGGAGATGCGGGCGGCGACGGCCTGCCGCGCGGCCTGTGCGGCGGCGACACCCGCCTCGCGCGTCTGCACCATCACCTGCAGCCGCTCCACCTCGCGCCGCGCGGCCACGTCGCGCAGCGCCTGCTTTGTCGCCAGTTCGTCGGCCGCCTGCTGCAGCGCGCCCTGGGCTTCGAGGATCCGTGCCTCGGAGGCCGCGAGATCGGCCCGTGCCACGAGCAGGGCCGCATCCACCTCGGCTACGGCGCGGCGGGCGGTCTCGACGGCGGTGCGCTGCGTCTCGTCGGCCAGGCGGAAGAGGGGGGTGCCGGCCTCGACCGCCTCGCTGCCGCGGACATGGATCTCGGCGACGCGGCCATTGATCTGCGGGACGATGGGCACGGTGCGGAAGACCGAGCTGACATGCACGCTGGTCGGGTGGAAGTAGAAGACGGCGGTGATCAGGCTGATGGCCAGCAGCAGGCAGGTGACGATGCCCCAGCGCAGCTCGAACCAGACCGAGAAGAGCGTGATCTCATGGCCGAAGCGCCTGCCCTGCACATAGCGGCGGAACAGGTAGTCCGGCAGGATCGTGACCATCGAGCAGAGCAGGATTTCCAGCATGGCTCAGTGGCCCCGCTTCTTCGCGGCCATGGCCTGGGGGCGCGCCTCGGGGTCGTCCCCGCCGCCGGGCGGCAGGCCCGCGATGCGCTCGCTGGATCCCGCGATCCGCCGCATGGGGGTGAGGAAATCCGGGATGTCGATCAGGGCCAGCAGCAGCCCCGCCACCCAGAAGGCATGGATATGCGTGAAGAGCGCGAGCAGGCCCAGCACCGCCACGATCTCGAATTGCAGCTTGTGGGTGCGGTGCGCCATCCGCTCGGGCAGGGTGTGCAGCCGGAGGAAGAGCAGGCCGAAGGAAACGGTCGAGACCAGCAGGATGCCGGCCGTGATCCACATCAGCCCGTCGCTCCCATCCGGGCCGGGGATGAAGATGGGCAGGTGGTGCGGGGCGGCCGGGTGGATGGCGGTCGGCGTGCTCATGGGCGGCTTTTCTTGTGCTGTCGGGCGGAGGCCGCCCCGGTGAGACTATGGCCTTCGCATCGGCGCAGGAAGGCCCGCACCGCCCTGCCGCCGCGCATCAGCCCGCGCTGCCCTTGCGCATCCGCTTGAGGTGCCAACGCTGCACCCGACTGATCAGCGCATTCCGCAGATCTGGCGGCAGGGCGCCGATCAGCCGCACGCCGAGGTGAACGCGCCGCGGGAAGGACACGCGGGTCCGGCCGGCCGCGATGCCCTCCAGCGTCAGCCGTGCGGCGCGGGAGGGCCGCATGATGAGCGGCATCGGCATGGTGTTGGCGGCGCTGAGTTCGGTGCGGATATAGCCGGGCGCCACCGCATGGATGCGGATGCCGCGGGCGCGCTCATTGCCGTCCATCGCCTCCGCCCAGGCCTGGAGGGCGGACTTGCTGGCCGAATAGGCGGGCGACATGGGCGCCGCCACGAAGGCCAGGATGGAGGAGATCACGGCGATGCGCCCGCGCACCCCGCCGGCGCCGGGGGCCTGCGCCGCCATCACCGCGATGGCGGGCAGCGCCGTGTTGAGCGTCCCGGTGACATTCGTCTCCAGGATGCGGCGCGCCTGGTGCGGGCATTCGAAGGGCGCGCCGATCGCGCCCAGCACGCCCGCATTGGCGATCACGAGGTCGAGCGGCGTCGCGCCGCCGATCCAGGCGGCCATGGCGGCGGCATCGCAGACGTCGATCACGGCCGTGGTGACGCGGGCGCCGCGCGCGGTGCAGAGCGCGGCGGCCTCCGCCAGCCCCTCAGCCTGCACATCGCCCAGATGCAGCGATACGCCGGGGGCGGCGCAGGCCTCGGCCAGGGCGCGACCGAGGCCGCAGGCGGCGCCGGTGATCAGCACGTTGCGCCAGGGGTAAGGGGTCACGCGTCCCTCCGGCTCCGGGGCGGGCCCGCGCCTCTAGAGCCGGGGCAGCGCCACGCCGCGCTGGCCCATGTATTTGCCGGCGCGGTCGGCATAGCTCACCTCCGGCGCGCCCGCCCCCTGCAGGAAGAGGAACTGGCAGATCCCCTCATTGGCATAGACCTTGGCGGGGAGGGGGGTGGTGTTGCTGATCTCGATGGTGACCTGGCCTTCCCATTCGGGCTCCAGCGGCGTCACGTTCACGATCAGGCCGCAGCGGGCATAGGTGGACTTGCCGAGGCAGATCACCAGCACGTCGCGCGGCACCTTGAACCACTCGACGGTGTGGGTCAGCACGAAGGAATTGGGCGGGATGATGCAGACCGGGCCCTTGCGGGTGACGAAGCCCGTCTCGGAGAATTCCTTGGGATCCACCACGGCGTTGTCCACATTGGTGAAGACCTTGAACTCATCCGCCGCCCGCGCGTCATAGCCGTAGGAGGAGAGGCCGTAGGAGATCACGCCCTCGCGCTTCTGCGCCTCGATGAAGGGCGAGATCATGCCGTGCTCGGTCGCCATGCGGCGGATCCAGTGGTCGGGCATGATGGGCATGTCAGGGCTTCCTCGGCGCTGGCTCGGAGGAGGGGGGTCTAGCCTCGTTCAGCCCTTCGCGTCCATGGGCGGCGGGCTCGGGCGCTTCGGCCCGGGCGCGCTGCTGCGCCTTGCGCTTGCGGAGATTCGCGCGCAGCGCGGCGGCGCGGCGGGCTTCCTTGTCGTCGGTCATGCGGTGGCGTGGTCCCGGCACCTGGTGGCGATGCTGTCCCAGATGGGGGAGGCCGGCCGCGAGGACCAGCCCCCGCCGGGCGGATCACGCCTCAGCCCGCATCCATCTGCAGCCCCTCGCGGCGGATCACCTCGCCCCATTTGCGCGTCTCGGCGGCGACGAAGGCGGCGAATTCCTCGGGGCTGAGGCGCAGCGGCACGCCGCCCAGCTCGGTGAAGCGGGCGCGGGTCTCGTCCAGGTCGAGCCAGGCATTCACCTCCGCGTTCACGGCGGTGACGATGGCGGGCGGCAGGGCGGCGGGGCCGAAGATGCCGAACCAGGTGTTCACCTCATAGCTGGCCAGCTCGGGCAGCGTCTCGCGCATCGCGGGGATGTCGGGCAGCTGCGGGCTGCGCTCAGCGCTGGTGACGGCGAGCGCGCGGACGCGCCCGGCGCGGATGTGCTCCATCACGCCGGTCAGGTTGTCGATCATGAAGGCCACATGCCCGGCCAGCAGGTCCACCTGGGCGGGGCCCGAGCCGCGGAAGGGCACATGGATCGCCTGGGCGTTCAGCATCTGCAGCATGAGCACGGGCGAGAGATGGGTGGACTGGCCGACGCCGGTGGAGGCGTAGGGGATCTGCCCCGGCCGCGCGCGCAGCAGCGCCGCGAGTTCCGCCACGCTGCGCGCCGGAACGTCATTGTTCACCACCAGCACATTGGGGCCGCGGATGGTGCCGGCGATGCAGGCGATCTGCTCCGCCCGGTAGGCGAGGTTGCGGAACAGCGAATAGGCGATGGCCTGCGGGCCGATATTGCCCGACATCAGGGTGAAGCCGTCGGGGCGGGATCGCACCAGCTCCAGCGTGCCGATGGTGCCGCCCGCGCCCGCGCGGTTCTCGACCACCACGTTCACGCCCCAGCGTGCCTGAAGGCGCGGCGCGAGCAGGCGGGCCATGATGTCCGTCGTTCCCGCGGGTGCCGCCGGAACCAGGATGCGGACGGGCTGGGCGGGCTTCCAGCCATCGGCGCGGGCCGGCAGGGCGAGCGGCAGCATGGGCAGGGCCAGCGCCGCACGCCGGGCGATCATGGGCATGGACTTCCTCCTCGGGGCTTTGATTGCGCCCAGCATGTCCCGCTTTCGCGCCGGGGTCACGCCTCTTGAGGAGGGGGGTCAGAGCTTCTTGCGATACCAGATGCGCGCATGGCCGGGCGGCATGCCATCCAGCCGCCCCGCCTCCACCCAGCCATTGCGTGTCCAGAAATGCGGCGCGTGGAAGCTGAAGGTGTCGGTATAGGCGTCGGTGCAGCCGCGCGCACGGGCCACCGCCTCGGCCCGGGCGAGAAGCTCGGTGCCGAGCCCCTTGCCGCGCTGGTCCTGCGCGAGCCAGAGCCAGTCGATGAAGAGCCAGTTCCAGTAGGTGAGGCCGAGCAGCCCGCCCTTCACCACTTCATCCTCGTCGCGGGCCAGGACGGTCACCGGCTCGCGGTCATAGGGGCCGCCGCGTTCCTGGTTGTAGCTGTGCAGGCCGCGCTGGATGGCGGCCACCGCCTCCAGCTCCGGATAGTCGTCGTCGCGGATGGTGAGGTTGTGGGTCAACCGAAGCGTCCCCAGGCGGCGATGCCGAGCGTGAAGAGGCCGAGCAGGAGATTGCCCGTGACCAGGCGGCGGATGCCCTCATTGGCCGCCGCCGCTGCGGGCAGGTCGCCCGCCGAGAGCGCCTGGCGCATGCGGCGCCAGGGTCCGAAGAAGATGGCGAGGTAGATGGCGGACATCAGCAGGCCCGTCAGGTGCATCAGGTGCACATGCCAGCCCGCGCCGCGGAAGCCGCCGAAATGGCCAAAGAGCAGCCAATAGCCGGTCAGCATCACGATCGGCATGGCATGCCAGACGATCAGGAAGAAGCGCTTGTGGACCCGGCCCATCAGGGCCAGGCGCTGCGGCGGTTCCAGCGCGGCGAGCGCGGGGCGGAGAGCCAGGATGGCGAAGGCCATGCCCCCCACCCATAGCGCGGCGAAGCCCACATGCAGCACGAAGGCGAGATGCGCCATCACTTCCCTTTCGTCTTGCCAGCCGCGAGCTTGCCGATGGCGGCGGCGAGCGCGCGGATCTCCTCGGCGGCGGGGCTGCGCGCGGCACTTTCGGTCACCCCCTGGCCGAGGGCGAAGGCGGCGCCGAAGGCCGAGCGGTTGCCCAGCGTCTGTGCCATGACGGGCGCCTTGCGGCGCGCCAGCTCCTCCATCACCACATCGCGCAGCCGGCCCGAGGCGGGCAGGCGGTTGAGCACGAGGCGATGGGCGCGCTTCTCCGCCTCGGCCAGCGCGATGGTCGCCTCGCTCGCCCAGAGGTCGGGCAGGGAGGCCTGCAGAGGGATCAGGACAAGGTCGGCGCCGCGGATGGCGATGCGGCTGTCCGTGTCGGCATGCGGCGGCGTGTCCATCACGATGACATCGGCCTCGCGCCGCAGCTTGTCCAGCGCGCCCGTTACGCGCCAGCCCGAGGGCGCGTCGAAGATCAGACGCGGCGCGCTGGCGGGGCGCAGCGCATGCCAGCGCGTCAGGCTCGCCTGCGGGTCGGTGTCGAGCAGGGCCACGCGCCGGTTCCCCTGCAGCAGGGCCACGGCGAGATTGGAAGCGAGGGTGGATTTCCCCGCCCCCCCTTTCTGCTGTGCGACGGCGATGATGAAGGCCATTTCCGCGCTCCGGCGAATCGTGGAAGCGCAGTCTAGCGCGAATCCCGCGCCTTGAGGGCGGCCCGGGCCGCCGCCATGACGCTGATGGCCGGCACGGTGAGGGGCGGCGCCTCCGGGAGCAGCGCTGCGGCGCCGGCCATGGAGGCCTGGGCCAGCACCACCCGCCCGGACAGTCCGCGCGCCACCTCGGCGATGCGGGCGTGATAGGCCTCGGCCTCACCGGCCAGGAAGAGCGGCCAGGCGCCCTCCACCAAGTGCAGCCGGAGCTGGGCGCCGGTCCGGGCGGCCGCGGCCTCGAAGACGGCGCGCGTCGGTCCCTCCGTGGTGGGGGCGGCGTAGAGCACCTCGACCATGCCGCCGCGCCGCGTCGCGGCCTCGGCCAGCGCGGCATCGGCGCGCAGCACGGGCCGCGCCGCATCCTGGGCGCGCGCCGCGGCCCCCCCGATGGTGGAGCAGGTGAGCAGCACGGCATCCGCCCCCTCCGCCATCTCGCGCAGCAGGGCGGCGACGGCCTCCAGCGTGGCGGGTGTCGGCTCGCGCAGCAGGTCGGGACGGATCCGGTGGGTGAGGGTGAGCGCGCCGCCCGGCAAAGCCTCGGCCGCTGCCTGAAAGAGGGTGGCGTTGCTTTCCGCCGTGTGCAGGCAGGCCAGGGTCAAGGGCATGCGGGATGCTACCGGCCACGCTCCCCCGCGTTGCATGAGCGAAACATGAAGTCTTGGACAGATTGAAGGAATTCGTGATGTCCGACTGCATACGTCGGCTATAGCCCGCGTGTTCGTTCCCTTGCCGTAAGGATGCAGCCATGACCGTCGGTGCCGTGCTCAACCAGAAGGGGGCCGCCGTGATTTCCGTCCTCCCGGAATCCCCGGTGACCGAGGCGGCGGAGATCATCGCCCAGCGGCGCATCGGCGCCGTCGTCGTCTGCGACGCCGAGGGCATGCTGGTCGGCATCCTCAGCGAGCGCGACGTGGTGCGCGGCCTGACGCAGCATGGCGCGGGGCTGCTGGCCCTGCCGGTCTCGGCGCTGATGACGCGCGAGGTCGAAGTGGTCACTGCCTCGACCTCGGTGGATGAGGCGATGGAGATCATGGATGCGGGCTATTTCCGCCACCTGCCCGTGGTGGATCGCGCGCGGCGGCTCTGCGGCATCGTCTCCATCCGCGACCTCGTGCGCTATCGCATCAACAGCCAGCAGAGCGATGTGGAATCGCTGCAGGCCTATGTGATCGGGCGGGGCTACGGCCTGGGCCGCGTCGCCTGAGGGGTGCCGGGGCCGGGCGGGGTGGGCCGCCCGGCCATATGCTCAGTTCAGGAAAGGATTGCGGCCGCGCGCGGGGGCGGTGCGCGGGCCGTAATGCTGGGCGAGATAATCCACGATAAGGGTGCGCTCCGCCCCCTCCAGCGGGTTCATCCCGTGCTTCTCCGTCATCCAGTCCATCAGCCCGTCCCATTGATCGCGCCGGAAACTGCTCCGCCGGATGATCGCGGTGCTGTGGCAGGCGGTGCAGGCGTAGAACACCTCCTCCTGCCCCGGGCCGGCGGGGAGGACGGAGGGTTCCTCGCCGCCCGGCGCCTCGGTGGCCTGGGCCAGGGTCAGCGCGCCGCCAAGCAGGCCGAGGGTCAGCAGAAGAACGTTCCGCATCAGCCCACCAGGATGGCGGCGCGGCTGATCGGGTTCGCGCCGTAACCCTGCGGGTTCCAGTTGGCGGCGGCGAAGGGCTGCATCTTCCCCGCGCTGTCGGTCGCGCGGTACCACACCTCGAAATACCCGTCCGAGGGCAGCGCCACCCGGCCCTGCCAGCGCTGCCAGGCATGGCGATTGGCGGGTGCGGCCACCTGCATCGCCGTCCAGCTCGCGCCGAAATCCACGCTGACATCCACCGCGCGCACGCTGAGGTCGCCGGCCCAGGCCGCGCCGCGCAGATCGAGGCTGCGCGTGCCGGCGGCGAGGCGCGAGCCATGCGCGTGTGAGGAGAGGATCGAGCGCACCGGCATGCTCGTCATGTCCACGAAATCGGCGCCGTTGTTGTTGCTGCCCGGGACGATCGGGCGCACCGGGATGCGGTAGCTGGTGCCGCCCATGCCCGCCCCGGTGTGCGGCTTGTCGAGAATGGTGATGCGCGTCAGCCATTTCTGGCTGAGGCTGCCGGGCCAGCCGGGGACGATGAGGCGCACCGGCGCGCCATGGATATGCGGCACCGGCTGGCCGTTCAGCGCGAAGGCGATGATCGTGTCCTCGTCCATCGCCTTCGCGATGGGCATGCCGCGGCTGATCGCCTGCCGGTCGGTGGCACCCGAGAGATGCGGGTCCGCGCCGAAATGCCCGGTGAAGGCGGCACCGGGCTTGAGGCCGGCGGCGGCCAGGACGTCGCGCAGGCGCACGCCGGTCCATTCGCCATTGCTGATCGCGCCATTGCCCCATTGGTTGCCGCGCGTCTGCGGCGTGAAGAAGGCGCGGCCATTGCCGCCGCACTCCATCTGCAATTGCCGCGTGACGCTGGGGAAGCGCGAGCGCAGCTCGCCCAGCGTCAGAGTGAGGGGCGTGTTCACCTCGCCATCAATGGTCAGGCGCCAGGCATTCGGGTCGGTCGTCAGCGGCTCGGGGATCTGACCGTTGTTGCGGACGAAGAAGTAGCGGTAGCTCGTCACCGCCTCGTCCAGCATGTGCTCCGGCGTCTCGCCCACCAGTGGCCGGTCACCCTGGAGGATCAGCTCCGCCTTGCCTTCCATGCGGAAGACGGCGGGGGCGGATTGCGCGGCGGCGGGGCGGGCGAAGAGGGCCGGAAGCAGGCCGCCCGGCATGTGCCGCGCGAAGGGGATGGAGCCGCCGAGCGCCGCGCCCATCGAGGCCAGCGCCGCGCCCTTGAGCATGCCGCGCCGGCCCCATGCGAGGGCATCGGCCCGCTCGGGGTCATCGCGATAGAGTTCCTGGATCGAGCGTTCCCGCTTCTGCACCATGTGACGTCTCCCTTTGTTGAGCCAGTATGTCGCCATGCCTTTCAACGCTGCAATCCCCCCTGAGCTGTTGTCGCCGCGCGAAATGGCGATGGCGGATCGCCTGGCCGGTCACGGCCCCGCGCTGATGCGCGCGGCGGGCCGGGCGGTCGCAATGGCGATCCAGCGGCGCCTCCGGCCCTGCCGCGTCCTGGTGCTGGCCGGGCCGGGCAATAATGGCGGCGATGGCTATGTCGTGGCCCGACTGCTGGAGCGCGCGGGCTGGGATGTGGGCGTGGCGGCGCTGGCCCCGCCCCAGGTGGACGCCGCGCTGGCCGCCGCCGCCTGGCGCGGGCCGATGCGCCCCTTCGCCGTGGCGGAGGTGGCGCGGGCGGGGCTGGTGGTGGATGCGCTGTTCGGCGCCGGGCTCTCGCGCCCGGTGGAAGGCGCGGCGGCGGAACTCCTGGCCGCCGTGCGCGTGCCGCTCATCGCCGTGGATGTCCCCTCGGGAGTCTGCGGCGCGACGGGGGCGGTGCGCGGCTTCGCGCCCCAGGCCGCGCTGACCGTGACCTTCTTCCGTCGCAAGCCCGGCCACCTGTTGCAGCCGGGGCGCGACCTTTGCGGGGAGCTGGTCCTCGCCGATATCGGCCTGCCCGCGGCGGTGCTGGAGCGGATCCGGCCCGACAGCTTCGCCAATGGCCCGGCGCTCTGGCGCCTGCCACGGCCGGATGCGGGGAGCCACAAGCACAGCCGTGGCCATGTGACGATCATCTCGGGCACGGCGATGGCGGGGGCGGCGCTGCTCTCCGCCCGCGCGGCGCGGCGGATCGGCGCAGGGCTGGTCACGCTGGCCTGCGCCGATGGACGCAGCGCCCTGCTGCATCGCCTGGCCGAGCCGGGCGCGCTGGTGCTGCAGGCAGCGGGCATGCAGGACCTGCTGGCGGCGCTGACCGATGACCCGCGGCGCGAGGTGATCCTGCTCGGCCCCGGCCTGCCACCGGATGCGACGACGCGCGGCGCGGTCGCCATGCTGCTGCGCGCAGGCAGACGGCTCGTGCTGGATGCGGGCGCGCTCTCGGCCTGCGCGGGCGCGCCGGAGGCGCTGCGGGGGGCGGCCATCCTGACGCCGCATGAGGGCGAGTTCACCCGCCTCTTCGGCGCGCCGGGCGGGGATCGCCTGTCGGCGGCGCGGGCGGCGGCGCGGCAGAGCGGGGCGGTCGTGCTGCTCAAGGGCTCGGACAGCGTGATCGCCGCCCCCGATGGGCGGGCCGCGATCAACCACAATGCGCCGCCCACGCTGGCGACCGGCGGCAGCGGCGATGTGCTGGCCGGACTTGCCGCGGCCCTTCTCGCGCAGGGCCTGCCGCCCTTCGAGGCGGCCTCCGCCGCCGCCTGGCTGCAGGGCGAGGCCGCGCGGCTGGCGGGCCCCGGTCTGGTGGCCGAGGACCTGCCGGAGGCAGCGGCCCGCGCGGCCGCATCCCTTGGCGGATGAACATGTTGCGCCTCGCGCAAATGCGCCGTCCGCGGTGGATCGCGCTTTATTTCCGAATGTTTCCACGGTAGCATCCCATCCCACCTTGGGAGAGTGCTGATGTCCGATGCCGCTTTGTCATTGTCGGATTCGTTGGTGGACCGCGCGCTCCGCCGCGTGACCGGACTCTGGCGGGACATGGCCGACCGCGTCGGCGGGCGCGACGAGGCGGAGGACATCGCGGGGCAGATGCAGGCCTGCCTCGCCGCGCGCGGGGGCGAGGTCTCGGCCCGGGCCCGCGCGGCCAAGCTTGCCGCCGCCTATCGCGGCTTCTCCGAGGCGGAGCGCGTGAACTTCCTGCGCGTGCTGGCCGGCTTCGACGCCGACCCGAAGGCGGTGGAGCGCGCCATCGCCGAATGGACCCAGGCCGCCGACGCCCCCGCCAAGGCCGCGGCCAAGGTCCGGCTGCGGCGCGCGCTGGAGAGCCCGCGTGTCAGGCTGCTGACCCAGTTCACCGCCATCCCGGACGGCATGAAGCTGCTGGTGGACCTCCGCGCCGACCTGCTGCGCGCCGTCGAGACCGACCCGCTGCTGGAGGCTCTGGAGGCCGATCTCAAGACGCTGCTCACCTCCTGGTTCGACCTGGGCTTCCTCGAGCTGCGCCGGATCGACTGGAACTCGCCTGCGGCCCTGCTCGAAAAGCTGATCCGCTACGAGGCGGTCCATCGCATCGAAAGCTGGGACGACCTCAAGAACCGGCTGGATTCCGACCGCCGCTGCTATGCCTTCTTCCACCCCCGCATGCCGGAGGAGCCGCTGATCTTCGTCGAGATCGCGCTGATGAAGGGCCTCGCCGGCTCGGTGCAGGCGCTGCTCGATCCCAAGGCCGAGGTGATGGACCCGAACCAGGCCGACACTGCGATCTTCTACTCCATCAACAACTGCCAGCGCGGGCTGGACGGCATCGCCTTCGGCAACTTCCTGATCAAGCGCGTGGTCGAGGTGCTGGGCCAGGAATTCCGCGGCCTCAAGCAATTCGCCACCCTCTCGCCCGTGCCCGGCTTCTGCCGCTGGCTCAATGCGCGGGAGGAGGCGGGCGACGCCGCGTTGCTGACGCCCGAGGAACTCACCGCCATCCGCAGCGCCGCGGGCGTGCCGGCCGAGACCTCGCCGGGCGCCGCGCTGCAATTGCTGCTCTCGCGCAAGGAATGGCCGCCGGCCCTGGCCAAGGTGCTGGAGCCGGTCCTGGTGCGGCTCTGCGCCCGCTTCGTCGCCGTCGAGGCCGGCCGGAACCCCAAGCGGGCGGCCGATCCGGTGGCGCATTTCCACCTCTCCAACGGCGCCCGCGTCGAGCGCATCAACTGGCGCGCCGACACCTCGGCCAAGGGTATGCGGGAGAGTGCGGGGCTGATGGTGAACTACCTCTACGACCCGGCCTTCATCGAGGACAACCACGAGGCCTATGCGGGCGAGGGCAAGCGCGCCATGGCCAGCGCTGTGCGCAAGCTGGTCAAGGGCTAGGGGGCGCGGACGGGTCTAGCCACGCATGGGGGGGATGGGGGTAAGCTTCCCCAAGCCAGGAAGATGACGCCATGAACCAGCAATCCCCCCTCCTGCGTGCCGACAGCCCGGACGAGGCGCGACGCGTGGCCCTGCTCAACGCCGTCGAGCGGAAGCTGCTCTGGATCTCGGCCTGGATGATCCACCATGCGAACCATGTCCGCCCCAGCCGGGACGGGCTGAAGGTGGGCGGCCACCAGGCCTCCTGCGCCTCGGTCATCTCGATCCTGACGGCGCTCTACTTCGATATCCTGAAGCCGGCCGACCGTGTCGCGATCAAGCCGCATGCGGGCCCGGTCTTCCATGCCATGAACCTGCTGCTCGGCCGGCAGAGCGCGGAGCGGCTCTCCACGCTGCGCCAGTTCGGCGGCATCCAGCCCTATCCTTCGCGCATGAAGGATGGCGGCGAGGTGGATTTCTCCACCGGTTCTGTCGGCCTGGGCGTGGCACTCACCAGCTTCGGCAGCCTGGTGCAGGACTATGTCCGGCTGAAGAAGCTGGCACCCGAGGGCCTGCCCGCTGGCCGCCACGTCGCCATCGTGGGCGATGCCGAGCTGGACGAGGGCAACATTTACGAGGCCCTGCTGGAGGGCTGGAAGCACGATATCCGCAATGTCTGGTGGGTGGTGGACTACAACCGCCAGAGCCTGGATTCCGTGGTGCAGGACCGCCTCTTCGGCCGGATCGAGGGCCTGTTCCGCGACATGGGCTGGAACGTCGTCACCCTCAAATACGGGCGCAAGCTGCAGGCCGCCTTCGCACGCCCCGGCGGCGACGCGCTGCGCCGCTGGATCGATGACTGCCCCAACAGCCTCTACGCCGCGCTCACCTTCCAGGGCGGCGCGGCCTGGCGTGCCGCCTTGCTGGCTGAGCTGGGCCGCGAGGAAGGGCTGCGCGCCATCATCGATCCGCTGACCGATGACGAGCTGGCCGCGCTGATGAACAACCTGGGCGGGCACGACATCGAGACGCTGATGGAGGCCTTCCGCGCGCAGGATGCGGCGGGCGACCAGCCCACCTGCTTCATCGCCTATACCGTGAAGGGCATGGGCCTGCCCTTCGCCGGCCACAAGGACAACCATGCCGGGCTGATGACCAAGGAGCAGATGGAGGAGTTCCGCTCCGCCATGCGCATCCGCCCCGGCCATGAATGGGATGAGTTCGAGGGCCTCGACATCCCGGCCGAGGAGATGCGCGGCTTCATCCAGAGCGTGCCCTTCGCCCAGAAGCTGACGCCCGAGGGCCGGTCGCTCACCTCGCCCAAGATTCCCATCCCGGCCGTGCTGCCGGTGCCGCGCGTGCCGGCGGGGCGCAAGCTTTCGACCCAGGCGGCCTTTGGCGAGATCCTGGCCGGGATCGGCCGGGGCGAGGGCGAATTCGCGCCCATGGCGGGGCGCATCGTCACCACCAGCCCGGATGTCACGGTCTCCACCAATCTCGGTCCCTGGGTGAACCGGCGCGGCATCTTCGACCGGCATCTGAAGAACGACGTCTTCCGTGACGCGAAGCTGGCCTCGGCCCAACGCTGGGGCATGTCGCCAGACGGGCAGCATGTGGAACTCGGCATCGCCGAGCAGAACCTCTTCCTGGTCCTGGCCGCGCTGGGCCTGTCGGATCGTCTCTATGGCGCGCGGCTGCTGCCGATCGGGACGGTCTATGACCCCTTCGTGAACCGTGGCCTCGATGCGCTGATCTATGGTTGCTACATGGATGCGCGCTTCCTGCTGGTCAGCACGCCGTCCGGCATTACGCTGGCGGCCGAGGGCGGGCAGCACCAGTCGGTGAACACACCGCTGATCGGCATGGCGCAGGATCGCCTCGCCGCCTACGAGCCCGCCTTCGCCGATGAGCTCGCCATCCTGATGCGCCACGCCTTCGCGCATATGCAGGAGGCCGATGGCTCCTCCGTCTGGCTGCGGCTCTCGACGCGGGGCCTGGCCCAGCCCGAGCGGCAGCTCGACCCCGCGCAGGTCATCGCCGGCGGCTATTGGATGGTGCCGCCCGCCCCGGGTGGGCGCATCGCCATCGCCTATCAGGGTGCCCTGGCGCCGGAGGCCATGGCGGCCTTCGAGACGCTGCGCGCGGAGGAGCCGGGCGCCGGCCTGCTGGCCGTCACCTCGCCCGACCGGCTGCACCAGGGCTGGCTCGGATCCCGCAAGCGCGCCCGGAGTGGGCCCGGGGCGAAGCCGTCGCACATCGAGACCCTGCTGGCGCCGCTGGCCGCCGGTGCCGGCATCGTGACGTTGCTGGATGGCCATCCGGCCGCGCTCGACTGGATGGGCGGCGTGCGCGGCCAGCGTGTCGCGGCCCTGGGCGTGGACCGTTTCGGCCAGGGCGGGGACATCCCGGCGCTCTATGCCGAATACGGCTTGGACGAGGCCGCGATCCTCGACGCCTGCGCGGAGCTGCTGCTGGGCTGAAGGCTCAGCGCAGGGCGGCGACGGCGCTGCGGAAGGCGGCGCTGCGCTCGGCCTGGCTGAGATAGGCGAGCAAGCGCGCACGATCGGCACGGTCGCCGCGATTGGTGAGAAGCGGCTTGGCCGCCTCGCGCAGCGAGAGCGGCAGGGCCTCAAGGCGCGACGGATTGTCCAGCCCGAGACGCAGCATCGCCGCATTCTCGAGCGAGACCGTCTGGCTCAACACCGTGCCGATGCCCGCCAGCGCGGCGTGCAGGCCCTGCGCCTCCGCTTCCAGCGTGGTGGCCCGGAACTGGGCCTCCAGCGTGCCCGTGTTGACCGCGCGGTCCAGCAGCCTGCGAAGACCGGAGTAGTTGCAGCTTCGCGCGTATTCGACGCCTCGGCCCACTGCACGCGCATGGCCCGGGGTGCCCGTCTCGTTGAGCTGCGCGTCGTTCTCCCATTCGGAGCGCAGGCGCATCTGCTCTGCCGCGACGAGGTCGGCGATGCGGTCGGCATACTGGGTCATCAGGACGTTTTCATCGAAGCCGCTGTTCAGCGAATTCATCGCCGCGATGGAGGCGCCGACGATCGCGATGGCCGGGGCCGCCGCCGAGGTGGCGCCCATGATGCCGAGCGTGAGCGCGTTGGTGGTGCTGATGCCGATGGAGGTCATCCGCGAGGCCGCCTGCGCCGCCCGCATCCGGTTGAGGAAATGCGCGCAGCTCGCGTCCAGCTCCGCGCGCAGCACCGCCAGGCTCTCGCGGCCATTGAGGCGGGCCATCGCCGCGTTCAGGGCGGTCCCATCGCTGCTGGGCGAAATCCCTTCGGCGACCATGACCGCCGTCCGCAGCCCCTGCATGGTGGGCGGCTGGGGCTCCCGGCTCATGCTGAGCCACAGCTCGCCATTGTTGCCGGAGCAGCCGGAAAGGCCGGGGAGCGCAACACCCAGGAGGGTGGCGCGAAGCGTGGCGGCTTCATCCGGAATCCTGTCATGAAAATGTCGTAAAGCGTGATCCGGATTGCGCCGTTCGGCAAGCCGTCGCTCAGCCAGGCGATGGGCCCGGCAAGATCCGGCGCAGCCGCGCCTGAAGCTCCGTCACGCCGGCGGGCAGGTTCCCCTCGGAGAGGCGGCCATACCAGGCCGGAAAGGCCGCGAGCAGGTCGCTCGCATCGAAGGCGACGGGCGACCATTCGTGATCCAGGAAGCGGATGGCCGCCTCCCAATCCGTCGGCCCATGGCGCGGCTGGCGCAGGACGAGCGCGGATTTCTGGCCGATTCCCGCATAGAAGTCCCGGATCCGATGGTCGAGCGGCGCTTCGGTCGTCACCGCGAGGCGGCCATTCTCCCCAGCATGGATGTCGAAGGCAGCGCAGGGGCGGCCATAGGCCTCGGCCAGGATCAGCCCATGCAGGCCGGTCGAGAGGATGCGTCGGCAATCCAGGATTTCGTCCAGCTTGGCGCGCATGGCGGTGAGGTCGAGCCGGTGGAGCGGGGAGATGATCCGCACGGCGCCCGCAAGGCCCGGCGGGACCTGGTAGCGCAGGAATTCCGGTCGCGGCCCTGCCTCGGGCCGGCGCGCGGCCACCTCGCTCAGATGCAGGATGACGCCCAGTTCATGGCGCGGCGGTCGCGCTGGCGCCGGCCAGAGGCGGGGGAGCAGCCAACCGGGATCGCCGAAGGGGCCCGGGGTTGCGAAGCCGGCCTCGGCCAGCAGGCGGGCGGAGAAGGGACCACGCAGCGCGTGCGCGACGAGTCGCGTGGCGAAGCGCCGCTGGAAGCCGCGCTGCGGGGCGAAGGGATTGTTGCGCCCGGCGGCCCCTGTGCCCCAGAGGTCCACCGTACCGAGAGCCAGGCTCTGGGCGATGGTGCCGATGGATGCGAGCCGCCGGCGGAGGGAGGCCGGCGCAGCCGGGGCGACCTCCCGCCCGGAAAAGGCGGCGACGAGCAGCGGGCCCAGCACATCGCCGAAATTGCCGACGCCGGGGGCGGCGAGGGCGTAGGCGAGGCGAATGGCGCTCAAGGCGGCGCGTCGGGCAGGCCGGCCCAGGGCAGGAGGGGCGCGTCGCGCCGTTGGTAGAGCGGGTGCTTCGGGCTGCCGTCATTGTTCACGCCGAAGCACATCGGGGTGACGCCGGCCCCCCGCAGCAGCGCCGCCAGGGCGGCGCCCCGGCCCATCAGCGGCCGGGGCGGCTGCCCCCAGGCCACGACGACCAGGGCCGCGCTGCGGGCGTAATGCAGGATCGTCGCGTCATTCTCCGTGCCGACAGGGTCATCCACCTCCAGCAGGCGCTTCTTGTCGGTGGCGCGGTAGGCGAAGGCGTTAAGCATGACGAGGCCGCCCAGCCCCCAGCGGTGGCGGGCGCGCCAGACGCAGCCCGCCACCGTCGGGTCATCCGCGTCGAGATCGGCGGTGGAGGGGTTCATGCCGATCACCACGCCGAAGCCCGGCGTGCCGATGGGCGCCCCGTCCCAGCGCCGCTCCAGCCACCAGCGCCAGCGGCGGCAATCGGAGAAGGCGGCGGCCGAGACGATGTCGGAAGCGAGCCGGAGGCGCACCTTTCCACCGGGATCATGCGTGGTCGTCAGGGGGGGGGTGGTCATGCGGGCCAGTATTGGCGAGGGCGGCCGTTTCGGCTACATGCGCCGCTTCCCATTTGGCCGCGCGGTCATGCGGGCGTGGTGGAATTGGCAGACACGCTGGATTTAGGTTCCAGTGGCGCAAGCCGTGGGGGTTCAAATCCCTCCGCCCGCACCACTTGGCCGCGCCCATCAACGCATGAACGGAATCGCTCACTATGCAGGTCACTGAGGTCGCGAACGAGGGGCTCAAGCGGGCCTATACGGTGGTGGTTCCCGCGACGAGCATCGCCGCCCAGAAGGACAAGCGCCTCGCGGAGCTGGCCAAGGACATGAAGATGCCGGGCTTCCGTCCCGGCAAGGTCCCGCAGAAGGTGGTGCTGGCCCGTTACGGCCAGGCGGTGATGGGCGAGGTGCTGGAAAGCTCCGTCCAGGAGGCGACGAGCAAGGTGGTGGCCGACAACAACCTCCGCCCCGCGCTGCAGCCCAAGATCGAGCTGGTGAATTTCGCGGACGGCGCCGACCTCGAATTCCGCATGGATGTGGAGGTGCTCCCCACCATCCCGATGCCGGATTTCGCCAGCATCAGCCTGACGCGCCTCAAGGCCGCGCCGGGTGACGAGGAAGTGTCCAAGGCGCTGGACAGCATCAGCCGCCGCCAGGCGAGCCTGGAGGAGACGGAAGCCCGCGCCGCCGCCAAGGGCGAGGTGCTGGTCTGCGACTTCGTGGGCCGCATCGGCGGTGAGGAGTTCCAGGGTGGCTCCGCGACCGACATGCCGATCGAGGTGGCCGGCCCCGGCTTCATCCCGGGCTTCACCGAGCAGCTCGAAGGCCTGGCCCCCGGCGAGGAGCGCGTGATCAAGGTCACCTTCCCGGCCGAATACGGCTCGGCCGAGCTGGCCGGCAAGGATGCCGAGTTCACCGTGACGGCCAAGGCGCTCAAGACCTATTCCAAGCCCGCGCTGGATGACGAGCTGGCGAAGAAGCTCGGCCTCGAGAGCTTCGAGAAGCTGCGCGAGGTCATCCTCGAGAGCCTGCAGCGCGAATATGACAGCCAGAGCCGCATGGCCCTGAAGCGCAAGCTGCTGGACGCGCTGGCCGAGCGCGCCAGCTTTGAGGTGCCCGAGGGCATGGTCGAGAACGAGTTCAAGCAGATCTGGGAGCGGGTCGAGGCCGACATGAAGGCCGGCCGCCTGGATGGCGAGGACGCGGGCAAGGACGAGGCGACGCTGAAGGGCGAGTACCGCGCCATCGCTGAGCGCCGCATCCGCCTGGGCCTGCTGCTCTCCGAGATCGGCACGACCAACAACATCACGGTGACGCGCGAGGAGCTGGGCAACGCGATGCGCGCCGAGGTGCAGCGTTATCCCGGCCAGGAAAAGCAGGTCTTCGACTTCTTCCAGAAGAACCCGCAGGCGCTGGAGAACCTCCGCAGCCCGATCTTCGAGGAGAAGGTCGTGGACTTCATGCTGGAGCTGGCGAAGGTCGAGGAAGAGACCGTGACGCCGGAGAAGCTGGCCGAGGCCGCCCAGCAGATCTGAGGCGGCGATGGGCGAGGGGGCTTCGCGCCCCCTCTTCCCTTGGGGGCCCCTCTTTCCTTAGGCCCCCTCTTTCCTTGGACATGTCTCTGCCCACATGCTGTGCCTGACCAAGGGGCCGGGGCACGATTCGTCCGGCCTTAACCAGGCCGTGCCCATCCTGGGGCGGACCTCAGAAGATGGGAATTCAAGACGTGCGATATGTGGGGACCCAGGATCGCGATCCTGTTGAAATCTATAACAACTCCCTCGTCCCCATGGTGGTGGAGCAATCCAGCCGTGGTGAGCGCGCCTATGACATCTATTCGCGGATGCTCAAGGAGCGGATCATCTTCCTGACCGGCGCGGTCTATGACCAGGTCTCCTCCCTGATCTGCGCCCAGCTCCTGTTCCTCGAGAGCGAAAACCCGAACAAGGAAATTTCCTTCTACATCAACAGCCCGGGCGGCGTGGTGAGCGCCGGGCTCGCGATCTACGATACGATGCAGTTCATCCGCAGCCCGGTCAGCACGGTCTGCCTTGGCATGGCGGCCTCCATGGGCTCGCTGCTGCTGACGGCCGGCGCCAAGGGCAAGCGCTTCGCGCTGCCGAACGCCCGCGTGATGGTGCACCAGCCTTCCGGCGGCGCCCAGGGCCAGGCGACGGATATCGAGATCCAGGCGCGCGAGATCCTGGAACTGCGCAAGCGCCTGAACCAGATCTACGTCACCCATACGGGCCAGCCGGTCGAGGCGATCGAGGCCAAGCTGGAGCGCGACAGCTACATGTCGGCCGAGGAGGCCCGGGATTGGGGGCTGATCGACCAGGTGGTGGACAAGCGCCCGCCGGCCGCGGAAGCGCCGAAAACCTGAGCCCTGACAAACGGTTAGGGATTTATGGGGCAGGATGAGCCGGCCAGGGTGGCAAAGCTTCCCTTGCAGGCCCCCGGGAGGGTAGATTCCCGGGTCACGAGTTTGAAACGCGGCCTGGGGGCAGACAGCCGGGTCCCTCCCCGCCGCGAGGAGTGCGCATGAGCAAGTCTGGCGACAGCAAGAACACCCTTTACTGCTCCTTCTGCGGGAAATCGCAGCACGAGGTGCGCAAGCTCATCGCGGGCCCGACCGTGTTCATCTGCGATGAATGCGTCGAACTCTGCATGGATATCATCCGTGAAGAGCACAAGACGCACATGGTGAAGACGCGCGATGGCGTGCCGACTCCCAAGGAGATCTGCAAGGTCCTCGACGACTACGTGATCGGCCAGGAGCACGCGAAGAAGGTGCTCGCGGTGGCGGTGCACAACCACTACAAGCGCCTCGCCGCGGTCGCCAAGAACAACGACGTCGAGATCGCCAAGTCCAACATCATGCTGATCGGGCCGACGGGCTCGGGCAAGACGCTGCTCGCGCAGACGCTGGCCCGCATCCTCGACGTACCCTTCACCATGGCGGATGCGACGACGCTGACCGAGGCCGGCTATGTGGGCGAGGATGTCGAGAACATCATCCTCAAGCTGCTGCAGGCGGCCGACTACAATGTCGAGCGCGCGCAGCGCGGCATCGTCTACATCGACGAGGTGGACAAGATCTCGCGCAAGTCGGACAACCCTTCCATCACGCGGGATGTCTCGGGCGAGGGCGTGCAGCAGGCCCTGCTGAAGATCATGGAGGGCACCGTGGCCTCCGTGCCGCCACAGGGCGGGCGCAAGCATCCGCAGCAGGAATTCCTGCAGGTGGACACGACGAACATCCTCTTCATCTGCGGTGGCGCCTTTGCCGGGCTGGAGCGGATCATCGGCGCGCGCGGCAAGGGTTCGGGCATCGGCTATGGCGCCGAGGTGCGCAGCCCCGAGGATCGCCGCATGGGTGCCGTGCTGCGCGAGGTGGAGCCCGAGGATCTGCTGAAGTTCGGCCTGATCCCGGAATTCATCGGCCGCCTGCCCGTCGTCGCCACGCTGGAGGACCTGGATGAGAAGGCGCTCATCGAGATCCTGACGCGGCCGAAGAACGCGCTGCTCAAGCAGTACCAGCGCCTCTTCGAGATGGAGGGCGCCAAGCTCACCTTCACCGACGACGCGCTGCGTTCCGTCGCCACGCGCGCCATCCAGCGGAAGACGGGCGCCCGCGGCCTGCGCTCCATCATGGAGCAGATTTTGCTCTCCACCATGTTCGAGCTGCCCGGCCTCGCCGATGTGGAGGAGGTGGTGGTGAACCGCGAAGTGGCGGAGACGCGGGCGCAGCCGCTCTTCATCTACGGCGAGAAGCCGGCCGAGCAGACCTCCGCCTGAGCCGGCGGAGGGCAGGGAGGGCGGCTTGTTTGCCGCCCTTTCATGACCAAATAAGGTCACCAACCCGTGGCTCCGGGTGGGCGTGCCGAATCCGGGCGCCCGCCCCGCCGACTGTCCCAGTGAGGTCCTCATGACGGAAACCATCCGCGGCGACTTGCTTCCCGTATTGCCGCTGCGGGATATCGTCGTCTTCCCGCACATGATCGTGCCACTTTTCGTCGGCCGTGAGAAATCCGTTCGCGCTCTCGAGGCCGTGATGCGCGAGGACAAGCAGATCCTGCTCGTCGCGCAGAAGAACGCTTTGCAGGATGATCCCGGCGCACCCGATCTCTTCGAGACCGGGACCGTCTCCACCGTCCTGCAGCTGCTCAAGCTGCCCGACGGTACCGTGAAGGTGCTGGTCGAAGGCGGGCGCCGCGCGAAGATCGTGGGCTTCAAGGAAACCGAGAACTACTTCGAGGCCTTCACCGAGCCGATGGCCGAGGCCCCTTCGGACAAGCGCGAGGTCGAGGCGCTGATGCGCACCGTGGTCTCGCAGTTCGAGAGCTACATCAAGCTCAACAAGAAGATCGCGCCCGAGGTGCTGGTCTCGATCAACCAGATCGACGACGCCGGAAAGCTCGCCGACACGGTCGCGAGCCACCTGTCCATCAAGATTCCCGAGAAGCAGGAGCTGCTCGAGATTGCCTCCGTCGCGGCGCGGCTGGAGCGCGTCTTCTCGCATATGGAAGGCGAGATGAGCGTGCTGCAGGTGGAGAAGCGCATCCGCAGCCGCGTGAAGCGGCAGATGGAGAAGACGCAGCGCGAGTATTACCTGAACGAGCAGATGCGCGCGATCCAGAAGGAGCTGGGCGAGGGCGAGGACGGCAAGGACGAGGCGGCGGAGATCGAGGCCAAGATCAAGGCCACGAAGCTCTCCAAGGAAGCGCATGACAAGGCGATGGCGGAGCTGAAGAAGCTGCGGACCATGTCGCCTATGTCGGCCGAGGCGACCGTGGTGCGCAACTACCTCGACTGGATCCTCAGCATCCCCTGGAAGAAGCGCAGCGTGGTGCGCCGCGACATCACCGCGGCCGAGAAGGTGCTCGACGCCGACCATTATGGCCTGGAGAAGGTGAAGGAGCGGATCATCGAGTATCTGGCTGTGCAGGCGCGCAGCAAGAAGATCCGCGGGCCGATTCTCTGCCTGGTCGGCCCGCCGGGCGTGGGCAAGACCTCGCTCGGCAAGTCCATCGCCAAGGCGACGGGGCGCAACTTCGTCCGCATGTCGCTGGGCGGCGTGCGCGACGAAGCCGAGATCCGTGGCCACCGGCGGACCTATATCGGCTCCATGCCGGGCAAGGTCATCCAGGGCATGAAGAAGGCGAAGACGAGCAATCCGCTCTTCCTGCTGGACGAGATCGACAAGCTCGGCGCCGATTGGCGGGGGGATCCGTCGAGCGCGCTGCTCGAGGTGCTCGACCCCGAGCAGAACGGCACCTTCGCCGACCACTACCTCGAAGTGGATTACGACCTGTCGGACGTGATGTTCATCACGACCGCCAATTCGCTGCGCATGCCCCAGCCGCTGCTGGACCGCATGGAGATCATCCGCATCCCCGGCTACACCGAGGATGAGAAGGTGCAGATCTCCAAGAGGCACCTCATGCCGAAGGTGACCGAGGCGAACGGGCTGAAGCCCAGCGAGTGGTCGCTGACCGACGAAGCCCTGCTCGACCTCGTGCGCTACTACACGCGCGAGGCCGGCGTGCGGAACCTCGAGCGCGAGCTAGGCGGCCTCGCGCGCAAGGCGGTGAAGGAGATCGTCACCGGCAAGGCGAAGAAGGTCGCGATCAACCGCAAGAACCTCGAGAAATACGCGGGCGTGAAGAAGTTCCGCTATGGCGAGGCCGAGAGCGAGGACATGGTGGGTGTCGTCACCGGCCTCGCCTGGACCGAGGTGGGGGGCGACATCCTCTCCATCGAAAGCGTGGTGGTGCCCGGCAAGGGCAACATCAAGCCGACCGGGCAGCTGGGCGACGTGATGAAGGAATCGGTCAGCGCGGCGCTCTCCTACGTCCGCTCGCGCTCGATCACCTTCGGCATCAAGCCGACGCTGTTCGAGAAGCGCGACATCCATGTGCACGTGCCCGAGGGCGCGACGCCCAAGGATGGCCCGAGCGCCGGTGTCGCGATGGCGACCTCCATCATCTCGGTCCTCACTGGGATTCCGGTGCGGCGCGAGGTGGCGATGACCGGCGAGATCACGCTGCGCGGGCGCGTCCTGCCGATCGGCGGCCTGAAGGAGAAGCTGCTGGCTGCGCTGCGCGCGGGCATCACCACGGTCTTCATCCCGAAGGACAATGAGAAGGACCTGGCCGACATCCCGGAGAGCGTGAAAAAGGCGCTGAAGATCATCGCGGTCAGTCATGTGGACCAGGTGATCAGCCAAGCCCTGGTGCGCCCGCCCGAGGCGATCACCTGGGTGGAGCCTGAGGAGGCGCAGGTGCCGCCGGTCGAATCGGAGGCGGTGGTCCGGCCGCACTGAAAGGCCGGAATTGCATTCCAGGAAGGGCGCCCCTCGTGGGCGCCCTTTTCATTTTCGCCACCTTCCTCAAGGGTTTGCCGAAGCTATCCCCAAAAAACCCAGGCAAACCGCCGCGAATCGGAGGGGTGGCTGATTGACGTGGCGGAAAACCGCCGCTTACTGTCCCGCCCAGGCCAGCGCGGAGAATCGGTCTTCACGTGGGTAGGCCGTTCAGCAAGGGGACCGTCCCATGAACAAGCAGGATCTGGTGGCCGTCGTTGCCGAGTCGGGCGAACTGTCCAAGGCGAAGGCCGGCGACGTTCTCGATTCCGTCTTCGAGGCGATCACGAAGGCGCTGAAGAAGAAGCAGGAAGTCCGCCTCGTCGGCTTCGGCACCTTCAGCACCAGCAAGCGGAAGGCCGGCAAGGGCCGCAACCCGCGGACGGGCGAGGAGATCAAGATCCCCGCCTCGACCACGGTGCGCTTCAAGGCCGGCAAGAACCTCAAGGATGCCGTGAACTGAGCTGACCGAGGCTCGATCTTGCGGGGCCGGTCCGTCATGCACGGGCCGGCCCTTCTCGTTTTCCGGCCCTCTCTTTTTTTTCGCCACGCCATGGCATGATGGCGCCGCCGGGCGCTTAGCTCAGAGGTAGAGCGCCTGCTTTACACGCAGGATGTCGGCGGTTCGACCCCGTCAGCGCCCACCATCTTTTCCGGCCCCGGTTGGTTGACAGCCACCGAGGCGGGGCCTAAACGCCCCTTCGTCTGCTGCGGGTGTAGCTCAGTCGGTTAGAGCGCCGGCCTGTCACGCCGGAGGTCGCGGGTTCGAGCCCCGTCACTCGCGCCAGACCTTTTCCAGACAATTCGGACATTGCCACTTCGCACCGATCCTGGGGCGCAACCGCTTGTGCTGACGTGGGTTTAACTTGACCCCCCTATGGCGGAGCAGGCCCGCCTTGCTGTATGGTGCGCCGCGTCAGAGGCGCAGTCCCGCACCCCTGGCCCATCGTCCATCCGCCGTGGCAAAGCGGCCAGGAATGGGCGAGGCAAAGAGTCGCCGAGGCAAAGATGACGCAGCCGTTGCTCGCCGAGTATTTCCCCATCCTCGTCTTCCTGGGGATCGCGGGAGGCATCGCCCTCGCCATGGTGGGCGGCAGCCTGCTGGTCGCGCGGCAGAAGCCCAATGCCGAGAAGCTCTCCGCCTATGAGTGCGGCTTCGCCCCCTTCGACGACACGCGCCGCCGCTTCGACGTGCGGTTCTACCTGGTCGCGATCCTCTTCATCATCTTCGACCTCGAAGTGGCCTTCCTCTTCCCCTGGGCGGTGACGCTGGGCGAGATCGGCTGGCTCGGCTTCTTCTCGATGATGGGCTTCCTCGGCGTGCTGACGGTCGGCTTCATCTACGAGTGGCGCAAAGGCGCCCTGGATTGGGAATAGGGCCATGAACGAGATTGCCTGGAACCCGGCCGGCGCCCCGCAGGATGCGGTGATCCGCGCCGTCACCGGCGAGATCGAGGAAAAGGGCTTCGTCGTCGCCAACCTCGACAAGGTGGTGAACTGGGCCCGCACGGGTTCGCTCTGGCCGATGACCTTCGGCCTCGCGTGCTGCGCCGTGCCGATGATCCATGCCTACATGGCCCGCTACGATCTCGACCGCTTCGGCATCATCCCGCGCGGTTCGCCGCGGCAGAGCGACGTGATGATCGTGGCCGGCACGCTGACCAACAAGATGGCGCCCGCGTTGCGCAAGGTCTACGACCAGATGAGCGAGCCGCGCTGGGTGATCTCCATGGGCTCCTGCGCCAATGGCGGGGGCTATTACCACTACAGCTACTCGGTGGTGCGCGGCTGCGACCGCATCGTGCCCGTGGACATCTATGTCCCCGGCTGCCCACCCACGGCCGAGGCGCTGGTCTACGGGATCCTGCAATTGCAGAAGAAGATCCGCCGCACGGGGACCATCCTCCGTGGTTGACGCACTCGAGAACGAACTCCGCGGCCTGATCGCGGACCGGCTGCCGGTCGCCTATACGCGCGAGCGCTACGGGGCCGAGCTGGTTCTGCATGTGACGCGCGATGCGTTGCTGCCGCTGATGGCACTGCTGCGCGACGCGCCCTCGCTCGATTTCGCGCAGCTCATGGATGTCTGCGGCGTGGACTGGCCCGACCGGCCGGAGCGCTTCGAGGTCGTGTACAACCTCCTCTCGCTGACGCGGAATGAGCGCCTGCGCGTGGTGACGACGACGGATGCCGAGCAGCCGGTGCCGAGCATCGCCTCCATCTGGCCCACCGCCACCTGGTTCGAGCGCGAGACCTGGGACATGTATGGCGTGGTCTTTGCGGGTCTCGCCGATCTGCGTCGCCTGCTGACGGATTACGGCTTCGAGGGGCATCCGCTCCGCAAGGATTTCCCGCTCACCGGCTTCGTCGAGATGCGCTACGACGCCGAGGCCGGCCGCGTGGTGCAGGAACCGGTGAAGCTCGTGCAGGATTTCCGCAGCTTCGACTTCATGAGCCCCTGGGAGGCCATGACCACCCTGCCGGGCGATGAGAAGGTGCACCTGAACCGCATCGCCCGCCCCGAAGACGAGAAGGGGGACAAGGCATGAGCGACCTCAGCCCGATCGGCGAAGCCCCGCAGAACGAGACCGAGCGGCGCATCGTCGAGATGGACAGCCACACCATCAACTTCGGCCCGCAGCATCCGGCCGCACATGGCGTCCTGCGCCTCATCCTCGAGATGAAGGGCGAGGTGGTGGAGCGTGCCGATCCGCATATCGGCCTGCTACATCGCGGCACCGAGAAGCTGATCGAGTACAAGACCTACCTGCAGGCGCTGCCCTATTTCGACCGGCTCGACTACGTCAGCCCCATGTGCATGGAGCACAGCTTCGCGCTGGCGACGGAGCGGCTGCTCGGCATCACGCAGGACGTGCCGGAGCGCGCGCAATACATCCGTGTGCTCTTCGCCGAGATCACGCGCATCGCGAACCACCTGCTGAACGTGACGACCTACGCACTCGACTGCGGCGCCATCACGCCCGCGCTCTGGGGCTTCGAGCAGCGCGAGCACCTGCTCGAGATGTACGAGATGACCTCGGGCAGCCATTACCACGCCAACTACTTTCGGCCTGGCGGTGTGGCGAAGGACATCCCGGCCGCGCTGCCGGAGAAGATCGAGCGCTGGATGGCGCAGTTCCCGGCCTTCCTCGATGAGCTGGAAGGGCTGCTCACCAGCAATCGTATCTTCAAGCAGCGCACCGTGGATATCGGCGTGATGACGGCCGAGCAGGCGATGGAATGGGGCTTCTCCGGCCCCTGCCTGCGCGCCTCAGGTGTGGCGTGGGACCTGCGGAAGTCGCAGCCCTATGATGTCTATGACCGGATGGAATTCGACGTACCGGTCGGCCGCAACGGCGATTGCTATGACCGCTATCTGCTGCGCATGCAGGAGATGCGGCAGTCGCTGCGCATCATCCGGCAATGCCTGGACCAGATGAAGCCGGGCCCGATCAAGGTGCTGGACAACAAGATCGTCCCGCCGACGCGCGGGCAGATGAAGCGCTCGATGGAAGCGCTCATCCATCACTTCAAGCTCTACACCGAGGGTTACCACGTGCCCGCCGGCAGCACCTACACGGTGACCGAGGCGCCCAAGGGCGAGTTCGGCGTCTATCTGGTCGCTGACGGCACCAACAAGCCGTATCGCTGCAAGATCCGCGCCCCTGGCTACGCGCATCTCCAGGCCATGGAGGTGCTGAGCAAGGGCCACATGCTGGCCGATGCGGTGGCCATCATCGGCAGCCTCGACATCGTGTTCGGCGAGATCGACCGGTGAGCGGGAACGCCCTGATCAGCTTCATCGGCTTCTACGTGCCGGCGCTGGTCGCGGGCGTGCTGTTTCGTTGGCTGAAGCCCGCCTGGGGCTGGACGCCACTCTGGCTCGCGGTGATCCTCACCGCGGCCGTTTTCTTCGTGCAGAAGCTGTAAGCCCCATGAGCGAGCCGACCTCCTTCGAATTCGACGCCGCGAGCGAAGCGCAGATCGCCAAGATCCTGCCGCGCTATCCGGCCGGCAAGCAGGCCAGCGCGGTGATGCCGCTGCTCTATGTCGCGCAGAAGCAGATGGGCCGGCTGACCGGCTCGGCCTGGGTGCCGCGCGTGGCCATGGACGTGATCGCGGCGCGCCTCGGCATGGCGCCGATGCGCGTCTACGAGGTCGCGACCTTCTACTTCATGTACAACACCAAGCCGATCGGCCGGTATCACCTGCAGGTCTGCGGCACCACGCCCTGCTGGCTGCGGGGTTCGGACGACGTGCTACGCGCCTGCAAGGATGCGGGCGCGCTGAAGGGCTATGGCGACACCAGCGCCGACGGCAACTTCACACTGACGGAAGTCGAATGCCTGGGCGGCTGCGTGAACGCGCCGATCCTCCAGGTGGATGACGACTACTACGAGGACATGGATTACGACAGCACGGTGAAGCTGATCGAGGCGCTGAAGCGCGGCGAGCGGCCGAAGCCCGGCTCGATGATCGGCCGCCAGACCAGTGCGCCCGTCGGCGGCCCTCAGGTGCTGAACGGGGCGGAGGACTGAGACATGGCGCTCTCCGACAAGGATCGCATCTTCACCAATCTCTATGGCACGCAGCCCTGGAACCTCCAGGCCGCACGCATGCGCGGCGACTGGGACGGCACGAAGGATCTGCTCTCGAAAGGGCGCGACGCGCTGATCGAGGAGGTGAAGAATTCCGGCCTGCGCGGCCGCGGCGGTGCCGGCTTCCCGACCGGCATGAAGTGGTCCTTCATGCCGAAGGCGCCGGTCGAGGGCCGCCCCTCCTATCTCGTCGTCAATGGCGATGAGAGCGAGCCCGGCACCTGCAAGGACCGCGACATCATCCGCCACGACCCGCACAAGCTGGTCGAGGGCTGCCTGATTGCGGGCTTCGCTATGGGGGCAGTCGCCGCCTACATCTATGTGCGCGGCGAATACTACAACGAGATCCAGGTGCTGCAGGCCGCGATCGACGAGGCCTATGACGCCGGGCTGATCGGCAAGAATGCCTGCGGTTCGGGCTATGATTTCGACGTCTTCGTGCATCGCGGCGCCGGCGCGTACATCTGCGGCGAAGAGACGGCGCTGATCGAAAGCCTCGAAGGCAAGAAGGGCATGCCGCGGCTGAAGCCGCCATTCCCTGCCGCCGTCGGCCTCTATGGCTGCCCGACGACGGTGAACAACGTCGAGACCATCGCGGTGGTGCCGACCATCCTGCGGCGCGGCGCTTCCTGGTTCTCCAGCTTCGGGCGGCCGAAGAATTCGGGCACCAAGATCTTCTGCCTCCAGGGCCATGTGAACAAGCCGTGCAACGTGGAAGCCGAGATGAGCATCCCGCTGCGCGAGCTGATTGATCGCTATGCCGGCGGCGTGCGCGGCGGCTGGGACAATCTCCTGGCCGTCATCCCCGGCGGTTCTTCCACGCCGATGATCCCGAAGAGCGTCTGCGACGACGTGCTGATGGACTTCGACGCGCTGCGCGAACACAAGACCGGCCTCGGCACGGCGGGCGTGATCGTGATGGACAAGTCCACCGACCTGATCAAGGCGATCCAGCGCCTTTCCGCCTTCTATAAGCATGAGAGCTGCGGCCAGTGCACGCCCTGCCGCGAGGGCATGGGCTGGGTGAACCGCGTGATGCTGCGCATGGTCGAAGGCCGCGCCGAGATCGAGGAGATCGACGTGCTGGAGCAGGTGACGCGGCAGATCGAGGGCCACACCATCTGCGCACTCGCAGATGGCGGCGTCTGGCCGGTGCAGGGGCTGATCCGCCACTTCCGCCCGATGATGGAAGAGCGGATCGCGGCCTACAAGGCGCGCAACAACCTGCCCATGGCGGCGGAGTAAGGTCATGGCCAAGGTCACCATCGACGGCATCGAGGTCGAGGTCCCGAACGGGTCCTCCGTGCTGCAGGCCTGCGAGGCCGCGGGCAAGGAAATCCCGCGCTTCTGCTACCATGAGCGCCTCTCGGTCGCCGGCAATTGCCGCATGTGCCTGGTGGAAGTGGAGAAGGCGCCGAAGCCCGTCGCCTCCTGCGCATATCCCGTCATGGATGGCATGAAGGTCTTCACCGACACGCCGGTGGTGCGCAATGCGCGGCGCGGCGTGATGGAATTCCTGCTGATCAACCATCCGCTCGACTGCCCGATCTGCGACCAGGGCGGCGAATGCGACCTGCAGGACCAGGCCGTCTCCTACGGCAAGGATGGCAGCCGCTATCACGAGCAGAAGCGCTCGGTGAAGGACAAGTATGTCGGCCCGCTGATCAAGACAGTGATGAACCGCTGCATCCATTGCACGCGCTGCATCCGCTTCGCGGCCGAGGTGGCCGGCGTGCCGGAGATGGGTGCGACGGGTCGCGGCGAGAACATGGAAGTCGGCACCTATGTCGAGAAGGCGCTGTCCAGCGAGCTTTCCGGCAACCTGATTGATCTCTGCCCTGTCGGCGCGCTGACCAGCCGGCCCTATGCCTTCGTCTCCCGCCCTTGGGAGCTGTCGAAGACGGACAGCGTGGATGTGCTGGACGCGACGGGGGCCGCCATCCGCGTGGATGTGCGCGGCGGCGAGGTGCTCCGCATGCTGCCCCGCGTGAATGACGACGTGAACGAGGAGTGGCTGGGCGACCGCTCGCGCTTCTCCTTCGATGGCCTCAAGCGCAAGCGGCTGGACCGGCCCTGGGTGCGGCGCGATGGCCAGCTCAAGCCGGCCTCCTGGGCCGAGGCCTTCGGCGCCATCGTGCAGAATGTGCGCGGCCAGCGCATCGGCGCGGTTGCCGGCGACACGATGGATGCGGAGAGCCTGTTTGCGCTGAAGGCGATGCTGAACGCCATGGGCAGCACGAACCTGGATGCGCGGCAGGATGGCGCGAAGCTCGATGCCTCGCGGCCCGACTATTACCTCTTCAATTCCAGCATCGCCGGGATCGAGGAGGCGGACGCCATCCTCATCATCGGCAGCAATCCGCGCGTCGAAGCGCCGGTGATCAATGCGCGCATCCGCAAGCGCTGGGTCGCGGGCGGGATGCGCGTCGGTGTGATTGGCGAGGCGGTGGACCTGACCTATCCCGTGACGCATCTGGGCGCGGGCCCGGCCGATTTTGCGGCGGGTGCGGAGTTCCTGAAGGGCGCTGCCAAGCCGATGGTCATCCTCGGCCGTGGCGCGCTGGCGCGGGCGGATGGCGCGGCGGTGCTCGCCGCCGCTTGGGAACTCGCCAAGGGCGCCGAGGCGCTGCGTGAGGATTGGCATGGGTTCAACCTCCTGCATCAATTCGGCGGCCAGGTGGCCGCACTCGACCTCGGTTTCGTGCCGGGCGAGGGGGGCCTCGACATGGAGGCCATGCTGGCGGGCGGCGTTGATGCGCTCTGGCTGCTGGGCGCCGATGGTTTCGATGTCTCGCGCATCAAGCCCGGGACCTTCGTGATCTATCAGGGCCATCATGGCGAGGCCGCGGCCGCACGCGCAGACGTGATCCTGCCGGGTGCGGCCTATACCGAGAAGGACGGCACCTACGTCAACACGGAAGGCCGCGTGCAGCGGGGCCGCATGGCCGTGCCGCCGCCCGGCGAGGCGCGCGAGGATTGGCGCATCATCCGCGCCGCCTCGCAGTTCCTCGGCGTCACGCTGCCCTTCGACACGCTGGAGGCGCTGCGGGCCGAGATGGCGGCCGCGCATCCGGTCTTCGCGCGGCTCGACCAGGCACCGCTGCCCGGCTGCACCGATGATGCCGGGCCGGAAGCGGCGGGCGCACCGAGCCATGCGCCCTTCGGTCTGCCGATCCGCAACTACTGGCAGGTCGACCCCATCACCCGCGCCAGCTCCACCATGGCCGAGTGCGCGGCCACCTACCTGCGCCCTGCGCTGGCGGCGGAGTGAGCGCATGACGGATTTCCTCAACTCCCCCATCGGCGTGCTGGCGCTGACCGTGGCGCAGACCCTGGCGCTGCTGGTGCCCGTGCTGATTGCCGTTGCCTACCTCACCTGGGCCGAGCGCAAGGTGCTGGGCGCGATGCAGATGCGGCGCGGGCCCAATGTCGTCGGCCCCTTCGGCCTGCTGCAGCCCTTCGCCGACGCCATCAAGATGCTGATGAAGGAGACCATCATTCCTTCCGGCGCCTCGCGCGGTCTCTTCATCCTGGCGCCGATGCTGACCTTCGTGCTCGCGATGCTGGCCTGGGCGGTGATCCCGGTGAATGACGGCTGGGCGATCGCCGACATCAATGTCGGCATCCTCTATCTCTTCGCCATCTCCTCGCTGGGTGTCTACGGCATCATCATCGCGGGCTGGGCGTCCAACTCGAAATACGCCTTCCTGGGCGCGCTGCGCTCGGCGGCGCAGATGGTGTCCTACGAAGTCAGCATGGGCTTCGTGATCGTGACCGTGCTGCTTTGCGTGGGTTCGCTGAACCTGACGGAGATCGTCCGCGCGCAGGAGAACCTCTGGTTCGCCATCCCGCTCTTCCCGATGTTCGTCATCTTCTTCATCAGCACGCTGGCCGAGACCAACCGCGCCCCCTTCGACCTGCCGGAGGGCGAGAGCGAGCTGGTGGCGGGCTTCTTCGTCGAATACAGCTCGATGAGCTTCGCGCTGTTCTTCCTCGGCGAATACGCGAACATGATTTTGATGTCGGCGCTGACCACCATCCTCTTCCTCGGGGGGTGGTACCCGCCGCTCGACATCGCGCCGCTGAACTGGATCCCCGGGCCCGTGTGGTTCGCGCTCAAGGTCGCGGCGCTGCTCTTCGTCTTCATCTGGGTGCGCGCGACCTTCCCGCGCTATCGCTATGACCAGCTGATGCGCCTGGGCTGGAAGGTCTTCCTGCCCTTCAGCCTGGTCTGGCTGGTGCTGACCGCGGCCTTCCTCAAGCTGACAGGATTGCTCCCCGCATGACCGGTCTCGACCGCTTCGCGCGCTCCTTTCTGCTGGCGGAACTCGTCAGCGGCATGGCCCAGACCTTGAAGCAATTCTTCAGCCGCAAGGTCACGCTGAACTACCCCTATGAGAAGACGCCGCTCTCGCCCCGCTTCAAGGGTGAGCACGCGCTGCGCCGCTATCCGAATGGCGAGGAACGCTGCATCGCCTGCAAGCTCTGCGAGGCGGTCTGCCCGGCGCTTGCCATCACCATCGAAGCCGAACCGCGCGAGGATGGCTCCCGCCGGACCACGCGCTACGACATCGACATGACGAAGTGCATCTATTGCGGCATGTGCGAGGAAGCCTGCCCGGTGGATGCCATCGTCGAGGGCCCGAACGCGGAATTCGCCACCGAGACGCGCGAGGAGCTCATGTACGACAAGGAGCGCCTGCTCGCGAATGGCGACAGGTGGGAGAGCCTTCTCGCCAAGCGCCTCGAACTGGATGCACCCTACCGATGATCGCCGGCCTCGCCTTCTACCTCTTCGCCTTCATCCTCATCGCGTCGGCGGTGATGGTGGTGACGTCGCGCAACCCCGTCTATTCAGTGCTGTACCTCATCCTCGCCTTCTTCAACGCGGCGGCGCTCTTCCTGATCGCGGGCGCCGAGTTCCTGGCGATGATCCTGGTCATCGTCTATGTCGGTGCGGTCGCGGTGCTGTTCCTCTTCGTCGTGATGATGCTCGATATCGACTTCGCGCAGATGCGCGAGGGGTTCCAGCGCTACCTGCCGGTCGGCGCCGTCATCGGCGGCATCCTCTTTCTCGAGCTGCTGCTGGTGCTGGGCGCCTGGCGGTTCGCGGCGGATGTCGGTGACCTGCGGCTTTCGCCGACGCCGGCCGGCGTCTCCAACACCGAAGCTCTGGGGCGGATCATCTATACGGACTATATCTACCTCTTCCAGGCATCGGGCCTGATCCTGCTGGTCGCCATGATCGGCGCCATCGTGCTGACGCTGCGCGACAAGCCGACGGCGAAGCGCCAGAACATCGCCGAGCAGATCGCCCGTTCCTCCGAGGTGGTGATGGCGCAGCCCGCCATCGGTGCGGGCATCAACCGCGCCGAGATCCTGCGCCCGCTGCCGCCGCCCGAGAAGCCGGCACCGAGGCAGGTCGAATCCCATGGCGGGGGGCACCACTGATGCTGACCATCGGCCTCGCGCACTACCTGACGGTGGGCGCCATCCTCTTCGTGCTGGGCGTGCTCGGCATCTTCATGAACCGCAAGAACGTCATCGTGATCCTGATGAGCGTCGAGCTCATCCTGCTCGCGGTGAACCTGAACTTCGTGGCCTTCTCCGCCCGGCTGGACGATCTGACCGGCCAAGTCTTCGCCATGTTCATCCTGACCGTTGCGGCCGCCGAGGCGGCGATCGGGCTGGCCATTGTCGTCATCTACTTCCGAAACCGGGGCAGCATCGAGGTTGATGACGTCTCGGCGCTGAAAGGCTGACCCGATGTTCGTCGGAGCCATCTTCTTCCCTCTGCTGGGCGCCTGCATCAGCGGCTTTTTCGGTCGCTGGATCGGCGACCGGGCGGCCATGTGGTCCACCGTGGTCTGCATGGCGCTGGCCGCCATCTGCGGCAGCATGGCCTTCTGGCAGGTGGCCCTAGGCGGCCAGCCCACCACCGTCACGCTGCTCACCTGGATGGATGTGGGCGAGCTCGAATTCGCCTGGGCCCTTCGCTACGACACGCTGAGCGCCATCATGGTCGGCATGGTGACGCTGATCTCCACGCTGATCCATCTCTACAGCATCGGCTACATGTCCCACGACGCGACGCCGAGCCGCTTTTTCGCCTATCTCAGCCTCTTCACCTTCATGATGCTGATGCTGGTGACGGCGGACAACCTCGTGCAGCTCTTCTTCGGCTGGGAGGGCGTGGGCCTCGCGAGCTACCTGCTCATCGGCTACTGGTATGAGAAGGAGAGCGCCTGCGCCGCGGCGATGAAGGCCTTCATCGTGAACCGCGTGGGCGACCTGTTCTTCATGCTCGGCATGGCGCTGACCTTCCTGGTTTTCGGCAGCCTCGAGTTCAACACGATCTTCGCCGCGGCCGCCTCCAAGGTGGACGAGACCTTCCTCGGTCTGCCCGCGCTCGAGCTCATCGGCGTGCTGCTCTTCCTGGGCGCCTGCGGCAAGTCGGCGCAGCTCGGCCTGCACACCTGGCTGCCGGACGCGATGGAGGGGCCGACGCCGGTCTCCGCGCTGATCCACGCGGCGACGATGGTGACGGCGGGTGTTTTCCTGATCTGCCGCATGTCGCCCGTGATGGAATACGCGCCGGTGGCACTGGCCATCGTGACGGTGGTGGGTGCCTCCACGGCGCTCTTCGCGGCGACCATCGGCTGCGTGCAGAACGACATCAAGCGCATCATCGCCTACAGCACCTGCTCGCAGCTGGGCTACATGTTCTTCGCAGCCGGCGTGGGCCTCTATCAGGCGGCGATGTTCCACCTCTTCACCCATGCCTTCTTCAAGGCGCTGCTCTTCCTGGGCGCCGGCTCCGTCATCCATGCGATGTCGGATGAGCAGGATATCCGGAAGATGGGCGGCATCTGGAAGAAGATCCCGGTCACCTATCTCGTCATGTGGGTCGGCTCGCTGGCGCTGGCTGGTATCCCGGTCTTCGCGGGCTACTACTCGAAGGACGCCATCCTGGAGGGCGCGGCAGCGGCCGGCTCCGTGGTGGGCGCCTATGCCTTCGCCTGCGGCATCCTCGCCGCGTTCCTGACGGCCTTCTACTCCTGGCGCCTGCTGATCCTGACCTTCCATGGCAAGCCGCGGGCGGATCACCATACCATGGAGCATGTGCATGAGAGCCCGCTCGTCATGCTCGTGCCCCTGCTGGTGCTCTCGGTCGGAGCCATCACCACCGGTTTCGTCTTCGCTCCCTATTTCATCGGCGACAACGCGACGGCCTTCTGGAACGGCGCCATCTTCAACCTGCCCGCCAAGCACATGATGGAGGCGCTGCACCACGCCCCGCATTGGGTGCCGACCGTGGCGAAGGCGGTGGCGATCAGCGGTATCGCGCTCGCGGTCGTGGTCTATGGCTTCATGCCGCAGTTGCCTGGTCGTGTCGCGGCCGCTGCACCGCGCGCCTACCAGTTCCTGCTGAACAAGTGGTATTTCGACGAGCTGTATGACCGCATCTTCGTCCAGCCCGCGCGGCGCCTTGCGGTGCAGTTCTGGCAGGTGGGCGATGTCCGCATCATTGACGGCATGCCCAATGGCGCGGCCAGCATGGCGGCCAGCACGGCGCGCGGCGTCGTCCGGCTGCAGACGGGGAGGGTGGCGAACTACGCCTTCGCCATGATCATCGGCCTGGTCGTCTTCATCTCAATCTACCTGATGGGGCGCTGAGCGATGGGCTTCCCGCTTCTCTCCCTGATCACCTTCCTGCCTCTGCTCGGGGCCGCCATCATCATGTGCGTGCGCGGCGAGGAGCAGGTCGTTGCCAGCAATGCCCGCTGGACGGCGCTCTGGACCAGCCTCATCACCTTCGGCCTGTCGCTCATCCTCTGGGTCCAGTTCGACAAGACGAGCGTGGACTACCAGTTCGTCGAGCAGGTCTCCTGGCTGCCGGAATTCGGCGTCTCCTACATCATGGGCGTGGATGGCATCTCCATCCTCTTCATCCTGCTCTCTACCCTGCTGACGCCCATCTGCGTCCTCGCCTCCTGGGAGAGCGTGCAGAACCGCGTGCGCGAATACATGGTCGCCTTCCTCATCCTCGAGACGATGATGGTGGGCATGTTCGCGGCCCTCGACTTCATGCTGTTCTACATCTTCTTCGAGGCCGTGCTGATCCCGATGTTCCTCATCATCGGCATCTGGGGCGGCGCGCGTCGGGTCTACGCCTCCTACAAGTTCTTCCTCTACACGCTGCTCGGCTCGGTGCTGATGCTGCTGGCGATCATCGCGCTCTGGTACCAGGCCGGCACGACGAACATCGCCGAACTCAGCGAGTTCGACATTCCCTTCAACATGCAGGTCTGGCTCTTCCTGGCCTTCTTCGCCTCCTTCGCGGTGAAGGTGCCCATGTGGCCGGTCCACACCTGGCTGCCCGACGCGCATGTCGAGGCGCCGACCGCGGGCTCGGTCATCCTGGCCGGCGTGCTGCTGAAGATGGGCGCCTATGGCTTCCTGCGCTTCAGCCTGCCCCTGCTGCCGGAGGCCAGCCTCTACTTCGCCCCCTTCATCTATGTGCTGAGCATCGTGGCGGTGGTCTACACCAGCCTCGTCGCCCTCGCGCAGACCGACATGAAGAAGCTGATCGCCTATTCCTCCGTCGCGCATATGGGCATCGTCACGCTCGGCATCTTCACCTTCAACCAGCAGGGCATCGAGGGCGCGCTCTTCACCATGCTCTCGCATGGCGTGGTCTCCGGCGCGCTCTTCCTCTGCGTGGGCGTGCTCTATGACCGCGTCCACAGCCGCGAGATCGCGCGCTATGGCGGTGTCGCCAAGATCATGCCGGCCTACGCGCTGATCTTCATGCTCTTCACCATGGCCTCGGTCGCGCTGCCCGGCACCGCGGGTTTCCCGGGCGAGTTCCTCGTGATCCTCGGGGCCTGGGCGGTGAACCCCTGGGTCGCCTTCGGCGCGGCGCTCGGCATGATCCTGGGCGCGGCCTACATGCTGCTGCTCTATCGCCGCGTCGCCTTCGGGCGGATCCTGCGCGAGGACCTCAAGTCCCTGCTCGATCTCAGCCCGCGCGAATATGCCATCTTCGCGCCGCTGATCGTGCTGACGCTGTGGATGGGCATCTACCCGCAATCCTTCCTCTCCTTCTTCTCGGTGACGGTGGCGGAACTGGTGCTGGAGCATCAGGCCGCGATCAGCGCCGCATCGCGTCTGGCAGGCCTCTGATGAACTGGACCCTCGCCCTCCCGGAACTGGCGCTGGCGCTCTCGGGCCTTGCGATCCTCGTCTATGGCGTGATCCCCAAGCGCGATACGACCTTCCCCTGCACCATGCTGGTGTTGGGCGCCTTCCTGCTGACCGGGGTGCTGGTGCTGGCCCAAGGCGAGGGCACGGCCTTCTCCGGGCAATATGTGGCCGATGCCTTCTCCGGCTTCATGAAGCTGCTGGCGCTGGCCGCGGCCGCGCTCGGCTTGCTCCTGGCGCTGGACTGGAACGAGAAGGAGCGGCTCTCGCGCTTCGAATTCCCGGTGCTGGTCCTCTTCGCCACGCTCGGCATGATGGTCATGATCTCGGCGAATGATCTGATGAGCCTCTATCTCGGGCTCGAGCTTCTGTCGCTGCCGCTTTACGTGCTTGCCTCCTTCGACCGCGACAATGGCCGCTCGGCCGAGGCGGGGCTCAAATATTTCGTGCTGGGCGCGCTGGCCTCGGGCCTGATGCTCTACGGCGCCTCGCTGGTCTATGGCTTCGCGGGCACCACGAATTTCGACCGCCTGGCTGATGCGCTCTCCTCGCCGCAGGATGTGTCGAACGGCGTGGTCGTCGGCATCATCTTCATCATCGCCGCCATGGCCTTCAAGATCGCGGCCGTGCCCTTCCACATGTGGACGCCCGATGTCTATGAGGGCGCACCGACGCCGGTGACCGCCTTCTTCGCCTCGGCGCCCAAGGTGGCCGCGATCGCGCTGCTGGTCCGCATCCTGGCCGGCCCCTTCAGCGACGTGGTCGGCCAGTGGCAGCAGGTGATCGTCCTCGCCTCGCTCGGTTCCATGATGCTGGGCGCCTTCGCCGCCATCGGGCAGTCCAACATCAAGCGGCTGATGGCCTATTCCTCCATCGGCCATGTCGGCTTCACCCTGATGGGCCTCGCCGTCGGCGGGGAGAGCGGGCTGCGCGGCGTGCTGGTCTACATGGCGATCTACATCGCCATGAACATCGGCGCCTTCGCCGTGCTCATCGCCATGCGGCGTGACGGCCGCGCGGTTGAGGGCGTGGATGACTTGGCGGGTCTCGGCCGCAGTGATCCGGGCATGGCGCTGGCCATGGCGATCTTCATGTTCTCCATGGCGGGCATCCCGCCCATGGCCGGCTTCTTCGCCAAGCTCTACGTGCTGCTGCCGGCGATCGAGCAGGGCTTCTGGGTGCTGGCGGTGGTGGCCGTGCTCTCCTCGGTCGTCTCGGCCTATTATTACCTGCGCATCGTGAAGGTGATGTATTTCGACGCGGCGAAGCCGGCCTTCGACACGCGCCCCACGGGCGTCTCGGTCGTGCTGGCTGGCACCGGCGCCTTCACCCTCTTCTTCTTTCTCTTCCCGGCGCCGCTGCTCGCGGCCGCGCGGCAGGCGGTGGCGGCGCTGATCGGGTGACGGGCGGCTTTCGCCTCGAGATCCACGACCTTCTCCCCAGTACGCAGACCCTCCTGGCCGAACGGGCGGCGCAGGGGGAGCCCGCCGGGCTCGCCATCCTCGCCCGCCGGCAGAGCGCGGGGAGGGGGCGCGCGGGCCGGCCCTGGCAGTCCCGGGGCGGCAACCTGCACATCTCCATCCTGCTGCGCCCCGAGGGCCCGGCGCGGGACATCCCGGGCCATGCCCTGCTGGCCGCCGTCGCCCTGCATGACGCGGCGTGCCGCCACGCGCCAGGGCGGGACTTCCGGCTGAAATGGCCCAATGACCTGCTGGAGGGCGGGGCGAAGCTCGCCGGGATCCTCTCCGAGGCGGCGCTGGACGTGCATGGCGGCATCGCGCAGCTCATCTTCGGCATCGGGGTGAACCTGGCCCATGCGCCCGAGGTGGAGGGGCGCAGCGTCACCTGCCTCGGCCCGATCGCGCCGGAGGTCTTCGCGGCGACGCTGCTGGAGCGCCTGGCCCATTGGATGGAGCGGCGCCGCGCCGAGGGCTTCGCCCCCATCCGGGCCGCCTGGATGGAGCGCGGCCCTGAGCGCGGCTCACGCATGACGCTGCGGCAAGGCGACAATCCCGTCACGGGAAGCTACGAAGGGCTCGCCGAGGATGGCGGGATCATGCTCGCCACGGCCGAAGGCCCGCATGTCTTCCATGCGGGTGAGGTGATGGAACGACCCGATGCTTCTCGCGATTGACGCCGGCAACACCAATGTTGTCTTCGCCGTGCATGATGGCGCCGAATGGCGTGGCCGCTGGCGCATCGCGACCGATCCCAACCGCACCAGCGACGAATACGCCGTCTGGCTGCTCGCGCTGATGCAGCATGCGGGGCTGCGGCCGGCCGATGTGCAGCGCTGCGTGATCGGCACTGTCGTGCCCGTCGCCCTCTACAATCTGCGCCGCCTCTGCCGTGACTGGTTCGGCAATGAGCCGCTGGTGGCGCGCTCCATCCTCGACTGGGGCTTCGAGATCAAGGTGGACCAGCCGCAGGAGGTGGGCGCGGACCGCCTGCTGAATGCACTCGCCGCGCACCACCATTACCGCGGCCCGCTCATCGTCATCGATTTCGGCACCGCCACCACCTTCGACGTGGTGGATGAAACGGGCGCCTATCTCGGCGGCGTCATCGCCCCAGGCATCAACCTCTCGATCGAGGCGCTGCACCGCGCCGCCGCCCGCCTGCCACGCATCGGCATCGGCCGGCCCCAGGCGGCGATCGGCCGCAACACGGTCTCGGCGATGCAGTCTGGCATCTTCTGGGGCTATGTCGGCATGATCGAGGGCATCGTCTCGCGCATCCGCGCCGAGGTGGAACTGCCCCGGATGAAGGTGATCGCGACCGGTGGCCTGGCGCCGCTGCTGGCCGAGGGCACCACCCTGATCGAACGCATCGACCCCGATATCACGCTGGAGGGGCTCCGCCTGTTGGCGGAACGCAACCCCAGCCCCATCTCTCAAAAAGACAGTTTGTGAAATCAACAGAACCCATGGACGACTTGGCCTTCATCCCGCTCGGTGGCACCGGCGAGATCGGCATGAACCTCAATGTGTATCGCTGCGACGGCAAGTATCTCGCGGTGGATTGCGGCATCGGCTTCGGCGGGGCGGAAAACCCTGCCGTGGACGTGATGGTGCCGGATCCCGCCTGGCTTTCCGAACGCAGCAAGGACCTGGTGGCGCTCGTCATCACCCATGCGCATGAGGACCATATCGGTGCGGTGGCCCATCTCTGGCCGAGCCTGAAATGCCCGGTCATCGCCGGGCCCTTCGCCAGCAACGTGCTGCGCCGCAAGCTGGCCGAGGCCGGCCTCGGCCAGGATGTGAAGATCATCACCCACAGCCTGCCCGGGCGGCACGAGGTCGGGCCCTTCGGTCTCGAATTCATCCAGGTGACCCATTCGGTGCCAGAGGCCTGCGCGCTGGCCATCCGCACGCGGCACGGACTGATCGTGCATACCGGCGACTGGAAGCTCGACCCCTCGCCGCTGATCGGTCCGCCGACGGATGAGGCGGCCTTCGCGCGCCTCGGCGCCGAGGGCGTGCTCGCCATGGTCTGCGACAGCACGAACGCCATGGTCGAGGGCCATTCGGGCAGCGAGGCGGAGGTGCGGCGCAACCTCAAGGCCATCATCGCGGGCCTGCGCGGCCGCGTGGCGGTCACCTGCTTCTCGACCAATCTGGCACGCATCGAATCCATCGCGCTGGCCGGCCAGGCGGCCGGGCGGGAGGTGGCGCTGTTCGGCCGGTCGCTCCGCAACGCCGTGCAGTCGGCGCGGGATTGCGGCTACCTCTCCTCGGTGCGGGACTTCATCAGCGAGGAGGAGGCGGACCGCCTGCCGGATGACGACCTCCTGATCATCTGCACCGGCAGCCAGGGGGAGGAGCGCAGCGCGCTCGCCAAGATCGCGGCCGATACCCACCCCAACATCTCGCTGGGGGAGGGGGATACGGTGATCTTCTCCTCGCGCATGATCCCGGGGAATGAGCGCGGCATCCTGCATGTGCAGGATGAGCTGACGCGCGCCGGCTGCCGCGTGATGACGGCGGATGACCACGCGGTGCATGTCTCGGGCCACCCGGCGCGGGACGAGCTGAAGAAGCTCTACGCCCTGGTGAAGCCCAAGGTCGCCATTCCGGTGCATGGCGAGTGGCGGCACCTGTCGCAGCATGCCGACCTCGCGCAGGAATGCGGCGCCGAGCCCATCCTGGTCGAGGATGGCGACGTGGTTCGCCTGGGCCCGGGCAAGCCCAAGATCACCGACAGCGTGCCGGTCGGGCGCCTCGCGGTGGATGGCCCACGGCTGCTGCCGATGGAGGGGGCCGTGATCGGCGCGCGCAAGCGCATGCTGTTCAACGGCATCGTGGTGGCGAGCCTGGCGGTGGACGAGGCGGGTCGCGTGGTCGGCCGGCCGCGCGTCTCGGCGCCGGGTCTCTTCGAGGCGGAGGGGCCGGAATCGGGGCAGCTCGAGGATGAACTGGCGCGCGGTGTCGGCGAACTGCCCAAGGGGCTGCGCCGTGAGGATGACGCGCTGACCGAGGCCGCGCGCGCCGTGCTGCGCAAGGCGGTGGGGCGCCGCCTGAAGAAGCGCCCCAATGTCGAAATCCACCTTCTGCGGGTCTGAGATGGGCTGGTTTCTGGGCTTTGTCGTCTATGCCTTGGTCTGGTGGACGCTGCTGTTCTGCGTCCTGCCGGTCGGCGTGCGCCCCGACGCCCAGGGCGATCCGGAGAAGGGCGGCTGGCGGGGCACGCCCACCCAGTTGCACCTCGGGCGCAAGCTGCTGGGCACCACGATTCTGTCTGCCGTGGTGTGGGTGTGCATCTATGCGCTGGTCGAAAGCAACTGGATCAGCTTCCGCGACCCCTGGCTTTCCATCCCGGATCGGTGAGATGCACAAAGAAAAGGCGACTGTTCGGGTTTCCCTGAACCGCCGCCTGCGTTTTGAGCATCCGTTGGCCGGACGCTCGTTTTTTCGCCGTCTACAGCACCGATTGGCGTTGAGGCTTCCCGGCCTTTTGCGGCAATCTTCACGTCAGAGAGAGGATCTTCCTCTTTCTGCCGTGTGACTGGCGTTTCCTCCCTAAACTTGGGCCACTCCCTCGCGGGGGTGGCCCTTTCTTTTGTTTAAGCCATTTCGTTAACGCCTATCAAGACATTTTCGAGCCTCCCTCGCATGTTGCGGCGCAGCATTATTGCGCGGCTGGGTAGGCGGTTTCGGCCCAACCCTTTCTCGGTTAGGTTCCGCCGCCCTGCTGAGAGGATGATTCACCGCCTCGGTGGCTCCACCTCAGCGGATCATGCTCTCACCCGGTAAGGAATCTCCGCCTTGCGTCTCACCCGCGCCTTCCTGCCCACCCTCAAGGAAACCCCCGCCGAGGCGCAGATCGTCTCGCACCGGCTGATGCTGCGCGCGGGCCTGATCCGGCAGACCTCGGCCGGGATCTACGCCTGGCTGCCGGCTGGCTGGCGCGTGCTGCAGCGCGTCACCCAGATCGTCCGCGAGGAGCAGGACCGCGCCGGCGCGCAGGAAGTCCTCATGCCCACCATCCAATCGGCCGAGCTCTGGCAGCGCTCCGGGCGCTACGAGGATTACGGCAAGGAGATGCTGCGCCTGAAGGACCGGCATGACCGCGACATGCTCTTCGGGCCGACGAATGAGGAGATGATCACCGACATCTTCCGCGGCTATGCCACCAGCTATCGCGACCTGCCGCGCAACCTCTACCACATCCAGTGGAAGTTCCGGGACGAGGTGCGCCCCCGCTTCGGCGTGATGCGCGGCCGCGAATTCCTGATGAAGGATGCCTATTCCTTCGATATGACGATGGAGGGCGCACAGCACTCCTACCGCCAGATGATGCTGGCCTATCTGCGCACCTTCCAGCGCATGGGCCTCAAGGCCGTGCCGATGCGCGCCGATACGGGCCCGATCGGCGGCAACCTCTCCCATGAATTCATCATCCTGGCCGAGACGGGCGAGAGCACCGTCTTCTACGACAGCGAGTTCGAGAGCCGCGACTGGGCCGATACGAGCCTCGGCTATGACGATGTGCCGGCGCTGCAGGGCTTCTTCGACCAGGTCACCTCGATGTATGCGGCGACCGAGGAGATGCACGACGCCACCGCCTGGCAGAGTGTTCCCGAGGCGCGCCGCCGTGAGGGCAAGGGCATCGAGGTCGGCCATATCTTCTATTTCGGCCAGAAGTATTCCGCGACCATGGGCCTCTCCGTGGCAGGCCCGGACGGCACGACCGTGGTGCCTGAGATGGGCAGCTACGGCATCGGGGTCTCGCGCCTCGTGGCCGCGCTGATCGAGGCGAACCATGACGAGGCCGGGATCAAGTGGCCGGACGCGGTTGCCCCCTGGAAGCTCGCCATCCTGAACCTCAAGCCCGGCGATGCCGGCTGTGACGCGCTTTGCGAGAAGCTCTACGCCGCCTTCCCGGACCAGGCCGTCTATGACGATCGCGCCGAGCGCGCCGGCGTCAAGTTCAACGACGCCGACCTGATGGGCTTTCCCTGGCAGGCCATTATTGGGCCGCGGGGTGCCGCCAACGGTCGCGTGGAGTTGAAGCGCCGCATGACGGGCGAGCGCGAGGAACTCTCCTTCGAAGACGCGCTGGCGCGTCTCAGCGCTTGATGTTCAACGCCTTCGAACGAACGGTCGCCGCGCGATATCTTCTCTCGCGCAAGAGCGACCGCTTCACCTCCGTGATCGCGGGCTTCTCGCTCGTCGGCATCATGTTGGGCGTGGCCACGCTCATCATCGTCATGTCCGTCATGGGCGGCTTCCGGCAGGAATTGCTGGGCCGCATCCTCGGACTCAACGGGCATCTCGGCGTCTATGCGGCTGATCGCGGCAATCTGCGCGATTTCGACGCGATCGCCGCCACCATCCGCCGCCTGCCCAATGTCGTCTCCGCGACGCCCATCGTGGAGGGCCAGGTCCTGCTGACGGGCGCGGGCAGCACGGCCACGGGTGGCCTGGCCCGCGGCATCCGGCCCGAGGATCTGCGCGCGCGACCGATCATCGCGGAGAATATCCGCGCCGGCTCGCTCGCGAATTTCGAGGGGGAGGACGCGGTCGCCATCGGCACGCGCCTCGCCTTCCGCCTCGGGCTCTCCATCGGCGACAAGATCACGCTGGTCAGCCCGCAGGGGCGCGCCACCGTGATCGGGACCATCCCGCGGCTGCGCGCCTATACCGTCACCGCGATCTTCGAAGTCGGCATGAACGAGTATGACAGCACCTATGTCTTCATGCCGCTCAACGCCGCGCAGATCTATTTCCAGACCGGCGACGCCGCCTCACAGGTCGAGGTCTTCGTGGCCGATCCGACGCGCGTGCGGGCGGTGAACCGAGAGATCCGCGCGGCGCTCAACCAGCCGGTCCGCATCCTTGACTGGCAGGATGCGAATTCCAGCTTCTTTGCGGCGGTGCAGGTGGAGCGGAACGTGATGTTCCTGATCCTCACCCTCATCATCATCGTCGCCGCCTTCAACATCATCTCGAGCCTGATCATGCTGGTGAAGGACAAGGGACGGGACATCGCGGTGCTGCGCACCATGGGTGCCACGCGCGGGGCCATCATGCGGATCTTCCTGATGTGCGGCGCCTGGATCGGCGTGGTCGGCACAACGGCCGGCTTCGTGGTGGGCGTCGTCTTTTGCCTCAACATCGAGAGCATCCGGCAATTCATCCAGATGCTGAGCGGCACCGAGCTGTTCAGCGCCGAGATCTACTTCCTGACCCAATTGCCCGCCGTGCTGAACTGGACGGAGGTGATGCAGGTGGTGGCGCTCGCCCTCTCGCTCGCGCTGCTGGCGACGATCTATCCGAGCTGGCGCGCGGCCAGGACCGACCCTGTCGAGATGCTTCGCAATGAATAGCCCCGACCAAGAGGCCGGGGCGCACGCCTCCGGCATGACGCCATGAGTCACGCCCCCTTGGAACTCCGCGCCGTCGAGCGCCGCTACAAGACCGAGGCGGGTGCGCTGGAGGTGCTGCGCGGCGCCGACCTCACCTTGCAGCCGGGCGAGATCGTGGCTCTCGTCGCCCCCTCGGGCACGGGCAAGTCCACGCTGCTGCATGTGACCGGCCTCCTCGAACGCCCCGATGGCGGCGAGGTCTTCATCGAGGGTGCCGCCGCCGGCACGCTCGGCGATGACGCGCGCACGGCGATCCGCCGCAACACCATCGGCTTCGTCTACCAGTTCCATCACCTCCTGCCCGAATTCACGGCGGAGGAGAATGTGATGCTGCCGCAGCTCGCCGCCGGCACGCCGCGCGCCGCGGCGCGTGCGCGGGCGGCGGAGATCCTGGGCCAGTTCGGCCTCGCCGCACGCTTGCAGCACCGGCCGGGCAAGCTTTCGGGCGGCGAGCAGCAACGCGTCGCCATCGCGCGTGCCCTGGCCAATGCGCCGCGTGTCCTGCTGGCCGACGAGCCGACCGGCAATCTCGACACCGCGACGGCGAATCTGGTCTTCGACGAGCTGCTGCGCGAGGCGCGGGGCAGGGGCCTCGCCTGCCTGATCGCGACCCATAATCCGGAGCTGGCCGCGCGGATGGACCGCAAGGTCACGCTGCGCGAGGGGCGCGTCGTCCCCGGTTAGCGCGCCCTGGGGAGCGCGCCCCGGGTAGCGCGTTGGGCGCCAAGGCCTAAACTGCGCCTCAACAGGAGGACGCAAGATGGATCTGCCGCTGACCGGGCTCACCGTGATCGAAGTGGGCCAGGCGCTCGCCGGGCCGCTGGCCGGCGTGGTGCTGGCCGATATGGGGGCCGATGTCATCAAGGTGGAAAAGCCCGATGGCGGCGATGACGCCCGTCTCTGGGGCCCGCCCTATGGGCCGGACGGCGTCACCTCGCTCTATTTCCACGGCCAGAACCGCTCCAAGCGTTCCATCACGCTCGACCTGAAGCGGCCCGAGGACATCGCCGAGCTGCACCGGCTTTGCGAAAACGCGGACATCCTGATCCAGAACCTTCGTCCGGGCGTGGTGGATGAGATCGGCATCGGGCCGGAGGCCATGCTGGAGCGGCATCCGCGGCTGATCTACTGCTCCATCTGGGCCTTCGGCTTCGATGGCCCGATGAAGATGAAGCCGGGCTTCGACCCGCTGCTCCAGGCCTATGGCGGCATGATGAGCGTGACCGGCCAGCCCGACGGCCCGCCCACCTTCTGCGGCGCCTCGATCAACGACAAGGCGACCGGCCTTTTCATCACCATTGGCGCGCTTGCGGCGCTGCGCTGGCGCGACCGCACCGGCAAGGGCTGCCTCGTGGATGGCAGCCTGTTCGAAACCGCGGCCTTCTGGGTGGAGGGCCAGATCAACAACCACCTCGCCACCGGGGATGTGCCCAAGCGCCACGGCACGGGGGCGGCGGTGATCGTGCCCTACCAGGTCTTTGATACTGCCGACCGGCCGCTCTGCCTGGCCGCCGGCAATGACCGGCTCTTCGCCCGCGCCGCCAAGGTGATGGGCCATCCGGAATGGGCGGCCGACCCGCGCTTCGCGACCGGCGGCAACCGGGTGCGGAACAAGGAGGCGCTGCTGCCGCTCATCGCCGCGGTGCTGCGCACCCGCCCGCGTGATGAATGGCTCGCCGCGCTTGATGCGGTCGGCGTGCCCAGCGGTCCGGTGAACGACATCGCCGAGGTGACGGCGAGCCCGCAGATGGCGGCGGTGGACCTGATCCAGGACCTGCCGGGCGGCGGGCCCAAGGTGATCGGCCTGCCGCTCTCCTTCAACCGGAAGCGGCCGTCGCCGCGCAGCGATTCGCCGCGTCTCGGCCAGCACAACCGCGAGATCCTGGGGCGGGACTAGCCTGCCCGCCGGAGCGGCGCGCCTCGCCGGTGCGTCGCTGGCCCCGCCCCGTGGCCAAGTAAGGCGCGGCCGGCGGGTTGTGCATGGGGCGAAGCTGCCCCACCTTCACCTCAAAGCAACCGGAGAGACCCGCATGGCCGATTATCCGAACACCCTCCTCCACATCGCTGGCGAATGGCGCGATGGCGAGAATGGCCGCAAGATCGACGTCCTGAACCCCGCCAATGAGGAGGTGATCGGCACGGTTGCGCACGCCTCCATCGCCGATCTCGATGCGGCGCTGGCCGCGACCGAACGCGGCTTCGCGATGTGGCGCAAGGTCGGCACCTATGACCGCTCCAAGATGATGCGCAAGGCGGCCGACCTGATGCGCGCGCGTGCCGACGACATCGCCCGCCTGATGACGATGGAGCAGGGCAAGCCGCTGGCCGAGGCCAAGGTCGAGATCATGGGCGGCGCCGACACGATCGACTGGTTCGCCGAGGAAGGCCGCCGCGCCTATGGCCATGTCATCCCGGCCCGTGCGCCCGGCATCTACCAGATGACCATCAAGGAGCCGGTCGGCCCCGTCGCTGCCTTCACGCCCTGGAACTTCCCGATCAACCAGATCGTCCGCAAGCTCTCGGCGGCACTGACCACGGGCTGCTCGATCATCGTGAAGGCGCCGGAGGAGACGCCGGCCAGCCCCGCCGCGCTCATCAAGTGCTTCCTCGACGCCGGCGTGCCGGGTGACGTGATCGGCCTGGTCTACGGCGTGCCGAGCGAGATCAGCTCCTACCTCATCGCGAGCCCGATCATCCGCAAGGTGACGTTCACGGGCTCCACCCCCGTCGGCAAGATGCTGGCGGCGATGGCCGGCCAGCACATGAAGCGGGTGACCATGGAACTCGGCGGCCATGCGCCAGCGATGGTCTTCGACGATGCCGATGTCGAGCACGCGGCCAAGACGCTGGCCTTCGCCAAGTTTCGCAATGCCGGCCAGGTTTGCGTCTCCCCCACGCGCTTCCTGGTGCAGGAGCGGGTCTATGACCAGTTCGTCGCGAGCTTCGCGGGCCATGCCAAGGCGCTGAAGGTCGGCAACGGGCTCGATGCCGACACCCAGATGGGCCCGATGGCCAATGAGCGCCGCGTGCCGCAGATGGAGGTGCTGATCGCCGACGCGAAGCAGAAGGGTGCGGAGGTTGTCACTGGTGGCAACCGCATCGGCAACAAGGGCTATTTCTTCGAGCCGACCATCGTCGCGGGTGTCACCACCGACATGCGTGCGATGAACGAGGAGCCCTTCGGCCCCGTTGCCCTCATGCGCCCCTTCAAGACGCTCGAGGATGTGGTGACCGAGGCGAACCGCCTGCCCTTCGGCCTCGCCAGCTACGCCTTCACCAGCAGCGGCAAGACGGCGTCCGCGCTGGCGGCCGGCGTCGAGGTGGGGATGATGACCATCAACCACCTGGGCCTCGCCATCCCCGAGGTGCCCTTCGGCGGCGTGAAGGACAGCGGCTACGGCACCGAGGGCGGCGACGAGGCGATCGAGGCCTACCTCAACACCAAGTTCGTGACGCAGGCCGGCCTGTAAGGTCTGGCCTTCCGGGATCAGCCCGCCCTCCGGCCCCGGCCGGGCGGCGGGCTGTCTCATTTTGGGGCGGGTTGCTGGCGCCCCGGGGCTGGGCTACCCCGCCCGGCATGCCCGGCCGCCCCTGGATTCCGCTCTATGGCCTGCTCCTGGCCGGCTTCGCCTGGGTCTGGGCGAGCTTGCCGCTCATGGCGATCCCCAATGCGGGCGTGGATGATGCGCTCTTCGTGCGGCATGCGGCGCTCATACTGAGCGGCCAGTGGCTCGGCCCCTACACGCAATTCACCCTGGCCAAGGGCGTGGGCTATCCGCTCTGGCTGGCGCTGACCGGCGGGCTCGCGATTCCCGCGCTGCTCGGCCAGGCGCTGCTCTATGCCGCCGCGGCCGTGCTGCTGGTGCGCGCCCTGTCGCGCTGGATCCCGCAGGAGGGCGCGCTCTTCGCCTTGCTGGTGCTACTGCTGGCCAATCCCGGCCTCTACGGCACCGAGAACCTGCGCATCATCCGTGAGGGCTTCTACACGCCCACCCTCCTGCTGATCCTGGCCCTGCTGCTCTGGTGGGTCCGGTGGTCCGGCGAGGCGCTGGGCCGGCGCCTGCTGCTGGCTGCCGGGCTGGGTCTCGCCCTCGGTGTGTTTCACCTGACGCGCGAAGAAAGCGTGTGGATCCTGCCCTTCCTGCTCGGCTGTCTCGCGCTGCGCGGCCTGGCGCTCTGGCGTGGCTGGGCCGGCTCCTCCTGGCGGCCCGAGGCGGCGGCGCTGCTGGCCTGCGGCGCCCTGGCGGTGCTTCCGGTGCTTGCGGTCAGCGCCCTCAATGCGCGGCACTATGGCGTCTTTCGCACCGTCGAGTTCCGCGACCCGGCCTTCATCGCCGCCTATTCCGCCCTGGCCCGGCTCGGCCCGGAGGCACCCTCGCTCATCGTGCTGCCGAGGGAGAGGCTGCCAGCGCTCTTCGCCGCAAGCCCGGCGGCGGCCGAGCTTGCCCCCTATTTCGCCAGCGAGCGCGGGCGCGACTACCTGAATGTGGGCTGCCAGACCTACCGCATCACCCCCTGTGACGACGAGTTCCGCGCCGCCTGGTTCATGTGGGCGCTGCGCGATGCGACGGTGGTCGTCGCCGGCCATGCGGATGCGGTCGCGGTCCGGCGCTTCTACCAGCGCCTGGCCGAGGAGGTGAACGCCGCCTGCGCGCGGGGCGAGCTCTCCTGCCTGCCGCCACGCCATAGCCTCGCGCCGCGCTTCCGCACCGCCTACATCCTGCCGAGCCTGCGGGCCGCCTGGCAGGTCTGGACCACCGGCCTCGCTCCGGTGCGCCTGCCTGATCCGCGGCAGATGCGCTCCGTCTACTTCTCCGGTGCCGAGCTGGAGCCGCGCGCCTCGGCCTTCCTCGATGTCGTCCGGGGTGACCTCTTCGTGGACGTGCTGAGGCAGGAGGCGACGCCCGCCTATGCCTTCCCCTCGCTCGCTGTCGAACGCGCGACGCGCATCCTGCGCGGGCTGGAGGGGTGGATGCGGGCCTGGGGGATCATCGGGCCGGTGCTGCAGCTGGCCGCGCTGCTGGCGCTGCTCGCCCTTCCTCTGTTGTGGCGGGCAAGGCCGGCGCGCGCCTGCTGGCCGTTGCTGGCCCTTTGCGCCGGCGCCTACCTCCTCTTCGCCACCCGGGTGGCGCTGCTGGCCTATCTCGACACCGTCGCCATCCCGAGCGTGAACATGCTCTATCTCTCGCCCGCCATGCCCTGCCTGCTGCTGGGCCTCGCCCTGCCGCTGATGCTGCTGTGGCGGACGCTGCGGCGGGAGGCGCCCCGGTGACCGGGTTCCAGGCGCGGGTCGCACCCCATATATGGCCGCAGCCGAGACCGGCCCAGGAGAAGCCATGACCATCACGCCGGCCGCCGTGCCCGAGACGCCCCTCGAACTCACCATCCTGATGCCCTGCCTGAACGAGGCGGAGACGCTGGCCACCTGCATCCGCAAGGCCATGGGCTATCTCGAGCGCAGCGGCGTGCAGGGCGAGGTGCTGATCGCCGACAATGGCAGCACCGATGGCAGCCAGGAGATCGCGACCAGCCTCGGCGCGCGGGTGCTGCCGGTGCCCGAGCGCGGCTACGGTGCCGCGCTGATCGCCGGCATCAAGGGCGCGCGCGGCCGCTACGTCATCATGGGTGACAGCGACGACAGCTACGATTTCGAGAACCTGGACCCCTTCGTGGCCAAGTTGCGCGAAGGCCATGACCTCGTCATGGGCAACCGCTTCAAGGGCGGCATCAAGCCCGGCGCCATGCCGCCACTGCATCGCTACCTGGGCAACCCGGTGCTGACCACGATCGGCCGCGTCTTCTTCGGCAGCCCGAGCGGGGATTTCCATTGCGGCCTGCGCGGCTTCAACCGCGATGCGATCCTCGGGCTCGACCTGCGGGCGCCGGGCATGGAATTCGCGAGCGAGATGGTGGTGAAGGCGACGCTGCAGAAGCTGCGCATCACCGAAGTGCCGACGACGCTCTCGCCCGATGGCCGCTCGCGCCCGCCGCATCTGCGCTCCTGGCGGGATGGCTGGCGGCATCTGCGCTTCCTGCTGGTCTTCTGCCCGCGCTGGCTCTTCCTCTATCCGGGTCTGATCCTCTTCCTGGGAGGCCTCTTCGGCATGGGCGCGCTGCTGACCGGGCCGGCGAAGCTCGGCGGCCTGACGCTGGACGTGCACACGCTGCTCTATGCCTCGGCCGCGGTCAGCATGGGGTTTCAGCTTATTCTCTTCTGGGCCTTCGCCCGCATCCATGGTGCGCGAGAGGGGCTGGTGCCGGAACAGCCCATGCTCACACGCTTCCTGGCCCGCTTCGGGCTGGAACCGGCGCTGCTGACGGCGCTCGGCCTCTTCGTGCTGGGCCTGCTGCTGGGCCTCGCCGCCGTCGCCATCTGGGGGGCGGTCAGCTTCGGCGAGATCGGCGGGCATGGGACCATGCGGCTCGCCATCGCCTCCATGACATGCATGCTGCTCGGGCTTCAGCTGGCCATGGGCGCCTTCTTCATCGCCGTGCTGGACATGGTCCGCGCGCGGCGCTGAAGGGCGTGCAGCTTGGCTGCCAGATGGTAATCTGAGCCATGGCCGAGTCCTTCATCCACCTGCACACCCATTCCGCCTATTCGCTCAGCGAGGGCGCCATCAAGGTGGACAAGCTGCCGGGACTGGCGCTCGCCGCCGGCATGCCGGCGGTGGCGCTGACCGACACGGCCAACCTCTTCGGCGCGCTGGAATTCGCGCAATACGCCTCGGGGAAGGGCGTCCAGCCCATCATGGGCTGCCAGCTCTGGCTCTCCCGCTCGGCCACGGGCGAGGAGCGGCCCGAGGCGCTGCGCGCCGGCGCTGACGCCGTGGTGGCGCTGGCCATGAACGCCCAAGGCCTGGAAAACCTCCAGCGCCTCTCCTCGCTCGGCTGGCTTGGCGAGGATGTCTCGGGCAAGCCCGCCCTTTCGCTCGACCAACTGCTCGCCCACGCGCCTGGCCTCATGCTGCTGACGGGCGGCGACCATGGCCCGCTTTCCCGGCTGCTGGCCGAGGGGCGGCGCGAGGCGGCCGTCCGCCTGCTGAGGGAGCTGGGCGAGGCCTATGACGGGCGCCTCGTCGTCGAGCTGATGCGCCACCACACCGAGCGTCAGCAGGCGCTCGAGCCCGGTCTGCTGCGCCTGGCCGATGAGGCGCGCCTGCCCATCGTCGCCACCAACGACGTCTACTTCGCCGAGGAGAAGACTCATGTGGCGCATGACGCGCTGCTCTGCATCGCCGAGGGCCGCCTTGTGGCGGAGCAGAATCGCCGCCGCGTGACGCCGCATCACTGGTTCAAGCCGGCAGATGCCATGCGCGCCCTCTTCGCCGACCTGCCGGAGGCCTGCGACAACACGCTCGCCATCGCGCGCATGTGCGCCGTCATGGCGGAATCGAAGAAGCCCGAACTGCCCATCTGCCCCAAGGTGCTCCCTGGCCGCACCGAGGCGGAGACGGTGGCCGACATGGCGCGCGAGGGCCTGAAGCGCCGCTTCCCCGAGGGTGTGCCCCCGACCCATGCCGAGCGGCTGGAATACGAACTCGGCGTCATCGAGCAGATGGGCTTCTCCGGCTACTTCCTGATCGTGGCCGACTTCATCCAATGGGCGAAGCAGCAGGGCATCCCGGTGGGGCCTGGCCGCGGCTCGGGCGCGGGTTCGGTCGCCGCCTGGGCGCTTTCCATCACGGATCTCGACCCGCTGCGCTTCGGGCTGCTCTTCGAGCGCTTCCTCAATCCCGAACGCGTCTCGATGCCCGACTTCGACATCGATTTCTGCCAGGACCGGCGCGACGAGGTGATTGATTACGTCCGCCGCGAATACGGCGCGGACCGGGTCGCGCAGATCATCACCTTCGGCAAGCTGCAGGCCAAGGCGGCGGTGCGCGATGTGGGGCGCGTGCTCGGCATGCCCTATGGTCAGGTGGACAAGATCGCGAGCCTGATCCCCAACAACCCGGCCAATCCCGTCAGCCTCGCCGATGCCATCAAGGGCGAGCCCAAGCTGCAGGAGATGCAGGAAAACGACGAAGCCATCGCCAAGCTGCTGGACACGGCCCTGCAGGTGGAGGGGCTCTACCGCAACGCCTCGACCCATGCGGCGGGCGTCGTCATCGGCCGCAAGCCGCTGATCGAGATCACGTCGATCTATCGCGACCCGCGCTCGCCCTCGCTCATCACCCAGTACTCGATGAAATATGTCGAGCAGGCGAGCCTGGTGAAGTTCGACTTCCTGGGCCTCAAGACGCTCACGGTGCTGCAGCGCGCGGTGCAGCTTTTGCACGCGCGCGGCATCGAGGTGGACCTCGACAAGCTGCCGCTGGATGACGAGCGCACCTACGCCATGCTGGCCAAGGGCGATGCGGCCGGCGTGTTCCAGTTCGAAGGCCAGGGGATGCGGGACTGCCTGCGCTCCATGCGCCCCGACCGCTTCGAAGACCTGATCGCCGCCGTCTCGCTCTACCGGCCGGGCCCGATGGAGAACATTCCCGCCTATTGCGCCCGCAAGCATGGCGAGAAATGGGAGGCGCCGCATCCCTCCATCCAGGACATCCTGGGCGAGACCTACGGCATCATGGTCTACCAGGAGCAGGTGATGCAGATCGCCCAGGTCATGGCGGGCTATTCGCTCGGCGGCGCCGACCTGCTGCGCCGCGCCATGGGCAAGAAGGACGCGGCCGCCATGGCGAAGCAGCGCGCCATCTTCTGCGAGGGTGCGGCCAAGAACGGCGTGCCGGCGGAGAAGGCGGGCGAGGTCTTCGACCTCATGGAGAAATTCGCGAATTACGGCTTCAACAAGTCGCACGCGGCGGCCTATGCGCTGGTCGCCTATCACACGGCCTGGCTGAAGGCGAACCATCCGGTCGCCTTCCTCGCCGCCTCCATGTCGCTCGATCTCGACAAGACGGAGAAGCTCGCCTCGCATATGCAGGAGGCGGCGCGGCTCGGGATCAAGGTGCTGCCGCCCGACATCAACCTGAGCGGCGCCGAGTTCACGATTGAGGATCGTGAGGAGGGGCCGGCCATCCGCTTCGCGCTGGCCGCGATCAAGCGTGTGGGCCTCCAGGCCATGCGGGACCTCGTCGCCGCGCGCGACGCGCCCTTCACCAGCATCGCCGATTTCGCGGCGCGGGTGGACCCGAAGCTGCTCAACAAGATGCAGCTGGAAAACCTTGCCAAGGCCGGCGCCTTCGACAGCCTGGAGGGCAACCGCGCCCGCCTCGTGGCCGGTGCCGAGACGGTGCTGCGCCGCGCGCAGGCGACGGCCGAGGACCGCGCGAGCAACCAGATCGGCCTCTTCGGCGAGGTGGAGCAGGGGCCGCCCTTGCTGCGCCTGCCCGACATCCCGGACTGGCCGCAGCTCGACAAGCTGGCCTTTGAGGCGGAGGCGGTGGGCTTCCACCTCTCCGCGCATCCGCTCGACGAATACAAGGGCGCGCTGCGCCGGCTTGGGGCGACACCCTCCGCCCTGATCGGGGACCGCGTGCGCGGCGGTTCCACCCGGCTCAAGCTCGCCGGTACCGTGAATGCGAAAAAGGAGCGCAATACGCGGACCGGCAGCCGGATGGCCTGGATCAGCCTCTCCGACCAGGCGGGCAGCTATGAGGTGACCTTCTTCAGCGAGGTGCTGAACCGCTCCCGCGACATGCTCGAGGAGGGGACGGCGGTGCTGATCACGGCCGACGCCAAGCTGGAGGGCGAGGCGCTGCGCCTGACGGCTCTCGATGTCGAGCGGCTGGACAAGGCAGCGGCCGGCGTGGGCCAGGGGATGCGGATCTTCATCGAAGCCGCGACGGCCGTGCCCGACATCCGCTCCATCCTGGAGCGCGATGGCCGGGGCAAGGGCCGCGTCAGCCTGGTGCCGCGCCTGGCGCCGGGGCAGGAGGTGGAGGTGACGCTGCCGGGCGGCTGGAATGTCTCGCCGCGGATGATGCAGGCGATGAAGCTCGTGCAGGGCGTGGCCAGCGTCGAGGAGGTGTGACGCCGCCCCGCCGCGGCGTCACTCGTCCTTGGTCTTGCCGCCCTTGGCGATCAGCTTGGTCTGTGCCTGCATCCTGTCGATGAAGGCCAGCACCAGGGCGCCGACCACGAAGCACAGGTGGATGACGATGCCCCAGGTCAGCGCGCGGTCATCCAGGCTGTCCACATTCATGAACTTCTGCAGCAGGTAGATCGAGCTGATGGCGATGATGGCGAGCGCCACCTTCAGCTTCAGATTGCCCGGGTCGAGGTTCGAGACCCATTCGATCTCGGACTTGCCCTGCTCGTTGATCAGGCGGGAGACCAGGCTGTCATAGGAGGAGATGGCGACCATCGCGACCAGCGAGGCGACCAGCGCGCTGTCCACCAGGTAGAGGATGCTGAGCAGGATCTGGTTGTCATCCTGTTCGGTCAGGATGGTTGTGGCGAACTTCCAGACCTTGAAGACGAACTTGACGGCATAGGCCGCCAGCGCCACGGCGAGGCCGAGGTAGAAGACCGCCAGGATGTAGCGGCTGGCGATCATCGCGCGGTCGAGTAGAGTCTGCATGGGATGCTATTTGGCTCAACCAGGGCATGGAAAAAAGGGGTGATTCGATGATCCGACGTTTGGCGGAGGAAGGGCGGCTCTCCGGTGCCGTGGTGCATGGCGGCCTGGTCTATCTGGCTGGCCAGGTGGCCGATGACGCGACGCTCGACGCCGAGGGCCAGACGGCCGACATCCTGGCCCAGATCGACGCCTTGCTGGCCGAGGCGGGAACCAGCAAGGCACATCTGCTGAGCGTGCAGATCATCCTGCGCGACATCGCGGATGCGCCGGCCATGAACCGCGCCTGGGACGCCTGGCTCGACCACGGCAACAAGCCGGCGCGAATGACCATCCAGGCGCCGCTGGTGGACCCGGCCTGGCGCGTCGAGATCACCGGGATCGCGGCGCTCCCCTGATGGACATGCCCTCGCGCCGCCGCCGGGCCTTGCTGGCGACGGTGCTGACGCTGGCCTTCATGCTGCTGGTCGCCATGGGCGTCTCCGACCAGGGCTGGATCTTCGCCGCACTCGCACTGCTGATCGCGAGCCTGGCCCTGGGCGGGCTGCACCTGATCTTCCCGCACGGGCTGATGTTCGCATTGGGGGCCGCGAACGGGCTTGCCATCTATGTCAGCCTCTTCGTGGTGATCGGGCGCGCCTCCTTCCCCGCGGCGGCCGAGTGGTCGCGCGCGGTGGCCTTCCTCCTGCCGGTGCTGGCCTTCGTGCTCGCCTGCTGGGTGCGGCGGGATGTCCTGGTCGGCGCCGCCTCGGGCGAGGGCAGGAGCGACCTCAGGCATCTCCCGCGCGCCGCCGGCTGGCTGCTGCCGACCTGCATGATCGGCATCGTCTCGCTCTCGACGCCCATCAACCGGGCCACGCCGGAATGGCAGAGCGTGGCGCTGCTCGTCGCCATGGCGGGCATCGCCGTGATCGGCGCCTTCTCGGTGGGCCACATCGTGCGGCTGCTGGTGGACGTCTCGGCCATCCTGCGCCGGGTGGGCATGCGGCTCCAGTTCCTCGCCGTGCCCGTCGCCACCTATGTCAGCATCTTCGCCCTGCTCTCGGTGGGCTTCGCCTGCTTCTACCGGATCGCCGACGAGTTCTCACGCGGGGAGATCTTCATCCTGATGGGCCAGCCCGGGCGGCTTTCCTTCTCGGACGCGCTGCATTTCAGCATCGTCACGCTCTCGACGGTGGGCTATGGCGACATCCAGCCCTCGGATGACGGCATCCGGCTGCTGGCGGCGATCCAGATGATCCTGGGTCAGTTGCTGCTGCTCTTCGGCTTTGCCGAGATCATGCGCAGCCATGGCGGCGGCACGCGGGACGAGGACAAATGATACCACGCCGCGGGCGTGATTCCGCCGCAATGCGGGCCATGATGAGGGACGTCGAACACAGGTGGCGAACGTGACTGGATTGGGTGATCCCGGCTTCTGGCGCCGGAAGCGGGTTCTGGTGACCGGCGGCGCGGGCTTTCTCGGCAGCAATCTCTGCCATGCGCTGGCCGGCCTCGGCGCGCGCGTGACGGCGCTGGACGCCATGCTGCCCGATGGGGGCGCCAACCCGGCCAATCTCGAGGGCGCGGGCGTGATGCTGGTCCGCGGCGACCTGCGCGACACCGAGCTGGCCACGCTCTGCCAGGGCGTGGACGTGCTGTTCAACATGGCGGCCCAGACCAGCCACATGGGCGGCCAGCGAGACCCGGTGGCCGACATCGCGATCAATGCGGTGGCCCAGGTGCGCCTCGTGCAGGTCATGCGCGAGGCAGCGCCGAAGGCCGCGGTGATCCATGCCTCGACCCGCCAGTTCTATGGCCGCCCGATCAGCCTGCCGGTGAACGAGCTGCACCCGGTGAACCCGCCCGATGCCAATGGCGTCTCGAAATGGGCGGGTGAGCAGTACTGGATGCTCGAGAACCGGGTGCTGCACCGCCCCGTCGTCTCGCTGCGGCTGACCAATTGCTACGGCCCGCGCCTGCGCATCGCCGATGCGCGGCAGACCTTCCTCGGCATCTGGCTGCGCCGCCTGCTGGAGGATGAGCCCTTCGAGGTCTGGGGCGGCGCCCAGCTGCGCGACCTCGCCTATGTGGATGACGTGACCCGCGCCTTCCTGATGGCGGCCGAGCAGGCCGCGAGTTCCGATGTCGCGGGGCATGTGTTCAACCTGGGCGGTGCGCCGCCGGTCTCGCTGCTCGACCTGGCGCGGTTGGTCATCGCGGCGAATGGCGGGCGGGGCAGCTTCACCACGCGCGAATTCCCGGCCGACCGCGCGCCGATCGACATCGGCAGCTACCACGCCGATGACCAGGCCTTCCGCGCCGCCACCGGCTGGGCGCCCTTGACCAGCCTGGAGGAGGGGCTGCGCCTCAGCCTGGACTGGTATCGCGAGCGGATGAGCGACTACATTTTCACCAACGCGCCCACCTGACGCGAGGCCCCCGCCGCCGGAGGCGAGGGGGCCGCGCCGCATGTCGAATCACACTGCCGGAGCCCCCGGGGCCGAGGCGGACAGCCATCAAGAGCCACGCCCATGAACGCCTCCCCCGCCATCCTTCCCTTCGCCGATCCGGGTGCGGGCTACCGCGCCCTGCAACCGGAAATCGACGCCGCCGTGGCCCGCGCGCTGGCCTCGGGCTGGTACATCCTGGGCCGCGAGGGCGAGGCCTTCGAGGCGGAATTCGCCGCCTGGCTGGGCGACCAGCCGGGCGCGCCCACCATGCACGCCGTGGGCTGCGCCAACGGCACGGATGCCATCATGCTGATCCTGCGCGGCATGGGCATCGGTGAGGGCAGCACCGTCGTCACGGTCAGCCACACCGCCGTCGCCACCGTCGCCGCCATCGAGATGGTGGGCGCCACGCCCCTGCTGCTCGACATCGACCCCGACACCTACACCATGGACCCGGATGAGCTGGCCTCCGTCCTGGCCGACCCGCCGCCCGGCCTGCCGCCGATCCGCGCCGTGATCCCCGTCCACATCTACGGTCAAGCGGTGGATCTCGGGCCGATCAAGGCCGCCTGCGACGAGGCGGGCGTCTTCCTCATCGAGGATTGCGCGCAATGCCATGGCGCGATGCTGGGCGGCGCGAAGCTCGGCACCATCGGCCATGCGGCGGCCTTCAGCCTCTATCCCACCAAGAACCTGGGTGCGCTGGGTGATGGCGGCATCCTCGCCACGCCGGACCGGGAACTCGCGGCGCGCATCGGCGCGATCCGCCAATATGGCTGGAAGCGCCGCTACATCAGCGACCTTCAGGGCGTGAATTCCCGGCTGGACGAGGTGCAGGCCGCGATCCTGCGCGTGAAGCTGCAGCACCTGGACCGGCAGAATGACCGCCGCCGCCAGATCGCCGCCGCCTATGACGCGGCGCTGGCCGGCACGGCGCTGACGCCGCCCGCGCGGCGGCCAGGCGCGCATCACGTGTTTCACCTTTATGTGCTGCGCCACCCGAAGCGGGACGAGTTCATGTTCTCGCTCAAGGCGCGCGGCATCGGCACGGGCATCCACTACCCCATGCCGGTGCACAGCCAGCCCGCCTATGCCGGCCGCGTGCCGCTCGGCCCCGCCAATTGCGCCGAGACCGCCCGCGTCGCGGAGGAGGTGTTCAGCCTCCCGATGTATCCCGAGCTGACGGATGAACAGGTGGCGCGGGTCTGCGAAGCGCTGTCGGGCCTCTAGGCGCCCTTTGGGCACCTGGCTGGTCTTCGCGCTGGCGGCGCTCTTCGAGATCGCCGGATGCTTCGCCTTCTGGGCGGTGCTCCGGCAGGGGGCTTCGCTGCTCTGGCTCGTGCCCGGCGGCGCCGCGCTCTTTGCCTTCGCCTGGCTGCTGACGCTGGTGCCGGGCGAGATCGCGGCGGGGCGGGCCTTCGCCGCCTATGGCGGAATCTATGTCGCCGCGACCCTCGCCTGGCTGATGCTGGCGGAAGGGCTGCGGCCCACCGCCTGGGACCTTGCCGGTGTCACGCTCTGCCTGGCCGGAACAGCGGTGATCCTCGCCGGGGCGATGCGGGCCTGATTTGTCCGGACCGTTCTTGCGCGGCATGAGGCGCAGCCCCTAGTCTGCGCGGCAAGCGGGAGGCCGGGCCTCCCTGTGCACCAGGGGAAACCAGCCATGCCCATCGCCGCCTCCGCCGAGGCCGTCCGCCCCAGCCGCCGCCCCGTCACCGCCAATGGCGTACCGATCCACACCACCACCTATATCGGCACCAACTGGACCAACCGTACGGCGGACAGCCCGCCGCCGCCCGCACCCGGCACCTACTACCCGATGGCCTTCCTGGTCGAGCAGCCGCCGGGCTCCGTCGTGCAGTCGCATTTCCACGCGGCGGACCAGTTCCAGGTCGTGGTGGCCGGTGGCGGGCATCTCGGCCGGCACCCGGTGCGGCCGGTGACGGTGCACTACACCAATGCCCACACGGCCTACGGGCCGATCACCGCGGGCGAGGAGGGGCTGCATTATTTCACGCTGCGCAACGGCTATGATCCCGGCGCGCGCTACGTCGCGCAGGAGGCGGCGGCGCTGAAGGCCGTTCCCGGCCGCAAGCCCTGGCAGACCACGACCGCCCCGGTCGAACCCATGCCCACCATCACGGGCCCGGCCCGCGTCGAGGAGATGCTGGAGCCGCGCGCCGATGGCCTCGGCGCGTGGCGCCACATCCTGCCGCCCGGCGCGCGCGTGACCGGCCCGGACCCGTCCGCGGGCATGGGCCAGTTCTGGGTAGTGACGGCGGGAAGCCTGGACGGCATGCCGCCGCTCTCGCTGGTCTATGTGCATCCAGAGGATGCTGCCCGCGCGGCCGAGGCCGGGGCGGAGGGCGCCGAACTGCTGATCCTGCAGTATCCCCGGCGTGCCACCGACGCCTGATCCTTGGGCAGGTCGCGCGCGGCGTGGCCGTTTTTCTCCGATCCCGCGATGGCGGCGGCAGCAGGGCCAGCGCAGGCTGATGGCCTGGACCCAAGGGGAATGCGGATGCTGACACGTCGAACCCTGCCCGTCGCGGCGCTGCTGCTCTCAGCCCCCGCATTGCGCGCCCAAGGCCGCACCATCCGGCTGGTGATTCCTTTCGGCGCGGGCGGCATCACCGACCTGGTCGCGCGCATCCTGGCCGAGCGCGCCTCGGTGGAGCTGGGTGTCACCATCGTCGCCGAGAACCGGGCCGGGGCGAATGGCAACATCGCGGGCGAGTACGTCGCGCGCGCGGCGCCGGATGGCACGACGCTGCTCATGGCCTCGCTGGCCATGTTCGCGGTGAACCCGGTGATCTATCCGCGCATGACCTATGATCCGCTGACGGATTTCGCGCCGGTCGCACTCGCCGCCAGCACGCCGCATGTGGTGGTGGCGCATCCGGGCAGCGTGCCCGTGGGCTTCGGCGCCATGCTGGCCGCCGCCCGCGCCCGGCCGGAGGCGCTGAGCTGGGGCACGGCCGGGGCGGGCAGCAGCCCGCACCTCACGCAGATCCTGCTGCAATCGCTCTCGGGCACGCGCTTCCTGCCGGTGCATTTCCGCAGCGGCGCCGCGAGCGTGCAATCGGTGATCGCGGGGCAGGTGGCGCTCACCGCCGAGGCCACGCCGATCGTCGCCGAGCATGTGCGCGCCGGCACGCTGGCCGCGCTGGCCGTCGCCTCGTCCGAGCGGCTTGCCTTGCTGCCCGATGTGCCCACGGCGGCCGAGGCGGGGCTGCCGGGCCTGGAGAACGGCTCCACCTCCGCCATCGTCGCCCCGCGCGGCACGCCGGATGCGGTGCTGGCGCGCCTGGCCGAGGGCTTCCGCGCCGCGATGGCGGCGCCCGAGACGCGCGCGCGCCTCAGCCAGCAGGGCACCATCCCGCTGGGCGGCACGGGCGCGGAATTCACCGGCCTCATCACGCGCGAGGTCGCGCGGTGGCGGCCGCTGCTCGCCGGCATCCAGCCGGGCTGAGCGGCGGATGGCCGCGCGCGCGGAAGCGTGGTCACATCGCGCCAACATTGCCTGATCGGAGAAGATCCTTGAGCGAATTCACCTGGGCGGGCCGCCTGCTCGCCATCCACATCACCGAGCAGGCCGCGGCCGACATGCAGGAGTTGGCGGAGGCGAAGCTGATCGCCGGCGTCGGCATCGAGGGCGACCGCTATGCGACCGGCCGCGGCACCTACAGCAAGAAGCCGCAGCCCGAGCGCCAGGTGACGCTGATCGAGGTGGAGACGCTGGAAGCCATCGAGCGCGACCACAAGATCACGCTGCCGCCGCATGAGACGCGCCGCAACCTGCTGACCCGCGGCGTGCCGCTGAACCATCTGGTGGGCCGCGCCTTCCGCGTGGGCGAGGTGGAACTGTTCGGCGGCCGGCTGAACGTGCCCTGCGTCTATCTCGACAAGCTGCTGGGCAAGCCGCTGTTTGGCCCGCTGACCAACCGCTCGGGGCTGAACTGCATGATCACCAAGGGCGGCGTGATCCGCCCGGGCGACGCGATCACGCCCCTCTAATCCTCGTTCTCCAGCCGCTCGATATCCTCGTCCGAGAGGCCGAAATGGTGCCCGACCTCGTGCAGCAGCACGTTGCGGACGAGGCGAAACAGGTCCTCGCCGGTCTCGATCCATTCGAGCAGGATGGGCTCGCGGTAGAGCAGGATGGTGTCGGGCTCGGCCGGCGTGTCCTGGGTGGATTTGTGGGTGAGCGGCGTGCCGCGATAGAGGCCCGTCAGCTCCCAGGGGCTTTCAAGGCCGAGCTCGGCCACCACCTCATCCTCCGGGACCTCTTCCACGATGATGGCGGTCCCGCGCACCATGTCGCGCAGCGGCTGGGGGATGGCGGCGAGGGCGTCCTCGGCCATTTCCAGCAGGTCTTCGAGGCTCGGGGGCGTGGTCGGGCGCATGGGGACTTGTGCCATGCGGGGCAGGGAAAGGGGAGGGGCGGATGGTCGAGCGGCTGGATGCGGGGGCGCGGGCGGAACTGCCGGCCCGTCTGCCCGAATGGCGCGTGCTGCCGGAGCGGGACGCGATCCGGCGCGAATTCCGCTTCCGCGACTTCAACGCGGCCTGGGGCTTCATGAGCCGCGTGGCCCTGCTCGCCGAGGCGCAGGACCACCACCCGGAATGGTCCAACGTTTATAACCGCGTCGAGATCACGCTCACCACCCATGACGCGGGCGGGCTTTCGGCGCGGGATCTGCGCCTCGCCCTTGCCATTGACGCGCTGTGAGCCTTGACGCGGCCCAGCGCACGCAGGCCGTGACGCGCTCTGCCATGCGCTACTGCCTGGCCTGCGCCTGGTCACCGCTGGCCGAGGTGCCGCTGCCCGATGGCCGGCGGGCCGATATCCTGGCGCTGCGCCCCGATGGCGGCTTCGTGATCATCGAGGTGAAGTCCTGCGCGCGGGACTTTCTCAGCGACGGCAAGTGGCAGGATTACCGCGCCTTCTCCGATGAACTGCACTTCGCCGTGGACCTTGACTTCCCGCAGGCCCTGCTGCCTGGCGATGTCGGCCTGCTGGTCTGCGACGGCTATGAGGCCGCGGCCCTGCGCCCCGCCCCCGCGCATCCGCTGGCGCCGGGGCGGCGCCGCGCCCTGCTGCACCGCTTCGCGAGCCTCGCCGCGACGCGCCTGGCCGCGGTGAGCGACCCGGTGGGCCTGGCCGAGCGGCGGGCGGCGCTGCGGCTCGACTGAACCTTCCGTTGCCGGGAGCTCGCGTTGCGGCCAGCATGCGGGATCGGAGGATCCGGACATGCTCAGATACCTGCTGCCGCTCGCGCTCGTCGCGGGCACGGCCAGCGCCCAGCAGCAGCCCATGGCGGGCGAGGGCCTGCGCGTCGCGCGGCAATGGTGCGCCACCTGCCACGTCGTCTCGCGCGACATGCCGCCGCCCGCCGCGGATGCCGCGCCAAGCTTCCCGAGCGTCGCCGCCCGTGCCTCCACGACGGAATCGAGCCTGCGCGTCTTCCTGCAGACGCCGCATGCCAACATGCCCAACTGGCAGCTCAGCCGGACCGATCTTGACGCCGTGGTCGCCTATATCCTCTCGCTCGGCCGATGATCCTCTACTTCGCGCCGGGCAGCCCCTTCGCGCGCATCATCCGCATCCTGGCGCGGGAGCGCGGGCTGGCGCTGACCGAGGTGGAGACCCCGCTGCGCGATCCGGCCGCGCCGCAGCTCGCGCACAATCCGGCGGGGCGCGTGCCGGCTCTGCTGGATGGTGGCACGCTGATCTGCGAGACGCCGCTGATCCTGGCGCATCTCGGCTGGCTGCCGCGTGAGCCCGCAGCGCTGTCGCGGCTTGGCCAGGCGCTCGCCTTGCTCGATGGCATCGCGGTCTGGAACCGTGATCTGCGCCGCCCGCCGCAGGAGCGCTCGCCGGCCTTCCAGGCGCTGGAGCGGATGCGCGCCGGCCGCATCCTGGACGCGCTGGACCTGCCGGCCCACGCGCCCCATTCGGTGGAAGCCGTCGCCCTCGCCTGCGGGCTTGGCTACTGCGACCGGCGGCATACCGTCTTTGCCTGGCGCGAGGGGCGCCAGGCCCTCGCGCTGTGGTATGAGGACATGATCGCCCGGCCCGCCTTCGCCGAGACCATCCCACCCGTTTCCGGAATTTGAGCATGCAGAACACCGAACCCGTCTGGCGCCTCGTTGATGAGAAGGCCGGGCCCGCCATCGAGCTGAGCGACCGCGTCTGGGGCATGCCGGAGCTCGCCTACAACGAGCACAAATCGGCCGCCGAACACACCGCCTACCTTCAGGCCGAGGGCTTCCGCGTGACGGAGCAGCTGGCCGGCATCCCGACCGCCATGATGGGCGAGGCGGGCGAGGGCGGGCCGGTCATCGCCATCCTGGGCGAGTTCGACGCGCTGCCCGGCCTCTCCAACGAGGCGGGCGTGGCCGAGCATCGCCCGGTGCCGGGTGACGGCAATGGCCATGCCTGCGGCCACAACCTGCTGGGCGCGGCCTCGCTGCTCGCCGCCACCGCGGTGAAGGACTACCTGGCCGCCAACGGCATCCAGGGCCGCGTGCGCTATTACGGCTGCCCGGCCGAGGAAGGTGGCGCCGCCAAGGGCTTCATGGCCCGCGCCGGCCTGTTCGACGATGTGGACATCGCCATCTCCTGGCATCCCGGCAGCTTCGCCTCGGTGAACGAGCCGCTCTCGCTCGCCAACACCCGTATCGACTTCACCTTCCACGGCCGCGCGAGCCATGCCGCCGCCTCGCCGCATCTGGGACGCAGCGCGCTGGATGCTGTCGAGCTCATGTCGGTCGGCGTGAACTACCTGCGCGAGCACATCCCGCAGGAAAGCCGCATCCACTACGCCTATCTCGATGCCGGTGGCGTGGCCCCCAATGTGGTGCAGGCCAAGGCGAAGGTGCGCTACCTGATCCGCGCGGCGGATGTGAAGGCGCTGAACAGCCTGGTGGCGCGCGTGCGCAAGATCGCCGATGGCGCGGCCCTGATGACGGATACGCGCGTGGAGACGCAGGTGATCTCGGCCGTCTCCAACCTGCTCGGCAACACGCCGCTGGAGCGCCTGATGCAGGATGCGCTGGACCGCCTGGGCCCGCCACCCTTCGACGCCGAGGACCGCAAGCGCGCGGCCGAGTTCCAGGCGACGCTCTCGGAGGAGGACATCGCCGCCGCCTTCCGCAAGGTGGGCATGCCGCGCAATGACGACCCGCTGGCGGGCAGTATCGTGCCGCTCGATTCCAAGCGCGCGCCGATGATCGGCAGCACCGATGTGGGCGACGTCTCCTGGGTGGTGCCGACGGTGCAGGCGCGCGGTGCGACGCACGCCATCGGCACGCCGCTGCATTCCTGGCAGGCGACGGCGCAGGGCAAGCTGCCGCATGCGCACAAGGGCATGGTGCATGTGGCCAAGGTGATGGCGAGCACGGCGGTCGAGGCGCTGCAGAAGCCCGAGATCATCGCCGCCGCCAAGGCCGACCACGCGGCGCGCGCGGGCGGGCCCTACGTATGCCCGCTGCCGGCCGACGCGAAGCCGCCGATCGGGATGTCGCTGGCGGTCTGATGCGGATCATCCGGGATGCGGCCGAACTGAGGGCCGCCACCCAGGGTTGGAAGAGCCAGGGCGAGCGCATCGCCCTGGTGCCGACCATGGGCTATCTGCATGACGGGCACCTCGCCCTGGTCGCGCGCGCGCGGCAACTCGCCCCGCGCGTCATCACGACCATCTTCGTCAATCCGACGCAATTCGCGCCGCATGAGGATCTCGGCCGCTATCCGCGTGACGAGGCGGGTGACATCGCCAAGCTGGAGGCGGCCGGCTGCGACCTGCTCTTCGCCCCGGGTGTGCCCACGGTCTATCCGCCGGGTTTCGCCACCAGCATCACCATGCGCGGGCCGGCGGAGGGGCTCGAGGGCACGCACCGCCCTCAGATGTTCGGCGGCGTGGCGCTCGTCTGCACGCGGCTGTTCGGCCTCTGTGCGGCGGATGTGGCCGTCTTCGGCGAGAAGGACTGGCAGCAGGTGATGGTGGTGCGGCAGGTCGCGCGCGACCTTGCCTTGCCCCTGGAGATCGAGACGGTCCCCACCATCCGCGCCCCGGATGGCCTCGCCCTCTCCTCGCGCAATGCCTATCTCGATGCGGCTGGCCGGCAGCAGGCCACGGCGCTGCATGCGGCGCTGGAGCATGCCGCGGCGCGGCTGCGCGCAGGCGCCACGGCGGCCGAGGCCTGCGGCGAGGCCGAGGCCCGGCTGCGCGAGGCCGGCTTCCGCCAGGTGGACTATGTGGCGCTGCGCCGCGCGCGTGATTTCGGCGAGATGACGAGGCTCGAAGAAGCCGGCCGCGTGCTGGGCGCCGCCTGGCTCGGCCAGGTGCGGCTGATCGACAACCTGCCGGTCTGACACGCGCCGCTCAGCAGGCGTGAAAGCCGCCCCCCGGCAGGGGCACGAATTCCAGGATGGCGAGCGGCGAGGCGGCGCCGGGCTCGACCACCAGTGCGGCGCCCTCGGGGAAGGCGCGGCCTGCCACGGAGTCGCCGTAGAGCATGATGGCGGGCGTGCGGTGGCCTACCAGCACGCGGTTCACGCCGGGTGGCACCGGTGCATGGAACAGCCGGCGATGCTCGGCCAGCACCCAGCCGAGCCGCGCGCCCGCATAGTCATCCGCCAGCAGGCTGTCCGTCACGGTCACGCGCGCGGCGCCCCAAGCCTCCTCCGCCGTATCGCGCGCGCGATAGACGGGCCCCGCCTGCACCGGAAACTGCACGGGGATGCCGAGTTCCGTGAAGCGTGCGCCGATCCGCCGCGCTTGCTCCCGCCCGCGCGGCGAGAGGTTGCGCTGGCCCGGCCGGTCCCCGACGCGGTAGCTGCGGTCGCAGGGCTCGCCCGCCGTATCGGCATGGCGGAAGAAGAGGACGAGGCCACCCGCGCGCAGCCGCGCGAGCAGGGGAGAGTTCTCCACCTCGACAGGCACCATCCGCTGCGCCATCGCCGGACCGGCGAGGGCAAGGCCCAGGAGTGCGCGGCGCGGCGCGCTCAAAACCGGAAGGCGAGGGTGGCGATGACCCGCGCCGTGCAGACATCCTGCTGCACCCCCTGGCCGCTGAGGCATTGGGTGCGTGGGATGGTGGTGTCGAAATAGTTCACGCTCGCGGTGAAGGTGCCGACGCCGTCCACCGCGAAATCCCGGCTCAGCGCCAGGCCCCACCAGGTGTAGTCCGGCGTGCCGTAGCGCGGGTTCTTCTCGATGAACTGGTAGCCGAGCCGCGCACCGAGCGTGAGGCCCCAGAGGCCCGTGTCCCAATCCGCGCCGCCCTCGACATAGACGCCAAGTCCCGTCGCATCGAAGTAGTTGGGCGAGACATTGATGGAGGCCATGAGCTTCACCGGTCCAAAGGCGCGGTTCACCCGGAGATAGGCCTCACCGTAATCCACCGCGTCGCTGGCGCGGCCGGCGGAATAGTTGGGGTAGAAGGTGCCGATGCCGCCGATATCGAAGTTGGTGTCGCCCCAGGCGAAGCGGAAGCCGGCCAGGAGGTCGATCTCCTCGCGGGCGTCGGTGCCGGCGAAGCGCACATTGCCGATGAAGCCGCCGATATAGACGCCACTCTCATGCGCGAGCTCGGCGCTCGCCTGGTAGGCCATGCGCCCCATGGTCTGGCTAATGCCGCGCGAGACATAGTCGCTGCCGAAGCTGCCGGTGCCGCTGAGGGTCCAGCCGCTCTCGCCCAGCGCCACCTGCGCACGCGCCGGCAGCGCGAGAGCGAGCAGCAGCAGACCAGCAAGCGCGCGCCGCACCTATTCGAGCCGCGCGCCGGAGAGCTGAACCAGCCGCTGCCAATTGGGCGTGTCGCGCTCGATCAGCGCTGTCAGCGCGGCCGGGGTCGGGCTGACCACGGTGCCGTAGCCGAGCGGTTTCAGCCGCTCCACGAACTCGCTCTGCGCGCCCACGGCGCGGATGGCGGCGTGCAGTCGCTGGATGTGCTCGGGCGGCGTGCCGCCCGGCGCCATCACGGCGTTCCACGTCACCACGTCATGCCGGCCGAGGCCGAGATCGGCGAAATCGGCCATGCCCGGCACATCGGGCAGGATGGAGAGGCGGGCGGCGGAACTCACCGCCAGCGGCAGGAAGCGCCCGGCCGTCACATGCGGCATCAGGGCGGGCATCACGTCGAACATCATGTCGATCGTGCCGGCCAGCAGGTCTGTGATGGCGGGGCCGCCGCCGCGATAGGGCACATGCAGGATCTTGGCGCCCGCCTCGGCGTTGATCGCCTCGATGTTGATGTGGCTCGTCGTGCCGGTGCCGCTGCTGCCCATCTTCACCTGCTCGGGGTTCGCCCGGCTCCAGGTGACGAGGCGGCGGAAATCGCTCCAGCCCTCGCGGCGCGCCTTCTCGGCATTCACCACGCAGAGCAGCGCGCCATCGGTGATCTGCGTGACGGGTGCCAGGTCGGTGCGCGGGTTGAAGGGCAGGCGCGAGGTCATGAAGGGGAAGGCGCAGAGCGTGGTGACGCTGATCAGCCCGATCATCGTTCCGTCGCGGTCGCCCTTGGCCAGGGCGTCGGCACCGATCAGGCCGCCCGCGCCGCCCCGGTTCTCGACGACGACGGGCGTGCCGAGCGCTGCGGGCAGCCGCTCGGCCAGGACACGGCCCAGGATGTCCACCGCGCCGCCCGGTGGGAAGGGGACGATGATGCGCAGCGGGCGCCCCTGCGCGATGGCCGGTGCGGCAAGCGGCAGGGCCGCGGCGCCGAGGATCAGGCTGCGTCTTTGGGTCATGGACGTTGTCTCCCGCGTTTTCCGGAAGAGATTGCGTCTCAGGACAGGGCCTCGGCAAGCCGCTTGCGCGAAAGCGCGATCACCGCCTCCGCTTCGCGTGTCAGGGCATATTTCGCCAGCTCTTCCGGCCGCGCCCAGGCGACGGCGCTGACATCATCGCCCGCCCGTGCCTCGCCCTCCGCCCATTCGGCACAGTAGTCCACGATGGTGTAGTGGTAGCGCACGGCGCCCGCCTCATCGCGGGTCACGGAATCGATCACATCGGCAAGCAGCAGCGGGCCGACGGTCACGCCCGTCTCCTCCAGCAATTCGCGGCGCGCGGCTTCCTGCGCGCCTTCGCCCACATGCTGCGCGCCGCCGGGGAGCGACCAGGAGCCGATGCGCGGCGGCTTGCCGCGCTGCACCAGCAGCACCTCCTCGCCGCGGAAGACGATCACGCCGATGCCGATCCAGGGCCGGTCGGGATATTCGCGCGTCATCGGTACATGCCCGTTTCACGCGCCGCTGCGTGCCGCGATCGGACGGGGGTCAAGAAACCACCAAGTCTTCCAGGCGCGGGATCATCGCCTTCTCCTTCCAGAGGCCGAGCTGGAAGGCCCAGCCCTCGAAGCGGGCGTTCAGCCGCCGCGCCTCCTCGCCGCCCTCCGCGCCGAGGCGCACCCAGAACAGCTCGCCCTCGCGGTGGGGGCGGACAGTGATGGTGACATCATCGGTATAGTGGAAGCGCGCCTCGCCCAGAGCCTCGCCCGGGGCGTCCTTGCGGACCTCGACGAAGGTCAGGCCGTCGAAGGCGCGGCCCACCTCGTCCAGCGCGATGCGATCGGCCACCGGCGGGTCGGCGGGGGTGATGATGTCGAGCGGCGCATCCACCTCGCCCGCGCGCGCCAGCACGAGCGGAGGCTGCCCGATGCGCGTGACCTCGACGCGGCGGAGGCGCGCCGGGGCGAGGCTCGCGAGATCCCGGTCGAGCCAGAGCGAGGGGTCTGCATCGGCGCCGAGGCGCCCTTCGGCCAGCCAGGCGCGGTTCTCGCCGGGGCGGCGGGCATAGATGGCCTCAGGCTGGTTGCCCTGGGTGCGCATGCGGCGGCGGCCCAGGATCATCTCGGCCAATGGCCGCCCTTCACCGTCGAAGACGCGCAGCAGGGTGGCGGTGGTGCCGGGTGCGGCGGGGTCCTCCACGCCGAGGCGCGGCCATTGCGCCGGGTCGCCGCTGCGCTCTTCCACGAGGCGCAGCTCCGTCAGACCGACCAGCGTTTCGCGCACGCGCTCGGGGCGCGCGGGATAGCCCTGGGCTTCGGCGATGCGCCAGGTGTCGCCGTCGCGGATCAGCGTCGTGCCCTGCGCGCCGCGCCGCAGCTCGATGCGCCGGGCATTGGCGAGGCGCGCGGCGAGGCCGGGGAAGGCCAGGCTGCCCTCGCTGATGCGCCCCTCCACCTCGCCCTCGGGTTGCAGCAGCAGGGCGGCGCCCAGGCTGGCCGCCGCGGCGCCGCCCAGCGCGATGAGGCCACGCTTGCCGATCATGCCCGCGCCCTCGCGCGGCGGCGGGCGCGCAGCACGCCGATGACGACGGCGAAGATGGTCAGCAACACCGGCACGAAGGCGATGTTGAAGATACGCAGCCAGGTCTCCAGCGCCTCGATGTCGCGCCGCAATTCGAGCTGCACGGCGCGGAGCTGGCGCCGCGTATTCGCGATCTCCTCCCGCGCGCGGTCGATCTCGGCCCGCTGCTCCGGCGTGATGACGGTCTGGTTGGTGTTGCGCGCGCCCTCTCCGCCCGTGCCCTGGCGCAACTCGCGCAGGCGGCGTTCGGTGGCCTGCAGGCGCTCGGTCAGCTGCTGCTCGCTCTGGCGGAACTGGGCGTCGGCCTGGCGGCGGATATCCTCCACCAGCTCGAAGGGCCGCTGGGATTCGCCACGCGAGCGCAGGCTGATCATGGCGTCCGAACCGGCCAGCGTATCGGCGATGTTCACGACGAAGCTGCCATTGCCCGAGAAGGGCGTGGCGACCGGCTGGCCGAAGAACTCCTGGACGCGGACCCAGAAGCGGTCCTCCAGGATATCCGTGTCATGCACGACGACGATATTGGCCGGCCCCGTGCTGCGGGCGAGATGCGCCGGGAAATCCGCCGGGCGCTCCACGCCCTCGGCGGGCGCGGGTGCGCCTTCCTGGAAGGCGCTGCGGAGGTTGCCGCGGATCCGGGCCGCGATGACGCGGCGCTGACCATCGGCGCGGAAATCGGCCAGGATGCGCGTGGGCGAGGGCTCGTTCCTGACGCGTGCCGCGTCCACCACCATGGATTGGGCGGAGCTGGTCAGCAGCGGGATGAACTCGATCCCCGCATTGGGGCGCGGCGCGAGATAGCCGGAGGAGGCGACCGTGACCTGCTCGATCAGCGCCGTCGCCACCTCCTGGCGGTTCACGCTGTCACCCTGGAGGTTGAACCAGGCGATGTAGTCCACCGCCTGCACGCGCTCATTGGGTGCCGCGCGCACGCGCCAGGCGCCGCGCAGGTCGAGCACGACCTGGTCGGCCGGCGCCTCCACGCCCCAGGCCTCCAGCAGGCGCGGGAGGACCGAGGCGGTGTTGGCGGGCGGACGGCCGCCGGGGCCGGGGCGGGCGGCCTGGAATTCGCTGTGCGGGTCGATCATCAGGAAGAGGCGGCCACCGCGCATGACGAACTGGTCCACCGCGTATTGCGCGGCCTCCGGCAGGTCCTGCGGGTGGGCAAGCAGCAGGATCTGCACATCGGCCGGGATCGCCTGCACGTCGAAGCCGATGTCGCGCACCGTGAAGCCCTCGCGCAACTGGCGCATCACCACCTGCGGCTGGGCGAGTGCCGGCTGGCGCATCATCATCGCGCGCGGGTCGCCGTTCAGCGGCAACGGCGACATGACGCCGAGCACCGGCTTCACCGGGCTCGAAAGCTCGAAGATCAGGCGGGTGAGGTCGGCTTCCAGGAAGCGCTCGCGCTCCGGCTGGAAGAAGGGGATGTTGCGTTCCTCATCCACCTGGTTGCTGCCAGAGAGGCCGAAATAGACCTGCTCCCCGCCCTGATCGAGCGGCACGCCCTGGATACCGAGCGAGACGGCGCGGTCCTCCACCTCGGAGAAGGGCTCGGGGTCGAAGACCTCGAGGCGCAGCTTGCCGCGGCTGGCCGCCACGTATTCGCGCAGCATCTCGCGCACGCGCTCGGCATAGGCGCCGAATTGCGGCGCCTCGGCGCCCAGCTTGCGCGAGTAGAAAAAGCGCAGCGTGATCGGGTCCTGCAACCCTTCCAGCACCTGCCGCGTGCCGGGCGAGAGGGTGTAGATGCGGTTCTCGGTGAGGTCCACGCGGGCGGAGGCGAGCAGCCGGTCGGCCAGCATGTTGACGCCGATGGCGAGTGCGAGCGCCGCGAGGACGCCAAGGGCAGAGTAGGCGAGGCGGGAATTGCGCATGGTCTCAATCCGCCTTCTTGTGCTCGAGGATCACGGTATTTACGAAGAGCCAGAAGGCGATGAAGCTGGCGAAGAAGACGAAGTCCCGCGCCGAGATCACGCCGCGGGTGAAGCCATTGATCCGCTCGCTCACGCTCATGCCGCGCGCCACCTCGGCCAGCACCGGGAATTGTGAGGAGAGGAACTCCGTCACCACCGGGGAGCCGGCGGCGGCGAAGAGGAAGCAGCCGGCCACGGCCAGGACGAAGGCGATCACCTGGTTGCGCGTGACGGCCGAGATGGCGGCCCCCACGGCGAGATAGGCGCCCGCCACCAGGAAGCAGCCGAGATAGCCCGTGAGGATCACGCCATTATCCGGCTCGCCCAGCAGGTTGACGGTGATGACGAGCGGGAAGGTGAGGGCGAGGGCCACCGCGCAGAAGGCCCAGGCGGCGAGGAACTTGCCGACCACCGCCTGGCCGGCCGTGATGGGCAGGGTCAGCAGCAGCTCGATGGTGCCGAGGCGCCGTTCTTCCGCCCAGAGGCGCATGGTCAGCGCGGGCACCAGGAACAGGAACAGCCAGGGAATGAAGCTGAAGAAGGGGATGAGATCCGCCTGGCCGCGCCCGAAGAAGCCGCCCAGCGTGAAGGTCAGCGCACCCGAAAGGACGAGGAAGATCACGATGAAGACTGTGGCGACGGGCGTCGCGAAATAGGCCGCGAATTCACGACGTGCGACGGTGAGCGCGGGCCTCATGCGGCGGCTCCCAGCGTCAGGGAGCGGAAGACTTCCTCCATGCTGCGGCCATCGGCCACCAGGGCTGCGGGCGTCGCATCGGCCAGCACGCGGCCGCGCGCGATGACGATGGCGCGGGTGCAGACGGCGGCGACCTCTTCGAGAATATGGGTCGAAATGATGATGGCCTTCTCGGGCGCCATGGCGCGGATCAATTCGCGCACCTCATGCTTCTGGTTGGGGTCGAGGCCGTCGGTCGGTTCGTCCAGCACCAGCACGGGCGGCGAGTGCAGCAGCGCCTGGGCGAGGCCCACGCGGCGCTTGAACCCCTTGGAGAGCGTCTCGATCGGTTGCAGGCGCACGCCCTCCAACTGCGTCCGCGCCATGGCCTCGGCCACGCGCCGGGTCCGCTCGGCGCCGCCGAAGCCGCGGATGCGGGCGCAGAAATCCAGGAAATCGGCCACGCTCATTTCGGGATAGGTGGGGGCCCCCTCGGGCAGGAAGCCGAGGTTGCGCTTGGCGGCCACGGGGCGCTTCACCACATCCTCGCCGCAGATGCGGGCCGTGCCCTCGCTCGGCAGCATGAAGCCGGCCAGCATCCGCATGGTCGTGGACTTGCCGGCGCCATTGGGGCCGAGGAATCCCACGACCTCGCCGCGCTGGACGGAAAAGCTGACGCCATCCACGGCGGTGAAGCCGCCGAACCGTTTGGTCAGGCCCTCGATTTCGATGAGGCCCTGGTTTTCGGTGCTCTCGCTCAAGCCATGGTCTCCCGGTTCGGTCCGCCGATTTAAAAAACCGGGCAGGGATTTCAAGTCACCCGGCCGCCAGGAGCCTGACCGCGTCCTGCTTGTCAAACAGCGCCAGCAGCAGGCGCGCCGCCTGGCCGCGGGGGGAGGCCAGGTGCCGGTCCCGGGTCAGCAGCACCTCGGCATCGCCGGCCGCCATCTCGATCAGGGCATTCTGGCGGTTGGCGGCGCGCTGGGCGGCGGCCTCATCCTCGCCGCGCAGGCCCAGGCGGAACTGCACCTGGCCGGCCTGGCGCGTGCCCAGCGCCTCGCCGCCCCCTCGCAGCCGAAGATCCTCCTCCGCGATGACGAAGCCATCCTCCGTGTCGCGCAGGATCAGCAGGCGCTCCCGCTCGCGCTCGGAGAGCTGCTCGGAATGCACCAGAAGGCATGAGGAAGGCTTGCTGCCGCGCCCGACCCGGCCGCGCAACTGGTGCAGGGCCGAGAGGCCGAAGCGTTCCGCTTGCTCGATCAGGATGATGGTGGCTTCCGGCACGTCCACCCCCACCTCGATCACGGTGGTGGCGACCAGGATCTGCGTGCGGCCCTCGGCGAAGTCGCGCAGGGCGCCCTCGCGCAGCTCCATGTCCAGCTCGCCATGGGCGAGGCCGACCTGGCCGGGGAAGAGCTCGGAAAGCTCGGCGAAGCGGGTCTCGGCGGCGATGCTGTCATCATGCTCGCCGCCCGTGATGGCGCGCACCACCCAATAGGCGCGCTCGCCCCTGGCCAGGGCCTGGCGCATGCGGGCGATGATCTCGGGCAGGCGGGCGGCGGAGGCGATGCGCGTCGCGATGGGCTGGCGGCCGCGCGGCTTGCCGGCGATGCGGCTCACCTGCATCTCGCCCCAATGCGTCAGCTGGAGCGTGCGGGGAATGGGCGTGGCCGTCATCACCAGCATGTCCACCTGCTCGCCCTTGCCGGCCAGCTCGAGGCGCTGGGCGACGCCGAAGCGGTGCTGCTCATCCACCACGGCCAGTGCCAGGTCGTGGAACTCCACCCCCTGCTGGAACAGCGCATGGGTGCCGATCGCGATGGGGATCGAGCCATCGGCGAAGCCCTTGAGCACGCGCCGCCGCTCCGCCCCCTTCACCGAGCCGGCCAGCAGGGCGACCGGCACGGGTGAGAGCTTTTCCAGCGTCCGCAGATGCTGCCGCGCCAGGATTTCCGTCGGTGCCATGATCGCAGCCTGGGCCCCGGCCTCGACGGCCTGGAGCATGGCGAGCACCGCGACCAGCGTCTTGCCCGAGCCGACATCGCCCTGCAGCAGGCGCAGCATGCGGCGCGGGGCGGCGAGGTCGCGGGAGATTTCGGCCAGTGCCTGGGCCTGGTCGGGCGTCGGCTCGTGGCCGAAGGCGGCCAGCGCCTGGGCGCGCAGGCTCCCATCGCCGGCCAGTGCGCGGCCCGGCGCCTCGCGGTTGCGCCGGCGCAGCAGGGCCAGCGCCAATTGCCCGGCCAGCGCCTCGTCATAGGCGAGCCGCTCCCAGGGCTTCGCATCGGGGCGCGCTTCGGGGGCGTGCAGGGCGCGGAGCGCGGCGGCGAAGCCGGGCCAGGCCTCGCGCGCGAGCAGGGGGGCGTCCTGCCATTCGGGCAGCTCGGGCAGGCGTTTCAGGGCGGCCATGACGGCCGGCGCCACATGGGCGCGCTTCAGCCCCTCGGTGAGCGGCCAGATCGCCTCCAGCGCGGGGAAGCCCTCCTCGCTGGCCGCGACATCGGGGCTGATGCAGGACCAGCCATCGCCCTCGGGCCGGATGCGGCCGGAGATCCAGCGGGGCTCGCCACGCGGCAGCAGTTTCTCGATCCAGCCGAGGTTGGATTGCATGAAGCGGAGGGTCACCTCCTCCGCCGTGCGGACCTCGACATAGCGGCGGCGGGTGGCGCGGCTCATCGCGCTGCGAGTCGCGATGGGGGTCACACGCAGCACGGCATCGCTCTCGGGCTGCGCTTCCGCGGGATGGCTGATGCGCATCCGGCTCGCGATCCGGTCGGGCAGGTGAAACAGAAGGTCCAGGATGCGCGGGCCCCCGCAGGCCTTGGCGATGAGCGCAGCGCGCTTCGGCCCGACGCCCGGCAGGGTTTCGAGGGAATCAAGCAGGCTCTGGAGGCTGACACTCTGGCTCACACGGGCCTATATGCCACCCGTGACGAGTCCTGACGAAACCCCCGAACTCCCCCACCGCCAGCGCCGCCTGCTCTTCCGGGCCCTGCATCGCGGCACCAAGGAATGCGACCTGATGCTGGGCGGCTTCGTCCGCCGGCATATCGCCGCGCTGACGCCGGCCGAGCTGGATGAGCTGGAAGCCATCATGGAATTGCCGGATGTGGACTTGGCCGACTGGTTTTCCGGCCGCCGCCCCGCACCGCCGGAGGTGCGCGGGCCGCTCTTCGACCGCATCGCGGCCGAGAGCGCGGCGCCCGGCGCGGGCATGCCGGATCATTTGAAATGACGCTGAAGGTCTACGGCGCCCCCGAGGGCTATGACGCCCTGCTGCTGCGCCAGCGCCGCGCCGAGACCCAGGCGCCGGTCCTGCATGTCTGCCGCGACGATGCCCGCATGGCCCGCATGGCCGATGCGCTGGCCTTCTTCATGCCCGAGGCCGAGGTCCTGCGCCTGCCGGCCTGGGACTGCCTGCCCTATGACCGCGTCTCGCCCAATCCGGAGCTGGTCGCCGAGCGCGTCGCCACCTTGGCCGAACTCACGGCGCCGCCGGCGCGGCCGCGCATCGTGCTGACCACGGTGAATGCGCTGGTGCAGCGCGTGCCCCCGCGCAGTGCCTTCGCCAATTCCGCGCTGCTGCTCCGCAAGGGCGGGCGCGCCAGCATCGAGCAGATCACCGCCTTCCTGGAGACCAACGGCTACAACCGCACCGGCACCGTCATGGAGCCCGGCGAATACGCGGTGCGCGGCGGCATCCTGGACCTCTTCCCCTCGGGCGAGGCCGACCCGCTGCGCCTCGACCTCTTCGGCGACGAGCTCGAGAGCATCCGTCGCCTCGACACCGGCACCCAGCGCAGCGGCGCGGCGGTGGACCGGCTGACCCTGCGCCCGGTGGGGGAGGTCTTCCTCGACCCGGCCTCCATCGAGCGCTTCCGGACCGGCTATCGTGACCTCTTCGGCAACGCTGCGGCCGAGGACCCGCTTTATGTCTCGGTCAGCGCCGGGCGGCGGCATCCGGGCATGGAGCATTGGGCCGGCCTCTTCCACGCCGAGATGGAGACGCTGCTGGACTACCTGCCCGGTGCCTCGGTCAGCCTGGACGCCCAGGCCGAGGAGGCGCTGACGGCGCGGCTGGAGATGATCCAGGACCACTACGAGGCCCGCCGCATCCCGGCCCGGCTCGGCGAGGGCGAGGTGCCCTATCGCCCCGCGCCGCCCGGCCGCCTCTACCTCGACCGCGCCGGCTGGGACGCCATGCTGGCCCGGGGGCAGGAGCTGCATTTCTCGCCCTTCCACAAGCCAGACGGCGCGGATGGCTTCGATGCGGGCGGCCGGGCCGGGCGCCTCTTCACCGAGATCCGGCAGGCGGGGGAGAACCTGTTTTCCGCCTATGCCGCCCATGCCGAGACTGAGCGCGGCCGCGGCCGGCAGCCCATGCTCGCCGCCTGGACCCGCGGCTCGCGCGAGCGGCTGGTGACGCTGCTGCGCGAGAACCGCGTCGCGGCGGAGCCGGTGGACGACTACTACGCCTTCCAGCGCCTTTCGCCCGGCACCATCGGCGTGGGCATCCTGGGGCTGGAGCGCGGCTTCACCGCCGAACAGCTCTCCATCACCGCCGAGCAGGACCTGCTGGGCGAGCGCATCGCCCGCCCCGCGCGCCGCAAGAAGCGCGCCGACCAGTTCATCGCGGATGCCACGCAGATCGAGGTTGGAGATCTGCTGGTGCATCAGGATCACGGCATCGGGCGCTATGACGGGCTGGCCACCATCGAGGTGAGCGGCGCGCCGCATGACTGCCTGCGGATGATCTATGACGGCAATGACAAGCTCTTTGTCCCCGTCGAGAACATCGAAATCCTCAGCCGCTTCGGCAGCGAGACGGCCGGCGTCGCGCTGGACAAGCTGGGCGGCGCCTCCTGGCAGGCGCGCAAGTCTAAGGCGAAGCAGCGCATCGCCGACATGGCGGGCGCCCTGATCCGCATCGCCGCCGAACGCCAGACGCGCGAGGCGCCGATGATGGCCCCGCCCGAAGGCGCCTGGGACGAATTCTGCGCCCGCTTCCCCTATGTGGAGACGGACGATCAGGCCCGCGCCATCGCCGATGTGCTGGAGGACCTCGCCTCCGGCCGCCCGATGGACCGTCTGATCTGCGGCGATGTCGGCTTCGGCAAGACGGAGGTGGCGCTGCGCGCGGCCTTCACCGTCGCCATGTCCGGCTCGCAGGTCGCCGTCGTCGTGCCCACCACCCTGCTGGCGCGCCAGCACCACCGCATCTTCACCGCGCGCTTCGCGGGCCTGCCGATCAAGGTCGCGCAGCTCTCGCGCATGGTGACGGCGAAGGAGGCCGCCCAGGTCAAGGCGGCGCTGGCGGCGGGCGAGGTGGACATCGTCGTCGGCACCCACGCGCTGCTGGGCAAGACGATCAGCTTCGACAATCTCGGCCTCGTCATCGTGGATGAAGAGCAGCATTTCGGCGTGAAGCACAAGGAAAGGCTGAAGGAACTCGAGGCCGGCGTGCATGTGCTGACGCTGACCGCGACCCCCATCCCGCGCACCTTGCAGCTGGCGCTGTCCGGCGTGCGCGAGATGAGCGTGATCGCGACACCGCCGGTGGACCGCCTCGCGGTGCGCACCTTCATCATGCCCTGGGACAGCCTCGTCCTGCGCGAGGCGGTGCAGCGCGAGCGCTTCCGCGGCGGGCAGGTCTTCGTTGTCGTGCCCCGCATCGAGGACATGGCGAAGATGTATGAGCGCCTGGCCGAAGTGGCGCCCGAGGCGCGCGTGGTGCAGGCGCATGGAAGGCTTGCGCCGACCGAGCTCGAGCAGGTGATGACCGAGTTCGGTGACGGCAAATACGACATCCTGCTCGCCACCAATATCGTGGAATCCGGCCTCGACATGCCGGCGGTGAACACGCTGATCATCCACCGCGCCGACATGTTCGGCCTGGGCCAGCTCTACCAGCTGCGCGGGCGCGTCGGGCGCGGCAAGCAGCGCGGCTATGCCTACCTGACCTGGCCGCCGCATCACCGCCTCAGCCCCACCTCGCAGAAGCGGCTCGAGGTGATGCAGACGCTGGACAATCTCGGCGCCGGCTTCACGCTGGCGAGCCACGACCTCGACATCCGCGGCGCCGGCAACCTGCTGGGCGAGGAGCAGTCCGGCCAGATCCGCGAGGTCGGCATCGAGCTCTACCAGGAGATGCTGGAGGAAGCCGTGGCCGATCTCCGCGCCGGCTCCAAGCGCGCGCGCGAGGCGGAGGGCAAGTTCACGCCGCAGATCAATCTCGGCCTGCCGGTGCTGATCCCCGAGAACTACGTGCAGGAGCTGCCCGTGCGCCTCGGCCTCTATCGCCGCATCGGCGGGCTCGAGACCGAGGCCGAGGTCGAGGCGATGGCCGCGGAATTCGCCGACCGCTTCGGCCCCATCCCGCCCGAGGTGGAGAACCTGCTGCAGGTGGTCAGCCTCAAGCTCGCCTGCCGTGCGGCCGGCGTCGAGAAGGTGGATGCGGGGCCCAAGGGCGTCGTCATCGCCTTCCACAAGAACCGCTTCGCCAATCCGGCCGGGTTGGTAGCCTGGGTTTCGGGCCAGAAGGGCCTGGTCTCGCTGCGGCCGGACCACAAGCTCGCCTTGCTGCGGGAACTGCCTTTCGATGCGCGGGTGAAGGCGGCGCGCGGGCTGGTTGCCAACCTCGTGCGCGTGGTGGAGCAGGCGAAGGCGGCGTGAGCCGCCCTCAGGCGGCGGGTAAACTGATCGTGAAGGCCGTGCCGCCCGGCACGTTCTCGGCGGCCAGCCTGCCGCCCATGTCCTGGATGATGCCGTAGCTGATCGAGAGGCCGAGGCCGGTGCCCTGGCCCTCGGGCTTGGTCGTGAAGAAGGGCTCGAAGATGCGCGGCAGGATGTCGGCCGGGATGCCGCCCGCCGCGTCGCGCACCTCCAGCCGGACCTCACCGCCCGCCCGCCAGGCGCGCAGCCGGATCATCCGCTCCCCGCCGCCCTCGGGCGACTGCGCATGATAGGCGTCGCAGGCATTCGCGATGAGGTTCATCAGCACCTGCTCCAGCGGGATGGCGATGCCGAGCACCGGGGGCAGTTCCGCCTCCACCTCCTGCGTCACCCGCACGGCCGAGAGCGTCAGCTTGCTGTTGAGCATCTCCAGCGCGTCATGGATCACCTGCCGGAGTTGGAGGGGCGCCGCCGGCAGGTTCTCCGCGCGCCCAAAGATCCGCATGTGGTCGATCAGATTCGCCATGCGGGCCGTCTGGCCGATGATCTTCTCGAGCCGGTCCCGCATGGGTGCCAGGGCCGGATCGTTGCCGTCGAGCTGCAGCAGCATGATGTCCGCCGCCATGCTGATGGTGGCGAGCGGCTGGTTCAGCTCATGCGCCATGCCTGTCGTCACCTCGCCCAGCTGGGCGAGCTTGGCCGAATGGGCCAGCTGCTCGGCCAGCTGCTTCTCACGCGTGATGTCGGTCCAGATGCTCATCAGCTCGGGCACGCCGGCGGGCGTCACCTGGCCGCGCTGGATTCCGCGGATCCAGAGCCAGCGCCCGTCCTTGTGGCGGAAGCGGAACTCCGTCGTGGATTCCGGTTGTCCGATCGTGGCGTCCGGCAGGGCCATGATGCGGTCGCAGTCGTCCGGATGCGCATGGGCCTGGAACCAGCCGAGCTGCGTTGCCTCCGCCGGCGTGAAGCCGGTGAGCGCCTCCAGCTGCGCCGAGGCATAGCGGCGGAACCAGCGGCCATCGGGCTGGCGTTCGAAGCGGAACAGCACGCCCGGCAGGCGGGCCAGCATCGCATCCCGTTCGGCCAGCGCCTCCGCGCGGGCGATCTCAGCCTCGCGCTCCAGGGTCACGTCGCGCTGGACGGAGACCCAATGGGTGAACCAGCCCTCGCTGTCGGCCACGGGCGAGATGCGAAGGTCGGACCAGAAGCTGCTGCCATCCTTGCGGTAGTTCAGCACCGCCTGGCGGACCGGCTTCCAGGCCTCCAACGCGTTGCGGATGTTGCGTCGGGCCTTGGCCGATGTGCCGGCGCCCTGCAGCAGGCGCGGCGTGAGGCCCAGCACCTCGGCCTGGGTGTAGCCCGTCTCCCGCTCGAAGGCGGGATTGGCATAGACGATCCGCGGCCCGGGCGTGTCCACCGGCTCGGCCTCGGTGATCAGCACCACGTCGGAGGTCGCCTCCACCACGCGGCGCATCAGGCGCGCCTCGTCCTCGTTGCGGATGCGGCGGAGGATGGGGCGCAGGACGGACACCGCCTGGTCGAGCAGCTGCGACAGTTCGTTGAAGTTGCTGCGCCCCTCGCCGAGGCCGATCAGCAGCGCGAAGCCCTGCGCCTCCAGCCGGAAGGGCGAGACCATCAGGGAGCGCAGGCCCCGCTGCGCGGCGGGGCCGAGCAAGGGGTTGCTGGCCCAGTCCTCCGTCGTCACGTCGGTGACGATGATCTGCCGTTCCTCGCGGAGCGCGCGCAGGGTGGGCGAGTTGGGTGCGGAGATGGTCAGGTTGCGTTGCGCGCCCGGGTCGTCGGGCAGGCCGAAGCTGCTGTCGCTCCAGCCGCCGAGGAAGCGGGCACTCGGCTCCTTGCCGCCCAACCGCTGCCAGAGCTGGCAGGTGAGGGCGCCCGTTGCCTCGCACAGCGCAAGCGCCGCCGAGCGGGCGGAGCTTTCCAGGTCGGTCGCTTCGGCGGCCACCGCCATCCAGCGCCGCAGCAACCGGGCATCGCGTTCCATGCGGGCCTGGTCGAGTGCGCGGCGGCGCTCCCCCAGCTGGTCCATGACGATCCGCGCGAGGTCGAGCAGGCCCTCGTGCAGGCTCGCCGCCCGGTCCGCCGCAAGAGGGGGGGCGCCGGCGCGAGGGTCGAGGACGCAGAGGGCGCCGAGCGTCGCGCCGCCCGGGGTGGTGAGGGGAATGCCGGCCTCGAGTCGGGGGGCGGAGGCGAGCTGGGGGGCACCGGCTTCCATGACCCGATGGGCGAGGGCGTCCAGCGCCGCGGCGCTGGCCTCTGCCGCCGGGCCCAGCAGCGTGCGTGGCCCGCCCTCCCTAAAGATGATGGCGCCGGCCGGGGCATCGCAGAGGCGCAGGGCCAGGCGCAGAATGCGTGCGTGCTCCCGCTCGCTCGGGGTCCCCAGCAGCTCGTGCGATGCTAGCTCCGCCTCCCAGACTCGCTCGGTTTCGTTCATTTCTTCAACTTTCCGAGGCCCTTCCGCCTCCCTCCCGGCCAACCATGGCCGAATTGCGCCGGCGCGCAAGACGGTGGGCGAGCCTCAGCCCGCGGCCAGCGCCACTTCGATGAGCCGCTCCAGCACCTCGGGCTCCTGTGCGCCGGCGATCGCGTGCTCGCCATCCACCAGGAAGCAGGGAACGCCGTTGATGCCGAGGCGGTGCGCGCGGAGGTTCTCCAGGTGGACCCACTCCGTCTCGCCTGCGCCGCCCAGCAGCCGGAGGGCGGCGGCCTGGTCGAAGCCTTCCTCGCCCGCCAGCATGGCCAGCGTCGCATGCTGCCCGATGTCCAGCCCCTCGCAGAAATAGGCGGCAAAGAGGCGCTCCACGAGGCGGTCCACCGGCGCGTGCCGCCCAGCCCAGCGCAGCAGGCGGTGGGCGTCGAGGCTGGCCGGGATGCGGCGCAGCAGGTCGAAGCGGAAGGCGATTCCCTCGGCGCGCCCGAGTTCGGTGATGGTGCCGTGCAGGCGCCGGGCGCGGTCCTCGCCGCCGAACTTGCGGGCCAGCCAGTCCTGCCGGGGGATGCCGCCGGGCGCGATTTCCGGGTTCAGCAGGAAGGGGCGCCATTGCAGGTCCGGCTGCAGGTCATGACGCTCGGCCAGCACCCGCATCAGGCGGCGGATGCCGAGGTAGCACCAGGGGCAGACGAGATCGAAGACGATCTCGACCGAGAGCCGCGGGCGTGGTGGCGCAAGGATGTTCACCCGTGCATGCTACAGGCTTCCCGCGGGTCTCGGCAAAGGGTGCATGATGGAGAACAAGGAGCAACTGGCGAGGCTGGTGGGTTTCATCGCCGCCGGGGCACTGGCGGCGGGCTGCTTCCTGGTGCTCAAGCCCTTCATTTCGGCGCTCATGTGGGCCGTCATCCTCGTCTTCTGCACCTGGCCCGCCTATCGCTTCCTGACCGACCGGCTGCGCCTGGGGGCGGGGAGCGCGGCGGGCGTGATGGTATCGGCCGAGTTCCTGCTGATCGGCCTGCCGCTGGTCTTCGCCACGCCGGTCCGGCGCGAGGACATCGAGGGCATCCGCAACTGGCTGGTGCGCGTCTTCAGCGAGGGCCTGCCCGATCTCTCCGGCGTCTTCCTGCTGATCCCGATGGTCGGTCCCTACCTGAACGATTGGTGGCAGGCGCTGGCCGGTGATGCCTCCCACCTGGTCGCCGCCATCCGCCCCTATGCCGGGGATATCGCGCAATTCGCGCTGTCCCTGCTGCTCGGCCTGCTCTCGGGCGTGGCGGAGATGCTGATCGCCATCCTGCTCGCCTTCTTCATCTATAAGGATGGCCCGGCCCTGGCGAAGGGCGCCTATGGCCTGCTGGAGCGGCTGGCCGGCGTGCGCGCGCCGCATCTGTGGGAACTGACGGGCAATGTCACCCGCGGCGTGGTCTATGGCATGCTGGGCACGGCCGTCGCGCAAGGCTTCATGACCTTCTTCGGCCTCTGGATCTCGGGCGTGCCGCAGCCCGTGCTGCTGGCGGTCATCGCCGGTGTCATCTCCATCCTGCCGGTGGGGGCGCCGCTGGTCTGGATCCCGGCGTCGATCTGGCTTCTGGCCACGGGGAGCATCGGCTGGGGCATCTTCCTGGCGCTCTACGGGGGGCTGGGGATCTCCTCGGTGGACAATGTGATCCGGCCCTGGTTCATCTCGCGCGGTGCCGATCTGCCCTTGCTGCTGACCATCCTGGGCGCGCTGGGCGGCGTTCTCGCCTTTGGTTTCCTGGGGCTGTTCCTGGGACCCGTGCTGCTGGCGCTGGGCTATACCCTGATCAAGGAATGGGCCACCGGCGAGGCGGAAGAGGCTTCCCCCGAGGCGCGTCCGCCCGTATAGCGGGCGCTTCCGGCCGGGACGGCCTGGGGTTCGGGAGACATCAATGAGGGCTTTGTGGCGGGCCGCGATCCTGGTCGTGGCGCTGATGGTGGGTGTTGCCGAGGCGCGGACCGTGCGCTGGGCCGCGAGTGGCGACCCCAACACGATGGACCCGCACAGCCAGAATGTCGGCACCGTCACCATGGTGCTGCAGCAAATCTATGACGCGCTGATCAGCCGCAACCAGCAGCTTGGCCTCGAACCCGGCCTCGCCACGGCCTGGCGGCAGGAGGAGCCGACCCGCTGGCGCTTCACGCTGCGCCCCAATGTCCGCTTCCATGAGGGCGAGGCCTTCACCAGCGACGACGTGGTGTTCAGCATCACCCGGGCGCTGGCCCCCACCAGCAATTTCGGCATATTCGTGGATACGATCGAGCGCGCCGTCGCGGTGGATGCGCTGACGGTGGACATCATCACCAAGGCGCCGGACCCGATCCTGCCCAACAAGCTCGCCTCCGTGTTCATGATGTCGCGCTCCTGGTCCGAACGGAACAATGCGGCCCGCCCGCAGAACACCCGCCAGCGCGAGGAGATGCACACCACGCGCAACACCAACGGCACGGGCGCCTTCCGCCTGCAGACGCGCGAGCCTGATGTCCGCACCGTGCTGGTCCGCAACCCGGACTGGTGGGGCTGGCAGGTGCCGACCAACAACGGCAACGTGACCGAGATCGTCTTCCGCCCGATCGCGAGCGATGCGACGCGTGTGGCCGCCCTGCTCTCCAACGAAATTGATTTCGTGATGGATCCGCCGCTGCAGGACCTCGCGCGGCTGCGCAACGCCCAGGGGCTGCGCGTGCTGGAAGGCCCCGAGGTTCGGACCATCTTCCTCGCCATGGATGTGGCGCGCGACGAGCTGCTCTACTCCGACGTGCGCGGCCGCAACCCGCTGCGCGACGTGCGGGTGCGCCGGGCGCTGTACCAGGCGATCGACATCCAGGCGATCCATCGCACCATCATGCGCAACCAGAGCGTGGTGACCGGCACCCTCTTCCCCGAGCAGGTGAACGGCTATGCCCGCGAGGAGGATGTGCGCCTGCCCTACGATCAGGCCCGCGCCCGCGCGCTGCTGACGGAAGCCGGCTACCCCAACGGCTTCGAGATCACGCTCGACTGCTCCAACAACCGCTACATCAATGACGAGCAGATCTGCCAGGCGATCGTCGCCATGTGGGCGCGCGTGGGCATCCGGGCGCGGCTGAACGCCATGCCGCTCGGTCCCTTCTTCGCCAAGATCCAGCGCGACGACACCAGCATCTACATGCTGGGCTGGGGCGTGCCGACGCTGGATGCGCTCTATTCCTTCCAGTCGCTGCTCGCCACGCGCAACGGCGCCCAGGGCGACGGCATCTGGAACTATGGCCGCTACTCCAACCCGCAGATGGACGCGCTGATCCAGCGCATGAAGGTCGAGACGGGCGAGGCGCGCTTGGCCACGATCCGCGAGGCGCTGCGGCTGTATCGCGAGGACGTGCCGCATATCCCGCTGCATCACCAGATGATCCCCTGGGCGATGCGGTCCACGCTCGCCATCCCGCACATGGCGAACAACCAGCCCTATTTCCGATGGGCCGTGGTGAACTGAGGCCGCATGTTCTCCTTCATCGTCTCCCGCATCCTCCAGGCGCTGCCGGTGATGTTCGTGGTCTCGCTCATCAGCTTCGCCATGTTCGCCTATGTGGGCGACCCGGTGGCGATCATGCTGGGCCAGGACTTCACCGAGGCGCAGCGCGAGGCGCTGGTGCGTGACCTCGGTCTCGACCAGCCCTTCTTCGTCCAGTTCGCGACCTTCCTCGGCAATGCCGTGCAGGGCGAGTTCGGCCTTTCCTATCGGCTCTCGCGACCGGTGGCGGAGCTGATTGCCGAGCGCGCGCCGGCGACGCTGGAACTGGCGCTGACGGCCGCCTTCCTGGCGCTGATGATCGGCGTGCCGATGGGGGTCTATACCGGCCTCTATCGCAATTCCTGGCTCTCCCGCTTCTTCCTCACCTTCAGCCTGGTCGGTGTCTCGCTGCCGACCTTCCTGATCGGCATCCTGCTCATCCTCACCTTCTCGGTCTGGCTGGGCTGGCTGCCCAGCTTCGGGCGGGGTGACGTGACGCGCATCGGCTGGTGGACGTCGGGCTTCTTCACCTGGTCGGGCCTCAAGGCGCTGGTCCTGCCGGCCATCACGCTCGGCCTGTTCCAGCTCACGCTCATCATGCGCCTCGTGCGCTCGGAGATGATGGAGGTGCTGCGGACCGACTACGTGAAATTCGCCCGCGCGCGCGGCCTGACCAATCGCGCCATCAATTTCGGCCATGCGCTGAAAAACACGCTGGTGCCGGTCATCACCATCGCGGGCCTGCAGCTCGGCGGCATCATCGCCTTCGCCATCGTGACCGAGACGGTGTTCCAGTGGCCGGGCATGGGGCTGCTCTTCATCCAGAGCGTGGGTGCGGCCGACATTCCCGTCATGGCGGCCTACCTCATGCTGATCGCGCTGGTCTTCGTCACCATCAACCTGGTGGTGGACCTTCTCTATTACGCGGTGGACCCCAGGCTGCGCGTCGGCCGCGGGAAGGGGCACTAAGCCATGAAGGCCTTCTTCGACAGCGACCTCTGGTGGAGCTTCACCCGCTCGCCCGTCACGGTGATTTCGGCCATCGTGGCCTTCATCTGCATCGCGGGCGCGGTGCTGGCGCCGGTGCTGGCGCCGCACAATCCGTTCGACCTCGCTTCGCTCCAGCTCATGGATGCCTTCAAGCCGCCGGCCTGGCAGTCGGAGGGCGATGCCAGTTATCCGCTCGGCACCGATGACCAGGGGCGGGACATGCTCTCGGCCATCATGTATGGCGCGCGCGTCTCGCTGCTGGTGGGCTTCGCGGCGGTGATCTTCTCGACGCTGGTGGGCGTCACGGTGGGCCTGCTGGCCGGGTATCTCGGCGGGAAGGTGGACGCACTGCTGATGCGCATCGCCGACATCCAGCTGACCTTCCCCTCCATCCTGGTGGCTTTGCTGATCGATGGCGTGGTGCGCGCCGTGCTGCCGCGCGAGACGCATAGCGAGGTGGCGCTCTTCGTCGTCATCTTCGCCATCGGCATCTCCAACTGGCCGCAATTCGCCCGCACGGTGCGCGGCTCCACCCTGGTGGAACGCAACAAGGAATATGTGCAGGCGGCGCGCGTCATCGGCCTCTCGCCGCTGCGCATCATGCGCAGCCACGTGCTGCCCAACGTCATGTCCCCCGTGCTCGTGATCGCGACGCTCAACCTCGGCTTCGCCATCCTGGCCGAGGCGACGCTGAGCTTCCTCGGCGTCGGCGTGCCGCCGACGCAGCCCTCGCTCGGCACGCTGATCCGCATCGGCAATGACTTCCTGTTCTCGGGCGAGTGGTGGATCACGATCTTCCCGGGTGTCGCCCTCATCGTGATGGTGCTTTCCGTGAACCTGTTGGGCGACTGGCTGCGCGACGCGCTGAACCCGAGGCTGCGCTGATGTCTCTGTTGCAAGTGAAGAACCTCCGCGTCGAATTCCCGACGCGGCGCGGCACGCTGGTGGCGCTGGACGATGTCTCCTTTGACATCGCCCCGGGCGAGGTGCTGGGCGTCGTGGGTGAATCCGGCGCCGGCAAGTCCATGACCGGGGCCGCCATCATCGGCCTGCTGGAGCCGCCGGGCCGCATCGCCAAGGGCGAGATCCTGCTGGAGGGGCGGCGCATCGACAACCTGCCCTATGAGCAGATGCGCCGCATCCGCGGCCGCGAGATCGGCGCGATCTTCCAGGATCCGCTGACCACGCTGAACCCGCTCTACACCATCGGCCGGCAGTTGGTGGAGACGATGACGACCCACCTGCCCATCGGCCCCGCCGAGGCCCGGGAGAAGGCAATCGGCTGGCTCGAACTCGTGGGCATCCCGGCGGCGCGGGAGCGCATCGACAGCTATCCGCACGAGTTCTCGGGCGGCATGCGCCAGCGCGTGGTGATCGCGCTCGCCCTCTGCGCCGAGCCCAAGCTGATCGTGGCCGATGAGCCGACCACCGCGCTCGACGTCTCGATCCAGGCGCAGGTCATCGCCATGCTCAAGACCCTGGCGCGGGAGAAGGGGACGGCGATGATGCTGGTCACCCATGACATGGGCGTGATCGCGGAAACCGCCGATCGGGTCGCCGTGATGTATGCCGGCCGCATCGCCGAAATCGGCCCTGTGCGCGAGGTGGTGCGCCAGGCGCGCCACCCCTATTCGCAGGGCCTGATGGGTTCGATTCCGCCGCTCGACCGGCGCGTCGAGCGCCTGCAGCAGATTGATGGCGCCATGCCGCGGCTGACGGCCATCCCCCAGGGCTGTGCCTACAACCCGCGCTGCCCTCAGGTCTTCGCGCGCTGCGCGGTGGAGCGGCCTGATCTGCTGGATGCGGGCACCACCCGCGCCGCCTGCTGGCTCTATGCGGAGGGCAAGCGATGAGCCCGACCCCGATGATCGCGGCCGAGGATGTCGCGCGCTATTTCGATGTCTCCAAGCCGCTGATCCAGCGCATCGTCGCGCGCGAGGGCAAGCGCACGTTGCGCGCGGTGGATGGCATCTCCTTCGACATCCCGAAGGGCACGACGCTCTCCCTCGTCGGCGAGAGCGGCTGCGGCAAGTCCACCGTCGCGCGCCTCATGGTGGGCCTCTACCCCACCACGCGCGGGCGCGTGATGTTCGACGGGCAGGATCTCTCGCTGGCGCGCGCCGATTCCAAGCAGCGCAGCCGCATGCAGATGATCTTCCAGGATCCCTATGCCTCGCTCAATCCGCGCTGGCGCGTGGTCGACATCGTTGCCGAGCCGATCCGCGCCTTCCGTCTGATCGAGGACAAGCAGGCCATCCTGAACCGTGTCGGCGAATTGCTCACGCAGGTCGGCCTCTCGCCGCTGGATGGCCAGAAATACCCGCATGAATTCTCGGGTGGGCAACGGCAGCGCATTTCGATCGCGCGCGCGCTGTCGTCCAACCCGGAATTCCTGGTCTGCGACGAGCCGACCTCCGCTCTCGACGTGTCGGTCCAGGCGCAGATCCTGAACCTGATGAAGGAACTCCAGACCCGGCTCGGTCTGACCTACCTCTTCATCAGCCACAACCTCGCGGTCGTCCGGCAGGTGAGTGACCGCATCGGCGTCATGTATCTCGGCAAGCTCGTCGAGCTGTCTCCGGCGGAGAGCCTCTTCCAGGCGCCGCGCCACCCCTACACGCGTGCCCTGATGGAGGCGATCCCGGATCTGGAAATGACCGGCCGCCAGCGCATCCCGGTGGGTGGCGAGGTGCCGAGCCCGATCTCACCGCCCTCGGGCTGCACCTTCCATCCGCGCTGCCCCCTTGCCAATGCGCGCTGCAAGTCGGAGGTGCCGGTGATGAAGCCGGTGGCTTCGGCGCCTCACGCGGCTTCGCCGCTGTCCGCGGGCGACGCGATGGTGGCCTGCCACGCGGTCGAGGAAGGCCGCGCCCACGCCTGAGGCGCTTCGCGCGTCTCAGCCCCGGCCGAGGCAGGCGCCCACATCGGCGCTGCCCAGGCCCGTCTTGAGCGCGCGGACCCGCTGCGCGCTGCTGCCATGGGTAAAGCTCTCCGGCACCACATGGCCGCGCGCTTGCTGCTGCAGCCGGTCATCGCCCACCGCGGCTGCGGCAGAGAGCCCCTCCTCGATGTCGCCGGCCTCCAGGATGCGGCGCGTTTCGTTGGCCCGCCGCGCCCAGAAGCCGGCCAGGCAATCGGCCTGCAACTCCGTCCGCACCGACGCCGCATTGTCCCGCCCGCCGCCGAGGCGCCCGAGCAGGTTCTGCACATGATGGCCGACCTCATGCGCGATGACATAGGCCTGGGCGAAGTCCCCCGGTGCGCCCATGCGCTGCGAGAGATCCCGGAAGAAGGCGAGGTCGAGGTAAACGCGGCGGTCGGCGGGGCAATAGAAGGGCCCCATGGCCGATTGCGCGGTGCCACAGCCGGATGCGACCTGGCCCGAGAAGAGCACGAGGCGCGGCGGCTCGTAGCGCTGCCCATGCCGGGCGAATTCCGCCGTCCAGACATCCTCCGTGCTCGCCAGCACGCGGCTGACGAAGCGCGCGGCCGGATCGTCGCGCGGCGGCGCCTGCGCGGCCTGCTGGGTGACGGGCGCCTGGCCGGTCTCCAGCGTGGAAAGCACGACGCCCGGGTCCACGCCCAGCAAGAGCGAGATGACGATGACGGCGACGAGGCCGAGGCCGCCGATCCGCGCGCCTCCGCCCAGGCCGCCGCCGGATCCGCCCCGCGAGCCCCGTCGGTCCTCGAGGTTGCGGCTCTCGCGTTCGTCATCCATCCGCATCGGCGCCGGCTCCTTCGCGCAGGCCCGCGCCGGGCTCAGACGCGTTCGAGGATGCTCACATAGTTGGCGACGGCGGCCCCGCCCATGTTGAAGACGCCGCCGATCTCGGCGCGCGGCAATTGCATCGCGCCCGCCTCGCCGGTGAGCTGCATGGCGGCGAGCGCGTGCATGGAAACGCCCGTCGCGCCGATCGGATGCCCCTTGGATTTCAGCCCGCCCGAGCGGTTGACCGGCAGGCGGCCATCCTTGCGGGTCCAGCCTTCGAGGATGGCGCGGCTGCCCTGGCCTTCCGGCGTCAGGCCCATCGCCTCGTATTCGATGAGTTCCGCGATCGTGAAGCAGTCATGCGTCTCGGCGAAGGAGAGGTCGGCCAGCGTCAGGCCGGAGGCTGCGAAGGCCCGCGCCCAGGCCTCCCGAGCGCCCTCGAAGCGGATGATGTCGCGCCGGGCGATGGGCAGGAAGTCATTCACCTGGGCGGTGCCGCGGAAGCGCACGGCGCGGCGGGCGGTGGCGGCCACGTCGCCCTCGGCGATGATGAGCGCGGCCGCGCCGTCCGAGACGAGGCTGCAATCGGTGCGCTTCAGCGGGCGGGCGACGAAGGGGTTCTTCTCGCTCTCGTTGCGGCAGAACTCGTAGCCGAGGTCTTTCCGCATCTGGGCATAGGGGTTGTCCACGCCGTTCGCGTGGTTCTTGGCGGCGATGGCGGCCAGCGCGTCGGAGCTGTCGCCATGGCGCTGGAAATAGGCCTCGGCGATGCGGGCGAAGACGCCGGCGAAGCCCGCCTCGATCCCGCTCTCGGTCTTGAGGTGCGAGGCGGAGAGCAGGATCTCGCCCACGCGCGGCCCGGGGGTGGAAGTCATCTTCTCCACGCCGACCACAAGCGTGATGCGGCCGCGCTTCGCGCCGAGGAAGTCCAGCGCGCCATGGATCGCGGCGGTGCCGGTGGCGCAGGCATTCTCGAAGCGGGTGGCGGGCTTGAAGCGCAGCTCCGGCACGGCCTGGAACACCAGGGAGGAGGGGAAGTCCTGCGCCTGGAAACCGCCGTTGAAGGTGCCCAGGAAGACGGCATCCACCTCGTGCGGCTCCAGCCCGGCATCGGCGATGGCCTCCCGCGCGACAAGGCCGATCAGGGCCTCGGCGTCCGGTGCGTCCTCCAGCTTGCCGAAGCGGCTATGCGCCCAGCCGATGATGGCGGCGTCATGTTGCGATGCGGTCATGGCAGCTTCCCTCTCGTTTCGGTGAGGTTAGGGCAGGCCCAGAAGGGCCGCCAGTGCTACCGCGGCGCCGGGACAAGGTCCGGACATGTTGCGAAAATAGCACATATGGAGACTTCGTTAAGCGATACATTTTCGAAAGGGTATTGAACCGCCCTTCGCGCAACCTATATCTGCCTTCGTCGGGCGCTGACTCAGCCCCGACAGCTTTGCCTTCCTCAACCTTGACTTGGCCGCTCCGCAAGGAGCGGCTTTTTTTTCGGCCGCTCGCCGGGCGCGATTCAATCGGACAAAAGTCAGTCCGGAACCATGAGGCTGACCGCCGCCTGGCAGGCGATGCCCTCGCCTCGGCCGGGGAAGCCCAGCCGCTCCGTCGTGGTCGCCTTCACGCCGACGCGCCGTGCTTCCACCCCCATGATCTCCGCGAGGCGCGCGATCATGGCCGCCGCGTGGGGGCCGATCTTGGGCTGCTCGCAGATCAGGGTGACGTCGGCATTGACCAGCATGCCCCCGCGCGCCCGCACGCGCTCCATGGCATGGACCAGGAATTGCGCGCTGTCGGCGTCGCGCCACTTCATCTGCGAGGGCGGGAAGTGGCGGCCGATGTCGCCCTCGGCCAGCGCGCCGTAGATCGCGTCGCACAGCGCATGGATGCCGACATCGGCGTCCGAATGGCCATCGAGGCCGAGTTCGTGCGGGATGGTCACGCCGCAGAGGATGAGGGGGCGGCCGGGCACCAGGCGGTGCACGTCGAAACCAGTGCCGATGCGCGGCAGCAGCCGCGGCTGAAGGGTGGATTCCACGCGGGCCAGATCCTCCGGGAAGGTGATTTTCACGTTGCTTTCGTGGCCGGGGACGAGCGCCACGCTCTCGCCGATCCATTCCAGCAGCTGCGCGTCATCCGTCGCCTCGGCGGAGGCGGCCTCATGGGCGGCGCGCAATGTTTCGAAGCGGAAGGCCTGGGGCGTCTGGGCGCGGAACAGGCCGGCGCGGGGCACCGTCTCGCCGATCACGCCGGCCTCGCCGCGCTTCAGCGTGTCCGAGACGGGCTGCGCCGGAATGGCGCCGGCGCGGTGTTCGAGGGCGGCGAGCAGGGCAGGGATGGTCCCGGCAGGGATCACCGGCCGGGCCGCGTCATGCACCAGCACGGCGCTGGGGTTGAGCGCCGCGAGGGCGGCGAGGCCGGCCTTCACGCTGGCCTGGCGCGTGGCCCCTCCGGTCACGGGCGGCAGATGGGGCAGCCCCTCCAGCATGGCGGTGATGCGCACCTCCTCGCCCGCGGCGCAGACCGGCTGCAACGCCTGGACATGCCCGCCGGCCAGCAGCGCCTCCGCCGCCACCCGGAGCACGGGGCGGCCGAGCAGCAGCGCATATTGCTTGGGTTCGGGGGCGCCGAAGCGCTCGCCGCGCCCGGCGGCCAGGAGAAGGGCTGCGATCATGATCCCGTCCGAATAGGCCATATCGGCGGGGACGGGAATTCTGGGACGGAAATCTCGCGCGGCGATACGCGCGCCGTGGACGCCGGGCTCGGTTTTGCGTATGCCTGCCCAAATGATGAGCAACCGCCTTCGGCCCATCTCGCTTGCGCGCGATGTGACCATCGAAACGCCCGTGATCCTGGCACCCATGTCGGGCGTGACGGACCTGCCCTTCCGCCGCCTTGCGCGGGCCGAGGGCACCGGGCTCGTGGTGAGCGAGATGATCGCCTCGGCCGCCATGATCCGCGAGAATCGCCAGAGCCTGAAGATGTGCGACACGACGGACGAACTGGGCGGGCCGTCCTCGGTCCAGCTCGCCGGCTGCGACCCGGCGGTGATGGCCGATGCGGCTCGCCTCGTCGTGGACAAGGGCGCCGCGATCGTGGACATCAATTTCGGCTGCCCGGTGAAGAAGGTCGCGGTCGGCCAGAGCGCCGGCTCGGCGCTGATGCGCGACGAAATCCGCGCGGCCGCGATCCTCGAGGCGGTGGTCAAGGCCGTGCCCGTGCCCGTGACGCTGAAGATGCGGATGGGCTGGGACCACCAGAGCCTGAACGCGCCCAAGCTCGCCCGCATCGCCGAGGAATGCGGCATCCGCCTTGTCACCATCCACGGCCGCACGCGCCAGCAGCTCTACACCGGTGTCGCGGACTGGGATTTCATCGCCTCGGTGAAGGCGGCGGTCAGCATCCCGGTCATCGCCAATGGCGACATCGTGACGGTGGACAATGCGCTGGATGCGCTGACGCGCTCGGGCGCCGATGGCGTGATGATCGGGCGTGGCTGCTATGGCCGGCCCTGGTTCCCGCGCCAGGTCGCCGCCTTCCTGCGCGAGGGCATCCGCCTGCCCGACCCGACGCTGGAGGAGCAGCTGGCCATCCTGCTCAAGCATTACCGCGCCATCCTGGAGCATCACGGGGAGGGGGTGGGCGTGCGCATGGCGCGCAAGCATGTCGCCTGGTATTCGCGCGGCCTGCCGGGCAGTGCCGAGTTCCGCGCCCAGGTCAATCGCGTCGAGATGGGCGAGGCGGCGGAATCCCTCATCATGGGCTTCTACGGGCCGCTGATTGAGCGCGGCCACGCGCCGGCCGAAACCCCCTGGCAGGAGGCGGCATGACCGGTGTGATCAGCCGCGTGGCCGCCCTGGCCCGCCGCCCGCGCGCCCTGGCACCGCCGGACAGCGCCGCCATCCTTCTGGCGCTGCCCATGCCGGCCGTGGTGCTGGATGGCGAGGACCGCTTCCGCTTCGTGAACCCGGCGGCCGAGCTCTTCTTCCAGCAATCCCAGCAGACCCTGATGGGCATGCAGCTGGCCGAGCTGCTGCCGGCCGACCACCGGCTCTTCGCGCTGTTGCACCAGATCCGCCTGCAGGACAGCCCGGTGGCGGACCATGACCTGTCGCTCGAAAGCCCGCGGCTGCACCGGCATGGCGTCTCGGTCTATGGCGCGCCCATGCCGGACCTGCAGGATGGCGTGGTGCTGACCCTGCAGGATGGCTCGACCGCCGCGATGCTGGACCGCCAGCTGCACTTCCTGGGCGCGGCGCGCGGCGCCACCGCCATGGCCGCCATGCTGGCGCATGAGGTGAAGAATCCGCTCTCCGGCATCCGCGGCGCCGCGCAGTTGCTGGAGCAGGGCGCCTCGGAGGGCGACCGCGAGCTCTGCCTGCTGATCCAGGAAGAGAGCGATCGCATCCGCAACCTGGTGGACCGGATGGAGATGTTCTCCGACCGGCCGATCACGCGCCGCGCGGTGAACATCCATTCCGTGCTCGACCATGTGCGCCGCGTGGCGCAATCGGGCTTCGCCTGCCACCTGCGCATCGTCGAGGAATACGACCCCTCGCTGCCCGCCGTCTGGGGCGACCGGGACCAGCTGATCCAGATCCTGCTCAACCTCGTGAAGAACGCCTCCGAGGCGCTGAGCGATGGCGGCGCCACCGGCGGCGCGGGCGAGATCCAGCTCGCCACCGCCTATCACCACGGCGTGCGGATCGCGGTGCCCGGCAGCAGCGAGCGCGTGCACCTGCCCTTGCAGGTCATCGTGCGCGACAACGGCCCCGGCATCCCCGAGGCGCTGCGCTCCACCCTGTTCGAGCCCTTCGTGACCACGAAGCGCGGCGGGCAGGGGCTCGGCCTCGCGCTCGTGGCGAAGCTGGTTTCCAATCACGGCGGCCTCATCGAATGCGACAGCCGTCCCGGCCGCACCACCTTCCGACTGTCCCTGCCAGCCCAGCCGCCCAATCTGCGTGGGGACGAGGCGGCGAACGAGAGTGACGAATGACCGAATCCCGCACCATCCTGATCGCCGATGACGACCGCGCGATCCGCACCGTCCTCTCCCAGGCGCTGACGCGCGCTGGATACAATGTGCGCGCGACCTCCTCCGCCTCCACGCTGTGGCGCTGGGTGGAGGATGGCGAGGGCGATCTCGTCGTGACCGATGTCGTCATGCCGGACGAGAACGGACTGGACCTGCTGCCGCGCATGAAGCGCATCCGCCCCGATCTCCGGGTGGTGGTGATGTCGGCGCAATCCACCTTCACGACGGCGGTGAAGGCCGCCCAACGCGGCGCCTTCGAATACCTGCCCAAGCCCTTCGACCTGAAGGAGCTGCTCAACGTCGTCGAGCGCGCCCTGGCGCAGCCCGCGACAGCCCTGCCCGCGGACGAGGAGGGCGAGCCGGGCGAGCGCCTCCCGCTCGTGGGCCGCAGCACCGCGATGCAGGAAATCTACCGCACCGTCGCGCGCCTGACGACCGCCGACCTCACCGTCATGGTCACGGGCGAGAGCGGCACCGGCAAGGAGCTGATCGCCCGCGCGCTGCATGACTATGGCAAGCGCCGGCAGGGCCCCTTCGTCGCCATCAACATGGCGGCCATCCCGCGCGAGCTGATCGAGAGCGAGCTCTTCGGGCATGAGCGCGGCGCCTTCACCGGTGCGCTGACCCGCGGCGTAGGCCGGTTCGAGCAGGCCGCCGGCGGCACGCTGTTCCTGGACGAGATCGGCGACATGCCGGCCGAGGCTCAGACCCGGCTCTTGCGCGTGCTGCAGGAGGGTGAGTTCACCACGGTGGGCGGCCGCCAGCCGGTGAAGGCCAATGTCCGCATCGTCGCCGCGACCCACCGGGACCTGCGCGCCTCGATCCGCGCCGGCCTGTTTCGCGAGGACCTGTTCTACCGCCTGAACGTGGTGCCCATCCGTCTGCCGCCGCTGCGCGAGCGGACCGAGGACATCCCCCTGCTGGCGCGGCACTTCCTGGAACGCGCCCGCGCCTCCGGCCTGCCCATGAAGTCGCTGAGCAACGAGGCGCTCGAGCGGCTGAAGCGCCATTCCTGGCCCGGCAATGCGCGCGAGCTGGAAAACCTGATGCGCCGGCTTGCCGCCCTCTACCCGCAGGAGACGATCGGCGAGGAAGCGGTCGCCGCCGAGCTGGCCGAGGCCGAGGCGCCCGCCGATGGCGCGCCGCGCGCGAGCGAGACGCTGGAACAGGCCGTGGAGCGCCACCTCAAGCTCTTCATGGCCGCCCACAAGGATGGCATCCCCATTCGCGACCTGCATGACCGCGTGATCTCGGAGGTGGAGCGCCCGCTGCTGCGCCTCGCGCTCAGCGCCACCCGCGGCAACCAGATCAAGGCCGCGGCGCTGCTGGGGCTCAACCGCAACACGCTGCGCAAGAAGCTGCGCGACCTCGAATTGCCGGTCGTGCGCGGCCTGTCATGAGCACGCCCTGAGCATGTCGAAACCAGCCCGGGTGCCGCTGCTGCGACGCCTGGCCGACATGCTGCTCGGCCGGGGTGTGACGCTCGGCCTCGCGGTGGGCGCCCTGGTGATGGGCATCCTCACCTTCGTCGTGCTCTCCGACGGCAGCCCGCTCGGGCCGACCCGGCCGGGGCAGGTGGTCGCGCTCGTCCTCATCAACCTCGCCATCATCCTGCTGCTGCTGGCCTCGCTCGCCGGGCAGCTGGTGCGCGTCTGGGCTGAGCGGCGGCGCGGCTCGGCCGGCTCTCGGCTGCACACGCGGCTGGTGCTGCTCTTCTCGGTCGTCGCCATCGTGCCGGCCATGCTGCTCGCCGGCTTCTCGGCGATCTTCTTCAACCTCGGCATCCAGGCCTGGTTCAGCGACCGCGTGCGCACCGCCCTCGAAGCCTCGCTCATGGCGAGCCGCGCCTATTTCGAGGAGCACCAGAACAACATTCGCGCCGACGCGCTGGCCATGGCGAATGACCTGAACCGCGCCGTGGTGCTGCTGCCCGACCAGAGCCTCGCCTTCGCCCGCGTGCTGGCCACCCAGGCCAGCGCCCGCGGCCTGACCGAGGCGGTGGTGTTCGAGCCGCTGCTGGGGCGCGTCGTCGCGCATGCCGGGGTCAGTTCCGCCTTCCTGCTCTCGCCCCCGCCCGACTGGGCGATCGAGATCGCGACCGGCGGCGAGGTCGCGGTGGTCGCGGTCGAGGAGGAGAATCGGGTGCGGGCCATCGTGGCGCTGACCCCGGCTTCCGGCCTGCAGCTGATGATCGGCCGGCCGGTCGATTCCTCGGTGCTGGAGCACATGCAGCGCACCGAGCAGGCGGTGACCGCCTACCAGGCGATCGACCGCAACCGCGAGGGGCTGCAGATCACCTTCGTGATGATCTTCGCCATCGGCGCGCTGCTCGTGCTGCTGGCCGCCGTGCTGGTCGGCCTTGTCCTGGCCAACCAGCTCGCCGGGCCCATCTCGCGCCTCATCACCGCGGCCGAGCGGGTGCGCGGCGGTGACCTCTCGGTGCGCGTGGAGGAAGGGGATGGCGATGACGAGATCGGCAGCCTCAGCCGGGCCTTCAACCGCATGACGAACCAGCTCGCCGCCCAGCGCAGCGAGCTCCTCGAAGCTTATCGCCAGATCGCCGACCGGCAGAACTTCACCGAGGCCGTGCTGGGCGGCGTCTCGGCCGGCATCGTGGGGCTCGACCAGGATCTGCGGGTGAACCTGCCCAACCGCAGCGCGAGCCAGCTCCTCGGCCTCGATCTGGAGCGCGAGATCGGCCGGCCGATGGCCGAGGTGGCGCCGGAATTCGCCGGGCTGCTGGCCCAGCCCGGCACCACCCGCACGGCTGAGATCCGCGTGGGCCCGCCCAATGAACGCAAGACGCTGCTGGCCCGCCTCTCGCCCGAGATGGAGGGGCAGGGCCATGTGCTGACCTTCGACGACATCTCCGCCCTGCTCACCGCCCAGCGCCAGGCCGCCTGGGCGGATGTGGCCCGGCGCATCGCGCATGAGATCAAGAACCCGCTGACCCCCATCCAACTCAGTGCCGAGCGCCTGAAGCGGCGCTACCTGAAGCAGATCACGCACGACCCCGAGACCTTCACCGCCTGCACCGACACCATCGTCCGCCAGGTTGGCGACATCGGGCGCATGGTGGATGAGTTCAGCGCCTTCGCCCGCATGCCCCAGCCGGTGATTCGCCCCGAGGAGATGGGCCGGCTGGTGCGCGAGGCCCTGGTGCTGCAGCAGCAATCCCGCCCCGAGATCGCCTGGGTGACCGACCTGCCCGAGGAAAAGCACTTTGCCGCCTGTGACCGCCGCCTGATCAACCAGGCCCTCACGAATCTGCTCAACAATGCGGCGGATGCCATCGCCATGCGCGTGCAGCGGGATGAGGATGAGGGCCTTGCCTGCCCCAGGCCGGTCGGCCATATCCGTGTGAGCTTGTCTTCCGAGGCGGGGCGATTGATCATCGCCGTCGAAGATGACGGGATCGGACTGCCGGGGGGTGACCAGCGGGACCGGCTGACCGAGCCCTATGTGACGCACAAGACAAAGGGAACCGGCCTTGGTCTCGCGATCGTGAAGAAGATCATGGAGGACCACCGCGGGAGCATCCGGCTCGGCGACGCGCGTGCGGGCCTGGGTGCGCGCGCCGAATTGATCCTGCCGGAGCTGGAGGCCGAGGCCGCCGGCGCCGAGACGGAGAGCAGGGAGCCTCGCCATGGCGCATGACATCCTGATCGTAGACGACGAGCCGGATATCCGCTCGCTGATCGACGGCATCCTCTCCGATGAGGGCTACGAGACGCGGCAGGCGCATAATTCCGACACGGCCATCGCGCATTTCCGCGCGCGCCGGCCATCGCTCGTCATCCTGGACATCTGGCTGGCCAATTCGCGCCTGGATGGGCTCGAGATCCTCGATGCTCTCCATCGCGAGGAGCCGCATGTGCCCTGCGTGATGATCTCGGGCCATGGCAATATCGAGACGGCGGTGCAGGCGATCCAGAAGGGCGCCTTCGATTTCATCGAGAAGCCCTTCAAGAGCGACCGGTTGCTGCTCATCGTCTCGCGTGCGCTCGAGGCGGCGAAGCTCAAGCGCGAGATCAGCGACCTTCGTCTGCGTGCGGGTTCGGAGGCGGAGCTGATCGGCGTCTCGCCCGCCATGGCGCAGATCCGCGCGGCCATCGAGCGCGTGGCGCCGACCAATTCGCGCGTGCTGATCAGCGGCCCGCCCGGCACCGGCAAGGAGGTGGCGGCGCGCATGCTGCATGCCCGCTCGCGCCGCGCCGATGGCCCCTTCGTCGCGCTGAACTGCGCGACGCTCGACCCCTCGCGCATCGAGGAGGAGCTGTTCGGCGTGGAGCCGCGCGGCGACCAGCCGCGCCGCGCCGGCACGCTGGAGCGCGCCCATGGTGGCACGCTGCTGCTGGACGAGGTCTCGGACATGCCGCTGGAGACCCAGGGCAAGATCGTCCGCGCCCTGCAGGAGCAGGGCTTCGAGCGCATCGGCGGCGCCACGCGCGTGAAGGTGGATGTGCGCGTCATCGCCACCACCAACAAGGACTTGCAGGCCGAGATCGCGGCGGGGCGCTTCCGCGAGGACCTGTTCTACCGCCTCTCCGTCGTGCCGCTCCGCATGCCGGCCCTGCGCGAGCGGCGGGAGGATGTGCCCGCGCTCGCCCGCCATTTCATGACGCGCTCCATCGAGAGCTCCGGCCTGGCACCCCGTGCGCTGGCGGAGGACACCATAGCCGCACTGCAGACGCATGACTGGCCAGGCAATGTGCGCCAGCTTCGCAACCTGATGGACTGGCTGCTGATCATGGCGCCGGGCGATTCCGGTTCGCCAATCCGGGCCGAATCCCTGCCGCCCGAGATCGTTTCCACCGCACCCTCCATGCTGCGGCTCGACCGTTCCAGCGAGATCATGACGCTGCCGCTGCGCGACGCGCGCGAGGCCTTCGAGCGGCAATATCTGGAGGCGCAGCTGCTGCGCTTCGGCGGCAATATCAGCCGGACTGCCAATTTCGTCGGCATGGAGCGCAGCGCGCTGCACCGGAAGTTGAAATTCCTGGGCGTCCACGCCGAAGACAGGGCCTCCGGAACCGCGTAACCTGCGCGGGGAAAGAAGGGCTGCATGTCGAAGATCGCTTATGTGAACGGGGCCTACCTGCCCCAACGCCACGCCTCGGTGAACATCGAGGATCGCGGCTACCAGTTCGGCGACGGGATCTATGAGGTGGTGCACCTCTACCGCGGCCGCTTCATCGATGAGGGCCGCCATCTCGACCGGCTGGAACGCTCGCTGAAGGAGATCCACCTGCCCATGCCCATGCCGCGCGCGGCACTCCGCATGGTGTTGATGGAGGTGGCCCGCCGCAACCGCGTGACGGATGGCCTGCTCTACATGCAGGTGACGCGCGGCGTGGCGCGGCGCGACCATGCCTTCCCGAAGACGCCCGTACCGGTCTCGCTCGTCGTCACCGTGCGGCACATCCCGCCCTATCCCAAGGATGTGGAGCGCTGGACCATCGCGGCGATCACCCATCCCGACCTGCGCTGGGCGCGGCGGGACATCAAGAGCGTGAACCTTTTGCCCAATGTTCTGGCCCGCCAGGCGGCGCGCGATGCGGGCGCGGCCGAGGCCATCCTCTTTGAGGAAGCGACCGGCATGGTGACCGAGGGCGCCGCCACTTCCTTCTGGATCGTGGATGCGGCGGGTGTGCTCCGCACCCGCGCGCTGGATCATGTGATCCTGCCCGGCTGCACGCGCGGCGCGCTGATCGCGGAGATGGAGGCGGCGGGCATCCCCTACAGCCTCGAACCCTTCAGCCTCGCGGAGTTGCAGGCGGCGCGGGAGGCCTTCCTGACCTCCGCCACGTCCTTCGTGAAGCCGATCGTGAAGATTGACGGCCGCGCGGTGGGGGATGGTACGGTCGGCCCCGTCACGCGGCGCCTCTTCGATCTTTTCTCGCGGCATGTGCATGCCGGGCTTGGGAACGCCGCATGAGGGCGCCCACCGCCATCCTGTTCGACTGGGACAACACGCTGATCGATGGCTGGGCTGCGATCGAGGCCGGGCTGAACGCGGCCTTCGCCGCCTTCGGCAAGCCCGCATGGACGCGCGAACAGGTGCTGGCCAATGTCCGCAAGTCGCTCCGCGACAGCTTTCCGGAGCATTTCGGCGCGGAGTGGGAGCGCGCGCGGGACATCTTCTACGATTCGGTCCACGCGACGCATCTACAGGTGATCCGGCCCCTGCCGGCGAGCCTCGCCATGCTGGATGCACTGGCGCATCTGCCGCTTGGCGTCGTCTCCAACAAGCAGGGGCCGCTCCTGCGGAAGGAGGCCGCGCATCTCGGCTGGGCGCCGCGATTCCGCACGCTGGTGGGCGCGGGGGATGCGGTGGCGGACAAGCCCTCCGGCGCGCCCCTGCACCTGGCCTTGCAACAGATGGGCCTCAGTGCCGGCCCGCATGTCTGGTACGTGGGCGATACGGCGATCGACATGCAGGCGGCGCGGGCGGCGGGCTGCTGCGCCGTGCTGCTGGGCGATGCCGCGCATGATGGCGGCATCGCCGCCTGCGCCCCCGACCTGGCCTTCACCGACGGCGTGCAACTTGCGGCCCGCTTGCACGCTCTGGACAAGTGATCCGGGACGCCCGACATTGCCCTGATGGCAAGGCGACGGGCCTTCCCGGTGACGGGGACCCGCGACCAAGAAGAAGAAGGAGGCCGTGATGGCCGAGAAATCCCAGAACGTGCAGGACGTGTTCCTGAACCACGTTCGCAAGAGCAAGACCCCGGTGACGGTGTTCCTCGTCAACGGTGTCAAACTCCAGGGCATCATCACCTGGTTCGACAATTTCTCCGTCCTGCTTCGGCGCGATGGGCACACGCAGCTGGTCTACAAGCATGCGATCAGCACGGTGATGCCGGGCGCGCCCATCATGCTGTTCGATCCGCAGGCAGCGGGCACCGCTGCGGCCACGCCGCCCGCGACGGGCACGCCGCTGCGCGAGACCACGCTCACCATGTCGCGGGAGCCGGCCGCTGCCCGCGAAGAGTGAAGATGTCGCGGCGGCGCCGACCCGCGCCGCCGTCATCCTGCCCTTCGAGCGCACCCAGCGTTCGAACATCCTGGAATTCGCGCCCACGGGCGGCCTGCCTCGCGCGGCGGAGGCCCGGCTGGCCGAGGCAGTCGGCCTCGCTGCCTCCATCGGGGTGATGATCGTCCATTCGGCGATCCATCCGCTGCGTCAGCGCCGGCCTTCCACCCTGCTCGGCGAGGGGCAGGTGGAGATGGTCCGCCAGGCGCTGCAGGAGCAGGGCGCCACCCTTGTCATCGTGGACGCGGCACTCACCCCCGTGCAGCAGCGCAACCTGGAGCGTGAATGGGGTGCGAAGGTCATCGACCGCACCGGCCTCATCCTCGAGATCTTCGGCGAGCGCGCCCGCACGCGCGAGGGCACGTTGCAGGTCGAACTCGCGCATCTCGAATACCAGCGCACGCGCCTCGTCCGCTCCTGGACGCACCTGGAGCGGCAGCGCGGCGGCTTCGGCTTCCTGGGCGGCCCAGGCGAAAGTCAGATCGAGATCGACCGCCGCCTGATCGGCGAGCGCATCATCAAGCTCAAACGCGAACTGGAGCAGGTGCGGCGCACCCGCGGCCTGCACCGCAAGGCGCGCGAGCGCGTGCCGTTCCCGGTCATCGCGCTGGTCGGTTACACCAATGCCGGCAAGTCCACGCTGTTCAACGCGCTGACCGGCGCCGCCGTCTACGCGCAGGACCAGCTGTTTGCGACGCTCGATCCCACGATGCGGCAGATCACGCTTCCCTCGGGGCGGCATGCCATCCTCTCCGACACAGTGGGCTTCATCAGCGACCTGCCGACGCAGCTCATCGAGGCCTTCCGCGCCACGCTGGAAGAAGTCGCGGCAGCCGACATCATCCTGCATGTGCGGGACGTGGCGCATCCTGACAGCACGGCGCAGCGCAACGACGTGAATTCCGTGCTGGACGAGATGACCGAAGGGCCCGATGCGGCGCTCGATCAGGGCTGGCGCGGCCGCTGCATCGAGGTGCTGAACAAGGCCGACCTGCTGGGCGGGCCCGAGGCGATCGCCTCGCGCGCGGCCGGTGCGGTCGCGGTCTCGGCGCTGACGGGCGAGGGGCTGGACGTGCTGCGCGATGCGCTGGATGCGCGCCTCGCCGAGAGCATGCTGACCGAGCGCTTCGACCTGCCGAGCGAGGATGGCTCGCGCCTCGCCTGGCTCTACCGCCATGGCGAGGTGCTGGAGCGCGTGGACGGCGAGGATCGCATCCAGCTCACCGTTCGCATCTCGCCCGCCAACCGCGCGCGCTACGAGCTGCTGTCTTGAGGTTCTCCGCCGCTGCCGCCAGCGAGGTGGCGGGGCTGCTGCGCCGCACCGCCCAGGCCGAGATCCTGCCGCGCTTCCGGCGCCTTGCCAGCGGCGACATCCGCACGAAATCCGGCCCGCTCGACCTCGTCACCGAGGCGGATGAAGCGGCGGAGCGCGCGCTGACGGCCGAGCTCTCGGCGCGATATCCGGCGGCGATGATCCTGGGCGAGGAAGCGGCGGCGGCCGATCCCGGCCTGCTCACGCGCATGCTGGATGCCGAGCTCTGCTTCATCCTGGACCCGGTGGACGGCACGGCGAACTTCGCGGGCGGCGTGCCCCTGTTCGGCGTCATGCTGGCGGCGGTTCATCACGGTGAGACCATCGCGGGTTGGATCCATGACCCGATGGGCGACGACACGGTCATCGCGCTGCGTGGCGAGGGGGCCTGGGTGGAGGCGCCCTCCGGCCATCGGGTGGATTGCCGCGTCGCCGCTCCCGTGCCGCTGGGCGGGATGGTGGGCGCCATCTCCTGGGGATTCCTGCCGCCGGAGCGCAAGGCGCATCTCCTGCCGCGCCTCGCGCAGCTTGCGGGCACGCTCAATTTCCGCTGCGCCGCGCACGAATACCGCCTGGCCGCGACGGGCGGGCTGCACGCGCTGGTCTACAACAAGCTCATGCCCTGGGATCATGCAGCCGGCGTGCTCATCCATGCCGAGGCGGGCGGCTATTCGGCGCAGTTCGATGGCAGCGCCTATTCGCCGCGCAAGCATACGGGCGGGCTGGTTTGCGCGCCCGACCGGGAAGGGTGGCAGGCCCTGCGCGAGGGCCTGCTCGGTTGATCAGCCGGCGCCGAGCCGCGCCGCCAGATCCACGAAATCCGCCGCCACGCAGTCCCACGGGTCCTCGGCCGTGAGGTCGATCGTCTGCCCTGCGCCATGTTCCACCGGGCGGGGGATGAAGGCGGTGGCGAGGCCCGCCGCGCGCGCCGCCCGCAGGTCGCCATTATGGGCGGCCACGAGGCAGACCTCATGCGGCTGCATCGCCAGCAATTCGGCGGTGCGGAGATAGGCCTCGGGCTGCGGCTTGTAGGCCTGCACCGGCTCGGCGCCGAGGATCGCATCCCAGGGGATGCGCGCGCGCTTGGCCATGTTCGCCAGCAGCGCGATGTTGCCGTTGGAGAGCGGCGCCAGGAAATACTTGCGCTTCAGCCGATGCAGGCCCAGCAGCACGTCCGGCCAGGGATCGAGCTTGTGCCAGGCGAGATTCAGCGCATCCAGGTCACTCGCCTTGCAGCCGGTGACGCCGTGATCGCCCAGCATCGCCTCCAGGTTCTCCCGGTGCAGCACGTCGAGCCGCGTGAAGGGCCGCCGGCCCGAGCGGCATTCCTCCATCGCGGGCTGGTAGCGGCGGCGCCAGGCATCGGCCAGCAGGAAGGGATCGAGGTCGGTGCGGCCGATCGCCGAGAGATAGCCCGCGAGTTCGCGCGCGACGCCGCTGCGCCAATCCACCACCGTGCCGAAGACGTCGAAGACGAGAGCCTTGACCTGTTGCATCCGCTCAGTCCTTCCGCGCCCATTTCTTGTCGAACTCCCAGACCTCCGGGAAGCCCATCAGCTCGCACATGCGGCCGAACCCATAGCTTTCCTGCGCCGGCAGGCCGTTGGTGTCGCCGTTCTTCAGCAGGTGGGAATAGACGCGCTCCAGCGCCGCGCTCACCGCCAGGAAGCCCGCCCCCGGATAGATCGCGATGCTGTAGCCGATCTCCTTCAGGCGCGCGGCGGGCAGGATGGGCGTGCGCCCACCTTCCACATTGTTCGCCAGCAGCGGCTTGTTGATGGAGCGGCCGATCTCGACCATCTCGGCCTCGGTCTCGGGGCTTTCGATGAAGACGATGTCGGCGCCCGCATCGCCATACATGCGGCCGCGGCGGATCGCCTCTTCCAAACCCAGACTGGTGCGCGCATCGGTGCGGGCCACGATCAGGAAGTTGGGATCACGCCGGGCTTCCACCGCGACCTTGAGCTTGAGAACCATGTCCTCCGCCGGGATCACGCTGCGGCCGGGCGTGTGGCCGCACTTCTTAGGCATCTCCTGGTCCTCGAGCTGGATGCCCGAGATGCCGGCCGCCTCATAGCCCATCACGGTGTGGCGCACGTTCAGCAGGCCGCCGTAGCCGGTATCGGCATCGGCGATGATCGGCGTCTTCGCCATCTGCGCGAAGCGGCCCATGCGGCCCACCATGTCGGTGTAGGTCGCGATGCCGGCATCGGCGACACCCAGATGCGAGGCGACGGTGCCGAAGCCCGTGGCGTAGAGGCAATCGAACCCCATGCCATCCGCGACCCGGGTGCTGATCATGTCGAAGATGCCGGGGGCGACGATGAACTTCTTCGCGTCGAAGGCGGCCTTGAGGGAGGGGTTTGCCATGGAATTCCTCTACTGGCGTTGAATGTGGCCGGCGGCGGAGGCCGCGGCCCAGATGCGGTCCTCGCGCTGCATGGCGGCGAGGGTTTCGGCGGGCGGGCGCAGGTCAGGCTCGATGCCGAGCGCCGTCAAGCGGGCGCGGAAGGCCTGGTCGGCGAAGGCGCCATCCACCGCGGCGCGGATGCGGGCCGAGATGGCATCAGGCAGCCCGGCCGGCGCCAGCAACGCGACCCAGCCTGCCAGGTCGAAATCGGGGATGCCCTGCTCCTGCACCGTGGGCACGTCCGGGAAGAAGGGCGTGCGCGTGGCCGTGCTGACCGCGATGATGCGCGTGCGGCCGGTGGCGAGATGCGGCGTGGCGCTCGCCGTGCTGGTCCAGCCGAGCGGCAGGTGGCCCGCCACGACATCCGTCATCAATTGCCCGCCCGAGCGATACTGCACATCGGGGATTTCCAGGCGCAGGCGGCGTGCCAGCTCCTGCCCGATGAATTGCGACAGCGCCTCTGTGCTGCCGGTGGAGAGCCGCGCGGGATTGGCGGCGGCGAAGGCGCGCAGGCCCTGGATGTCGGTGAAGGGCAGCGTGTGCGACGCCGCCAGCACCATGGTGTTGCGCGTCAGCATGGAAACGGGCGTGAAGTCGCGGATCGGGTCGAAGGGAATCTGCGCCAGCACGTGGCGGTTCATCACATGCGTCGAGACGACGGCGGTCAGAGTGTGGCCGTCAGGTTCCGCGCGGGCCACGAGCTCGCTGCCGATCACGCCGGCTGCACCCGCCCGATTCTCGACGATGATGGGGTGCGGCAGCGTCGGCCGCAGCGCCTCGGCCAGGGCGCGCGCCAGGATGTCGGTGCCGCCGCCGGCCGCATAGGGCACGACGAGGCGCACGGGCTTTTGCGGCCAGGCCGGCTGGGCTTGCGCCCCCGTTGAGGCAAGGGCGGGAAGGATGGCCGGCGCGGCCAGCAGTGAACGTCTGCGGATCATGAAGTTTCCCCTTTGGCGGGGAGTTTCACCCGTGTTCGCTGTGGGCGGAAGCCCCGCGAATATGCAACCCTGGATTCATGAATCCACGCGTCACCGTGATCGGCCTCGGCTATGTCGGCCTGCCCACCGCGGCCCTGCTCGCCAGCCGCGGCATGGCGGTGCAGGGCGTGGACAGCAACGCCGAGGTGCGCGCCACCCTGGCCGCAGGCCGCATCCACATCACCGAGGCCGCGGTCGAGGCGTTGCTGGAGCGCGCGCTCCGCGCCGGCCATTTCACAGTGCACGCCGAGCCGCCGCCGGCCGATGTGTTCATCATCGCGGTGCCGACGCCACTCGGGCCCGGCCAGGCCCCGCTGCTGGACCATGTCTGGGACGCGACGCGGGCGCTTGCTCCCGCGCTGCGCCCGGGCAACCTCGTGCTGCTGGAGAGCACGAGCCCCATCGGCACAACAGCGCGCGTGGGCGCGCTGTTGCGCGAACTCCGCCCCGGCCTCACCGACCTCGCCATCGCCTATGGGCCGGAGCGCGTGCTGCCCGGCCGCATCCTGACCGAGTTGGTGGAGAATGACCGCGTGGCCGGCGGCCTGACGCACGAGGCCACGCGCCGCGCCCAGGCCTTCTACCGCCTCTTCGTGCGTGGCGAGGTGGTGGGCACGGATGCGGCGACGGCCGAGATGGTGAAGCTCTCGGAGAACGCCTTCCGCGACGTGAACATCGCCTTCGCCAATGAGCTTTCGCTGATCGCGGCGCGCCATGGGCTGGATGCCTGGCGCGTCATCGAGCTGGCGAACCGCCACCCGCGCGTGAACATCCTGCGGCCCGGGCCCGGCGTCGGCGGCCATTGCATCGCGGTGGATCCCTGGTTCCTGGCGCATGGCGCGCCGCAGGCCGCGCGCCTCATCCCCGCCGCGCGCGCGGTGGACGCGGCCAAGCGCGCAGCGGTGCTGGAGGAGGCCTCGGCGCTTTGCACGGCGGGTGAGCGGGTGATCTGCCTCGGCCTCGCCTTCAAGGCGGATGTGGGGGACCTGCGCGAGAGTCCGGCGCTCGACATCGCGACAGAGTTGGCGCGGCGCCATCCGGGGCAGGTGGTGGTGGTGGAACCGCACCTGCCCGCCGCCCCCGCCGGTCTTCCGGCCCCGCTGCTGCCGCTGGACCAGGCCCTGGCCGGCCCTGGTGCCTTGCTGGTATTGACCGACCACGCCGCCTTCCGCCGCATCCGGCCCGAGCAGCGCGCCGGGCGGCGCATCCTGGACACACGCGGCCTGTTCCGCGACGAGGAGGACATGTGATGCCCGATGGTTCCATGACGCTGCCCGCCCTGGCCCAGATCGAGGCCGTCGTCCGCACCTATCTCGATGGGCTGCATGAGGGCGACGGCACGAAGATCGCGGCCGCCTTCCATCCGGTCGCGCATCTCTACAACGTGGTGGAGGGCGCGGTGGTGGACCTGCCTCGCGCGGACTGGCTCACGATGATCGCGGGCCGCCCTTCGCCCGCCTCGCGCGGCCTGGCGCGGGAGGATCGCATCCTCGCCATCGACATGGCGGGCGAGGACGCTGCCTGCGTGAAGGTGAATTGCTGCATCCCGCCGCGCTACTTCACGGACTACCTGCTGCTGCTGAAGACAGCCGAGGGCTGGAAGATCGTCAGCAAAAGCTTTCATACGGAGCTGCGCTCCGTTTGATTTTTGATGCCCTCAGGCGCCGGGCGCGCGCGTCCGCGCGCTTGGCTTCGGATCGCTGAAGTGAGCCGCCGGGCCTGTTCGGCCCGGATCCTCAGGAGGCACGCTTTCGTTTGATCTGTTGCGCTTGCTGGGCGGTCGGGATCAGTGGGCCGCCTTCAGCATGTAGTCCACGCCGGCGCGGGCGGCGACGTCCTTCACATGCTGCACCAGGCTCTCGGGCATGGGGATGCCCTCGACCAGGCGCCTGGCGCGCGAGGCCTCTTCCGGCTCGCCCGGCACGAGCACGGGCTTGGCGGGATCGGCCGGGCGGGTTGCGTGGAGCACGTCGATCACCGCGTCGAGGTCGCTCTCGTAACCATCGATGTCGCGGAAGGCGCGCGGGTCCACCGCCAGCATGAAGTGGCCGATATTGTTCGGGTCATCCGGCTTCTGCGTGCGGTTGCGCAGGGGCGAGAAACTGGCGCCCACCAGCGTGCCGCCCAGGATATGCGCCATCAGCGCCAGGCCGTAGCCCTTGTGCCCGCCCAGTGATTCCGGCCCGCCCACCGGCGTGATGCCGCCATCCTTGTGCTTGAACACGTAGTCATTGGCGACGTGGCTGTCCGTCACGGGCCGCCCTTCGCCATCCTGCACCCAGCCTTCCGGGATGGGTTTGTCGTTCAGGTGATAGACCTTCACCTTGTTGCCCGCGACGGTCGTGGTCGCCATGTCGAGCACGACCGGCTTGTGCTTGCCGGCGGGTGCCGCGAAGGCGATGGGGTTGGTCCCCAGCACCGGTTCCGCCGCGCGAGTCGGCACCATCAGGATGCCCCGGGTGGAGGAGGTCACCAGCCCGATCAGCCCGGCATCGGAGGCGATGCGCGCATAGCAGCCGGCCGCCCCGAAATGGTGGCTGTTCACCACGCCCACCGCGCCGATGCCAAAGGCCCGCGCCTTCTCGACCGCCAGCTTCATCGCCATGAAGGCCGCTGGATGGCCGAGGCCGTCCGCGCCATCCACCATCGCCGTTGCCGCGAAGTCGCGCACCACGCGCGGCTCGCCCGCGATGCGGAGCTGGCCCTTCTGAAGCAGCTCCTCATAGGCCATCAGCATGGAGATGCCGTGGCTGTCCACGCCGGTCAGGTCGGTCTCGACCATGATGTCGGCCGTGGTCTCGGCCAGGTGCGGCGGGCTGCCCCAGGCCGCCAGGATGGCGAGGATCTGGGCGCGGATGGAATCATGGCTCGCGTGCAGCATGGCTCAATCCACCGTCGCACCGGTGGCCCGCACGATGGGCACCCATTTCTCGATCTCGGCGGCGATGAAGGCGCGGGTGCGCACCGGCGTCATGTTCTCCGGGATGGTGTTGCCGAGTGCCAGGATGCGCTCGCGCACCGGCCCCGCGGCGAGCTGCGCCGCGATCTGCTGCTGCAGGAATTCGAGGATGACCGGCGGCGTGCCGATGGCGCTCGACCACGGCGTCCAGGTCGTCGCCTGGAAGCCGGGAACGCCCGCCTCGGCCGCCGTCGGCACGTCGGGCAGCATGGGCGAGCGCGTGTTGGTGCCGATGGCCAGGCCTGTCACTGTGCCCGAGCGCACATGCTGCTCGACGAAGGAGATCGTGTCCGTCTGGAACTGCAGGCGCCCGGCGGAGAGATCGGCGAAGGATGCGGCCGAGCCTCGATAGGGAATGTGCTGCGCCGTCACCCCCATCTGGCTGAGCAGCAGCGCCGAGGCGATGTGCCCCGTGGTGCCGTTGCCGGAGGAGCCGAAGGTGTAGTGGTTCGGCCGCGCCAGCAGCGCCGCGCGCATGTCGGCCAGGCTGCGCCAGCCGGTGGACGGGTGCGCCACCACCACCATCGCGCTCTCCGAGCTGATGGTGATGTGATCAAGCCCGGTCAGCGGATGCACCGGCAGGTTGCGGTAGAGCCCGACATTCAGCGCATGCGAGCCGAGCGCGCCGACCAGCAGCGTATAGCCATCGGGCGCCGCGCGCCCCACCGTCTCCATCGCCACCACGCCGCCGCCCGAGGGCCGGTTCTCGACGATGAATTGCTGGCCGAGCGCATTGCCGAGCGCGGTGGAAACAAGGCGCGCATTGATGTCGGCATTGCCGCCGGGGGCGAGCGCCACGACGACGCGCACCGGGCGGTTCGGGTAGTCCGTCCCTGGCGCGCGGGGCTGGGCGAGGGCAGGTGTCGTCAGCAGGAGCAGCAGGCTGAGGGCGCGGAGCATGGGTGGTTTCCTCGACGATGTTGGGAGGCTGATTCACGCTTCTGGTGAACCCAACAGAAGCGATCAGCCTCCTACGCGATCGAATGTCGGAGCGTGCCGATGCCCGCGACGCTGAGCGCCAGGGCATCGCCGCTTCTCAGGTAGCGGGGCGGGGTGCGGAAATGGCCGGAGCCGGCGGGCGTGCCGGTGGCGATGACATCGCCCGTGTCCAGCCGCATGAAGCGGCTGATGTAGGCAATCAGCGCGGGCACGGAGAAGATCAGCTCCCGCGTGTTGCCATGCTGCACGCTCTCGCCGTTGAGCGTGCAGTCCACGTCCAGCGCCCAGGGCTCGCTCAGTTCATCGGCCGTCACGATCCAGGGGCCGATCGGGCAGAATTGCGCGAGGCCCTTGGCGAAGCTGGTCATGGCCAGCGGCTGGTCGAACTGGAATTCGCGCGCCGAGATGTCGTTCAGGATGGTGTAGCCGGCGACATGATCGAGGGCCACGCGCTCCTCCACCTCATAGGCCGGCGCGCCGATGATGACGGCAAGCTCCGCCTCCCAATCCGGCTTGGTCACGGCGCGCGGGATTTGCACGGCGGTACCCGGGCCGCAGATGGAGGAGGTGGGCTTGAGGAAGAGCTTGGGTGCTTCGAGCTTCGGCCCGCCCACCTCGCTCGCATGCGCGCCGTAATTGCGGCCGACGCCGATGATCTTGCCCGGGCGCAGCGGCGCCTCCAGCAGCGCCTCGTCCAGTGGCACGCGCAGCGCCGCGTTTTCCGGGCGGGCGGCGAAGGCGATGGCGCGTGCGGCCTCGGTCATCGCCGCCTCGTCGGCCAGCAGCGCGGTCATCGCCTGGGGCAGGGCGCCGCCACCCGCCGCGCGCAGCGCTTCCGCCAGCGGCACCAGCGCACCGGGCAGCACGCCGGCGAGCCGGCCATCCTTCAGCGTCGCGAGCCTCATGCCGCCAGCGCCGCGTAGTCGAGGCTCGCCATCACCTGGGCGCGGAGGATAAAGCGCGGTTCGTCCGGACCGTAATCGGCCTTGGCGTTGTGGGTGGTGCCGATATTGTCCCACATCAGCACATCGCCCGGCGTCCACGCATGGCTGTGCAGGTATTTCGCCTGGCTCTGATGGCGGAAGAGATAGTCGAGCAGCGCGTCGCTCTCGGTCTTTGCCAGCCCCTCGATCTCCATGGCATAGCCCGGGTTGCAATAGAGCACGCGCCGGCCGGTGATGGGGTGCGTGCGGAAGATGGGCTGGCGCACCGGCGGCTTCTTCGCGCGCTGCTCCGGCGTCAACGGCGCGCGGATGGAGCCGGGGCGGATGCGCATCATGTCCCAGAACTTCTGGAAGTCATGGATGGCGACGCGGCCCTCCAGGCGCTGCTTCACCTCGGCCGGCAGGTCCTCATAAGCGGCGTGCATGTTGCGGAACTGCGTGTCGCCGAGCGGCCGGCCATCGCGCAGAGGCACTTCCTTGGCGTGCAGCACATTGGCGAGCGCGATCTCGGTCGAATAGCTCATGTCGGTGTGCCAGCCCTGGCCAGCATCGTTCAGCCCGACGGGCTTGCCCGCCGCATCGCGCTTGTTGGAGAGGATCATGATCTCGGGCAGGCCCGGCGCGTGGAACATGTTCGCCACGTTCACCTCCAGGTCACCGAAGCGGCGCGCATAGGCCGAAAGCTGCGGCGCATCGAGGTCCTGCCCGGGAAAGCAGAGCACGCCATATTCGCCAAGTGCCCGTAGCAGGGTGCGGAACTCCCCGGCCTCCAGCGGCCGGCTCAGATCCAGGTCGAAGATGCGCGCGCCGAGGCCCGTGTTGTTGGGCACGATCCGCATGGTGTTCCTCCGTCTTTGCCGAAAGTGTCGGGCCGCATTGCGGGCGCGTCAATCATGCGCGAGCATCGCTCCCATGGACCCCAGACCTCGCATCCTCGTCATCGGCGCCGGCATCGTCGGGCTGTGCTCCGCCTGGTATCTGGCGCGCCAGGGCGCGGAGGTGACGCTGGTGGACCGCGACGGTCCTGGCGAGGGGACCTCCTCGGGCAATGCGGGCGCGATCTCGGGCGGTTCGGTTGCGCCGCTCGCCATGCCGGGCGTGCTGAAGCAGGTGCCTGGCATGCTGCTCGACCCCAAGGGCGCGCTGCATATCCCAACGCGCTACTGGCCCGCGGCCTTCCCCTGGCTCTGGCGCTTCGTGCTCGAGGCGCGGCCAGAGCGCGTGCAGGAGATCGCCGAGGCACTGGCCGTACTGCTGCACGGCGCGGAGGAGCGGCACCTGGAAATCCTGGAGGCGGAAGGCGCGCTCGACCTCATCGCCCATCACGGCCAGCTCTACCTCTATCGGGACGCCGAGCACCTCGCGAAAGATGATGCGGCCTGGGCGCTGCGCCGCGCGCATGGGCTCGAGATGCAGGTGCTGGACCGCGCCGGGATCCTGGCGCTGGAGCCGGAGGTATCCTCCACCTATGGCGTGGGCGTCTTCCTGCCGCGCCAGGGCCATTCGGTGAATCCTCTGCGCCAGGCGCGCGTCATCGCGCGCGGCATCGAGCGCATGGGCGGGCGCATCCTGCGCGGCAGCGTCTCGGCCCTGACCACCGAGGGGCATCGCGTCACGGGCGCGCTGGTGGATGGCACGCCGCTCCTGGCCGACCATGTGGTGCTGGCCGCCGGCGCCTGGTCGGCCAAGCTGCTCGCACCGCTCGGCATCAAGGTGCCGCTGGAGAGCCAGCGCGGCTATCACATCATGCTGCCCAATCCGGGCGTCATGCCGCGCCGCCCTGTGGTACCGGCCGACCGCAAGGCCTTCATCACGCCGATGGAGGAGGGGCTTCGCATCGCAGGCACCGTCGAGTTCGGCGGCACGGAGGCGCCCCCCAATCCGGCCCGCGCCGCGCTGCTGCTGGAGGATCTGGCGAAGGTCTATCCGCAGGCCGATACGCGTGGGGCGAAGCCGCATTGGATGGGGCATCGCCCCTGCCTGCCGGACAGCCTGCCCGTGGTCGGCCCGGTGAAGGCCTGGCCCGGCCTCTGGTGCGCCTTCGGTCATGGGCATCTCGGGCTCACCGGCTCGGCGCCGACCGGCGCGCTGCTCGCCGCCGCCATGCTGGGGCCGCGGCCCAATGCCGACCTCACGCCCTTCGGGGTGGAGCGCTTCGCGTGAGCGCCATGGCGCGGCCCAGCTCGGCCGAGCTGGCCAAGCGGATCCTGGCTTTGGCCGCGCCCACCACGGTGCTCTCCGCCTTGCAGGTGGTGGCGCTGCTGATCGAGACCTGGATCGCGGCGCGGCTCGGCCGTTCGGCGCTGGCGGGCTGGGCGGTGGTGCTGCCCTTCGCGCTGCTGCTGGGGCAGATGTCGGCGGGTGCCATGGGCGGCGGCGTGGTCAGCGCCATCGCCCGCGCCTTGGGTGCCAAGAAGCCGGAGGAGGCCTCGGCGCTTGCCGTGCATGCGCTGCTCATCGCGCTCGGCTTCGCGGCCATGTTCGTCATCCTGCTCGCGGGCTTCCCCTGGACGCTGCTGACCTGGATCGGCGGGCCGGAGGCGGCGGCGGCGGGTGCGCCCTATGCGGCGGTGATGTTCGGGCTCGGCGCCGTGCCGGCCTGGATGGCCAATACGCTCGGCTCCATCCTGCGTGGCGCGGGCAAGCATGCGCTGGCGGCGCGGGTGCTGAATTTCGCCTGGCTCGGCTACCCCGCGCTGGGCTTCGTGCTGGCGGAGGTGCTGGGCCTCGGGCTGATCGGGCTCGGTCTCGCCTTCGCGCTCTGCTTCTGGGCGGCGGCGGGGGTGATGGCGAAGGTCGTGTTCTCGGGTGCTGCGGGCTTCACGCCCAATCTGCGCGTACGGCTGGAATGGGCGCTGTTCCGGCGCATCCTGGCCGTCGGCGCCATCGCCTGCACGCTGGCGCTGATCGCGAACCTCGCCACCATCCTGGTGACGGCGCGGCTCGCCTCCTATGGCGCGGCGGTGGTGGCGGCTTACGGCGTCTCGGCGCGGCTGGAATTCATGATGATCCCGCTCGCCTTCGGCGTGGGCTCGGCGCTCACGGCCCTGGTCGGCCGCGCGGTGGGGCAGGGCGATTGGGAGACGGCGCGGCGCACCGCCTGGGTGGGCGGGATGATGGCCTTCGGCGTCTGTTCCAGCGTGGGCATCTCGGTCGCGATCTTCCCGATGTTCTTCGCCAACCTCTTCGCCTCGGATGCCGAGGTGGCGGCGATCGCGGCCCGCGCGCTGACCTTCATCGGGCCGGCCTTTGGCGGCTTCGGCCTCGGCATGGCGATGTATTTCGCGGCGATGGGTGCGGGGCGGATGGGCTACCCGATCGCGGCCGGCCTCTCGCGCCTGGGCATCGCGGTGGGCGGCGGCTGGCTGCTGGGCGATGTGCTGGGCTTCGGCATGGATGGGCAGTTCCTCGCCGTGGCGCTGGGTGTCACCGCCTATGGCGTGCTCGCGGCGGTGGCGGTGCGGGCCAGCGTCTGGGGGCCACGCTCATAGGCGCGGCTCGAAGGTGACGCCGCCGCGGCGCAGCGCGCAGGCCAGGAGGATGAGCGCCGGCATGGCCCGATAGGCGGCAAGCGGCGGGGCCAGGCGATGCAGCAGGCCGAGCGCCACGCTGCGCCGGCCCTGCTGCACGGCGCCGATCGCCAGCAGCAGCGCGGCCTCCGTGGTGTGGATCGCGGGGCAGAGTGGGCAGGCGAGCTGCAGGCCGGGCAGGGCGCGCAGCAGCGGATCGAGGCGAAGCGCCGCGCCCTCGATGCCCGCGGCGGCGAGGACCAGCGCGGCCTCCGCCACCGGGCCGGCGGGGCCGGGCCCGGCCCAGGCGCGGGCGGCATCCAGCAGCAGCCGCTCGGGATCGGGCAGGTTGTCCGCGCACTCATTGAGGTGGGGCCAGGTGGGAAGGCCGCGAGTCGCCATGGGCAGGTTCTCCGTGCTGCGGCGAGTATGCTGCAAATGAGAATGATTCGCAAATAACCATTGGGACGGCCTCTGGAGGATCCGGCCGCACCGCCGCCGGCGGCTACGCGATGCCTTCCCCAACCACGCCACATGTCGGAAGGCCGCCCCCCAAGCCGCCGCAGCCTGCGCCGGCGCTCGAGGCAAGAAGGCCATCACTTAAAATCCCTGCTGGGCTGGCGTAGCGCTTCCTTCCGCTTCACCCGTGGATCGGGCGAGAGGTTGGGCCGCAGCACCTCATCCGCATGGGCGATGGTCCTGGCCCAGGTGTCGCCATCCAGCTCATGCAGCCCGTGCAGCAGGGCCGAATGATCCTCCAGCTTGCGGACCAGCAGGTGCAGGATGGGCACATGCGCTTCGGTGCGCTCCAGGCGCCCTTCGGCGATGACCAGGCGTGCCGCCACCACCTCGCGCCGGAAGCGCTGCGAGATGTCGGGGAAGAGGACGAGATTGGCCGTGCCGTGCTCATCCTCGATGGTGAAGAACATCACGCCCTTGGCACTGCCCGGCCGCTGCCGCACCAGCACGAGCCCCGCCACGCGCAGCCACTTCCCCTGCCGCGCGCGGGCGTAGTCCAGCGTGCTGACGGCGCCGCGCCGTGCGAGTTCACCCCGCAGCAGCGCCAGCGGATGCGGGCCGAGGGTCAGGCCGGTGCCGGCATAATCCAGCACCACGCGCTCGCCCGCCGTCGCCAGCGGGAGTTGCGGCGCGGCCTCGGTGATGGGGGCGGCGAGGGCTGTCGCGTGTTCGACGGCCGCCGCTTCCCAGAGTGCCGCGCGGCGGTCGAGACCCAGGCCCCGCAGCGCATCGGCCTCGGCCAGGCGCTCCACCGCGCCCCGATCCAGGCTCGCACGCCGCACCAGGTCGCGGAAATCGGCGAAGGGGCGTGCGGCCATGATGCGCCCGGCCACCTTGTCGGAAAGGCCCGTCACCTGGCGCAGGCCGAGGCGCAGCTCTTCCCCCTCCAGCGTGCAGTCCCACTCGCTGATGGTCACATCGATCGGCCGCACCCGCACGCCATGCTCGCGCGCGTCGCGGATGATCTGCGCCGGCGCATAGAAGCCCATGGGCTGGCTGTTCAGCAGCGCCGCCGCGAAGGCCGCCGGGTGGTGGCATTTCAGCCAGGCCGAGATGTAGACCAGCTGCGCGAAGCTCGCCGCATGGCTCTCCGGGAAGCCATAGGTGCCGAAGCCTTCCAGCTGGCGGAAGCAGCGCTCGGCGAAGCCGGGGTCATAGCCGTTGCGCGCCATGCCCTCGAGGAACTCCGCGCGGAATTGCGGGAGCTGGCCGTTGCGCTTGAAGGTCGCCATGGCACGCCGCAACTGGTCCGCGCGCGTGGCCGAGAAGCCGGCGCCGACGATCGCGATCTTCATCGCCTGCTCCTGGAAGAGCGGCACGCCGAGCGTCTTGCCCAGCACCTCCTCCAATCCCGGCGGCACCTCCACCGCCTCCTCGCCATTGCGGCGGCGCAGATAGGGATGGACCATGTCGCCCTGGATCGGGCCCGGGCGCACGATCGCGACCTCGATCACCAGGTCGTAGAACTCGCGCGGGCGCAGGCGCGGCAGCATGTTCATCTGCGCCCGGCTCTCCACCTGGAAGACGCCGAGGCTGTCCGCCCGGCTCAGCATCTCATAGGTGGCGGGGTCGTCCTGCGGGATTTCGGTCAGCGCCGACTTGCCGATCAGCGCCAGGCCGCGCCGGATGCAGCTCAGCATGCCCAGGCCCAGCACATCCACCTTCAGCATGCGCAGCGCCTCGATGTCGTCCTTGTCCCATTCGATGGTGTGGCGGTTCTCCATCGCCGCGCGGGTCACGACGCACAGCTCGGTGAGCGGCCCGCGCGTGATGACGAAGCCGCCGACATGGGTGGCGAGGTGGCGCGGGAAATCCTGGATCTCATCGGCCAGCTCGCAGGCGAGCTTGAGGCGCGGGTCCTCCGCATCCAGCCCATGCTCGGCCGCGATCTCCGCCCAGGTGGCGTCGCCCGCCCCCCAGACGGCCTTGGCGAGCGGCGCCGTCACCGCCTCATCCAGGCCCAGCGCCTTGCCCACCTCGCGGATCGCGCTGCGCTCGCGGAAGCGGATCACGGTGGCGGCGATGGCCGCGCGGTGGCGGCCGTAGCGTTCGTAGATGTGCTGGATCACCTCCTCGCGCCGCTCATGTTCGAAATCCACGTCGATGTCGGGCGGTTCGTCGCGCGCCTCGCTGATGAAGCGCTCGAAGAGCAGGTCATGCTTGTCGGGCGGCACGGCGGTGATGCCGAGCGCGTAGCACACCGCCGAATTGGCCGCCGAGCCGCGCCCCTGGCAGAGGATGCCGCGCGAGCGCGCATAGCGCACGATCTCGTGCACCGTCAGGAAATAGGGCGCGTAGTTCAGCTTCGCGATCAGCGCGAGTTCATGCGCGATCTGGCGCGCCACCTTCGGCGGCGTGCCTTCCGGCCAGATCCGGCGCTCGGCCTCGGCCACGCGGGCTTCCAGCGTCTGCTGCGGGGTGCGGCCGGGGTCGAGGATCTCATCCGGGTATTCATAGGCGAGCTCGCGGAGGGAAAACCGCGCGACCTCCGCCAGCTCCGCCACGCGATCCACCGCCGCCTCATGCCCCTGGAAGAGGCGGCGCAACTCGCCCTCCGGCTTGAGGCAGGCCTCGCCATTGGGCTCGGCGTCCAGGCCGAGCTCCTCCACGGGGCGGCCCAGGCGGATGGCGGTCAGCACATCGGCCAGCCGGCGCCGCTGCGGGACGTGGTAGCGCACGCCGCCGGCCGCGATCAGCCTGGCACCCATGGCGGCCAGCGCATCGAGCCGCGCGCGGTCATCGCCGATGGCGCGGTGATGGGCGGCGACCATGAGCGGCATCGCCAGCGCGCGGCCGAACTCCGCCGCATCGCGCCGGAGCCGCGCGGCGAAGGCGGCGTCGGGCTTGCGAGGGGCCAACAGCGCCAGGGCCTGGCCGGGTGCGGCGGCGAGCAGCGCCTCGCGCGTCAGCGGGCATTCGCCCTTGGGCGCCTCCATCCGTGCCGCCGAGAGCATGGCGGTCAGCCGCCCATAGGCGGCGCGGTCGCTGGGCCAGGCCAGGTATTCCGTGCCGTCCAGCAAGGTGAGCCGCACACCCAGCAGGTAGCGCAGCCCCGCCTGCTCGGCCGCCACCATGGCCTGCACGCTGCCGGCGAAGCCCTGCCGGTCCGCCACGCCGATCAGCGAGTGGCCCAGGCGCTGCGCCGTCTCGACCAGCTCCCGCGCATGCGAGGCCCCCTCCAGGAAGGAGAAGTTCGAGAGCGCCGCGGGCTCGCCATATGTCATGCCCTCAGGCGCCGGGCGCCGGCTCCGCCGGCTTGGCTTCGGAACGCTGAAGCGTTCCGCCGCGCCTATTCGGCGCGGATACGCGGAGGGCGCTCCCGCGCTCGGATGAGCAGCGCTCCTTCCGAGAATCCGGCCGCGCCTGCGGCCGGCGCCGCCCAACCGGACCCATGGCCCGGCGCACCCGTGGCGCGGCGAAGCCAAGCCGGCAGAGCCGGCGCCCGGCGTCTGAGGGCATCAACACACATATCCATGCAGATACCACTTGGCGTCCGCGGCGCCGGGGGCGCCGCTGCGGCAGACCCACCAGCGGGCGCCGTCCTGGGTCTGCACCAGGTAATAGTCGCGCGGGCGGGCGCCGTGGCCGCTCCACCATTCGGGCTCCAGCCGCTCCGGCCCCATGGCGCGCAGGATGCGGTGGCTCTGCCGCCCCAGCCGCAGCAGGGAAGGGGGCGCATCGGGCAGCAGGGCCACGGCCTCCAGCGCCAGGGGGCGCCGCAGCAGCCGCACCGGGCGTGACGCCGGCTGGAACTCGGCCACCTTCGCGAAGGGGCTGACGCGGCGCAGCGCGCGCTCGGGCCAATGCGAGGCATGGGGCGCGAGGCGCCAGAGCTTCACCCGCTGCCCCAGCCGGTCGAGCAGAGCGGCCAGTTCCTCGGGCGCCGTGTCCTCGCCCGGCAATCCGGCCTGGCGGGGGGCAAGCGCCTCCGTCACCTCGGCCGCCAGGACCAGGCGCTCGAAGCCCAGTTCGGGCCGCAGTTCCTCCACGCGCCGGGCCAGCAGGCGGTGCAGATGGGCGGGCTCGCGGCTCGCCTGGCCCAGGCCCTGGCGGAGTTCCTGCCAGGAGGCATCGCCGCGGAAGGCGGTGAGGCGCAGCACCCGCGCGCCCTCGCCGGCGGCGAGCAGCCCCTCGCAAAGCTGCGCGATCAGCCCGCCGATGGCGCGCTCCAGTCCTGGGGCGGTGACCAGCGGCGAAAGGCAGTCCCGCGCCACGCGGTGGCGGGGCGGCGGGCGGATGGGGGTGAAGGGGGCGATGGCGCCGCGCAGCGCCGCCAGTTCCTGTGCGATGGCGGGGCCGAAGCGCCGGGCCAGCGGGCCGCGCGGCTGTGCCTCCAGCGCCGCCACCTCGCGCAGGCCGAGGCGATGCAGGGCGGCGATCACCTCGGCCGGCAGGGCGAGGGCGCTGACCGGCAGGCGTGCCAGATCGGGCATGGGGTCCAGCACCTGGGGGGGCAGGCCGGCGCGCAGCAGGGCGGCCAGCGCGGCGGGGGCAGCGCCGATCAAGCCCCGCGCCGGATGCCCGGCTGTCTCGAAGGCCGCCAGCACGCGGGCCAGCAAAGCGGGTTCGGGCTCCGGCAGGCCGGTGGTCTCGATGAGCAGCCCTTCGTCGCGCCAGAGGCCGACGAGGGGGGAGAAGCGCAGCGCCCAGATGGCGGCGCGCGGGGAGGCCAGGCCTGGCCCGTGCAGCATGAGGAAGCGGCGGGTTCCGGTGGCTTCCCCGGTGGCGGGGGCGAGGGCCGGTGCCACTGGCGGCCCCGCCTCGAAGAGCGGCAGCCGCGGCGTCCGTGCAGCGCGCCGCCCCGTCATGCGCCATGTGCCTTTTCGGACAAATGGATTTTCCGGGCCGCGGCGCGCAGTGCCTTGAAGGGATTGGGGGCTGGGGCCTCCCGGGCCCAGCCCCCGGAGGCCTCTTTTCGTGCCCTTTTCATGCGCCCAACGCCCGCCGGCTTGGCGCGGCCGCCCCCATCACCCGCAATTCGCCCCTGAGCGCGTCCCACTCGCCCGCCCAGGCCCCCGGCCGTCCGCCCCGCGCCCGCAGCAGCGCGATCTCCCAGGCCGGGTCACCGAGCTGATGGACCGAGCCACCCTCGCTGGGCCGGGCCGCCAGGCGCCAGCGGGTCAGCGCCGCGGTGGGGCCGGGGCTCTCATCTTCGCCGCGCAGCAGCAGGCCGATGCCGCCCCCCGTCTCGGCGGCAAGTTGCAGGCGGCGCGCGGCGGTGAGGTCGGGCGTCACGTTCATCACCAGGGCGGCGGCGATGGCCGGGCAGCGCAACCCTTCCTCGGCCGCCCAGAGCGCATCGGCCGGGCGGGGCGCGCGGACCAGGATCAGGCTGGCGGCGGAAAGGCCCAGGCTGGCGAGGCCGGGCGGATAGGCATCCGGCTCATCGGCGATCCAGAGGACGGAACGGCCGGGCAGCGCCGCCTGGGCGCGGGCCAGCAGCAGGCCAGCGAAGCCCATGCCGGCCCCGGGCTCGGCCGCCAGCACCTCATGCAGCCCGGCGAGCGGCAGGCCGCCCCAGGGGAGGTGGGCGTCCAGCTCGGGCGAGAGGGGCAGGGTGGCACGGCCGGTCTCGAGCCCCGGATCGAAGCGGGCGATCCGCGCGCGCAGCCCCGCCAGCAGGGCGGCGCGGTCCATCGCCGCCGGGCTGGGCGTCTCGGGTTCGGGCGGGGAGGGGCGCGGGGAGAGCAGCATGTTGTTCTTGAAATGTTCTAATCCCTGGCGCCCCCGCAGGTCAAGCTTTGGGTGCCGCGACAGGGTCTTGGAGTTCCATGTCCGACGTCCATCTTTCGGAAATTGTTAATTTTTACATCTCAATCTGAAGGAGATCGAACCGCGGGTGCAACATTGCCATGCCGGAAAACATGCGCCGCTTTCTCGGAATGTTCCTGGGGTTGCTGCTTCTGGCCGGCTGCGCCGCCCTGCCGGCGGAGCAGGCCGCGGGGACGCCCGCCGCGCGGGTGGCGCGGGACAGCCTGGCCAGCCTGCAGGCGGGCGGCGTCACCGTGGGTGCGGCGATCGCGGTGGATGGCCGCCACGTCCTGACCAACGCCCATGTGCTGCGCCAGGCGGGTGGCCCGGTCACGCTGCGCCGGGCCGATGGGCTGGCCGAGGCGCCGGCCCGGCTGGTCGCCGCCAGCCCGCGCATGGACCTCGCCGTGCTGCGCATGCCCGAGGGATTCCTGCGCCCGGCGCCGCTCGCGCCTGAATTGCCGGTGACGGGGGAGGCGGTCTGGGCGCTCGGGCCCGAGGGACTGGGGCGCGCCCTGGCCGAGGGGCGGGTGGCGCGGCCCTATGTGCAGATGCGCGGCTTCGGCCCCGGCTTCACGGCGGGACTCGGCGCGCTGATGGGATTTTCCGGCGGGCCCGTGGTGGATGGCAGCGGCCGTGTAATGGGGCTGACCACGGCCCTGCCGCAGCCGGGCGCCGCGCCGCTGCTCGCGGCCCTGACCGGCATGGACCTGGCCGGCCTGGCCGAGGGGGCACGGCGGCAGGTCTTCATCCTCGACATCCGCGAGGCGATGGCCGAGGCGGAGCGCCTGGGCGTTCCGCTCGCCGCCGCGCCGGAGCAGCCGGCGGTGGCGATGCGCCATCGGCCCTGGCGGGAGGCGGCCGGGTGGGCGGCGGGCCGGCTGGCCGGCACCGCCCCCCGACCCTGAGGCCGGGTTCAGCCGCCCTGGATGTCCCAGGGCTTGCGGGCGGCCTCGAGCTGCGCGTCCAGCCGCGTCACGCCGATGTCGCGCAGCAGATGCGGGTCCAACTCGGCCAATTGGCGGCGCGTGTCATAGGCGCGCCAGAAGCGGGCCAGCCACGTCACCCAGCCAAGGCCGACCTTCGGCGTCCCGAACCGCGCGGAAAGCCGCAGGGCGGAGGGAAGGGGGCTGAACTGGGCGGACATGATCTTTTCCTTTGGTGAAAGCGCCCTTGGGTTATCCCAGCCCTGGAATCATCATTCAAACGACTAATCTTGACGGTGAACATCAATTATCGTGATGTTGCCACATGAACCTCCCCGCCGGCCTCGACCCTGAACTGCTCCGCAGCTTCGTCCTCATCGCCGAGGGGGAGAGCGTGACCCGCACGGCCGAGAAGATCGGCCGCACCCAATCCGCCGTCTCCATGCAGATGCGCCGCCTCGAGGAGATCCTGGGCGAGGAATTGCTGCGCCGCGGCCATCGCGGCCTGGAGCCCACGCCCAAGGGCGCCTGGCTGCTGGAGCGTGCCCGCACCCTGCTGGCGCTGAACGAGGAGATCATCACCACCTTCCGGGCGCCCGCACTCACCGGCCAGGTGCGCCTGGGCAGCCCCGATGACTACGCCCTGCAATGGCTGCCCGGCATCCTCGCGCATTTCGCCCGCACCCATCCGGGGATCGAGGTGGATGTGCTCTGCATGAGTTCCGAGGAACTCGCGCAACGCCTGGAGCACGGCCATCTGGACCTCGCCCTGCTGACCGAGGGCCATGGGCGCGATGGCGAGGAGGTGTGGCGCGGCCCGCTGCGCTGGGTGGGCCCGCAGGGCAGCACGCTGCACAAGCGCGACCCGCTGCCGTTGGCCGCGGCCCATCCCGGCTGCACCTGGCGCCGTGCCGCGCTGGAGGCGCTGGGGCGCGAGGGCCGGCGGGTGCGCGTCAGCTACAACAGCACCACGCAGTCGGGCTGCTTCGCTGTGGCCCTGGCGGGCCTGGCGCTGACCATCTCGACGCCGACGCGCCTGCCGCCGGGGCTGGTCTGGATGGGGGAGGCGGAGGGCCTGCCGCCGCTCGGCGAAATGGGAATTCTCCTGGCGCTGGGCGAGGCGCCGCTGCTGCCCGGCGGCAAGGCGCTGGTCGAGGCGATCCGCGCGGGCTTCGCACAAGCCGCTTGAGGCGGCGCGCATGGCTGTGATCTGCTGCCGCGGTCACACCGGGGAAACCAACATGCAGCGCCGTTCCGCCATCACCGCCCTGCTCGCGAGTCCCGCCCTGGCCACGGGAAGCTGGGCTCAATCCTGGCCCGAGCGGCCGGTCCGCATCATCATCCCCTTCCCGCCGGGCGGCTCGAACGACACGGTGGCGCGCATCCTGCAGCCGCGCCTGCAGGAGATCCTCGGCCGGCCGGTCGTGGTGGACAACCGCGCCGGCGCCTCGGGCTCCGTCGCCTCGACCGAGACGGCGCGCGCGCAGCCCGACGGCCACACCTGGATGCTGGCGAATGATACGCTGGCCGGCAATGAGACGTTGATGAGCCTGCCCTACCGGGTGATGGAGGCCTTCACCTTCTGCTCGCTGCTGGGCACCTGTCCCTATGCGCTGACGGCGCATCCCTCCACGCCCTTCCGCACCCTGGCGCAGATGATCGAGGCGGCGAAGGCGCGGCCCGAT